>NZ_LROZ01000015.1 GCF_001549985.1 Myroides odoratus | reverse complement strand
TTGATTTAAAATCTCTTGAACTTCCGTTCTGTTGATGATCTCTTCGAAGTTATTGCTCACATCAGACATTACATCAATTACGACTTTGGCTCCCGCTTCATTGGTATATTCATATTTACCTTCGTCTATTCTTACTAAAGTCGTTAGCGTTTCACTGCCTTTTACAATGGTAGTCATATCTAAGGAAACGGTCTGTCCATTTTCGTCTACATATGTAAAAGAATCACCGTCATAGTGGATGTTACCGCCATTCTCGATGATGTATTGATTTAGAATCTCTTGAACGTCCGTTCTGTTGATGATTTCTTCAAAGTTATTGCTCACATCTGCCTGTACGTCAATAACCACGGCTAGACCAGCCTCATTGGTGTAGGTATATTTTCCATTGTTCAATGGGTCTTTCACTAAAGTAGTAACGGTTTCACTGCCCTTTACAATGGTAATCATATCTAAAGAAACGGTCTGTCCATTTTCGTCTACATACGTAAAAGAATCCCCATCATAGTGGATGTTACCACCATTCTCGGTGATGTATTGATTTAGAATCTCTTGAACTTCTGTTCTGTTGATGATCTCTTCGAAATTATTCGTCACATCAGACATTACATCAATTACGACTTTGGTTCCCGCTTCATTGGTATATTCATATTTACCTTCGTCTATTCTTACTACCGTCGTTAGCGTTTCACCTGCCTGAATAATGGTGGACAGGTCTATTGTAACCGTATCACCATTTTCATTGACAAAAGTCAATGTAGCCCCATCATAATGAACATTACCTCCATATTTATTAAGGTATTGCTCCATTGCTCCTTCATCTAAAATACGCATCCATCTATCCTGATACCAGTAATAGTATCCTGGTGTAACATCATTTTGCGTCAGGGTATTAAATATCAAAAGACTATTTTCATAACCATTCCCATCGTTTCCCTTAATCGTTTTGGTATCCTTTGTTGAAGTTAAAGGAACACGAGGAATTAAAACCCCTTTGTCTTTCGATACAACATCTAATTCTGATGATACATTAGGTGAACGCGTTCCAATACCAACCTGACAATAAGCTCCCCAAAACCCCATAAAAAATGCCACAGCAAATAATTTTCTTTTCATAATACTAGCAATTATAATTAATCCCCCTATTAGATTGTATTACCTATCTTCACTTTCAACACGTAATCTAATATCATTTTATCATTAACTTTACCAAAAGTACATCAAAACAGAGCTTAATTATAATTATTTCTATTATTTTAACTTAAAAATACAAATAAACCTCAAGACAAGATTAAGTTATTATCAAAAATACTCAAAGTGTATTTTTTGTTATCAGCAAGAAAAATAGAGAAGTAAAAAAACAAAGAAGTAAAAAATATAAACAGATAATTTGCAAACTACTTATAGGAAATAAGGGACAAAATATGGAAGCTTAGTAGCTAATTGAATGGGAAGTAATGGATATAAACAAAAAAAGCTTATTCAAATGAATAAGCTTTTTCTTGTGGGCGATGAGGGATTCGAACCCCCGACCCTCTCGGTGTAAACGAGATGCTCTGAACCAACTGAGCTAATCGCCCGAATGCGTATCGTTTTATTGTAAAATATTGTGGGCGATGAGGGATTCGAACCCCCGACCCTCTCGGTGTAAACGAGATGCTCTGAACCAACTGAGCTAATCGCCCGAATATAAAACGTATATTCGGAAATAATTCCAAATTTAATAAAAATAGTGGGCGATGAGGGATTCGAACCCCCGACCCTCTCGGTGTAAACGAGATGCTCTGAACCAACTGAGCTAATCGCCCGAATTAACTTTTATTTATATATTGTGGGCGATGAGGGATTCGAACCCCCGACCCTCTCGGTGTAAACGAGATGCTCTGAACCAACTGAGCTAATCGCCCTAATAAATATTTCTATAAATTCGGAATATTTCAATATGTGTAAGAATGGTGGGCGATGAGGGATTCGAACCCCCGACCCTCTCGGTGTAAACGAGATGCTCTGAACCAACTGAGCTAATCGCCCTTTCTTAATGAACGTGTAATCGTGTGTTGATTACGGGTGCAAATATACGACGGGATTTTATCTTTGCAAGCTTTTTGAAACTTTTTTTTATAAAATTTCTGCTACAACAAAAGTGCTTCCCCCTATATAAATCAAGTCTTCCGCCTTAGCAACAGCCTTAGCTTTTGCATAAGCTTCTGGTATTGAATCACAAACCATTCCTTCCAATCCAAATTCCTTCGCTTTCTCTGCTAAAATATTTCCATCTAATCCGCGAAAAATAGTTGGCTTAGCAAAGAAATATTTTGCCTCTTGGGGCAAAAGTGGTAGAACAGTTTGCAAATCTTTATCGTTGACTACCCCAAAAACAAAGTATAACTGTTCGTATTTTTCCGTTTTCAGCTGTTCCATTACAATGGCAAGCCCATGTTCGTTATGTGCGGTATCCGCAATCACCTTTGGATTTTCTTGTAGTACTTGCCAACGACCTTGTAATTTTGTATGAGCGACCACGTGATTTAACCCTTCTTTTTCATTTTTTTCTGTAATCACAAAATCTTTGCGCAACAATTCAATGGTTTGACGAACGGTACGTATATTCTTTTGCTGATAGATTCCCTTCAAATCAGAGGTCCATGTATTAGAAGCATACGTTTCTGACGCAAAATAAATCGGGCTTTGCATGGCTTTTGCCTTGGCAATAAAAACGGGTTTCGTTTCGGCTACATATTCTCCAATCACCACAGGAACCCCTTCCTTGATAATTCCTGCCTTTTCTCCCGCTATTTCAGCTAATGTAGTTCCGAGAAAAGCCATGTGATCTTTTCCAATATTTGTAATCACGGAAACCAAAGGCGTAATAATATTCGTTGCATCCAATCGTCCTCCCATGCCCACTTCAATAACAGCAACATCTACTTGCTCTTTTTTAAAGTATTCAAAAGCCATTCCAACCGTCATTTCAAAAAAACTCAACGACTCTTGCTCAAAAAACGATTGATTGGTCGCTATAAAATCAACAACAAAATGTTCGGTAATTTCTTCCCCATTAATCTTAATGCGCTCTCTAAAGTCTTTTAAATGAGGGGAAGTATATAACCCAACCTTATAACCTGCTTCTTGTAAAATAGACGCCAACATAGACGAAGTAGATCCTTTGCCGTTTGTACCTGCAATGTGCAGCGTTTTTAGTTCCTTTTCAGGATGATTTAAATGTGCCGCTAATTTTTCTATATTTGATAAATCGGCTTTATAAGCACTTGCTCCTTGCTGTTGATACATGGGAAGTTGTTCAAACATCCACAAGACAGTTTCTTGATAGGTCATAAGTCAAAAAATAGGGTTACTATCCTCTATTACTAATTAATTTAATGTAAATCATTTGATTTCAATCACTTTTACAAAACAATCCTCATCAAGCATGTTCCTTTCAGTAAAAGCAAATCAAAGATAGGGTGTTTTGCATGTGGTAAACAAGCAGATTAACGTTTTTAAATCGTCGTTTTCTTACCAAACGGGATCAAAAATATCATAGATAATACCCGCACTGTGATCATATTGTGCTCCAGTAACACTAGCGAGTGTATTGACTTCATCTCTCACTTTAAGCACCCCTAATAAAGCAAAAATTAGCGCTTCTTTATAGTTAATCAACAATACTGAAGGAACGTCAAATTGATAAGTGGGTGCATGATATTGAATACGCTCCATCAAATAACTATTAAAAGCTCCTCCACCTGTTACTAAAATTTTCGCCTGTTTATGCAATGGAATTCCTTGAGCGATTTGCATGGCGATGTGTTCTACAAACGTTGCTAAGTAATCTTCGGCAGTATTGGGATATAAATCAACTAATGGTTGAATATTACTAGTGACGTATTCAACTCCTAATGATTTAGGAGGTATTTTATTGTAATAGTCTAATCCATTCAACGCCGTTAATAACGGAGCGCATAGTACTCCTTGTCGTGCTTTTTGTCCTTCAGCATCAAATAGTAAGCCTAATTTATTCGCCTGTTCATTAAGCAATACATTTACCGGGCATAAATCAAAAGCAATGCGGTAGTTCAATTGATTCTCATACGAGACATTTGCAAAACCACCGAGATTTAAACACGCATCATAGGCACTAAAAAGCAAGCGATCGCCAATCGGTACCAAAGGAGCTCCCTGTCCTCCTAGCAGGACATCTTGTACGCGAAAATCACACACGACTTTATGTTGAATCAAATCTGCCAAAATGGATAAATTTCCAATTTGAACCGTATACCCTAAATCTGGGCGATGTAAAATTGTATGTCCATGCGAACAAACAAAATCAATAGATTCTAAGGCATGTTCTTGAATAAAAGCAGTAATCACTTGACCCAAATATACCGTATATTGTTCATCCAAGACATCAAGTTCTGCTTTGTTTAAAGTAATTGCTGTTTTGAGCTTCTTTCTCCAAGCTTCTGTATAAGGAATCGTTTGGCCTTGTTCAATTTCAAATGACCACGCTCCTTGATGCAAAGACAAAGTAACATACACCAAATCCACTCCATCCAAAGATGTGCCAGACATGATGCCGATAACGCGATATTGACTATTTTTCATAGGTATAAATTTACGCATACTAATTGAATATTTGATATTATTCCGTTATATTTGAACTCATAATTTTTTCAGCTTACAAAGCATAAAATAAACAATCAATGGATTTTAAATTAACAGAAGAACAACTAATGATTCAACAAGCTGCTCGTGATTTCGCGCAGACTGAATTATTACCTGGTGTTATTGAAAGAGACGAACATCAAATTTTCCCAACAGAACAAATTAAGAAATTAGGAGAGCTTGGATTTTTAGGGATGATGGTTGATCCAAAGTATGGAGGAAGTGGATTAGATAGCGTGTCCTATGTATTAGCAATGGAAGAAATTGCAAAAGTTGACGCTTCTACTGCTGTAGTGTTATCTGTTAATAACTCTTTAGTTTGTGCAGGTTTAGAAAAATATGCAAGTGAAGAACAAAAAGAAAAATACTTAACTCAGGTAGCTTCAGGAGAAGGGATCGGGGCTTTTTGTTTATCTGAGCCTGAAGCAGGTTCGGATGCTACCTCACAAAAAACAACTGCCGTTGACATGGGAGATTACTACCTATTAAACGGAACGAAAAACTGGATTACCAATGGTAGTACAGCTTCTTTCTACATTGTAATTGCACAGACAAACCCAGAAAAGAAACACAAAGGGATTAATGCTTTCATCGTTGAGAAAGGATTACCTGGATTTGAAATTGGAGCAAAAGAGCAAAAAATGGGAATCCGTGGATCGGATACACATACCTTATTATTTACAGACGTAAAAGTACCTAAAGCAAACAGAATTGGTGAAGACGGATTTGGTTTTGCATTTGCGATGAACGTATTAAATGGAGGTCGTATTGGAATTGCTTCTCAAGCTTTGGGAATTGCACAAGGGGCATATGAATTGTCTTTAAAATACGCGAAAGAACGCAAAGCTTTTGGAACAGAAATTATCAATCACCAAGCGATTGCATTTAAATTAGCTGACATGGCTACTCAAATTTCTGCCGCTAGAATGTTGTGTTTAAAAGCTGCAGCAGAAAAAGATGCAGGTCAAGATATCTCCGTTTCTGGTGCAATGGCTAAATTATTTGCTTCTAAAACAGCAATGGATACAACCATAGAGGCGGTTCAAATTCACGGTGGAAATGGGTACGTTAGAGAATATCATGTAGAACGCATGATGCGTGATGCTAAAATCACCCAAATCTATGAAGGAACATCTGAAATCCAAAAAATTGTAATTTCAAGAGGAATCTCAAGAGACTAAGTACAATCTTTACTATACAACAAAAGCGATCCATGGATCGCTTTTGCTTTTTATAAACCTATCTATCAATTTATCTCGCTTTACTGCACCTGAATCGTTATGGGTAAAGTGAATTGAGATCGTACTGTTCGATTATCCTGACGTGCAGGTTTCCATTTCGGCATGCTTTTTAATACGCGAATCGCTTCTGTCCCTGTGCCATACCCAGGATCACGCAATACTTTAATATCTGTGATACTACCGTCCTTTTCTACAACAAAAGACAGAATAACTTGTACTTTACGTGTATT
This sequence comes from Myroides odoratus, assembly GCF_001549985.1. Lineage (GTDB taxonomy): Bacteria > Bacteroidota > Bacteroidia > Flavobacteriales > Flavobacteriaceae > Flavobacterium > Flavobacterium odoratum_A. Next base: position 88,212 of record NZ_LROZ01000015.1, on the reverse strand, counting down.
ATCAGGTACGTGTATTACACGAAACTTAGAAATAAACATTTGACTAAAATTAGCCATCCCACCTAGTGGTTCTGCTCTTTCAGTCGTGAAGTGAACAATGTCATTCCCTCCCTCTCTTTCATCCGTGCCGGTTGTATTGGTCCCCGTTCCATTCTCTGTTTTACCAGGTGTTTCAGTGATTAAAATACGACCCTCAACATTGCCTTCTATCGATTCGCTTCCAATTAATACATCTACTAAATTTTCTTGTTTTGCTGGTTCTTCCGTGATCTCATCTGCTGATGCTACTTCTAAAATGGCAAATCGCTCTACATTCATACTAGAAGCAGGCGCACTCGCCTCCTCTGTTTTTGTCTCTTCCACTATCGGCTTTACTTCTTCTTCCTTTACTTTGGGTATATCAACATCAACGAACTCAATCGTTTTATCAATAGGATCCACATAATCGATAACTCCTCCAGCGAATCCATTTTCTTCTTCAAAAAAAGAAGAAATAGCGGTTGGTGCTACAAATACAAATGCGAATAAACACAACCCACTTCCTAAAGCTAAGAGTGTGGTTCTAGGACTTTCTAGACGTAATTTGTAGGCTCCATACTGCTTATTTCTACCTGCAAATACAATATCTAACCAATCTTTCTTAAATAAATCATTTTTTGCCATAACATCCTATTTTAATTGATTAAACCTAACATACATTCAATGCCCCTCTTAACTTTTTAACACCATCATCATTACATTGTTTCTACTAAAGCTAATCAATAATAATCAATTTCCAAATAAAAATATAATTTATATTAAAATTTAACAAATAAACAAAGCACACACAACAGATACAGCAATCCTTCCTCTTTAACAATTTAACATTTCATCGAGCAAAATCATTGATTTACAAAATCCAAAAACAAGACGCAACATTTTGTACATTTGTAGCTCAATTCTAACGAAACACAACATGAAACCCTCAAAATCAATAAAGATTAAAATCATATTCTTGTATATTTTTCTACTTGGAGCTGTTTTCTTTTCGGGTTTTTACATCTATAAAGAGGCTAAAAAATTTACTTTACCCGAAGAGCAAGTGGTAAAGGAAAACAATAAGATATTTCTTGTTAGTAGTACGCTAAACAACCTGTATTCTTCAGAGATCTACAGTCGAAATGCTATTGTAACAGGAAACAATAAAGACATCCAAAGTTACTATTCTCATTTAGATACCTTGGTCAATCAGATTGACCGAATCAAACTAACCACAACAGATCAAGCGATTCACCAAAAAATTGATTTAGTCCAAGACCTATTAAAGAAGAAAAAAGTCAGCTTCAACAACATCATCAAGGCGAGAAAAGAAATTAATGAAGACCGAGATTACAGTGAAGCCATTGATAAAATTTACGACATACGCGATGAAATCGAGCGCAAAATACAACCCATTGTCATCCAGTCCAAAGAAAAGGAAAAGCGCAGTGGTTGGGCTCGACTATTTAAAGGAGATCACACGGATACCATCACCAAAACCATCAATTATCCCAACGTTACAGATTCATTGATTACTGCCATGGAAACCATCATTCTCAAGGCACAGGAAAAAGTGAATCAACAACAAGCAACCTTATTAAAAGAGGAGCAAAAATTAGTGATAGAAAACAAGAACATTACAAATGAACTGCGTAAGATCTTAGAGAGTATCGAGCAAAACTTACTCACCCTTTCGTATCAGAATATCAATGAATCAAAGGCACGTATTAGTACGGCTTCTACCAATATTGCTTATATTGGAGGATCAGCCCTATTTGTGATTATCATTTTAGGATGGATTATTATCAAAGACATTAACCAAACACAAGAATATCGTCTAAAATTAGAGCAACTCAACAAAGAAAGAGAGGTATTATTGCGCAGTAAAACCATGTTATTTGCAACGGTTACCCATGATTTACAGACCCCGCTAGGGAGTTTAATTGGATTTTCTAATCTGCTAGAATCAACGGAATTAACGAGCAAACAAAGGCAGTACCTCAACAACATACAGAGTTCCACCCAGTATATTGCTAATCTAATCAATGATTTAACGGACTTCTCTAAGTTAGAAAACAATAAAATCAGTATTCAGGAAAAAGCATTCAATCCAAAAGAATTACTAGAAAGCATCTGTGCGCCTTTGGTTCCCAATGCGGATAACAAAAAAATCAAATTAAAATGGACGGTAGATCAGGCGCTAAACAATACGTTTATCTCTGACCCTTATCGCTTAAAGCAAATTGTAACTAACTTAATTACCAATGCCCTGAAATTCACGCAAAAAGGCGGTGTATTTGTGGAGGCCATTAAACTAGAGGACCAATTGCAGATTAAAGTGATTGATACAGGTATAGGCATTGAACAAAATCAAATTGAAAATATTTTCAAGGAATTTAGCCAAGCCAATGAAGGGATTGAAAAACGCTTTGGAGGTACAGGGTTAGGACTTAATATATCCAAGCGTATGATTGGTTTATTGGGAGGAGAAATAAAAGTAGAAAGCATCTTGGGTGAAGGTTCCATTTTTACTTTGACTTTACCTTTGGAAGAAGCAGATGTACAAATCAATGCCCATACAACCGTACACCAATACAAAGAACTCTTTACCGTATTGAATCAAAATACCATTCTCGTTGTGGATGACGATAAAATTCAGCTACAATTAATGGAAGAACTACTTTCCCCTCTCTTCAAGCACATTGAAATTCTCAATGATTCTTCTGAGATAGAAACTGTTTTAGCACAGAATACATATGATGTTATTCTAAGCGATATTCAAATGCCAAAAATGGATGGTTTTGAAATGATTCAACTCGTACGCGCCAATCCAAAATACCGTGAGACTCCCATCATTGCGCTATCTGGTAAACGCGACCTTACCTTGGAAGATTTTACCCATGCTGGATTTACCTCCGCGCATCAAAAACCTATTCAACTTCAGGAGCTATTGACCTTGATTACTCAACTCTTACATCCTAATCATACCATTGAATGGGATACGCCATCCAATACAGTTCTTTCAGATGAGAAACCAACTCATTTGTACGACATCAACCAAATTAAACAGTTCATCGGCGAAGATAGTGCTGCTTTGCGCAAATTTGTAGTCATTTTTGTTGATAGTACCCAAGAGAATATACTCGATTTAAACTACGCAAAAGATGATTTCGATTATGAAACCATCAGCAATATTGCACATAAGATGCTACCGATGTTCAAACAGCTACAAATCAATCATCTTGTCCCAGCATTAGAAAAATTAGAAGATAAAACCCTCGAGTTCCAAACCAAAGATGACTTAGCACAGTACATACAAGCGCTTTCTCAACAAATTCAAGAAGTTATTCAGGATTTACAAGAGCAATATTTAGGGTGAGATGGTGAGACGGTGTGATGGTGAGACGGTGTGATGGTGAGACGGTGAAATCGAAACGTAGTGAAAATCGAAACGAAGTGAAGATTCATCGAACACCAAAACCAATATAAAACTAGGTGAGATATATTCATCGAACACCAAAACAAATATAAAACTAGGTGAGATAGATGGTGAAATCGAAATGAAGTGAAGTGAAAATCGAAACACAGTGAAAATCGAAACACAGTGAAAATCGAAACACAGTGAAAATCGAAACACAGGGAAAATCGAAACACAGTGAAAATCGGAACACAGTGAAAATCGGAACACAGTGAAAATCGGAACGAAGTGAAAATCGGAACGAAGTGAAGATTCATCGAACACTAAAACCAATATAAAACTAGGTGAGATATATTCATCGAACACCAAAACAAATATAAAACTAGGTGAGATAAATGATGCGATGATGATCAACATAAAAAAAAGTCGATGGTTTTACCATCGACTTTTTTATTATTTTATACTAGGTACATCTACTAATTCATTTGTTTCTGCACTATAATCAATCGCGTCAAATTCAAATCCAAATAGATTAAAGAAGTCTCTTCTGTATCCTTCTAAATCTGAAATCTCATTGATATTGTCTGAGTTAATTTGTTCCCAAAGCTTAGCTACTTCTGCCTGAACATCTTCTCTCATTTCCCAGTCGTCTACTCTGATTCTTCCTTCTGCATCTAACGCTACTGGTTTATCCGCATATAGGCGATCGTCAAATAAGCGATACATCTGCTCAATACATCCTTCGTGAATATTTTTCTCTTTCATCACTTTGTACAATAAAGAAATATATAAAGGCACTACAGGAATTGCTGAACTTGATTGCGTTACTAATGCTTTATTCACAGACACATACGATACACCATGTAAATCTGCTAGTAAATTATTGATTGTAGGAACGGTTGCTTCTAAATCATTTTTAGCCATCCCGATTGTTCCATTTCTATAAATAGGGTAAGTCAACTCAGGTCCAATGTAAGAATACGCTACTGTTTTCACTCCATCTGCTAAAACACCTGCTGCTTTTAGGTCTTCCATCCAGAACTTCCAGTCTTCTCCTCCCATTACTGCGATTGTATTATCAATATCGCTTTGTTCTGTTACTGGATCAATAGTAATATTAGATACTACACCAGTATGAAAGTCAACCGTCTTATTCGAGAAAGGTTCGTTGATTGGCTTTAAAACAGAAGCATAAGCTACTCCCGTTTTAGGATGTGTACGTCTAGGTGAAGCTAAACTATATACCACTAAATCGACTTGACCTAAATCTTGTTTAATCAATTCGATTGTTTGTTTCTTAATCTCATCCGAGTATGCATCACCATTGATGCTTTTTGCATATAAACCTGCTTTAGCAGCTTCTTGTTCAAATGCTGCTGAATTATACCAACCTGCAGTTGCTGGACGGCCTTCTGTAGCTGACTTTTCGAAAAACACACCAATAGTAGCTGCGTCAGAACCAAAAGCTGTTGCTATACGTGATGCCAATCCAAAACCAGTAGAAGCACCAATTACAAGTACTTTTTTAGGTCCATTTGCTATTTTTCCTTTCGATTGAACATAGGCTATTTGTTGTTTAACATGCGCTGCACATCCTTCTGGATGAGACGTTAAGCAGATAAATCCACGAGTTCTAGGTTGTATAATCATTCTTTCTATTTTTTTACTTTACTACGCTTGTAAATTATTTTTCTATTATCAATTGAAATATTCAATGCTAATACAAATATAAACAACTCTTTTTATATGCAAATGAAATAGTGAGGAGAAATGAAGCTGGGTACTTGTGGAGGGTGTTTTTTTACCTTTTTTGTAAAGGTGTTATTGCTTTTTTGATTTTTGTAAAGATGAAAAACTGTTATTGCTTGGTGTTTTGTTGCTTTTATACTCCAGATCAAATTATCTTTAGTGCTACAAAAACACAAAGAAACAGGAAAAAAGCTAAAAATCAATCGTTTTATCGATTCTCAAGAATATTCGTAATATACTCTGAAGGTGAGACTCCTTCATATTTTTTAAACGCTCTAAAAAAAGAAGTACGAGAATTGAATCCACATTCATCTCCTAATTCAGAAACAGAAATATCAAAATTTCTTTTTTCAAGCAATTCCTTTGCATATTCAACGCGTAGTTTATTGACATAGGCATTAAAATTCATCCCATACATGGTAGAAAAGAACTGCGATAAATGGTGTTTAGCAATTTTACTTTCTCGTTCTAAATCATCCAACGTAAAGTTGAGTTTCAGGTATGACTTTTTATCTTGCAGTACTTGTTCCACTTTCACCTTATAAGCAAGTAAAACCTCCTCCGCTAATTTTGATTTTTCGTATTTCAACAACGCTTGATCATCAGCTGTGGGTTCTACTCCCACTTCGCCTTCTGATACAGGTACAACCTTCACGTATTTCAACCTCGCCATATAGTAATTAAAAATCACCACAGAAAAACACAATAAAGCGAGATACGTCACAGATAAATCGTAATACAAAACGTTATTATAAAAAACAACACCTAGGGAAACTAAGGCCATAAAGATCATGATCCACATCACGCGGAGAATCAATAAACGGATACTGTTATTCAGCATCAATTTATTAATCTTGAAATAACCTGTAAAAGCATATCCAACATATTGCAGTACTTCAACAGAATAAAGTACAATCAAATACAAATACGCTTCCTCATCATTAATTCCCACTTGTCTACTCAAAAAGACCCCATAAAAGGCGAGTAATATAATTGTTGGAATAAAATGTAAGATAAAAAAAGAATATCGTTGTGTATGCGCTGTTTGTTTCACTTCTTCTGAAAGCAAAACCAAACAACAATAAAATGTAGGTGCATACGCTGTATTTAACGGCAATCCTAAACTCAGAAATCGATAATCTGGCACAACCAACCTCAAACACAAGATGGTAACAATATGCAGAACAAAAAACAGCAAAAAAACATGAAGTATTTTTTGCGTTTTTGTCGTCGTCGTCAAAGTTCGATTGACAATAAATGAAATACTGCCAAAGATAATTGTTGCTGTTAATACAATTAAGTTGAAATAAAATTCCATACTAATAATACTAAGCTATTTGACTGCGATATACCGATGGTGTTTTTCCAACAAAAAGTTTGAAATATTTATTAAACGTTGATTTCGAACTAAAACCACATTCTTCTACAATGGCTTCAATGGTTAAATTATTGCGCTCTTGCAACAGTTCTTTTGCATGTAAGATTCTATATTGCGCAACCATATGATAAAAAGAAGAGTTCAATTGGTGATTAATCACAGTTGAAACTTCTTGTTTACTCAAGCCAACTGCATCCGCTAAATCTTCCAAAGAGAATGAATTAGCTAGGAATTCGTCACTTGTTTCGAAGAAATCAACAATGGTTCTTTCTTTATCCTCCACTACATAGCTATAGGATTGGATTTCTGCTTTATTTACCATAAAAGCAGGTACTTGATTTAGGATTGTTTTATTCGCTTCATTGATATTTACTAAACTCAATAAACTAAACAACAAAACTAAAACCGATAAACCTGTTTGAAAGAATACATATTCAACGCCAAAATCAGCATAGATATAAGTAACTAAAAAGAAAATTGTTTTAGCGATTAAACACGCAATCAAATAATTGCAGAAAAAACCGATAAACCCTAAAATACTCTGATTTGCTGAAGAAGGTTTGATGGTTTTTACTTCCTTATATATCAACATCAAATACGTTAATACATAAGCAAAAATTAGCGATCCGATGTATTGAAACGGAAATAAACTCGGCAATAAAATCACGAGAATAACCACGCTAACATGTAGCACAAATTCACTGGCTGACGGTTCTACATGACTTGCCGTTTTTCTAGTAAAGAAATACAATAGCGGAATAGCTAAATGAATAAAGTTTAGATTTACACCTAAGCAAATCACAACGAGCTGAATAAGAGATATCGCTAAAATACTTTTAACAATGCTCTCGAAGTTAAAATGGCCTCTTAAAAAACCATCGAATGTTTTAATTAGTTTCATAATGTTAGTGGTGATGATGTATTAATATTAATACCTCTACCCTCACATATTGCGTCGTGACAATACTGCATAGCAATATAGGCACGATTCTCTATTAAGTGGGGACTTAAGATAATAGATGTTCGCCTATTACTACTTTTTTCACTTTCGTTTAAAGCGTGACAAAATTATTATTTATTTTTTAGATTAACATATATTTTAACATTACAAAATGAGATTTACACAATATGCACTTATTCGCATTTTACCTTTTATAATAATTAATTTCTCAAGACAAAACACTCAAAGTCATTAAATAATTTCATCAAATAATTCATATTATCATATTAATTTATATCCATTTAATACAATAAATACAACCATTAACGCGATTAACTGTATATTTCCTTCTAGCTATGCTCTTCCTTCTTTCTTTTTTTTATTCTTTCATCTAGAAAAAAAGCTAGCATAGTAAGATCTAATTTGAAAATCTCATTTCGTACACTTATAAGACTACAAAGTGTAGAAAAAGTCACATAATTATTTATTTTTACACACAAAAACACAAAAAACAATAATAAATAATTCAAAATTAAACACAATAAACAATTAATACATCAATATTACTCACAAAATAAAAAACAAAACAAATAAAAAAAGTTAAAAATAATGAAGTATAATTAATTTTAATTTTATTTTATTTACCGTCTATTTAGCGATTTTTATAACTTAAAAAAGTATTCTAATTCTTAATATTCACGTTACGAGAACATTATTCATTCTTTTGATTCTAACTAGATTCCAATTTCCACTGGCTTACCCTCTTATTTTCTGATTTACTCCATATTCCTATTGTATTTGCTCATTTCTTTTCGATATAATTCTATCCCCTTGCACAAGGGGATAAATTTCTTCCGTCTACTACAATAAAAAATGCCCCCAAGATACTTAGTATCTTGGGGGCATTTTAGGTGTATTTTTATAATGCTTCTTCTACAGGAGGTGTCTCAGTAGCTTCTTCTATGCTCGCTACATTCAACGGGTCATAACTTTTAACTTCCCATTTGGGATCCGTCAAATCAATATAGAAATAATTGATGTTGTCGTTCTTGTCAAAAGCACCATTTTTATTAATGTCTTCAATTGTTCTAAAATACAATCTATTTTGTACATCAATGACAGTCCAGTCGAGTAATTCTTGTAAATAAGGGCTTAGCTTCTTAAACTCTCTCCCACTACTTTTACTGATATACAAGGTTTTAATATCATTGGAATCAATTTTACCATCGCGATTAGTATCTGCATCAAAAACATTATAGACCAAGATATTTTTTTTCAATTTCTCTGCAATGGTATTTAAATACACCACAGATTGAATTTGGATTTTCTTGTTTGTCAAGGGTCTAATCTCCAAAGAGTCTTTGTGCTGAAACATCAGGTTTTCTAAATACCCTGTAATTTCAAACGGAACATAGTTGGAAACAGTATACGAAAATTGATTTACCTTACTCGTGCCGTATTTACTTGGACTAGCATATACCCTTACTTCTCCAACGGGGTGAATTAAATAGGATGAACTACCGACAACCAAAGGTAAATCAGCAATTCTGATATCTTCTGTTTTTTCTTTAACTGCTTCTTGTTGTTCTGGTGTTTCTACCTCATCTTTATAGATTACTTTTGGCTTTTCCTCTTGTCCTTTACAAGAAAAAAACAACACAGCGGAAAAAACACTTACTATTAAACCTACTTTTGTTTTCATTCTTTTCACTATTGATGATTCAAAGATACGTTTTTTACAAATGCTCTGCGAAAAAATTAAAACGTTAGAGCGACTTTAATATTGAATGTTCTATTGGTCATATAATTTGGTATTGCATACTCTTTATTGCTACTGAGATCTCTAATCCAGGTATTGGTAATTGCATTGTCAAAATTGAAAACGTTATACACCTCTATTCCCACTTGTAAATGGTCAATTCCCTGCAGCCAACTACTATCTTGTCCAATGGTTTTATCTTTGAACACATAGTTAAATCCGATATCTGCTCGTTTGTAATCGCGCAATCTACCTTGATATAAATAAGGATCAACATAGGCTGGTGAACCTCCTGGTAACCCTGTATTGTAAACTGCATTCAGGTACAATCTCAGATTGGGAATAGAAGGAACATAATCTTGGAACAACAACCCAAACTTCAATCGTTGATCGGTTGGTCTTGCGATATATCCTTTTCCTTGGTAATTTTCTTCTGTTTTCATATAACCAAAACTCACCCAAGATTCCGTACCATTAATAAATTCACCATACAAACGCACATCTGCACCATATACATACGCTTTAGCCTCGTTATTGGCTACGTAGCGCATACGTACATTGTCTAACGTATAAATATTAGCATCTTGTATATTTTTATAATACACTTCTGATTGCATGCGGAAATTTCTTTCCCACAGTTTGAATTGATAATTATGTCCTACAACAACAACCCAAGCTTTTTGCGCTTTTAAATCTGGGTTTAATTCTCCATCAAACCCTCTATATTCTCGATAAGATGGGGGTTGCTGGTATAATCCCATAGCTAGTGTAAACAACATCTCTTTTTCCCAGTTACTAGGTTCAAAAGCGATTTGCGCTCTTGGGCTCACTACTATTTTTCCTTTATCACTTTCAGACATCTTCCACCACTGCATACGAGCACCCGCATTAAAGGTAATTTTTGCTTGATCTGTATATATCGCTTTATTCCATTCTCCATACACCATAAATCGATTGATATCTACGTTGTGTTGTGTATGTAGCGTTGAATACGGATGTAGAGTAGGCAGAATATACCCCAAAGAATCCATCAATTCCCATTCTGACAAGCGATCTTTGATATTTTCTCTGGTATATTTCACTCCCCACTGTAGCGAAGCATCAGCATCTTGTAACAAATGTTTCCCTTTTACTTCCATACTCACCGCCAATGCATCATAGTTATTTCGAGCATGAGAAAGCTGAGAAGCGACTCCTTTCCTGATTGGGGCAGGCCGTTCAATATCTGATCCAAAAAGAGGATCCGAATCTGCCTCTTGTTGATCAACTAGTAAATAAGAAGCCTCTATATCATAATATTCTTTTTCTTGGGTGTGATAAGCTGAAATAATTGCCTCTATTTTATTGCTAGTATTCCAAGCGTAGGTGGACGTAAAGGCCCCAAATAATGAACTGTATTTATCTTCTTCTTTTCCATCGTACAACACCGTTACATTAGACACCTGGTTATAAGCTCCAAAAGACACATCTGCTCGATTTGGCTCATATTTATAGTGATTTCCTGTAATATTCCCTAAAAAACTAAAATTCCATTGGTCATCCAATTTATAATTTACAAGGGTTTGTGCATCCATAAAAGAAGGTCGATAATATCCATCATCATCTTTTCGATTCATCAACAAGCGATTGTTGTGATAACGCATGCCTAGCATAGCAGTTAACGCCTTGTCTTTAGAAACTAAATCCACTGTAGCCCCTGCACCTAAAAAACTTGCTTGCAAATACGCTTTATTCGCTGTAGGCTTGCGATAGGTAATATCCAAAACGGAGGACATCTTATCGCCATATCTCGCTTTAAATCCACCAGCTGAAAACGAAATATCTTCTACCATGGTCGGATTGATAAAGCTCAATCCTTCTTGTTTACCAGAACGCACTAAAAAAGGACGATACATCTCTACGCCATTCACGTAAATTAGATTCTCATCAAAACTCCCCCCTCGCACCGTATACTGACTACTTAATTCATTATTGGAATTCACTCCTGACAAGGTGGTTAATACCGTTTCTAACCGGTTACTGGTAGCTACAGCAGGGGTAATATCCGACAGATTTACACTGGAGAGATCTCGTTCAAAACCTCCTTTAGGTGTTACAATCGTAATATTATCCAACACTTGCTTTTGTTCTTTTGCCTCTTCTTTCAGTACTTGAATTGTTTTTTCACTTCTTTCATTGGATGGTGCAATACAATCAAATACAACCGAACTTACTTTCTTATTGGTAAAATCTATTTGTTTTCCTTGTTGACATTGTAGTGAACTTGGCAAATCCACATAGACCTCCTCTACTTGAGGAAACTCCAAATGAAATTTTCCTTTTTCATCTGTGATTGCCATTCCTAACACAGCGTGTTCGTCTACGTGTTTACCATGGTAAACCGTAATCATTATATTGGGAATCCCCTTCTTATTGTTGCTATCCACAACCTTGCCTTTCAACACAACAAATTCTTGAGCATATAGGCATACGCTTACTAAAAAAACAAGTATTGTAATTCCCAATCGCTGTATCATCTGCTATTTTCTAAAAAAATGTGTGGTATAAGTTGCTTCGTTATTCATGTTATCCGTCACTTTAATCACGACGTCATTGCGTCCAGAAGTCACAACGCCATCGCTGAATAAATGTACTATTTTTTTTGTTTTATAATCGTAATCCAACAAGATCCATTTTCCATTGATACTTCCTTCTATGGTATTAATCCCCGTATCCACATCTTGGATTAAGAAAGAAATCTCTTGGGCATTACTCAACCAATCCCCTTCTTTGAAACTCGGTTGATAAATCTTAGGTGGTGTAGTATCAATACCGTATGAATAATCTCCTAGTTTTTTGGTATAAATAGTCCACAACTTGCCTTTTTTATGTGTCTTCACATAAGATTTACTTCCATTAGGACCAAGTTGAGCTAAATAAGCTTTTTCCAATTCTGCATCAGTCAATCCAAAATTACTCATATCAACGGTCAATGTCATATTTTTAAAGCCCGCCACAACATCTCTGTGCAAGGTGACTACTTTATCTTTAGCATTAAAGACAAATTTAAAATCCTGGTAAAATGTATTGGCTGGAATGCTTACACTTGCGAAATCTTTTTGAAAAATGAATTCTTTCGTCGAAATAATATCATAGCGATCCCCTTCCGTTACATCCATACTATCCACACGAGCTACAAAATCATCCGCATAGGTAACTGGAATTTCAATAGTTGTTTGATTGCCGTGATAATCAGAAGCTACTATTTTATAGGTGTAACTCTCCCCTGGTTTTACAGTTAAAACACCTTGATTTCCTTTGTCTACTTTTAATATAGATAAAGGATAAGGAATTTCAACAAACATTTTTTGTACCTTGGCTTTGGTTCGTTTTACCCGCCCATAATCCAATAGAGCATGAACAAATCCAGTTTCACTAAACGTAAATGTATCAAACTGATAGCTGAAACTCGGTGTACCGTTAATGAAAGTTTCCAGCTTATAAACGCCATTCTTATTTGAATTATTATTAGCGGTATCATGCATATCAATACCAAAACTAATTTTCCCTTTGGCTGTAATAGGATCTGCCATCAGCATTCCATTTCGCATTTTATACGACAGTTGAATTGGGCTAATATTCTTATTAATAACTGCATCCAACGAAATAGGATACGCGTAAATGGAATTCACTGTTGGAGCTTCGGTATCGATGAGCATCTCTTTCATTCCCTTACTCAAAGGATTGATGATGGCTTGGGTACTCGTATCGCGAAATTCATAGTGTAAATGAGGCCCACCAGAACCACCGGTATTCCCTGTATAGGCAATAATATCTCCTTTTTTTACTGGAATTTCATTGCGTTTTGGAAAGATTTCTATTTCGAACACCCGTTGTTTATAATGAGTATCAAATACACGCTTGGCAATTGCACCTTCATAACCGTTTAAATGACCATACACTGTTGTTATTCCATTAGGATGATCAATATACAGGGCTTTTCCATATCCCCAGGTTGAGACTTTAATTCGAGAAACATATCCATCCGCAGGGGCATAAATGGGCAATCCAATGCGCTGTTGCGTTTTAATATCCAATCCAGAATGAAAATGACTTCCTCTTAATTCTCCAAAATTACCAGAAGCATTAATGGGAATATTTAAGGGATTAGCAAATTCTATTGATTGAGATTGTCCAAAAGCAAACAAGGCAGAGCAAACGAAAAAACCAGTTAAACTCTTTTTCATATTTTATAATTTATTGCTAAAATAAAGAATAATCTAAAATTGGCGAACCCTTTTCTACAAATAATAGTCTTGAGGTATACAAGCTGTAAAATAGTCCTTTCTATTTTGTACAAAACTCCAATTATTTCGACATTTTGTACCCCATCTTTTTTTCACCGTCTCATTTCACCTTTAATTGCCACTGAAAACAAGAGAATATTTGGCTCGAATCTCGGTTGAGTTTAGCTTGAATTTCGTTCACAAAATGGTCTTTTTCTCAAAGCTGTATAACAGGCGATTGAAAGAAGAAGAGATAGAGCAAAATACCCCAATCAGGAGGAGAAAAAAGAGGCATTTTGTATTTTAAACGTAAACCTTATGACTATATCATAAATTAAAGTTGTGATTCTTACTAATTTCCATTCAAAAAACAGATAATGCTTTCATTAGTTAGTTATTAAACAATTTCCTATCCATTCACTCGAACTTTTCACAGAAAATATTTTAAAATCTAAATACTAATTGTAACTTTGTAAAAGAATAGTGAATATATTTTGTGACATGAGTGAACTAACGGACATAATTAATGCATTGGAAGTAAAGTTTGCGAAACTTGTACAACGATTAGATCAATTGGAAGCGGAGAACAATAAGCTTAAAGAACATTTAATTGAGGCACAACAAGAAATTCAGCAAAATGAGCATCAATTAGATGATATTTATAAAAAATATGAATCTCTGCAATTAGCCAATTCACTATTGGGCAGTGACGAAGGAAGAAAAGATACGAAACTCAAGATAAATTCATTGATAAGAGAGATTGACAATTGTATCGCTCAACTCAGTAAATAAAGCTAGCTATGAGTCAAAATGAACAACTAAAAATCAAGATATCGATAGCTGATCGCGTATATCCGTTAACGGTAACGTATGCACAAGAAGAGGCATTGCGTTCAGCATCAAAAAAGATTGATATCATGATTAATCAGTTTGAGGAGAGCTATGCGGTAAGAGATAAGCAAGATGTTCTGGCGATGTGTGCTTTACAATTAGCTTCACAGACAGAACAGAAGACGATTGACAAGTCTGAGAATTACAACAAAGCCGTTGATCGCTTGGTTCGATTAGATGAAGCTTTAGATCGTATTCTTTCTAAATAACACGTTCTTATTTAAAGGAAAAACTAAAAAAGATACTGCTCACATTAGTAAACCGTTTTGATAAACTCAACACTAACAAATTAAAATGGGTGAATCATTGCTACTAAAGCATGCTGCATTTATGCAGATCCTTGAACAGCAAGCTAACCCAAAACTTGTTTAAATCAGAGTTTATGCAACTCTACTGATGTGGGCTTTTTTTATATAATTATAACACACATATGGATATACTATTTATTGTTGGAGGAGTTTTGGTAGGTGGAAGCATAGGTTTTGCTATCGCAAAATACCTAGAAAAAAACCATGCTTCATCTGTTTTACAAAACGCTAATAATGAAGCTAAGACAATTATACGCGATGCAAAAACAGAAGGAGAATCTATTAAAAAGGAGAAAATTCTTCAGGCAAAAGAAAAATTTATTGAGCTAAAAGCAGAGCATGAGCAAGTTATTTTAGCACGCGATAAGAAGATGGCTGAGGCAGAAAAGAGAACAAGAGATAAAGAATCTCAGATTTCTAATGAACTATCAAAAGCGAAGAAAGCAGCAGAAGAAAGCGAAAAAATCATTAAAGATTACGACGTTAAGCTTGAACATATAGAGAAAAAACAAGAAGAAGTTGAACGCTTACACCGTACACAGGTTGAGCAATTAGAAATTATCTCTGGTTTAACAGCTGAAGAAGCGAAGAATCAAATCATTGAAAGCTTAAAAACAGAAGCAAAAGCAGACGCTATGTCGTATATTCAAGATACGATTGAAGAAGCGAAATTAACGGCACAACAAGAAGCGAAAAAGATTATTATCAATACGATTCAACGTGTAGGTACAGAAGAAGCAGTAGAAAACTGTGTATCGGTATTCAATATTGAATCAGATGATGTAAAAGGTAGAATTATTGGTCGTGAAGGGCGAAACATTAGAGCGATTGAAGCAGCTACTGGGGTTGAAATTATTGTAGATGATACACCAGAAGCGATTATCCTTTCTTGTTTTGATCCAGTAAGACGTGAAATTGCGAGATTATCGCTACACCGTTTAGTAACAGACGGACGTATTCACCCTGCTCGTATTGAAGAAGTTGTAGCAAAAACAACCAAACAAATTGAGGAGGAAATCATTGAAATTGGAAAAAGAACGGTGATCGATTTAGGAATTCACGGGTTACACCCAGAATTGATTAAAATCGTTGGACGTATGAAATATAGATCGTCTTACGGTCAAAACTTATTACAACACTCTCGTGAAGTTGCTAAATTATGTGGTTTAATGGCTGCTGAATTAGGATTGAACGTAAAACTAGCAAAACGTGCAGGATTACTTCACGATATTGGTAAAGTACCGGAAACAGAGAGCGAATTACCACACGCAATCTTGGGGATGCAATGGGCTGAGAAATTTGGTGAGAAACCAGAAGTTTGTAATGCCATTGGAGCACACCACGATGAAATTGAAATGACGACTTTAATTGCGCCAATCATTCAAGTTTGTGATGCTATCTCTGGAGCAAGACCTGGAGCAAGAAGACAAGTATTGGATTCTTATATTCAACGTTTAAAAGACTTAGAAGGTATTGCAAATGAGTTTGGAGGAGTGAAAAATTCTTACGCTATTCAAGCAGGTAGAGAATTACGTGTAATTGTGGAGAGTGAAAAAGTATCAGATGAAATGGCAGCAACCTTGTCTTTTGATATTTCACAAAAAATTCAAACCGAAATGACTTACCCTGGTCAAGTGAAGATTACCGTTATTAGAGAAACAAGAGCTATTAACATAGCGAAATAATACTAAAAAGGCGAAAGATAATCTTTCGCCTTTTTTATTTTGTTCCTTTGCTGTTTTGATTTTTGGAAAATATTCGATTATAAAAAAATTCTTCTCTTTTCTCATTTCCATTAACTTACTGCCTACTTCTAGGATGATAGGTATCCATCACCCCTTTTAGCTTCTCTCTACTAATATGCGTATAGATTTCCGTGGTTAGAATTGATTCATGCCCTAACATTAGCTGAATCATTCGAATATCCGCTCCATTTTCCAACAAATACGTTGCGAATGAATGTCTAAAACTATGCGGACTAACATTCTTTTGAATATTTGCTTCTTGAGCAGCTTGCTTGACAATGGTAAAGATCATAGCTCTCGTTAGTCTTGCTCCTCTTCGATTTAAGAATACAATATCTGTATCTTCTTTTTTGACCTGCATGTGGTTTCTAATCGTTTGCTTATACATCGTAATGAGTTGCATCGTATCTGGATCTATGGGGACAAAGCGATGTTTACTCCCCTTTCCTATTACACGAATAAAACCTTCCTCAAAAAACAAATCACTCAAGCGCAGGTTGACTAATTCGCTTACTCGTAATCCACAGCTATATAGTAACTCAAGCATCACCTTATTGCGATACCCTTCGTTTGTAGAAAGATCTAAGGTGGCCAACATAGCATCAATTTCCTCCATAGCCAAGACTTCGGGTAGTTTACGCCCCAGTTTGGGAATTTCTAAGAGATCCGTAGGGGCTTTTTCAATTTGTCCATCGACCAATAAAAAAGTAAAAAAACTCTTTAAGCCAGAGATAATACGCGCTTGTGAAGTAGGAGCTAAAACCGTAGACAATTGGTAGACAAACTCATTAATATGAGCTGGCATAACGTTTTTAGGCGCTACTTCTATTTCACTATGGCTCAAAAACTGAACAAATTTCATTAAATCCAACTCATAGCTTTCGATTGAATTTTCTGCTAGCCCCCGTTCTAATTTCAGGTAATGGATATAGGATTGTAGGGTATTTTGCCAGATTTTATTACTCATTTTCTCTTGATTCGTTTCATTCAAAGATAAAAAAAAGAGCTTCAAAACTGAAGCTCTTTCTTGTATTCTATTATTTACCGTTCTACGATTAGAATTTGTATACTAATCCAAATGTAGCGTTATCAAAGAAGTTATTGAAAACGTTTAAGTTAGCGTCTGTGTTAGAAATACTTCCTTCTTTAACTCCATCCACTTTTACATCATAATTGCTATAGCTAAATACATTACCTAAAGCAAAAGTAACAGCTAATTTCTCCGTAACGAAATAGTTGAATCCTAAATCAATTCCTGCAGCAATTCCTGTTTCTTTGTATTTAGCATCAGAAACTTTATTTTCTTGGTATCCTACTCCAACTTCAGCATACGTTTTGAAACGGTTCCCTAGTTCTAAGAAGTAGTAACGAGCAAATGCACCAGCGAATAATGTTGTTCCAGTAACGTCATCTGCTAACACATCAGATTCTAAAAACCCTTTTCCAAATCCTAAAGAAGCTCCAACAGCTACTTTATCAGATAAGAAGTATCCAATCTTAGGATTAAATTTATAATGTGTCATTTTTTGTTTGTCACCAGAGTCTGAATCTTTAACAACGCGGTCAGAAATTTGAAAACTACCTTCGATCATTACGTTTCCTTCTTGGAATCCAAATGTTGGTTTTTCTTTTTCTTGAGCGTTAGCTGTGAATCCAAATGCAGCAACAGCTGCTAACGATAGTACTAATTTTTTCATATTCATTAATTTTTTTCTATTAACTGAATACGAAATTAAGGCATCCTACCACAATAAGACGTTTATTTAATAAAAATATAACATTAAAGAAACCTTGTAAATTTAAAAAATTAACATGGTATTGTAAATCAATCAGTTATTCCATTACGACTAATAGTTAACATTTAGTTAATTTCAATGAATTTTACATTTTACAGCCGTTAAAAAAATTAAGAGCCTGAAAATGAGAGGAAACTAAATCACTCGCTTAACTAAATATTAGTCTTTCATTTGTTTAATCAACCTGAATATTAAATATCTTTGTTCTACTGTTCCACTAAATTGAAAGCATGAAAATTCTACTACTCAATGGCCCCAATCTAAATTTATTAGGTAAACGAGAGCCTACTATTTATGGAAACATGAGTTTTGAAACTTATTTTGAGCAATTACAGCGAGAGTTCCCCACGCTTGAATTGGATTATTTTCAATCCAATAGTGAGGGTGCATTGATTGACAAATTACACGAAGTTGGTTTTACTTATGCGGGTATTGTTTTTAATGCAGGCGCCTATACACATACATCTATTGCTTTAGGAGATGCTATTGCGTCCATTGATACTCCAGTAATTGAAGTACATATTTCCAATACACATGCGCGCGAAGATTTTCGTCATACGTCTAAATTAGCAGCACACTGTCGAGGAGTAATCCTTGGATTTGGTTTAAAAAGCTATGCCCTAGCCCTTCATGCTTTTCAGGATTAATGTATAAAAATATAATACAAATTGCTTTCTCTTCTATTGTCCTTTTAGTCTTTCTATTAGGCAATTGGTGTTATGGACAAACAATTACAGGAAGAATCATCAATGAACAACAGCTGCCACTTGCGCAATGTTTGGTTTTTATTCCTGGAACCGTTCATCAAACCCGTACAGATGAGGCTGGCTTTTTCACCATTAACTGGGATTCTAAAAAACCTATTTTCATCCAAAAAGAAGGCTATGAAAACGAGCGAATCAAATATAAAAAACAAACGGATTCTTTGGTTATTCCACTTACTCCACTAGACAAAAACAATATTTTATATACGGATCAGCAGGATGTATATGCTGCTTATTTGCTTTCATTGGTTTATGAACATTTCAAAGAACGAACCAACAACTATCAAGTAGCATACTACGCTAAAGGCGATTTACAGCTGAATACACAGCGTTCCTCTTACTTAGGTCAAAAACGCAAGGATTTGGATCCAGCCTTGGATATTGATAGCGATCAATCGGGTAATTTCATTTACCTCAGCGAACTTCATTCTGACTTGGATTATCGCAATAAAATCATCAGCAAGGAAACGGTGCATGCACTTCAAGAAAGAGGAAATGCAAAAGATCTTTTATTCTTAACGGGAACGGATAACGATTTTAATATTTTCAGTTCAGAAACTTCCAAGCGAATCAATGTTGTTTCTCCCTTACTTCCCTACGCTAATACGTATTATTTCTTTGATATTATTTCGGAAGAGCAAGTTGGTGACGATACTATTTATCGCGTGTACTTTACGCCCAAACGCGATCGAGAGCCTATTATGGAGGGATATATTGAATTCACAAGCAAAAACTGGCAGGTTTTATCGTTCTATGCAAAAATGCAAGGCAATAATGTCAATGCAAAAAATATCAACAACTTACAGATTAAGCAAACCTATACCTACTCTCCTACCTTAAATGCCTATGTGAAAGCTGCTCAAACCTTAGTTTTTGATGGTCGATTTATTGTTTTCGATTTCATTGGTAAATTTGAGAGTAGTTTTACAAATTATACAGAAAAGCCTGCTCATTTAATGGAAAATAAGACCAATGAGTACTTGACTTTTACTGCCAATTACAATAGCAATGCAGAAGATAAGTTAGCTGCTATTCGCCCGTTTCATTTACTTGAAAGTGAAAAGAAATACTTTGATCAGAAGTCCATTTTCTTAACGGATAACACCAAAGTTATTTTAGATTCTATTGACAAGCGAACGAACAACTTTACTATTTTTAAATTAATTAAAGGCTACAAATACGTCAACTCGTATAAAAACAGCACCTATAGTTACCACGGTTTACTTTCAACCTTTGCTTTTAATGCTGTACAAGGATTTAATATCACTTCAGGGATTGATTATACTAAATTGCGTGCTGATAATGCTGCAACGTCTTATGGTGTTAATGTCAGCTATGGTTTTAGTGAGGATAAGTTCCGTTTTTCTGGTTATGCTTCTCATGTTTTCAATCAACAGGATTACCGTACCCTTCGATTAGAAGCTGGTGAAGCGATTGAGCAATTTAATCAGGATGATCCGATTAAAAAGCCCATTAACTCTTTTGCTTCCGCTTGGTTTGGAAAAAACTATGCGAAATATTTTCAAAAGAAATTCATTGCAGTGAATTACAGCCAGTATGTATGGACTAAGTTTAAAGT
The DNA here is from genome assembly GCF_001549985.1 of Myroides odoratus. Classification (GTDB taxonomy): domain Bacteria; phylum Bacteroidota; class Bacteroidia; order Flavobacteriales; family Flavobacteriaceae; genus Flavobacterium; species Flavobacterium odoratum_A. Next base: position 67,602 of record NZ_LROZ01000015.1, on the reverse strand, counting down.
TGATGGTCGATTAGAGTATGCATACAGGGATAATTTATACAACAACATTCAAAATCCTCCCTTTGTACCAACGTTAGATTTTACATCCAACAACCCCTTGAATCCTTCTGATTTTGACAGTCCAACCTTCAAACCGAATGGGGTTGCTAAACTTCATGTCAATGTACAAGTGGTATTTGATCAAAAGACTATTAGTTATCCCAATAAAAAACAATATATCCAACAATCGAAGTATCCGATTCTAGAGATTCACCTAGAAAAAGCATTGAATACAACAGATCGAAATTTCAGCTATACCTTCGGTTCTATCGCTACGAAATATCAGAATAATATAGGCAATATTGGGGAGTTATATACTGGAATCTCCTTGGGTCAATTCTTTGAACAAAATCAGATTCCTTTTACTGATTACAAGCATTTTAATGGGAATCAAACCTTCATTGGTTCAACGCCTATTTACAATAAACAATTCAACTTACTGCCCTATTATTCCTATAGTACCAATAAGTCCTATGTTGAATTTCACCTCGAACACGATTTTCGCGGCTATATCCTGAATAAAATACCGCTTTTAAACAAAACGCGATATTCATTTATTGTTGGATTCCACTTACTTCAAACTCCGGATCAACCCACCTATAAGGAATTTAGTATTGGTTTGAATAACTTTGGTTTTAAGAAATTTAGACCTTTTCGAATTGATTATTTTACCTCCTTTTCTGATAGGAAAACAAATCACGGCATTGTCCTAGGAGTGAAGATTTTAGATTTAATTCAGAAGTAACTTTTTTAGGGAAAAGAAGAATAAAAAACATAATCAAATTACCCTTTTCTCCTCTCCAATTTCCCTTCTCTATTCCCTTCTCCAATAAGCTATTGGTACTTTTTTAAAGCCAATTTCACTTTAGTTCCTGCTTGTACATCAACAGGATGATTAAAATACAGCGTTCTATTATTTTTAAAGTTTGCACATACAAGATAACCATCTCCATTAAAATAGGCTTGTTGTACTTCCACTTCTAGTACTCCTTTTTGTTTAGAGATCATCAATTGATGCGGATAGATGAGCAGTACTTCGTCTTCTAAAGTATCGGGAGTAAAATCAGAAATATACAATTCATTGACTTCGCCAAATAATGTGGCTACGTATTTATCTGAAGGGTATTCATATAAATCTTGGGTATCACCGTAATCCACTACTCGACCTTCTTTGAGCACGATAGTTTCATCTGCAAAACTCAATACATCCATACTATCATGGGTAGCAACAATACAGGTGATGTTATTTTCTTTTAAATACGAAAAAATCTTACGACGTAATACACTTCTTCTCGCGTAATCAATATGACTAAAAGGTTCATCTAACAACAACACTTCAGGAGCTACTGCTAAGGCTCTAGCAATTGCCACGCGTTGTTGTTGTCCACCACTTAAAAGTTTCACTTTCACATCGGCGAATGCTGTCATTTCAATTAACTCTAATAATTCCGCAATTTTTGCTTTCTTTTTTTCCAAGTTAAAATTCGAAAGATACTTTCCAATATTCTCTGCAACACTTGTGTGTGGCATCAAGTCAAAATCTTGGGCTAAATAGCGCATATTGTCCATCCCAGGGACAAGATTATAGGCTGGTCCTAAAACTTGATTGTCCTTCCAGAATATTTCTCCTTGATCTAAGTCGTGTAAACCATAGATGAGCTTGAGTAGTGTGCTTTTTCCACATCCACTTTCACCGAGCAGTGCTACGTGTTTTCCTTTTTCAATAACTAAATCAATGGCGTCTATAACGGTATAATTGGCTGTATAACTAAACGAAATATTTTTTAATAAAAGCATGTCGAGATTTTAAAGTACAAAGATAAAAATATCTTAGGATGGACTCTACAAAATTCCAATAAAGGCGTAAAAATAATAACGCAAAAAAAAGGATAAGGCGCAAAAGCCTTATCCTTACTTTATTATGTAACTGGTATAACAGAGAAATAAACCCAAGGAGATTCTTTTGTTATACTTTATTCTTATTCTTGAGACGCTAAGTAACGTTCAGCGTCTAAGGCAGCGATACATCCAGATCCAGCAGCAGTAATCGCTTGTCTGTAGTCTTTATCTTGCACATCTCCACAAGCAAAAACCCCTTCAATATTGGTTGCACTCGTTTTACCTGTTGTAAGTAAATATCCTGTTTCATCCATTGTCAATTGCCCTTTGAAGATATCTGTATTGGGTTTATGTCCAATTGCAACGAAGAAACCTGTAGCTGGGATATCTGATTCCACTCCTGTTTCATTGTTTTTCACTTTGATTCCAGTTACTACATTTCCATCTCCTAATACTTCCACAGTACTTGTATTCATTAAGATTTCAATATTTTCTGTGTTGCGTACACGATCTTCCATAATTTTAGACGCTCTAAAGCTATCGCTACGTACCAGCATCGTTACTTTCTTACAAAGTTTAGATAAGTAATGAGCTTCTTCACAAGCAGAATCCCCAGCTCCTACAATAACAACCTCTTGATTTCTATAAAAGAAACCATCACAAACTGCACAAGCAGAAACACCTCCACCTAAATTCAAGTAATGTTGTTCTGATGGTAATCCTAAGTATTTGGCAGTTGCACCAGTAGAAATAATTACAGTATCTGCGTGTAATTCTGTTGTTTCGTTTACCCAAACTTTTTTAATCGTTCCACTTAAATCAACTTTTGTAACCCATCCATCTCTCACATCTGTTCCAAAGCGTTTAGCTTGAGCTTCTAATTGTAGCATCATTTCAGGTCCTGTTACACCCTCTGGATAACCAGGGAAATTCTCCACATCATTTGTTGTTGTTAATTGCCCACCTGGTTGTAATCCTTGGTATAAAATAGGTGCCATATTAGCTCTTGCGGCATAAATTGCAGCGGTATATCCTGCAGGTCCTGATCCAATAATTAAACACTTTGTTCTTTCTATCGTTGACATAATACTCTTTTTAATAATTGTAGAAACAAAAATACCCTTTTTCCGTGCTTTTCAAAGTACTTTTATAAAGAAATAACTTATTTCAACATAAAGAAAGTCTATCAAAGCGGTCTTTCCCTTTTTGTTCTTCTATAGCTAAATAAGCTCATTCATCCATTAATAACATCCTATAGCCATTTCTCACCTTGAACCTTTAAGTGTAGCAAGCATACATGATACCTGCACGATGATGCTAAAAAAAGGCGCCCCCTAAAGAACGCCCTAGCAATTTTATTTTTAATCCACTCCTATCTCTTCTTTTACTTACTATCTAGATGAAGATAGCCTGTTTTCTTAATCGTATAACTAGTATTCTTCGTTTCTTTTTTATAGGTTATTAAATAATAGTACGTTCCTGCAGGTAGTTTTCCTCCTTTGGTTTGACATCCTCTAAACACATTATCTTGACTATCATAATTCTTTGTTTCATATACCTTTGCTCCCCATCGGTTGAATATCTGAACCGAATTTTGTGGGTAACGATTGATATTCTTAATGATAAAATAATCATTCTGATTCCCTCCATTTGCATTGACATAATTATAGATGATGACATCTTCCTCCTCTACAGGTGGGCTTTCGTGCATACTTGCCAAAGTAAAATAACCCAAATTCGAGATATTGGCAGGAGTTGTGATTTTTTTATTGTCCATATCTACAATACCTCCAAGGTCTTCCCATTGCTTATTCGCTGAATTCCAATGTACAATATGTAAGTCCTGTTCTGAGTTTTTTAGTACATCTGGTAACGTCGTTCTCTCATCCCAACTCAACGTCAACATGAAACTAGTTTGGCTGTTTTTAGTCTTTTCAAGCTTCCAATATTCTTGTGTATTTAATTGCTTAATTTCAGGGATGTGCGCTTGATGTGTTTTAAAAAAAGTTGAATCCTGAAATACATAGTTAGACAGAACAACATCTTTGCTATTTTGAGGTGCACTTATACCAGCTGGTCTATAGTATTCTTTATTTCCTATAGGAAAGACAAAGGGATCTGCTCCAACTTTTTCTACCATGCCATCAATAAAGCTCGTATCCCTACTATTTTTATGTTTGGATTTCGGCATAAAACTGATCAATCCTGCAGGTTGTTTTGTTGTTGAATTAACCGCAGAATCAACTTTAATGATTCCATCTTTAAAATCAACTTCTCCCCAAACATCTAGATTTGCCTTTAGATCAAAATAGTATTGGGGTTGATTGAGGTCAAAGGTAACCTTATGAAGGTCTATAGTTGTATTACCAGCAATAATGGTATTTTGTTGTTTTGTACCCACGAATTTTACTTCCCCTGTAGCTAAGGTTTTGGTATAGGTGAAATTCCCTTCATTGGTGAAATTCCCAAAATAATAGGTCATACCATCATTCACCAATTTTCCTTGCGCTTGATTGGTAAAGTCAGCATAAGAACTCAGCATAGTTTTACTCTCCACCTGTAATATTCCATTATTATAAAAAACATTATTTTGAGCTTTTCCTACATTTGTACTAAGGAGTATACTAAGTATTATACTAAGGAGTATCAAACGAGGTAAACGATTTTTTTCCATCATGGTGTTATAAATTAATCTTACTTTTTATTTGATGATTTACAAACAAAAATCATACGAAAATGATTACTTGTATTTCAACTGATTCCAAGCCTTTCTCGTTGTCTTTTACTTTTTATTACAGAACAAGACTTGATTCTTTATACTTTGTCTTACCAACTTTTTCCTGTGTTCTTTTAAAACTTTCATAACTTCGAAAGCCACTTATAAGTATAAGATCTTCTTCTGTATAGGGTTCTATATTTGACATCGCTTTCAATCTGAGGTATTCATCATATCTACACTGATTGATGTATTGAGAAAAATTCTTCTTGTAGGTTGCATTAATAAACTGAGACAAGTAGCTTCTATTCGTCATTAAATCACTTAGTAAATCTGTAATTTTAAGTTGAGGGTTTAAAAAAGGCTTCTTTTCTTGTATATACTTTTCAAATTTTTGTTTGTCAATTGCTAACTCCTTAATCTTTATATCTTCCTCTTGATTGCTTTTTTTCTTCTCTTCTAGGATGTCTTCTGTTATCTGAACAAAATTTTCACAGAACAAATTATAGCAGAGACTAATATTAAAAAACATGAATAAAAAATTGGGGATTAGCTCTCCAACGATGAGATTACTTTGAATTTGAGGAAATAGATAAAGTACAATCGAACCTGGAAATAACAAAAATCCAATTACAAAAATAGGATAGAGCCAAAACAGCGAATCTCGTTCTTCATCAGAAGAATAATTGGCAATATTTTTTCGATATTTTAATAAACGATGTAATGATAACAGCAAGTAGATTAAATTGAAAATAGTAGCCATAATGCTATCCTCATTCAATAACAAAAAAGAAAAAACATGTTTTTCAATATACAAGCTCTCTATTTTCAGTTCAAGTCCTGTTGCATGATAAAAATAAAAAACTGCACTCAAGCACAAACTGATTGCATAATGCACGTACTTAAAATTCTCTTCTTTTTTCAATCTAGTCAAGAGAAAAATCAAGTGATAGAATAAGGTAGGCATCAGCAAAGTAGTTAAGAAATTAACTCCTTTCAAACAGGGTAGTTCCAAAAAATGAAATACCTCAAAAAAAGTTGTACTATAAAAAAAGATACAAACGAGATAGAATAACAACAAAACAAAGGTTGTTGTTTTCACTAAAGGTTCTGTCACATCTTCTACTAGTTTAAGTGCTAATAGTGCAAAACAAAAAAGAGCAGAAAATATTGAAGAGGAGAAAGAAACTCCTAAAAAAAGATATTCATGATCCATATATTCCCTCTATTAATTCTGTTGACGTTTTTCTGCACTGTGTACAGCTCGTAAATAGTGTCGATAATCTGAGAACCCTGCCTGAACGACTAAATCCTCCATATTATTTTCTTTGTTTGTTGCTTGTAGATGATCTACTTCTTTCAATCGCCAACAGTTGATAAACTGACTGACATTGCAATTGTAGGTTACATTGATAAACTTAGATACGTAGGTTCTATTTACACCAAAATGGTTCACTAAGGTATCGAGGCGAAAATCTTTCTTCCTGTAAGGTTTATCCTTGGTAAAGTAGTTGACAATATCGCTTTGGGTTAATAGGTTTTCCGTTCGTGTATTAGAATTGATAAAAGAGGATTCTAACACATCATTAGTCAGTGTACCCATTTGATCTACAGCTACAATTTGTCCAGAAGACAACATGACATTTGTTTTATAAGCAATTGGAATTTTCACTCTATTCTTCTCTAATAGCATATTAAATGTCAATATGATATGTTGAAAAGAAAGAACAAATACGGTTATTGCTTGTACAATCACGCTGTAATTCCTCAAACTAAATAGCAGTGTAAATATTGATTTTAGCACCAAAAGCAAATGAATCCAATTCAACCTTTTAATTTGAATTTTTCGCTTATTTTTTGTCTGATGATATTGATATACTCTCCTCCAGCACAAGATGGTATAAACTCCTGTAATTAAGGTGATGTAAATGCTTAAGTATTTTACACACAATACTTTAGCATCTAACTGTTGAAACCCTTTCGTTTGAAACAAGGCATAAATAAAGGCATACAACAAAATAAATACACCAAAAATCATTTCATACTGCAAGAAATTGAACTTCTTTTTTACAGGAATGATATAACAGATAAAATGATAAAAACACACTTGGGACAAGGCGATAAACAACGACAAAACAGGAAGCAAAAAAATGCGGCTACCTACTAATTTTTGTGTAAGATTATCAATAATCCACAACGCAATTAATGCGAAATAATACCCACCTAATGTTCTTAAAATTGGTACTTCTGTAACAGAAAGGTTTTTGTAAAAAACAACCATTAGAATAATTCCACATGTCATAGATGAAATCATAGGAATGGAAATTAAAATATACTTCAATAGTTCCATAGCTTTTACTGTTCTTATTTTATAAAGTTTTTTTACTTGATGAATCTCATATCAACGTTAGCAAAAACACCTTTACTCAATTCCTATACCATTATAACTCTAACAAGGTAAATACTTGATCCATTCGAAAATTTCGAGGATCTCTTGCGCTTTGACTACCATGATTTCGTCTGTATCTTTCTGTAGATAAAGCACTTTTTCTTGTTGATTAACTTCTACTATTTTGTAGGTTTGAAAACCTTTACCAGCCAGCAATAGCACATAATTACTTGCTATTTTAACAGCGGCAAAATCAACTTTTTTACAAAAGACATAAACCAAGTAAGATTCCTTATTCGCTTGTATTTTTGCATACAGCTGAATAATGATATCAAAGCAAACCTGTTTAGGGAAATAAATTTGTTTGAGTTTTTGATGTTTTCCCTCTATACTCAAATAGTATTCCAAATAATCATCGATGTAAATAATTGGTCGCTTGATGTAGCTTTTTTCTATGGTTTTATTCTGATAATTGACAAGAAATAATTCGTTTAAATCTATTTCATATCGATTACATACTTCGATTAATTTAACATAACACAATGTATTTCTTTTTTTCCAAGAGGAAATTGTATTGGGTTTTACGTTAAAAATAGCTGCTAACTCTTTTGCTGATTTCACTCCTAACACTACTTTTAACTTGGTTAAGATTTCTTTTGAGGAATGAATGGCGCGAGGGTTTTGTAAAAAATCACTGTTTATCATAGTTCTATATCGTTACACTTTCTCCTTTTTATTTTCAGTAATCTATTGGTTTTTAGATATGATAAAGTATTCAGGCAAGGTTTTGGTTTTCCTCACCTGAATAAAACAAATAGCTATTTTGCAGTAAATTCTAAGATTACTTCATAATCCCCATTTGTTACAGGTGTATACATTTTTCCACTTCCTAAATTGAAATCGACTTTTGTCTTGGTATTGTGTATCGCTACATCTGTTACAGCACTCGTAATAAGTTCCTTTCCTTTAAATACTTGAATATTTAAAATACGGTCTATATTTCTTGATTCCTGAGGTAATTTTTCATCAATATTGACTCTACTTGCTTTTGCTCCTGTGATTGCAATCGATGTTTTATAGATAAATACAGCATCGCCATCTACCGTATGCCCTGTCTTTATCACTTCATTCGTTGTAATTTTATTCCCTATTTCTTCTTTAATAATTTGAGTATTCTCTATAATAGAGTTTATCACTGTTTCTGTTAAGTCTATTACTGTTTTTTCATTTGTTTCTGAGTCAACATAATACACACTATTGGCAGGAATATTACCAATAGCATCCTTAGTGAAATAAACATTTCCCCCTTGATTTAAAATATTCGTGATTTCATTTTTAATGTGCTCATTATTCTCAATAATGTTGGTAACATCTGCTGTAAGATTTAAATAATCAATGCGATTATCCTCTCCTAAATATTGGTAGTAGACTTCTCCCTTTTTTGCAGTTGAAAAATCAGGCACCTCAGTCGTTTCAGTAAAAGTTGGTATTTGTCCATCCGCTGTAATTTTAGCTTTTTTAAAGAACGTACGGGTTTCAAATTCTTTCACACTTTCTTGCAACTGCACTTCCGTACGGATATACTTATCCGTGGCAACATCATAGCTAATGCTGTATATTTTACTATCTGCTGGATCAATAACGAGGGCAGCCTGGCTCAACGTTTTATCGCTACTCTTCGGGTTAGTAGGAACCAGGACATCTACCACTCTTTTTATCTCCCCTAAATCGCTTCCGCTCCCCCCATTAATAATAGTATTAATCGAAAGTTCTAAGTTTTCTTGATCAATAATTTGATTCCATTTTTCTCCTTTCCAGAAATAAAACCCTGTAGGCAAAGTTGCCCCAACATTGTATACAAGTAAACTTTCTGTTTTAGTTCCCTCAATAGGAGCAAACACTCCTGTTGTAGTTAACTTCACTCTTGGAATTAGAATCCCTTTATCAGCTGCTTCGACATCCAACATTGCTGAATTAGCTGGTGTTGGCGTACCAATACCAACCTGTGCTCTGGTTACAAACCCCGTGCCCAATAAAAAGGCAAAAAAGATAATTCTCTTCATATATTTAAATTTCTGTTTTTGTTTCTTTCTTTTTCTAAGGCAAAGAAATCACCACTACTCAAAAAAAATTAACGAAAGTGTAAAAACATCAAAGTAAATTTGAATATATCTTTTTACTTTTTGTAAAAACAACACCCTAACCGCTAAAAAATTCAAACAAACTATTCATTTTCAACAAAATAATGAGCTGTACTTTCAATCTACCTTGCTTTAAATTCTGCTTTAATTAAGGAATAGAAAACTATTTTTTTTAAAAAAATGGACTGTAAATTTGCAAAAAGTGTAACTGTAGTTTCTTTTTCCTAAGGCAACCTCAGGCTTTAGCCATGAATTTAAAGCACTTATACTAAGGCTATTTAAAAACACCAGTAAAAAGAAGTAAAAAACGAGAACAAATTCAGTCTATATGCTGTTTCTCAAACGCCCTATCTACCTTACTGAGACCTTCATTTCTTTCTCCTCTTTGATGGGATTATACTGCTTTATCCTTTTGATTGAAACAAAAAAAAAGAAGAACTATGTTCTTCTTTTTCACTTTAACAAGGCATACTATTCATACATTGAAAACACTCCGATACTTCTTTCGTATTTAACCACATCTTTTCATTCATATCGCGACATAATTGTAACCTTTGCCCTTCTACATCGTAAGCAATCACACTGTATTTCTGAAAACCTTTATTTTTAACTAACAGAATATAATCTTCGCCAACCACTAAATTAGCTACATCTACCATCTTACAAAACACATACATCAGTTCTGCTTGCATTCGTTCTGTTGAATTGATATACATCTGAATAACAATATCAAAACTGACATTTTTAGGTAAGTATATCTGCTTCATTTTCTTGTGCTTCACATGTGATTTCAAATAATACTCCAAATAATCATCTAAATAGATAATTGGCACTTGAGCATAACTTTTATTGATTGCAATATTCTGATATGCAGCATAAAACAATTCATTGAGATCAATTTCATGTTTATTACAGATTTCAATTACCTTAGCATAACACAACGTATTTCTCTTTTTCCAAGAAGAAATTGTGTTGGGTTTCAAATTAAAGATATGTGCTAATTCTTTAGCTGATCGCACTCCTAATAAAATTTTTAATCTAGTTAAGACTTCTGTCGAAGAGATAATTCCTTCTCGTTTTTGTATAATTTCTTCCTTCATAGTATACTGTAGATTTAAGGTTGATAAGCAAACACATGATGAATGATGGATGTTTCTTAACATACTGCTGTACATCGTATTGGGTTTGCCTGCAACTTTATTCTTCGTTCATTTCAAATAGAAAATAAATTTCTATAGTGATTTTAAAATATTTGTTTAGCGTTGTTCCGTATACTTGTTGTCGTTTTTACTCCTACTTCTAACTATTGATACGAAAAACCGCCAAATACACTTTTTTTATTTTCTTTTAAACTGTATAGCTCTCCTTCACCTCATACAAACAATCTCTTCTCTATTCATCTTCTATGGGGTAACTTCCCAACTTTCCTACTTCTTCCATTTTAAATTTCTACATTAAAAGAATCTAGATTTTCCTTTAGATCTAAAACTTCCCAACCAATCGAAACGCATAAAAATTTCATGCGTACCCGCATGATATTGATTTAATTTTGTGGTATCAAAATCATAAGTATACCCCAAAAACCAGTTTTCATCAATTTGAAAACCAGTTAAAGCACTGATACCTGCATTCCAACGATAAGCTGTTCCAATGGTAAATTTTTCTTGAAACAAGAAATTTGCGGTCAGATCTATTGCTGATTTTCCCCTTCCTATTTTAGATAAAAAAGCTGGTTTTAATAGCCAAGCTGAACCTAAATCAAAAACGTATCCTCCTGTCATATAGAACAAAGGTTGTTGACGCATCGTTCTTCTTTTGATATCATCGTAATAATCTACTTTAAATACTTTTGGAACAGACAACCCTAAATAGGCTACATCAGAATATAAATAGGCTCCTGCTCCAACATTGGGGCTAAATTTATTTTTCACATCCTCATAAGCAAAGGGCATAGTTTCATCGTAAATATTCAATTTAGAGTACGACATACTCAATAGATTTGCCGTTCCCTTCAATCCCAAAGCTAATTTATACTGTGCATTGACATCAAGGGTATAGGCTAAATCAAAAGCAATACTATTCTCATCCAATGCTCCAATATGATCGTTGACAAAATTCACACCTAATCCTAATTTTGGATTATTTAACGGTGTAGTAAAACCAACATTTGCAGTTTTAGGTGCACCATCAATTCCCACCCACTGATTTCGATATAAACCGAAAAAACTCATCGATTCTTTACTCGCAGCATATGCTGGGTTAATGATTGTAGGATTATACATATATTGTGTATACACAGGATTTTGTTGGGCATGTAGCAACGAACAAACACCTAAAGTCAAGAGGCTTATGCCTGTTTTAATTATTTGTTTTTTCACGGGTTTTATATTAACTGATTTTTATGCACAATAGGTATCACAGCCGAGATTTCATACAAACAAACGGTATAGCCCCATATGCTGGCTCTTTGTTTGTAGTCTTATCCCACTGCATTTTTTTAACGTAGTATTGTCCTCTTCCTCTGCTGTTCTCTTATTTAAACCAAAAAAGAAGTTTGCCCATAAATGGGCAATACTTCTTGGAAACAACAGATTAACTTTTTCCTATTCACTCCTAGTTTTATTCAATAATTCTCCCGCTTAAACAACATAAACAAGGTCAAGCTTTTACTTTTCAACCTCAACATTTAGGAGAACAACTCTCAACATTACTAGGACTAATCTTGAAAATAGGCTATACTTTTTCATTTTTCGATAAACAAAACTCTAAAAACAGTACATAATTTCACCCCTAAAGTGTAAATAAAAAAAGGTGATACTCGCAAATTAGTAAACAATCAAACCAATTGATCAATTAGATAAAAACAACAGTAGTATTTTGTTTATTGATTCCTTTTATTCATTCCTTTCATTCAAAACAAACAAGTTCTTTTTTAAAAAAGCAAAAAAATCATTTAAATTTCACGTACTATTTACTTTCTTATTCTTCATCAATTATCAAACACATACAGGCTAAAAGCAGCACGCATACTTTAAAAAAACAAATTATTTTGATCATTTAAACGCCATACTACCGTTCATTTTTATTTATTTATCTTATCCTCCTCCACACGATTACCAACAGCCAATAGCACCTTCCATCTATACAAACCAATTATTACTTAATTCCAACGCTATACAGTCATTCAAAGAACATTAAATAGATTAACCAACTATTTTTTTGTTGATTTTACGTTTCATTCTTGCCAATCCAGAAATCAGATTACCTTCATCCTCACTTGCATTATTTTTCTGTTTTGAAAAATTTTTCTTTTCTCATAAAGAAGAAAGCTCCAAATAATGGAGCTTTCTATACTCCAGCTGTTGTTTTACATCGCACAGCATGATGACCTAAAAGTAGCTTGCATTATTCACCACTTACTTTTCTATGACAATAAATTCACTGCGTCTATTTTCTTGGTGTTCCAATTCGCTACAACGAACTCCGTTGCTACAATGGTTCAACAAACGAGTTTCTCCATATCCTCTACCGCTTAAACGATTGGCAGCTATACCTTGCTTCACCATCCAATCAATTGTAGCTTTTGCACGTCGATCAGATAATTTCAAGTTATACGCATCATTTCCTTTACTATCACTATGAGCGCGAACATCAATTTTTAGCTTCGGATATTTCTTCATCAACTCCACTACTTTCATTAGCTCAATCGAAGCATCATAACGAACCACTGCACTGTCAAAATCAAAATAAATCGGTTCTAGATCTAATGTCTTAAACAAATCGTCATCGATGTCAATTGGAATTATGGTTTCTTCTAAACCAATATCCATTGTTTTAATACCAGGCTTTGGATCCGCATTAAAGACTACTTCAACCGTATTATAAGATGGATGTTCAACTTTGATGCGGTATTTATTTCCACAGTTTAACAGCTCACTATTGTAATAACCACGGTTATTTGTGCGTAATGTATCCGTGTATTGGTATTGTGCATCAGAGATAATCACTCTTGCATCTGATAACACTGCTTGTGTTTGCTTATTGTACACTTTTCCTTCGATGATCTGCGTACACGGTTTTTCTGCAACAAGGTAAATATCATCCGAGCCATGTCCTCCAGCGCGGTTTGAACTTAAAAATCCCTTATTTTCTTTGGGGTCAAAGTAAAAACCAAAATCATCCATCGAACTATTAATTGGTTTCCCCATATTAACCACGGGTCCTAGAGTTCCATCCGGATAAAGTTTAGACACAAACACATCCAAACCTCCTAATCCTGGGTGACCATTAGACGAAAAGTACAACTGAGAATCTGAGGAAATAAAAGGAAAACTTTCACGTCCTGCTGTATTGATTCCCATTCCTAAAGACTCTACAGGTCCATAACCTCCATTGGAATACAAGGCCACACGGTATAAATCAGACTCCCCTATGCTTTCTGGGCGATCAGAAGCAAAATACAACCACTTCCCATCAGGAGATAAAGCGGGATGGGCGGTATTGTAATTGTCCGAGTTTATCGGCAATGCTTCTACCTGTCCCCACAGCCCATCCCCTTGCTTTACTGCCTTATAAATCTTCAACATCGAAGTGTGTTCTTTATTTTGTTTGCTCTTGCCGTTATGCTTCGCATTGTTACGCGTAAAGTACATTGTATTTCCATCTGCAGTAAAAACAGCAGTTGCGTCATTCACCTGAGAATCCAAGCTCGTAGAAAAGCGCTCGGGTTCCCCTAATCCCTCCGGACTCACCTTAACGCGATACAAACTCGTATAGCTCTCGTTGGTCCATGCATGCAATTGACTGTCCTTAACTGTAGAGGTAGCACGAGCAGAAGTGAATACGAGATCGTCTCCCAACATACTCCCTCCATAATCCGAATATTCCGTATTGATACTCAAAGCCTTTACCTCATACAAGTCCGAATGATTTTCAATATGAGATAGATAATCGCGATTCTTGTTGTACAATGCTGTACGGGAGTCACTCTGTTCCATAGCTGCAAATGCATTCATATACTCCAAGGACTTTTTATAGTCCTCAACACCTTTTAGTGTTTGAGCATAGCGGTAATAATACTCAGAAGGCAATACCGTCAAATCCTTGCCTTTGTATTCTCCTTCAAATAGTTCTGTATACCACTGATTGGCTTGGGCAAGTTTTCCGTTAAAGTAATAGGAGTCTCCTAATTTTTGTAGGATAGAGGTATTGACATATCCTTTCTTAGCTAGATTCTCGTATAGTTCAATCGCATTGGCGTATGCCATGTCATCATAACTTTCATTGGCCAATTTTTCCTTTTTTACTTGGCTATAACCAACGGCTCCCATGCTGATAAATAAGCTCAGCAATCCTATATGTAGTTCTCTTACCATCATTTTCATCTTTTAAAAGAACCTTGGCGCAGCAATGCGCTTATGGTTATTAAACAAATTAAAGCGAAGAAAAACCTCATGTGATCCCGAATTATAATGAGCCAACCTCGTTGTATCAGCATCATAACTATAACCAAGCATCAAGTTCTTGGAAACTTGAAATCCTACCAGTCCACTCACTGAGGCATCCCAGCGGTAAGCCGCTCCTACGGTAAACTTCTCCATAAACATAAAATTCGCACTAACATCTACCTGAAGCGGCGAGCCTTCTTCCATCTTAATCATAGCCGCTGGTTTAAACTGTAAATTGGCATTCAAATCAAACACATATCCTCCTGTAACATATAAGTGTAACTTTTGCTTCAATGTATTCAATTGATTATCATCATAACGAGATTGCGTAAACAAATTGGGAGCTGAAACCCCTACATAGGACTTATCTGAATACAAGAACAATCCGGCTCCTAAATTGGGTGTAAATGAATTCGTAATATCGGTTCCTGTTACAGGATCTGTACCATCATAAATATTTAAATCACTATAGGTAACATCTAATAAACTACCGCTCCCTTTTAATCCAAAAGCTAATTTATAATTGTAATTCAAGCTAATAGCATACGATAAATCAATAGATAATGTATTTTCATTCATCACACCAATTCGGTCATTAGTAAAATTTACACCTAATCCCAAGCCACTCGTCCCCAAAGGCGTAGTAGCTGAAAGAGTAGCCGTCTTTGGTGCGCCATCTAAGCCAACCCATTGTGTACGATACAATCCAAACAGCTGTAATCCCTCTGTGCTTCCTGCATAAGCAGGATTTATATTGGAATGATTGTACATATAATGGGTATACTGAGGGTCTTGTTGGGCATGCGCCTGGTGGGACAAAAAGCTTAGCACTACTAAACTTAGTCCATAATATATTCTCTTCTTTTCCACTGCTCTTATATTTTTATTCTGTTTCTAAATGCAGATATCCCGATTTCTTAACGATGTTAGAGCCATTTTGATTCTTAACCTCATACGTAATAATATAGAAATAGGTACCCGTTGGAAGCGCTTTATCTTTATTGATTGTCACACGTCCTTCTGAATAGCCACGAAATACATTACCCGCAGAATCATAATTTGTGGTCTCGTATACTTTAACCCCCCAACGATTGTAAATCTCCACCTGGTTATTCGAGTATGCCTGAATGTTTTCTATATAGAAATAATCATTCTTTCCATCTCCATTGAGTGAAACAAGATTGTAAATAATTAATTCATTATCTTCTTCCACATACGGTAAAACTGCAGCCAAGGTATAATAACCTGAACCTTTTACAGCCGTCGTAACCTCTTGTAAATCTGAAGAAGCAACTCCCCCATGATCCACCCAAGTACCTGCTGCATCATCCCAATGAACAATGTGTAAATCTGAAAGATTTCCAGTTAAAACTTCTGGAAGCGTCGTACGAGTATCCCAACTCAAGGTCAATAAAACATCACCTTGGGAAGTATTAGACTTCTCTAGTTTCCAATATTCTTTTGTGTTGAGAACTGCTATAGATTTGTCCATTTTATTATGTTGACGAAAAAAGTCGTGATCATTTAAGATATACTTACTTTGATAAGCCTGTTTTTCACTTGGCATAGCAGCTATCTTAGCATAGCGATACACCTCTTTATCCCCAATAGGAAATGTAAAATTTTCCTTTCCTATTTTCTCAACATATCCCTCAACATGGCTCTGATCAGAGGGATTCATAGCCTTCGCACCTGGATGAAAGGTCAACATTCCAGCCAGAGAATCTACCTGTACAATCCCCATTTGGAAATCAACACTCCCCTTAACATTCATCTCCGTCTTGACATCAAATCCTTTTACTGGAGTGGGATTATCAAAAACAACATCATAGAAATCAGACGGTTTCTCTCCTGTAATTTGTTGTGCACCACTAGTTCCTCCGAATGGAGTAAAAATAGCCTGGGACGTTGGAGACTGATCGGTGTGATAATATAAATTGTCATTGTTGAAATTACCATAATAATAGGTTGTTCCATCATTCTTTACGACTCCACTTGCCGTGTTATCAAAATCATAGCTCGTACTAACTACCGCATTAGGGGTAATTGTTAGCGTACCTTGATTAACCATTGCTTTTTGGAATGGAGCCTGCCCAAAAATGGGCATGACTCCGACCAAAAAACACACAAATACTTGAACGTACTTTTTCATAGCGTTATTGTTTTTCGAAAATGTGAAATATAGGATCTAAAACCCTTATAGATAATGTTTTAGATCCTCTCAAAAAAGAACCAACTCGCGTTCCTTCATTATTGTAAAAACTAGTTCGTGTAGGGCAAATTCTAATTTCTAATTTGTTATTCGTTGGAACAAGATTTAAATTATCTGAATAGGAGAGAATTCCTCCATAGTGTCTGATATGATTTTGTTCATATCCCTCCTCTTTTCCAAAAGTATACCTCAGCGGAAAAAACCTTTTCACTAAAACATCATTAATTAAAACCTGTACCTCTAGTTCTGTTAAAACTTGTTTATTGGGGTTTGTGTTACCAATAGTTAATGCAGTACATTCCACAAAGAAATCAAAATTCATAAATTTTGTATCGCCTGGATTCTGATTTGTATCGAAATAACTCGTAAAAATAGGAGTCGGAGTTGCATGAGTCAAGGCATAAAAATCTACTCCATCATAATCATTAACCATGGTTTCATAATCCCATTCACTGGGGTAATTTTGTGCGTTTCCAGGAGTTAAAACATTCGTTAACTCGTATGACTCTGTTTTAGGTATTCTAAAAGTAAGTCCCGTATTGGCAATAGGTAAACCAGCACTATCAATTTCGCTTTCATTATAATAGGTCAAGGTTCCATTATTATTATCGATCAATTTGGTAACCGTTTCATGCGCTTTAATCGCTGCTTTTAAATCTACCGTTTCCGTAACGCCTTTTTCATCCTTATAGGTCAGTATTCCTGTAGTTGCATTATAAGCTATAACCGTTAAGGTTTCATAAGCTTGAACAGCTGCTTTGACATCTACAGTCGTTGTTTGTCCTTTCTCGTCCTTATAAGTTAACGTTCCTGTAGCAGTATCATACCCCAAAACAGTTAAGGTTTCATGCGTTTGAACAGCCGATTTGATATCTACAATAGTTGTATTTCCTTCTTCATCTTTATAAGTTAAAGATCCTGTTGTTGCATCATAACCTAAAACAGTTAGTGTTTCATGATGATTAACAACATCTTTGATATCTATTATCGAAGTATTCCCTACTTCGTCTGTATACATTAACTCCCCTGTTGTTGCATCATAAGTTAAAACTGTTAGTGTTTCAGTAAGTGTCACTAACTGATTAATATCCAATACGGTATCAACTCCTTTTTCATTTTTGAAGGTAATAGTTCCGTTCGTACTATTACTTGTTACACTTGTAACAGTCTCGAATGTATGAACCGCTCCTTTGATATCTACGGTTGAAGTATTGCCTTTTTCGTCTTGGTAGGTTAATATTCCTGTTGTTGCATCATACCCTAGAATAGTCAACGTCTCATTCGCTTTAACTATGGGTTTGATATTTAAAACAGTATCACTTCCTCTTTCGTCTTTATACGTAATTGTACCAGCTGTTTCATTACTTTTTATACTTGTTACTGTTTCGAAAGATTTAATAGCCGTTTTAATATCTACTACAACTGTATTTCCTTTTTCATCTTGATAGGTTAATGCTCCTGTAGTGGTATTATAACCTAAAACAGTTAAGGTTTCATGAAGCTTAACAGCCCCTTTGATATCAATATATGTAACATTTCCTTTTTCATCTTGATAAGTCAAAGTTCCTGTCGTTTCATTATAATGTAAAACGGTTAACGTTTCACTAAGTGCAACCAACTGCTTAATATCCAACACAGTATCCAATCCTTTTTCATCTTTAAACGTAATCGTTCCTGCATTAGGATTACTTGCTATACTGGTTACCGTTTCAAAAGATTTAACCGCTCCTCTGATATCAACTGTTACAGTATTTCTTTGTTCATCTTGATAGGTTAATGTACCTGTTGTTAGATTATAATCTAATACAGTTAAGGTCTCATTAGCTTGAATCAACTGTTGGATATTTAAAACAGTTTCAATTCCACTTTCATCTTTGAATGTAATCGTTCCAGCATTCGCATCACTGGTGATACTCGTTACCGTTTCAAAAGATTTAACCGCTCCTTTGATGTCAACTGTTACCCTATCGCCCTTTTCATCTTGATAGGTCAATGTACCTGTCCCTGCATTATAGTCTAAAATAGTTAAGGTTTCATTGGCTTGAACCAACTGCTGGATGTTCAAAATAGTTTCAATCCCACTTTCATCTTTGAACGTAATAGTTCCAGCATTTGCATCACTAGTAATACTCGTTACCGTTTCAAAAGACTTTACCGCTCCTTTGATGTCAACTGTTACTCTATCGCCCTTTTCATCTTGATACGTTAATGTACCTGTAGCTGCATTATAGTCTAAAATAGTTAAGGTTTCATTGGCTTGAACAAGCTCTTCGAAATTAATTACGTGTTTTACCCCCTCACTATCCATATACTCAAATTGAGTACCATCATAATACACATTGCCACCAATGGTTTTAAAAAGTTGTTCAATTTCATACGTTACGTTTTCATTATTAATAATCTCCGTAAAATTATTAATCACCAGTCTAGCAATGTCAGAATCTGCTACAATACGCGCCCATTTCGTTTTATCCCAATAGTAAAAACCAGGCTCAATATCTCCTTGTTTAATAGTAGCATATACTAATAAACTTTCTATATTGCCATTTGCAATAGTTATCCTATCGGTGGTACTTTCTAATGGGATATTTGGAATAAGTAATCCCTTATCTTTAGACCACAATGTCAACTCAGCCGATTTATTAGGTGTTGTTGTTCCAATACCTACCTGCGCCTGAATTGTAGAAGCTAAAAGCAACATGGCGATTGATAGTAATTTTCTTTTCATATTTATCAATTTATTTTTCTTTTTATTATTTGATTCTTTTAATTAATTAAGATCCAGTTACAACTATTTTTCGCTCCGAAGTTCATCTTGTTTACTCTTTGTATGAAAATTATCCCAACAAGGCTATTCGATTATCATTATCCAAACTTAAATCAGAAAAAAGTTAAAAAAAGTATCAAAAAAACAATAAATCACTAAAAAAAACGCAATGAAACGCACTTTAACTTTTATGTAAAAAAGAACAAAAAACACTTTCATCAAATCATACAATGAATTGAATAACAGATTCAAACCGAAAATCAAAAGATCTGTTTTTACTCTAATTCCGTTAGATTGAACAGAAGGTATAGCTCAATATTTATTGTATTAATTGTCTTCCTACTGCTTCTTCACTTCAATTTTAATCCACTTTAAAACAGCTACACTTTCCCTCCTAATCCTTTACTTGTTCACCGTATACTTGAATGAAACACAGCTACTATATTTCTTAACATTTACCATCTGCTTTATCCTGCTATTTCATCAATTGATCATCATATGTATAAAAATGAAATCAAAATTATTTTTGTATCAGCTTCTCTCGATAAAAAAAGACAACGAAAAAGACAATAGAACAATAGGGTTATTTCTATTTCTCGCTCTATTGTAATCGAAAGAAATCCAAAACTGTTTTCCTTCTCTTCTATACATACTGCAGCAAGTACTAAACTTTTCTAGGTGCATCTTTCTTTTTTTACAACACAAAAAAAAGATCCTAGCAAGGATCTTTTTTGATATTTCATTTCCGATAAAATATAGGTTTATGTGCTATTATGTTTTTTTCAAAAACTCAAGGGGTGTACATCCCAAAACATGTTTAAAGCTTTTGAAAAAAGAGGTTTTCGAATTAAATGCACTCTCCAAAAATAAATCATGTACACTTAATTCTGCTTTTGTATGATGATTCTCTATATACTTCACCACATGCTCTATTCTCAATTTATTGATATACTCACGAAAATTCATCTGATATACTACATTGAAATACTGGGCTAAATAATACCGAGATATTTTCGTACGAGAAGCTAAATCTGTCATTTTAAAATTGGCGTCCAAATAGGCTTTATTTTCAATGATAATATGAGTCACTTTTATATCGCAACGTTGCAACACAATATCATTTAATTTAGTTTGTCCATATTTTAGCGTATCAGCTTCCTGCATATTCTTTTGTTTTCCATCCTCCTCTCCTCTATACGCCAAATTCCACTCTTCCATTTGAGTTGTAATTCCCTCTGATTCTTTGAGCATGAAAACAGCTTCGCTTTCCATTTCTTTTCTCAAAAAAGTTAAGTACACATATAAGAATAGTAGGAATAAGAAAATCGATAATTTAATATCCTTAGATAAGAGAAAAAAAACGATTACTAGTATTCCGCCTAAAATGATGGATATACTCTTTTTCCAATCCTTCTTCCCCTCCTTTGGCTGTTGATCATCTGATCGTTTTTCATCTATTAGTTTTATTTTTTTTCGCAACGTAATCCCATAATATAAAAAGGTTACACTAAATATACCTAGCATACTTGCATTGACATAGTCCCATTTATTCTGAACCAAGGAGAGAAACAACCCAAAAATAAATACACAAACAATCCGATAGAAATCACTAAAATAATCAGCCTTGTTCCTGTATTGATGATCCTTTTGTCTACTGGAAATAATCAGGTTTAAAAAAGGTCCATAAAACAAAAACAACAAGAGCCAAATTGAAAAATGAAAAACATTCTTTAGTAATAAATCTTCATAAACCAAAAGAATTAACTGAACAACCACAAAAAAACTAAACCACGTAGTTGCATAATAAGTTACTCGTTTTGCTTTGGGCACAACCTGCTGATAGGCTGTAATGATTTCATACAAAACAATAGGGAGTAATAAAATAAGAAAGAAAATTTGTAGCGGCATACTAAACATAATTAAAAACAGAGGCGTTTGATTTGGAGCAATGAATCAATTTGAATTCTTATTTCTTTATTCCTGCTATCTACATCCAAAAGACAGGGATTCCTTTTCTTGTTCTTCCAATAATCAAATCTAGATTTGATCTCTTTCTGTTTGATACTAGCAAATGATATAGAACACTTCACCTGTTCCTTCCTATTAATTAGTTGAGTTTTCATCCATTTAAATGGATGCTTTATATAGGCTAACTTCTTATCCATAAACCGCAAAGTCAATTCAATTATATAGGTTCTAAGTATTCCTATATCAACCGGTATAGAAACCATTACTACCAAAAATAATAGGATAATTGAGAGTAGATTTATTTTCATATTTATTAATTTAAATTCACTTTTATTGTTATCACAAAAAGTAATGAATTGATTTTGTGCTTTTTATCAACAACAGCATCTAAAAGGTCTACTTTTGTTTTTACTGATTAATATAACATTACAGTAAACAGTATCAATAACAATCAATACATAAAATTAAAGCACAATAAAGTTAAAAAAGGTATCAAAAAAACAATAAACAATCAAAAAAACACAATGATACACGAATTAACTTTTATGCGTAAACAAATAAAATAAGGACACCACGCTTTCTTCTTGCACCCTTTCATTTTGTCACTGTATTTATTTTTGTATTAATCACCGTTGCACTTATTTGTATCTATAGACGATGTTCTACAAAAATGAAAGTTGAATAATCCTACCAAAAATTATCTCTTAATTTTTTAAAAGCTTGGAAGGAGCAAATCCATAAAAATAAACGAATGCACGATAAAAGGACAATCGTGTATTGAATCCACACAGAAAAGTTAATTCCTCAACCGTAATATCTTTTTCTCTCTCGCGAATAATATTGAATGCATGCTCAACTCTTAATCGATTGATATATAATTTAAAACTTGAAGATGCTGAATATTTGAAGTATGCGATCAATTTATTTTTATCTACTTTAAGAATATTTGCTACTTCAGTCAATGTCACAGTTGAATCTAAAAAAAGCTGTTTATCTATTACTTGAACGTATAGTAAATTTTGTAATACTTGTACTTCTGCAACTGTTGCCTTAGCTTTTACTGTAACTGTTGTATTTACATGAGGTTTCAGTATTACACTTTCATTTTTCAAATAAGCACTAGCGGTTTCATCTGATATCGATACTTGTTTCGGCTGGCGAAACTGATGAATACCTTCTTTTGTTAGCTTTATCACAAGAACAACGATAGTAAACACTAGAAAAACAAGATGACTTTTCTCCGTGCTTTTCACTAGCAGTATACAAGTAAATAACAAACAACAAATTAGCAGCTTCGATTTGACAACTAATACATTACGAACATATTGCTTCTTTTTCTTTACCTTATCCCCCTTTTTACTTTTCATCTTTGACTCCTAATATCCATCCAACAATTAACTACCTCTCCTCTAAGACTTAGAAACGTAAACAAAGTCACAAAAAAAACACCTAAAACAACACAAAAAAACACCTATTTAACAAATAAATATGTAAAAAACGCAAAATATGATTAAAAATAAAGTATATTTTTTTCACTTTCTTTTCACCCAAACTATCATAGCCGTAGAACCATCTACTTGTTAACTGATCTTCCGCTTCTTTCTTGTTTTCTATTGCATTCTAATTTTCAAGTAGTATCTTCGTATTATTATCTTTACTTTGTACTACTTGCACTAGATATCAACTACTTGTATATGAAAAATGCGACTCTTTTTATTGAACATATTGAGCGATTCACTACCCCACTCCATGCTGATGAAATAGTCTCTATCCTATCATTTTTCACCTTTCAGACGTTGTCGAAAAAAACGACTATTCAAGAAGCAGGCATGCCTTGTGACAGGATGTACTTTGTACTCCACGGTTGTTTGAGAAGCTATTATATCAAAGAAAACGGCACAGTACAAACATTAGATTTTGCTATTGAACAATGGTGGTTAACCGATCACCTTGCCTTTGAAAAACAAACGACGAGCGACTTTTACATCCAAACGGTAGAACCATCGGATATTCTTTGTATTACTCAGGCTAATTTTAAAGCCTTAGTGGATGCCCATCCCATTATGGAAAAATACTTCCGAACGCTATTCCAGCTTGCTTGTGGCGCAGCTCAACATCGTTTAAAATTCTTATATGAATACAGCCGAGAAGAATTGTACTTTCACTTTGAAAAACAATTTCCTGCCTTTGTACAGCGCATTCCTCAATATTTACTAGCTTCTTACTTAGGCTTTAGCCCTGAATACTTAAGTGAAATTAAAAAGAAACGCTTTTCTTAAACAGGTTGAAGTTTTTTTACTTGACGAAGTTCTACTTTTGATTTCATTCAAAAACAATAGAATATGTCAAAAAGAAAAGCGATTTACAGCGTAGATCCTAAAGCTTATGATGGGATGCTAAAACTAGAGCAATACCTCAATGAATCACAACTTACAGTTACGCATAAAGAACTCATTAAAATACGAGCATCTCAATTAAATGGTTGTGGATACTGCTTAGATCTACACACCAAAGATGCCTTAGCTTACGGAGAATCCGCAAGACGTTTACTTGTATTGGCTGGTTGGAGAGAAACTGAACTTTTCACTGCAGAAGAACAGGTAATTCTAGCGCTAACAGAAGCAGTTACTTTCATTCACGAAGGTGGAATCAGCGATGAACTATACCAACAAGCAGAACAATTATTTGATGCAACCTATCTTGCTCAACTAATCATGTGCATGGTCACCATTAATGCTTGGAATAGAATTGGCGTAGCTACCCATTTAAAGGCTAAATAGGGAAGCGATGAACGGCTATAAAAAAAAGCTTGAGTAGATTACTCAAGCTTTTTTTGTACTTAACTTTTAATTTACTCCTTTAAACAGAGGCGATGTGAAATAAAACAGCACTCAACGAGAGGTTTATATCCTCACAAAAAACAATCTTATAAACCAAAACTGTATTTTACCTTAATTCCCAAAGTAAACATTCTCAACTTATATCGTTCATTCTCACCAGGCAGTATACTGTTAAGTTGTTCTTTATCCTTATAGGTCAATATTGATTTATCTGCTTGACCTGCAGCGCCTAAATCACAATCTCCGTAGAATCCTAGATAAAGTGCTTGGTTATTAGCCATATCATACTTCACACCTAGTTCCCCCATAACAAAAAAACCGCTGTTTAATTTGAACTTATTTTCTTCTGTTTTATCTCCGAGGTTTCCAAAACCAGCATAGGTCGGATTGTGTAATTCAGCATCCCATTGTTCATAGTAACCACTCGTTTTTACTCCTTCCAAGGTTTGTGTTGCTTTTACTTTGGTATAAATTTGATACTTCACTCCACCAGCGGCATAAAGACGTAGTTTTTCATTTCCTAAATTGGGTCCTACATATTGCACTTTAATGGGTATAGCAAAATAATTACCGCGGAGTTCTTCTTTGAATTTCGCTATTGTATAGCGAAATTCAAAGGCAGCTCCTTGTCCATCAATCGAAGGACTTGTTCCTATATAGTTTGAATCTTCTTTCGTTAATTGATACGCTCCTACTTCCAATCCTACGCCTAAAGATAGATTTTGGCGTATTTCTTGCATGTACAAAGCTGAAAAACCAACGGTAGATCCATCAGATAACCCAATACTAGGTTTTCTTCCTCCTGTTAATCCTCCTAAAACAGAAACTTCAACTTCCTGTCCCATTACTTGGGCTGTATGTAGACCGAGTATCATACTCATGGCCCATACCATTATTTTTATTGTCTTCATCTTATTTTTTTACTGCAAATTTGATTGACTCTCTTGTTCCATTTAATTCAAAAATGGCTACATACATTCCTCCTTGTATGTTTTGAGGTAAATAAATCGTTGTCTGTTCTCCTTCCATTGAAAACGTATGAACCAATTGCCCGTTTAAATTGAATACTTGAACAGGAATTCCTCTTAATTGTACCCCTGTAACATGTACCTCTAGGGTTGTTTTTTGACCAAGAGTTACTGGATTAGGATACAATTGAATCACAGGTGTTACTGCGGTTGTAATTTCCATTGGACAAACGTGAATTTCTTCTCCTGTTGCTGTTTTAACGATAGCATGATACACCGCATTGCGGTCTAATATTGATTTAGGCCCCGCAGAGTAGACTTGTTCTTCTGAAATTAGATCTCCGTCTTTATACCACTGGAATCCTACCAATTGATAACCTCCATTGGTCTGTGGATTTTTGTTAATCAATAGCGTATTATCGAATTTTTGTACTGCAATTTGCTCAAAGGCAAATGGTTTTTCTACAACAATAACATACTCTTCTTTTACTTTTCCATTTTGTGAAACAACTGTAACCGTTTGTTTGTAAATTCCTGGTTTAGGTACTGAAATACTAAATGTTGCACTAGGTGTTACTTTTGCTCCTTCATCTACCTCAATTTTCACAGGTACTTCGGTTCTTAAATCTTCACAACTCATCAAGTGGTATATCTGATTTTGAGGTTTCGTATACTGCTCATCAGCAATCCAGATATCGTGAATAGAAGCATCGTTATTTACAATGCGCAACACTCGACTCACCGCCAAGGCAGGGTGATAATTTGCATTACCTGCTTGTGTAACTGTAATCGTAATTTCTCCTACTTTTTTAAGTGTTACCCAACCTTTTTCACTTACCTCAGCGGCAGGTTGCCCACTAGTATAGGTGTATGTATAGTGTAAAGGTAAGTTAGACGTTGTTGTAGCTTGAAGTTGGAAATCTTCACTTTCAGCTAAGATTCGCGTTTCTAATTCATCAAAACGAATGTCTTGATTTGCCTTTTCTATCTTTAATGTAGCTGTCAATTCTCGACTTTGATAGTTATTTCCGCCATTTATTGTCGCTTTTACTTCATAACTTCCCACGTCAATTTTTCCATTATTGCTATGTTCTACTGTTACTCCTTGCGGTAGTGAACCTGAAACGAAAATATATTTTGCTGTTCCATCATAAGTAAACGTTTGACCTTCAAATTGAATATTTTCAATTGCCGCTTTAGTAATTTTTAAAGTAGCGCGAAGGGTGGTGTTTTCATATTGATTTCCTCCTTGAACAACAGCAATGACCGTATAAGTTCCAGCGGCAATCTTATCATTGTTTTGATAGGTTACTGTTACACCTTCTGGTACATTTTGCACCGTTATTTGCTTCGCTGTACCATCGTAAACAAACGTTGCATCTTCAAATACAAGATCTGCTAAAGCATGGCGAATTTGTAGATTGGCTTCTAAGGTTCTATCTTCATAATTTGCTCCACCGTGAAGTTGTGCTGTAACGGCATAGTTTCCTACTTCAACTCGTTCATTCCCCTCATACGTTACGCGAACACCTGCTGGTAGTTCACCTCTAATCGTTATGGATTTAGGCGTTGCATCATACAAGAATGAACCGTTTTCAAATACAATTCCTTCGAGCGTTGCTTTGGTAATCGTTAAGGTAGCTGCTTGGTACTGAATCGCATAATTTGTAGATACATACCCACTTGCTTCAATCGAGTAAGTTCCTGCATTGGTTGCTTCTATTGCCGTTCCATCATAATGCAAGGTTCCCGTTAACACATTTGGATTCTCTCCATATACAAAACCTTGGTAGGTAACGTCCCACGTAGTATGAGGTGTTCCGTCGTATGTTTTGGTTTGATTCGTTGCCTGAATAACTAAAGGAGCCTTCGCTACGCGTAAAGTAAAACGCACTTCTTCTGCTGGAAAATATTCATTATTCCCAGCCTGATTCACGCGGATTTCTGTTTCACCAGCTCCTTTGATCACGATAATTCCCGCTTCTACTACTGCAACAGAAGAATCTGTAACGGTATAGACAAGCGGCAATTGACTGGTTGATTCTCCTGTTTGAAAAGGAGCATCACCATATACTTTGTTTACATTTTCAACCGTAATGGTTTGTTCTTTGACTTTGATTGTCGTAAAGCTAATTTTTTTCCAAATTGAACAATCTGCTGCTACACGTACATAAACATCATAGGTAGTTTCAGCTGTTAGTCCTTGTATTTGGTGAACTGAGGAAATTTGATCTATCCTCGTTCCTTCTCCTTGAACGAATCCTTCTTCTCCATATTCGACATCAAAAACAGTAGCCTCAGATAAAATTTGAAGCGTAGCCGTTTCTTCCCCAATATCCTCTACTTTAAGCTCTACTGGAGGACAACGCAAGGCTTCAATATCAATCGCAATTTCAATTTCATCTTGCTTTGTTGTATCTTGAACTGCAGTAGCTCTTACTTTGACAACGCCATTCGCTAAAGCAGAAACGCGTCCATTTTGATCAATAGAAGCAAATGCTGCTCCTTCAACAATCGACCATGTTACCGCTTGATTAGCCTCTGTTGGCAATACACGCGCAACTAACTGCAATGTTCCATTTTCAGTTGTAATGGTTGCAGGAACACTATTTGCAGTGGTCACTTCTACCCCTGTTATTGCTACCAATGGTCCTTGAATATCCAACGTATAATCTTCTACTTGACCTAGGTAATACCCTGTTGGACAAGGTACATTTTCTAAGTGAACCCAAGTGGTTTCTGGATTGTGATACATACTCACAACGCGCATTCTCGTTGATCCAATCAATGCATCAGCTGGAATTTGGATTGTTCCTGATACCTCTCCTCTTTCTCCTCCTAGGTTATTTAAAAATCCAATAGTGACCGCTTCATCTGCTGAAAATTCAAAATCTCGATTGTAATCAATATAAACTTTCACCAACATCATATCCTGTCCGTCATTTTTTCCTTTCACCGTAATAGGATAAGTTTCTCCTTTCGCTACCGGTATTACATTCGTTGTAAAGTCTTCATATAACGGTTCAACTCTTGTATTACTTCCACTGGTTTGTGTTGTTGTACCAAGAGTAAATTCATAAATAGGTAGACTATATGCAGTATCCGAAATTTCTGGTTGACAGTACTCATCGGGGGTCACAACAGGAGCCATTTTTATACAACGAATGGCAGATCCTTGTTCACGAGGCGCACCTGCACCTGCATTCATTGTGATATTACTATAGAATAAATGTTTTGCAAAATCGCGATTAGTTGAAGCTGTTTTACTCCAATAGTATCCTCGCAATCCTTCATTGTAAACGCCATTCCCTCCTCTGGCACCCGCTACTGTTAAGCGCAAATTACTATCAAAAGCGGTTTGAATATTAGTGATACTTTCTGCAGTAATAATTGCCTGCCATTGGTCTTGAGTTGGCAACGTCCATCCTTCTCCTAGTGCTTTACAAGGGTCGCATCCATCCGTATCTGTTACCGCTTGAGGAGTAGCAGCTCCCCATGTATCCGTACTTGTTCCCGATTGCCACCAAGATGGATCAGTCAAATAAAACTTCGTATTATTTTGTCCTAATCCACGCGGAGTATTCGGTGAAAGCACGCCAGTTACAACAGTAGAGGTGCGTTTTTGGTGTCCATCATCCCATCTTCCCCATTGGAATAAATCTCCATAAGCTGAAGCATCTGTTGCGGCTGTCGCCACTTGTTCACTCCCTAAATTTTGTTGTAACCAAATGGTTCCATCCACTGCGCGAACCGTTGTATAAGTTACCGTAGATCCATTATATTGAAACGTTACACAACCTGTATCTCCTGGGTTCATTCCAGGCTCTTGATTGGTACAACCAGGTTGTACTGTTCCGTCCGTAATCTGAACAGAATAATCTTCAATTTGACCATATTCTGCATCAGTACAAGCATCAAATTCACCTTCTTCATATATATACCAATTGTCTTTGATAATACGCATACGCGTATTTCCTAATACAGCATCATCAGGAACACGGATTTCAAACTCTACTTTCACCTGATCTTGTCCAGTAGATGGAGAGAGTAATCCTCGATATAATTCCGTACGAACATCAAATTGTCCATCGTTATTCCAATCAATAAAAGCGCGAATATCATGTTCGAAATTTCCATTGGTATTCCCCTTAACTGTCAACGTATACGTTTGACCTCGTTCTACTTGAGCCACCATCGCCGTAAAATCCTCATAAGCCACAGGAGCTACTGTTGGATTCGGAGTTACATCGGTTTGATTATTTAAATTTGCAAATTGTACTAAAGTAATAGGCTCCACACCATATAATACGGTAACATCACAATAATCCCCAGGATTAGTTGTACCATCAGCTATTTGAACGGAATAATCCTCCACTTGTCCATATTCTGCATCTAAACACGCATCAAATTCTCCTTCTTCATAAATATTCCAATTGTCTTTAATAATACGCATACGTGTTTTTCCTAGTACAGCTGTATCAGGTACTCGGATTTCAATTTCTACTTTAACCTCATCTTGACCTGTAGAAGGCAATAATGATGCGGTGTAAAATTCCGTTTGCATATCGAATTGTCCATCGTTATTCCAGTCGATAAACACGCGAATATCATTTTCAAAATTCCCGTTGGTATTTCCTTTAACTGTCAATGTATAGGTCTGTCCACGTTGCACTTGTGCAGTCATAGCAGTAAAATCTTCATAACGTGCTGGTGCTGTTGTTGCATTGGGGTCTACATCGGTTTGATTGTTCAGATTAGCCCATTGCACCAAAGTAATAGGTTCTACGCCATACAATACAGAAACATCACAGTAATCCGAAGGAACTACAGGAGGAAGTGTATTTTCATACAACATAGTCATTGCTGTTCCATCACTGGTATACCCTATCACAAAGAGATCCATATCTCCATCTTGATCAAAGTCAAACCACTTCGCTCTAGATGTACTCAATCCCCTAATCGCGTTAGAATTTTCTTCATCCAAAACAAACGATTGATTCTGTTGGTTGGTATATATATTTGTCTTGATACCAGAAGAAGCAGTACTTCCAAAAGAGAATACATCTAAAAAGCCATCCTTGTTGTAATCTACAAGTGCACTGGATCCCATGATAATCCCTTCAAACGCATAAGGCGCAGCTGTAAAATTACCTTGTCCATCATTTAAATACAGTACAAGACTATGCGTCATGCTGCCATTCATTCCACCTAATAATACATCTAAATCGCCATCCCCTTCAAAATCAGCTACACTGATAGATGAAAAGTATACAGCTCCTAAGCCAGAGTCATGGGCGCGAAAATTTCCATTGCCCTCATTAAGATACAACTGAGTTGCAGGTACGTAACTAGTACTAAAACCAGTAATCAAGATATCAGGTAATCCATCTCCGTTTGCATCAAAGATTTCAGTCGCACTGAAGTAAGTTCCCAACAACTCAATATTAGCATCAATAAACTCGCCGTCCGCTTGCTGAAAATAAACTTTAGAACTATAGCCTGCATCTGTTTGCCCATTAACCAACAAATCCGCTAATCCATCTCCATTTAAATCTGCAATTTTTATCGATCCATATTGCGCAGGAATAATTGTAGCGATATTCTTTTTAGTAAATGTATTATCGCCATTGTTATAGTAAATTTCAAAAACTTTTTCATTGGGAAATCCTTCCTCTTTTCGAAACCCTGTAATAGCAAAATCCATCTTCCCATCTCCATCCAAATCTCCTGTTCCAATAGCAGAATACATGATTTGTGAAAATTGATTATTTAAGGCAGTAAAATGATCTTGTTCATTTACATAGACTAACGTATTTCCAGATCCATATCCTTCTCCAGTTCCTGAGAATATTAAATCCGGAAAAGCATCCTGGTTGACGTCAAGTACGGCGGCATCTCCATAGAAAACCCCCGGAAAAGTTTGAGCAGTATGTGCTCGAAAATGCTGGGCATGAGTAGTAAAGCACCCTAGCATACCTCCTATCAATAAGATAAGTGTTTTTTTAACTGTATAGATACACATGTTGTTTGATTATGTAGTGATTTATTTCGTTTTATTCGAAAACGCTTATGCGCTTTTCTATCTTTAATTCATTCCTAAAACAAAACCTAATGGGCATCCCTTGGGTTGATAAAAATAAAATTGATGAGGATTAAACAACGGTCTAAACTCTGATTTAGGGTACAAATGATTCATATTAATACGCAGTTATAATTTTACCAACAAATCTATTTATATTAAATCTAATTAAAAACAAGGTGCTGTTATTTACAAATTTCACTACATAATCGTTATAACATCGCGCTTAATTATAATAGAATTAGACTAATTAAAATTATCATTGTTTTATTTCGTTAATTTTTAGTCAATCTAAAAGAGGTTTTTACTAGATTTACAAGAAGAAGTTGGCTTTTACATCCCTCAAAAAAGTAATATATTCGTATCGCAGTAGGTCAATTTTGCCTTTTTTTCCTTTCATTTTTTATGATGCTTGATAAAATTCACAACTATTCCATTCAAGATATACTTCAATTACTTGAACATGATTTTCAAGAAAGTGGACTCTATGTTGATTTTACACAGCAGCTGTCAGACCATCCTCTTCAACATCCCTATCGAACAGCCAATTATACCATATTGCTCCTTCAAGAAGGAACCATGACAGTTCAACTTGATTTAGTGACGTATGAACTAAAGCAAAATACATTGGTTATAGTTCCCCCGCATACCGTTATCTACTTTAAAAGCTTTTGTACTGATTTAGTGTTTATTACATTGAGCTTTGACAAAACCTTTGCCATTACTCATACCCAAAATGAAAAAAGCGATTTCAGCTTACTTGCCTCCTCTAAAGTTCATCATCTACTACTGGATGACAGACAACTTCCTATATTGGTCAATCTATGTGAATTAATTGATCAAAAAAACAAACAGAAAGCTGATTTTCAATACTACATCGCATCCATACATCATTTATTTGCTTTACTCTTACTTGAATTAAAAGCAATTAGTCAACATCAAAATCCCATTATACAAGAGCACATTTCGAGGAAAGAGCATTTAACCTTGCTCTTTTTAGAAGCTTTACAAACTCATTTTAGAACCGAAAAACAAGTCCGATTTTATGCCGCTACACTCTGTGTTTCCGACCGTTATTTAGCCAAAGTAATCAAAGAAGTAACCTCCAAAACCATCGGAGAATTAATAGATCAAGCTATTGTAATAGAGGCTCAGCTCTTACTAACGAATACAACACTCACCATTATGGAAATAGCAGATGAATTACACTTCAATAGCACCTCTTTTTTTGGCAAGTTTTTCAAAAGGAAAGTAGGTTGTTCTCCTGGCCAATACAGAAAGCAATTTTAAATCCAAAATAGAAACCAATGCATTATCCCCCTCATGTAAAGGAAGCAATTCCCCAGGCAAAAACAAGAAATGGAAAAAAAGGCGTATTTTAGAACAGTTTTGATGACAAATCGTTCTTTTTTACGCTAACTATTTGTCTCAATTTTGCAGCAGAGCAATACCACATCTGGTCTTTCTCTTCCTTATAAAAGCGAATCATGAGTAAACATTATATTACGTGTAAACACTGTCAGACTGAAAATGTAAATACGGATTACTGCACAAACTGCGGGGAAATTATCAATATTGTACTAGAACGCCAACTCGAGCAGCAACGATTGAAAGAAGAGCGCATACAAAAAGAAATTCTGCGTGAACCAACGGCTACAGAAAAGTTTTTTTTAACCTTACGCAACCACTCCAATCCTTTTGTACGAGTACTCTATATCCTTGTACACACCGTTTGGTTAGTAGTTGCAACTATTGCCGCAGGTATTGCCTATCTCGTTGGGATGATTGCAGCCTAATGAAAATACCCCCAACTTCGGAAGATGAAAAAAACACTCTTTTTTATTGCTTTAGGTATTGCCATTAGTATCTATCTTTTCCAACAAACACAGCTGAATATTCCTCTTTGGGTGAATAATTACGTCAATGATTTTCTCTTCTTACCCTTAGTATTAACTAGTTGCTTATTCGTTGTTCGGAAAATTAAACAAGATAAAAAGCTTCATCTTTCTTTGTCCTTAATTTTAGCTGTTACCCTATTTTATTCGGTGTATTTTGAATGGTATTTACCTCAACACAATCCGCGTTATACGGGAGATTGGATGGATTGCCTACTTTATTTTTGTGGTGCCTTTGTTTTTTATTTCCTACAACATTACAACGTTTCTCCAAACAAAACACCAAAGCATAACCTCAAATAGTTGCTAAAACTAAATCTTCTTTTACGCCGGATAATAGGGGCTTACAAGGATACTTTTTCGTTTTCTCAAAAACCGATACCTCCCTAAAAAATACAGTAATCTTTTACACTGACATTACATCAACCTAAGGCCACAGCTTATTTCCATTGCCTTTACACTTTCTTGGACAGTACCTAAAAACAAGGGCTATTCTTTTCAAACAATACCGTTCTCTAGTATAGAAAAACACTTGTTCATCCCTACTACCCAACCCTTAATATTGTAAAAAATAAGTAAATATTAACATAATTAAAATCAAAAAAAATAATTTTAATCCTAAATTCGTTCCATACTATTTTTTTATTATCAACAAAACCCCTTATAGTATGAAACTAAAACACATGTATTTTCACCATCCTTCGCAACTAGAAACCAACGAAGCGGTGATAGAAAAATTCGAAAACCAAGGTGTTTCTATGAAAAAAATTCAAGAAGCACTTGGTAGAACCAATCGTTATGTGGTTCCAACCGATTCTCCTGAAACTTCGCTCTCTTTGGGAATTGACGCTGCTAAAGGCGTTTTAAGAGCGAGTAAAATCACTATGAATGAAATTGACATTATTGCTTTTGTAACCGCTACACCAGAGCATCAAATTCCCAATGATTCCATCTTCATTCACCAAGCCTTACAAGGTAAACCCGACACCATGTGCTATGATATTAATGCCAATTGTATTGGTACATTCATCGCTTTAGATCAGGTAGCCCAGTACTTAAATAATAGCAAAACTGCACAAAAAGCCTTGGTTATTTGCGCTGAAAAATTATCGAGTATACTCGATAAAGAAAATCCAGTAACAGCCTTTTGTTTTTCCGATTCTGCTTTTGCTTTTATCGTAGAAAAAGATGAGACTTCCTCTGGATTAATTGATGTACACTACCACACAGATAGCAGTTTTTGCAATACGGTATTATTTCCACCTAAAGGGCATTCCTGTTTTGCAACAGGAGAATTAACGATGTGGGATACTTCCTTTGATGGCAGTGGCAGTGTAGAGTACGCAACCAATAAAATAGAAGATTTTCTTCGTCGAAACAAACTTACAACAGACGATATCAGTTTGTTTTTATTTTCTCAATTATCGCTAAAAAATATTGAGATCATCAAAAATCACTTTAACCTACCCGATGACAAAGTTCCCTTCTATTCCAAAGAAATCGGATACTCTGGGTCATCTAGTCCACTTGTAGCCTTAGACCAATATCAGCAACTCGTCAAACCATTGAAAGAAGGCGAATATATTTTGATTTGGACCTTAGGCGCAGGGTATCAAGCTGGACTCATGTTGTGGAGATTTTAAAAACAAAGATTAGCTTGACTAGAAACAACAAGCTGAAAAACCGGTAGCCTAGCTATCGGTTTTTTTATACTATTTTTTTATAGGCTTATTCTATTTTTATCTTCCGAATTAGATCAGCCTTATTCGTCAAGCCGAAATTAGTTGCAGTTGTTTTTTTCTTCGTAATACTCTAACCAATTTTTGATTCTTCCAACAAACATTTTAAGATAGTTCTCGGTTAGAAATATATTGGACCAATCGAATCTTTGCGCTTGAACACCAAGATAAAACACAAAAATAGATGCTCCTGCTTCAGCAATTAAATCGAGCTCCTCTTCAGATAAATTTCTTTCTTTTTTATAACCATCTAAGAAACTTTCAACTTTTGTTTCATATTCCTTTTTATCGCTTTCAATAAAAAATAATTGTTTGCAAAAATATCCGATATCTAAAATCAAAGAACCATTTCCACAATTATCAAAATCAAAAATTGTAATTTCATTGACCTTATTTACACTCAAATTATCATACCAAATATCAAGATGAACAATACCTTTTTGATCTTCGGATAAAACTATCGTTTCAAAACGCTTTGCTATTATTGAAGAGATTTGTTTTAAATACTTCATCTCATTCAAATCCTCTGGAAAAAAAAAGTTTAGTTTATCATAAGCCTTATTCAGCAGAACATCCGAAGTATAATTTATTCTGTTGATTTTTTTTGCAGCCGTAATAGTATGAATCTTTGCCATCATAGAACCAATTGCAGAGCAAGTTTCATTGGTCATGAAGCGTATTTTTTCACCTTTTGCAAAAGTAAAAAGTACAACATATCGCAAACCTTCTGGAGCAACTATTTCTTGAATTAAATTTCCATTTTTATCAGGAATTGGAATTGAAATTGAAAGTGTATGTGTTTTGAGTACATTTAAAAGCTTTAATTCTTCTTGGATCTCCGCTTTTGTTCTCCAATTATGACAGTAAACTCGAACAACATATTTTGTATTTACATGAGATAAGAAATAAGTATGATTTACTCCAGTTCTAAAAAGTGTGCAATCGAAATGAGCCTCTAATAGATATTTTTCATTCACAAATGCTCCTAATTCAGTTGGGGATACGATTGAGGCTATAACGGGGAAAGTTTTCATGTCAATATTAAGTTTATCTATACTTGTTGCTAACGAGAAACGCATGGCCCAAATGGCGAATTAATTCAACGAAAAGTTCAATATAGACAAAACGTAGCCGATGTGTTTCTCAAAAGCGAACTTATAGAAAAAACCTGAATCTCAACACATCTAGCGGATAAGAAATTCTAATTTATTTTTAGCATAAAACTACACCTAGCTCTGCATTTCATATCGTATTTGACTACTATAATTTATCTTTGATATATAAATACACAACCAACTAGCTGGTTGAAAAGTATTAAAATTAATACTAGTCTCTTAAAGCTATATTTTATGTTTAACTTTACTTGACACCTACGAACAACAAAAAATATGGCAAAAAAGAATCTTATTGTATTTGATATTGACGGTACGTTAACCGATACAGTGGAAATACACCAAAATGCATTTAGAAAATCACTACAATCTATTGGTATTCCAGAATTTTCTAACTCTTTTGGAACTTTTAAACACCATACAGACTCCCACATTGTTAAGACAATATATGAGTCTACCTTCCATCAAAACTGTGATAAAACAATAATCGAAGAATTTGAAGAATACTTATATAAAGAAATTGTACAACATAAGATAGAAGAAATTAAAGGAGCCAAGAAAATAGTCGAGGAGTTAGAAACAAATACTGATTTTGGTGTTTGTTTTGCAACAGGATCGTTGTACAAGCCAGCCGTATTAAAACTTGAGCGAATTGGGATCAATTTTAAGTCGATTCAAGTAGTGGCTTCAAATGAGCTAGAAGAACGAGAGCAAATTGTAAATAAAGCCATTGAAAAGTCCAAAGCATACTATAAAACAGAACACTTTGATCGTATTATTTCATTCGGTGACGGGCTTTGGGATTTAATAACCGCTCACAACCTTGCGATTGATTTTGTAGGCATAGGTCAAGCTAATATAGATACACTAAAAAATAAGGGAATGAAAAAACATTACCCAGATTTCGAGCATTTTCAACTATCAGCATTGTAAAAGTCAGATTTTTAAAACTTATTTTTCACATCACTCATAGCTCACATTCCTTAACCGAAAAGGGATTACAGATCTCAAACAAGGGAAATAAACACAAAGAAAACCAATACCTCGTTACACTCGGTAGTATGCTTTTTTTTATTTAGAAAATTTATCCCATTTCCCTTCTCTCATTTCCCATCTCCAATAAAGGAATTACATATCCCAAACAAGGGAAATAAACACAAAGAAAACCAATACCTCGATATACTCGGCATTGTGCTTTTTTTATTTAGAAAATTTAACCCATTTCCCTTCTCTCATTTCCCATCTCCCATAAAGGGATTGCATATCCCAAACAAGGTAAATAAACACAAAGAAAACCAATACCTCGCTACACTCGGTATTGTACTTTTTTTATTTTGTAAACGTGATGCTGAGAGTAAAACTCTCCATCACTTTCACAAAATAAAAAAACCGATAACTTTCGTTATCGGTTTTCTTTGCGGAGAAAGAGGGTTAGCCTCTTTTACTTCGTATGCTTTATAAATAGGGATGTTCACTTTTTTGAATTGTGGTGAGCACCTTATTTGGAAAGTTTTAAACTATGATTGAAATCGTTTGATTCTATGTCAAATATACTGCTTAATGATAAAAGAGAGTTATTTTAATTTATCTCTAAAATGTGTATTTCATAAATACGGTATTTTAGAAATCTAATAAATTATTTCTCTTTTTATTTTTGTTAAATGTCTCAATTTTTTGTATAAAATCAGTAGCTTTTTCTTTATTTATGATTAATACATTCTCATTTTTTCTACAAAGAAACATTTTAATCAGAGTATTTACCTTTTCAAAGTTTATGGAATTGTTAAAAGTTGAATTCTTTCTCTTATTTAAAGGATAAATTATATCATCTTTCAAATCAATTTTGATTTCGACGGATTCTCTCTTTAATTTTGATATTCCATAATCTTTAATTTCAACAAAGTCATATTTTTTTGAATAGAGTAGTTTTAGTAATACAAAATACTTATTTGTAATCTCAGGAATCTTTATATATGACAAGTTTTTTTCTAATCCCACATTTAAACCTATAGACATGGATATGTGTTTAGGATTATACTTTTTAATAATTTTAAAAAGGATAGTACCACTCTCTCTTTCTCCAAATTTATGTCTAATTAAATAAATATAATGTGTAAACATAATTTGAATTCTAAACAATCTATCTTCATTATCAGGAATGTTCAAAAAAGAATTATTCAAGAATTGAAAATAATCTTTCAACAGCTTATAAACAACAGTATTATTAAAAAACTCTGAATCTATACTTGAATACAAATCTAATACATTGTAAAATGTTGAGTTATTATCATGAAATGCGATATGTTCAAGAAGTATTTTTTGATTCTCTTTTGCATCACAATAAACGAATTGGGCTGCGAAATACTCTTGCAAAGATTTATGTGACCATCTATAATATAACCCATCTTGTGAAAAAATTGGAACTGTTACCACTAAGTCTTTCATTAAGTCAGAAACACTAAAATTGAAATCAGGACATTTATCCTTAGTAGCTTCTATGATTTTGATAAATTCATCTTTATTAAACTCAATTTTATTGTCTTTTTTTAAACAATTGAATGCTAAAACTCTTAGAACTTTATGGAACTCATCTAAAGTAAGTTTTGTATGT
The DNA here is from genome assembly GCF_001549985.1 of Myroides odoratus. Taxonomy (GTDB): domain Bacteria; phylum Bacteroidota; class Bacteroidia; order Flavobacteriales; family Flavobacteriaceae; genus Flavobacterium; species Flavobacterium odoratum_A. Next base: position 28,840 of record NZ_LROZ01000015.1, on the reverse strand, counting down.
TTTTCTCTTTCAAAGGAATCACCTTTAGATAAATCATGACTTTCATATAAAGAATCAAATACTTGTCGGTAAAAATTATGTTTTTCAAAGGGCACTTTTTGCTTGTATTCAAATGCAGCATATAATAGTGAAACAAGAAGTGGTGAATTCAGATATTCTTGAATATTCTCGAATATTTCCGGTTCACTAATTTTAGTAATTAATAATTCTGCTACATCATTATTGTTTCCATATTTTCTAATTAATTCAAATGCCTCATCTTGATCAAGACTTACAATGCTAAATTTATCAAAATTACCAAAAGAAGAAATTGCTTCTTCTGGTCTTGAAGTAAGTACAAATTTATTCCTATTAGATTTTTCAATAAAATTTTGAATTTCATTCGTCACATGCTGTTTTTCTGATAAAAGTATTTCATCATACCCATCTAAGAAAAATATGAAATCTCCTCGTTTTATTAAATCTAAAACTAATTGTTTGTCAACTTCTTCATTAATTGGTGCTAACTGTTCAATTATTTCTTGAACAATATCTTTGTTTTTATTTAACCTCCTTAATTCTATTAAAATGGGAATTCCATAATTGTTTTCTATAATAGAAAGAACAAGCTTCTTCGAAATCGTTGACTTTCCCATTCCAGCGGAATCAGTAATAAGTATTTTATTGCTTATGAATATCTCATCCGTAATTTCATCTAATCTAAATCTTTTAGAATTATCATAACTTTTAATAGTTAATGGAATATAAACATTCTTTAGGAGTATTTTATTCCTTTTAAATGCAACAGTATTAAGTGTAGAGTATTTATCATAACAATCATTGAGATAATCTTTAAAAGTATTGTCAAAGAAATGATCAATTATTTTGGATTTTTTATCATATTTTTTTTTGAAATCTTCAATTTTTGGTTTTAGAAAAGTATCGATGATTATTGTAGAAAAAGGAGCTGCTATAGAAGATATAGTATTGATGGTTTCTAAATTCATGTGTGAAATTTTTTTGTAAAGTTATAGCTAACGGTACTTGGTTTGGCAAAGTACAGGTTTGAATTGAGCGAATGTTAAGTTATGTGAAAATTATTTTATTTTTGATTTAAAATTTCCATACATCTATTTAATACTTCCTGATTATTAATTATTACTATTCCTAGTTTTATTCTTGTCCTAGAAACTATTTGGAATAGCATTTTCGTAGGATGATAGTAAGGATATTTATTATAATTTCTGGTTGACAAATAACCACTTTTATAGTAAAAATGGCTATCTATTACAGCTACAACACTATCAAACTCTTGACCAATTACAGTATGAGCGTTATCTAACTCGTCTTCTAAATTATGCTGTTCATATGGCAAAACATCAACTGTTGATGGAGTATAGTTTATTACTTTCCAACCCTCAGTTCTAAGTTGAATTTGATAATTTTTAGCATCATCATAATTATCAAAATAAAATATTTCAATATTCTCATAATTATGTTTTACTAAAGCTCTCTTTTTACTTAAAAGGCATTGAATAAATGATGCTACTTCTTTATTAGTCCTAATTTTAGTAGTCAACTCAAAAGGTAGAATTGTAGTACTATTTTCAATTTTTTCGACAGCATTATAAACTATTTCTTGCTTTCTTAGTGTTTGTTGTGCGTCGTATGAAAAAATGATATTATTAGTAGTTTTCTTTATTTTTTCAATTAAGAAATTCAATTGAGTAGGACGAATTCTTTGAGCTTCGTCCACAATAATTAGATGATATTTAGAATAGTCTTGATGTACGATATTTTTTGCAGATATTATTGTCCATCCATAATCATTTCTTAGCTGATAGTGTCCATTATTTAGAATACCACAGTGGATTAATATGACTTCTTTTTTGTTTAAAACTTCTTTTGCAACATCATAAGTCAAAAGAGTTTTTCCTGTACCAGCATTTCCTTTGATAGATAATATAGAATAACTTGGTTTAATTAATTCAGCAAGTACAATATTTTTAATCTCTTCTTGTTGTAAAGTTAAAAAATATTTTCCTTTTGTAAATTCAGATGTGGAGTTAAATGGTGAAACTAAGTAATTAGATGGGTTGAAATAACTGTTAATATTTTTTATTTTTAAAACATCTTGTGATACCAGTTCACTGATTAACTGCCTAAAGTTTACCTCTTCTAAATTGTTAGTATTATCAAGAGTATATAGTTTATCGTCATCTGAAACATATGTATAACAAGATATCTTTTTCTTTAAAAAACTTAAATAATAAAGATTTCGCAGTAATTGAGTTTTTATTTTATCTTCAGTACTACTTCTTTTTAATTCAATATTAACTATTGTTTCGTTATCTATTCTTAATAAATCAAATTCCTTTCCAATTTGAGGTATTGAATATCCAATAAAATACTTATCTAATAATTTTGTATTCTTACTAATTGAAGTGAAATTTTGTACAAGCTTATGTAAATCTTTAATTTCACTAACTTTGATTTTGATGTTGTGATATAACAAAAAAGATTCGAATGCTTCCTTATCTAAATTTTTATAAGCACTTAATATTGATAATAGATTAATTTCTTTCATTTTTAGCAGATACTTTTGACATAACTTTTAAATAATTTTTTTTACGAAATAAAATGGAGCATAGTTTCATAAAACTACATCTATATTTCAGATAGCATGCTGTTAATATACTTAGTTTACTGTAAATTAAATAGTCAAAAAGCTAGTCTATTACAGTTATCGAAACTATCCAAATAAAAAATATCTTTTTAAAATATGGATAGCTAAATAATCAAATCAAACATATTAAAATTTTTGTTAATTCTATTACTGAAATCCGTAAACCCCTCAATATTTTGAGTCTATCTACTATTTTAAACCCAAAACTGACGACTTCGGAGTAGTTTTCCAGCCCTCTGCAAGAGCAAGTCGTTTTGAAAAGCGAGAATCTCAATTTCGAGTGCCTCAAAACATAACTTGCTGTAATCTTTCGATTACTAAATCTATCAATTTTACAAAGTAAAATCTATAGTGATTTCATATTAAGAAATTACTCACTATTTGACACTAAAGTGCCAAGTACAACCTTAAAATTCCATTTAAAGTTTTCAAACTGTATATATACTTTCTTTGCTGTAAGATAGTAAAGTAAGTTTTGCAATTGTCTTTGAAATAGTGCCTTAAAGCTGTTTTAAAATGATCTTGGTGTAAAAACGTATTAGTATAATGTTTCTAACAAGCTAAAACTTGCAACTATCCATAATGTAAAATGTAAACCTTTAAAAATGTATAATATGGAAACAGCAAAACAACCATCAAAAAAAGACAGTCAAAAGGAGTTAGTCGATGAAGACTACTTAATGAATATCATGAGTGGTGATATAGAAGTAAAGTCTGTAGAACAAGCTAAGCCAATCGTAGAAGAAAAAGAAGAACCTCTAATCCAAGAAGAAGTAACAAAAGTCAAAGAGAAGAAGCCAAAGAAAGAAATAGCAACTACTAAATACCAAGAGCTTTTTCTAATTAATGAATTTCCTTCATCAAGAGCAGGGAAGGTTGTTTATATCCGACCTGAGTATCACGAAGTATTACTTCGTATAACCCAACTAGCTAAAGAAGAAAAAACAACGCTTTACTCTTATTTAGACAATATCTTAAAGCAACATCTACAGCAGTATAACTCTGAAATTACCCAATATTTTAATGACAAATTCAAACCTATTTTATAATGGAAAAACTTAATCAATTAAGAGAATCAGCTCAAGTACAAACGACTAAGAGTATAGAGAATTATGTAGATACTTTTTTAAAAGAAGTATCTACTAAAGCAAAAGATGGTAAAACGGTCTATATTCGACCTGACTTCCATAAGAAGTTAAACCGTATAGTCCAAGTAATAGGCGAAAATAAGGTATCTGTCTATACTTATATAAACAATCTATTAGAGCATCACTTTAACGAATTCGAACAAGAGATAACCACAAGCTTTAATGAAAAGAACAAACCTATCTTTTAAGTATTTCAATAAAACAATAAAAATGTAAAACTGTAAAGGTGCTTTTACAGTTTTACATCTTAAAATAACAAAGGCACCCTATAAGGTGCCTTCATCTGCAAAAGAGTAGTAACTCTCTGCTGTTATAATTAAATGATCTAAAAGCGTAATATCAAGTATTTTGCTTGCTTCTTTAATCTTTCTTGTAATTTGCCTATCAGCATCACTTGGAGCTAATTTTCCTGACGGATGATTATGTACAATCAAGAATGCTGTAGCATGTGCTTTTAAAAGAGCGGAGAAAATGATTCTTAAATCTACTATTGTACCTGTTATCCCTCCTGAGGAAACTTCTAATACTCCAAGTACTTTATTGTTGTTTGAAAGCATAAGTACTTTAAACTGTTCTAATAATTCGATCTTGTTACTATCCCAAGCTTTTAATGCTATTTGATATGCACTGTAAGAAGATGTAATTTGAGGTCTCTGTGAAGCCTTCACTTTTGATTTGTAAATCAATTCTACTTCTGATGCGATAAGCCATTCTGTGTTTAAAACTGTAGTTTCCATACTATTAAATTTTTAAATTAATTATGGAGCCACAATTGGTAATGGCTTAGCGAGCACAAGAAGCAACGCAATAAAGCGAAGACTTTAGTCAAGCATTTATGGGGGAATTTCTTGTTAGCGAACCGCTAGGCATTGCCTAACTTTGTGCAATTATTAATAAAAATAAAATCTAATAATTCTTTTCTTTTAGTTCTGATTTTCTATGTTTTAATGAGTCTTATCTTTTTAAAGTAGCAATACTTTTATAGAAGATAATTTATCTTTTAAAGTGAATAGTTTACTGATATAGAGCATGATACTTTTAAACAAACCATAAAAGACAAGAATTATGAAAAAAGTAAAATTTTCTTTAGAAGCCCATATGTGGTATGGAGAACCAATCAAGAATCCTTATTATATGTTGTACTGCTTATTTGATGTAGTTCACCCTCCTGAGTTAAAATTGCATCTATCAGAATTAATGAATCATACTCATAAAAGTGAAATTTATCTACAGAAAACCCCTCATATAGTTTTTTTGATCTATTCTTTACTACGTTCGACTGTACGTTGCAGTTATAAGATAGTAAGCAACTCAAAAAAATATTATTCGATAAATCCAATAGACAAATCAGAAGTATCCAAATTAATGACATTTTTGGGCTCACTTTCACAAGATGAGTATTTAAACCCTTATTTAGCATTAGAGAATGTTTTTGAAAAACAATCTGTAGTTAAGTTAGAAACTGATTTATTTGAAATAACACAGTTTGCACTTGGAGACTTTATAGAACCACCATCAATAGAAGTTAATACCTCTTTTATTAGTATAAATAGATTGATAGAGGCATGCTGGTTATTATATCAGAGGGATGAATAATCTGAATAAGCAAAAAAAGGTAGAATACCATCCATAGTAATTCTACCTTTTTTCTACTATATATAGAAACTTATATCTACTTAGTTTGAATCAATTTCTCTAAACGAGCCATCATTTCTTCTTTCTCTTTGAGCATACGCTCATACAAAGCTATTTTTTCTTCGTGAAGCTGAACTATTTTATCAATTGTGTTATTATTAAATACAGGATTATAATTTATCAATCCCTGAGTATCATTAAATGTACTTGAAATAATATTAATAGCTTGTTGTTCATCAAAGTTCTCAATTGCTTCCACTGGTATTTTAAGCACCTTTGATATTTGTTGTAGTAGTGAATTATCAATTACCTCTTTCTGTTCCAAAACAGATATCTTTTTTTGATTCCAATCTTCCCCTAAATCAAAAGCAAGAACTTCTTGTTTGATTCCAAGCATTTCTCTAAAACGCTTTACATTTCTTCCTTGATGTATTTTATGTTCCATAATTAATAGCTGAGTTAAGAAGGCTCAAAGATAAAGCCAATGATTTAAAAAGATTGAAAGGTAAAGTTATAAAAATATCTTGTAAAATATCCCATAATGAGAATATTATACTTCATAAGTAGAATAGTTTACTCTATGAGTTCTATTGAATTTTAATCAAATCAAAAAAACTCAATAATTATGAAAACAACTATTTTATCTATCAACGACTTTTTAAGTAATCAGCTTAAAGAGATTATTGCAAAGTTTCCTTCTGTACTAGAAATTTACTATTGTAGTAATAATATAGAGATGACTTCCTATTTACTTATACACCTAAATAATAGAAGTGATATTGACATTATTGCCAATCGCAAAGGAATTAAAAAACTATTTAAGAACTACGGTATCATAGTATTGTTATTTGATTATGACTCTTTGAAATACAAGTTTAAACATGGTTATCCACTAATAGAGCTTATCTACCAAGAAGAGCATCTAATTTATCTGCAAGAAGAAATTGATTTTACTAAACTCGCTACAAGAAGTTTCAAAGAATTTAATAATCAGTACAATATTTATAAAGAGAGATATTTTCAAGATTATGATCTTTTGAGTTCTGAACTTAATAAGTATAAGTCTTTAGACGCTATTTCAAGTGTATTTCTCCTATACGAGCGTATATTAGAATTACACTTACAATATTTAGAAGAACTATATGTAGGGCATATCAGCCCAATCAATAATCTGCACCAACGAATAAAAGCAATCAGCAAGTTTAATCCAGAGATTGAAAGTTTATTTCTTAAAAGAAATGAAGAGGAATATTACCTTATCGCTTTAATAGGCAGAGTAAAAGAAGCAATCGAAGAGGATAGAGAAGTTTATTACCATGAGTGCTTTGAGGCTTTTAATAATGTTGAAAACACTCTTCATAATTTTGTTCAAGACCGCTTTAAGTCTTTAAAACGTTTAATCAAACACCCAACATCCATTCCTACGACTACAGAGGTAAATTTAGAACTAAATAAGCAAGATACTTTTAATGATATCATCATTGAAAGATGCTTAAATCAAAATCAGCGTATAGAAGAAATTTATCTGTACCAAATGTTAATTCTTGGTAGCCAAACTATTTACTATCTTCTTATCATAGGTGATAAGTTTGCAAATGAACAGATTAAGAATTTGGAATCAAGTTTACAAGATAAGTTTAATAAGCAAACGAACTTTGTTATTATAGCTCATACTAAAATATGGATTCAAACAGAATTATACTGCTCACAAGATTTCTTTGCTGACATCATAAAAAATGAGAACAAGATTTATTCATCTAGTCAACATAATGCATCACTACATTGGTTAGTCCCTCACGAATCCTTATATACTGATCTATATTACTATAATTCTGTTACTAATAATACTGCTAAAGAACTACTCAAAAAACTACAGAAACTAAAAAAGAACCAAGAATGCAAGCAAAGTATTCCTTATCTACTATCACTTTATTTTATGTCATTTTGTAGGACATATATATTAGCTCATTTATCATACTTACCTAATTACTTATCTAGCTATTCTTTATGGTTGCTTTGTGTAAATGTGAATACTGACTTAATTAAGTATCAATACTTATTTGATAAATTCGGTACCAAGTTTTTTTCTTTATTAGATTACTATAGAGTCCTACATCAACGACTTATTAATTTTGATACAGAAAAAACAGAAGTACTATTAGAACTAATTACTCAATTACAAGCTGAATTAAAAATAATTACAAGCACAAGAGAGGTCTAACTCCTCTCTTGTTTTTTATTTATCCATTACATTTAATGTGTTTTCTTTTAATATCTTACATGCAAGACTTAAATCATCTTCAATTTTTAAAATCAAAAGTACCATAAGTACAAGGAGTGTGCGATAATCATCCTTTTGAATTTCTTCATCATGGCTATTCGTTGCATGAACATATTTATTCCTTAACCACAAACCATTACTGAAACGATTGTTTAAATAAAAATCAAAATATTCTTGCTCTGCTGTTGTCAGCAACTTATTCGAAAATTTCACCATTCCTTTTGTGTCTAATAAGACTATCTTTTTTCTAATACTTATAGGTAAGTGCCAATAACTTATGACGTCATAAGTACTAAAAAGAAAAAGAATATAAAAAAACTCTAAATCAATAATTTCTATATTACCTTTCTTCGATTCTCGAATGTAATTTGAATCAAAAAAGTGTTGTAAGTATTCATTTTGAGTAGTATTAAAATCATCCCTAGTCAACGCATAATTTGGGTCTACTAATAGATGAAATAAACTTTGATATTTATCCTTATGCTTTTCATAATTAAACAAATAACTATTCGTACTAAAGAAAGTATGAATAAGTTTATTGTATTCTTCTCCTTTTGGATAAATATACTTATTTTCAAGTATTGATGGTATTGTATTAAACTTTGAGGTTTTAGTACTTACTTGTAAGAGTTCATAATCTACAATATCGTCTTCTACATACAATTTATATTGTTCAAGAATTGATTCAAATTCAGGTACTATTAACCTAATTTTTTCAAGATAAGTTGATGTTGAACTAGGAAGATGTAACTTAAAGTAATTGATATTAAATGTTTGGTTTAAGTAGTTGTTTACGTAATTTTCTATCAAATTTTCAAAACTAATATTTATTGTATCAAGTGCTATTTTGTAAACTTCAAATGATAATAAAGAGTTCATTCTTTTTTCATAAAATGAATGAGATAAAAAGTAATCATTTTTAGAATTGATACCTATAGTAGATTCAAACGTATCAATTTCACGCTTCCTAGCTAATAAATTTATACCTCCTTGCTTATCTAGCAATTCAAAAACCGTTTTAAAATTCTTAAATAGAATAATTTTATCACTATTTTCTAACAGTCTCTTTTTACTATAAGAAATAATCTTTACGTTATTTTTAAATATTACTTTCTTTATCTCTTCCTGATCTTCTGATAATGAAACACCTTTTCGTATATTGATTGAGTAATCACTATCGCGAATATCGTCATTAAGTTTTTTTGAAATTCTTTTTGCTTTAAATTTAATCTTATCAGAGAATTTAAGATGATCCGAATCTTTACTTGACTTGATTAATCTTACATAGTTTAAATTTGCATCTTCATTATCCAGATAATTACATATAATTGCTTCTCGTTTATCTAATGTTAATGATTTAGGAAAAAACATTTCTTTTGGAACTCTATCATGATGTGCTTCGTAGTAATCTAACAAAATTTCTGCATTTTTGGAGTTCTGTATGATATGTGAACTAATTTCTGAATCAAAATGAGTAACAATGTTCTTACAATATAAGACATCTCTCAATGATGTTCTATTGTTTTTTAATAACTCAGTTAAATCCTCATTTGAAAACATTTTGTAAACCCCAGTTTTATTTAGTAGAAGCCAGAATGTTGAATAATAATCGAATCTTATTTTATTGTAGAAAGCTGATATTTTTTCTGTAGTTAATGATCGAAAATACAAACTAATTTCTTCTTTGAAAGTTTTAGTTAGTTTCTTATAATCAATTATTTCTTCATTAGTCCACGTATCATGAACAAAATCGTTGTCCATATAAAGTATGATATGTTGTTTTTCGAGTAAATCATTAATCGTTGTTACTGATGATTGATAAGATTTATTTTTGAAGAATTCATCTATTTGATTTAACATTGAATACGACGCCAAATCGTCTTTAGAGAAAAAAATAATTCTACGCATTATGAATAGCTTTATTATAAGTGGTCTATATCTTATAAAGATAGTATTTAAAATAGAATATTACTTTTAAATCAAAGCTCTTATTACAGTTGAATAATTTATTTATTATAGCCAAAGAGTACATCAATGTTCAAAAGGATATAAACCTTTTGGCAACTACTTTACCTTAGTTGTTTAACCTAAAAAACAACTATCATGGAAAATCAAATCACAAAAGAAGATTTAAGATTGTTTGCACAAACAATCATTGGAGAGCTAAAAGAAATCCTAGCTAAGCAAAACAAAGAGAATTCTCTTGATTGGGTAAAGGCAAAAGTAGCAAGGCAATTACTCAGTATCTCGCCAGCTTCACTACAAACACTACGCATCAGTGGTAAATTGCAGTGTCGCAAAATACTTGGTTCGTATTACTACAACCGCAAAGATATTATGAACCTTTTTAATGAGTAGAAGCTAACTTCTACTCATTAAAAAGGTTGAAAATTGACTCCCTCGAATTCTGTGCTACAAATATGACAGTTGAATTATTATAAAATGTAGAGAATCCAAGGGAGTTTTATTATCCATTTAACTGATTAATAAAAGTAGTTAGCTGAGCTAATTTATCAGGATTTAGATTTTTTAAACTCTCAATTAAGTCTGTGTAACTATCAGCATGTTTATTTGCTTTTATTTCAAGCTTACCTTTTAATTTCTGCATTTCGGTTTTGATAGACTCTTCTTCTGTTAGAGCGTATTCCTCTGTCTGCTTAACAGAGTGATGCCCTAACATTTCTTTTACTACATGAATAGGTACACCATTACCAAGAGTTACAGTACTTCCAAAAGTTCTTCTTGCTTTGTGTGTGTTTAGTTCACTTATTTCACAAAGTGAAGCAATCTCTTTTAAATACTCATTCATCTTTTGATTAGAGCGAACAGGAAGCACTACGTCTTTTCCAATGCAATCAGGATGATCTTTATGTTTTTCCATTATCTCAATAGCTTTTGGAAGTAATGGTATAGTAATATTAGCATCTGTCTTTTGTCTGTTAATTCTAATCCACAGATTACCTTCTTCATCTTTTGTAATATCACTTTTCTTTAGTTGAAATACATCAATATAGGCAAGACCAGTATAACACTGAAAAACAAATACATCTCTTACAGTTGCTAATCGTTCATTGGTAAACTCTTTGTTTTCTAAAATAGATAATTCTTCTTTGCTTAATGGTTTTTTGTTGAGTTTAGTCTTTTTAGGTTTGTATTGTACAAATGGATTAGAAGCAATAATTCCCTTAGCAACTGCTCGTAAAACAATTTTCTTGAAGTTTGAGATATACTTTATAGCTGTGTTATTAGAACACGCTCTAACGGTCTTTAAATAATGCTCATAACCAAGTACAAACTCATAATTGAGTTCTCTAAACTCTATATCTTCTTTACCATATACATAACGAATATATTCAGCTACATGTGATCTTGCTGTAACATACCTTTCATGTGTTCCAATAGCATACTCTTTAGGTACAAGTCTAAAGATTTCATCGTTGTGCTTTTGGAATTCTTCTAAAACTTTAGCTTTACTTGTTCCTTTACCTTGGATATAATCCATAAGCACAGAGGCAGTAATAGGCTCTTCATTACTTAAAAGTTCTAATTTGTACTTGGTAATCTTAGATACGATTGTATCTAAGATGTAGTTTAGAGTTTTAGCATCTTCTTTCGCACCATTAGCACGACCTGCTTTTTGGTTCCATCGGTTGATATCCCATTTATGACTTAGAGAAGTCTCTTTGCGAATACCATCTACCGTGATTCTAAGGTAAACACCTCTTAAATCACTTTTCTCTCTACTCGGTTTGAGAAAGAAATTAATTGATAACTGTTTTTCTAACATAATTCAACTGTTTTAAATATTAATAAATGTCGAATTAAAACGTTCCAAAAACACAGTTTAAAACTCTCTGGCACCCTTTGGCGTCTAGGTTTGCTCAGTTGAAAGGTGCACATTGCTTAGATGTTTTTTTGTGCACCGAATCCCGAATCTTTTTAGGTGCACTTTTGAACAGAATGCGATACCCCTAAAAAAGAAAAAACCTATAATTCATTGAGAATCATAGGTTTTGTGCTTTTTTGATGACTTTTGAAAAAGTTATCTTTTATAAATCAGCGGAGAAAGAGGGATTCGAACCCCCGGACCTGTTACAGTCAACAGTTTTCAAGACTGCCGCANGATTCGAACCCCCGGACCTGTTACAGTCAACAGTTTTCAAGACTGCCGCAATCGACCACTCTGCCATTTCTCCAGTAGTCTGCTTTACTTCTGTATTGCGAGTGCAAATATAGTGCGTTTTTTTAATTATGCAAAAAAGAAAATTCATTTTTTAAATAAAAAATCACACTATACTTCCAACTACTTACTATATCGTTAGTTAATACGTAACGTAATCTGTAATTTCTAAACCATACCCGATCATTCCTACACGTTTTTCTGGCTCAGAGTTCGTCATTAAACGAATATTGGTAATTCCTAAATCATGTAAAATTTGAGCTCCAATACCAAAATCCTTTTCATCTCCTGGTAATTTTGGGGTTTCCATATCTAATTTCCCATTCAATTGATCCTTAATAAAACTCAATCGACGTAACAAACTAATATTTTGTGCATCTTGATTGATGAATAAGATAGCTCCTTTCCCTTCTTCGTTGATTTTAGCAAATGCTGATTCAATACGCACATCCAATTTTCCACTCAATGCATCTAGAATATCATTACTTCCAATCATAGAATTAATACGCGTTAAAACCGCTTCACTTTCATTCCACGTTCCTCTTGTTAAAGCAATATGGATTTGTTTATTTGTAATTTGTTGATAAGCACGTAATCTAAACTTACCGAAACGCGTCTCGATTTCAAAATCTTCTTTCTTGTCAATTAAGCTATCGTGCTTCATACGATAAGCCACCAAAGCTTCAATTGAAATAATTTTTAAATCCCATTTCTTCGCTACTTCCATCAATTGAGGTAAACGAGCCATCGTTCCGTCTTCATTTAAGATTTCAACTAAGATTCCCGCCGATTTAAATCCCGCTAAGCGCGCTAAATCTACTGCTGCTTCTGTATGCCCTGTACGACGTAAAACCCCACCTTGTTTTGCTATCAAAGGGAAAATGTGCCCCGGACGTCCTAAATCTTCCGGCTTTGTTGTATCATCTACCAAAGACAAAATAGTTTTAGCACGGTCTTGCACTGAAATTCCCGTTGTACAGCCATTACCAATTAAATCGATAGACACTGTAAAAGCGGTTTGATGCAATACCGTATTATTTTGAACCATTGGTTTTAAGTCTAATTCCTTACAGCGTTTTTCATTTAATGGCGCACAAATCAAACCACGTCCATGCGTAGCCATGAAATTAATCATCTCTGGTGTTGCCATCTCCGCTGCAGCGATAAAATCCCCTTCATTCTCACGATCTTCATCATCCACGACAATAATTACTTTCCCTGCTCTAATATCTTCTATAGCTTCTTCTATCGTATTTAACTGAATATGATTCGTTGACATAATAAATATATTTTTGTTGTGTGTTATTCTACTGTTTTTTCTTCTTTTCCTGCTTGCTTTTTGGTGAACAATCCTTTAAAGAAATCTCCAACTGTTGAAAAGAATCCCAAGAAATTGACTTCTCCATTATCGCGTGTTGCTTTTAACGTCAAAAAGACTGCCAATGGTGTCAGTACCATTGCACCTGCCCAAGCTCCTAAAATAGGTTGTATCCCATCTTCTTGGGCTAATTTCTTACCAAATGTATTGACAAAGTGATACAAAATAAAGATAATCACAGCAAATACGATTGGCAATCCCAATCCTCCTTTTCGAATAATTGCTCCTAAAGGTGCTCCAATGAAATACATCAAAAAGCAAGAGTATGCGATGACAAATTTTTCATACAACGCCAAGTAATGATCATTTAATTTCTTAATCTGCCCCAATGCTGCCACATCATTTGATTCTGTGTTAAACACAATATTATTAGTATAATCAATAGCTGATTGTAAAATTCTTCCTTGCATGGGTTCAGAAAAACTTGCTAATGCATTTCCTTTTAAATCCACTTCTTTCTCTTGAATAGAATCTTTTGTAGTATCCGTCGTAGATGTAACTACAGTCTTTTTGTAATTATATGGATTGTAAATGCCATTATAGCGAAGTAACATATTTTCCATATTTGAGTTTCTATCGCTGATTAAAGACGTTTCCAAAGAATCAATCGTATAGGTTAATTCTCTGATATTCAACATATGATATGTGTTTTTAATCTCTTCCTTTTCAGCTCCATCATCTTGTAAAGCGCCCAAATCAATATTCATCGTATACTTTTCAAAAGCCACCTTCGTAAAAGGTTTTTTACGCATTTGAGCTGTAGATTTAGGAACAACATCCTCATAATAGTTCCCATCAAACAAATGCAATTGCAAAATATTAGACGAATTGTCTGAAGCTAATTCACCATCTACAGAACGAATAACAGCTTTATTATCATAACCTGATGCTGATTTAATATGCATGGTTACATTTTCTAAATACTGTCCCTTATCTCCTGTTTTCTTATCTACTTTAATATTAATCGCACCTACATCATTAAACTGTCCCGCTGCAATTGCCATCGCAGGTTTAGTTTGCAAAATTTCCTTTCGCATATTGATAAAGCGATATTCCGCTTTTGGAATAACATCATTCGCGAACCAAAATGAAATTAAAGCTAGTATAGCAATAAAAATAGACAACGGCTGCATCGCTCTTTTCAATGAAATTCCCGATGCTTTCATCGCAGCAAACTCGTAGTGTTCTGCAAAATTCCCAAACGTCATAATCGACGCTAATAAAACCGATAAGGGCAAAACCAACGGAATCATTTTAGGGGAATAAAACAGTAAGAACTGTACAATGATAAAAAAATCTAAATCCTTTCCAGCCAATTCAGTAATAAACAACCAAATTCCCTGTAAAATAAAGATAAAGTAAAGAATGATAAACACTGTAAACAGTGTCGATACAAAAGAGGTTAGTATATAGCGATCAAGTATTTTCACGAAGTGGAATTAATCTATGTTATTGATGTAATAATTTGAATAATCTGCGCTTGTAAAGGTAAAATGATTTTTCGACAAACTTTGGTTAGTTTTAAAAGATTTAACCGTCAAGACTGACTTCGAACCATTTTTATTTACTTGAATTTTAGTATAAATCTGCTTTGTTGCATGATCTACACCAACCAATACTTCTTTGATTCCAGATTTCTTATCTAGTGGAATCAATTTAATGTACTGAATTTCTTTACCTTTCACATTTTGCAAGATATCCCATTGCAAATCATATCCTTCTTTATAGAACGTCAATATTTGTAAAGGCAATGCATTGTCAATCTTTTTGGGATCGTATTTCGAAACGGTTACTTCTTTATCTTCATCACTAATGGTATAGATTTTTTTCCCATCGAAAATACGCGTCATGTCCATAAAGGTCAAGCGATATAAATTATCTTTCAAATCGATATGCCCATCCGTTTCTTGATTGATATCACCTGATTTCCCATCAATTTGCGTATAGTGAAAATCAATAGAGATGGTTGTATAGCTTGCTATTTTCTTATTTACTTCATCTAAATAATTTTTAGCACGTTGACTACTCTGTCCATACGTTAGCGCTGTACTACAAATTAATAAAAGACATACTATTTTTTTCATGTTTACTCTTCGTTTTCTTAGTTAAATAAGTCATTTTGTTCCTCTTGAAAGAAGCGTTCTAAGGAGGCAATATCTGGAATCAGTACGCTACGGGCTTTACTACCTTCAAAAGGACCAACAATTCCCGCTGCTTCCAATTGATCAATAATACGTCCTGCTCGGTTGTACCCCAACTTTAATTTACGTTGTAGTAAAGAAGCTGAGCCTTGTTGTGCTACTACGATAACTTCAGCTGCGTCTCTAAAAAGCGAATCTCTTTCACTAATATCCATATCTAAAGCAGATCCACTTCCTTCTTCTCCTACATATTCTGGCAATAAATAAGCATCTGGATAAGCCTTTTGCCCACCAATATACTCTGTTATTTTTTCAACTTCAGGCGTATCAACAAAAGCACATTGTACGCGAACTAAATCATTCCCTTGTGTATACAATAAATCCCCTCTACCAATTAACTGATCAGCTCCTTGTTGATCTAAAATCGTACGAGAATCAATCTTTGACGTTACGCGAAACGCAATTCGCGCAGGGAAATTCGCCTTAATAATACCTGTAATTACGTTTACCGATGGACGTTGCGTTGCAATAATTAAGTGAATTCCAATCGCACGCGCCAACTGAGCTAAACGCGCAATTGGTGTTTCAACGTCTTTTCCTGCCGTCATAATCAAATCGGCAAACTCATCAATTACCAAAACAATATAAGGTAGAAAACGGTGCCCATTTTCAGGATTTAAACGTCTTTGCTTAAATTTCTCGTTATACTCCTTAATATTTCGAACCATTGCATCTTTCAATAAGCTGTAACGGTTATCCATTTCGATACAAAGGGAATTCAAGGTATTGATAACCTTGGTATTATCTGTGATAATTGCTTCTTCTGAATCGGGTAATTTCGCTAAATAATGACGCTCAATTTTATTGAATAAGGTCAACTCTACTTTCTTCGGATCCACCAATACAAACTTCACTTCGGCAGGGTGTTTCTTATACAACAAAGAAGCCAATAAAGCATTTAATCCAACCGATTTACCTTGTCCTGTTGCACCAGCCATTAGTAAGTGTGGCATTTTTGCTAAATCAACCACAAAAGTTTCATTGGAAATCGTCTTCCCTAAAGCAACAGGTAATTCCATTTCAGCACTTTGAAACTTAGGCGACGCAATTACACTGCGCATCGAAACAATCGATGGACTTGTATTAGGTACTTCAATACCAATTGTCCCTCTTCCTGGGATCGGCGCAATAATACGAATTCCCAAAGCAGCTAAAGACAAAGCAATATCATCTTCTAAGTTTTTAATTTTAGAAATACGCACACCTGCCTCCGGTACAATCTCATATAAAGTAACCGTTGGTCCAACCGTTGCTTTAATCTGAGCAATATCGATTTTATAATTTCGCAGGGTCTCTACAATATTATTTTTATTCTCTTCTAGTTCTTCTTGATTAATGGTAATCCCTCCTGTTCCATAATCTTTCAGCAAATCAATGGAAGGAAATTGATAATTAGACAATTCTAACGTCGGATCAAATTCTCCAAAATCTTGTACCAATTGAGCCGCTAAATTCTCCTCTACCGTTCCCTCGTCCTGTGCAGCCTCAATAACAAAATCCTCGGTTGAAACAAGTTTAGGCTCTTCTTCTTTTTGTAAATCGCTTCCTTCTTTTTTATGAGGTAAATTCAGTTCCGAACTATGCCCTATGGTTGGTTTAATACTTTTATGATCGATGGAAAAAGCAGAAGGCTGTACTTCTTTTGCGCGAATTTCTTCCTCTGGCTGTATTCCTTTATTCACCTTCTCATCTACGGGTACAATCGGCTCCTTTTTCTTAGGTTCAACAGCCTCTTTATTTCCCTCTGGCGTTGCAATTATCTCTTTATCGAAAGAAGCATCATCTAACTTAGTAGCAGGTGAAAGTTTAGAAAACTTAGTTGGGATAGTCGCAATAAAATCTCTAATTTTAGTAGGAGACAATTTATAGCGGAATAAAAAGAAGGTCAACGTAATAAAGCTAATCAGTAAAATAGCACCCGCAGTACCAAGATAATCAGTCAAATACAAATTAATTTCATATCCTACTGTTCCTCCTAAAAGCGGATTTGATTGCCAAAAGAACCCTAAAAATCCCCCAAGTAATACCATAGAAGTTAGGTCCCAAAAAACAACTTTTTTAATTCTTCTTGAAGCTATACCAAAAAATGCATAGACTCCTGTATGTATCAATAATTTGGCAAAGAAAAAAGAAGCTAATCCAAATCCTTGATAAATAAAAACATGACCCAGATAGGCCCCCAATTTACCCAACCAGTTGTTGACTTCAAGCTCTCTATTCCCTACATCGATTAAATTGCTTTGATCTTCTATTCCTGAAATAAAATAAGAAATAAAACTCAGAGTAAGGGATATCCCCATAATAATCAATAAAATAGAAAATAGAAAACGCGAATTTTTTAAAATGGCTGTATCGTATTTTTTCTGTTCAAGCGGGGCTGTTTTTTTCTTTGTTGATTTATTTTCTCTTTCCATTTATACATTGCAATTGATAAGATAGGCTTTTACACTTGGCTCGCTAATGTAATAAAGTAAAAGATATCTTTAAAGAATGTCGTCAATTTTAAATAACAAATCACTACTTTCTTTAAAAATATCTTTTTTACATGCGCTAATTTAATCCGCTTATAGGGCAGCTAGAGCTAATTCATAGTTTGGTTCATTCGCTGTTTCAGCCACTTGTTCTGTATACACGACTTTTCCTTCTTCGTTAATTACAACAATAGAACGCGATAATAAACCTGCCAAAGGTCCATCAGCAAATGTTACTCCATACGCTTGACCAAAAGCTCCCGTTCTAAAATCAGACAACATAACTACATTGTCAATTCCTTCAGCACCACAAAAACGAGTTTGAGCAAAAGGTAAATCCTTAGAAATACACAATACTACAGTATTCGGTAATTGAGCTGCTTGTTGATTAAATGTACGAACAGACATCGCACATGTAGGCGTATCAATGCTAGGAAAAATATTTAAAACTACTTTTTTACCAGCAAAATCCGCTATTGATTTTATTGCTAAATCTACTCCAACTAATTCGAAATTAGGAGCTACCACACCTACGCTTGGTAATTCACCTACCGTGTGAAAGGGATTATTTTTTAATGTAACTGTTGCCATACCTTACTTTTTTTATTCAAACAAAAATAAGAAAAAATGCCCAACTATTTGCTTTAAATCTTGCGAAGTCTTGTCGCAAATCACAAGACGGAATGCTGAGGATTTGAATACCACAAGTATTCCCTTGATTACTCTCCCTTTCTTTTTTCTTAAACCTCGTTAATTTATATACGTTTAACTACTAAGAAACAAACGATATGCTTCCTTTTTCCTAACTTTGATAGAAACACGTAAAAATCTACCTATGAAAACAATGAAAGCAGCACGTTGGCATGCAGCCAAAGACATCCGTGTAGAGGAAGTCAATATTCCACAACCCAAAGCAGGTCAAGTCAAAATTGCCGTTCAATTTGCTGGAATTTGTGGTTCTGACCTTCATGAATATAACCACGGACCTCAATTAATTCCCATGGATGCTCCTTATCCCCTAAATGGCCACCAAGGCGTAACCACCTTAGGTCATGAATTTTCAGGAATTATTGAAGAAGTTGGCGAAGGAGTTACTCATCTCAAAAAAGGCGATCGCGTAGTAGTAGAACCAATCTATAAAAATTTTGATAGTCCCTTTACGACTGCAGGCCAATACAATTTAGGAGAACACCTTGGCTTTATTGGATTAGCTGGTGATGGTGGATTTGCAAACTATGTTGTTGTGGAAGACTATATGGTCCATCCTATGCCAACCGCTATGACTTTTGAACAAGGTGCTATGGTAGAACCAGCAGCCGTCGCTGTTTATGCTATTATGCAAAGTAAGGTGCAGTTAGGAGAAACGGTATTCATTTCTGGAGCAGGCCCTATCGGACTATTGTGTACCCAAGCGGCTTTAGCAGCGGGTGCTAGTACTGTTATCGTAACCGATGTTGCAGAGAAACGACTAGAAAAAGCGAAAGAAATTGGTGCAACTCATGTATTCAAAGCTACAGCTGTTGATTTACACCAAAAAATAAAAGCAGTAACCGATCAATTAGGTCCTCATGTTTTTTTAGATTGTGCGGGTGTACAAGCTTCTTACACTACGGGATTTAATGTTGTACGAAACGGTGGAACTGTAGTACTTGTGGCACTATTTGGTCAACCCGTTCAACATGATGCGCTCCAACAAGTTTTACGCGAAATTACAGTCAAAGGAGTAATTGCATATCGAAATATATTTCCGCAAACCATGAAGCTAATTAGCAGTGGACAAATGCCTGTAGAAAAACTAATTACCAATAAAATTCGCCTAGAAGAAATTGTGGATAAAGGTTTTGAAGCTTTAATCAATAACCCTTCAGAAGTAAAAATATTAATTGATATTGCTAAATAATAAAACGTGAAATGTCGTGTGTGAAGCACTTCATGTTTCACACGCGACAATCAACGTTTTTATCTTATACTTATTTCCTCTATTTCTTTTCTTCTATAATCTTTTTCAACAACAACACAGCCTGCTCCAATTCCTTTTCATTCATTGAAGCAAAACCAAAGCGAAAAGCATTTAATTCTACTATAGCTCGCTTAATGGCCAATTGTGGATGATGAATTAAATACTCAACGAGGTGAGGTTTCTTTAAGACCAACCATATCGCCATTCCCCCTGATGGTAAAGCATACGTCACATGAGCTTGCAAATGCTCTTGCAACAACTGATCTAAATAATCTCTTCGAGAAAAATAACATTTTTTTGCTTTTTTAATATGTCGTTTCAATTCACCAAGTTTAATCAACTCAGCTAAAGCATTTTGCATATATCCATCAACTCCCACATCAATTCGCTTTCTCAAAGCTACACTTTGTTCAATAAAATTAAAAGGGGCAACCATAAACCCGATGCGAATCGATGGATCTAATAGTTTTGAAAAAGATCCTATGTAAATAATATGGCCGTTATGTGGACTACTAGCCAAAGGTAAATAAGGAGATGATGCGTAATGATAATCATAATCGTAATCATCCTCAATAATAGCAAATCCATAGTGTTGAGATAACTTAAGTAGTGCAATACGCCTTTCAATACTCATTGTTACAGTAGTAGGATAATGATGATGTGGAATCACATAAATAGCCTTGATGGGCTGCTGTTCACAGATGGCTTGTACCTCTTCAACAACTAAACCACAATCATCGACTCCAACTTCAATAACCGTTGCTCCTGTTTGTTCAAACACCTTTGTTGCCATGGCATAATTCGGTTTTCCAACCACAACAATATCCCCTTGTCCCAACAATAATTGTGCAGCCAAATAAATACTCATTTGTGCGCCATGAGTAATTAAAAGGTGCTCTTTTTCAATATTTAACCCTCGCGTTTCTGACAGATATTCCGCCAAGATTTCACGCAATTTTAAACTGCCTTGTGCACTGCTAAAAGTAGCATTGCGAATACTGTGTTTCTTAGAAGTATAAGAACGATAAATCTTAAGCAAATCATCAATGGGAGAAAGACGTACATCAGGAAAACCGTCGTCAATGATGACATCAGGTAATCTTGTAGTTGACTTCTGTTTTGGGGTTGTTATTTGTTTAAAAGGTAAATCAAAAATGGCTCTATACGAGGATTGATTCGCTTCTTCTGACCACTTTTTGGGTTTTAAATGAGGAATCTTAGCAGAAACAGCAACATATTTTCGCGGAACAGAAACAACCCAATCTTGAGCTTCTAATTCTTCATAGGCAGCTACTATTGTCTTTCGATGCACCCCTAGTAATTTCGCCAAATCACGCGTACTGGGTAAATGGGTATTGGCTTTAATAATTCCCTGACTGATCGCATTGATAAACGAAATAGCAATCTGTCTATAAATGGGAATACTACTTGTTCTATCTATCGTTATGATTCTTTCAAATGGCAACATAGTGGACTACTAATTATAACTTATCTGGACCACAAAGATAGTCCTAATCTCTAATACTTTTGTCCCGTAAAATAAAAATAAAGATGAACTACACAATTAAAAAAGCAAGCTTAGAAGACGTAAAAGAAGCTTCAGAATTATTTAACTTATACCGTATATTCTATCGACAAGAATCAGATTTACAAGGAAGTACAACCTTTATCAAAGACCGCCTACTCCATGGAGAATCTGATATTTTCTTGGCTATGATAGATGATAAGGCAGTTGGTTTCGTGCAATTATACAAGCTTTTTCACTACATTAAACTACAAAAACAATGGTTATTAAGTGACCTATTTGTACATCCTGACTATAGAGGAAAAGGATTGTCGGTTGCTTTAATTGACCGTAGCAAAAAATGGTGTGAAGAAACAGGTGCTTGTGGATTAATGCTAGAAACT
This sequence comes from Myroides odoratus, assembly GCF_001549985.1. Lineage (GTDB taxonomy): Bacteria > Bacteroidota > Bacteroidia > Flavobacteriales > Flavobacteriaceae > Flavobacterium > Flavobacterium odoratum_A. The sequence goes on along the minus strand of NZ_LROZ01000015.1, from coordinate 7,013 downwards.
GAAAAAACGAACATCATAGGTAATAATCTCTATCCGAAATGTGATTTTCAATACGATGGAGTGCATAACTACTATAATTGGTGGAAATAAGTCTAGTTTGTTGGCGGAGTTTCGGCTTCGCCAATTTTGTTTTTCTTAAAATTTATATGCTATGTTACACATTCAAGAAAACATCAAGTACATTTTACAACGCATTGAAAATGCTTGTATCGCCAACAATAGAGATCCCAAAGAGGTCCAATTATTATTGGCTACAAAAACCGTTCCTGCAGCGAGAATTCGCTTAGCTATTACAGCAGGTCAAACATTAATAGGGGAAAACAAAATTCAAGAAATCAAAGAAAAATACAACGATCTTCTTGACCTTAAACCGACCAATCACTTCATCGGTCACCTGCAAACCAATAAAATTAAAGACATCTTAAAATACGATGTTACGTGTATTCATTCGATTGATCGACTGGACTTAGCAATTAAGTTACACCAACGTTTAACTCAGGAAAATAAAACGATGGATGTACTGATTCAAGTTAACACCTCAAATGAAGAAAGCAAATTTGGTATTGCACCTGAACATGCATTAGCACTTATACAAGAAGTTGCTCAACTTGATACATTGCACATCAAAGGACTTATGACCATTGGTTTATTTAGCGCAGATGAAGCTCAAATACGCCCTTGTTTTAGATTGCTGAAAAGCATACAACAACAAGCCAAAGAGCTCCATCTTCCAAATGTCGAAATGAAAGAACTATCCATGGGTATGAGTGGTGATTTAGAAATAGCTATTGCAGAAGGTGCTACCATTGTTCGCGTGGGAACAGCTATTTTTGGAGAACGACTTTATCCAGATAGCTACTATTGGAACGAAAACAAATGACAAAAGCATACTTGTTTGGCATAAAAATTGTATTTTTAAGGTTAAACAAAAAAGATGAAAAAATATTATTCACACCCTGTATTTGCCGTATTTGCCTTATTTATTCTTTCAATAAGCACATATGGCCAAACCAAAAATTTTGGTCAGAAAATAGGTGATTTGATGTATGAAATGACAGCAAGTCAACCGAACACAGAAAAGATTCAACAGCTCTTACAATCCATGCCCGTTGATAACAAAGAAGTAAAAATAGGCAACCTTTCCTATAGTATTTTTGATGGCTTTGATGGAGATAAAATGTATTATATTCCCTTTACAACAGCAGAAGAAAGTAGATTTACAGTTGAACAATTAAAACGAGACAATAAGCTGTATTTTGGTGTTCAATTTCTACTAAAAAGTGAATATACTATAGACAGTAAAAAACAGGTTCACTATACCCATGCAAATTACGCATACAATACAAACTATGAAGAACTAAGTTCTTATTGTACCACCCCCATGAAATACAAAAACGGGAGTGGCAATAACCCTGAATCTCCCCTATTAAGTTGCGTATACACCAACCCAGATAGCAAAAAGAGAATGATGTATTGGGTTGTTTTTGAAAAACCCATCGGTGATGCAAAAGGAAATACAATCAAAGAAATCAAATTTCAAAGTATAGAACTCTGGCAAAAATAAAAAAGAAAGGCTATCCATTTGGATAGCCTTTCTTTATGCTTCTATCTGATCCAACGAAGAATAAACCGAATTTTGTGATTTAAACTCTGGAACAATTTGTTTCAATATTGTAACTAAATACATGATATCTTTTTTGGTTTCTTCTTCTAAAACCCCTTGACACAATTGTTCAATTGCATATTTTGCTTCCATTAAATTTTGCTCTCTTACTTGAGCAATCATAATCTTTTCATGGTGTGTCTTCACCGTGTTTTCATCATTAGCCAAAAGCTCTTCAAAAATCTTTTCTCCAGGACGCAACCCTGTAATTTTAATATCTATATCATCCGGATAAACCAATCCACTTAATTGAATCATACGTTTAGCCAAATCAACAATCTTCATCGATTTTCCCATGTCGAAAACAAAAATCTCTCCTCCATTCCCCATAATAGAAGCTTCCAAAACCAATTGACAAGCTTCTGGTATCGTCATAAAATAACGTGTAATATCAGGATGAGTAACAGTTAATGGTCCACCAGTTTCTAACTGACGCTTAAACAGAGGAATCACTGATCCATTTGATCCTAAAACATTCCCAAAACGCGTAACGATAAAATTCGTTTTACTTTTATCTTTCAAACTAGAAACATAAATTTCAGCAGCTCGCTTTGTAGCTCCCATAACATTCGTTGGGTTCACAGCTTTATCCGTGGAAACCATTACAAACTTATGCACACCAAAAGCAACAGATAAATCGGCAATATGTTTTGTTCCTTTGATATTTGTATAAATTGCTTCATAAGGATAAGACTCCATCAAAGGTACATGTTTATATGCCGCTGCATGATAGACCATCTCCGGTCTATATTGGTCAAAAATAGCATACATATTCGCCTCTTCACGGATATTTCCCACAATATAAACAATGCGGTCTTTACATGGAGAAACCATTGATTGTTGCACATCATATAAAGGAGACTCAGCATGATCAATCAAGATTAATTGCTTGAAATCAAACAAAGCTACTTGTCTAGCAATCTCACTCCCAATAGAACCTGCAGCCCCTGTAATCATAACAACCTTGCCTTTTAATTCGTTTCCTATGATGGGGTTTTCTAGATTAATTGCCTTGCGACCTAATAAATCATCAATTCGCAATTCTTTAATTTGTCTATTGGTATATTTCCCATTCAACCAATCAGTTGCTGGAGGAATAATCTTGATCTTAACTGGCAATTCAACCAAATATTCAGCAATCTCATTCAAGCGTTCACGCTGAATATTCTGAATAGAAATAATAATATCGTCAATACGATAATGCTGAACAAATTCAGTTGTAATATCCTTACTTCCATAAATACGATACCCCGCAATACGTTGCCCTACTTTTTTATCATTATCATCAATAAACCCAATAATCTGAGTGCGTATTTTGGTATCTGCAGCTAAAGCGTTTAACGTTATTAAACCCGAATCACCAGCACCATAAATCAATACACGCTTCTCATTGCGAACTTCTAAAATATAACTTCGGTAAAACTGGCTATAGAACAAACGAGCACAAACAAGAATAGCAGCAGACAACAACATATGCATCACGATAAATGAATAAGATTGTCTGATGAAATCATCTAATTGCTCACCTTCAATAATTCCATTGCGCTGTAATGCCGCAGGAATTGTAATCAAAACACTAGCAAATAAACAGGTGATAAAAACTAGCTCTATGTCCTTGATAGAGGTTTGACGAATTAGACTACGATATGGTTTTACTAACCAAAAACTAAGGATATAAGCTCCTAAAACAATTGGTAACTTAGAATAGAATAGCTCAATATCATAAGTACCATAAAAATTACTTAAGAACAGTAATGATATAAAATAAGTGAAAAGGATAATAAAGATATCTATAATGAATATAATTCCTCGAGGGATATCTCTCTTCAACCTACTTTTTAAACGCTCAATCATAGCAATATAAATGGATATTTCTTCTTTTTTATCAAAGATAGTACATTTTCGACATTATTTAGATAAAAAAAGCTACAATTATTCCATATTAAACAATAATAGCAAAAAATATGTTAAACACCACAAACAAATATAATAAAATTCACAATATAAAATATTTCTTGTATTAATACATAAAATAAAAGACAAAACATGAGATTTAAAAAAGCGAAATATTTATATCTTGCGATTTTTCTGTCCTATTGCGACTTTTATAGAAGAATTGTGTTTTGCTTTTTGTGAGGTTTGCTTTTTGTGAGGTTTGTTTTTCGTGAGGTTTGTTATTTGTGAAGTTGTAAGATTTATCGATTAAAGAAAAATTTACACTATTTAGAAAATTTACTTCTCTCCCTTTTCCCCTTTCCTCTCTCCAATTGCTTTGTGAATTTGCTCTTTGCTCTTTGTGAGAATTGCTCAACACCACACCCTCTCATCACCACACCTTCTCACCAACAGCTATAAAACAAAAAAGCCTGACTACTTACGTAATCAGGCTTTTCAAAAGAAGGGCGACGACATACTCTCCCACCATGTGGCAGTACCATCTGCGCTAGCGGGCTTAACTTCTCTGTTCGAAATGGGAAGAGGTGAGCCCCGCCGCAATAACCACCCTAAAGCGGTTGTTATAAATTCCTTGCGGATCCTATAACTAATTCGGTATATTATAACGTAACAAATACTTACTTCATTTTAGAAAGTTGCCCTCCCTCTACTCTAAAGTAGAGGGAGTACACATAAGCTTACGAGCTATTAGTACTACTTGACTATGACATTACTGCCTTTACATCTATAGCCTATCAACGTTGTCATCTTCAACGGCTCTTTAAAGAAATCTCATCTTGTGGTGGGTTTCGCACTTATATGCTTTCAGCGCTTATCCCTGCCCAACGTAGCTACTCTGCGATGCCCCTGGCGAGACAACAGATGCACTAGAGGTTGGTCCAATTCGGTCCTCTCGTACTAGAATCAGATCCACTCAAATTTCTAACGCCCACAGTAGATAGAGACCGAACTGTCTCACGACGTTCTGAACCCAGCTCGCGTGCCACTTTAATGGGCGAACAGCCCAACCCTTGGGACCTTCTCCAGCCCCAGGATGTGACGAGCCGACATCGAGGTGCCAAACCCCCCCGTCGATATGAGCTCTTGGGGGAGATCAGCCTGTTATCCCCGGCGTACCTTTTATCCTTTGAGCGATGGCCCTTCCATGCGGAACCACCGGATCACTATGCTCTACTTTCGTACCTGATCGACTTGTTAGTCTCCCAGTCAAGCTCCCTTATGCCATTGCACTCTACGCACGGTTACCAAGCGTGCTGAGGGAACCTTTAGAAGCCTCCGTTACTCTTTTGGAGGCGACCACCCCAGTCAAACTACCCACCAAGCAATGTCCTCTGCAATGCAGAGTTAGATCTCAAATAAGCAAAGGGTGGTATTTCAACAATGACTAACCTACGCCTGGCGACGCAGGATCGAAGTCTCCCACCTATCCTACACATCACTTATCCAAGAACAATACTAAGCTATAGTAAAGGTGCACAGGGTCTTTTCGTCCCACTGCGGGTAATCGGCATCTTCACCGATACTACAATTTCACCGAGCTCATGGCTGAGACAGTGTCCAGATCGTTACACCATTCGTGCAGGTCGGAACTTACCCGACAAGGAATTTCGCTACCTTAGGACCGTTATAGTTACGGCCGCCGTTTACTGGGGCTTCAATTCAATGCTTCTTCTTGCGAATAACATCTCCTCTTAACCTTCCAGCACCGGGCAGGTGTCAGGCCCTATACTTCATCTTACGATTTTGCAGAGCCCTGTGTTTTTGATAAACAGTCGCCTGGACCTTTTCACTGCGGCCAGCTTGCGCTGGCGACCTTTCTCCCGAAGTTACAGGTCTATTTTGCCTAGTTCCTTAGCCATGAATCTCTCGAGCGCCTTAGGATACTCTCCTCGACTACCTGTGTCGGTTTACGGTACGGGTACTAATAATCTAAGTTTAGAAGCTTTTCTTGACAGCCCTTAGGCACACTATCTCGTTGTTCGAAAACGCTGAGTACTATCGCATTTCTCCATCCCCTACGCATTTTACTATAGGGAATATAGGTACGTGCTTCAACGAACTATTCCGTCAGTTCGCGGTGCTTTCATCACTGTGTCACTCCATCACAATTATTAGTAGTACGGGAATATTAACCCGTTGGCCATCGACGTCCCCCTTCGGGTGTGCCTTAGGTCCCGACTAACCCTAAGCTGATTAGCATAGCTCAGGAAACCTTAGTCTTACGGCGGGGGTGTTTCTCGCACCCCTTATCGTTACTTATGCCTACATTTTCTTTTCTATAAACTCCACCATACCTCACAGTACGGCTTCTATGTCGATAGAATGCTCCCCTACCACTCACGTCTAAAACGTAAATCCATAGCTTCGGTAGTATACTTATGCCCGATTATTATCCATGCTCGATCGCTCGACTAGTGAGCTGTTACGCACTCTTTAAATGAATGGCTGCTTCCAAGCCAACATCCTAGCTGTCTGGGCAATCAAACCGCGTTTTTTCAACTTAGCATACATTTGGGGACCTTAGCTGATGGTCTGGGTTCTTTCCCTCTCGGACATGGACCTTAGCACCCATGCCCTCACTGATGATTATCATTAATTAGCATTCGGAGTTTGTCAGGAATTGGTAGGCGGTGAAGCCCCCGCATCCAATCAGTAGCTCTACCTCTAAGTAACTATGATCATCGCTGCACCTAAATGCATTTCGGGGAGTACGAGCTATTTCCGAGTTTGATTGGCCTTTCACCCCTACCCACAGGTCATCCGAAAACTTTTCAGCGTTAAACGGTTCGGTCCTCCATTTAGTGTTACCTAAACTTCAACCTGCCCATGGGTAGATCACACGGTTTCGCGTCTACCACTACTGACTAAAGCGCCCTATTAAGACTCGCTTTCGCTACGGATCCATGACTTAATCACTTATCCTCGCCAGCAACGGTAACTCGTAGGCTCATTATGCAAAAGGCACGCCGTCACCCAACGAATGGGCTCCGACCGCTTGTAGGCGTATGGTTTCAGGATCTATTTCACTCCGTTATTCACGGTTCTTTTCACCTTTCCCTCACGGTACTGGTTCACTATCGGTCTCTCAGGAGTATTTAGCCTTAGCGGATGGTCCCGCCAGTTTCAATCAGGGTTTCACGTGCCCCGACCTACTCAGGATACCACTATCCTTATCTTCTCTTACTTATACGGGACTATCACCCTCTTCGGTTTACCTTTCCAGGTAATTCTAATTCAATCCGCAAGAAATATCGTGGTCCTACAACCCCAATATTGCCGTAACAACATTGGTTTGGGCTATTCCGCGTTCGCTCGCCACTACTAGCGGAATCACTTTTGTTTTCTTCTCCTCTGCCTACTTAGATGTTTCAGTTCAGCAGGTTCGCCTCCTATT
>NZ_LROZ01000014.1 GCF_001549985.1 Myroides odoratus | reverse complement strand
GACACTGTACCAAAAACTGTGTAAGTATAAAATTCTGCTTGGGTTAAAACCGCGCAGAATTTTTTTATATATTTAATATTTAAATAGTTATGGAAACAAAAGACCTATTTCCGGATGAGTTTTTCAAACAGTTTAAAACTGGAGATGAACTTCAAAACTTCCTAAAAGACTTACAAAAGCGAGGAATTGAAAAAATGTTAGAAGGCGAGTTAGATGCTCATCTAGATTACGATAAGCATGATTTACGAAAGGAAGAAAATACGCGTAATGGTTACTCTACCAAAAAGATAAAAACGAGTTACGGAGAAGAAGAAATAAAGGTTCCTAGGGATCGTGATGCTAGTTTTAACCCTATGATTATCCCCAAACGAAAAAGCATGGTGGAGGGCTTGGAAAACGTTATTGTTTCCCTTTACGCCAAAGGGATGTCTGTTTCTGATATCGAAGAACAAATACGAGAAGTATATAATTTCGATGTCTCTAAATCCACAATATCTCGTATAACCGATGCTGTTACTGCAGATATTATCGCTTGGCAAAATCGCCCATTAGAACCAGTTTATTTAATTGTTTGGATGGATGGAATTGTATTTAAAGTTCGAGAAGATTCAAAAGTGATTAATAAAACTATTTATATCGCAGTAGGATTAAAACGTGATGGGCGTAAAGAAGTTTTAGGTTTGTGGTTAGGTAAAAATGAGTCATCTTCCTTTTGGATGGGTGTTTTAACGGATATAAAAGCCCGTGGAACTGAGGATATTTTAATTACAGCAACTGACAATTTAAACGGTTTTACTGATACTATTCGCACTGTTTTTCCTGAATCTAAAACGCAGATATGCGTTGTACATCAAATACGAAATGCTTGTAAATACGTTGTTTGGAAAGATAAAAGACCTTTTACTGCTGATATGAAACATATTTATAATGCTCCAAATAAACAAGCTGCGCAAGCTGCTTTTAATGACTTTGCTGTTAAATGGGAACATAAATATTCCTATGCAATACAAAGTTGGAGAAACAATTGGGAAGATCTTACAGTATTCTTTGAATTCCCTATAGAGATTAGAAAAATCATCTATACCACCAATTTAATTGAGAATTTAAACGGTAAAATAAGGAAGTATACCAAGAATAAATTATCCTTTCCTACAGACGAAGCTGTGATGAAATCCGTATATTTGGCTGTAAGAGAAGCAACTAAAAGATGGTCAATGCCAGTAAAAAGCTGGGGAATTATACTTGATCAATTCTTAATCCTATATCAAGAAAGGGTTAGACTTTAATTCAAAACCTAACCCAAGCTTTATTTTTGAACTTACACACTTTAAGAGATAGTGCCGACAAAAAGGCCTTTTTACCTAGTATCCTCCTAGAATACTCCAAACATACTCGAACAAAACTACTCCTAAAGTGTTATCCTAGATCTCTAATGCTTTTGTGATTTACCTGAACTCTTCTTCTCCTTATAAGATGAAAAACAATTTCCCTTCAGTACGCTATATAGTATTCAATTCTTAATTACTCTTTTTAATGTAGGAAAAATTACGTTGATTATTTTCTACAACAACTAAAATAAATCGCTTTCCACAAGATTCGTTTCACACAAAGAAGCAACTTGTTTTTTATTCTTAGGAATTAGATTGTAAATAAATTTAACCATCCTTTAGGAATCAAAACTACAAAAAACGCAAAATAAGGCGTGCTGATTGATTATTGTTTGGTCAAAGGTTTCTTAGGTGTTGAAATAAATAAAAATGGATTAACGCTAAAGTATGAAGGTCGTTTTTTGATAAAAATGGTTGTTTATTCCTTTTGTAGAGAAAAAAGGATTTTTTTGTCGTTTATTTTTCTTGAAAAGAAACAAAATAAAAGGGATAAAGAGCGCAACTAGTAGTTGTGAAATAAGGACATTTTACTCTCCTTTTTTTTCTGTGTTTTTCAATGCTTCAGCAAGACTACCACTCGTCTTTTACTTTTTTTAACAACAAAAAGCGGAATGGACTTTTTACTTATATGATTTATATCATGTTTTTGTACTTTTTTTTCGTACGTGTAGAAAATGAAACCTACTGACTCTTTTCTTTTTATTAATTACTTGATTTTTAGGTTTTTAATATTGATTCAGATTGTTGGAATGTAGTCCTTGCTAATAATGTGAAACATGTATTATATATATAATTGAGATTTTTGTTAAAGAAAAATGATAGCGTGAAAAGCGTTTCATCGCATCGTTCAAATTTGTGTTCAAATGGAACAAAAAGGAACGAATTGACAGGAATACAAGAAGGAATAAAATGGACAAATTGAATCGAGGACCTCTGTTAACAACGTCTAGTTTTAATTGCCAAAAAGAAATATAAAGAATAATACGACACAAAATATTAAGTTATGAAAAAAAGACTAATACCAATTGCACTTGTTATGGGAGCAATATCAGCAAACGCACAGGTGGGTATTGGAACATCAACACCAAATAAGTCAGCTGAATTAACAGTTCATGCTAAAAAAGGTGATCGAGGGATTTTGATTCCTAATGTGTCTTTATCTAGCACTAAAGATACTAAAACGATCGTGAATGGAAACGTAAATAGCTTGTTAGTATTCAATATTAATACCGTGAGTGATGTTACTCCAGGTTATTACTATTGGTATATTGATACATGGCAACGTTTAACAACAGAGAGCGATATTCCAGCTATTGTTGTAAATAACTTTGAAAATATCCTAAATATGGAAGGCGATAAGGTGACAAACCTTATCAAAAATATTGTTAGAAATACGGAAGGTAATGTAATTTATGAAGGGGATAAATTATATTATATCAATGCCGATGGAGACAAGGTTGAAATCAATTTTGGCGATATCGTTGCGGCGAATGAAAGTAAGACTGTTATTGTTTCTAATACATCAAAAAAACAACAGTATTATATTTCAGAATCGTATTTACAAGTTAACGACGCTCCTACACAAGCAACAATCGACACATGGACTGCAGGTACTGTACCAGCAGGCGTGTATGCGATTGATGTAGTAGGAGGTGTTGTTAACAATTTTGAAGAAGTAGTGAATCATGGTCCTATTACTGTAGATGGACGCACATTCCCTACCATTAATGATTATATCACCTACTTGACTGAAAGTAAGGGTGGATTTACAAAAATTGTATACGATCCAACGACTGGTGATGCTATTTTCCAAGAATGGAATGAAGCGACAAACAGTTGGGTGAATGTTAGCAATGCTAAATTCAAAAAAATCGTAACGGATAACGAAAGTAAAACCGTTATTGTATCTAATACAGCAAAAAAACAACAATACTATATTGCAGAAGCCTATTTGCAAGCAAATGGAGTACCTACACAAGCAACAATCGACACATGGACTGCAGGAAGTACGCCAGAAGGGGTATTCGCAATTGATGTAGTAGGAGGAGTGGTGAATAATTTTCAAGAGTTTGTAAATCACGGACCTATTACAGTTGATGGACGTACTTATCCTACAATTAACGATTACATTACCTATTTAACGGAAAGTACAGGTGGATTTACTAAAATCGTGTACGATAGCCAAAGTAGAAATGCTAGTTTCCAACAATGGGATGAAGCAACACAACAATGGGTGAATGTAATCAATAGTAAATTTAAGAAAATCATTACGGACAATGAGAGCCAAACGCAAATCATTACCGTTGATGGTAATCAATACTACGTATCAGAAGCTTATTTAGTTGCTAATGATGGTGTTGTTCCAACTACTGTTAATCCAGCTAATTTACCAGCAGGTATTTATGCAATTGATGTAGTAGGTGGCGTAGTAAACAACTTTGAGGAAATCGTAACGAACGGGCCTATCACGGTTGACGGACGTACTTATCCTACAATCAATGATTACATCACGCATTTGACACAAACAACAGGTGGGTTCACTAAAATTGTTTATGATCAAACAACAGGAGATGTAATTTTCCAAGAATGGGATGCTTCTACAAATTCATGGGTTAATGTAGACAACAGCAAATTTGAAACCATCGTTCAAGCGAATGAAAGTAAAACAACAATCATTACGGTTGACGGAAACCAATATTACGTATCAGAAGAATACCTAATTGCAAATAACGGTGTGGTTCCAACAACGGTAACTCCAGCGAATTTACCAGCGGGTATTTATGCAATTGATGTAGTAGGTGGGGTAGTCAACAACTTTGAGGAAATCGTAACGAACGGACCTATCACAGTTGACGGACGCACATTCCCAACAATCAATGATTACATCACGCATTTGACACAAACAACAGGTGGTTTTACTAAAATTGTTTATGATCAAACAACAGGAGATGTAATTTTCCAAGAATGGGATGCTTCTACAAATTCATGGGTTAATGTAGACAACAGCAAATTTGAAACTATCGTTCAAGCGAATGAAAGTAAAACAACAATCATTACGGTTGACGGAAACCAATATTACGTATCAGAAGAATACCTAATTGCAAATAACGGTGTGGTTCCAACAACGGTAACTCCAGCGAATTTACCAGCGGGTATTTATGCAATTGATGTAGTAGGTGGCGTAGTCAACAACTTTGAGGAAATTGTAACGAACGGACCTATCACAGTTGATGGACGTACGTATCCAACAATCAACGATTACATCACACATTTGACAGAAACAACAGGTGGATTCACTAAAATTGTTTATGATCAAACGACAGGAGATGTAATTTTCCAAGAATGGGATGCTGCTACAAACACTTGGGTGAATGTAGACAATAGTAAATTCAAAACAATTGTTACAGAAAATGAAACGGTAACCGTATTAGTAAAAAATCCAAACGGAACCTATACTTACTATAACGAAAAAGAAATTGATGCAAACGGTCAACCTAAAGCAGGTGCGACAGGTGTAACCATTGATCCAGCTTTAGTTATCGTTGAAGATTTATCTAAATCAGATGGAACTTACATTTTCAAAGATTCAGAAGGAAATACAATCGCAACAATTGATATCAATTCAGATAACATTCGTTACGACAATACAACGTCAGGATTAACATCAACGAATGTAAAAGACGCTTTAGATGAGTTAGCGAATACAATTGCTACAACCAAAGGAGATTTATCAGTAGCAGGAGGATTAGAGTTCACTGGAACAACGGATGGAACAGCGAAATTATTAGCAGATGCGGGTATCCAAATTGCTGATGGTGGAGTTACTGAAGATAAGATTGGAGACAAAGCCGTTACAGCTGACAAATTAAACGGAGGCCAAGGTGCTGATGGACGTGTAGGTGTAGCAGGGGCTGATGGAACCATCACATACAAAACGTTAGACGAATTAGTAAAAGCAAACGAAACGGTAACGGTATTCGTAGAGAATGCAAATGGAACGTATACGTATTACAACGAAAATGAAATTGATGCAAACGGTCAACCAAAAGCGGGAGCAACAGGAGTAACAATCGATCCAAAAGAAGTATCAGTAGCTTTAAATACTACTACTAATGTATACGAGTTCAAAAACTCAAACGGAGATGTAATTGGAGAAATAGATGCGAATGCGAATGCAATTTCTTACGATGATTCAACAACAAACTTAAACGTAACGAATGTACAAGGAGCGATTGAGAAGTTGTTAGAAAAAATCACAACGGTTGAAGGAACCAAAGGAGATTTAGCAGTAGCAGGAGGATTAGAGTTCACAGGAACAACGGATGGAACAGCAAAATTATTAGCAGATGCGGGTATCCAAATCGCTGATGGTGGAGTTTCAACAGATAAAATCGCTGATGGTGCAGTAACTGAAGATAAGATTGGAGACAAAGCTGTTACAGCTGACAAATTAAACGGAGGCCAAGGCGCTGACGGACGTGTAGGTGTAGCAGGAGCTGATGGAACAATCACGTATAAAACATTAGACGAAGTAGTAAAAGCAAACGAAACGGTAACGGTATTAGTAAAGAATGCAAACGGAACGTATACGTACTACAACGAAAATGAAATTGATGCAAACGGTCAACCAAAAGCGGGTGCAACAGGAGTAACAATCGATCCTGCTTTAGTAATTGTAGAAGATTTATCTAAATCAGAAGGAAAATACATTTTTAAAGATTCAGAGGGAAATACAATCGCAACGATAGATATCAACTCAGATAACATCTTGTATGATAATTCAACATCAGGATTAACATCAACGAATGTAAAAGATGCTTTAGATGAGTTAGCCAATACAATTGCTACAACCAAAGGAGACTTGACAGTAGCAGGAGGCTTAGAGTTCACAGGAACAACGGATGGAACAGCGAAATTATTAGCAGATGCGGGTATCCAAATCGCTGATGGTGGAGTTTCAACAGATAAAATTGCTGACGGTGCAGTAACTGAAGATAAAATCGGAGACAAAGCTGTAACTGCTGATAAATTAAACGGAGGCCAAGGCGCTGATGGACGTGTAGGTGTAGCAGGAGCTGATGGAACCATCACATACAAAACGTTAGACGAAGTAGTAAAAGCAAACGAAACGGTAACGGTATTCGTAGAAAATGCAAATGGAACGTATACGTACTACAACGAAAGTGAAATTGATGCAAACGGTCAACCAAAAGCGGGTGCAACAGGAGTAACAATCGATCCAAAAGAAGTATCAGTAGCTTTAAATACAACTACTAATGTATACGAGTTCAAAAATTCAAACGGAGATGTAATCGGAGAAATCGATGCGAATGCGAATGCAATTTCTTACGATGATTCAACAACAAACTTAAACGTGACGAATGTACAAGGAGCGATTGAGAAGTTGTTAGAAAAAATCACAACGGTTGAAGGAACAAAAGGAGATTTAATTGTATCTGGAGGACTTGAATTTATTGAAAGAACATCAGGTGTAGCTAAATTATTAGCTGATGCAAATATCCAAATTGCTGATAAAGGAGTTACTGCTGAAAAATTAGACGGTGGTAAAGGATTAGACGGACGTGTAGGTGTAGCAGATGCAGATGGAACCATCACATATAAAACGTTAGACGAAGTAGTAAAAGCGAATGAAACGGTAACGGTATTTGTACAAAATACAAATGGAACATATACCTATTACAATGAAGATCAAATTGATGCAAACGGTCAACCTAAAGTAGGAGCAACAGGAGTAACAATCGATCCAAAAGAAGTATCAGTTGCTTTAAATACAACAACTAATGTATACGAGTTCAAAAACTCAAACGGAGATGTAATTGGAGAAATTGATGCGAATGCAAATGCAATTTCTTATGATGATTCAACAACAAACTTAAACGTAACGAATGTACAAGGAGCGATTGAGAAGTTGTTAGAAAAAATTACAACGGTTGAAGGAACTAAAGGATCATTAACATCCGCTTCTATTTATGTAGATGGTGGAGCAGATGCTTTATTAAAAGATGCAAAATTAGATCTTAAAGGAGGTTCAACGGATGGACAAGTCTTAGTTACGGTTACGAAAAATGTCGTAGTTGGACAAAATCCTGATGGTTCTGATATTGTAGAGTCTCGTAAAGTAACAGAATGGCAAGATCCAAAAGACGTGGTTGCTACTACAGTAACGGCTAAGAACGGTATTTCAGTAGTAAATGACGCAGATGGAAATAGTGAATTTAGATTAGGAGGAAATTTAGATGCATCTACAGTAATCACAACAAGTACAACAAATACATTGGCTATTGCAGGATTGGATACTGTAACAACGAATCCAACAGCAAATAACTTAGTGATTGCAGATGCAGCAGGTGTTTTAAAACAAACCTCTGCGAAAAACATGATTGAAGATGTTATCACACAAGGTGATCTAGAGGCTAAAAAGCTAAAAGGGGTGGGTATTACAGTTACAGCAGGTGAAAATGCTGGAAATAACTTGAATACAGAAGTGGCAAGCTCTTTATTAAAAGATGTGACTTTAGGTATTGCTGATAAAGCGGTAACAGCAGGTAAACTAGATGCAGGAACAAGTACATCTGATGCTCCACGTGTTGGAATTGCAGACCAAGATGGAAATGTAACGTACCAAGATTTACAAACAGTAGTACAAGCAGAACAAAAAACAGTAGTGTTAGAAAATGGTACCAATACAACCGTTTCTAGCCGTGTAGATGCAGCGAAACCAAATGAAACAATTTGGAAAGTTGATGTTGCGAATGCGGTTAAAACGGTAGCTGCAGCAACTGCTTTAGTAGCAGAAGATGCAGTAGTATTAGTAAATGCTGATGCAGCACCAACAGAAGGTATCGTGATCACATTACCAGTAGCAGATGCAAATAATAAAGGAAAAAAATACACCATTAAAAAACTAGACACGAACGAAGACGGTTATGTTGTTGTTGAAGGAAACGTAGCAGGGTTAAACGGTAAAAAGCTAGAAACAGGCTTACCATACTCTGGTTGGGACTTTGTATCAGATGGTACACAATGGCAAATCGTTAACAAATTTTAATCACCTTACTTAATCAGAAATTAATCATGAAAAAAATTATACTATCAGCAGCAGTAGCTTTTACAGTGTTAACAACATCAAATGTTGTAGCTCAACAAGGATTTGGAACAAATACACCAGATCGTTCAGCAGCTGTCGATATCGTGTCTAACAAAAGAGGTTTATTAATCCCAAGATTAGACTTAACTAAAACAACAGAAGCTGGACCAGTTGCGAAACCTGAAAACGCTTTGTTCGTATACAATAAAGCTACAGCGAATGATGTAACGCCTGGTTTCTATTACTGGGAAGCTGCAAATGTAGCAAATGCAAAAGAACAAGGATTAGGTAGATGGGTGCGTTTCGTATCATCTAATTCAGGAAATGCAGTAACAGTTTCAGCAGGAACAAATGTTACGGTTACCCCGTCAACAGATGGACACGATACAAATTACGAAGTAAGTGTAAAAGGAGGAGCTGAAGCAGGACAAGTATTAGTTACGAAAATAGAAGTAATTAATGGAGAAACTGTTCATACAACAGAATGGGTAAAACCGGAAGATTTTATTCAAGGATCTGTAGTAGGTGAAAATGGTATTACTGCTGAAATCGTTGGTGATAAAGTACACGTTGGATTAGGTGGAGCTTTAGGTAAAGCAACAACAATTGAAACAACACCTGGAGAAAAAGGAAATACTTTAGCTATTACAGGTTTAGAAAAATTAGACGGTACTACAGGAAAAGAATTTGACGCAACTACACAAAATATTGTGATCATGGGAGCGGATGGAATCTTAAAAGTAGTGACGCCAAAAGCATTATTAGAAGATGTTATTACAGAAGGAGTAAACGGAAAAGCGTTGACTTCATCTTCTATTACAATTGATGGGAATGGAGCTACAGCACTTTTAAAAGAGGTGAAAATTGATATTACTCCTGGTGCAGACAATGATATGGTAATGGTAACAGGAACAGATGCTGATGGAAATAAAGTTACAAAATGGGTTGCCCCAGGAAACTTAGGAAATACAGTAACCGCATCAAACGGTTTGACAAAAGATGCAGCGAATGATATTACATTAGGTGGAGCTTTAACAGGTGCAACTAAAATTACTACGGATGCTACTAATACGTTAGCAGTTGAAGGATTAGTAGAATTAGATAAAGCTGGATTAACAGGAAATAATGTAGTTGTTGCAGATTCAAATGGAGTGTTAAGAGAAACTTCTCCAGAAAACTTGATTGGTAAAGCAATTGAAGGTGAGGGGATTGTTGCTAAAAAACTAACAGGAAATGGAATTACAGTAACTGCAGGTACAACTGTAGGGACTACGTTAGAAGTTGCAGATGCTTTATTAAAAGATGTAACATTAGGTATTGCTGATGGAGCAGTTACAAATAGTAAAATTGATGCAGGAGCAGTAACAGCAGATAAAATGACATCGAAAGATACAGCGAATGGAAACAATGCAACAGAAGGGCAAGTACCTGTAGCTGACGGACAAGGTGGAGTAACGTATCAAAACGTTTCTTCAGCTATTGGTCAAGATTTGACAACAGATGGAAAAATTGTTATTGGTACAAATAAAGCTTCTCAATTAGAGGATGCAGTATTAGTTCCAACTCATTTAAGTATCAAAGAAGGAAGCATTGGTACAACAGAACTTACAGATGGTGCTGTTACAGCAGAAAAAATGACTGCAAATACAGGAACTGCAAATGCTCCTAAAGGATCTGTTCCAGTAGCAGGTGATAATGGATCAGTTAGTTATCAACAAATTACAGGTGAGTTGTTAAACGGGAAAGCGTTAACATCTCCAACAGGATCAATTAGTGTAGTTGGTGGAGAGAAAGCTTTATTAGATGGAACTACGATTGATATTACAGGTGGTACAGCAGCAGGTCAAGTTTTAGTAACGAAAGAAGAAAACGGTGTTTTTGTAACAGAATGGGTAACACCAACTGATTTAGGAAATACAGTAACGGCTTCAAACGGTTTAACTAAAACTGGAAATGATATCGCTTTAGGAGGAACTATTGATACACCTACTGTTTTAGCAATTGACAGCGCAAAAGGATCATTAGCAATCACAGGATTAACTACAGCAGATGCAGCTCAAAAGAACAAAACAGTTGTTGTACAAGCAGATGGTCAATTGGCAACGATTGATACAGCTGCTGGAAATGTAGTAATCAACCAAGAAGGTAACGTAACGATTGGTGGAAATACTTCTGTAGTAAATAACTACCACCCATCAATGAGCGAAATCGTAATTGAGGTAATGTTAGGCGCTACAGATACAACGTTAAACTTACCAGAAGTTAACGGAACGGAAGGACAAACAATTAGTGTGAAAATTGCGAATACAACAGAAGCACACAACGGATATTTAAATATCAAAGCCGGAAATGACGTTTTAGCGTATGGAGCGATGCCTTATCAAGGATGGATTATCAAATCGAACGGAGCGAAATGGATCGTTGTGGGTCGTAACTAATAAAAAAGAAAAACAAAGATGAAAAAAAGATACATTGGAATTGCAGGACTTGGTTTAGTATTGGCATTAGGTACGCAACAAGCTCATGCACAACAAGGTTTCGGTACAGATAAACCTGCAAAATCAGCAGCAGTAGATATACAATCCTCTAAAAGAGGATTGTTGATTCCGCGTGTTGACTTAGTAAGCACAGTAAACGGTACAACACCGATTAATACACCAGAGCAATCGTTAATGGTTTATAACCAAGCAACGACAGCTAAAGGAGCTGACGATGTAACACCTGGATACTACTATTGGGATACGAATCGTTGGGTTCGTTTTGCTCAACAAGGAGATATTACTGCAATTAACTTAGGAGGTGATGTAACAGGACCAACCAATGCTACAATAGTAGGTGCTATTCAAGGAGTTGCTGTATCGGATGTAAATCCAACAGCAAATCAAGTATTGACTTTTGATGCAACAGAAGGGAAATGGAAAGCAGTAAGCTTAACAGAAACTAATCTTACAAGTTCAAAAGGAATTACAGGAACAGGTATTACAGTTGGAGGAGAAACAAATGGAGCGAATTCAACGTTAAAAGAGGTAAGCTTAGCTATTACACCAGGTACAGCGAATCAAGTAATGGTTACAGATGCGACTGGGAAGTTTACAACTTGGGTGGATCAATCAACGATTGCACCAGCAACGACACATACAATTGGTAAAGTAGAAAATACAAATGGGAATACCCTTATTTCTACTGTAAATGGTGTAGAAGCAACAACAGACATTATTGCTAATGTTAGCAATACCATTACGAATAATACAGTCTTGAATACAACAGTAAATGGACAAACAGGTCAATTAGATTTAGGTCCTGTTATTCAAGCTGGACAAAAGATTTCTACGGTTGTAGATGGGGTAAACACAACAGTGACCTCTACTGTAGATCCTGCCAGTGCAAATACGACAGTATATCAAGTGAATGTATCGAAAGATGCGATTCAAGGAGAGCAAAAAACAACTACTGTTGTAGGGAAAGACAACAAAGTATCTGTAGTTACTACAGGAGCTGGTACAACTGGAAATAATACAGAATATACGGTAGGTGTAGAACAAGGAAATCTTGATTTAGCTCAAATCGGTGGATCCTTAACACCAGGGCAAATTGCTCCAGGTACTGAAGGGCAAGTATTGACAACGGTAAAAAAAGGAGAGGATCTTGCTACTTCTTGGGAAACTCCTAAAGCGCATGAAAATATCTATACGCATGATGGAACGTTAGCAGCTAATCCTTCAGCTTCAACGAGAACTGTTGATTTTGGTTCATTGATTAATATGACATTTAAGAAAAATACGCAAAGTCATCAGTTTACGTATGATACTAATCATACGGGAATTAATATGTTTGGTAATACCACATCGTCTATTAATTTGATTGCAAATAATAAAAAAATTGATAATCAAGAATCGAAATTACAACTATTCCACAATAGTGATAAATCAGAGATTAATGCTAATGCAGACAAAGGGTTATGGATTTCAGCAGCCGAACAACAAGTTATTACTTTAGGTAATCGCTATTTTCCAAATGGGCAATCCAATGCTTTTTATGACGAGCATGTTGTAATAAAAGCTGACGGAGGTGTTCAAGTAAAAAAAATCAACACGGCAGCATTCAAAGGAGGAGCAAATGATAAAGTAGTGGTAACGGATGCAGATGGAGTATTGAAAGCATTAAAAGCAGTAATGCCAAAATTCTTCTATATGCCATCAGTAATGGTACCAACTGCAGCGAATCAAGCGACACAAGAAGGGGTGACTTTTAATAATGGAACTCGTACAGGTACTATTAATTTGTACACTATTTATCAGAAACAATTTGGAACACCCGTAATGAGCAGCCCAGGAGCAACAGCTTTACCTGTGTTACCAGCCACGGAGCTAGGTTTCCACGTAACATACGCTACTCCAGGAGTATTTACAATTGTAAGCATTGATGCTCAAGGAGTAATGACTTATACTGTAGATGGAAGTGCGAATGTAAATGTAGGAAGCTTTATTAATATTGTTTTCTCTGTTAAAGAATAACCAAATAATGAAGAAAAATATTTTATATATAACTTTAATTTTTGCTCTGTGCTTTGGAATCAAAGCACAGGCGCAGAATATCATTGGATATCAAGCGAAATTGAGTAATTTGAGTAATACACAAGCAGAACAGCTAAATCATTTGATTCGAGGTGCGTCTACAACGATTTATGTAACAACTCAAAATGAGGCTGAACTTTTTAAAGGAAATACGGTTCAAGTATCAGTGATGAAGGTAACCCAATCTCGTGATTTTGCTAAATTAACAGGACAATTCAGTAATCAATTGAATGAAGTAACTGCGTTGAGTATTGATTGGGATGGACAAGAGGAGCTAGTGATCCCAACAGGATTAATAGACTTATTGCCAAATTTAAAATACATTTACATTCAATCGTATGAAGTATTAAACCAAACAGTTATTCAAAATAGATTTTCAAATCTATTGAATCAATTGAATGGAAATACAACTGTGGAAGTTTTGTTTTATACCATGGAACAACCAAGCTAAAAGAAAAACTATGAAAAATTTTATGAAGAGCGTTAAGGCTTCTCTTTTGACTGTTTTAACTTTATGTCTGGTGTTATTGTCAGAAACTTCAACATTCGCTCAAATTAAAGTAGACTTTAAACCACGTCAATCAGCAAAAGCGCCGATTCCTTATACCAATGTGAAAAATTATAAGGTACAAGGAGATTTCTTGATGTTGGGGAATACGAGTATGACTTTAGTAGATTATGCTGTAGAAAAAGATAATAGTAGTAATCTAATGCGTTACGTAGATGTTGATGGAGATGGAAATACCATTAACTCATCTTCTGCAGATTTAGTATTGCCAGGCGGAGAATGTACGGAGATTCTGTATGCAGGTTTATATTGGTCAGGTAGAGCACATGATGGAGGAAGTAGCGCTCAGACATTTACTGTTAATAATACAGTAATGAGAGAGGTTTATGATGGAGACATAAAAGTTACAGGAGGTAATTTCAGCAATTATGGAATTAATTTATCTAAGGTAAGAGAAGGATCCACTCGAAATTTTTATACGAGATATCAAATTGATTTTAAAGGGACAACTACAATTATCGATTTTACTCCGAGCGGTGTGTTTTTATGGGAAAATGGAAATTGGAGAACATTATCAGCTTGGATAACAAATCCTTCTTCTTCCATTAAATCAGCACAACTACAACAACCTTTAGTGATACGATCAGGTTCGGCTACCTTGACAATTAAAACGTTATTTAGTAATTCTGCTACTAATGGTAATAGTAGTAGTTATACAAATAATAATAACTATATGATCATGGATTTTTCTGGAGAAGCGGAAGTACAAGAGAGTAAGTTATTAGACAAGAGAAAAGTAAAGTTAAAAGTAAAGGATAAGTCGTATATTGATGTAGTTGCTAGTGCTTCGGATATCTATTATCCAAGTAATCAGGACGGTAATATGTATTCGGCTTATGCAGATGTTACTGAGTATGTACGTCAAAATGGAGCTGCAACCTACACAGTTGCTGATTTAGCAATTATTGAAGGAAATGGTGGAGGAACAGGTTTTTATGGAGGATGGGGAATGGTTATCATCTATAAAAATGCTACAATGAAATGGAGAGATATTACGGTATTTGATGGACATGCGTATGTAGCAGGTGGAAATTACAAGTATGAATTGCCTATTTCAGGATTTAAAGCATCACAATATGGAAACGTAAATGTTACGTTAGGAATGATGGCTGGTGAAGGAGATCGTACGATTGCTGGAGATTATTTCGAAATTAAGAGAGGTAATAACTATGATCGTTTGTCTCATGGAGGTAATACAACAGGTAACTTTTTTAACTCTTCAATCGCAGTAGGAAATACAGCTAGAAACCCTTCTTTAATTAATAATACAGGGTTTGATATTGCCAAATTTGATTTAGATAATAGCAACAATAAATATATAGGTAATAATGCAACCAATACAACTTTCCGCTATGGAAGTACACAAGATACCTATGTTATTTATAATATTGTTTTTGCAGTAGATGCTTACGTCCCTGAAATTATTGGAGAAAATAAAGCCATAGCTGTTGATGGAGTAACTCCAAGCAATAACGGACAAATTTCTCCCGGACAACGATTTGGTTTTGAATTAGACGTATATAATAAAGGAACAGAAGCGGTAAACACTTCAAAAATAGAAATTCCTGTACCGTCCAATTTACATTTTGCAGGCGCAGAGGTACAAACTGGATTTCCAGTAGGTGGAAGCGTAATTTGGTTTCCTCCAACAGGTGGTACAAATGATCCCAATGTTACTGCAGGAGGAAAAATTGTATGGAATATTGGTACTTTGCCTTTAGATCAAAGAGCAGATAAGAAAACACTATTAGCGAAGCTAAAATATTACTTCAAAGTATCGGATAACTGTGTTTTACTATCTACTAATGTTTGTGGTTTAGAAGTGCGTATCAACGGTAAAATTTCTGGAGTAGGTGCTACGTCTACAACTGAAGTAGGATCAGATTTAGTGAGAGATTACGGAAGTGGTGCGTGTGCGGGACCTGTATATGATGATTTTATGTCAACGATTTCTTTGAGTGTTGATTTCTTACAAAATTGTAACCCACCAGTTGAAAATAATGTAATGCAATTCAGAGTTTTTTGTGATATACCTGCAAATGGTTTTTCAAGAAACGAAGTTGTAGCAAAATATCCAACGGGAGCGAAGTTCTTTAGTACACAACCCACAACATATAGTTCAAATGATGGATTAATTACTGGAAATTTCCCTGTGAATGCTGATGGTACAAAAAGAATGTACTATGTGATGACACCTGGTATGGGAGATGGTTGTTATGCTAGATTAGAAATTAGTGTAGACAAGGTGGTAACTGAACCAACAGCAAAGAATACTACGGTGTGTTTTGGAGAACCAATCGTTTTAGAAAATGCTTTATCTCAAATAGGAGTGACCAATCAATATGCTTTGGTATATTTTGCTGCTAATGGAACGACTAAACTGGAAGGAGAACCAAATCCTACAACAGTTGGGGTACATAACTACTATGTAGCAGAAGGAAAAGACGGATGTGTTGGACCAAAGAAACCATTTACGATTACAATTAATGCTTTACCAGTGATCAACGGAGAAGTAACAGATATGGAAATTTGTTCGAATTTTGATGTTACAACTACCGTGCAGACAACAGGTACAGGATTGAGCTATACTTGGGAGTATTCAACAACAGGAACAACATGGCAAACGTTAACTAATGCTACTTTCACGAATAAAGTTGTGGTTACGAATAATACAATTGAAGTGAAACATGCGGATACTCAATTAAACGGTACAAAATTGCGTTTAAAAGTAAGTAACAATACTTGTACAGCAACGTCTAATGTATTTGAAATAAAAGTAAAAGATTGTCCTGCTGTAACAAATCCAATGTTGTTAAATTCTGCTATTCAATAATCTAAACGAAAGAGTATGAAAAAAATATATAGCAACCGAGTACTTTTCCTAAGCATTTTAGGTGTTAGTGTAGCGGCAGTAGCACAAGAGAATCAAGCTTCTTTTGTTAATCAAGGAGAGATGGTTGTAGGTAGAGATGGAATTATTTCCACGATCTACAGCTTTGATAACCAAGAGGGAGCTTCTGTAGTGAACGGAGGAACGGCTTATTTTTACCGCGATTTCAACAATAATGGATATTATTCTTTTGATGAAGAGAGAAAGAATAACAGTACAAGTACGGCTGTTTTTACCCGTTATGAAGATGAGCATGGATCACAGTTGCTAAGTGGTAAATCTCCTTCTAAGTTTTACAATGTACAGTTGAATAACGATACCAAAGAAGTAGCGTTTGATTTGCAAAACAACATCGACGTTCATGGAACAATGGACTTTCTTGATGGAATCATCAAAGTAGATCCTACAATTGATCCAGAAGCAAAAATATCAAAGGGGATGTTGAGTTTCCACCCTGGATCTAAAGCAACGAATGTAGATGATGCATCACACGCAGAAGGTTTAGTAGAAAAGATCGGAAATGAACCTTTCCAATATCCAAAAGGAGATAAACAGATGTATCGTTATGCGCGTATTACTGCGCCTAAAGATATCAAAGATGTTTTCCTTGGAGAATACCGTACAGAAGACAAACAATTCTTTACTGCACGCGCGGCAACAGCGGGTGTAATCAAAGAATTGGATACGAATGAGTACTGGTTAATCGATAGAGGAAGTGATACCAAAAGTGACATCCTATTAACGTTAAGTTGGGATGAGCGTACAACGCCAGCTTCTATTATTGCAGATCCAGAAAACGAATTGCACATTGTGCGTTGGGATGCGAAACAACAACTATGGGTAGATGAAGGTGGAGTTGCGGATATGTCAACGAAAGAAATCACGACGGTAGCAGCGGTAAAAGGATATGGATTCTTTACGTTAGCTACAGTGAAAAAAGACTGGATTTTAGATGGTGATATCGTAATTTATAACTTGGTAACACCAGATGGAGATGGTAAAAACGATTACTTTATCATTGATAATATCAATAAATATCCAAACAACACCGTAGAGATTTTCAACCGTTGGGGGGTAAAAGTATATGAAACCAAAGGCTATGACCCTAATGGAGATGGAAGTTCAAATGTATTCAAAGGATATTCTGAAGGACGCGTAACCATAGATAAGAGCAAGAAATTACCAAGCGGTACCTACTACTACGTTGTAACGTATGAGTACAAAGACCAAAATGGTAGTCGCATGATTAAGAAAGCTGCAAATTTACATTTGGAGTCTAATTAAATCAAAACTAGATGAAATTAAGAAACACAATACAGACGATTGTTCTTGGAGGTATAGGTTTGCTCAGCATGACGCAAACCTATGCGCAACAAGATCCACAGTATACGCAATACATGTATAACCATTCCAATATAAACCCGGCATATGCAGGGAGTAGAGAAGGGTTAAACATCTTCGGTTTATATCGCACCCAATGGGTAGGATTAGAAGGAGCTCCTAAAACAGCAACCCTATCGGTAAATACACCTTTAGGAGATTCAGGATTGGGATTAGGAGTGAACTTTGTAAATGATCACTTGGGGGTAATGGATGATAATACGCTATCTGTTGATTTATCCTATGCGATTGATTTGAATTACCACACTAAATTAGCCTTCGGATTAAAAGGATCGGCAAATTTATTAGATGTAAACTACAGCAAATTGCATATTTACAATCCGACAGATCCAGTAGCAGAAAATGATATCAAGAATAAGTTTACACCCAATGTTGGAGCGGGATTATTCTTATACTCAGATAAAGCATATGTAGGATTATCTATACCAAATATGTTAACGCGTTCACGTTATAACGACAATGACACGAAAACACTGCGTCAAAAAATGCACGTGTATTTAACAGGGGGGTATGTGTTTGATTTAAATAACAATATCAAATTCAAACCTGCAGCTATGGCAAAAATGGAGCAAGGATCTCCATTGCAAGTGGATCTATCTGCAAACTTTATGTTTGTTGATAAATTTACAGCGGGAATTGCTTATCGTTGGGATGCTTCTATAAGTGGTTTAGTTGGTTTCCAAGTGTCAGAAAATATCTTTGTTGGATATAGTTACGATGCGGAAACAACAAAATTAGCCAACTATAACTCAGGCTCTCACGAGATATTCATGCGATTCACTTTGTTTAACAGCTATAAGCGTATTACTGCGCCAAGGTTCTTCTAATTGTTACAAGTATGGTAAAACAGATAATACAACTGGCAATTCTGAGTGCAGCTTTGAGCTTTAGCTTCTCAGGATACAGCCAGATAAAAAAAGAAAAACAAGCAGATAAGAGTTTTGATCGCTTGGCGTATATCGACGCAATTAAAGTATATGAGCGTATCGCTGATAAAGGATTCGTTAATACTTCAATTTTACAAAACTTAGCGGATGCTTACTATTTCAATGGAAAGTTAGTAGAAGCAAATAAATGGTATACGGAGCTATTTGATGGAAATTACGAAGACAAAGATGTAGCCGCTTTATCTTCTGAATATTACTATCGCTATGCACAAACGCTAAAAGCAGCACAAGATTATACCAAATCACAACAAATGATGGATCGTTTTGCTGCCTTAGAGCAAGAGGATTCTAGATCAGCGTTGTACAATAAAAACCGCGATTACTTAGAGCATATCGAAAACTTTTCAGATCGTTACGATATTAAATTGTTAAACATCAATACGGAATACTCTGATTACGGAGGAACCCTTCTTGGGGATCAATTTGTATTTACTTCAGCACGTGCAACAGAGCACGAAAGTGGAAGTAAAATTCACTCGTGGACCAACGAAAGTTATACTAGTTTATATAGCGCTACGATTGATCAAAATGGTTTTGGAGAACCTGTGCTTTTTGCACCAGAGATTGAGTCTAAAGTGAATGACGCAACAGCTGTCTTTACACAAGATGGCAATACAATGTATTTCACGCGTAACAATTCCAAAGCCAGTGGAAAAAGCAAACAAAATAGAGATAAAACCTCTTTATTAAAATTATACAAGGCAGTAAAGCAAGCGGATGGGAAGTGGGGACTAGTAGAGGAATTACCGTTTAATTCGGACAATTTCAATACAGCCCATCCTGCTTTAACTCCTGATGATAAATGGTTGTATTTTGTCTCAGATAGAAAGGAAACACTAGGACAATCGGATTTATTCCGCGTAGCTTTATATGAAAATGGAGGGTACGGACCTGTGGAAAATCTTGGAAAAACAATAAATACTGAAGGAAGAGAAAGTTTTCCTTTCATATCTTCGGATTTTCAATTATATTTCTCCTCTGATGGACATCCAGGTTTAGGAGGAATGGATATATTTGCAGCTAAATTATATCCGAATGGTACTTTTGGACCTGTGGTAAACATGGGAACGCCGATTAACAGTAGCCTTGATGATTTTGGATTCTATTTAGACCCAAAACAAAACAAAGGGTTTGTTAGTTCAAATCGCGCAGATGGTAAAGGATCAGATGATATTTATTTCCTTGCAGAGAAACCATGTAAGCAAACGATTGAAGGTACCGTATATGATAAAGATACTAATGAAGTATTAGTCGATGCCCTTGTGGTAATTTCTGATGCAATGTATCAAAAATCAGATACCATTTATACGAATAGCAAAGGATATTACGTTACTTCTTTATTAGACTGTGGACATAAGTACCGCATCAAAGCAGAGAAAAAATTATACAATACGGTGGAAGTTGCTTTTAACGTAAATCGCGAACCAGGGGTTAAAACAGTGAATATCGGATTAGAGAAAACAGAAAAACCACTAGGTATAAACGACGATTTATTCAAGAAATTGAAACTTCAACCGATTTACTTTGACTTTGACAAATCAAATATCCGCAGAGATGCTTCGATTGAGTTGATGAAAGTAGTAGAGGTCATGAAAGAATACCCAACATTGAAAATCGATGTTCGTTCACATACGGATAGTAGAGGAAATGACGATTACAACATGAGTTTATCGGATCGTCGTGTGAAATCTACAATCAAGTGGATGATTGGACAAGGAATTGATCCAAGCCGTTTAACAGGTCGTGGATATGGTGAAAGTCAATTACTAAATAAATGTAGTAATGGCGTACCATGTACAGTGGAAGAACATCAGTTAAACAGACGTAGTGAGTTCATTATTATAGAAATGTAGGACAAACACATAACAAACAACAAAGCAATTTTTTTTCGATGATCCTGCTGTAGGATTTAAAATAAGCAGCACTAAGCCCACAAGAGCGCTCGATTTATCGAGCGCTCTTATTTTTTTATTGATAGTACATAAAAGAAGTCATACTTAATGAGCCCCCTACATAGGCATCATTGAAGAACATTAATTCATCCTTCTTGTCTTTTAAACCTAAATTGTACAGCATAGGGATATAATGCTCCAATGTAGGGATAGCAAGCGTAATGTGTGGATGTAACTTTTCATAGTCAAGTAAACGCTTAAAATCATGGTCAGCAATCGCTTGTTGAAGCACAGCATTGATGTCAATAGCCCAATCGAACCCGTAATTGTTTTCCATTTGATCCCAAGATAACAGACGTAAATTGTGAATCATATTACCACTACCGATCAGTAAAACGCCCTTTTTGCGCAATTCACGTAATTGGAGGGCCAATTGATAGTGGTAGTCCAACGGCTTATAATAATCAATACTCAGCTGTAATACGGGGATATTCGCCTGTGGAAACATGTGTTTCGTAATAGACCAAGTACCGTGATCTAAACCCCAATCATGATTTAAATGAAGATCAAAAGGCTGAACCAATTGCTGAGTTTCAACGGCTAAAGAAGGATCGCCTGGAGCAGGATAAGATACATCAAATAAAGGTTGCGGAAATCCACTAAAATCGTGTATAGTCTCTGGGAAGTCCATGGCGGTAATCGCACTTCCTTGCGTTAACCAATGAGCAGAAATAACGAGAATGGCCTTAGGTGTAGGTAAAGATTGACCTAAACTATGCCAATTTTGTGAAAATACAGTATCCGTTATAGCATTCATAGGTGAACCATGACCAATAAATAAGGTAGGCATCACCTGTTCACTATAGGATAAAGTCTGTGAAAAACGATAAAGATCTTGAAGCGATTGCATAGTAATTTGATTTTGATACGTAAAGTTCTATAATTTATTTTTCTCTTTTGCTGTAAATGTGAAACGTTTAACTATATAAAGAAAAGAAATAAAATCAATGCATGTGGTTCAAATTCTGCTAAATCCTGAAAAATTAAATCTTAAAATTAGTATAAAGTAATGGTGTTTTTTACTCTGTTTTGGTGTTAGGAAGTTCTAAAAACATTGAATAATATAATTTTTTCAAGTTATGGTTTTAATCGTGTATTTGGTTTGGGAGAACTGGCTGTACCCCCTTTGTTTTCTTAATTTTTTATAAAAAGGATGGAGCTAATTTTGGTTCAGAAACTAATCAAAAGACACAATGAATTCAAAATTAAGGTATTACTTTCTCTGTATGTGTTGCATATTTATTCAGTTTGCACAAGCACAAGAGAAAGAATTTTCGGGAATGGTAACAGAAGGCGGAATGCCCTTACCAGGTGTAACGGTTTTAATTCAAGGAACTCAACAAGGAGTTCAAACGGATTTAGACGGAAAATACATGCTAAAAGTAAAACAAGAGGATGTACTTGTCTTTTCGTTCATCGGGATGAAAGAAGTAAAGTACAAGGTAACCAACGCAAGTGTTTTTAATGTTGAAATGACAGCAGAGGAAAATATGCTAGAAGCTGTTGTTGTAACGGCTTTAGGAATCAAAAGGGACAAGAAAAAATTGGGGTATTCTTCTCAAGAAGTGAAAGGAGAACAGATTTCTGGTGCAGGACAATCCAATGCGGTCAACGCGCTTTCAGGGAATGTTTCTGGTTTGCAAGTCACAGCCCCTTCGAGTATGGGAGGTTCCACACGTATTGTCTTGCGCGGTATCAAATCAGTGGTAGGAAATAACCAACCGCTTATTGTTGTGGATGGAATTCCCCTAGATAACACTAATCTCGCAGATATTGATATGCAACGCGGTGCAAGTGGACGCGATTATGGGGATGGTTCAGCGGATATTAATCCCGATGATATAGAATCCATCACCGTCTTAAAAGGTGGACCAGCTTCTGCACTTTACGGCAATAGAGGAGGAAATGGCGTTATCATTTACACGACGAAGTCCGCTAAAAATGGACGCACAGAAATTGAATTGAATTCAGGACTAGCCTTTGAATCCATCAATATCATGCCCAAACTGCAAACAAAATATGGAGGCGGTTCTACAGAAACATTTAAAAGACAGGAGATTAATGGTAAAGTCTATAATATTCCAGAGTATATATTGGACGAAAGTTGGGGACCTAAATTCGATGGAACACCCTACCTGCCCTGGAATGCTTTTGATCCCGAATTTGGACAAGATTATATGAAGGAAATTCCCTGGGAAAAATCGAAACACGATGTGAAATCCTTCTTTAATACAGGAGTTACCTACAACCAATCGGTATCGATTGCTAAATCATTCAAAGAGAGTAATATCCGAATGGCTTTTAACAACAAAGTGACAGAAGGTATTATTCCAACCTCTAAGCTTCAACGCAATAATTTTACAGTGAATGCGGGGACTAAAATAAGTGAAAACCTGAAAGCTGAAACGAATATTAATTATGTGTATACGAAAGGGTTTAATCGTCCAGTAGTCGGCTATGGGGATAATTCAGTAGTGGAGCGATTCTTTCAATGGGGACAACGTCAAATCGACTTCGAAAAACTGAAGGACTATAAATTAGCCAATGGCAATCAACGTTCTTGGAATCGAACGTCTTGGGATAATGGGATGCCAGCCTATTCGGATAATCCGTACTGGGTAATTCATGAAAATACAGCTCAAGATGTGCGTACACGATGGTATGGAAATGCTAAATTAACGTATAATTTTTCGGATCAACTCTATGCTGTCGGAACGGTTTATGGAGATCAATACAGCTGGACTATTGATGACCAAGTAGCGGTAGGTTCTCAAGCAACTTCCTCTTATTCTCAGGCCAAACGCAATATTTCGGAATACAATTACGAAGGAAGACTACACTATGATAATCAATTCGAAACCTTCGGAATAAACGCTTTTATCGGGGTGAATCGAAGTGAAAAACGAAATGATTTCCTCTATGGATCAACGGTAGGAGGACTCAATCTTCCCAATCTTTATAACTTGAGTAATAGTAAAGCAACAGCTCGATCGTCTAATGATTGGACGCATACGCGAACAAATTCCATATTTGGATCCGTAAGTTTGAGTTACCAAGAATACCTCTTTATCGAAGGAACGGTGCGTAGAGATTGGTTTTCTACCGTGAAAAAATCCGTCACCTATCCTTCCTTGACCGGAACGTTTATTTTTTCAAATCTACTTCCAGAAATCGATTGGTTGAATTTGGGTAAAATTCGTCTCGGTTGGGCACAAGTGGGTAATGATACAGAAGCCTATCGCACCAAAGACTACTACAGAATTAATGGTCCTTTCTTGGATCAACCAACCTACGCACTAGATAATACCGCGAATAATCCAAATCTAAAACCCGAAAGAATGACCACTAAAGAAATAGGGTTAGAAGCTGCATTTCTCAATAATCGCATCGGATTTGAATTGTCTTACTACGAGATTGAAACCAAAGACCTCATTACCCGTGTACAATACGATGCCGCAACTGGATTCGCCTATCGTTGGATGAATGCGGGAGATATGAGAAATAAAGGAATTGAAGCTACGGTGAACCTAACGCCTATTCAATTGGACGATTTTTCGTGGCAAATAACCTGGAACTTCGCCAAGAATAAAAATACCCTCATCCGATTAGCAGAAGGGGTGGAATCGGTGGAAATCGCTAGAGCTCCGTTCCGCGTTACTCTACAAGGAAAAATAGGGGAGGCTTATGGACAAATCTACGGAACAGACTATGTATATGATGATCAAGGGCATAAAAAAATAGGGGAAGATGGTTTGTACCTCGCCTCAGAAGTTAAAGCATTAGGCTCTTATTTGCCCAACTACAACATGGGAATCCGCAATAGTTTCCGCTATAAAAACCTCAATCTCGGGTTGCTAATTGATATCCAAAATGGAGGAAAATATTTTTCTACCACACATTTATATGGGATGTATTCCGGTATGTTAGAAGAAACAACAGCAAATAATATTCGAGAAACGGGATTAATTTTGGATGGAGTCAAAGCAGATGGAACGAAAAATGATCAAGTCGTCAGTGCTATCGATTGGGCTAAAGCGCATAATACCACGGTAGATGCACAAAATGTATTTGATGCAGATTATATCAAATTGAGAGAAATTACATTAGGATATGATTTACCAACCAAATGGTTAGGCCCGTTTAAAGGAATTACGATTGGGCTGTATGCACGCAATTTATTTACTTGGAACCTTGCTTGGAAGGGAATGGATCCTGAAATGGCATCCTATGCTAGTGATAATGTGCAAGCCATTGAAGGAGCATCTTTGCCCTCTACACGAACCTATGGGATGAATGTAAAATTTAAATTGTAATTAATCAGATGAAAATATATAGCTACCTTTTTATCGGAATGCTTAGCCTTATCCTTTGCACTAGCTGTGATAAGGATTTGGAGGCAATCAATAATAGCCCCAATCAACCTACTGAAGTAACAACAAGTGGGCTATTTAATAATACCAATAAGGAATTGATGACTCGTACTAGAAGAGGAATGCCTTCTGGACGTATGGCCTTGCCTTGGATTCAATATTCAGCCCAGCGAAATTATACAGCCGAAGATCGCTATCAGTTTAGAAATGAAGTGAATAATAGTTTATATACCGATCTTTTTTTAGCAGTAAAAGGATACAAGCAAATTATTGATATCGTCACAGATCCCAGTCAGAAAGAAAAAGTACTTGCTTATGGGGACCCAGCAAACCAATTGGCAGCAGCACGTATCATGATCGCTTATGCACAATTGCAATTGGTCGATATGTATGGAGATGTTCCGTATTATTCTTACGCAACTAAAGATCCCGATTTTCAAGCGATGACCTTAGGAACAGAGCATGAAATAACAACGCCTAAATTCGCTCCTCAAGAGAAGATTTATACGGATTTAATGAATGAATTAAAAGAAGCTGCAGCATCCATCAACATGGAGGCTGCGAATGTCTTTAGCGATGGAGATTTCTTATTTGGCTCTCCTTTAAAATTAAAGAAATTCGCCAATTCATTGCGCTTGAGAATTGCTAATCGCGTCAAAAATGTACTCCCTATAGCTCAAACGCATATAGCCGAATTAATAGCCAATACTGCGGAACTAATGGTGTCTAATCTGGATAATGTCGGGCAAAAATTCCAAAACGACCCTGTAAAACCGGCTTCTTTCTACTTAGATGCTTTTGTCGGCAAAAGAAATGATTTTTCTCCAACCAACACGTTTGTTGAATTGCTTAAAGGAGAAACGAAAACAATGCAGGTTAATCCCTTTGCGGAAATCATCGATCCACGATTGTTTAAAATGGTTGCACCAACGAGTCAACAAGTGACTGATGACAAAGGGAAAACTTCAGAGGTTATGCTTGCTTTTTATTATGATAGTAGTAAAGCAGCGGAACCTTGTATTGAAAAAAATAACTATGTCACACGTACCCCTGAGTTTTATATCGGAATGCCCATCGGATTGACTGATGCGTATACAGGAAGTCAAGCAGGGTACGCTTCTCAATTCAGTGGAACGATATACAAAGCGGATAATACTGAAATAGTAATGGAATATGCTGAAGTTGCCTTTATTCTGGCGGAATTAGGGGTGAATCCTCAAGAAAATTACACTAAGGGAATTCGAGCCTCTATGGAAAAATGGGAGGTCTCAGAAGTTGATATTGCAGATTATCTTAAAAAAATGACTGTGGTGAATGTAGAAACCATACTCACCCAAAAATACATTGCTTTATTTTTACAACCCTACGAAGCTTGGGCCGAATACAGAAGAACAAAATACCCTAAAACACTGTTATTACCTGGACAAATGCACGAATTAATTGCCCCAGGACCTCAACAGCAAACAACATATACCTTCAATGCTGCGAATGGGTTGATTGATTTACCTGAACGAATTACGTATCCAACCGACCTTAATCTCGTCAATAAGGTCAATAAAGACGCTGCATCAGCAAGAATAGGAGGGGATCTCATGAATTCCAAATTAATTTGGGCACAATAATTTTTTAGTTCATTGAAAATGGATACTCTTTTTAGCGTATCCATTTTTTTGGGAATCAGAAAGTGATCAATCGTAACTTGAATATAAAACGAGATTTATACTGCTGTTTAGGCTAAGTCATTCATCAAAAACAACCACAGCATTCTAAAAAAACGTAATATTGTAAATAAAAAAATGAAGTATACGTGTGAACATTGTGGACAAGAACATGAAGATTGGCCTGCATTAGTTTATCCAACGCCTTTGAGTTATGCGCAATTGACAGAAGAAGAAAAAGAAGATGCGGAAGTAACCAGCGATTTTTGTGCCATTATTAATCCAGAACATACGTACTATTTTATTCGGGTTGTCTTGATTCAAACTGTGACAGAGGCATGCCAAGATTTAGATTATGGCGTTTGGGTTTCACTCAGCGAAAAAAGCTTCAAAGAATACTACGAAAACTTTGAAAATAAAGCATTTAAAACGACCTATTTTGGATGGCTCAATAATCATATTGCTCCCTATTCATTTACAACATGTATGGAGGTTGGGGTTAATGTAGAAGTAGATAATGAAAAAGGTCGCCCGTTTATTTACCTGCATCAAAAGGAAAATAATGATCTTGTTCGCGATCTCTACAATGGAATTAGCTTAGAAGAAGCGACCAATCGCATTCAGGCTGCTTTAGGAAATTAAAAGGCGAGAATGAAGCTTTTTGTAGAGTTAGTCATCTCTTGTAAAAAAAATCCTACCAGAGCCACTCTAAACAAGGAGCGGTTCTGGTAGGATTGTTATATTGAGCTGTTATGTTTAAAACGAAAGCTTGATGATGCGATCCAGCTGTTTTTTATTGATATCCGTTGGGGCTGCGTTGTACAATTCTAATTTTAAAAGGGAAACAATAGCAAAGAAATCTGTAGCTAAGACTTTATAATACCCTTCAAAATCCTTTTCAGTTTTATCCTCAAGTAGCTTTATTTTTTTGCTTTCTTCCATTAAATTTCCAACACATAGTAAGATTTGATCAAAAGTATCTGTAGCGGTGTGCATCTGTAAAAAACCAAATTCAAAAAGTAAATCTTGTAAACTATTTACTTCTCGTTCTAAGGTTTTATCATGACTCAAATGCAACGTCAGCTTTTCTTTTTGTAGAATAGTATTTAATTGCGTTAAGAAATGAAAGAAAACTTCCTGTTTCTTTTCAAAGACCCTAAGGTTTCGCTCTCTTAATTCCTCGCTTTTCGTTTGCCCTTGTAACAGTAAAACGGTAATAATAGCAGTAATGACTACACCCAACAAGGTACCAAAAAATTGTGCAGGTAAAGAACTCAGCTCGAAAATTTCAAAAGTAACGGCAGTAATTAAGAATATAATCGTTAAAATAAGCACAGCGCCACGTGAAAAATTTGATTTTAACTTCATTGTCAAAGGTTTGAATAGGTAATACTAAATTGAAATGTTTAGGGATTAAAGTACAACTTATTTTGAATTTAGGTATGACTATTTTAAGATTACACTAGTATAAGGAGGCAGAATTTTAGTATTCCTAATAAATAGGACTTATTTTTATACTTCGTATAATAAGTCTTGTTTTTTTACGTTTAATAGAGGTGTTTAGCCTAAAAACATGAAGTATTAAAAAAATATTAAAATATAGGATGTAAACTTGATTTGAATAAAAAAATAAGTATGTTTATACAGAGTAAGATTTAAAATATAGAGTTATGAAAACAAGAATAATGTTGAACTATGCAACGACGATCTTAGAGAGTGTTAGTTTTGACTCGAAATTGTTTTATAAAGAGTTACAAAAAGCATTAAATCATTTAGTGCCTTATGATGTTGAACAATTAGGAAAATGGGTGAGCAGCTTCGTGCAAGAAAAGCCAGAATTAAGCGATTCACTACATTTGTTATCCGTATAAATTAAAAAAGCTATCTTTTCAGATAGCTTTTTTTATGTTCATTTTGATGGGACCTGAAGAGAAATGCTCAGGTTCAACTCCTTTTTTCTATCTTTGAGAGTAAAATGAACCATAAAATGAATATATATATCCATATCGTAAATAAGACAAAACGAATAAACTTTACGTATAACGAGCATCAAGATTATTGTTTTGAGTCGATTAAGAGTAAAAAAAGGAGAAAAGGATGTACCAGTGGCAGGGAACAACAGGTGAATCATAAACTAGTAAAAGCGTAAACAACAGATGAAATTATATGTGAAAAATATGGTTTGTCATCGTTGTATATTAGCCGTAGAGCAGATTTTACAAGAAATGAACCAGACAGCTGTTGCTATTCATTTAGGTGAAGTAGAATTACAAGAGCAATTGACAGAGACAGAAGTACAACAGCTAAGCCAAAAACTAGAAGAGATTGGATTTGAGTTACTCAATGACAAAGAACGCCAGTTGGTTACTCAAGTTAAATCTTTGTTGACTGATTTATTACAATCGGATCAATTGATATTAGAAACTCCTTTATCTACATATTTGGCAGTACAATTAAATAAAGACTACCTGTATTTGACCCAGCTTTTTTCTCAAATTGAATCGACGACGATTGAACAATACTTCATCCATCTAAAGATTGAAAAAGTAAAGGAATTATTAATCGATGATGAATTAACGCTGAAAGAAATAGCTTTTCAATTAAATTACAGTAGTGTAGCTCATTTGAGTACGCAATTTAAAAAGATGATGGGTATGACTCCAACAGCGTTTAAGCAAGCAACTTCACTCAACCGAACATAAATAGATCCGGTATAAAAAGACAAAAGCCCTAAAAAATTAGGGCTTTGTTATATCTAAAAGTGTGATTTTATCCGTGTAATTGACAATCTTAATTGTAATAGGATCATTGTTGGCATTACGTCCACTGATGACATAAAGTTTACCCTTTTCAAAATCAACATTACTTTGATCAAAATCTACTTTGCCATATTGTAGTGATTTTCGAATATCCTCTTCTACAACCCAACCTTCTTTTAATTTAAATTCTGCGTCTGAACTATATTGAACAGGCTTGCTT
Organism: Myroides odoratus; assembly: GCF_001549985.1. Taxonomy (GTDB): domain Bacteria; phylum Bacteroidota; class Bacteroidia; order Flavobacteriales; family Flavobacteriaceae; genus Flavobacterium; species Flavobacterium odoratum_A. Next base: position 72,122 of record NZ_LROZ01000014.1, on the reverse strand, counting down.
CTCAGGTCTTTCAATACTCTACAATTGGGTAAATAGCAAAACTCAGTTTTCTTTTCTCCAAAAAAGTAAAATAAAAACATGCAGCCAATCAATAGGCCAAACAAATAGTACGCAAGTCTTTGTATAAAACTCATTTCTTTAAAATTTGTACAAAAGTAGCAATATAGCGTTGTAAAACTAAATAATTAGCAAAAAATTAGAACGCAAAAAGTCGAATGTCTTTGTAATCTAAATTGAACCAATCAGCAACTACCTTATTTGTGATTAATCCCTTATAGGTATAGATGCCAGATTTTAAGACATTATCTGTAAATACGGTACCTTCTAGACTGCCATTGTCCGCAAATTCTAATAAAAATGGAGTAATGACATTGCTAATAGCCATAGAAGCAGTTTTACAGTATCGCGAAGTAATATTGGGAACGCCATAATGAATGACTTCGAATTTTCGTTTGACTGGATGTTCATGTGTAGTCAATTCAGACGTTTCAAAACATCCTCCATTGTCAATTGCCACATCAATGATTACGGCGTCTTTTTTCATGCTTTCCACCATGGTTTGCGTAACGACAATCGGTGATCGATTTTTACCGCGAATAGCGCCAATAACAACATCACATCGCATTAGCGCTTTCAAAAGAATTTTATCTTGAATGGTTGAGGTAGAAACAGGGAAGGGAAGGTTATTTTGTAAACGTCTTAATTTTTGAATGGAATTGTCAAAAAGACGAACGTTAGCTCCCATACTAATTGCCGTTTTAGCGGCATATTCCGCTACAATTCCCGCGCCTAAAATTACAACTTCTGTTGGAACTACTCCTGTGATATTTCCCATTAATAACCCCTTTCCATTATTGGTAGTAGTCATTAATTCAGAGGCAATTTGGATAGATGCTATTCCCGCAATTTCACTTAAAATACTAGTGGCAGGAAAAGAACCGTGTTTATCTTGAATGAATTCAAAGCCAATCGCAGAGATTTTTTTCTTCGCTAAAGCTTTAAAGTAAGTCGGATCTAATGTTTTTAATTGGATGGTTGACCACAATACACTATGTGGGGTCATGAGTTTAATTTCCTCCAAGGTAGGAGGAACCACTTTCACAACAATAGGACAACCAAATACTTTTTTAGGATCTGTTGTAATTTCAGCTCCTGCTTTACTATATTCTAAATCACTGTAACTAGAAGCCTCTCCAGCTCCTTTTTCAATCAATACGCGATGTCCGTAGGCATGTAGGGTTTGCACAGCCTCAGGGGTGATGCAAATTCTCTTTTCAACCGTGAAGTTTTCTTTAGGCACACCAATGAACAATTCTCCTTTGCGTGGCTCTACAAGCAAACATTCCTCTTGAGGCATCAAGGTTTTTTTAGAAAAAGGATACATTTTGGACATAGGATTTTAGTTAAGCATTCGTAAGCGTTAATTTTCTTTTCAGCGTATCTAAGATAGCGATTTCTATTGTGCTGTGGTTGTCTGGAATTAAATTGGGCGTTTTGTCTGGCCATTCAATAAAACACCAATCTCCACTATATAGATATTCCTCAAATCCAAAGTCATACGCCTCTTCTTCTTCCTCTAAGCGATACAAGTCGAAGTGATACAAAGAAGCATTGGAATCGGGAATTTTATAAGCATTGACAATAGAGAAAGTTGGACTACTCGTCATTTCTGTGATACCTAATTGTTTGGCTAAAGCCTTGATAAAGGTAGTTTTTCCAGCTCCCATAGGAGCCTGAAATAATACAATTTTATGTGTTAATAAAGGCAATACTTGAGCCGCAATGCTGTCAATTTCTTCAAGCTGATAATTGAATTCCATTTATTTAGGATTTAATATGATAAAAGGAACAATCATTTCTTCTAGCGATATACCTCCATGTTGATAGGTATTTCTAAAATAAGATACATAATGGTTGTAATTATTTTGATAGGCCAAGAAACAATCATTCTTTGCAAAAATAAAGGAACTACTTAGATTTATAGCGGGCAGCTGAATCTTTTTTGGATCTTTCACCATATAGACATCTTTCTTCTCGAAAGTTAAGCTTTTTCCGGTTTTATAGCGAAGGTTTAAGCTGGTATTCTTATCTCCTATAACCTTAGAAGGAGTATTGCAATTGATCGTTCCATGATCTGTGGTGATAATAAGTTTAAATCCTGCTTGTTGGGCTTGCTGAATGACATCGAGTAAGCTCGAGTTTTTAAACCAACTAGTCGTCAGTGAACGATAAGCTTTGTCATTAGAGGCTAATTCTTTAATGACTTCCATTTCTGTTTTCGCATGTGAAAGCATATCAACAAAATTATACACAATCGTAATCAGTTGATTGTGTTTAATGGCATTGAAATTATCTACCAATTTACGTCCATCTCTCTGACCCACAATTTTGAAATACTCATTGGGAATAGTCAGGCGCAAGCGTTGTAGTTGCGCTTGTAAAAAGTCATTCTCATGTAAGTTTTTCCCCCCGTCATCCGTATCGTTTTTCCACCAATTTGGATGCATTTGCTCCATTTGTAATGGCGTTAATCCTGAAAAAATAGCATTTCTAGCGTATTGCGTTGTTGTAGGTAAAATAGAGAAAAAAGTATGTTCCGTTTCGATCTTATAATAATTCGATACTATTGGCTCAAAAGAGCGCCATTGATCGTATCTCATGTTATCTATAACGAGAAATAAAACTTTATTATTCTCTTTTTTCAGCTCAGGAACCACCCATTTCTTAAAAATCTCATGCGAAAAAGTAGGACGATCTGAAGTCGAGTTGATCCATGTTTCATATTTTTTCTCAATAAATTTACCAAATAAACTATTGGCTTCACTTTTTTGACCTTCTAAGATGTTGATTAGATTTTGATCCTCAATATCTTCGAGTTTACTTTCCCAAAACAAGAGCTTGCGATAAAGGGAAATCCAGTCTTCATAGGTGTTAATTGCCATCAAATCCATCGCAATATTGCGAAATTCCTTTTGATAACTTAAGGATGATTTTTCAGAGACAATTCGAGAATCATCAAGGTTCTTTTTTAAACATAAAAGAATCTGATTGGGATTGACTGGCTTGATGAGATAATCGGCAATTTTAGCACCAATCGCTTCTTCCATGATATATTCTTCCTCGCTCTTTGTAATCATCACAACGGGAAGGCTATTTTTGATACTTTTGATTTCGTTTAAGGTTTCTAACCCTGTTAAACCTGGCATGTTTTCATCAAGGAAGACAATGTCAAAATGATGTTGATTGACGAGTTCTATCGCATCAGCTCCATTGGTGGCAGTTGTAACAGCGTAATTTTTTTTTTCTAAAAAGAGAATATGTGGTTTTAATAGATCAATTTCATCATCAACCCAGAGTATATTAATTGCATTCATATAATAAAAAGTTCAACTATTTAAATCAATTACAGCAGGCTGTAACAGTTTTTATTTTGAAATATTACAGTTTATAACGTAAAAATTATAAATATATATATAAATATAGGGAGTAAATTTTGTATTCCAATTTAGGAAGCGATATTTTTGTAGTTATTTAAGAAGTTAATGTATTACTCGTTTATTATTCCTGTTTACAATCGACCTGATGAAACAGATGAATTGTTGGCTAGTTTAACTAAGCAAACTTTTCAAGGTAACTTTGAGGTGGTAATTGTAGAAGATGGATCAGCTGTTGATTCAAGAGCTATCGTGGAAAAATACCAAGATCAACTCGATATATCCTATTATTATAAAAATAATTCGGGGCCTGGCGATTCTAGAAATTACGGTATGCGAAAAGCAAAAGGAGACTATTACATTATCTTAGATTCGGATTGTATCATACCAACAGCATATTTACATGTAGTGGATCAGTATTTACAGGAAAAATATGTAGATTGTTTTGGAGGACCTGACCGCGCGTTGTCTAGTTTTACAGAGGTGCAAAAGGCAATTAATTTTGCAATGACTTCATTTTTGACTACTGGGGGAATACGCGGAGGATCTGAACGACTCAGTAAGTTTCAACCCCGTAGTTTTAATATGGGAATCTCTAAAAAAGCCTTTTTGGCGTCTGAGGGATTTGGTAAAATTCACCCAGGTGAAGATCCTGATCTTACGATTCGACTTTGGAATTTGGGATTCCAATCGGAACTTTTCCCTGAAGCTTATGTATATCACAAGAGACGAATTGATTGGCAAAAGTTTTTTGTACAAGTTAATAAATTTGGAAAAGCAAGGCCAATTCTCAATCAACGATATCCAGAATATGCCAAAATGACGTATTGGTTTCCAAGCCTGTTTATGGGAGGGCTTGTGGTAAGTCTTTTGTTCCTATTAGCAGGATTTTATTCGCTTTTTTCTATTTATTTGTTGTATTTTTTCTTTGTTTTTGTGATATCTTTGATGAAAGAAAAGAGTTTTAAGGTGTCTATTTTGTCAATTTGTGCTGTTTTTGTACAATTTTATGGATATGGTACGGGTTTTGTTAAATCAAACTATATCTTGTATATCTTAAGGCGTAAACCCGAAGAAGGAATGCCTGAAATGTTTTTTAAATAACAACAAAAGAAGATGAGTCTTATTGTAGGTTTAACAGGTGGAATTGGCAGTGGAAAAACAACCGTTGCTAAATTGTTTCAAAAACACGGTGTTCCCATTTATATTGCGGACGAACGTGCACGACTACTAATGGAACGCCCAGATGTCGTGGAGGCCGTACAACAAATATTTACAACCTCCGTTATTAATGAAAATGGATTATTAGATCGCGCCAAAATCAAACAATTGGTTTTTGATAATAAAACGCTGTTAGAACAACTGAATCAGGTTGTGCATCCCCGCGTTAAAAAAGATTTTGAAGATTGGCTGGACGAGCATAAAGACAGCCCTTTTGTCATTAAGGAAAGCGCCATATTGTTTGAGAGCGGTTTGGAAACAAGTTGTGATTTAGTTATTCTCGTTGTTGCGCCTGAAGAGATTAGAATTGAAAGAGTTATGGCACGCGATGGGGTTTCAAAAGACCAAGTATTGAAAATTATAGATAATCAAATGAAAGACGAAGAAAAGGTAGAAAGAAGTCAGTATATAATTGAAAATAATAACAAAAAAACAATTGAAAGTGATATTATTGCGATAATACGTGATATTAATTTAAAAAATCATTTAATTTAATCGGTTAATTTTATGTTAACTACTAGGGAATATACATTATTAATCATAATTTTGAATTGCGATGAATAAATTACGATTTAGAGTACTTGTCGGTATAATGAGTTTTTCATTGATTGGAATCATCATCGTACAATTATATTGGATTGTTAGTTCGTATAATAACAATGAGGAACAATTCAAGTACCATGTTCAACAGGTTATTGGAAATGTAGCAAATGCGATGGAACAAAATGAAGCCATGGAGTTCTACAAAATGTACAATGACTTGAAGGATAGTATTGGCGAACCGCCAAAACAAAGTGAATTAAAAGAGATCGTTTTTTATGAGCGCAATCCAAGAACAAATGAGTCGATATTTTACTCAAACACATTGGTTCTTGAAGATTTTAATTTGCGAAGCTCGTTCTTTGATAAAAGAGCCGATAGTACCAATATTAAAAGTTTTGTTGCTAGGCGAAAAACCGAAATCCACAAGGGAAGTTCCTTTGATCGAGGAGGAGATAATTTACACCAAAACTATCCAGATGAGGTAATTGAGAAATCAGGAAACCTCGATGTGTTAGATAAAGCGCAATTTGAAATATACTTCAAAGATATTGTTGCCCTAAAACGAGTAGATGAGCGAATCTCAAAAGAAAAGCTAGATCAATTACTCGAGAATGAATTGCATCAATATGGAGTAAATGCCAAATATGAATTTGGAGTATACAATAAAGGATTGGCCACCAAAATTAAGTCAGATGATTTCGAATACAGTGAAGGATCTACATATGGTGTACCAATTTTAAAGAATAATGATGGAAAAAGTAAGTATCATTTGTATGTTACGTTCCCAGAAAAAAGTAAATATTTATTTTCTTCTTTACTTGGGATTACATTTTTGTCTATCTTGTTTACCATTGTGATTATTGCAGCTTATTTGAATGCGATCAATCAGTTGATTAAACAGAAGCAGATTTCAGAAATGAAAACAGATTTCATTAACAATATGACGCATGAGTTTAAGACGCCTATTGCAACGATTAACCTAGCTTTGGATGCGATTAAAAATCCAAAAGTTATAGGAAACCCCGAGATGGTTGAGCGGTACCTCAATATGATTCGGGACGAAAATAAACGCATGCATGCACAAGTGGAAAATGTGCTTCGAATTTCAAAACTCGAAAAGAAAGAATTTGAGTCAGATAAAGAAGCAGTTGATATCCATGAAGTAATTGAATCTGCTGTGGATCACGTCGGTTTGATTATCCAAGATAGAGGAGGAGAAATCAACCTACATCTGGATGCAAGAAGATCGGATATTTTAGGAAACGATTTTCATTTGACTAGTGTCATGGTTAACATGCTAGACAATGCGATTAAATATTCTAAAGAAAGACCTATTATTGATGTATATACAGAAAATATCAAAGATTTTATTTTGATAAAAGTAGTGGATCAAGGAGTAGGGATGAGTAAAAATGCACAAAAGAGAATTTTTGACAAATTCTATCGTGAACATACAGGAGACTTACACGATGTGAAAGGACATGGATTAGGGCTGGCTTACGTTCAACAGATTGTAGAAGATCACAACGCACAGGTATATGTTGAAAGTGAGAAAGGAAAAGGAAGTACGTTCATTATTAAAATGCCATTAATAAATTAATCAATATATATGGAAACAACAAACAACAAAAAGATTTTATTAGTAGAGGACGATCCAAACTTTGGAGCGATCTTGAAAGATTATTTAGCGATTAACGACTTTGAAGTTACGTTAGCTAAAAACGGAATGGAAGGATTCGAAAAGTTTAAACGCGATACTTTTGACCTTTGTATTCTTGACGTCATGATGCCTTATAAAGACGGGTTTACTTTAGCAAAAGAAATTCGCGATAAAAATAAGGAAGTGCCTATTATTTTCTTAACTGCAAAATCAATGAAAGAGGATGTATTAAGAGGGTATAAAGTAGGAGCAGATGATTATTTAAATAAACCTTTTGATTCAGAGGTGTTATTGATGAAAATCAAAGCGATTATTCACAGAAAAACATCTGAAGTTAAAACAGATAACACAAAATTTGAGTTCCAAATTGGTAAATTCCACTTGAACTCTAAATTGAGATTTTTGACTTTCCAAGATCAAGAGCCAATCAAGTTATCCCCAAAAGAAAATGAATTGCTTAAATTATTGGCAATTTATGAAAACGACTTGATGCCAAGAGAAGTTGCTTTAACGAAAATATGGAGAGATGATAACTATTTTACTTCTCGTAGTATGGACGTTTATATTGCAAAATTGAGAAAGTATTTAAAATTAGACGAAGCAGTTGAGATTTTAAATATCCACGGAGAAGGATTCCGTCTAGTAGTAAAAGGAGAAGGGGAAGAGTAATCTTTTCCTGAATAAAATAAAAGGGAGTAAGAATTTTTTCTTACTCCCTTTTTTATTTTAGGGTGAGTTTTGTTGTGAAATCGTGAGATTTGTTCTTTACGTTTTGTGAGTACGAAATAACGATTTTACATTTTCATATCGATCTACTTATTTCTTTTTTGGGCTAATAATTTTTACATCTTGAAAAGCTATTGCCCCGCGGATAATTCCTAATATAGTCTCGTGTAAGGCTTGGATAATTTGAAGCTTTAAATCATTTGTTGTATGAATTAAACTAATTTCTCTAGCGGGTTGAGGAGTAGCAAACTGCATCAAATTACGTTGATCTTCTGTATTGAGCTGCAAGGTGTGTAAATACGGTAAAAGCGTATAGCCTAGTCCTTCTTTAGATAGCTGGATTAACGTTTCGAAGCTTCCACTTTCTAGTGAAAAAGGACGATCTGTATCAGCACTTTTGTTTTTGCAAATATTGATGATGCCATCTCTAAAACAATGGCCATCTTGAAGCAGTAAGAGCTTTTTTAAATCCAGTTGATCTGTAGTGAGTTTACCCTCGAATTCCTGTTGGAAACTTTGTGGAATATAGCCAACAAAAGGTTCATAATAGAGTACTTTTTCACGAATATCTTCTAATTCCAAAGGCGTTGCTACAATAGCAGCATCGAGATAACCTCCGCGTAGTCGAGTGATAATTTCCTCTGTGGTATATTCTTCAATAATCAAATGTACTTTAGGGTATTTACCTACAAAGGATTTGATAAACATGGGGAGTAAAGTAGGAGTAACGGTAGGAATAATTCCCAACTTAAATTCCCCTCCGATGAATCCTTTTTCTTGATCAATAATATCTTTGATTCGATTCGATTCATTGACTATTTTATGTGCTTGCTCAATGATAACAGCTCCAATTGCTGTTAATTGAATAGGTTTGGTTGTGCGATCAAAAATTTGAACACCTAGTTCGTCCTCTAATTTTTGAATTTGCATGCTCAATGTAGGTTGAGTTACAAACGATTTTTCTGCTGCAAGCGTAAAATTTTTGTGTTCTGCAACAGCTAAGGCATATAGTAATTGCGTGATAGTCATAACTTGAATAATGAAAAGTAAAATGAGTATCCAAGGTACAACATTAATCCTCTATTTTTTCAAGTTCTTGGTAATTTTTCATCAAACGTTTAATTAAAATCCCGTATACAACGCGGTAGTACAACCAGATAATTCCGAAAAAGATTAAAAATAAAAACAAGAATATCCCAATAATAAAGATGTAGTAAGACCATCCATGTGTAGGGTCGTTATCTGCAGTTAAAATGGTAATAGCCGCAAAAAGAGATAAAATGGAAATGATCGAAATATTGATTGCTATATAGTAATTTACCATTTTCTTCGTTTGAAGAATCTGCTTCATTAAATTTTTGGTATTATCTGCTACGCAAATTTTGCGGTATTTGATGTAAAAGGCCACAATGAATATCAACGAGATTAAACCGCTGACATAATCAATATTATTGACAATAAATTCAAAAACTGGGCTGCTGTTTCCTTTTAATTCACTGTCATCATTAAAGAGGAAAAAACTAGCTAAGTTTAAGCCTAGAAATTCAATAACACTGATGATAAATATCCACATCACAATAGAAGATGATTTTTTGTGAATCATCCCACTAATCTCGTCCTTTGACACTTTTGGAAAGTTATGGTTGGCGTTCCAATGTTTTTTTAATAAGTCAAGTTCATCCATACTATAGTGAATCCTTACGGATTTAATATTTTTTTTAATTTACTTTTAATTCGATTCATTTTTACTCGAGCATTGACTTCACTTATACCAAGTGTATCAGCAATTTCTTCATAGGTTTTGTTTTCGAGATACATGAATACTAAAGCTTTGTCAATGTCATTCAATTGGTGAAGCGCTTGATACATCAATTTGAGTTGTTGTTCTTCTTCTTCATTATATTCCTGGTATTCAAAATGATGAATAATAGGATTGAAACTCGTCGTGGTGATTTGCCGGTTTTTCTTCCGGAAAAGTGAAATGGCAGTGTTCAAACCAATTCTATAGGCCCAAGTTGTAAACTTGGATTCTCCTCTAAAACTAGGATAAGCCTTCCAGAGTTGAATCGAAATTTCTTGAAACAAATCTTTATGTGCAGATTCTTCATCTGTATACAAGCGACAGATTTTATGGATGAGATTTTGGTTCTCTTCCAATAAAGATATAAACTCTTGTTCTACATTATTTTGTTTCATATTACAATTAGTTGACTAAATATGATATTTGTTACATTTTTAGGGAAAATATTTTTTTAATTTCATTTTTTCAAGATAACCATTTCTTTGAAAAGACGATTCTTAAAATTTAAATAAATACTGCGATAATTTATAATCGTTCTGTATTATTTATAATACATGTAAAATGAATCTATTTTTTTTAAATTTTTTAAAATATTTGCTAAATTTAGTACAAAATAAAATTATTTGATTACAATAAATTATAAAATACTGTTTATTTGGTGTTTTGTTTGTAATTGAGCGAAAGTAATGCGTGTCTATTTTTGGTACTATTTATGCAGTTACATTCAAGAAGCAAAGAGTAAGGTTATTGGAAGATTTAAAGGATTAATTATTAAAACAAAAATAAGATGAATACACTCTCAAGAAAGATTGTAATGGCAGGGACTGGGTTGTTTCTGTGTTTCTTTTTACTGATTCACTTTTTAGGGAATACACAGTTGTTTCTAGAACCTGAACATGCACAACAAAGCTTTAATGCTTATTCCCATTTCTTAACTGGGAACCCGTTGGTAAAAGCCGTCTCTTATGTGCTTTATTTATCCATTTTAGGGCATGCTATTTATGCACTGATTATTACCTCAATGAATCAAAAAGCAGGAGGTAGTTACAAGCGCGATAATAGAGGAAGAGCCAGTAAATGGTATAGCCGAAATATGGGAGTATTAGGCGTAATTATCTTGATTTTCCTCGTACTGCACTTTCAAAACTTTTGGTACGTCTATAAATTTGGTGAGATTGGTTTAGATGCCAATGGCAATAAGGACTTGTATACGGTTGTTGTTACAGCATTTCAAGAACTTTGGTTAGTTGTCGTTTATGTAATAGCGATGATTGCACTTGCTTATCACCTGATTCACGGTATCACGAGTGGTGTTCGAACACTAGGGTTATTTCACCCTAAATACGTACGATGGATTAATGTATTCGGGATCGCTTATGCGGTTATCTTATGTGTTGGTTTCGCTTTAATGCCTATTTATATTTATATCACCCATTAATACAAGTTGTTATGAAATTAGATGCAAAAATTCCTGAAGGACCATTAGAAGATAAATGGTTTAACTATAAAAAGAATGCTCGTTTGGTTAATCCTGCAAATAGAAAAAAGCTGGATGTTATTGTAATTGGAACTGGATTAGCAGGTAGTTCTGTAGCAGCCTCTTTGGGAGAAATGGGATATAATGTAAAATCGTTTTGCTTTCAAGATACCCCTCGTCGTGCACACTCTGTAGCGGCACAAGGAGGAGTAAATGCGGCTAAAAACTATAAAAATGATGGAGATAGTATTTACAGAATGTTTGTAGATACATTAAAAGGAGGAGACTTTAGAGCAAGGGAAGCGAACGTTTATCGCTTGGCCGAATGTTCGGTGAACTTAATTGACCAAGCTGTGGCTCAAGGGGTTCCTTTTGGTAGAGAATATGGCGGATACTTGAATAATCGCTCTTTTGGAGGAGTGCAAGTAAGTCGAACGTTTTATGCGCGTGGACAAACAGGGCAACAATTGCTTTTGGGAACATATCAAGCGCTTATGCGTCAGGTAAATAAGAAAACTGTAGAGTTGTTTTCTTCGCATGAAATGTTAGATTTAGTTGTAATTGATGGTAAAGCTCGTGGTGTTATTGTACGAAATCTTGAAACGGGAGAAATTGAAAGACATGCTGCACACGCTGTTGTTTTAGCAACAGGAGGTTTTGGTAAGATCTATTATTTGTCAACACTTGCTATGGGGTGTAATGGTTCTGCTATTTGGAGAGCACATAAAAAAGGAGCCTATTTCGCTTCACCAAGTTGGACGCAAATTCACCCTACATCATTACCACAATCTGGAGATTATCAATCCAAATTGACCTTAATGTCTGAATCATTACGTAATGATGGACGTATTTGGGTGCCTAAAAACTTAAATGAAACTAGAGTCGCTAATGATATTCCAGAAGAGGAAAGAGATTATTATTTAGAAAGACGTTATCCTGCGTTTGGAAACTTAGCTCCTCGTGATATTTCTTCTCGTGCGGCTAAAGAACGCATTGATGCGGGTTATGGTGTAGGTCCGTTGAAAAATGCCGTTTACCTCGATTTCTCTAAAGCAATTAAAGAACAAGGCCAAGCGAAAATTGCTGAAAAATATGGGAACCTGTTTACCATGTATGAGAAAATTACTGGAATAAACGCCTATAAAGAGCCTATGATGATTTCACCTGCTGCTCACTTCTCTATGGGTGGACTTTGGGTAGATTATGAATTAATGACGACGATTCCTGGTTTATTTGCATTAGGAGAAGCGAATTTTGCGGATCACGGAGCAAATAGATTAGGAGCAAATTCTTTATTGCAAGCGTCTGTGGATGGATATTTCATCGCTCCTTATACTATTGCAAACTATTTAGCGGATCAAATTAGAGTTGGTAAAATTACCACAGATCATCCTGAATTTGAGAAAGCAGAACAAGAAGTTAAAGACAAGTTAGAAAGCCTGTTGAAAATTAAAGGGGATAAAACGGTCGATTATTACCATAAGAAATTAGGTAAATTACTGTATGATTATTGCGGTTTAGCACGTACCAAAGAAGGATTGACATTTGCTATCGAAGAAATCAAGAAGTTGAGAGCTGAATTTTATCAAAATGTCCATGTTCCTGGAACCAATGCAACAATCAATTCGGAATTAGAGAAAGCAGGACGCGTAGCGGACTACTTAGAAATAGGAACGTTGATGTGTTATGATGCTTTAACGCGTGATGAATCTTGTGGGGCTCACTTCAGAGAGGAATACCAAACAGAAGAAGGGGAAGCTGCTCGTAATGACGAGAAATTCCAGTTTATTTCCGCATGGGAATGGCCAGGATCACTAGATCAAGAACCTATTTTGAATAAAGAAGAACTAACATTTGAATACGTAAAACCGACTATCCGTAGTTATAAATAATAGAGGCTATGAAATTGAATCTTAAAATATGGAGACAGAAAGATCGTAAATCGGAAGGAAAACTTGTAGATTATGCGATAGATAATGTAAATACACACATGTCTTTTTTGGAAATGTTGGACACGTTAAATGAACAATTAATTTCAAAGAAAGAAGATCCTATTGAATTTGATCATGATTGTAGGGAAGGAATTTGTGGGCAATGTGGAGTTGTTATCAATGGAAATGCACATGGGCCGTTAGAAAATACTACGACTTGTCAGTTGCATATGAGAGAGTTTAAAGATGGAGAAACAATTTTGATTGAACCTTTCAAAGCTGCAGGTTTTCCTGTTAAAAAAGATTTGAAAGTGGATCGAAGTGCGTTTGATCGCATTATTTCGGCTGGAGGATATGTATCGGTAAATACAGGGCAAGCCCCTGAAGCGAATACCATTCCTGTATCACATGAAACGGCAGAAGCTGCTTTTGACTCAGCCGCTTGTATTGGGTGTGGGGCTTGTGTAGCTACATGTAAAAATGGTAGTGCAGCTTTATTTACCTCTGCAAAAATTACGCAATTGGCCTTATTACCTCAATCTCAACAAGAACGAAAAGAACGTGCCTTAACTATGATTATGCAAATGGATGAAGAAGGATTCGGCCACTGTTCCAATACTGAGGCTTGTGAGGTTGAATGCCCGCAGGGAATTTCGGTATTGAATATTGCTCGTATGAATTACGAATACAATCGAGCGAGTTTCCTCAAGTTTAAAAAGAAGTAAAAATGAAAATGATATAACAATGAAAATGAAAATGAAAAAAAGCTTATTCCTTTGCGGGATAAGCTTTTTAACTGTATTTACTAGTACAGCTCAAGAACAAACGATTGTACAAGACACGGTTAAGGTGTTTGAAGATAAGATTGTATTAAATGATCCAACACAAAAATATCCTCAGTTTAAAGTAGGTGGTGTTTTTCAAACTCGTTTTTTAAATAACTTTAAAAAGGGTGTGGATATTGATGGTTTGCACTATGGGGATGGAGAAGGAACAAATAATTCTTTTGAAGTAAAGCGAATGCGCGTTTCTATGAATGCCAAGGTAACAGAAAACTTAGAAGTAGTTGCTTTAGTAAATCTTGCGGATTTCAAATCTGATCCTAAACACAAAGTTCTTGAAAATGCATATGCCAAATATACCATAAATCGCTATTTACAATTTACGGTTGGACAGTTTAGACCCTCATTCGGAATGGAAGAGACTTATCCTGTGGATATTGTAAAATCCATTGATTATTCTAATTCCTACTATCTCTTTAGTGATAATAGTTGGATGAGCTTCCAAATTGGAGTTGGGGTAACAGGGAGTGTTGATCTAGGTAAAGTTCCGATGAGTTATGGATTTTCAGTGACGAATGGAAATGGTAAGAACAAAACGGATAAAGATGACGGAAAACACTATTCCAGCCGATTGTTATTTAATGTCAATGACAAACACAAGATTAATGTTGGAATTAGTGGAGGAGTAGGAGAAGTGGAAAAGAAAACGGTATATGCCGTGGGGACAGAAGCTACTGCTTTTTTTCCACTAGGAGATCGTTGGAGTATTGATTTTCAGGTAGAAGCAAAGCAAGGGGTCAATCACAATTTGTATTTTAGCCAACCCCTCGATACGCGTATAGGTGAGGTGAAAGATTATTTGATGAAGAGTTTTTATATTCTGCCAAATGTTCGCTATGATTTAGGGAAGAAACGATTGCAAACGATTGAACTTTCTTGTCGTTACGAATACTTAGATGGTAATGCACACCTCAATTCCAATGGAAGACAAACTTGGATTCCCATGGTGAGTTTAGAATTTTTAAAGAACTATGGTGCTCGATTACAAGTAGGAATGCAAATCGACAATTATAAAACGAATATTGAGCATACAAAATCATATAACTCAAATCTTGCCTTTATTCAATTTCAGTGTCGATTACAGTAAATAAAGAACAACAATAAAAAACTCCTTCTATGAAAGAAGTAAATTTAAAAAATTTCGGAATTACCGTAGTAATAGGGATATTACTTTGGTTTTGTCCCATCCCAGAGGGAGTAACACCAGAAGCTTGGCATTTGTTTGCCATTTTTGTGAGTACTATTTTAGGGATTATCCTCAAAGCTGCTCCTATGGGGACCATGTGTATGATTGCTGTGGGACTTACGGCATTCTTTCAATTGTTAGCACCAGGAAATGCAGGACAATCTATTACGCTTAGTTTAAAAGGATTTGGAGATAAGGTTATTTGGCTAATTGGAATCTCATTCTTTATTGCTAGAGGTTTTATTAAAACAGGGTTAGGGAATCGTATTGCTTACTTATTTATTCGTGCTTTTGGTAAAAGTACGTTAGGGTTAGCGTATGGATTAGGATTGGCCGATTTGGTATTAGCACCTGCTATTCCGAGTAATACAGCTCGTGGGGGTGGAATTATATATCCCATCATGAAATCGATGGCGATGAATTTTGGTTCTGACCCATCAAAAGAAGAAACAAAAAAGAAAGTAGGCTCTTTTTTAACTTTGAATTGCTACTACTTGAACCTGATTACATCAGCCATGTTCTTAACTGGTACGGCAAGTAATCCGATGTGTCAGAAGTTTGCTGCCGATATTGGAATTAATATTAGCTGGATGAATTGGGCCGTTGGAGGTTTTATACCTGGGGCGCTTGCATTCCTCCTTACTCCTTTGGTGTTGTATAAAATTTATCCACCAGAATTAAAGAAAACAGGGGATGCCCCAAAAATTGCTACAGAGAAATTAAGAGAAATGGGGAAATTAACATTGCCAGAAAAGTTGATGTTAGTGACCTTTTTTATCTTGCTCTTCTTGTGGATTACAGGAGATTTATTCACGATTGATGCAACAACTACAGCTTTTATCGGATTAGCTATCTTATTGTTGACTTCTGTATTAACATGGGATGATGTCAAATCAGAAAAAGGCGCTTGGGATACCATTGTGTGGTTTGCAGTGTTAGTAATGATGGCTAGTTCATTGAATACGCTTGGATTTATTGGCTGGTTTAGTGATTTAGTTAAGGCACAAATGGGAGGAATTGATTGGCATTATGCTTATCCTCTAATTATCATTGTTTATTTCTTTAGTCACTATATATTTGCTAGTGCAACTGCTCACGTTGCGGCAATGTATGCTGCCCTTTTGGGAGTTGGTGTATCCTTAGGTGTGCCACCAATGTTATTGGCTTTAACTCTTGGATATATGGGATCTATCTATGGAACCTTGACACATTATGGACATGGCCCAGCTCCTGTATTTTTCGGAAGTGGTTATGTTGAATTGAAGTCTTGGTGGACGTATGGATTGATCATCGGTCTCCTATTGCTAGCGATTTATTTGGTAGTGGGAACAACTTGGCTCAGTATTATTGGTTATTTTTAAATAAAAAAAGTTATCTTTAAAGACCCTTTATTCCATTTAATAAAGGGTCTTTTTAGTAGGACTTACTAATATGGAAGAAATTGTAATTTTTTGGTATCGAAGGGATATTCGCTTACATGACAATGTAGGTTTATATCATGCTATAAAATCAGGAAAAAAAGTGTTGCCGATATTCATTTTTGATACGGATATCTTGGCGCAATTTCCAAATACAGCAGATAAACGAGTACAATATTTGTATCAAGCGTTAGAACAAGTCAATACGCTCTTGCAAGAGCATAACAGTCAAGTGGCTTTTTATCATAACGCAGTCTTACCTGTTTTTGAACAACTTGTACAAACCTATGCAATCAAGGCGGTTTATACCAATGCAGATTACGAACCAGCAACGCGTAAACGAGATGTAGCTGTTCATGCTTTTTTAGCAACGCATGCTATTCCTTTTTATGCTTATAAAGATCAAGTGATTTTTGAAGCAAATGAATTGCTGAAAAGTGATCAGACTCCTTATAAAGTTTATACGCCTTATGCTAAATTATGGAGAAGTAGGCTGACAGAACAGCATTTACTAGCTTGGACTTTGGACTTAAAAGCAGATTATTTTGTTGCTAAAAAAGAGAATCAAGTGATGCCAAGCTTAACGGAGTTGGGCTATGATGCAGAAACGAAATTTGACTTTACAACACCAGCCTTTGATTCATCCATCATTCAAAATTATACAGCCAATCGCGATTATCCAGCCTTAGATGCTACCACGCGTTTGGGAATTGCATTGCGATTTGGAACAGTATCTATTCGCGCTTGTGTGCGACAAGCCTTGCATGATAATGAAACCTGGTTGAGCCAATTGATTTGGAGGGAGTTTTTTATGAGCATCTTATACCATTATCCACAATCGGCAAGAGCCTGTTTTAAAAGAGAATATGAAAATATACAATGGCGAAATAACGAAGCAGAATTTGAGGCTTGGTGTAAAGGAGAAACAGGGTATCCACTAGTGGATGCAGGAATGCGCGAATTGAACCAAACGGGATATATGCACAATCGCGTGCGTATGGTAGTTGCTAGTTTTTTAGTGAAACACTTATTGATTGATTGGCGTTGGGGAGAAGCCTATTTTGCTCAACACCTCAATGATTATGACCTAGCTCTAAATGTGGGGAATTGGCAATGGGCCGCAGGATGTGGTTGTGATGCTGCTCCTTATTTTAGAGTTTTTAATCCCGCAGAACAACAAAAGAAGTTTGACAAAGAGTTCAATTACATAAAAAAGTGGATTCCTCAGTATGAAGAATCTACTTATCTTACTCCTATAGTGGAGCATAAACTAGCTAGGGAACGAGCTTTACTAGCTTTTAAACAAGCTTTAAAATAAACACACATAAAACCCTTGAACTATGAAAAAATGGAAAATCTGGGTCGCTAATCTAGCTTTAGCAGCTTTTTTACTACCTGTAGCATCAGATGCCTATGCGTGTACTCGAGTGGTATACAAAGGGCCTAATAACACAATTATCACTGCACGCTCCATGGATTGGAAAGATGAAATTGATCCGAATATCTGGGTTTTCCCAAGAGGAATGGAACGCACCGGTGAAGTTGGTAAAGCATCAGCCAAATGGAAATCAAAATACGGTAGTGTTATTGTATCGGCTTTTGATATTGCTACAACTGACGGAATGAATGAAAAAGGTCTTGTAGCGAATATCCTATGGTTAGTAGAGTCACAATATCCGGATTACGATCCAAATGGAAAACAAAAAGGAATGAGTTTAGCTATTTGGGCACAATATGTATTAGATAATTATGCAACGGTAGCAGAAGCAGTAACGGATTTACAGAAAAATCCTGTTGCAGTTGTTACAGCTAATACGCCAGGTAGAACAACATTAGCCACGGTGCATTTAACAATGTCTGATGCCAAAGGAGATAATGCTGTTTTAGAGTATATTGATGGGAAATTAGTGGTATATCACGATCCCTCTTATACGGTAGTTACCAATTCACCAACATATGAAAAACAATTGGCAATTCGAGATTATTGGGCATTTTTACCAGGAAACCAAGTATTGCCAGGAACAGGAAGATCAGAAGATCGCTTTGCTCGCGCTTCTTATTATGCAACAGCAGTAGATCAAAGTGATGATCCGATGGTTGCAGTAGGTGCTGCATTTAGTGTCATTCGAAACTGTTCTGTTCCGTATGGGGTTCATATTGAAGGGTATCCAAATCTTTCTTCTACAAAATGGAGAGCTGTTTCGGATCAAAAGAATTTACTGTATTATTACGAAGATCCATTGACGTTATCGCCTTTGTGGTTGGATTTAAAAACGTTGGATTTCAGTGAGAAAACTAAAGTAAAAAAATTAGATGTTTCTAAGAGACAACAGTATTTCGGTTTATCGAATAATCAATTAGTAGAGAGCAAACCGTTCCAGTTTATGGGAATTTAGTTTGAATTTAGCTCAAAAATAAAAAAGCAATGCAGTCAAGCATTGCTTTTTTTATGGAAACGGGGTAAAAACAAAAATAGGTTAGAAATGCTTAACTTTGAGAAAGGTTAATATAAAATGAGTTATGAAAAAATATGAAATCCTTGTTTTAGTAGGAGGGATGTTGTTATTGGGGAGCTGTTCTTATAAACATGCCTATCAACCAATTAGATTTTCTAAGCTAGACACTACTGAAAATTATGAAGCTTTAACCCAACGCTATGCGATGGGTAAAGAAAATAAGTTTACCCCCAATGCTAAACAGAGAGAATTATATCTAGAAGTGAATCAAAGAGTTGAAATCCCTAATGTTTCTAATGTTCGCGAATTAGGAGGAATTATCACACAAGATCAACGGGTAATCAAATCTGGTCATTTTTATCGCAGTGGTCATTTAGGAAAATTAAAAAAGAAGCATTTTAAAATATTAGACGACTATACTATTACGCAAGTCATTGATTTAAGAACGGATCGAGAAATAAAAAAGCATCCAGATCATCTACCAACAACCATCCAATATTACAATGAACAAGCTTTTGAAGATTCAGAAGACATGTTTAGTAAGGCGAAAAAAGAGGTCTTAAAGGGAAGAGTGACAGTAGAGGAATCGAATAAGGCAGTGGAGGATTTTTATGGGGTTTACGTTTTGGATAATCCTCAAAAGATTCGCGAGATTGTTTTGCGTATGCTAGATCATGAGGAAGCTACTTTGTTTCACTGTTCTGCAGGAAAGGACCGTACGGGGATGATTGGCGCTATACTGTTGAGTATTCTCAATGTGGATCGAGAAACCATCATGGAAGAGTATTTACGCTCTAATAATGAACGCGTCGATGACGTTTCTGGAAGAATGAAATTAGCGAAGTTTGGCAAATTTATTTTTCCTAAAATTGACTATGAAGTAATTGAGAATTTCTCTTGGATTAAACCCAATTATTTAGAAGCGATGTTTGCTGCAATAGAAGCAAAGTATGGATCGATGGATAATTATATTCAGGAAGGATTATCCATTACAAAGGACCAACGTCAAAAGTATATCGAAAAATATACCGTTATTTTAAAGTAAATTTGTCATTCAATTGTTAGAAAGAAAGTATATGAATCATTTGAAACAAGAGCATTTCGCTCTTTTAGAGGAGATTGCAACGAATAATAATAAGCCTTGGTTTACCGAAAATAAACCACAAATTGATGCCATTTTTACAGAAGTAAAGGGCTTTTTTAAAAGCGTTTATGATCAGATGGCAGCTGTTGATGAGGTTGAAGTATTTCACGTGCATCGCTTGTATCGAGATGTGCGTTTTTCAAAAGATAAAACCCCATATAAAACCTATTTTGGTTTACATATTGGAAGAAAAAAACCTTTACTACGCGGAGGATATTACCTCAATATAGAACCTGGAAAGAGTTTTGTTGGAGGAGGATTTTGGGAACCTAATAAAGATGATTTATTGCGCATTAGAAAAGAAATCGCTTTAGATGATTCAGAATTACGTGAAATTATCAGTAATCCAGTATTTGTAAAAGCATTTGGAGGATTAGTGGGTGAGGAGCTTAAAACGGCCCCTAAAGGTTTCGATAAAGAGCATCCTGCTATTGATTTACTGCGCAAAAAACAGTTTTTAGTGATGCGATCCTTTACGGATGAAGAAATGATCCAACCTGGATTTATCAAGGAAGCGATTCAGACGTTTGAAGCAATGAAGCCCTTTTTTGATTATATGTCTGAAGTACTGACAACAGATGTAAATGGAGTGAGTTTGTATGATTAGTGGAGAAGGGAAAGTGGAAAGTGGTAATTTGCTAATTGGCTGGAAAAAATGGAGAAGGGAAGTACTTATAGAAGCTTACTTAATCACATAAAAAGAGGAACTCATCGAGTTCCTCTTTTTATGTTCAGTTATAAATTAGGGTAGATAAATTTCACCAACACCATTTTTCATTTCGTTCTCCACCTAGTCAATAATCTTAATTTCAAACATTTTATTCCAGTTTTTACCTGTTACAAAAAATGTATTTGTTTTGGCATTGTATGCAATACCGTTCAAGACATCTAAATCAGGATGTTTTTCAACTAAATCATATAGTTGAGAAAGATCAAGAACTCCTTCTACAGATCCTGATATTGGGTCAATGACAGCTACACCACTTTTACCATAGAAATTAGCGTAAATTTTACCATTTACCCATTCTAGTTCGTTGATGTTTACTAAGATTTCTCGTTGTGCAGCAACTGTTATTTCATCTACTTTCTCAAATGTATCTGGATTTAATTTGTAAATCTTTTCAGAGCCATCTGTCATATAGAGATATTGTCCATCATTACATAATCCCCAACCTTCTGTTTTTTTGAAGTAAGGAATAGTAGCAAGCTGTTCTAAAGTATCTGGATTGTAAACATAAGCTTCATTGTTTTTGTAAGTCAATTGATACAATTTGTTGTTTAGAATTGTACAACCTTCTCCAAAGATTGCTGCTGGAAGTTCTTTAATCTTGATTACTTCCCCTGTTTTAGGGTTGAGTTGGCGAACGCTCGATACACCTTTGGTACCCGTTCCAATTCCTTCGCCATTTCCTGTACTTTCAAATAAAATACCATTGTGAAATTCTAGACCTTGTGTATAGGCTTTGATATCATGCGGAATAGTATTGACGATTGTATAATTAATCATTTGAGGAGCAACGGAAGAAAGAATTGCAATATGAGAAGAAACTTCTTTACTTTCTTTATTGAGATAGGCTGTTCCTTTCAGGGTGTATTGTCCAAATTTTTGTCCTTTCAAAGGAGCGTTTAGGATTTCATTTCCCTTTACTGCACCTAAACGGATATCGTTTAAGTGGTAAACTACAGAGTCTAGCTCGGTGTTTGGCGCGAGATTTAAGCTTAATTTTATAGCTTCTTTATCGTTGTAAACCTGCTTTAATTCGGATGTATTTAAAGAAATTACATTTTTTTCTAAATTATTTTTTTCAGAACAGCTGAAAATAGCGAAAGATAAGGCTAAGGGTATAAGCATGTTATGTCTTTTCATCGGTCATTTTAATTTTATTACAATATACAAAAGTTATTATAATAGTTGTAAACACTTGGAAAAATATAAAATGGTTGTATATTTGCAACGGCAAGTCCTACACGACCAGCTCCTGCAGAATCCTCCAGGGTGGGAACGCAGCAAAGGTATGTGGTTGTAGCGGTGCGATGTAGGTAGCTTGCCATTTTTTTATTTTTAGGATCTCCTAGTTAGGGGATTTTTTTTTGCCTTTTTTTGTTGTTTGTAAACTGTTTGAAAAATTCGTCTGGAAATAGATCCGTTGTTTCCATAATTTATCCTGTTACTTGGCGAATTGCCATTTGCCACTACGAGATTTTACATCTCATCGCCTCATCCTCTCACCACCACACCACCTCACCACCTCACCCTCTCATCACCACACCTTCTCCTTTTACATGATACCTAGGATCTGCCATATATGGAAGTTTTGCCATTTTTAGCACATGTAAGGTAGGTACCTCATATTCGATTTGAATCGTACCTAATAACAAATAGCATCCACTACCTTGAAAAGGATATTGTTGTAAACTATGCGGAAAATGCACGCTGTCAAAATAATCCCCATTGCTGTCAATCCAGGTACCAAAGTACATGAGCCCACTTTTAATTTGAATGGGCTTTAATGCGATTAAATAGCCCACCAAGCGCGTATTTTCACCCTTGTGATAGAGGAAGTCCTTTGTTGTTATTTCTCCTCTAAATTTCGTTTGTAATAAGTTAAAGGGACTAGAAGTAATAGGAAAGCCCAAATACTCTAGCTCATCAAAGGCATCTTCTGTTTCCGTTCGCTTCAATTGAGGAAAAGAAAAAGATTTTATAGGCTCTTGTAGCAATTGCCAAGTGGGATTGGATTTGTTTTTGTGGTACAATAATTTTGCTTGAATGAGCAATTCGTTTTTTTGGAGCCCAGTAAATTGAAAGGCACCAATAAAAATGAGTGTTTCTAAAGCTTCGAGGTTAATATTTACGCGTTGTATGAAGTTTGCTAAGGAAGTGTAATTTCCATTTTTTTGACGTTCTGTCAACAGTGTATCAATTAAAGCTGTATTTAAGTTTTTAACCAATTGAAAACCCAAGAAGATATCTCGTCTTCTCAAGGTTGCTCCTCGATTACTTCGGTTGATACAAGGCGGAAATACACGTGCTCCAGACATCTTCGCTTCGTGAACGTAGACTTCAGTACGGTAGAATCCCCCTTGATTGTTGATTACAGCAACAATAAACTCCAAGGGGTAATGTGCTTTTAAATACAAACTTTGATAGCTCTCAATAGCATAAGAAGCAGAATGAGCTTTACAAAAAGAATACCCTGCAAAAGATTCGATTTGGCGGTAAATTTCTTCACTGAGTGCTTGTGGATGCCCTTTCTCCTCACACAGGGCAAGAAAACGTTGACGAACTGCTTGTAATCCTTCTTTTGAGCGACTTTTTCCACTCATTGCGCGACGGAGGATATCGCCATCCTCCGCGGGTAAACCGCCGTAATGAAGGGCAATTTTAATCACATCTTCTTGATATACCATGATACCATAGGTTTCTCCCAATTGATTTTTGAAAACATCGTGGAAGTACTCAAATTCATTGGGGTTGTTGTGTCTGTAAATATATTCTTGCATCATACCGCTTTGAGCAACCCCTGGTCTGATAATAGAAGAAGCTGCTACTAGTGTTTTATAATTATTACATTTTAGTTTTCTCAATAAACCACGCATAGCGGGACTTTCAATGTAAAAGCATCCAATGGTATTACCTAGCTGTAAATATGCATTGGATTTTGCTTCATTTTTAGACAGTGAAATATCGCGGATGTCTATGGTAATTTGTTGATTTTTTTCGATTAATTCTACTGCTTCATTGATGTGTCCAATGCCTCGTTGGCTGAGAATATCGAATTTTTCAAAGCCAATATCCTCTGCAATATGCATATCAAAGTGAGCTACAGCGTAGCCTTTAGGTGGATAATCCAATGCTGTAAAATGTGTGATGGGATCTTCTGAAATAATAATTCCACATGCGTGCATGGTGCGTTGGTTAGGAAAACCTTCCAGTACTTGACTATACTGATGAATGAGCTGTACAATGGAGTTGTTGTCTTGATAGTCCCTAGTGTGTCGCTGATTCAATTGATCGAGCTCTTCTTTAGCTAAACCGTATACTTTGCCAATTTCTCTTGCCATAGAACGCGTCTTGAAGGTAGACATAGCTCCACAAAACGCAACGTGTTCTTCCCCATACGTTTGGAAAATATAATCAATAATAGCATCGCGATCGGTCCAGGACCAATCAATATCAAAATCAGGAGGTGATTTACGGTTGACATTTAAAAATCGCTCAAAGTATAAATCGAGTTCTAGAGGACAAACATTGGTAATTCCAATGCAATAGCCTACTAAGCTATTGGCACCACTTCCTCTACCAATATGCATAAAGCCGCGTTTTGTGCTATATGAAATAATATCCCAAATAATTAAAAAGTAGCTGGCAAAAGATAGCTTTTCAATAACATCAAGTTCTTTTGCTAAGCGTTGTTTTGCTTGTTCGTGGTTGGCACCATAAATACGTGTTAATCCCTCTTGTGCAAGGGTAGTAAGCAGTTGTAAATCGCTTGCTTTGTTGGCTGTAAAATGGAGCTTATTTCTACTTTTTTTATATTCAAATGAAAAGTTTGATTCCCTTACGATTTGTTGGGTATTGGCAATAAGTGTAGGAAAAGATTCAAAATGGCGCAATAATTCCTCTTCTGATTGTAATATTTCATCTGGCGAAGCACAAGTGTCAGCCTCCAATTTACTTAATAGTGTATTTTGATCAATGGCTTGGAGGATGCGGTGTAACTCATATTCCTCTGTTTGTTGTATTGTCACAGGATGGAGGATGACCATTTTGTGAATCAACTGCTTCCATTGCTCTTGATACAATAAATTACGTTGGTTTAGTTTAATGCCTATATATTCGTGATCTGCTAGTGTTGACGGACAGTTGTCTAGTGGATAGATAACAAAGGTATGCGCAAAATCAGGAGCCTTTTTCGAGAAAGGTTGTTTGGTTTTATTGTGTTGGGTTATGTATTGATTCATTGCTGCAAATCCCAATTGGTTTTTAGCAATTCCTATGTATTGTAGGCGTTGATTAACGCGAAATTCAGCACCAATGAGTGGTTTGATATTCGCTTGTTGACAGAGGCGAATAAAGTCGTAAACACCATAAAAGGTATGAATATCCGTAAGTGCTAAGGCAGAGATCTGTAGTTTTTGTGCTGCAGCAACCAATTGCGTTAGTGGAATAGTACCAAAGCGTAGACTATAGTAAGAATGGCAATTTAATAACATAGCTATTTCTTTTTAGATTTGAGTAAGGCACTAGAGCAACGATGAACTGCCTGCATGCCATATTGTTTTTTGATGTGATCCATGGCTTCATACAATGCCATGATTTCCTGGGAATCTTCAAATAAATTAATCTGATAACTTCCGCGAACTAAACCGCTGAAATTGATGCCAATTAATCGTAGACGCATCCGACGTTGGTAGTGTTTTTCAAACAAATCCAGTACATAGGCATTGAGTATGTGATCTGCGGAGGTATAGGTAATTTTACATTGCTTGGTTTCGGTATCGAAATTGGTATAGCGAATTTTGACCGAAACCACAGAAGTAAGCCAACCTTCCGAGCGCAATTGAAAAGCCAATTGCTCTACCATACCCAATAAGGTTGTTTTTAATAAGGTCAAGTCAATCGTATCTTGTGAAAATGTATGTTCGGTTGATATTGATTTGCGTTCTCGATAGGGTTCAACAGGTGTAAAATCAATACCATTGGCTTTTCTCCAAAGATCTACACCATTTTTACCGAGCAATTGAAACAAAATTTCAGCAGGCATGGTAGATAGTGTCTCAATGGTTCGAATCCCCAAGCGTGCTAAGGAATCATAGGTGGCTTGTCCCAGCATGGGGATTTTTCGAATGGATAATGGGTTGAGAAACGGTTGTACTTCTTTCTCGGGAATAATCAATGCACCCGAAGGCTTGGCTTCATTGGTTCCCATTTTAGATACTGTCTTATTGATCGATAAGGCATAGCTCAACGGTAGATGTGTTTCTTTTTGGATGGTAGCTATTAATTCGGATGTCCATTGCTGGGTACTGTGAAAGCGATCCATTCCCGTTAAATCAAGATAGAATTCATCAATACTTGCTTTTTCCATTACAGGAGCTTTTTCAGCTATGATTTCCGTTACTTCTGTGGACATTTTACTGTAGAGTTCCATGTCACCTTTGATGATTTTGGCTTGAGGACACAAACGCATGGCCATGCGAATTGGCATGGCTGAACGTACGCCAAAAGCACGAGCTTCATAGGAACAACTCGATACCACGCCACGGTCTCCTCCACCTATAATAAGGGGAATACCAGTGAGTTGTCGATTGGTTAATCGCTCACAAGAAACAAAAAAACTGTCCAAATCTAAATGTACAATAGCGCGTTGCATCTTCCTGATAGTAAATTATTTTAAACAAACTTACTACGTATGTTAGCAATTATTAGTATATTTGATGCTATAAATAATAGCAAATGTCATACTTATCAGATAACATCAGGTATTTACGAGCACAGAAAGAATTGTCTCAGCAAAAGGTAGCCGATTCGCTACTTATTACGCGTGCCCGTTATTCAAAATATGAAGAAGGAGCCTCTGAGCCTCCTTTGGAAGTTTTGTTGAAAATCTCTCGCTATTTTCATGTGAGTGTAGATCTACTCATTTCAGTTGATTTGAGAAAGGTGCCGATGCAGGATTTATTAAAATTAGAGGACAATCGTATATTATTGCCTATTATGGTAGATCCCAATGGCAATAATTTTATCGAAATAATTCCACATAAGGCAAGAGCAGGATATTTATCTGGGTATGCTGATCCAGAATTCATTCAGAATCTCGATCAGATTTCGCTGCCTTTTTTACGAGAGGGCAAATACCGAGCATTTCCAATTGAAGGAGATTCGATGCCTCCCCATCAGGAAGGTTCGTTTATTATTGGTAGTTATATCGAGCAATTAGAAGATATCCGCAATGGACGAACGTATATCATTATGACTGCAAATGAAGGGGTGGTGTACAAACGCGTGTATCGCATTGATAAGGAAACGTATGAATTGCATTCAGATAATACCTTTTATGAACCCTATCGTATTAAGGTCTATGATATCTTGGAAATTTGGGAGTATGCTTCTAGTATTGCTACGGAAGAATTTAAACCAGAGGATTTAGGAGAGGCAGATACCAAAGCGATGTTTCAGGAAATTCGGCATATGTTGAAAGATGTAATGAAAAAGGTGAATTAGTTTTTTTGTTGTTTGTGCGGTTTGTTTTTTGCTCTTTGCACTTTGTTCTTTGATTGTGTTATAAGAAAGTTATTCTTTGTAAATGACGACTTCAGCAAACACCAAATAACGAAAGCCAAACACCAAACATCAAAAGCCAAACAACGAAAACCAAACACCAAATACCCCCAAAAAAAACAAGCTTGAGTTTTTACCCAAGCTTGTTTTTTTATTCACTTTATCAACTGTAAACCGTTAATTGTTAACTGTCAACCATATTACTCCTCTTGTTGTCCCATCATCATTAAATACGCTTTTAAGAAAGCATCAATTTCACCGTCCATCACTGAATCAACATCTGTTGTTTCATAGCCTGTTCGTACATCTTTGACTAATTTATACGGATGCATAACGTAATTTCGAATTTGCGATCCCCATTCAATTTTTTTCTTATTTGCTTCAATTTCATCGCGCATGGCTTGTTTTTTCTTCAACTCAATTTCGTAAAGTTGAGATTTTAAGAGCTGCATGGCTTTGATTTTATTATCTAATTGAGAACGTGTTTCAGAATTTTCAATGATAATACCCGTTGGATGGTGACGCAAACGAACCGCAGTCTCTACTTTGTTTACGTTTTGTCCACCTGCACCACTAGAACGCATGGTTTCCCAAGAAATATCTGAAGGGCTAATTTCAATTTCAATCGTGTCATCAGCTAATGGATACACATAAACAGAAGCAAAAGAAGTATGGCGTTTGGCATTACTGTCAAAAGGAGAAATACGAACTAAGCGATGTACGCCATTTTCACCTTTTAAGTAGCCAAAAGCAAATTCTCCTTCAATTTCTAAGGTAACCGTTTTTACACCTGCAACCTCACCTTCTTGATAGTTGAGTTCCTTTACTTTATACCCGCTGTTATCAGACCACATGATGTACATACGCATCAACATGGCAGCCCAATCACAACTCTCTGTTCCACCAGCACCAGCCGTGATTTGCAAAACAGCACTCATGTTATCTCCTTCATCGGATAACATGTTTTTGAATTCCAAATTCTCAATGAGTTCCAGTGTATTCTTATATTGCTCTACAACCTCTTCTTCCGTTACTTCTTTGGCGTTGTAGAATTCAATTAGAATCTGAAGTTCTTCCAAATAATTTTTGGCTTGCTCATAATCCTCAATCCATTTTTTCTTGGATTTTAGATTTTTGACAATAATTTCAGCTTCTTTTGAATTATTCCAAAAGTCTGGAGCAAACGTTTTTTCTTCTTCGTTTGCGATTTCAATTAACTTCTTATCGACGTCAAAGATACCTCCTTAACGCACCAAGGCGATCAATAATGTCCTTCTGTTGTTCTGTGGTTACCATAATTTTTAATACTTTTACAAGCAAAAATACTTATTCCTGCAAATTTATGGAAATTAATTTAATTAGCGATACAATTACAAAGCCTACTCCTGAAATGTTAAATTATATGTTGAAAGCGAGAGTAGGAGATGATGTTTATAAACAAGATGGTAGTACTAATGAATTAGAAACAGCTGTAGCTGAATTGTTTGGAATGGAAGCTGCTTTGTTTTTCCCTTCGGGAACTATGGCTAATCAAGTTGCTATCAAATTACATACACAACCTGGAGATCAATTGATTTGCGATAGAAGTTCGCATATTTATCAGTTTGAAGGAGGAGGAGCTGCGGTGAATCACGGGGTAAGTAGTGCCTTAGTTGATGGAGATCGCGGACGAATTACAGCAGAAGATGTAGTATATCACTATACAGATCCTAACAATGTACATTTACCTATTACCAAATTAGTATGTTTAGAAAATACGACGAATATGGGTGGGGGAGCTTGTTATGAGTTGAGTGAAATTGAACGCATCAAAGAAGTATGTGAAGCACGTAATATCAAATTGCATTTAGACGGTGCGCGTTTGTGGAATGCTTTAGTAGCTAAATCTCAGCATCCAACGCAGTTTGGGGCGCTATTCGATACGATTTCTGTTTGTTTTTCCAAGAGCTTAGGAGCGCCTGTAGGATCGGTATTATTAGGATCTAAAGAGGCGATTCAACGTGCCATTCGCTTGAGAAAAGTAATGGGAGGAGGGATGAGACAAACAGGATACTTAACGTCTGCAGCTTTATTTGCACTAAAAAATAATGTAAGTCGCCTACAACGTGACCATTATCGCGCGAAGCAAATTGAAATGCTACTCAATAAAAAAACATGGGTGAAAGAGATTTTACCTGTACAGACAAATATTTTGGTTTTTCGCTTGGATGATGATGCGAATATCAAACCTTTTTTGGATAAACTCAAACAGAAAAATATCCTAATTAGCGAAATCGGCAAAGGATGGTTGCGCATTGTAACTCATTTAGATTATCGCGAAGTCATGCATGAATATGTATTGGAAACACTGAATCAAATTGAACTATAAAAACAGATAAAGCCATTCATTCGAATGGCTTTTATATTTAAGTAAAAATTAGTTTTTTACTACTCAAAAAAGCACTACTTTTGTTTAGATTTAAAATAAATAAATGGAAAAGTTAAAGCAACGTTGGGGACTTACTTCTAATTTTCAAGTGGTCATTATCCTAGTTGTATTTGCAATTACAGGTTCAACAGCAGCGTTTATTTCGAAACCTATCTTAACGTATTTAGGAATAGAAAGAGGATTGACCCATCCTTTGTTGTATTGGGTACTCTATGTTTTAATTATTTTTCCCATGTATAAAGTAATCCTGATTTGCATCGGAACTTTATTTGGTCAACGGGAGTTCTTTTGGAATTTCGTAAAAAAAATGTTGACTCGAATGGGATTAGGGTTTATTTATCCTAAAGACAAGACAAAGTAAGGCTGAATCAGCTTATCAGATAAAGGAATAAACAAAAATAGCGAAGCTGAGGCTTCGCTATTTTTGTTTCCATTTTTACTTATTCCAATCCGATAAAAGTAAAAAAATGAAAACACTGCATTACAAAAAAAATTATATTTGTTAGAGACTCATAAGTATAGATTAGATGACGAGATATGTAATAGTAAGTTTACTCTTCTTTGCAACAATAAGTTGTAAGAAAGGAGAGGTACAAAAAGAGCCTTTTGGATTAGAAGGAATTGTAGCGGATTATCATGTACTTTTAGAAGCTGTTAATCGCCAAGATGACAAAATCTACGTGGTGAATTTTTGGGCTACTTGGTGTGTGCCTTGTGTTAAAGAATTACCTGATTTTGTTCAATTGTACAATGAAAATGCAGCACGAACTGATTTTGAAATGGTTTTGGTTAGTCTGGATCGAGCTCGCGATTTTGAAACCAAAGTAAAACCTTTTGTTGTAGAACATCAGTTGACACCTCCTGTGGTAGTATTGGCAGATGTGAAGCGAATGAATGAATGGATTCCTGCTATAAACCAATCTTGGAGTGGAGCTATTCCTGCTACAGCTATATATAAGAATGGCAAACAGGTATATTTCCATGAAGGAATACTGACTTATGAAGAACTTAAAAAATTAACGCAATAAAAAAATAGAATTATGTTGAAAAATGTTGGTTTAGCAGTACTATGCAGCCTTGCTTTTATGGCTTGTAAGAAAGATCCAAACAAAATTGAGGCTATTGACCCTATAGAAGAGGTAATCGAGCCTGTAAACGACTTTAAAGAAGTCTCAGGGTATAAAGTTGGAGATGTGGCGACTGATTTTAGTTTAATTGGAACAGATGGTCAACAACATCGTTTGGCTGATTTTGCTGAAGCAAAGGGGTATATTGTTATTTTTACTTGTAATCATTGTCCTTATGCACAAGCGTATGAAGAACGCATTGTCGCTTTAGATAAAAAATATAAAGCATTAGGCTACCCTGTTGTGGCAATCAATCCTAATGATCCAGTTGTTCAACCAGAGGATGGGCTAGAATTAATGAAAGTGAGAGCAAAAGAAAAAGGATTTACATTTCCTTATTTGTTAGATGAAGGACAAAAGATTTATCCACAATATGGAGCAACAAAAACACCGCATGTCTTTATCTTACAAAAAGAAGGAGATAAAAATGTTGTGAAATATATTGGAGCTATCGACGATAATTATGAAGATGCAAGTCAAGTTTCTCAAAAATATGTAGAAAAAGCAGTCGATGCTTTACTAGCAGGAAAAGCAATTGAACAAACGACAACTGTAGCTATTGGTTGTACAATTAAGGTGAAAAAATAATATATTGGAGCAAGGAAAGTGAAATGGGAATGGAGTGATTTTTTACAATGAAGAAAATAAGTAATAAAACAAAAGCGAAAGATTTTATCTTTCGCTTTTGTTTTATATACTTTCGGTAGGTCAAAATTATTTCATCCTTCCTTTCTCTTCTCCTATTTTCTATAAGATTTGATGTAATCCAATGCGATTCCCTTCAGAATCTTCAAATTCAGCAACGGCAAAACCTGCGTTTTCATGTCGATGAATAGGGAAGAGGATTTTTGCGCCTTGGTGTAGCACGCGTTGTATTGTTTGTTCAATATCAAAGGTATTGAAATACAGTAAAACGCCTTTATGAGTAGGTTTATAAATTTCTCCTTTTACCAAAGCACCACTGATGCCTTTTGCTTGTTTGTCTAAAGGAAAATAAGCCATTTCAAGATTGTCAAAAAAATCTTCTTCTAAAGTTACTCCAAATACCGTACTATAAAATTCAATGGCACGTGGCATATTGGTAACGGGAATTTCAAAATAAGACGCTACATTCATTTGGAATTTTAATTTTTATGTAGAATAAAAATACAAGGTCTTTTATGCAAATCAATTGTAGTTCTCTTCCAAGCAGCTATTGGTTTCGTTTGAATGAATTCACTTTCTAGTGTAATATCACAAGCGATACACAAGAGCGTATTGGGATGTAAGGTTTGAATTAAATCTTGCAACAATTGGTTGTTTCTATATGGAGTTTCGATAAAAATTTGCGATTGACTCTTTTCAAAAGACAAACGTTCAAAGGTTTTTAAAGCTCCTTTTTTTTCATTTTTATCTATGGGAAGATAACCATTGAATGCAAAACTTTGTCCATTCATTCCAGAAGCCATCAGGGCAAGGAGGATAGAAGATGGCCCTACTAAGGGTAATACGCGAATATTTTGTTTGTGGGCTAGTTCCACAATAGTTGCACCAGGATCAGCAATACCGGGGCACCCAGCTTCGCTAATAACTCCTACATCTTTGCCTTCAAGTAATGGCTGTATATACTGTTTGTATGTAGCAGGATCCGTGTGTTTGTTTAATGGGAATAAAAGTAATTCCGATTGTTTTTTGTCTGGTGCAATTCGCTTGATGAATTTTCGAACTGTTTTTTCATTTTCGACAATGAAAATAGTCAATCGATCGATGGTATCTTTAACAGCTTGTGGAAGTACTTGCATGGGATCATTGTCTCCCAATGTGGTCGGAATCATGTACAAGTTTCCCGTTTGAGTGGCTTTATCCATAATATTTTGGAACTGTGTTTAAACGACAAAGGTAAGTAAAGCAGTTTAGAAAAAATAAAAGGAAGAAATACAATTTCCTCCTTGAATCTATTATATAAATTACTAAGATTTTAAATCTTTAGCGATAAGCGTACACGCTTCATCAACCAGTTGAAAAACATGCTCAAATCCATCAGGACCTCCGTAATAAGGATCGGGAACTTCTGCTTTTTTACCTGGATGAATAACATCCAATAACAAACGAACCTTCTGTGCATCTTCTGGCTTTTCTGCCAATTGAACTACATTGTTGTAATTCGATTGATCCATGACAAAAATATAATCAAAAGTAGAAAAATCACTTTTTTTAAATTGTCTGGCTCTTTGCGTAGTTAAGTCAATACCGTATTTTCTAGCTACTGCAATGGAACGTTGATCAGGTAATTCACCCACATGCCAATTTCCAGTACCCGCTGAATCTACTAAAAAGTCTTCTTGGGGAAGTTTAGCTTGTAGAATACCTTCGGCCAAGGGTGACCTACAGATATTACCTAAACAGACCATGAGTACTTTTGTTTGCATTACATATTGAACTTTTGGTTAATTTCATCGTGGAATTTCTTGAATTCCTTATCCGTCTCTAATAAGTTATCTACTGTTTTACAAGCGTGTAATACGGTAGCGTGATCGCGTTTTCCTATTTGAGAACCAATATTCGCTAAAGAAGCTTTGGTGTACTTCTTAGCAAAGAACATAGCTAGTTGTCTTGCTTGTACAATATTGCGTTTACGCGTTTTTGATTTCAACGTTTCAATATCCATTTCAAAGTAATCAGAAACCACTTTTTGGATGTAGTCAATTGAAATTTCTTTTTGCGTATGCTTGATGAATTTCTCAATTACTTGACGAGCTAAATCAATAGTAACTTCTTGTTTGTTGAAAGAAGATTGAGCAATTAATGAAATAATAGCACCTTCTAATTCACGAACGTTTGTCGATACATTTTTAGCCATATACTCGATGATGCTTTCTGGCATTGTCACCCCATCACGGTATAAAATATGTTTAACAATCTTAACTCTAGTTTCAAAATCAGGTGTTTGAATTTCTGCAGATAATCCCCATTTGAAACGAGATAATAAGCGTTGCTCAATATCTTGCATGTCAACAGGAGCTTTATCTGAGGTTAAGATTACTTGTTTTCCATTTTGGTGTAAGTGGTTGAAGATGTGGAAAAATACATCTTGTGTTCCTGACTTACCAGATAAGAATTGAATATCATCGACGATTAATACATCAATTAATTGATAAAAATAGATGAAATCATTTCTTGTTTGTTTGCGAACAGAGTCCACATATTGTTGTGTGAATACTTCTGCAGAAATGTAAAGTACAGTTTTGTCAGGGAAGTATTCTTTTATTTCTACACCAATTGCATGTGCTAAGTGAGTTTTTCCTAATCCAACGCCACCAAAAATCAATAAAGGGTTGAATGAAGTTCCTCCTGGTTTTTTAGACACAGCCATGCCTGCAGAACGCGCTAAACGGTTTGCATCTCCTTCTAAGAAATTATCAAAAGAATAGTTTGAGTTTAATTGGGACTCAATCTTTACATTTCGAATTCCCGGTATAATAAAAGGATTTTTTAGTTCAGGGTTTTTATTCTGTACAGGAACATCCAATTCTTGTGGTTTTACAGGTCCTCGTTGTGAACTAGGTAACTGTTCTGTAAATGGCTGCTTGTTGCCAGATACATTTTCCATTTGTATTTTATATAGTAACTTTGCATTGCCACCTAACACTTTTGTCAACGCAACTTTCAATATACTTACGTAGTGCTCTTCTAGCCATTCATAAAAGAATTTACTAGGCACTTGTATATAGAGCTTATCTTCAGTTAATTCAATGGCTTTAATAGGCATGAACCAAGTCTTAAACGCTTGTTCGCCTATATTATCCTTTATGAATTCAAGACAAGCATTCCAAGCAGATTGCGCTGTCATGTCTTTGTATTCGTGCATTTTTGGTTAGATTTTTAAAAAAACAGTTACTATTTTTGAATGTTTTTTGGATTGATGTCGGTGTCGAATCAGATGGCAAATATGTGAACAATTTTTGGGATAAAAAAACGAATTGGTCATTGTAATTTTCAAAAAAAAATGGTAAGTACATTTATAATTCAATTAGTCAAATAAAATTTAAAAGGAATATGAAAAAATTCGATTACACGGTACGTGTGCGTTATGCAGAAACAGATCAAATGGGAGTCGTGTACCATGGGAATTATGCACAATACTTTGAAATAGGGAGAGTTGAGTGGTTGCGCAACTTAGGAATCTCTTATAAACAAATGGAAGAATTGGGAATCATGCTTCCTGTCGTATCCTTAACCATGAACTATAAAAAGCCTGCAAAGTATGATGAAGATCTGTGTATTCGCACCATATTTAAAAAATGCAGTGGAGTGAAAATTGAATTCGATTATGAATTATACAATCAAAATAACGAGTTATTAACAACGGGATATTCTATGTTGGTGTTTGTTGATATGCAAACTGGTCGTCCAACTGTTCCTCCTCCGTATGTGTTAGAAAAAATAAATACAATGCTTGAGGAATAATTTTTTTTTATTCTTTGAAGTAATTATATCTTTATCCAAACAAACTAGTAAATTATGAAAAACCTATTGGCGTTATTGAGTATGGTATGTATTGGCTTGGGTGCATATGCTCAAAGACCAACTTTAATAGATGGACGCGTTCGATTGTACAACGGACAAATTATTCCAGTTTCTATTGAAAATAAAAATACAAAGGAAAAAACTCAATCCGATCAAACAGGTTATTTTTTAATACAGACCCATTTAGGTGATACGTTGCGTTTTTCGAGTGATTACAGTGCAACGATGCTCTATGTAATTGATGAAGGAGATTTGCAAACCAAACGCATTACACCAGTGTTGGTAAAACCAGGACAGAAATTAGAGGAAATCGTAATCGTTAAAAAGGAGTTTGGTGAAGGTGAAATGAATTTTGGCGGTAAAAAATTAACGCCAGCTGAAAAGCGATACAATAAAAATAATCGCATATTCATGTCTACTAGTGATTTAAAAATGGGAATCACCATTGATGGAATCATCAATCGATTGAATGGAACGCGAAAGCGTGATTTACAAATGATTGAATATGAAAAGATTGAAAATAATATGGCTTCTTTTTATAAACAATACCCAAGAGAAGAACTAATGAAAGATTTAGGAATTCCAGAGTATCATGTGGATGCATTTGTTATTTATTTTGTTTCTCAACCTGATACGGATAAAATTAAAGTAGATCAAAGTGAAGGTTATCAAATACTCTTAGCTCAGTATTACGATGAATTCCTCACTTTTATTAAAGGAGAATAAGTACTTTATCGCGATATAAATGAAAGAAAGGATGAATGTTGTAATTCATCCTTTTTTTATTTTTAAAGACAATATAAATTTTGAATTATCATCAAATAGAGTAAGCTTCTACTTAAAAACGTTTAGGAAAGCAACTTTAAGTTTTGTAACTTTATCAATCATTATAAAAGGAATTAAAATGCCAAAACAAGTAAGAAAAAATACATCAGCAACGAAGTTACGTGAGGAGCGTAAACTAATTGTAGGAGCTGCTAAAAAAGCTTCTTCTAGTGCTGTACGAATCTCTACTGCATTAGAATTACCTATACAGATGGTGAAAGGAAATAAGGTGGTATTACAAGAGGCTGATGGTACTACACGAGAACTAAAGGAAGTACGACAAGTAAAAAGTAAGGTCCATTTAGCTAAAGGAGTTAAAATATGTCTGCAACCAAAAGACTAAGAGTATTTGGTGGTCCCAATGGTTCTGGTAAATCTACACTTTTCGCCTCAATAGCAGAACAATTTAATGTAGGACATTTTATTAATGCAGATGAGATTGAAAATCAAATAGCTTCCACCGGTTTTATTAATATAGAAAAATTTGGGTTAACACTTAAACAAGAAGATTTAGATGCTTTTAAAAAAGAGCCCAATACAAAAACACTGATTCATAAAGCTGAGCTTGAAGGGCATGAGATTGATGTTGAGATTCGAGAAAATGTAATTGTAGATAAATCGAAACAAACTCATAGTTATGAAGCCTCTCTAGTTACGTCTTTTTTGCGTAAACACCTTTTAGAAAAAGGAACAAGTTATTCTTTTGAGTCTGTAATGAGCCATCCATCTAAATTAGATGAAATTCGTCAAGCAAAAGAATTAGGATATAAAACCTATTTGTATTTTGTTTGTTTACAAGATGCTGATATTAATGTTTCCAGAGTTTTAAACCGCGTAGAAAAGGGAGGGCACAATGTAGATGAAGAACGGGTCAAAAGACGATATTTTCAAACATTAAATAATTTACTCCCAGCGCTTTTATTAGTTGATAGAGCTTACATTTTTGATAATTCAACTAATAAAATGGAATTAATCGCAGAGTTAGAACATGGTGCAATTGAAATTTTAGTTTCTAAAAATAAAGTTCCAAACTGGTTTATCGAATATGTAGTTAATAAATTAATGATAAAAGAAGAATAAAAGTAAATGCATTTGTTATTTATTTTGTTTCTCAATCTGATACGGATAAAATAAAAGTAAATCAAAGTGAAGGTTATCAAATACTTTTAGCTCAGTATTATGATGAATTCCTCACTTTTATCAAAGGAGAATAAATACGATATCGCGATATAAATGAACGAAAGGATGAATGTTGTAATTCATCCTTTTTTTGGTTGATGAGGAAAGGGGATAGGGTTTCTTAATTTATATTGTGGTATCTTGCTGATAATACTAAAATTAACTTTTCTATACTGCATAGAAAAAGAAAAATCAAGCAAGATGAATCCAAAAAGCGATAAGAAAATTAATTTCCTTCCGATTATTATCGTGTTAATTCTGCTATCCGCAGGTAGTTCTTGGGTACTTTCAATGGCTAGTGTACCTGTTCAAATGGGACAAGCACTTGTTACGGGCGAATTGTATACGGGGCGATTAGAACGCGTTGTAGATGAGCGAGGGAGCGTGGCTATCGGAATTGTTGGAACTAGGTTAGACGGAAATCAAGTATTTATTCCTGCTGAACGCTTAGAAGATATAACACATGATTTCTTTTGGGAGGTTGATCAAGCGGTATTCTTAGATGCAGAAGGCGGTACGTTTTGGTTGACTTATGAAGATCTGATTCTGGCTTATATTATTCTTGTTGTGGCCTTTTTAGTTTGTAGAATGGGGCTGTTTTTAGGTTTATTTGTTTTGCATGCGTTTGCTATTATTGGAAATCAGACTGCAGCGGCTATTAGAAAGGGAATTCACCTGTTGATTAAACCTTTGCGTATGCTACTGGTAGGATATATTCTCGTTGTTTTTTATCAATATCGAATATTTGGTTCTGAAGAAGAAGCGGAGGTCTTTTCTATTTTTATCCTTATTTTCGCCTTGTATTTTCTCTATGTAGTTATCAGAAGACTGATGGAGGTACGCAACTATTGGGCGATGCATACAAAAAAGGATCATCTAATGCCTCAAGCTGCAACTGTTAGCACTTTAGAAAGAGAAGGGATTCAAACAAGAATGGAGAAGCAAGTCGTTCAGGATAATGATTTAATCAAACGTCAAAAAACAACATTTAAACATCAAACTTCTCGTTATAACTAAGCGGTTTGAGTTGTATTTCTACTATGATTCTGTTCTCTATGATTTTTCTCAGTTTGACTTTATATGGCTGGAGTGGGGTTTTAGCGCTACTATTTGGACTTTGGTTGACTTATAAAATAGGACAACGTCGTTTGCACGCTGGAAAAGGTGGGCTAGGCTGTCTTGGCTTTGGGTATGTTTTTTTGGTGGTAACGATTGTGATGGTTTTTGCAATAAGCATAACCATAGGCATGGGGTCGTCGCTCTATAAAACAACCCAATTGCTAGTCAATGGACAGCGATATGAAGCAAAAGTTGTTTCTTATTCCTCTTATGAAAGTCATGATGCAGATGCAGGAACAACTACAACGATGTTTACACCTACTGTTGAATTTACAACGTTATCTGGCGTGTTGGTTGATCATACCTTATCGTATTCCTCAAGTAATAAACCAACAATTGGAGAAGCTGTAACGGTGTATTATGACGAAGTTTCCAAGGATGGTGTGAGTTTTGGCTTTGGTACATTTGCCTTGTTTTTTGGTGCTTTGCTCCTGATGGTTATCTTGGTATTTTCCTTTTGGGGTATCTTACTCTATGCGATGAATTACAAGATGGATTACTACTTAAAAGTAATTAAATACATCGGACTTACCTTTTTTATACCAATTGTCATGATACTTTTTGATGGGTTATTAATTTACGCTTTGTTTTATGGTAATGAGGTTCCTCTTTTTGTCACAGGAATCTTAGTATTCTTTATTTTGATGCTCACGCTAGGCATTTGGGGATATATTAAAATGATTCGCACGAGTGATATGGTTTGGAAGAAAACAGGACCTACTAGCTGGGCAGCACATCCAGTTCCTAGAAAGTCAAAGAAGAAAAAGGCGAGTACCTGGATTAAGCGAAATTAAAAAGAACTTTTTCGATGAAAGTAGGAAGTACTGCTTTTTCAAGTAACTAAAATCAAATCAAACTATCGGAGACTGTTTAGTAGCTTCAAGCGCACGATTTCTAATGTTTTGTTCTGCATCACGTAGCTAACTCCGTTGTGTCTTTGTGTTTGTCGATGTTTTTATTTGTGATTTTTAATTAAATAATAGTTTTATTTATGTTAATATTTTAATTTTAAGATAAAATTTTAATCTTTAAAATTAAAGTATGATGAAAAAATGTTATTTAGTACTCGTTTTTAGTTTGACCTTATCTGTGTTTGGTCAACAAGTAATACCACCTGTTTTTTCTGCTGCCAGTGGATTTTATGAACAGGCATTTACGTTACATCTTAGTCATGAAAATTCTAATGTACAGATTGTCTATACGCTCGATGGATCAGAACCGACCCTTGAGAATTTAGGAGGGAGCACATTTACTTATAAAACCAAATATCCAGAACGCGGTGGTCAATTGCCTTTTGAACTACATCAAGATACAATACGCTCCTTGGTGTATACAACGCCAATTGCAATCTATGATAGAACGATGGAGCCTAATCGATTAGCAAATATATCGACGACTTTTGAATCCAATCCATACTTCCCTGCTACTTCTGTAGATAAAAGTTTTGTAGTGAGAGCCAAAGCTTATCTCGACAACCAACATTTTTCCGAAACAACCACAAGAGTATATTTGATCAATAAACAATATGCATTTCCTGTGGTGAATATTAATGTGAATGATGATCAACTCTTTGGTTATGAAAATGGATTGTGGGTGGCAGGAAAAACATTTGATGATTGGCGATTGGCAAATCCACAGGTTGATCAGTATGAAACCACAGTCCCAGCCAATTATTGGGCAAGTGGCTCAACTTCGGAAGTGCCTGTTAACTTCATTTATTTAGCCAATGGAGGGGAGAAAATCAATCAAACGGTAGGTATACGAAACCACGGTAATGGATCACGACATTTTAAAAATAGATCTTATCGTATGTATGCGAAATCAGAGTATGGAAAGAAGGACTTGGGTTATAATTTCTTTGATGAATATCCCTATGATAGTTTTAAACGATTGATTGTAAGAAATTCTGGAAATGATACGTATAGAACTATGTTTCGAGATGCCTTTGTGCAAAAATTGAATGAACATCTTCATTTTGAAACGCAAAAATACCAACCTGTCGTAACGTTTGTCAATGGCGAATATTATGGTTTGATGAATTTACGCGAGCGATATGACGAAAAGTATTTTGAACGAGTATACGACATCAAAGAAAGAGATCTTGACTTTCTAGAAAATGCGGGTTTGGCAGATGTTGGGGATAATGTACAGTATTTGAAGGTGGTTGATTTCTTTACGAATCAAAATTTAAAAAAGAAGAAAAACTATAAAAAAGCATTGACCTATATTGATGAGGTGAATTTTACAGATTTTCAAATTGCCGAAATCTATGCGGCTAATTTTGATTGGCCACACAACAACAATACCTACTTTAGAAAAAGAGTGGAGTACACGCCCGATGCTCCTTATGGACAGGATGGCCGATTCCGCTGGGTATTCAAAGATTTAGATGCAGGTTTTAATGGAATTGATGAATGGATTAACAATTCTTATAGCCATAATACTTTAGCGTCGGCAATAGCAAGTGAAGATCATATTCTAAAGGGACTCCTCGCCAATGAAACGTATAAAAATTACTTCTTAAATCGATTTGCCGATTTAATGAATACGTGTTATAAGGAGCAACACGTCATTACATTAATTAATGACATGCAAGAACGTATTCGCACCGAAATGCCCAGATACATTGAACGATGGAATTTATTGACTTCCATGCAAGATTGGGAAAATCGAGTGGAACAAATGAGGGAATTTGCTCGTGTAAGACCTACTTACCAAGATCAACACATCCAAACGCATTTCAATTTAAGTGGAAAGTATCGCTTGAAAGCGCATATTAATAATAAAGATAAAGGATTTATCAAAGTCAACACCATTGAGATTAACAGCAGTACTGTAGGGGTAGGCGATGAGTATGAAAATTGGCAGGGGTATTATTTTAAAACGATTCCAGTTACAATAGAAGCTATTGCTCTACCAGGTTATCGCTTTGTGCGCTGGGAAGGAGATATCAATTCCACTAATTCAAAACTTGTAATTAATCCAAATGAAAATTTTAAAGTAAAAGCAATCTTTAAACCAAACCAAGGACAACGCCAAGCGGACTATTTAGATTTTGTACTTTATCCAAATCCAACAGCAGATATTTTACACGTTACTTCGGGGTCAGAAAACGCTATCTCGTATCGCATTTTTGATGCAATTGGACAGGTAATTCAACAAAATACGGCCACAGATCAAGGGATAAATGTAAGTCAGTTAAACAAAGGAGTCTATTTGATTGAGCTGAACCAGGATAACAAACGAGTGGTTAAGCGTTTTGTGAAGAAGTAATACGAATAAAAGTGTTCTATTGATAGTGCAAAAGGAGAAGAGTTGCACTTTGAGTATAAGAAAAAGGCTTAATTACACATGTAATTGAGCCTTTCTTGTAGGACATCGAAAATAGGGCATTCATTTTTTATTCTTGCCATAGGATTGTCACACAGGAGGTGTATGTTTGTATCGTTAAGTATTCTTTTAAAAGAATAATATAATCAACGAAATGAACTCAAATAGTTTTCCTCAATCTACTCTTCTTTCTATTAACCGAGTAGCATTAGAAATATTTGAAGCAGGTAAAGAGCATACTGGAAAATCAATTGCACTTTGTCATGACACCATTAAATAACAGCCTTTTTACAACAGTTAAAATAACAGCATGTCTAAAGAAGTAGAAACCTATTATCCCCAAAATCGAACAGCGTGGAGGCAATGGTTGGAAGAAAATCATCAGTCCAAACAAGCAGTTTGGCTTATTTACTATACAAAAAAATCAAACATTCCTTCCATCAGTTGGCGGGAAGCAGTAGATGAGGCACTTTGTTTTGGTTGGATTGATAGTACAAGAAAAAAAGTTGACGATTCTTCGTCTATCCAGTATTTTAGTAAACGCAAACCTAAAAGTATTTGGTCTAAAATCAATAAAGAAATTGTGCAAGCACTTATTGAAAATAACAGCATGACCAAAGCAGGTTTTGAAAGTATTGAAATCGCAAAGCAGAATGGTTCTTGGATTATTTTAGACGAAGTAGAAGAATTAGTCATACCGGATGATTTAGAATTAGCTTTTATTAGACACAGCGGTTCAAAAGAGTATTTCTTGAGCTTGAGTAAGTCGAAAATAAAAATAGTATTGAGCTGGATTGTCCTGGCCAAACGAGTTGAAACTCGACAAAAACGCATCGATGAAGTGGCAGAAAGTATGGAAAAAAAGCAAATGCCCAAACAATTGAAATAACCCTTTTTGTGGTGCTCTTTTCAACTATATTCTAAATAAAAAAAGACACAATCATCGATTGTGTCTTTTCTTTTGTAGCGAAGACGGGAGTTGAACCCGTGACCTCAGGGTTATGAATCCTGCGCTCTAACCAACTGAGCTACCTCGCCAAATGTTGGTTTTTTATTCTATTTCTAGAATGCGAGTGCAAAGTTACTATTATTTTGATATAAAGCAAACGGTAAGCTTCTTAAAAAATATTTTTTTATTACCAAAATATGTTTATATTCGAGGAATTATAACTTTTTTAAGTACAGCTATGAAAGAAAAATATGAATTAGAATTTTCAATAAATTCGTCCCCTCAATTGTTATATCAATACGTGTCAGATCCCTCAGGATTAAGCGAATGGTTTGCTGACAACGTAAACTCAAGAGGAGAAGTATATTCTTTTATATGGGGAGATTCGGAGGAAAAAGCAAGAGTAGTTACACGAAAAACGGACGAAAGAGTACGATATAGATGGCTAGATGAAGAGGGCGATGATACCGAATATTACTTTGAAATTAAAATAATACGCGATGAATTGACAAAAGATGTCACCATTATTGTAACTGATTTTGCAGAAGCAGATGAAATAAATGAATCAAAGCAATTGTGGGAAAATCAAATCATGGATTTAAAACAAGTGTTGGGTTCTGCCTAATTTCCATAAAATATAACTTATATTTGCCGTTAATAGTAATCACAAATTAGAACTATGATTAATGTTAACGGCAAACTTGTTTCTACTACAGACCTTGCGATAGAAAACAACCGCGGTTTTTTATATGGAGATGCTGTTTTTGAAACAGTGAGAGTCTTAGATAAAAAAGTTTTATTCGCTGAAGATCATTACTTTAGATTGATGTCTTCGATGCGAATCATGCGTATGGAAATCCCCATGCACTTTACCTTAGAAAATTTTCAAGAAGAAATTATAAAAACAGTTGAGGCTAGTACAAGTGAAGCGAAAGCATTTCGCGTGCGCTTAACCGTTTTCCGTGAGGCGGAAGGAAAGTACTTCCCTAAAGAAAATAAAACGATTGGATTTGTACTAACTGCAGAAGTTTTAGAAGATGCAGTATATACCTTTCAAGAGAAGCAGTATGAAGTTGAACTGTACAAAGATTTTTATGTAGCAGCAAATTTACTGTCAACGGTAAAAACAACGAATCGTGCAGTCAATGTATTAGCTAGTATTTTCGCCGCAGAAAATGAGTATCAAAACTGTTTATTGGTGAATGACAAGAAGAACATCATCGAAGCAGTGAATGGAAATTTATTTGTTGTAAGTAAAAACGTAATTAAAACCCCTCCATTGGACGAAGGCTGTATAAAGGGTGTAATGCGCAAGCAAATTATAGAACTTCTCGGAAAACACCCTGAATATACGTTAGAAGAGAGTCCTATTTCGCCATTCGAATTGCAAAAGGCCGATGAGATCTTTATTACGAATGTTATCGTAGGGGTACAACCAGTAACAAAATACAGAAAGAAAACCTTTACGACGCAAGTAGCGAAAGATTTAGTCGATCGTTTGAATGCGAAAATTCGCTTGATGTAGTTTTTATTGGAGAAAGGAAAGTGGAGATGGGAGAGAAGTGAATTTTCTGAATATAACAAGAGATGGCTTGCAATTGCAAGCCATCTCTTGTTATATGGGGTTACAGTGTACGGTTTATTTATAGATTAAAAAAGAAAGTTTCTTTAGTGATTGAAAAAATCACTCATTTCCTCTTTCCCTTCTCTCATTTCCAAAAAAATCAATTCAAATTAGGATTTTCTGGTGCATTGGACCAAATACGAAAATCTTTACCCAGTGTTTGTATCGCT
Organism: Myroides odoratus; assembly: GCF_001549985.1. Taxonomy (GTDB): domain Bacteria; phylum Bacteroidota; class Bacteroidia; order Flavobacteriales; family Flavobacteriaceae; genus Flavobacterium; species Flavobacterium odoratum_A. Next base: position 27,741 of record NZ_LROZ01000014.1, on the reverse strand, counting down.
TGTTTCCAATAAGATTTTGTTGCTTGCTCAAAGAGGTTGAAAGGCAAAGTTGTGGTTTTTACCCAATTTTGGTTGGTTAATTCCATCTCCAATTGACCATTGTCCCAGCCAGAGTATCCCATGAAAAAACGCAAATCCAAATGAGTGAGTAGTCCCATTTCAATATGGCTAAAAATCGCGTTAAAATCACCTCCCCAATAGAGCTGATCTGTGATTGCGATACTATCAGGAATTAAATCAGGGCATTTGTGAATACAAAATAAACGATCTGGTTCAACAGGACCTCCGTGATAGACTGTAAAAGCACCATTGCTTTCTGGTACTAATTCGCTTAACAAATAGGGAGTAGGTTTATTTAAAATAAATCCCATACAGCCATCAATGTTGTGGTCCGTTAACAGAATGACCGATTGGTTGAATTCGATATCTGTTGGATTGTATCCAGAGGGAAGTGCAATTAAATAATCGCCTTTATTAATCTCGTGTTTTGTCATAACAATAGGGCATAAAAAAAGTCTTATTATACAATATAATAAGACTTTTTCAATTTTTTACTATTTTGATCTGTTTATATTACATAAACAAAGTCAGTAACTACTTGTTTACAGATCCTTCTAATTCAGATCCAGCTTTAAATTTAACTACTTTTTTAGCAGCAATTTTGATTGTTTTTCCAGTTTGAGGGTTTCTTCCTTCTCTAGCCGCTCTTTCAGATACTGACCATGAACCGAAACCTACCAATGAAATTTTGTCTCCTTTAGCTAATGTAGATTCAACGTTAGATAAGAAAGATTCTAAAGCTTTTTTCGCTGCAACTTTACTGATCTCTGCATCTTTTGCGATAGCATCAATTAATTCTGTTTTGTTCATAATAATTTTTTTTAAAGGTTAACTTTATTAACGTTCTTATTACAAATTTAGGGTTATAAAGTTATAAAACAAGCTTTTTGTAAAAAAAAAACGCAATGCAATATCTTTTTTTGTGTTAAGGTTCTATGTGAAGTATTCCTTAGGAGGGAAATGAGTTATAAAACGATAGCGTTTTCGCTAAATTTTTGCCCATTTAATACTTCATTTGCTAGCATCATTTTCTTACCTGGTAGCTGCAACTTTACTAGGCTTAGAAAGCCATTTTGAATTGCAACTTTTATGGTTTTTTTAGTTGTAACTAGTTGACCTATATTTAGTTGGTGTTCTTCTTCTTCGAAGTGTGCTTCGTATATTTTGATGTTCCATTCTTGCTGTGTATCACGGTCTTCTAGCATGCACCACGCTGCTGGATAAGGGCTTAGACCTCGGATTAGCTGCTCAATCTCCATACCTGTTTTTGAAAAGTCGATTTTGCAATTCTCTCGGTTCAATTTATAGGCCGTTTTCGTGTCTTCAGCAGGTTGATGTATCACTTGTACGTCTCCTTTTTGAATTAATTCTAGTGTTTCTACCACAGTTTCAGCACCTAAAACCATTAAGCGATCGTGTAGTTCGCCAGCTGTTTCTTTGGCCCCAATAGCTGTTTCTTTTTTTAAAATAATAGCCCCCGTGTCAATTTTTTCATCAATAAAGAAGGTTGTTACACCCGTTTTAGTTTCTCCATTGATAATCGCCCAGTTAATTGGTGCAGCCCCTCTATAATCAGGTAATAAAGAAGCATGCAGGTTAAAAGTACCCAAAGAAGGCATTTGCCATACTGCTGCAGGCAACATTCTAAAGGCAACTACCACTTGTAGATTGGCTTGGTAAGATGCTAACTCCGTTAAAAAAGCCTCGTCTTTTAAATTTGTCGGTTGCAAAACAGGTAATTGTTTCTCTACTGCATATTCTTTAACCGCAGAAAATTTTAATTTCTGTCCTCTACCTGCTGGTCGATCCGGTGCTGTAATCACAGCAACAATATTGAAGTTATGTTGATACATCGCATCGAGAATTCCAACTGCAAAATCAGGGGTTCCCATAAAAATGATACGTAAGTCTTTCATTATAGTAGAATATATTGATTTTTGTTATTTAATTTTATTTTTTGTTGTTCGGACAACTGTTGTAAAAGCAGGAGTATATCTTGTAAATCAAGAGCTAAATCTGCTTCCATTTCACTTGTAGATGCCGCTTGTTTGCGTTGTAAGTACAAGATGATGCAATCTCTTTTTTCAGCCAACTGATCGGTTGATTTCTTTTGATTCGCTTGCAAACAGGTGGAACAACTCCCACAATTTTGCTCTAGCGTTTCATTGAAATAATGTAAGATGATTTTATTCTTACAAATATCGTCATTTTGTGCGTAAAAGTAAATAGCGCGATATTGATCAAGTTTGAGGCTGTTTTGTTGTTCTAAGAAAGGAAAGGTTCGATAAATCGTTTTATCCTCTTCCCACGCTTCGAGAAATGTAATTTCCAAATCGTGTTCCTCTGGTGTGAATACGCATAATTCTTCTTGATGCCAAGTTTGCAAGCACTCTTGTATAAATAAAATAGGTTCCCCTACCTGTTCACTGATGAATGCCAAGTTAATAGGGGTATTGTATTCGTGTATCCCTGGATAATGGCGAATAATCTGTAGTAAAACGTTTTCTTGTCGTTCATTGTCATACACATAGTCGAGCAATTCGCTACTACTCACAGTGAACTGAACCTGAGTTTTATTTGTTGAATTAGGGGTTAATTTACAAATACCTTGACGATCCAAGAATTGCAGTGCATTATGAGTTAACGTATACGGAAACTTATAATGTACACAGAACTGATTGAAGCTAAAGGAATAGGACGTATTATAGCCTTCTCCTAGACCAATACTCAAATAGTTGTTGAGCTTGCGATATACAAGTTTTAAAAAGCTTTTATCAAATAGGTTCTCTTTGGCCCATTCCTCAATAGGTTTAGGCTCATTGGGGGCAACGAGTAAAGAGGCAAAAGCTTTGGTTTCATCTCGTCCTGCTCGTCCTGCTTCTTGGTAATAGTTTTCTAAATTTTCAGGTAATTGCAAGTGAATGACATTGCGAACATTTTTCTTGTCAATTCCCATTCCAAAAGCATTGGTAGCCACCATAATCGGTGTTTTTTCTGAAACCCAATCATCTAGTCGCTTCTTTTTCTCAAAGGTGTTTAGTCCGCCGTGAAAAAATCCTGCTTTATAATTCTTTTGATTTAATTGTTGGGCTAATACTTGCGTCTCCTTTCGACTGCGTACATAGATAATCGTAGGAAAAGGATTCTTTTGTAGAATGCGCTCTACGATGACTTCTTTATTCTCAACTTTATAGACACCATAAATCAAGTTGCTGCGATAAAAGCTCTTTTTGAATAGGGCAACATCTCCTAGCTCGAGATTGGTGCAAATATCATGGATAACGCGTTGATTTGCAGATCCAGTTAAAGCAATCACTGGAATACTTGGGAATAACTTGCGCAATTGATTAATCTTGAGATAAGCAGGACGGAAGTCATGTCCCCATTGTGAAATACAATGCGCTTCATCTACAGCAAGTAAACTTAGTTTTAAATTTTCAATTCGCTCTAGCAACCACGTTTGTTCCAATCGCTCTGGCGAGAGATAGAGTAGCTTATATTCCCCATAAAGGCAGTTATCTAAAATCGCATCAATATCCGTTAAAGATGTACCACCAATAATAGCAGCCGCTTTGATACCTAATGCATTTAAATTGTTGACTTGGTCTTGCATTAAGGCAACTAGAGGTGAAATAACCAAACAAGTACCCGGCAAGAGTAGAGCAGGAATTTGAAAACAAATGCTCTTTCCACCGCCTGTTGGCAATAAAGCAAAGGTATCTTTTCCTTGTAAAACAGATTCGATAATGGCTTCTTGTGGTTCACGAAAAGAACTGTGTTTCCAATAGTGTTGAAGTAAATCGATCGGCTTTTTAGTCATTGAAACATGGATTTTGCTTTCGACTAAGGTAGTCAAAAATGTAAAAAGGATTGCTACAACAATCCTTTTTTATATTATACTCGATCTAAGATAAATTCTACTCTTTTCGCAATGGTTTCTCGAGGCACTTCAATTAAATCATACCCGTAATTCTTGTAAGTATCTACTAGATAACGGTGAATGAGATTTGCTTGTTCAAATGATTCATAACGTTGATCATCACTCACGTAGATATTCTCCCAAGGAGGTAATAAAAAAATCTGGTGATACAAATGGTTCTTGCAAGCAAGGTCAAAGCTTTCAGGATAGGTATCACCTTTGTAATGCATATATGCGAGTACATCGGGAATTCCACGGTCTATAAAAACGATAGGCGCCTCTTCTTCAACTGCATTTTTATGTTGATCAATTCTACCTTCTAGTAAAAGTTGACTAAATAACAAAGGGTCCGTTAAAAAAAGTTGATCAATCCCTTTCTCTTGTGCTTTCTTTGTAACTTCTCTTGATATTTCAGGATAGCAGATGTAACCTCTATCAATTAATTCATTGATAATAGTTGTTTTACCAGATCCTGGGCCACCAATTATTAAAACGAGTTTTGTATTCATTTCTACGTAAAAATAGGAAAGGGGCAAAAGTATAATAAAAAGTTGGGATAGCATGCCTTTTCAGGGATTCTTTATTATTAAGAGAAGGTTAAAATGGGTGAGGTGATGAGATGGTGAGATGATGAGATGGTGAGATGATGAGATGGTGAGATGGTGAGGTGGTGAGATGGTGAGGTGGTGAGATGGTGAGATGGTGAGGTGGTGAGATGGTGAGGTGGTGAGGTGCGAGATGGTGAGATGGTGAGGCGGTGAGGTGGTGAGGTGCGAGATGGTGAGGTGCGAGATGGTGAGGCGGTGAGGAGATGAAATCGAAACGCAGTGAAAATCGGAACGAAGTGAAGATTCATCGAACACCAAAACCAATATAAAACCAGGTGAGATATATTCATCTTGGACACTCCTTGGAGTTTCCTAGGGAAAAAAGGGATTTTGTCGAAGGAATGTCCAAGTATAGTCCAAGCAATCTCCTAGCAAGGGAAGTGAGGTTTGTTTTTTGTGAAGTCGTAGGTCGCTTTTTACTTTTTGTGAAGATGTAAGATTTGTCGATTAAAGCAGAATTTCCCTGTTCCACTTTCCCTTCTTTACTTTCTCATTTCCACTTTCCAATAGAAAGGTAGAAAATGCTTATATTTGCATCAAAAGAATGTATGGATACTAAGACGAAAGAATTTTACGAAAGCTTGAAAGAAAAGTTGGAGTTTGAGAGAACTTGGCCAAATGAATATTTATTTAAATTTATTGTTCCTGCGGACGAGCGTAAAATTGCTCAAATTGAACGTGCTTTTGACGGAATGAATCCCGTGATTAACTTCAGAAATTCTAGTAAAGGTACTTTTACCAGTGTATCGATAAAAGTGCACATGAATAGTGCACAAGCTATCGTTGATAAGTATATTGAACTATCAACTATTGAAGGGTTATTATCACTATAAAAATTGCTTTATCTTAGAAAGTTTTATATTTTTATATTCAGGTAGATAGCCAAACTTTGTAAACACCAATTAGATGAAATTTAACTCCGCAGAAGCAGTAACACACTTGGGCTATAATACAGCCACCAATAAATTAGTAATTCCCGATTATGGTCGTCATCTTCAAGTAATGATTGAGCAAATTGCAGTAATGGAAGATAAAGAAGAGCGAAATAAGGCCGCGAATTATGCAATTCGCGTCATGGGGGATATGAATCCACATTTACGTGATGTTCCTGATTTTCAGCATAAATTATGGGATCAGCTTTTTATGATTTCTGACTTTAAGTTAGAGGTTGATTGTCCATTTCCTATTGCAACGAGAGAAACGGTGTATGCAAAACCAGAAATTTTACCTTATCCAAAGAAACAATTGAGTTATCGCTATTATGGTAATAATATCAAAAGTATGATTGAGGAAGCGTTGAAATTCGAAGAAGGTGAAATGAGAGATGCACTAATTATCGTTATTGCAAATCACATGAAAAAAAGTTACTTAAGCTGGAACAAAGACAATGTGAAGGATGAGGTAATCTTTGAACATCTAAGTGAACTTTCGGGAGGAAAAATCAATTTATCTAAACAAGAAGAAGAGTTATCTACTACGGCTAACCTGATTCAGGTGAATCGAAAACAATCCAATAAAAGCAATTATTCGAACAACAACAGTCCGAGTAATACCAATAATCAAAAAGGGAATAACAACAAAAAGTATAGCAAGCACAATTATCAAGCAAAAGGTAAAAAGTAATGAGTACATTTAGAATTGAAGGAGGTCACCAATTAAAAGGTGAGGTATATGCACAAGGCGCTAAAAACGAAGCATTACAAGTACTTTGTGCGGTGTTATTAACAGATGAAAAAGTAGTAATTTCCAATATTCCAGATATTATTGATGTCAATAAGTTAATTGAATTATTGGAGTCTTTAGGAGTGAAAATCGAACGATTGGCTCCGAATAAAATGTCTTTTCAAGCGGATAATCTGAATTTAGATTATTTAACTTCAGATGACTTTAAAGCAGGAGGAAAGGCTTTACGTGGATCTATCATGATGGTAGGACCACTTTTAGGACGTTTTGGGAAAGGATATATTCCAAAACCAGGAGGAGATAAAATCGGAAGACGCCGTTTGGATACGCATTTTGAAGGATTTATCAAACTAGGCGCTACATTTAGATACAACAAAGAAGAGCATTTCTATGGAGTAGAAGCAGAGCAGTTGATAGGTGCAGATATGTTATTAGAAGAAGCTTCTGTTACAGGAACAGCTAATATTGTAATGGCAGCTGTTTTAGCTAAGGGAACCACAACCATTTACAACGCCGCTTGTGAGCCTTATTTGCAACAGCTTTGTAAAATGTTGAATAGCATGGGAGCGAAAATTTCAGGTGTTGGATCTAATTTCTTAACTATTGAAGGGGTTGAAAGACTAACAGGATGTGATCATCGCATCTTACCTGATATGATTGAAATTGGTTCTTGGATTGGACTAGCTGCCATGACTAAGAGTGAATTGACCATTAAAAATGTAGGATGGGAGCATTTAGGTGTGATTCCAAATACATTCAAAAGATTGGGAATTCAGTTGGAAAAACGAGGAGACGATATCTATATTCCTGCCCATACACAAGGATACGAAATACAAAGTTTTATTGATGGTTCTATTTTGACTATTGCAGATGCACCATGGCCAGGACTAACCCCCGATTTATTGAGTGTGATTTTGGTCGTAGCAACACAAGCAAGAGGAGAGGTATTGATTCATCAAAAGATGTTCGAAAGCCGTTTGTTCTTTGTGGATAAATTAATCGATATGGGAGCGAAGATTATCCTATGTGATCCACACCGAGCAGTTGTTATTGGACATGATTTTAAATCACAATTAAAAGCAACACGTATGTCTTCACCAGATATTCGCGCGGGAATTTCTTTGTTAATCGCAGCTTTATCTGCACAAGGAACAAGTGTGATTCAGAATATCGACCAAATTGATCGAGGTTATGAAAGAATAGACGAGCGTTTACGCGCATTGGGTGCGAAAATTGATCGCGTTGACGAATAGTAATAGTAGAAAGGGAAAGTGGAGAAGGAAGATGTGTGAAAGTAATAAGATAAAAAAAAGCTTGCGTTTTTTAACGCAAGCTTTTTTTTGTAGGTACTCGATGTTTTGTGAGGTTTGTTTTTTGTGAGGCGGTGAGAAGATGAGGCGGTGAGAAGATGAGATCACACTTTACTCATAACCCCATAACCCATAATGGTGAGACATTCTTCTTTAAGCGAAGAAATCATCAAAAAAAGCCTCTAACAAAAAAGCGAAAAGAGTAATGCGTTATGAGATCATTTTTTTCATAACAGATAATAGAAAATAAATTTACTTAAAAGCAAAAGACATCTTTACAAAAGACAATTTACCCCAACGTAAATCAAATAAAGAGCGTCAAATGTTTGAAGAGGCTGTAAAAATAAAAGGTGTTTGAGCGTAGCGAGTTCTTTTATTTTCAGACTTAAAAACTAATTTGACCTTTATTTGGGTTAGTTGAAGGGTTTTTTGTTTCTTTTTTGCCCTTTAAAAAAGAAAGGAGTGTATTTGTGAGGTTTTTTCTTTGTGAGGCGGTGAGAGGATGAGCAAACCTCATCCTCTCACCTTCTCATAATCTCCACCCAGTATGTCACCCCGACGGAGGAGGGGTCGCATTAGTCACTCAACGCGAGTTATCCTTTTCAGTATTAAAAGAAGAAACTCTGTTTTAATCGAAAATCTACTCTTCTCTTCTTTCTCCTTTCCTCTCCCCAATAAAAAAAAGCCCCAATATTGGGGCTTTTTTTATTTAAGGTATTTTTCTAAGAACTGATCTTGTTCCCATAATAAATGTAAAATGTTTTCTTTAGCAACGTAACCGTGACTTTCCTTCGGCAGGATTACCATACGTACAGGTGCTCCTAATCCTTTTAGCGCTTGGAAATAGCGCTCTGTTTGAAGTGTAAATGTCCCAGGGTTGTTGTCAGCTTCACCGTGTACTAATAACATTGGTGTTTTCATTTTATCTGCATTCATGAAAGGCGACATGGTATTGTACACTTGAGGTACTTCCCAATAGTTGCGCTGTTCTGTTTGGAATCCAAAAGGGGTTAACGTTCTGTTATACGCACCACTTCTAGCAATTCCAACGGCAAATAAATCCGAATGCGTTAATAAGTTTGCAGTCATAAATGCCCCATACGAGTGTCCTCCAACCCCAACTTTTTTACGATCAATGTAACCTAAAGCATCAACAGCATCAATTGCTGCTTTACCATTGGCAACTAATTGCTCAATATACGTGTCATTAGGCTCCTCTGTTCCTTCTCCTACAATTGGGAATGCTGCATCATCCAATACCGCATATCCTTTCGTTACCCAGTATACAAATGATCCATAGTATGGGAAGGTAAATTCGCTGGAATTAGATGTTACCTGTCCAGCGCTATTTTTATCTTTATATTCAGTTGGATAAGCCCAAATTAATAAAGGTAATTTCTCTGTTTTGTTCTTTCTGTCGTAATTGGCAGGCAAGTACAACGTACCTGATAGCTCTAAACCATCTGCTCTTTTGTACGTAATTACTTCTTTGTAAACCCCATTTAAGCTCTCAAAAGGATTTTTGAATGTAGTAATAGGGGTGATATCATTTTTCTTCTTGATATTTCTGAAGTAGTAATTAGGGTACTCTGTTGGAGATTGAATAGAAACGAGTACCAATCCTTTTTTGATATCTTCAATAGATTGAATACTTTCTTTTTTGGTTGTATAGGTAGATTGATACAAACGCTTTGTTTTTAGCGTTGCTAAATCAAATTCGTCAATAAAAGGAAATTGACCTTTTGGGGTATAACCTTCCCCAATCAAGTACATTTTATTGTTTTCAATCGCAAGTGTATAGAGACCATATTTGTTTCTTTTTGTTTCAAATGTTCCTGGATCACTGTAAACATCCTGAGAGTTTCTATCTTCAATTTTTACAGGATTTGCATTGAAAGTAGAAGGATCAATGATGTATTGTCTGATGTTACGTGTGTCGTACCATTGATCTGCTACAAGAGCCACTTGATCATTCCCCCAAGTAATTCCCGCATAGCGTTGTGATAATTTCACGATAGATTTTGGTGCTGTTGTAAAGGGAGCTTCCCAAGTGAATACTTCGTCTCTGTATTCGATTTCTTTTGCAGGATCACCACCATCTAAAGCTTCTACATAAGATAAAGTTGCTGGTTGATCTCCGCGCCATTGCATGCTTCTCTTCCCTTCTCTTACTGCCATAAATCCTTTAGGCATGATTTCATTTAGCGGTACGTCATTCACTACCTTAACTAAGGTTCCATCCATTTTGTATATCGTTGTCTTCATAGGAAAACGATTCAGCGGAACAAGGTAAGAAAAAGGCTTTTCTAAAGTAGTAAGCATTAGGTAATTTCCATCAGGGGAAATAGCTTCACTTGCGTACATGGCAGCCTCTTTGAATAGCTTTTTATTTCCATTGATATCAACTAGATATAATTCAGAAGTGACCAATGTTTCAAAGTTAGCTTCATCCGTTTTGTTCTTTAAAAGATCTTGATAGGTTCTGTTTTGAGAAACAACGCCTTCTTCACTAACCGAAACAATAGGACCAGTTGGTAAATTCTTTTTGGTGTCTATTAGAGCAGCTCTATTTGTTGGTATAACACTAACCAACACTTGTTGGTTGTCTTTTAACCATGTAATAGGATTTCCTAAATTGGCATTGAGGTTTGCGTCTGTTAGTTTTTTAGCTTCTGCAGTTTTGAAATCAACGACCCAAAGTTCAACACCCGTAGCAGTGGTGTGAGTAAAAGCTATTTTCGTTTGATCAGGCGAAATAGTAACATTAGAAATTCTAGGGTTTGCAGGTAATCCTTTCACTTGAATTTCTGTTTTGTCTTTTACTTTTCTAACTTTTAAGTTGTTAATGTACGTAAGAGTACTTGAAATGTTTGTGTTTACATCGATTCGTAAACCACCTAATCGCATCTCTTCAACATTTAAATCATCTAATGTTTTGTATGTGCTGCGGTAACTTAAAAGCATATACTCCATTTTGCTATCCATAAAGATAGAAGGAGCACGTTCAAATTCTGCTAGTTGCAAAATTTCTTGCGAAGGCTTTTGGTAGGTTACATTTTCTTGTGCAAACATAGATGTAATTAAAAAAAGAGAGAATAAAGAAGTTTTTAAAATCTTCATTTTTTGTTTGTTTTAGTTTATCTGAGCAAGATACGTGGAATATTTATAAAATATATCGTTTTTGTAGTTGATGTTTTTTAAAATACACAAAAAACTTACCTTTGCTTCAACAAATTAAATCAGATAAATATGTTTAGATCAAAGATTTCGGGTCTAGGTTATTATGTGCCCGATAACGTAGTAACCAATGACGATTTGTCAAAAATAATGGATACAAACCATGAATGGATCGTTGAAAGAACGGGAATTCACGAGCGTAGACATAAGGTTTTGGAAGAAGATACTACTTCAGGAATGGGGGTGAAAGCGGCTAGAAAAGCCATGGAACGAGCAGGAGTAGAAGCCAAGGATATTGATTTTGTTGTATTCGCAACATTGAGTCCAGATTATTATTTTCCTGGTCCAGGTGTTTTGTTACAAAAAGAATTAGGTCTAAATACAGTAGCTGCCTTGGATATTAGAGCGCAATGTTCTGGTTTTATTTATGCGTTATCTGTGGCAGATCAATACATCAAAACAGGAATGTATAAGACGGTTTTGGTTGTAGGATCAGAAGTGCATTCAGCAGGATTGGACATGACAACTAGAGGAAGAGCCGTTTCAGTTATTTTTGGAGATGGAGCAGGAGCCGCTGTTTTAACGCGTTCTGAAGACGAAACAGGAATTTTATCTACTCATATTCATTCTCAAGGAGAACATGCAGAAGAGTTAGCTTTAATTGCTCCAGGAATGGGAGGAAGATGGGTGTCTGATATTTTGAAAGACAATGATCCAGATGATTTGAGTTATATGCCACATATGAATGGACAATTTGTATTTAAGAATGCAGTTGTACGCTTCAGTGAAGTGATTATGGAAGGATTAGAAGCCAATAAACTTCAAGTAACTGATATTGATATGTTGATCCCACATCAGGCGAATTTGAGAATTTCTCAATTTATTCAACAAAAATTTGGATTGTCTGATGATCAGGTATTTAATAATATTCAAAAATACGGTAATACAACTGCAGCATCTGTGCCTATTGCGCTAACAGAAGCTTGGGAACAAGGTAAAATTAAAACGGGAGACGTAGTCGTTTTAGCTGCTTTTGGAAGTGGGTTTACTTGGGGAAGTGTTGTGTTAAAGTGGTAATTTCTTTATCTTAGCTAGAAAAGTAGTTAAGATATATGAAATTTGATAAGATAAATAACAAAGGACAGGCAAGACTATTTGAGAATCCCTATTTAGAAATGTTGACTAAGGGACATCCCGCTATCATCTGGGGGATGTATATTCCCATATTGTCTTATATTATTTATACCGGTTATACCGATTACAATTTATCCGTTCAGAACCTCATACTTCTGTTTTTAGGAGGGATGTTGTTCTGGACGTTTTTTGAATATTTAGCCCACCGCTATTTGTTTCACCTCATTAGTGAAAAGCAAAACCTACAACGCGTGGCTTATATTATGCATGGTAATCATCACCATTACCCTAGAGATAGACAACGTCTATTTATGCCTCCTGTTCCCAGTATTATTTTAGCTTCTATACTTTTTGGACTACAATACCTCCTTTTAGGCCGATATTCCTTTGGGTTTTACCCCGGATTTATCATTGGTTATTTGCTCTATGCCTCTATGCATTATGCTATTCACGCTTTTGCTCCACCTTTTAAGTTTATGAAACCGCTGTGGCGAAACCATCATTTACATCATTATAAAGACGAAGAATTAGGTTTTGGTGTAAGCAATACCTTCTGGGATCGCGTTTTTGGTACGATGTTCGATTTGTCAAAAGAAAAAGAAGACAAAGAAAAAGTAAAGGAATTGATGTTTGAGAAAAGAAAAGGGAAATCGAAAACGTAGTCTAGATTCATCGAACACCAAAACAAATATATGAACTCTGAGAGATAGAATGGAAAAGGGAGAAGAGTGAATTTTCTAATTAAAACAGAGTTTCTTCTTTAATCGACAAACCCCACGATTTCACAAAATACAAACCTCACTTACTAGAAGATGAGAATGGTGAGTTGATGAGGTAAATCATTCTAGCTAAAGAGAATTCTTCTTCTTTAATCGACAATTCTCACGACTTCACAAAGAACAAAGAACAAACCTCACTTACTAGAAGATGTGAATGGTGAGGTGGTGAGTTGATGAGGTAAATCATTCTAGTTAAAGAGAATTCTTCTTCTTTAATCGACAAACCCCACAATTTGAAAAAATACAAACCTCACTTACTAGAAGATGAGAATGGTGAGTTGATGAGGTGGTGAGTTGATGAGGTAAATCATTCTAGCTAAAGAGAATTCTTCTTCTTTAATCGACAATTCTCACGACTTCACAAAGAGCAAAGAGCAAACCTCACTTACGAGAAGATGAGAATGGTGAGTTGATGAGGTAAATCATTCTAGTTAAAGAGAATTCTTCTTCTTTAATCGATAATTCTTACGACTTCACAAAGAGCAAAGAGCAAACCTTACAAAGAGCAAAGCTCACTTACTAGAAGATGTGAATGGTGAGGTGGTGAGTCGATGAGGTAAATCATTCTAGTTAAAGAGAATTCTTCTTCTTTAATCGACAATTCTCACGACTTAACAAAGAGCAAAGAACAAAGAACAAAGCGCAAAAAGCAAACAAAAAAAAACCAATCCTAAAAAGAATTGGTTTTCTATCTCTTGATAATCTTCTGTAAATCGTTTACTACCATCTATTTTCCGCTACTGGACCACCCCAAAGTTGGGTTGCCAAGTGAGGATTATCAATAAATGGATTTCGGTTGCCTTGAATTTCAGGTTTACTCAAATATTCATTGCGTTGTATCTCAATCGCAGAAACAGGATCTTCAGCATTCCATTGCAGGAGTATGTTTACCATATGAGCATCACGGTCATTTTTTTCTCCAACTGCTACATTTGTTGGTAGACATTGACTAGGGTAGCGCAGATACATATAGAGCATCATACGAGCCACATCGCCTTTCCAGTCATCTCCAGGATACCATCCACCTTGTACATCGCCAGCAATTCCAGATCCTTGTGCAAATTTCTTATTGCCTCGTTGTGCATTCCATTGTACATCAGCAGGTCTAATATGATGAGCGTCTTCATTTGCTCCTGTGCTGGATTGTTCTAGTTTAGGTGTACCTAAAGAACGCGCATAGGTATGCTCTCTATTCCATTGATTCTGACGACCACCGTTTTGATTTTTCCCTTTTGTATAAGCTTTTTTTCCTTGAAGAATACCTCGTTCTCCATAAAGTAAATACACTTCATTGGCTGCGGGAGTTAAATCTGTTACTTTCAGCACGTCCCACAACTCATTATAGGTCAGGTGATGACGGTGTTGTTTCGTTGTTAATTGACTTAAATCCTCTTGTAAAGCCATACTAGACTTGGAAAAATCGATTTCCTTATAGTAAGTCTTTATCGTTTGAGGAATGGTATAAGTAACTTCCTGTTTTGTTTCAGAAACCCCTGCTTGTGTTGTTTCTATTGGACTAAAACCCGTGATAGGCTGTGTTTTGTTCTTTGTACATCCACAACTAAGAAGTAATGAAGCGAACAAAACAACGACCAAATACTTTTTCATACCAAAATCTTACGCTTCTTATTTAATTCTTTCTAATAAAGCCATGTAAAACCCATCAAAACCGGTTTGATGTGCCAATACTTTGTGGTCCTTAATGAATTTGAAATTTTGTCCATGTTCAGAAGCTAAGAACTTTTCAATTTGCTTTTCATTTTCAGAAGGCAAGATTGAACAAGTAGCATATACAACATTTCCACCTACTTTGACTATTTTTGAATAGTCTTGTAAGATTTGTTGTTGTACCTTTTTGATTTCCTCTACAAATTCAGGCTGTAATTTCCATTTAGTATCAGGATTACGCTTGATCACTCCTAAACCACTACATGGAGCATCAATCAAAACGCGATCTGCTTTTTCGTGTAGTTTTTTAATGGTTTTTGTTCCTTCAATGATGCGGTATTCAATATTAAAAGCGCCATTTCTTTTGGCTCTGATTTTCAATTGCTTTTGCTTGCTTTCATAGATATCCATCGCAATAATCTGCCCTTTATTTTCCATTAAAGAAGCCATGTGAAGTGTTTTTCCTCCAGCACCCGCACAAGTATCTACCACGCGCATACCTGGTTCAACCCCTAAGAAAGGAGCGACCAATTGAGAAGAAGCATCTTGTACCTCAAATAAACCTTCTTTGAAAGCATCGGTTAAAAATACATTTGCTCTTTCTTTTAAGATTAAGGCATCTGGATATTCTTCCGGTTGTATTGTTTCAATATCTAAATCCATCAAAATAGCATGCAATTTCTTACGTGTAGTTTTTAAAGTATTCACACGTAAAATAACCTGTGCTTGTTGATTTTGCGCTGTTATTTCTTTAGACCAAAGTTCTTCACCTAATTCTTTTACGCCCAATTCATCCATCCAATCGGGAATCGCTTCTTTGAATTTTCTGATTTTACTTAGTTCATCAAATCTACCTTTAATTCGGCGAATAGGAGCATTTTCAAAATACTTCCAATCCGGCAAGTTGTACCCTCTTAATACAGCCCAAACGGTAAAAATACGCCATGCATCGTCGCGAGTAAATGGTTCTTTTACTTCTGCGATTTCAGTATACAGCCTTTTCCAACGCACAATTTCGTAAATTGTCTCAGCTACGAATTTGCGGTCTGCACTTCCCCAACGCTTGTCTTTTTTCAAGGCTTTTGCAACCACTTTGTCTGCATATTCCCCTTCGTTGAAAATTAGTAAGATAGAGTCAATAACGGTAAAAACTAAGTTTCTGTGTAATCTCATTATATATATAAATAAAATAGCCTACAAATATAGGTCTTTTGTAGGCTAGGTTAAGAAGGTTTTGCTATTTTTTATTCAATCCCTTATTTTTTGTCTTTATATTTTTTCAGTAACTTTCGATTAAAGTCGTCTTCTGCCTTTTTCAACAAGAGTATTTTTTTGTTTGATAAAATCTTCTTGCTATCTAAAATGAACTGGTTTCGAAGGGAACAATAATCCTCTTCAAAAGTAAGTAAAGCTTGCACTTTCTCAGTTGCTTGTTTTTCAGTTAGTCCCTCAATATCTTGGGTTTCATTCGATTTGATATAATGAATTACTTCTGAATGTCTAAGTTTAGACAATTTATTGTCGTAGGTATTGTATATCGGCCAAAATTTTTCAGCTTCTTCTGTAGTTAAGTTTAATACAGTAGTTAAATGCGCTATTTTTAAAGACTTGATTTTATCCGCATCCCCATGTTGCGCATAGCTAAAAAGGGAGCAACCGAACAAGATAAATAGATAGAAGAATCTTTTCATAGTATATTAATAATTTAGGTAGTAGTCAAGATCAATATTGGTTTGTACATAGTCATTGATCTCTTTCTGATTGACGTTGATTTGATGCTCCAACTCTTTGAGATCACCTTCATCAAAAGATTGAATCAAATCGTTAGACCAAGTATACGCTGGATCGTATTCTAAATACTGTTCTAAAGCTTCCGTGCTAATAGCCGATGTAGTTTTTACTTTTAGAAATATACCTAAGCCGAGTAATAGTGTAACAGCTGCCGCAATAGAGGCATATTGTTTGACTGGCGTCAATCGGAAGATTTTTGCCCTTGGCTTGAGTTGCTCTTCGCGCTGGGCTAGACGGTCAAACAGACGCGTATCTAGGGTGTCAAAATACCCTTCAGGCGTTTTGAATCCATCTTTTCTAGCGGGATGAGGTTGATTATTGGTCATCATTTTTATATACTTCTGCTAATTAGACTGATTTATGATAGAAAGGTTTAATGCGATTTTAAAAAAAGTTCAATTTTTTTCATCGCATGGTGGTACGAGGCTTTTAGAGCCCCAACGGAGGTCTCGAGAATGTCTGATATACTTTGGTAATCCAGCTCTTGAAAATAGCGCATTTTAAATACGAGTTGTTGCTTTTCGGGTAGTGTGGCTATAGCTTTATGCAAGAGTTGTGTTGCTTCATCTCCATTGAAAAAAGAATCCGTTTCAAGGTGTTCAATTAACTGTTGATTGTATTCCTCTAAGCTCACTTTTTGCCTCTTGCTCTTTTGTTTTAAAAAGTCCAAGGCATGATTCGTTGCAATGCGGAAAAGCCAAGAGGAGAGTTTGCTATTACCTTTAAAGCTGTCTATATTTTCGTAGGCTTTGATAAAGGTTTCTTGTAAGACATCATCTGCATCTTCGTGCTGGATTACAATCGACCGGATATGGTAATATAACATCGTCTTGTTTTGCGCGATAAGGGTGCGAAAAGCAGTGTCTTTGGTATCGATATGTTGCAGTTGTTGTACGAATTGTTCTTCTTCCGAGGCTAACAAGATGAATAAGTATTTGAATGTGAGGTAAGGTGTAAATGTAAAAATAATAAAAAGAGTCGAGGCGACCCTACTATTTTAGATATAATTTACTGGTACAGTACTAAATCTCTAGTTCTGGGCTATTTGGTATAGCGAAAAACCCCTTACCTTTACACAAAAATTGACCATTATGTTACGTACAGTTATTTTTGATATGGATGGAGTAATTGTGGACACAGAGCCTGTTCATCGTTATGCCTATTTTCAGCATTTTGACGAATTGGGGATTGAAGTTCCTGAAGAGATGTATACTTCTTTTACTGGATTTTCTACCAAAAACACCTATCAAAAAGTAAAGGAACACTTTCAATTAGCCCAAGAAGTTCCTGATTTGGTTTTACGCAAACGCACTTTATTTAATGAATCTTTTGATACCAAACCCGATTTAGAACTTATTGAAGGAGTTCGCGATTTAATTGTACAGCTTCATGAACAGGATATTGAATTGATTTTGGGATCATCTGCATCAAAAAGTACGATTCATCGGGTATTTAATCGTTTTGACTTGTTTCCGTACTTCACTCATATTGTGAGTGGAGAGGATTTTCCGAAATCTAAGCCTGATCCAGCGATTTTCAATCAAGCGGCTTCTTTAGCTAAAATTGCAACAAAAGAACACTGTTTGGTAATTGAAGACAGTACCAATGGTATTAAAGCTGCAAATGCTGCGGGAATTAAAGTATTGGGGTATCAAAGTCAGAATTCTAAACAACAGGATTATAGCACCGCGGATTTTATCATTGAATCTTTCTTGCACGTAGATTCACATAAATTAGCTCATTTATTTCAATCGAAATAAATGAAAATAAGGCGAGGTATAAAATTGGAGGTGTAGGGGAGGGAAGGAGCATTCGTTCAATTGATTGGAATAATTGGGATAAAAAACGAAGGATGCAACTGAACAACAAACAAACCGCACAAAAGACAAGAGGTTTATGAGGAATAATTTTTATACTACGCTTATTTTTTTAATTTTGCATTCTTAATGAAGTTAATTATAGCGTATGTTTCATAGGTATATTAAATTAGGTATCGCAGCACTATTACTAGCAATGGCTGTTTGGCAGTTTTATGAATCGAATATTGGAAATGGAATTTTCTTACTATTCTTAATGGGGCTTGTAATACTATTGTATTTCAAAAATGAGTTCATTTTATTGTCTTTTTTAAAATTGAGAAAACAAGATTTTGAAGGAGCTGAAAGATGGTTGAAAAAAATTAAAAATCCTGAAACAGCTTTAGTGAGAAAGCAAAATGGGTATTATAATTACTTGATGGGGATTATGACTTCTCAAACGAATTTGAATGCTTCTGAAAAATACATGAAGAAAGCAATTGAATTAGGTTTAAATATGGATCAAGATTTAGCTATGGCCAAACTACAATTAGCTGGAATTTCTATGACAAAGCGCAGAAAATTAGAAGCGACGAAGTTATTAGGAGAAGCGCAAAAATTAGATAAACAAGGGATGCTAAAAGATCAAATCAAAATGATGAAAGAGCAAATGAAACGCTTGTAAACAAAAATATATAAACAAAAGCCACATGTACAACATGTGGCTTTTGTTTTTTACTTCTAGTTTTACTGCTTTGGATATAAAATAAATCGCAGAAAGTGAGGAATATTTGAAAAGTTTTATATTTTTGATTTCTTAATAAAATATTAATAAGATGAAGTTATATCTGTCGGTCATTTTACTTTTCTTAAGTATTGTTCAGATTCAAGCACAAGGTTTAGATAAAAATAAGGTAAAAATAGGAGGAAGTTATCAAAGTGATTTATTTATAGATGCGTGTCCGTATTACAACTACTTCGTTGATGCTGAGAAGTCTTCAACGGGATATCACTATGGTAACAGACCGATAGCACTAGTTCCAGAAGGGTTTTCTACAGTAAAGAAGAACTTAGAAGATCTTTTGGTGACTAAAGTAGGGGCAGATATGGTGAGCAAATTAAAGTTCAAAGGGGTTAGTATTAGCGCATATGATAGTATACGCAAGTTTGAATCAAGATATCCCGTGGTGGATATGAGTAAATGTTTGACTAAATATTTCTTTTACTACGATTTCGAACCTGTCGCTGGAGTGAGCTATTGCGTGGGTATTGCATTAAACGATTACCAGCAAATTATTTCACCTTTGCAATTACCTGAAACAGCAGAGAAATTAGCCTTAGATTATTCCTTAGATTTGTGTAAAGTATTGCAAATTGCCAAAGAAACAGGAACGAAGTTTGAACCTGTTGATTTTGTGTCTTTTGAGTTTGATCCAGATAAAAAGGAATTTTTCTGGGTGGTACGCCAACAAATTGTCAAGCCTAAAAAAGGATTGAACGAATACAATCAAATATTAATTGAAGCAAGAGATGCTACGCAAGTAGTATCTTATCGAAGAACCGTTTATATCGAATAATGAGTTTTAAATTACAGCATACAAGTTGGAATACAGTTTTACAAAGTGAATTTGAACAGCCGTATTTCAAAGATTTACAAGCCTTTGTCGCTCAAGAAAGAGCAACGAAAACAATTTATCCTCCTCAGGAGCAAGTATTTCAAGCGTTGGAAAGTCTTGATTTTTCTGATGTCAAAGTGGTGATCTTAGGACAAGATCCTTATCACGGTGAATTTCAGGCAAATGGTTTGGCTTTTTCCGTACATCAAGGCGTAAAATTTCCTCCAAGCTTGAAGAATATATTCAAAGAATTGGAAGAAGATTTAGGGATAAAGAATATCCACAATGGAGATTTATCAAGTTGGGCTAAACAAGGCGTACTATTGCTGAATGCGACATTAACTGTAGAAGCTTCTAAAGCAGGATCACATCAAAAGAAAGGATGGGAAAGGTTTACAGATGCTGTAATTGAAAGGGTCGCTACAGAATTAGAGCATGTTGTATTTGTTTTATGGGGAAGTTATGCCCAAAAGAAAGGCAAGATGATTGACCGCTCGAAGCATTTCGTAATAGAAACTGCACACCCTTCTCCTTTGTCTGTATATCGAGGATTTTACGGGAGCAAACCCTTTTCAAAAATTAATGATTATTTAGTTCATACTGGACAAGAACCAATTAATTGGCAAGTATAATATAACGTAATAAAAAAACCGTCTACTTAAGTAGACGGTTTTTTTATTTGATTAAATAGCTTTTGTTTTTTCTCTTAACCAAGAAGCTTCTTCGGTTGATAATAAATCTTTTAAGCTGTTGTATACCCATTCATTGTATTGGTTTAACCAATCAATATGCGTTTGTTCTAACCATTTTGTATCAACTAAATCTGTAGCGATATAACAGATGGTCAACGTTTCAAAATCCATGAAATCGCCAAATTGATTTGAATCTAGGTCTTTAGCTAAAACTAAGTTTTCAATTCGAATTCCATGTTTTCCTTCGCGATATAATCCTGGTTCAATTGAGGTAATCATACCCTTTTCAATAGCAATATCGGTAGGCGTTGGGTTGAATACGTGTGGACCTTCGTGCACATTCAAGAAAAATCCAACACCATGTCCTGTACCATGTCCATAATTTCTCAATGTAGCCCAAATAGGTCTTCTTGTAATCGCATCAATTTGATATCCACGTGTTCCTTTTGTATAAACAGCCATAGATCCTTCAATAGTACCTCTTAAAACGATGGTATAATCATCTTTTTCTTCTTGCGTAGGCGTACCTAAAGCTACAACACGAGTAATATCTGTTGTTCCTGTTTCGTATTGTCCTCCAGAATCAACTAATAACAACCCTTCTGTTTTTAAATCATAACTACTTTGCTCATTGGCAGAATAGTGAGGCAATGCTCCGTGATCTTTATACCCTGCGATAGTATTGAAACTGATGTCTTTGAACCCTGGTTGAGCAGCGCGTAATCCAAGTAGATGATCTGCAATATTCAACTCCGTCAATGTTTCACTAGCTACATTTTCTTCAATCCATTTGAAGAATTTTGTCATAGCAACACCATCATGAATCATGGCTTGTCTTTCGTGCGCTATTTCAACGTCGTTTTTAATCGCTTTTAATAAAGTAGAAGGATTCATATCCTCTTTGATGTTTACTGTAACAGGAACGCTGTCATATGTAGCAAAACACGTGCGTTTAGGGTCAAGTAAAATGGTACTTCCCGCAGGAATAGCTGCAATGGTTTGAGGTAAGCTATCGTATGCTGCAAGGGTAATGCCGAAGCTACTTAATTCTTGTTTTGTCGCTTCTTCTAATTTAGTTGCATCAATAAACAAGATTGCTTTTTCTGCATCAAGATAGATAAAGCTCAAGGTTACAGGATTACAAGGTACATCTGTGCCTCTGATATTGAACAACCAAGCAATATCATCCAAAGAAGAAATGATATGGCAAGTGGCTCTTTTTTGTTTAAGTATAGCTCGTACTTTCGCTAATTTGTCTGCTGTACTTTGCCCCGTAGTAGTTAATGGTAAGGTATAAGCTTTTTCTGTTGGTAGCGCAGGTCTATTTTTCCAAATAGGACTCAGTAAATCCACATGACCATTAATGGTAAATCCAATTGGAGCCAACGTGGATTGAATAGCATTAGCGACAGCTAAAGAGGCTAAATTTCCATCAAATGCGACTACACCTGTTTCAAATTGACTTGCAATCCAGTCCACGTATTCTGGCATGTGTTGAACCTTTAATTTTACTAATTCAAAACCACTAGCCGCTAATTGTTCATTTGCTTGAACAAAATAGCGAGAATCTGTCCATAAACCAGCAAATTGTTGGGTAATCACTAATGTACCAGCAGAACCTGTGAAACCAGAAGTCCAAGCAATACACTTGTAATATTCTGGCAAGTATTCACTAATATGAGGATCCGATGAAGGGATAATATAGGCGTCTATTTTTTGTTCTTTCATTAAAGAACGAATAGCGTTTAGCTTTTCTATATGTGTCATAATATGCGTAATTTCAGTTAAAGGTACAAAATGCAATTTTTATACCTGATATAATTCAGGTGTTTTACTCAGAAAAAAAGAAAATGATAAAGGTTTTTATTGAAAAGACTTGATGTTTGCTGGTTTTTTACCTCTGTGTTTCCATCGTTTGTGTGTCCAAAAATAGTATGCAGGGGCTTCGTGTATTTGTTTTTCTACCTCTTGTAAAAAGCGATTAGTTAATTCATAATTGGGAATTTCTTTTACGTTTTCCTCTTCTTTACGAAGAGGGATAAATGTCGCTTGATAATGCCCTCGTTTTACATATTCAACTTTTAGATACATCGGTTCCATATTGAATTTTTTACATAAGGCTTCGCCACCAGTGAATACAGGAACCTCAATTCCCATAAAATTTTGCCAGTAATTGGCATCTCCAATCATTGGAGATTGATCACTGATAAAAGCATAAATACCATGGTGTTTGTCCATTTCATTTTGGCGAATCACGCGAATGGTTTCTTTCATTTCAACTAGACGAGTATTGAAGCGCGTGCGAATCTTTAAAAATAAATTGTCAAAATGCGGGTTGCCTAATTTTTTATATACAGCATATCCTTGGAAATTAATGAATTTATCCAATATGATTAACCATTCCCAATTGGCATAGTGTGCACAGAAGAGCAAGGCGCTTTTGCCTTGTTTTTCAACCTCTAAGATAGTGTCTAGATTGGTGAATTGAAAGCGTTTTTTGAGCTCTTCTTCAGAAATAGTAAACGTTTTTATCATCTCTAAGAAAATATCACAGAGATGTTTATAAAACTGTTTGACTATTTTTTGTACTTCTTCCTCCGATAAATGAGGCATTGTCAACGTTATGTTTTCTGTTACGGCTTTGCGGCGGTATCTTACGATATGATAGAGTAAGACAAAAAAGCAATCCGATACAAAGTAAAAGATTGGAAAAGGTAATTTAGAAATAAGCCATAAGATAGGATAGGCGATATAGTAAATTAATAACTTCATTATTTTGGTTTAATTTACTAGCAAAGATACTCGATTTAGACTATTTTTAGTCCGTAATTTACGACATAAATTACACCAAGTAACGGATTTTAAATGTATAAAGATGGATATAGCGCCTATTATTTTAGTTATTTTAATTGCTTCAGGAATTGTCACGTATAAGGGACTACAAGATTATGCTTTTTTTGCGAAGTATAATTTTGATTTAGATCGCATTCGCAAAGGAGAAGTGTATCGCATGATTACAGCTGGTTTTTTGCATGTTGATTGGATGCATTTTGCCTTTAATATGTTTACCTTATATATGTTCTCTGGTATTGTGGTGGCTATTAGTGGTAGTTTTTACTTTGTATTGATTTATGTATTGAGTATTATTATAGGAAACATTTTGACCTACCAATTGTATTTTAAACAAAGGCAATACTATGCTGTTGGTGCGTCAGGAGGTGTTACAGGAGTGGTATACGCGTCTATTTTATTGTACCCTGATTTAAAATTGTATTTGTTCTTTATTCCCATTGGGATTAAAGGGTATATTTTCGCTTTAGGTTATTTGCTTTATAGTTTATATGGCATGAAAAAGAAAAGCGATAATATTGGACATGCTGCCCATTTTGGCGGGGCGATTGGGGGATTGGTTTTGACGTTAATTCGTTATCCAGAATTGGTGCAACAACAATTATTTCTAATAGGTTTACTATTGATACCCATTGTTTTACTCCTAATTTTAGCTAAAACCAACAAACTATAGTTGTTAAAGGTTTATTATAAAATGAAAGGTAAACGTATTTTTTTGAGTGAGTTGGCTATATTTGTTAGGAACGATTAAGAAAATATACAAGATGAAAAAGAGTATTTTATTAGCAGGTGCTTGTGTAGCTATGGGGGTAACAGCTCAAGCGCAAGTTGCTACAACAGGAAATAATATCCCTCAAATTCAAGTACAAGGGGTAGGGAAAATAAAAGCTGTACCAGATCAAGCTGTTATTCGATTAGGTATTGAAAACAAAGGAAAAACAGCAGAAGAAGTTAAAAAAACAAATGATGCAATTGTTTCAGCGGTTTTAAAATATTTAAAAGATTCGAAGGTTCCTGAAAAGAATATTCAAACAGAACGCGTAAGCTTTTATTCTTACAAGGATTATACAGATAAAAAAGACTATTACCAAGCAAGTCAAACGATTACACTTACTTTAGAAGATCTATCGAAATATGAAGTATTGGTAGCAGGAGTGATGGGAAAAGGCGTGAATCGAATTGATGGAGTGGAGTATAAATCTTCGCAATTAGCTTCTTACCAAACAGAAGCTAGAAAATTAGCAGTACAAGAAGCAAAGAAAAAAGCGACAGATTATGCAACGGCTTTGGGACAAAAGGTTGGAAAAGTATTAGTGATAACTGATGGTGGGGGTTCTATGCCACCTGTTTTTAGACCGATGTACGCATTGAAAGGTGCTGCAGCTGATGAAGCAATGGATCAAACATTAGCAGTTGGTGAGATTGAAATTAATACATCCGTATCCATTAGTTTTGAATTAGAATAAAAAAAATAAAGTATTTTTACAGACGCCAGGTGGTTTTACCTGGCGTTTTTTTTTTAATTCTTCACAAGTTGAGGTTAAATAGCTAAATAAAAGTAGGATATTGAAAGAGGTTCTTCACCTCTCAAATTTGTAAAATCAATAGGAGAATGTGTCTTTTTAAAACCATTTCTAAGCCTTATTGAGTAGAATTTATCCAAAATTATTATTTTCTTTCACAAAAAGAGATACATATTATCTAAAATATTGGGTATGTGTTTTTTAGTTACAATATGTCATGTTTTGTCTTTTTTACTTATGAAATGTAGATAAATCCTCAATACGAGAAATTATCAGGACTAAATATGGTGAATCGTGTGTTTTTAGAATAATTTTAAATTGTTTGGTTTGTAATTTAATTGTTAAATTATATTTAATCATTGTTGTTTTTTATGGTTTAAATGTATTTAGTAGTAAAAATATCAACCATACTCTATTTTAGTTGTGTAATGTTTAAATTTGCTTCATTGCACTTGAAGAGAAAATTGCTGCTACATTATCGATGAAATAATGAAGCTATTCTTATTTCGTATCAATGAGCGTATGTTTTATTCTCAATTATAAGAATTTTCATTTCTGTAATATCGATGTATGGTTGTTTCGAATTTTTTTGGAATAACAATTCGCGATTTATTCAATGTAATTAATATCCTTTTAAAGTTTTTAATGAAACTTAGGCCTAGGTTTTATTTGATAATCAAAAGTTTTTTGTTAATAAAAAGCTAAAAATAAAATCAGGTGTACTGTTTTTATATTGTTGGTTTTTAGGTGTTTGTGTTTTTTTAGCGACATAATATTAATAGTTTTTTTATTAAAAACGAAAATCGCGATTTTTCTGGCAAGATAATTGATTTTTAGAGAATAGAAGAAAATGTAGAATTAAGAAAAAGAAAGAAAGTTATGTTACAAGCAAACGAAGTAATTAAAAGATTGAAACAACTACTTGGCTACAAGAATGATTTAGAATTGGCTAATCTATTGGGAATTAAACCTAATACTTTATCCTCGTGGAAAGTTCGTGGAACCATGCGTTACGATAAAATTATCGCCATCTGCAAGAAACATAAAATTGATTTAAATGATTTGTTTTTAGCTCATCCAAATTCAGTATTGAATGTAGATTTAGAAAATAGAAGAGTAAAAATGATCTCAGTAGATCATCATATAGAATATTTTTTAAATCCAGAGAAATGTTGTGGTACTTCGCCGAGTTGTGTTTTTCCAACAGAGGAAGAAATTGATATGGCATTTCAGATTGGTGTTGAAAATATGTATCCAACAATTAAGGTAAGTTCTTATGTGCTAACCAAGAAAATCGATTTAGCCGATATTAAACCCTGGCATATTTATTTATTAGTGGTGGAAGGAAAGGGAATTTTATGCTACCGTTTTAAGCGTTATACTGTAGAGGGAGAATTGCTATTTATTAGTGATAATCCTGCTTTTGAGACCTTTACTGTGAACCCAAACGACATTCGAGAAATCTTTTGTATTCGCGGAGCATTTTTACCGAATATCAAAAATTTATCAGACTATTAATAATGCTCAAAATAGGAAATAAAGTCTCAAATGGACTTACATGGGTTGTAAAGACCTCATGTATATTATAGGGTTAGAGTTGATTAAATATGTTCGTCTTCCTACGTGATACTTTACCCAACTTTTATTGATTTGTTTCCTATATAAATCGATAGTTAAAACGAATAATACTAAATAAAATTTTGTGTCTTCCTCTGTAATAAGAGTTGAGTAGTTAGGAACATTTTACTTGACTTGAATACTATTGCTATTTCGTATTACTAATTGAAAGAAGTAAAGTGTTGTGCTTTTAGTAAAAAGAAGTACTACCTGACGTTTTTTTTTGAGTTTTTGATATTTGTTTTTTGAAAAGTGAAAAAAAAGGCAGCGAATTATCTAATTTTTTTTCGTTGTAAGAAAATGCTCATTTCGAGATTGTTTTTATTCTCAAACCTGCTATAGGTAGAGTGGATTCAATAGGGTAGAATTTAATAGATATAAAAAGTGATTTTATGCGAATAATTAGTATAAAACTAAATATGATGCAAATTCATATTTAATATAATTTTACAAGTTTAATGTTATTTATTTGGATTATTTTTTATATTTATTGTAATAATTGCATAGTATTATTAAATTTAATATAATAGGTATAACTTTGTAAGATAAGATTTTAGGAGTTGTATAACAAAAAAAATGAATATGATAAGAAGATTAATTCCGTTAGTAGCACTTATATTGAGTAGTTCAGCAATGGCTCAAGTTGGTATAGGTACTAAAAAAGCAGCTAGCTCTGCTCAATTAGATGTGGTTGCTTTGAAAAAAGGGGTTTTACTACCTAGAGTAAAATTGAATAATAGTACTGATTTTAATCCTATTGAGGGTGAAAAGATTGAAAGTTTATTAGTTTATCATACAGGGAATGCTGAGTTAGCTGCAGGGTTCTACTATTGGAAATCAAATGCTTGGACTCCGTTACTTTCTGGTGATACCTATATTGATAGAAAAAACTATTCTTTTACTATTGCAGGAAATCCTACAAAAAATGGAGAAGAGTCTTTAGTCGTTACAGACAATCAAAATCATAGTGTATATCTTTCAGTTGCAGAAATTGCGAATAATACTACATTCGTTACCAACTTAGTAGAGAACCAAGAGTTCATTACTAAGTTAGGAGATAACGTAGAATTCATTAACCACATTACCAATAACAATGAGTTCATTGAAAATATTATCAATGAATTAAAAGGAAAATATGGAAATGTAAACTACAATCCAACAACCAATACATTTGTGTATTACGATGCACAAGGCGTAGAGCATGACATTGATTGGTCAGCCCTGAATACAGTAAACGTAAGTTTTACTTTGGTAAATGACCGTTTAGTAATTACAGATTCAGCAGGAAATACAGTTTCATTAGCGGTTGAAGAAATTGCTAATAACGAAACGTTCATTACAAATTTAGTAGAGAACCAAGAGTTCATTACTAAGTTAGGAGATAACGTTGAGTTCATTAACCACATTACCAATAACAATGAGTTCATTGAAAATATTATCAATGAATTAAAAGGGAAATATGGAAATGTAAACTACAATCCAACAACCAATACATTTGTGTATTACGATGCACAAGGC
>NZ_LROZ01000013.1:0-105000 GCF_001549985.1 Myroides odoratus | reverse complement strand
GTATAAACAGGCTTTTTTTATCATGGCTTTTTATTTTAATTCGTTTGGAATGGTGCAAACGGGTATTGGATTTATTTTATGTTGATTGATTCGGTTAAGCCTTGTGTAAATAGCGAATACTTCTTTTGCTCTTCCTTGAAAATCTTCTATTTTTTTTCCTTGTTCTGCCGCTAGCATCGCTTGTTCTAATTCATCATAATTGGCTCCAAGCTGGTCTTCATCTGAGCGATCATCACCAAATAGACCGTCTGTAGGTTTGGCTTGAATAATACTTTGTGGAACTTGTAAGTGTTCTCCAATTAAACGGACTTGAGATTTTAATAAATCGGCAATAGGGCTAATATCTACACCTCCATCTCCATATTTAGTAAAAAATCCAACGCCAAAATCTTCAATTTTATTGCCGGTTCCTACAACCAAATAACCGTGTATACCGGCATAGTAGTACAAGGTAGTCATGCGTAATCTCGCTCTCGTATTTGCTAAAGTCAAGTTTAATAGGGATTCATTATCACTTGTAGGGAGTTGTTGTTTAAACAATTCGAAAGTTGATGTTAAATCTGATTCAACAGCCTGTACTTGACTGAAATTTTGTTTTAAAAAATCAAGATGTTCTTTGGCTCTACTAATTTGTGAAGCCGCTTGGTGTATGGGCATTTCCACACAAAGTAGAGGTAATCCCGTTAATGCACACAAGGTGGAAGTAACTGCAGAATCAATTCCACCAGATATTCCAATAGTGAATCCTTTTATGCCGCTTTCTTGTGCATAATTTTTGAGCCATTCAACAATGTACTGTGTTACTGCTTCGGTTTGAAAGTTTTGATTCATCATGGAAAATTTGTGATTGAGATGTAGTTCTTCTTTTTATATTTGTAGATAGTAGAAAATAATTCAAGAATACTATGTTCAAAATTAATAAAATATCTTTATCCTTATTGGTGCTTTCTAGTTTTTTTGTGCTGAGTTGTGGTGATTCGAAAACGAAAGTAGACAAAGAAGTTGAACAAATCCCCATGGATGTTACGATTGCTCGTTTTGATCAAGAATTTTATACCGGAAAGGATGAAGAGTTCCAAGGCTTGAAAAAGAAATATCCATACCTGTTTCCAGCAAGTGTACCTGATAAAGCTTGGTTAGAAAAGAAGCAGGATACCATTTTTAAAGAACTGTATCAAGAAGTAACGAAACAATACAGTGATTTAAAATCGTTACCTGAAGATTTAAAACAGCTGTTTCAATCTATTAAATATTATTATCC
Source organism: Myroides odoratus (assembly GCF_001549985.1). Lineage (GTDB taxonomy): Bacteria > Bacteroidota > Bacteroidia > Flavobacteriales > Flavobacteriaceae > Flavobacterium > Flavobacterium odoratum_A. Next base: position 103,739 of record NZ_LROZ01000013.1, on the reverse strand, counting down.
TGAAGAATCAGATCACAAGAAAGTAATTACACTGATTTCAGAAGTGGATGTAGCTGCAAAAGCAATTTATGCGGATACACTAGCTTTGATTAGTTTGGATACCTATTTAGGGAAAGATCATCATTTCTATAAAGGATTTCCTGCGTATACGTTAACGACTTTTGAATCGTCTCAAATTTTACCTGATATGGCAGAGAGTTTTGTCATTCAAAAGTTGCCAAAAACCATGGATCGTACGTTTTTAGGCGCGATGGTTCATCAAGGGAAGTTGATGTATACAAAAGAATTATTGTTGCCAGGAGTACCCAAAGAAACATTAATCACATATACCAAAGAGCAATTGGATTGGTGTAAAGCAAATGAATCTCAGATTTGGCGCTATTTTGTAGATAATCAGCTATTTTTTGATACGGATGGGAAGCTCGTGACTCGTTTTATCGAGCCTGCGCCATTTAGCAAGTTTTACTTGGATATTGACAATGATTCTCCTGGACGCGTTGGGGTTTGGATTGGTTGGCAAATTGTTCGTTCATTTATGGAAAATAATAACGTAACTTTGCAAGAACTTTTTGCAATGCCTGCAAAAGATATTTTTGAAAAATCAAAGTATAAACCGAAGAAGTAATGAGTAAAAATCACATTTCTGATATCAATATTAGAGTAGAATTAGATGAAAATCGCGTTCCAGATAAATTAACTTGGACGGCTAAAGATGGTGGAGTAGACAGAGCAAAATCCAAAGCAATGTTATTGTCTATTTGGGATCATGCAGCACAAGAAACGTTGCGAATTGATTTGTGGACGAAAGATATGCCCGTAGATGAAATGAAAAAATTCTTTCATCAAACTTTAGTTGCGATGGCAGACACATATGAACGTGCAACGGAAGATGAGAAAATGGCGGCAACAATGCGCGATTTCTGCGAGTATTTTGCTGAGAAAACCGATTTGATTGAAAAATAGTACAAAAAGGGCGATTTAATATAAATCGCCCTTTTTGTTGTTGGATATATTAGTAAGACATTAACACTTATAGAGACTTGATGCATTATTTCATTATTATGGCATATAAGTGTAACACCTGTATACTTATATTAGTGAGATATTTTTAATTAGATCAATATTATGAAATATATACTTTTAACTATGTTTGTGTTTTTTACTTTTTTTATACAAGCGCAACATAAACCAGAAGCGGTATTGGCCAATGAATTATACGATAAAATAGAGCAGAGGGATAGGCCTTCCTTTGTCGTGTATTGGAATCCCAACTGTGAAACGGGAGAAGAGAGTTTATTAAAATATCAAGAGGTAATTAACACCTATGGCTCTAAAATTGATATTTATGTGATTGGTCTTACTAATATGCCCGATCTAATTGCTGATATGTCGAAAAAAATTGGACTCGATTACCCTTTGTATTATTTAGGAGGAGATAAATCCAAAAGTTTAAGGCTCCGAAAAGAGGAGTTTTCAATTGAATTGCTGCGATTAATGAAGGAAGAAGGAGAGGATTTTGATACGATCTATATGAAAGATTTAGATCATGTAGAACAAGTGAATGATATTTTCGAAGTTGATTATACGAGGTTAAATGCCCTGTTTAAATAGCATGTATAACGAGTAAGATTAAAATACAACATGCAAGTTTCATAGCACACTTTAGTTTTAAACAATGGTATACATTTATCGGTTTGAAAGCTATGTTTTTATGATTGACTATAGTACCATAAGGTTACAGCCGCGAATATCGGAATGATCAAATCGCCCTAATATTTCGAAACTGCCGTCTTCGTATTTCTTACCTAAATCTTGAGTAGCGATAAAAGAACATGAATTGATATTGGCTAAATCAATGACATTTACGCCTCCCGTTTTTCCATGTACATCCAATAATGTAAATGGATCTTCGGGATCTCGGATAACAATATCCATCCAAGGCGGACATTGAAATACGCCATCGCCCAACGAATAGCCTTGTGAAAGGAGTTCTGTCATTCCGTATTCAGAGTGAATTTTAGTCACGCCAAAACCTTTGCAAAGAATGGCATGTAGTTCTTCGCGAATCATTTCTTTGCGTTTCCCTTTCATACCTCCTGTTTCCATGATAATGGTATTGTTTAGCTCAAATTGATGTTGTTCAATAATGTCTAATAAGGCATAGGTCACACCTAACAAAAGGACGTTTTTACCTTCGCGATCTAAAAGTTCTAGATTGGCAATGAGCTCTTCGTAGTTATGCAAGTAGAAGCCGCTCTCTGGATGGCTAGATTGTTTGATGAAATCATCGGCCATATAAATCAAAGAAGATCCTTCTCTTTCCAAATAAGAAGGCAATAGTGCTAAAACAACATAATCTTCAATTGGACCATAAAAGTAAGAGAAACCCTTTCTGAAGCTTTCCTCATAGTAGTTCAAGTCCGTCACATGATGTTTACTTGTGATGGTTCCTGTGGTTCCGCTACTTGTAAAAGTGGTTTGTATGGGTGCTGTACTGCTCAGTACGTCTTTGCTTTTAAAAAACTCAATAGGAAGGTAGGGAACTTGATCTAAGCTTCGAACTTCCGTGGGTGTTTTTCGAATGAGGTTACAAAATTCACGATACACCGGATTGTTTTCATATTGATAGCGATAAACTTTCATGGCTATTTTATGAAACTCTTTTCGGGTCTGTATGCTAATGATATCTTCTGGTGTAAACACAATTCAATTATTTGGTACAAAAATACAATAAAAAAAAGCATCAATGTTGAAATGATGCTTTAGATTTATAGGGTATACTTATTTGTTATTTTACAATGAGCTTTCGCGTTGCAGTGGCATTATTTTCTTTAATTTTAATAATGTAAATCCCTGCCGTAATAGAACTTGGTAGTACGAGTTCTTTAGTGTTGAGTGGGGTAGATAAAATTTTCTTGCCCATTACGTTGTAAATCTCAACTTCTTTCGCTTCATTTGTTTTGGTTTCTATGGTAATCTTTCCGTTTGTTTGAACTGGATTAGGGTAAATAGAAAGACCTTCAATTGTTTTCACAACTGCTGCTTTATTAGCAGACCCCGTATATGAGCCAACTTGAGCGAAGCTCAGGCTAGTCATAAGCGCAAAGACTGCAATAAAAAGATAGTTATAAAAGTAATTTTTAGTCATCCAAATGAAATTAATACTATAAAAGTAGTGAATATTTCTTATATGATAAAAAAAATATTTGCTTTTTTAGGGCAAATATTTTTTGTTAACATAAATTAATGACTTATTGTAAATTATAAGTATAAAAAGTTAGATTCTTATAACCCTAACGTCCAGCCTTTTGTCCATTCTGGAGCGTTTGCACTATTTCCAGCACCTTGGTTTTCTCCTTCAACAAATACGGCATTTACATTTACTGACTCACCTGCTGTATTTTTACCTTTCGCTTTTTCAGTTACATCGATTAGTTTTACATTGCTAACTAATAATGAACCATTAGCAACATTCGCGATTGTTTCATCATGCTCTACGTCGAAAGCTGTTTTCCATCCACTTAATACTACGTTTTTCATTTTTCCTTTTGTACCTTCACGTAGTTTCATTGCTGTTCCTTCTCCTTTTACCGCTGCAATTAATGTAATTCCGTCAATTGTTGGGTTAGAATAAGGCTCTGCTGTTCTTGTTTTAGCGTTGTTATCAGCTTCAAATCCTTTATCAGCTGTTCCACTTTGTTTAGAATACCAGAATTTATTCTCTTGTCCATTCCATCCCTCTGTCCAGTCAAATTGATCATCATCGTTATGAGTAGATACTAAGTATTGTGCACTTACTGTTCCACCAAACCACTCAAATCCATCATCAGAACCTTCGTGTGCTTGTACATATTCGATTTTTGTTCCGCTTCCAACTCCAAATAATGATAATCCGTTGAATTCTTTCTCACTGTTAAAGTTCGCTCCAGCGTACTCAATTCTCAAGTAACGGATAGATCCTGAATTGTCATTCGTCACATCTCCACCGTAAGTTAAATCAGAAACCTCTGCAGTAGCTGTTTTAGCTTTGTTGATTGGAGCCTTCCCACATACTACTAAACCTCCCCAGCTTCCTCTTTTTTTCTCAAGAGCAGTCATAACAACTGGATTTGTATTGGTCCCTTTTACGAAGATTTGTCCTCCTTGTGCTACTGCGATATAAGAAGATGTTCCTCCTGTTCCGATAATTTCAACTCCTTCTTCAATGTTTAAGATAGCACCGTCTTCAACTACTAATTTTGTTGATAGGTTATATTTTTTATTTTTCTCTAAAGTAAGAGTTTGTCCTTTTTTCAATGTTTGTCCAATGTTCTCTGTTGGATTTGGACCTCCTCCGTTGTCGTTTGAATTGTCGTCTGATCCACAGCTTACAAATAAAGCGGATACTAATGCGATCGATAATGCTGATTTGAATAATCTTTTCATAAAGTAATTGTGTTATTTTATTTTAACTGATACAAAGATTGCCAACTAAGATGAACTGATGGTTAGCACTTTATCATTGAATTGTTATGATATGAAAGTGGAATATTAATGAATTGTTATGAAGGATTTCGGTTGACAGTTTACGGTTTGCGGTTAACAGTTGATAGTATACGATTGGAAAATATTTTTTAAAATAGGAGTATAAACCAGTAGAGGGAGTAGCGAATAGTTTGATTGTCCATGCAAATTTATTTTTCGCCTATTTATTCTACGAATGTCCCATTTGTTTTTAGTGATTGATGAATTTCCACTGTATTTCGTTTTCTCATTTCTCATTTCCCTCATCCATAAAAAAAGCCTACGTAAAACGCAGGCTTTTTTGTGAACAGGGATATTCTTTTTTTAGAACGTATATTTAAATCCTAAGCTAAAGTTTTGCCCTAGCTTGTATGATTGTACTAACACATCTTGTGTTAGGTTTTCTTGTTTTCTTTCAATCGCTGGATCAAGTAGGTTTCGCGCATTAAAAGTCATTCCGAAATTTTTCGTGAAGTCATATTTGAACGTAAAATCTAAGAATCCGAAAGCTTTATCTACTAAGTTTCCACTTTGTTCCGTTCCTAATGAGTATAGTTTATCAGAGAAGTGTGCGTAAGATAGTGTTGCCATTAATTTTTGGTCATTTGCCCATTCTTTGATATACGAAATATCTGCATTTAGTAACAAATCGGAAGCTCCAGTGAAACTTGCATTGTCATGTGTAAATGACGTACTCAAATACTTGTTTTCGCGATTTACTTTTTCGTTGTCTAGTTTTTGGTAGGTCTTCATGAAAGAAGCATTCAATCCTCCCGTAATTTTATTTGTCAATGCGTCGTCAAAGCTGAATAGGTTTTTGCGAACTTCAATCTCCAATCCTGCAGCATATCCATAATCTCCAGTATTTGCATACGTAATATCATTGGATGAAGAAGCAGAGACAATCTCGTTGATTGGGTTTTTGATGTATTTTCCAAAAACAGTAGCAGAGATTACTTCGTCTGTTTTAGGGAAATATTCCCATTTTAAATCGGCATTGTAATCATCGGATGCGTATAAGTCAGGGTTACCCACTTTGATTTCCGTTACATCTTCATAGATAAAGCGTGCTCTTTCTTTGAATTGAGGTAAGGTATAGGTTTTAGATAAAGCGAAACGCAAGTTGTTGTTATCGTTTACTTCATATTTTAAAGACAAGCTTGGTAAGAATGCATTCTTTGTAAACTTGTTGTTTGTTTTGTTTGCATCTAACTGTGTTTGCCAAGTAACATCTTGAGAAATTGTTTCAAAACGAGCTCCTAATGATCCCGATAATTTATCAGTTAAACGGTATTCTACGTTTACAAAACCGGCATGGATAGATAATTCTCCATCATAGGTTTGTGGTAATAAAGCGTTAGGAGTTCCTGCTCCTCCTCTAAAGGTATAGATATCGAAGTATCCGTTTGCAAAGTTTGCTTGGTTGAAGAATTGATCTAAAGCATTTGGATTAATATTGTTGTTGTATTCTCTGTTGATTTGAAATACGAACTGAGTAGCTTTAAATTCTCTGTCTTTTTTTCTGAAGTTATAGCCTACGGTTAATTTTCCGTTATATAGGTTCTCTTCATTTTTTCCAAATTTATAATCTGCAGCAATATTAGCAGCAAATTCATTTTCTTTTAAATCTTCGTAATAACGGTTATTGTCCGATCTTGAATTAATTGAAAACTGGTAACTATCGCTGTCTTTTAATTTGTTTAGGGTGTATTGTTGTCTATCGGGTGTTTGTGCAGAGATGTTATTGAATGCAGCTCCCCAGTTTAAGTCCAATTGATCGTTTAATTTGTGATTACCTAATAATTGGTTGACCATTAATTGGTCTTGACGATACGTTTGTCTGTTGATGAAGGTATAATCCGAATTGTCTAATGTAATATCTCTTACATATCCTTGGTACTCATCATTTTTCTCTTTAGAGTCATTGACAAATAAGAGGTTGTATTTGATCGAGTTAGCATCGTTGATGTCAAATTTAGCATTTAACATTCCCGTTGTATTGGTGCTGTATTCGAAAGAATTTAAATTTAAATCTTTCGTAAATGAGTTTTGCGCTTGAGCCGTACGGGTAACGCCTTCTTTTTGTTTGAAGTTATTCCCAAAGGATGCTGTAGCGAATAAATGTAAAGCAGATTCGCCACCAAAGAAAAAGGACCTACCTGTATTGATGTTTAATCCTGCTCCCCAAGGGCTACGAGTATCGGTTTGTGTTGAGTTTTTAAAGTTGTATCCTTTTAAGGCATTACCTGGTATTTTCGTATCTGAAAAACCAAAGAAACTACGATCAGATAATGTTTTGAAATGATCTTGTTTCACGGCATTGGTATTCATATTGGTACTTACACCAACTTCTACAAAACCTGCTCCAGTGTGATTTTTTGACATAATGTCGATATTTCCCCCGGCGAAGTCTCCATAGTTTCTCGCAAAATACGTTTTGTCAATCGCAATGTATTCTACGATATCCGTGGAGAAAATATTTAAATCAATGTTTTTCTTTTCTGGATCGTTGGAAGCTAAAGGAAGTCCATTCAATGAAGTACTGTTGTAACGGTCACCTAATCCACGTACGAAAATAGTTCCCGATCCTTCTTGCTTCGCTACTCCTGTTGTTTTAGCTACAGCACTAGCTACATCACTTACTCCTTTTCTTGAAAGTTCTTGTGATCCAATATGTTGTTTCATTTCAACTGAACGTTGTTGTTCAATTAATAAGGTTGCTTCTCTAGACTTAGATCGTGTAGCTTGTACAACAACACCTTCTAGTTGTACACTTTCTGATATTAAGTCGATTGTAATTTCAACTGTTTCGTTTGCTTTTACTACAATAGCTTTATCAGCTGAAGTATAACCTACATAGGTAAAGGTTAACGTTTGTTTCCCTTCTGGTACTTCAAGAGTAAAAAAACCATCTAAATCGGTGTTGACTCCTTGTGTTGTTCCTTTTATACTTACAGACGCAAAGGCTAGCGGTTCTTTTGTTGCTGAATCTTGTAAAATTCCTTTAATCGTTCCATTAGATGCCCCAATTACTTGGCTAATAAATAATAGGGCGAATAATAACTTTGATTTCATATTTATTATTTTATTTAAGCTAGTGCAAAGAACAAGCGTAAATATGTCTTGTGTGTTATCGCTATTTTAACACATTTTACGGTAAACGTTATTAAATCGTTACCACATTAAATAATTGTAAACTTTACTTCACATAATGTATTATCTTTATCTTTGAACTGATTTATAACACACACAGATACAGAATGAAAAATTCAGACATTAAAGTCTTATTAGTTGATGATGAACAAGATATCATTGAAATCATCAGTTATAATTTAGAAAAAGAAGGCTATCAAGTTAGCACAGCAAGGAATGGAAAAGAGGCGATAGAAAAGGCAAAAAAGGAACTTCCTCACCTGATTATCTTGGATGTTATGATGCCAGAAATGGACGGAATGGAAGCTTGTGAAAACATTCGAAAAATTGACAGCTTACAGCATGTAATTATTACATTTTTAACTGCAAGAGGGGAAGATTATTCTCAAGTTGCTGGCTTTGATGCAGGTGCGGATGATTATATTACAAAACCAGTAAAACCTAAGGTTTTAATGAGTAAGGTTAAAGCATTATTGCGTCGATTGAAAACTGTAGAAGAGACTGAAAATGGAGATATTATTCAAATTGGCAATATTGAAATCAACCGAGATGAATATAAAATCCTAATTGATGGAGCAGAATTGTCTTTACCTAGAAAGGAATTTGAATTGTTGTATTTATTAGCATCAAAGCCAGGAAAAGTATTTACAAGGGAAGAGATTTTAGATCGTGTATGGGGCAATGAAGTTGTGGTTGGTGGAAGAACCATTGATGTACACATTCGCAAGTTAAGAGAAAAAGTAGGAGATGATTGTTTTAAGACAATTAAAGGTGTTGGGTATAAATTAGATATGTAATTTAATGTCGACACGATTTAAAAGATCCTATAAATTCGCTGTTAAATCAGCTTTGTTAATAACAATATGTTCGCTTGTTATTACACTCCCTTTTGTTTTCTTGGTTAAAGAAGGGCTTTGGCCCCTCTTAGTTATTCATACCTTTTTGGTTTATTTTGCTTCTTTCTTTGTGATTCAATATCGCGTAGAACACTTTATCTACCGTCGAATCAAAAAGATTTATGACAAAGTTTCGCTTTTAGAGCACACGGATCTTCGGGCTAGTGCAGTAACCACGGATATGAAAACGCTAACCGAAGAAATTGAGAAATTTGCTACCAATAAAAAGATTGAAATTGAGTCCTTGCAAGTTCGAGAAGAATACCGACGAGAGTTTCTAGGGAATATTTCCCATGAGTTGAAAACACCTTTATTCATGATCCAGAGTTATTTGGAAACGTTGAGTGATGGTGCAATTGACGATTTAGAAGTTCGCGATCGCTATTTAGAACGTGCAGAACAAGGAGTTGATCGCTTGATCTATATTGTAAAAGATTTGGATATGATCTCCAAATTAGAATCGGGAGATCTGCATTTGAATATCGTTGAGTTTGATTTAATTGAAATGATTCAAAATGCATTTGATTTCTTAGAATACAAAGCAAAAAAGAAAAATATTTCGCTGCTTTTCGATATGGGATATAAGAAGCCTATTTACGTAGTTGGAGATAAAGAGCGCATTGGGCAAGTGATTACGAATCTCATCGAGAATTCGATTAAATACGGCAAGGAAAAAGGTACGACGGAAGTGAGTATTGAAAACTTGGTGAAAAATAAATTAATTGTGCGCGTGACCGATAATGGATTAGGGATTCGCAAGGAGCATATTCCTCGTTTATTTGAGCGTTTTTATCGCATTGATAAAAGTGGAGCACGCAGTGTAGGCGGTTCAGGACTGGGCTTGTCTATTGTTAAACACATCGTTGAAGCGCATGATGAACATATCTATGTAGAGAGTAGCTATGGTTATGGGTCGGAGTTTTCTTTTACCTTAGAGAAAGTAGCCAAACACAAAACGCAAAATGTAACTTAATTTGCGTTCCCTATAAAAAGGTTTTACTTTCGTTATATTTATTTAATTTTGCGTCGAATTTAAACGAATAACCCTGTGGGAAGTAAAAACAAGTTAAAGCGATTTAGAGAAAACGAGACTTTCGGTAATGTTTTCCAACCATCAAGAGAAGAAATGATTGCTAAATTGCCGCAAAAAGGCAAATGGGCATCGGAAGTATTTAAAAACAATAACCCTATTGTTTTGGAATTAGGCTGTGGAAAAGGAGAATATACCGTTGAATTAGCGCGTCGTTTTCCTAATACAAACTTTATTGGTATTGATATCAAAGGGGCTCGTTTCTGGAGAGGAGCTAAAACTGCTGTGGAGGAAGGGCTAACGAATGTTGCTTTCTTGCGTACGCAGATTGAGTTGATAGAATTTGCTTTCGAAAAAGGAGAAGTGAGCGAAATCTGGATTACATTCCCAGATCCGCAAATTAAATATAAACGTACTAAACACAGATTGACGAATACGGAGTTTTTACAACGTTATAAAGGCATCTTAACGGATGATGGTGTTGTGAACTTGAAAACGGATAGTGAATTTATGCATGGTTATACGTTAGGTTTGTTACATGGAGAAGGACATGAAGTTATTTATGCCAATCACCACGTATATAAAAATGAGGGGGCACCTTCAGTTGTAACTGAAATCCAAACGTTTTATGAATCCCAATATTTAGAACAAAATAAAGCCATTACCTATATTCAATTTAGAATTAAATAAAGGATGGATCATTATTTTATCTTATTGTTTTTTGGCTTTTTAGCAGCAGTGATAGGCGTTTCTCTTCCGGGGTTATTGAATATGACTGCTGTTAAAGTAGCACAAGAAAGAGGGAAAAAAGCGTCTATTTTATATATTACAGGCGCTTTATCCATTATTTTTATCCAAACCTATGTTGCGATTTTCTTTGCTAAATTGATTGATTCGAGTCCTTTTATCACTGAAATTCTACATGAAATCGGATTGGTTATTTTCGGATCGTTGACGATTTACTTTTTAGGATTTGCAAAACGCAAAAAGAAAGAGGAAAACACAGCCGTTAAACGCTTGAAAAATCCTTATATATATGGTGCCTTATTGGCTTTAATCAACGTTTTTTCTATTCCATATTACGTTTTTCTGAGCGTCACCTTAGCTTCTTATGCCTATCCCATTTTTGAGTGGGCGTACACGGTTATTTTCTCCATTGGGGTTGTGATAGGCTCTGGCTTGATGTTTTATGCTTATATTTCTATCTTTAGAAAAGTTGCCAATGAAAATGCTTTTCTGATGCGAAATATAAATTATGTTATAGGGGCTATTACAGGGATTATCTGTTTGATTACGCTATATAAATTACTGCGCTAATGGCTGATTCAACCAATTTTTTTGAACGCGTGTATGAGGTAGTTCGCGAAATTCCCTACGGAAAGGTGACTACGTATGGTGCGATTGCAAAAGCAATTGGAGCTCCTCGTTCTGCACGTATGGTGGGCTATGCAATGAATGCCTCTCATTTTGATGATTCTGTACCTGCGCATCGTGTCGTGAATCGATTGGGTATGCTGAGTGGAAAACATCATTTTGATGGCACTAATTTGATGCAACAGCTATTAGAAAGCGAGGGCGTTCTCGTAAAAAATAATCAAGTACAAAACTTTAAGGCGCTTTTGTGGATTCCGCCTGTTGTTTTTTAAGCTAGTGGAAAATTGACACTGAAATAGGTCAAGTTATCTTTTCTATTGAAGGTTAAATAGCCCTTGTGCATTTCAACAATGTTTTTCGATAGTGGTAATCCAATTCCCGCTCCATCCTCTCGTGTGGTATAAAAGGGAATGAATATCTTCGGTTTGATTTCTTCTGGAATGCCATTCCCATTGTCAATAATATCCATCCACAAACGATTATTGCGTTCATATGCATGAACAGCAATCTCTTTATATTCCTGGTTTTTTATGGCATAAATTGCATTCGTCAATAAGTTGATGAAAACTTGTTCCATCTGTTTGGCATCCCAATGTTGAGCAACTTGGGTTTCAATAGTAGTTTTGATGGTAATGTTGTGTTGCTGACAAAGGGGTTTGAGTATAGCTAAGCTATGCATTAAAACCTCTGCGCTATTTACCCATGCTTTGGTAGGGCTTGGTAGCATCGTAAGTCTGCGGTAGTTATCAATGAAATGACGCAAGTGATCCGTTCGATTGGCAATGGTTTGTACACTGAGTTTTAGATCGTCCATATCATCCGCCGTTAAAGGCATTTCTTCCTCTAATATTTCTAAGGTATTGTGCGCTAAGGAATGAATAGGCGTTAGGGAATTCATGATTTCATGCGAAATGACTTTCATTAAGTTTTCCCAGGTATCTTTCTCTTTTTTATCCAATACTTTTTGAATCGAATCCAATAAAACAATATAAAACTCTTGGTTTTGACTGATGGTTGTAGAGGTTTGTAGCATAAATGTTTGCTTTTCTTCCCCTTCTATACGCATATCCAACGAGGTCTTAGATTCTTTGAATTCCAGATGCTCTAAATATTGCGTCAAATTGGGAAGTAAACGCGATAAATTCTGCCATGATTTTACTTTGGGTATATCAAATAGCTTTGAAAAATAGTCGTTAATTAAGAAGATAGTCCATCCTTCTTCTTTGCGTTCAAAAATTACGATACCCGTTTCTAAATTGTTTAGAATGTTGAGATAAACCAATTCTTTTACTTCATGTTGTTCTTGTTCCTGTTGTAGCTTTTGATACAACTGTTGTAGGTTTTGAAAAGTTTCATTGGCTTGTTTTTTATTTGATTTTAAGGAGAAATCATCGTAAATCATCGCCAAGACCAAACGGTCAATGATGCTGTAGTACTTGCGTTGAAACATATAGAGTTCAATCAGACATGCCACAATGCTAATAAGGACAATAAAGAATGTATAACGATAGTGTTGTTGGAATAACCATACGACGAGTAAGGATAGGCCAATAATGGCTAAGATGCGCATGAAAACCTTCAAATGAAACGACATACTACAGTTGTTTTTAGTTCTTAATGTTATATTTTTCAAGTCTGCGATACAAAGCTGCACGTGATAATCCCAATTCATCTGCTGCTTGACTGATATTGCCTTGGCATTTTTCTAGCGTTCGAATAATGGTCGTTCGTTCGATATCTTGCAGTGTGGCATCATCTGCGGGTACTTCGTTGATTGTTGCTGCAGAAATACCGAAATCTCCGATGTTTAATTCTGTTGCTTCAGTTAAAATTAATGCGCGTTCTACGCGGTTTTGCATCTCTCTAATATTTCCCTTCCACTCGTAATTACACAGTGATTCCAATGTGTGAGGGTGGATGTTAGGAACTGCAATTTGATATTTGTTGGCGTATTGTTGAATAAAGAAGTCCAACAAAGCAGGAATATCTTCTTTTCGCTCTCTAAGTGAAGGTAACTGGAGGACAACTGTATTGATACGATAGTATAAATCTTCTCGAAATGCCTTTTGTGCTACCTCTTTTTCAATTTCTGCGTTTGTTGCGGTTATGATACGTACATCTACAGGACGTGGTTGGGATTCTCCCAATCGAATTACGGATTTCGCCTGGATTACTTGCAAAAGTTTCGCTTGTAAATGTAGGGGTACATTGCCGATTTCATCTAAGAAAATCGTTCCTCCATTTGCCGCTTCAAAACGGCCCGCTGTATCTTGTTTCGCATCCGTAAAGGCGCCTTTAGCATAGCCAAATAGCTCGCTTTCAAAGAGATTCTCATTGAGCGATCCTAAGTCAACATGGATAAACGGTTGGTTTTTACGGGTAGAATTGTTGTGGATATATTCTGCTAAAACATATTTTCCAGTTCCATTTTCTCCTAGTATCAGCGTGTTGACCTCCGTTTGTGCTACACGCTGCGCCATGCGATACGTCTTTTGAATGGCTGGTGAATGTCCTTCAAAATAATCAGGCTGCGTGGTTGTGGGCGTTTCTTGTTCTTTTCTGCGTCTTTGTTGAACGGCTTTTTTAACCAGATCAATTAAATGTTCATTGTCCCAAGGTTTTAAAATGTAATCAATAGCCCCTAATTTAATTCCTTCTACAGCTGTTTCCACATGACCATAAGAGGTCATGAGAATAATTTGCGCTTGCGGATAATTTGCTTTAATCTCTTTAAACCAAAAAATACCTTCTTTTCCATCCTCAAAGCCCACGCGATAATTCATGTCTAAAATAATAACATCCACAGGAGTATCTTGTAAAATATCAAAGATCTTTTTGGGGTTATTATTCGTCAAAACTGTTTCGAAATGACGTTTTAGAAGTAGTTTAGCAGCGATTAAAACCTCTGTATTGTCGTCTAAAACCAGAATGGTGGCAGTTGTTTTTCTCATGGATGTACGTGATGTTGTTTAATATCGAACATTTTAGTGTTCATTATCGGACACTTTTAAAATAAGTAAATATGTATACTGTTGATTCGTAGTTGTTTGTGATTAATTCATTTTGTGGCACATTTTTGTTATAATACTTATAAAAGAAACGCAATGGACAGAGTTTTACCTCGTAAAAATAGAAAAAAACAAAGGATATTACTAATTGTTGGAGGAGTGATCCTCCTTGCAGTTGCATCTTTTTTTACATTTTTTCAGGATATTGCATTGCATGTTGCTAAGAAAGAGATTCGAATTACAACCGTGAAAGAAGGTGTTTTTGAAGAGTATATTTCTTTTCAAGGGAAGGTTGAACCTTTACAGTCGTTGTTGATTAATATTGCGGAAGGAGGAGCTGTGAGTGAAATATTTGTAGAAAATGGCGCAGTCATTCAGAAAGGAGATCCTTTGGTGCTGTTACACAATCCCAGTTCTGAATTAGCCTATATGTCACAAGAATCGTCTTTAATTGAGCAAATGAACAATTTGAATGTCAATCTGATGAATATTCGCAACCAAGAAATAGGGTTAATGAAGGATTTGATCAGTATTGAGTACGAATATAAAAATGCGGAGCTACAATATACTTTAAATAAGAAATTATTCGACCAAGAGATTTTATCTTTGAATGAATGGAATCAGACGGTTGAAAGTTTTTCTTATCAAAAGAAAAGAAAGGCCTTGATGGAACAGAGTGTCGAAAAAGAAAAACAGTCCAATCAAGTCCAAGTAAGGCAAATCAATCAATCGCTTGCAGTGATACAGCGTAGTTTGGAGAAATTGAAAGAGAATAAACAGAATTTCTTATTGCGTGCGCCTATTTCTGGAAGATTATCTTCTTTTGAGCCTATGCTGGGGAAAACGTATAATGGAGGAGAGAGCATTGGGAAAATAGATGTTTTGGAAGGATATAAATTAGTTGCTAATGTAGACGAATTTTATTTGGATCGCATTGTGCTAGGACAAAAAGGACAAGTGGAAAGTAAAGGGCAACTCATCCAGGTAGAGGTGAGTAAAATTTTACCTGAGATTATCAACGGCCGATTTGAAGTACAATTGAATTTTGTCAGCCAAGACAACCTAAAACTGCAAGAGGGAAATAGCATGGGAATCAAGTTATTTCTATCTGGAAAAGAACAGCGTTTATTGTTGGCAAAAGGGAGTTTTATGACGGATACCAAAGGAGAATGGGTGTATGTTGTAAAAGAGGGAAAAGCAGAAAGACGACAAGTAGAAATTGGACGTGAAAACCCAGCTTATTATGAAGTGATTTCAGGTTTGTCTATAGGTGAACAGGTGATTATATCGAGTTATAAAGATTATTTAAGAGTGAATTATTTACAGTTAAAAGAGTAACTATGGTCATAGCAATTCAACAATTGTCTCGTATTTTCCAAACGGAAGAGGTGGAGACAACCGCTTTGAATGAGGTTTCATTGGAAGTGAAAAAAGGAGAGTTTATTTCGGTAATGGGACCTTCGGGATGTGGGAAATCAACCCTATTGAATATTATAGGACTATTGGATGACGCCACTTCAGGAAGCTATCGTTTATTGGATAAGGAGATGGTGGGATTGACAGAAAATCAACGCGCAGTTATTCGCAAAACCAATATTGGTTTTATTTTTCAAAACTTCAATTTAATTGATGAGTTATCGGTGTATGACAATATTGAATTGCCTTTGATCTACAATAAAATTCCCAGTAGTGAACGCAAAAAACGCGTGATGGAAATTGCAGAGCGCTTGAATATTGTACACCGATTAAAACACTATCCGCAGCAACTTTCTGGTGGACAGCAACAACGCGTAGCCGTTGGACGTGCACTGATTAATAATCCCAAGATTATTTTGGCCGATGAGCCGACAGGAAATTTGGATAGTAAAAATGGAGCAGAGGTAATGGAATTGTTGACGGAATTACATCAACAAGGAGCAACCATTATCATGGTAACGCACTCTCATCACGATGCCTCTTATTCAGAGCGCACAATCTTGATGAAGGATGGTATGATTTTATCAGAAAAAATCAATACCAAGATTGTAGATGTTTTTACAGTATAAAATAACAAGATTATGATACGTTTTTTCTTGAGTTTAGTCTTGATGCTGTTCAGTTTACTGATGCAAGGGCAAGCGAAACAGACGCATACCATTACGGGAAATGTGAGCAAATTAGTGGCCACGATGCCAATAGAAATTTTAATCGATGCTACTTCAGAATCGAATACTGTTCGCCTAGAAGGGGTACAGGAAGATATTGATAAAATAGGAATAAAACAGGTGGGGAGTGTGCTCTATGTAGACATGAGTACCAAAAACAACAAGAATAAAGTTTTTTACAATAGTAGAGTAAAGGTGTTTATTGCTCAGCCTAAGATTGTTGATTATGATGTGAGTACTACGGCACGTGTCCAAGTTAAGGGACGTGTTCAAGGAAATCAGGTAACAATAAAATCCGATGCAGCGGCTTCATTAAAAGGCGATTTTACCGCGAATACAGTAACAATTAGCTTGGATTCAGCGTCTAAATATGAAGGCGATATTACGGCAAAAAATATCAAGGTTAATTTAGATAGTGCCGCTCATGTTACCGTGACGGGAGATACTGAAAATCTAGTCATTAATGTGGATAGTGCCGCAAAGTTTGATGGCAAGAGCCTCAAGGCGAAGTTTGTAAAGGTAGAAGCTGATTCTATGGGAAAAGCGGAGGTCTATCCTATAGAGAGTTTAAATGCCTATGCAGATTCCATGGGGAGGGTTGTGTATTATAATACGCCAAAAGAATTGAAAAAATACACGGATTCTATGGGATCAGTGAAATCGAATTAGTTCGTTATTATGCTGTACAGTTGGTTCAATACATTTAGAAAAAATATCCAAAAATCATTGTTGTTCTTTTGCTGGACAATTCTTGGTTTAGCCATTGGTATGGCGTGTTTATTGCTGGCTTTATTCTTCGTGCAAGATGAGTGGAGTTACAATAAATGGATCGAAGATGTAGATCAATTGCACGAAGTAAATGTTACAGTTGGAAAAGAAGCAAATGCCATTGTTGTTCCTGCTGCTGTGGGGCCTCAGTTACTTCAACAAAAACAAATTGAAAGTTACTGTTACTATGCCTTAGATTATATTGATTTCTATGCAGAAAGTAACTTCCATCAGGCTGTAGTCGGAAAGATCTTGAATACGCAATCGACCTTCTTTGATTTTTTTAATTTCAAATTCGTATATGGAAGTGCAGAAGAGGTTGTAGAAAACCCGACCTATATTGCGATTTCTGAAAAGATTGCCCAACAGTTTTTTCCGCATCAGAACCCAATAGGTCAAACGCTATCCCTTGCCCATAGTCCTTATCAGGTGGCAGGGGTCTATCAGCTGGACCAAAAAGCAACCATTATGCCTGATATTGTATTGATGAACATGGAGTGGAACGACGAGGTCGAACCTGCTTTATGGCAAGAAAATGGAGGGGGATTATTAGTTAAAGTAAAGGAGGCAACGGATATCCAGCATATTGAATCTAATTTGGTGTCTTTGATTGAAAATAATCAAGATCAAGTGTTTGATACACAAGAGCAGGTTGGACAATACAATGTTTTTTTATCTCCCTTAAAGGAAGGGCGTTTTATTTCTAAACAAACGGCTTTACTAGAAGGACGCACAAAAGTGGAGACACTTCTGCTGTTAATCGGTTGTTCTGTTTTAATCTTTTTATTAGCGATTCTGAATTATATCAACCTGAATCAAGCCGGGATATTATCGCGTTTAAAGGAATTTCAGGTGCGTATGATGTTGGGGAGTACAAAGAGACAATTGCTGTTGCAAATTGGTTTTGAAACGTTGTTAAATGTGTTGATGGCTTTGGGAATTGCCTTAATACTCATTGAATTCAGCATGCCCATTTACAATACGTTCCTGCACAAAGCAATTGCCATTAAACATCAGGTGCTTTGGAGCGGCATCGTTTTCGTTATTTGTATTGTCGTGCTATTGGCTGGCGGTATTCTTTCCCTTTATGCTACTCGACTTGTTCGTCAGTTGTATCAAGTGAAGGCATACAGAAAGCGCAGCAAAGGCTTGCGATTGCGAAAAGGAAGCTTATTTGTACAGATGATGATTGCTTTTTTCTTTGTAGTGGGAGGATGGATCATAGCGAAACAGGTTCATTTTATGGAAGAGAAACCTCGAGGTTTTGAAGGAGATCACGTGGTGCAAGTGAAACTATTCACGCAACAGATACGCCGTAAGTTATACCGCAATGATAAGTTGATTCAGGAGATACAACGAATTGAAGGAATCAAAAATGTAGCCTTGTCGACTATTGCATATGAAGATAAATCCATAAAAACAAAATATACCGCCTTTTATGGGATGCGGAAAATTCCTGATTTTGTCATGGAAGGAATTGATGAGGACTATATTGATATGGTGGGGTTTGAAAAAGTAGCGTATCGTCCTATTGAGGTCGATAGTTTACCTAAAGTATGGATTAATGAACAGTTTGTCGCTCAAATGGGAGTAACAGCGGATGAGGCTTTAGGAAATGTGATTTCGTATGATCGAAATACGTATCTAATTGAAGGCGTGATTAAAAATTATTTTAGCAATGGTTTTGAGGAAGCTGTGCAACCGCTGTTGTTGTTTCAATGGAAGGATATTGATTTTTTGCCTTATGGATTAAATTATTTATCGATTGCCTTAGATGAAAAGGCCAATACAATAGAAACGCTGGAGCGTTTACATGCTTTTTGGATTGTCAATATTGATTATGAATATCCGTTTCAATATCAAACCATTTCAGAACAGTTTAAAATCAATTATCAACATGTAGAATCTCAAAAACGCATGTTTATGATTTGGGATATTGCGGTTGTTTTTATGGCTTTGTTTGGACTGTACGCTAGTTTATCCCTGTATTTGGAACAAAAACAAAAAGAAATTATTATTCGAAAAATGGTAGGCGCTCGTACGCATGAACTTTTCTTCCTGCTGGGTAAACCGTTTCTTGTTTCGGTCATCGTAGCGTGTTTAGCAGCAGCGTATCCTGTCTATTGGATTATGAATACTTGGTTGCATAAGTTTACCTATAAATATGAAATAGAAGGCTATCTCTTTGTTTTTTCTTTCTTTTTATTGGTTGGACTTGTTTGCTTCATTATATGGAGAAAAGTTCGAATTGCCACAAGAGTTGATTTTATTAAGCATATAAAATACGAATAGGTATGTTACAAAATTGGCTGAAAATATATTGGGCCCATCTCATTAAAAATAAAGTGTATAGTTTGCTCACTATCTTGGGGCTTGCTATCGGTATTTGGGGTGTCCTATTGTCCTATTTGTACTATAAAGAAGAGGCGCGATATGACCAGTGGAATCCATATAAGGATGAGGTTTATATTGTCAGTACGGATTTGGGGGATGGCGATGTTTGGAATTTAGCTCCCTATCCGATGGGGCCTCATCTTAAAGAAGAAAAACAGAGCATAGAAGATTATATGTATCTATCTAATTATGTGTCTCATTTTCTAGAATTTGAAGGAGAACAACATTTTTTTACAAAGGGACTTGTCGTTCAATCTAATTTCTTTGATTTCTTTCCTTTTGAATTACTAGAAGGGGTAAATGCACTAGATGAACCGAATAGTGTTTTGGTTTTGGATACTTATATCGAAGAAATCTTTGGATCAAATGCCTTAGGAAAGACGTTTCGTTATAATGATGAGGTGTTTACCATCAAAGGAATTTACTCGTTTGGTGAAACACGCAGTTCGGTTATGCCTACTATACTTTTCTCAGGGTTTGAGAAAAGTATAGTAGCGAATCAAATGAACTGGGGCAATTATATGGCCAGTTTATATGTAAAAATAAAAGATAAAGAACGGATTCCTCGTGTAGAGCAGTCCATGACGGATTTATTATTTGTTCATCTTTATACGCGGTTAGCCAAAGAGGAAGGTAAAACCGTGGAAGAATATTTAGAAGAGGAAGGAGATACAGTCGAATTATACCATTTATTGCCATTAGCAGAGCAACATATGATGGAAGATACAAAGTATAATGGGACCCTAGAAACTCCAATAAATGTAAAACGCTTGTATATCCTATTTGGCTTGTCATTGACTATTTTTATTTTATCTGTGGTCAATTATATTAACCTATCCATTGTTCAAAGTTTGAAAAGACATCGAGAAATGGGAATCCGTATTGTTATCGGAAGTAAATATACCACGTTGTTTTGGCAGCTGTTTTTTGAGAGTTGTTTGACTCTGGGATTAGCTCTGGGATTGAGTTGCGTATTGGTTGAGTTTTCAATTCCATCACTTCGAGTGTTTCTATCCTCTCAATTGAATTTTAATTGGTGGGATGGAGCCAAGGTAGGAGGGTTTTTTATGGTAATCATGAGCACTTTTCTCGCTGGAATCTTGTTGGTTATTTTGCAAAGAAGAACCATCACTCAATTAGTAAAAGGGCAAGGAAGACACGGAAATCAAAAATTTGGATTCAAGCATATGATGCTGATTATTCAGTTTGCGATTGCTAGTTTCTTTATTGTTAGTACTACGATTGTGTTCCAACAAGTACACTATATGTTGGAGAAGGATTTAGGTTTTACAAAAGAGCAAATCTTGATTTTGCCATTTTCGACCATAAAAACAGAAAAAGAACGGAGGCTTCTCTATGATACTTATAAAGCAGAAATTTTAAAAATATCAGGCGTTCAGTCGGTTAGTAGTTCATCCTTAGCAATAGGGGGTTACGGTTATAATTCAAGTCGAATTTTCCATCAGGGGAATGCGGTACAAGTAACAAATGTGGCGATGGACAATGATTTTTTACAGACCATGCAAATTAAAATTGTCGAGGGGAGAGGACTAGAAGAGGAATTGGCTTCTGATACCATCAGTAATGTTTTAATTAATCAACAATTGAAGGATAAGTTTGGAGATCCTGATATTCTAAATAAAACGCTGAATTGGAATGATCGTTGGTTTACTGTAATTGGTGTGGTAAATAATTATCATACGGTCAATTTAAAAGCAGATTTTGATCCTATGATTTTCTTTCGTTTAGAAGTAATTCCTGGATTGTTTCAAAACGTGAATGAGTTATATGTGCGATTTAATACACCAAATGGAGAGCAGATAATTGATGAGGTGGAAAAGATATATGCAAAACTGGGTGTATCAACATATCCTTTTACCTATGAATTTTTAGATCAACGGTTTGAACGGCTTTTTAAAAGTAGTATACAGGAGCGAGATATTCTATTGGTATTAAGTAGCATTGTCATTTTTATCGCACTATTTGGACTGTATAGTGTGGCTTCTTTTACGATTGCCAACCAATACAAAGACATTGCCATTCGCAAAGTATTAGGGGCATCGAATAAAGAACAAATGAAACAATTATCACAGCGTTATATTGTGTTAGGCGTAATTGGATTTGTACTTTCTATTTATCCTAGTTACTACTTTATGAATGCTTGGTTGAATGAGTATGTCTTCCGCATTGAAATTCATTGGAGCAATTTCGTTATAGCCTTTCTATTCTTAATGCTGCTGACCTTCTTGACGGTATTTATTAAAGTTCGTCAAGCAGTCCGCGTCAATGTCTTGCAACACATTAAATATGAATAAAATAAACTGAAAATTAAAAAATATGAAAAAATTAGCCTTAGTCTTCCTATTAATTGGAAGTACCGTATTTGCACAAAAGCAAGAAAAAAGACAAGTAGCAGATTTTTCTGCCATTAAAGTATCACAAAGTATTCAGTTGGATTTCACCTATGGAGGAAGTAAATCCGTTGAAGTACACGTAGGCGATAAAGAGGATATGCAGTATGTGAAAACAGAAGTAAAAAATGGAGTTTTACATGTATTTATTGACACGCCTACGGGATTGTTTAATCACCGAGTGAGTGCCGTTCAAGTACAAGTGAGTAATCCAAACCTATCAGGGGCTTATGTTTCTTCTTCAGCTAGCATGAATGTATTAAATAAAGTGTTGGCGAAAGATTTTACCCTAACAGCAAGTAGCTCTGGAAAATTTCAAGGAAACTTAGTACAAGCAGATAATGTAAGCATTGAGGCTAGTTCATCAGCGAAAGTAGAGGGGAAATTTGAAGTAGCGAATAATACAGCAATTGATGTGAGCTCCTCAGCGAAAGTAGATTTGGATTTAAAGGGAAATAAAGTCGATATGGCTGCTAGTAGTTCCGCTAAAATTGAAGTAGATGGATCAGCAAAAACAGTGATGGCAAAAGTATCAAGCTCAGGGAAGATTGATGGAAAAGACTTGGCTGTAAAAACACTAGATGGTAAAGCGAGTTCGTCTGGTACAATCTCTTTAACCGTAGCGGATGAAGTGAGAGGAAAGGCGAGTTCGTCTGGAAAAATATCGGTTTATGGAACAGCGTCTTTAGTTGAGGTGAAAAAATCATCTGGAGGAAAAATTGAAAAAATAAATTAATACAAATAACTGTATGATTTCGAATTGGTTAAAGTTGTATCTCTGGCATTTTAAAAAAAATGTTTGGTTTTCATTGCTCAATATACTGGGGCTAGCATTAGGTATGGCTGCGCTGATTATTGTGCTTTTCTATTGGAAAAATGAGCATAGCTTTGACCAATGGAATCCCTATAAAAACAAAATTTACGAAGTAGAAGGAACGGTAGATTCCTATTTTAAAAATTGGTTCCCTGCCCCTATTGCCAACCAATTGGATCAAGCTTCCTCTATTATTGAAGCCTATAACTTTAGCTATATGTCTTTCAACTTGATGAGCGTAGTGGTGGAGGGAAAAGCGGATTTTTTATATGAAATTGATGAGCGACAAGCGAACTTTTTTGAGTTTTTTCCTTTTACAACGGTGTTTGGCAGTCCGGAAGATTACAAACAAAATTACAAGGATGCCTTAGCCTTAGAAAAGAAACAAGCGGAGCGTCTGTTTGGTGTAGGTATTGATCCTACAGGGAAACTCGTACAGCTAGACAATGGAAAAGTACTAACAGTTCGTTTTGTGTTTGAGATACCAGGAAATAGTTCAGTTGTATTTAAGGGATTGACTTCTTATTTAACAGAAAGTCAAATAGCTTATAATCGTGCAGATAATTGGGGAGATCACAACTATAAGCTACTCATTAAGTTAAAAGATGGAGTTGGAATAAATGAAGCAAAAAAGCAGTTGAAAGATGTGTTTTACAAAGAAATTACCCAGTTATATGCCAAACAAGAAGGAGTTTCTGTGGAAGAGCTGCAAGAAAAGATGCAAGGCTTCATGGTGTTAAATTTTAATGAGTTGAGTGGGGTTTATCTAAATCCAAAATCAATGGGATTAGGAGCAGGACCCACTGCAAGTAAAATTGTACATATCATGTTGTTTTCTGCCATTTTGCTCTTGATGTTAGCGCTTGTCAATGCTATTAATCTCGCACTGGTACAAAGCTTTAAACGCGCCAAGGAAATTGGTATTCGAAAATCCATTGGGAGCACGCGCAATCAGTTGATGAAACAAATGATGTTTGAAGCGGGAATCACAACTTTGTTGTCTTTTGCAGTAGCGCTGGTTCTCGTTGAATTAGGGATGCCTTATTTTAATATGCTAGTTAATCGAACGCTTGAAGCTGATTTTTTATCCTTAGGGGCACTCATTGGTGTACTTGTACTTGGGGTATACTTGCTCTTGGGCGTTTTACCTAGTCTCTTTGTGGTTTCTTTCGATGCAATTAAAGTGTTGAAAGGCAACTTTGTTCGAAGTAAATCGGGAATGCGTTTGCGCAATAGCCTATTGGTTTTTCAATTTGTGATTGCGTTTTTCTTTTTGTCTACGGCTATTTTTGTTCACAAACAAGTCAGTCATATCTTACAAGAAGATTTGGGATTCAATGGTGATCAAGTAGTCAATATTCGCTTTAAAGTCAAAGATGAAAACCAACGCAATATCATCTATCAACGCATAGAAGCCGATTTACAAAAAATAGAAGGAGTCAAGGCAGCCGTAAACCATTCCATGTTAATGGGAGTCGGTTATGGGAGTAGTTCTAATAATATGATCGGAGAGGCTTCTGTTCAAAGTGAAAATGTACCCGTAGGTTACGATTTTATAAAAGTATTTGATGGTCAATTGATGGAAGGACGGTTTTTCGATCGTGCTTTCGCATCGGATAGCATCAATAAAATTGTCGTTAACGAAACGTATAAAAGACATTTTAATTTTTCTGATGGAATTATAGGAAAAAAGATGAGGTGGAATGGACGCGACTTTGAAATTATTGGAGTTGTAAAAGACATGAAAATTGAAGGTTTTACTCAGGCAATTCCACCAGTAACTTATTTTATGTCCAATTCAGTAGGTTGGTTTTCTGGGCTTATTGAGAACATCTCCATCAAAATAGAACCTACAAATGTGCAACAGACACTAAATCAATTGGAAGCTTTTTGGAGTAAACGGGTAGAGTCTACCTATCCCATGCAATATGAGTTTGCCAATGCTGAATTTGCGGAAAGCTATCAGAAAACCCTATACCAGCGAACCTTATTTTTATGTTTGATGGGCGTATCGATGTTTATCGCCCTATTTGGGTTGATGGCTATTGTTTCCTTTAGTATTGAAAGTCGATTGAAAGAAATTGCTATTCGCAAAGTACTTGGAGCAAATAGAAGGGAGCTTATTGTGAACTTATCCATTCGTTTCTTGGTTTATTGTATGCTGGGATTTGTTATTTCCATATACCCCGTTTACTACTTAATTCAGCTGTGGTTAGCCGATTTTGTGTACCGTATTGAACTTTCTATTTGGCCTTTTTTACTTGCTTTTGCTGGTTTAACTCTATTTTCTATGGTTTTAGTTTTATGGAAATCCACACAAGCAACACGTATCAATACTTTGAAGTATATCAACTATGAATAAGAACTTCTATTTGATGATAGGGCTATTTTTCGGACCTCTTCTTTTTGCACAAGAAAAATGGACCTTACAAGACTGTTTAGCCTTAGGACAAGAGCATAGTTATGAGTTAATGCTGGCTCAATTAGAACGACAAGTGGTGGAGGTACAGCAACAGAGTATTGCGTCATACTATTTGCCGGATGTTGGGGTAAATACTTCTCAAAGTTTTAATTATGGATCTGCCATCAATCCAATGACGAATACAAGGGTGAGTTCAAATATCCAATCGTTGCAAACTTCTGTTGATGCTTCTATTCGCTTATTTGACTGGTCTGATTACATGGATCGACAGATGAAAAAACTGAATACATCCTATGCCGGGTTACAAGAAGAGGAAATCAAGTTTTATTATCAACAGCGTATCTTGGATTTGTTTTTTAAGATTATTGGGACACAAGAATACTATAAGTTACAAACTCAGCAATTGAAAAACAGTCAATTGAATTTTGATCGGGTGGTAAAGGAAGTCGAAGCGGGCGCCAAACCACAAAGTGACCAATATGATATTGAATACCTCTACAACAAGGAGCAAATTAGCATGCAAGAGACCTTGGACGAATTGGCCAATCAAAAACTGCAATTGGTTCAGCTCTTGGACTTACAACCAAAATTGACGGTCGATTTTGAGTTGGTGTTTGAAAAGGAATTTGTTGGATGGAATTCGGATTATGAATTCAATCCTGTTTTAGAAAAAGTGCGGTTATATCAAACCCTTTTAGAGACAGAAAAAAAGAGTTTACGAGCCAAAAATTACCCTCGATTAACGGGGAGTTATCAATTTGGAACGTTCTATTCCAAACCCTTTAATACCAGCTTAGATTGGCAGGTGGAATCGTTCTCTAAACAGTTTGGAGATAATAAAAGTCACTATGTTGGAATAGGTATGAGTATTCCTGTTTTTCAAGGAGGAAATGTGACCAGACAACTGCGCAAAAACAAAGCAGAAAGAGAGCTGAATGCATTGAAAATAAAGGATAAAGAACGATGGGTTCACAAAGAAAATGAACAGTTGTTGCAAGAGATAAATCAAGTTGAAAACCGAACAGAAAGCTTGCAAAGTAGTATTCGGTTGGCTCAAAAATCCTTTCAGACCACACAGGTCAAATACGAAAATGGAAAGGTAGATATCTTCTCCTTTAATGCGGCCAAAAATCAATTGTTGGGTGCTGAATTTGCCCTAGTTCAGAACGAAATAAAACAAGTGTTTTTAGTTAAAAAAAGAGCGCTAAATTATGCGAATCACCTCTAATATCAAGTAAGCTAGGGGTTTGTATTTAGAATATATTAACATCAAAATTTCAAATATAACTGCTATATTTGCGTAAGTCAAGATTTATAGTAAAATATTGAAAACTAATCGCATATAATGAAATTAGATAGAAAAGATATTCTGAAGGCTTTAGAGAGCATCACTATTGCTGGAGAAGGAAAAAATATGGTTGAAAGTGGGGCAGTTAGCAACGTAATGACCTTTGGAGATGAGGTAGTTGTTGATTTAGTATTATCAACCCCTGCTTTACACATCAAGAAAAGAGCTGAAGTAGATGTAATGAAAGTGATACACGAACAAGTGTATGAAAAAGCAAAAGTAAAAGTAAATATAAAAGTTGAATCTTCTGAAAAACCAGAAATTAAAGGAAAAGCAATTCCAGGTATTAAAAATATCGTTGCGATTTCTTCTGGAAAAGGGGGGGTTGGAAAATCTACCGTTACGGCTAATATTGCTGCAAGTTTAGCTAATATGGGCTTTAGCGTTGGAGTTTTAGATGCAGATATCTATGGGCCTTCAATGCCTATTATGTTTGACGTAGAAAATGCTAAACCTATTTCAGTTGAGGTGGATGGACGTTCAAAAATGAAACCCATCACTTCTTACGGAGTAGAGCTTTTATCAATTGGATTCTTTACCAAAGCAGATCAAGCGATTATTTGGAGAGGACCAATGGCTGCCAAAGCATTAAATCAGATGATTTTTGATGCGGATTGGGGCGAATTAGACTTCTTATTATTGGATTTACCTCCAGGAACAGGTGATATTCACTTGTCTATCATGCAATCTTTACCTGTAACAGGTGCCGTTGTGGTATCTACTCCTCAAGCAGTTGCTCTTGCAGATGCGAAAAAAGGAGTATCGATGTTCAACTCAGAAAGCATCAATGTACCTGTATTGGGGATTGTTGAAAATATGGCGTACTTCACACCTGAAGAATTGCCAACTAACAAGTATTATATTTTTGGAGAAAATGGAGCAAAGAACTTGGCTGCAGACTTGCAAGTGCCATTCTTAGGAGAAGTTCCTATTGTTCAAAGTATTAGAGAAGCGGGAGATTTTGGTCGTCCAGCGGCTTTACAAAAAGATACAATCGTTGCGAAAGTGTTTGAAGAAATCAGCAGAAATGTTGTTGAACAAGTAGTAATGCGCAATGATTCCTTGCCACCTACAGAGGCAATTAAAATCACAACTATGGCTGGATGTTCAGCAGTAGGAAAAAAATAAAACCATTTCATAGATTAAATATATGGCATCAGAAACTATCAGAGAAAACGTTATGAAGGCGTTAGACGAGATTCGCCCGTTTTTGCAAACCGATGGAGGAGATATTACATTAATTGATATAGTTGATGACAAACACGTGAAAGTTCGCTTAGAAGGTGCTTGTACAGCTTGCAGTGTGAATCAAATGACATTGAGTGCAGGGGTCGAAACTACAATTAAAAAATATGCACCAGAAATCGAGACGGTAGTTAATGTTGGATAAAAATAACAAGTCAACTATCTGCTAAAGCATTGGATGTCTTTGTAGAGGGTTGACTTTTATCATTTTTAATAAACATTACAAAGGGTACCTTTGTATTAAAGAACTACATCATGATTGAAACCGATATAATTATTATTGGAGCTGGACCAACAGGTCTATTTGCTGTTTTTGAAGCAGGCTTATTAAAGTTAAAATGTCATATTATTGACGGATTGCCTCAACCAGGAGGTCAGTTAACTGAGCTTTATCCTAAAAAACCTATTTTTGATATCCCTGGATATCCTACCGTAGGAGCAGCAGAATTAATCGATAATTTAATGGAGCAAATCAAGCAATTTCAACCGGGATTCACCCTAAATGAAGTTGCTGAATCAATTGAAAAACAAGAAGACGGTACGTTTATCGTTACTACAAATAAAGGGACGAAACACCACGGAAAAGCAGTGGCTATTGCTGGAGGTTTAGGTTCATTTGAACCGCGTAAACCAGAACTAGAAAACTTGGCGTATTATGAAGATAAAGGCGTGGAGTATTTCGTGAAAAAACCAGAAATGTTCGCTGGTAAGCACATCGTAATCGCAGGTGGAGGTGACTCTGCACTAGATTGGAGTATTTACTTAGCTGATGTGGCAGAGAAAGTTTATTTAGTACATAGACGTAACGAATTCAGAGGGGCTTTAGATTCTGTAGAGAAAGTACAAGCACTGAAAGATCAAGGGAAAATTCATTTAATCACTCCAGCAGAAATCGTTGAACTTAAAGGAACAACGAGATTAGACGCTGTAGTTGTGGAATGTGATGGAGAACGTCACGATGTTCCATGTGATTATTTTATTCCTTTGTTTGGGTTAACACCTAAATTAGGTCCAATCGCAGATTGGGGATTAGAGATTGAGAAAAATGCGATTAAAGTAAATAACGCATTAGATTATCAAACGAATATTCCTGGAATTTATGCAATTGGGGATATTAATACCTACCCAGGGAAGTTGAAGTTGATTTTATGTGGATTCCACGAAGCAACTTTAATGTGTCAAAGTGTATATAATATGCTGAATCCTGGTAAGAAATACGTCTTGAAATATACGACGGTTTCGGGTATTAATGGATTTGATGGTACACGCAAGGAAGCGGAGAAAGCGGTTGTTAAATCAATTGAATAATCATGTCAGCAGATATTAAAATTACAATTATTGATAGAGAAGGTGTAGAACACGTAGTGGATGCACCAACGGATATGAGTATGAATATCATGGAGGTTGTTCGTGCCTACGAATTAGCGCCAGAAGGTACTATTGGTATTTGTGGTGGAATGGCTATGTGCGCTTCTTGTCAGTGTTATGTACACAACGCTGATGATGTGGAGTTACCAGAAATGAATCCGGATGAAGAAGCGATGCTTTGGGAGGCTTTAAATGTCAAAGATAACAGCCGTTTAGGTTGTCAAATTGGTATAGCACCAGAGCTTGAAGGGTTGATTGTAGAATTAGCTCCAGCAGAATAATCCAAAGAAAGCGTTGAATACGCTATGAACCATAAAAAAAAGCGACGTGTAAACGTCGCTTTTTTGTTTTTTATTCTTCTACTACGGTATTGCTTTTCTTTCTTTTAGCCAATTTAATGATGATTGGTAAAGTAGTGACTAACACTAAAAACAATACGATATATTCGATGTAATCTTTTAAGTTAATTCCATAGCTATCTAATAGCCAAACTTGTAGGTAGTGTCCTGCAAAGATCAATGTTGTCGCCCATAAAAATGAACTGATTACATTGTATATCATGAAACGTTTAATATCCATGCGAACAATTCCAGCAATGATAGGAGCAAATGTTCTTACAACGGGTAAAAAACGAGCAAAGATAATCGCTCTTCCACCATGTCTTTCAAAGAATACTTTTGATTCGTATAAGTATTTTTTCTTGTATATGAAGTTGTCCTTTACGTTGTAGAGGTAATTCCCGCTCTTGGCACCAAACCAATAGCCAAAGGTATTCCCGAGTATCCCGGCCAAAGCAACCAAAGTCGATAGGAGGGCTACATTTAAAAAGTCGCTTTCTATCTGAAATAATTCCTGCATTAAAGCGGTACTGTAGATACCTGCTAAGAACAGTAAACTATCTCCTGGTAGAAAGAAACCAGCAAATAAACCTGTTTCGGCAAATACAATAAAAAGTACAACGTAGATTCCAATAGAATGCCCCGCAATCTGTAAATTGATATAGAACTCAGGATTGATTAATTGTGAGATGTGAAATTCGTCCATAGTTTGTTTTTATTCTGTCTTATTGTGTTTTTTAATTCTCAGTAAGTGATGGTGTTGGGTTATTGTCGTTGTTTTCAAATTTATCAATAGAAGCTGTAGACAGCGCATTTCCTAATACGTTAGTCATACTTCTTCCCATATCACAGAAGTGGTCAATCGGTAAAATAAAAGCAATTCCTTCAGGTGGAATATTAAACATGGCACAAGTGGCTACAATGACGATTAAGGAAGCACGGGGTACACCTGCAACTCCTTTACTTGTTACCATTAATACCAATAGCATCAATATTTGATCGCCTAGTGTCATGGGCACATCGTAAATCTGTGCAATAAAGATACTGGCAAAGGTTAGGTACATCATACTTCCGTCTAAGTTAAATGAATAACCAAGAGGCAAAGTAAACGATACGATTTTTGGAGAACAACCAAATTTGTTTAACTGTTCTACCAGTTTAGGGAATACGGCCTCACTACTTGTGGTAGAGAAGGCAATCAATAAAGGCTCTTTAATTGTCTTTAACAGGCGCCAAACTTCTTTTCCGAGGATTAGGTACCCAACGAGGATTAAAACCGCCCACAGGACAATTAAACCGCTCACAAAGGCCAATAAATATTTAGCGTAGGTATAGAAGATGCTTAAACCATA
The DNA here is from genome assembly GCF_001549985.1 of Myroides odoratus. Lineage (GTDB taxonomy): Bacteria > Bacteroidota > Bacteroidia > Flavobacteriales > Flavobacteriaceae > Flavobacterium > Flavobacterium odoratum_A. The sequence continues at coordinate 73,171 of NZ_LROZ01000013.1, read as the reverse complement.
AAGCGCAACAGCACTTGCAATAGCACCTAAAACCCCTAATGGAGCAGTCCACATGATGTAAGTCACCATTTTTAGTACAACTTCTGCAATGCGATCAAATAATTTGATAACGACTTTCCCTTTCTTACCTAGACTCGCCAAAGCGATACCAAAAAAGACAGCGAAAACTACAATTTGTAAGATCTCATTATGGGAAAAAGCCTCAAAAATACTTTTTGGAATTAAGTGTTCAACAAAGGATTGAAGACTTAAAGCATTTGTTTTCGTTAATAAATCGTTGGCAGAGGAGGTATTATCTAAGTTGAAATTCGCATTTGCTCCTGGCTTAAACCAGTTAACAAGGATTAGTCCAATGCCTAAGGATACCAACGAGGCTGTAATAAACCATCCCATTGCTTTCGCTCCCACTCGACCTACCATTTTCATGTCGCCCATCTTCGCAATTCCAACAACAAGTGTACAGAAAACCAAAGGGGCAATAATCATTTGAACCAATCGAATAAAGATGGTCCCTAGTAATTTAATGTTTTGTGCAAAACCGGCAATGTATTCAGGAAGTGAGTAATGGATGATACTCCCGAAAATAACACCTAAAACTAAGGCGATGATGATAGCAATAAAAAGTTTATTGTTTTTCATAGGTGAAAAAATTTGTCCGTGAAAATAGTTATTATTTTTATAATAATTCTATGTTTTAGATAAAAATAACACTTCAAATTGTAGTCCAATCTAGTTGAATCTTGATGTTTTTTTTCGATTTGTTGGATATTCTATGGATAAATTTGATGGATTTGCAGGTGAAATTGTGATTTTATCCAAGTTTTGGATGTAGACTTTCTGTCCTTGTTTAACAGTTTGAAGAAGATAAGCTTCTGTTTTAATCAAAAGAAAACAGTAAATTTACCGCTCAATAAACCTACTGAATATGAAAAAAATAGTTTTATTCGCCTTGAGTTTAGCCTGTTTCAATGTGTTTGCTCAAGATGTAATGACAAAAGAACTCTTGTGGAAATTAGGAAGAGTGAGTCCTGTGGGAATCTCAAAGGATGGAAAAAATCTTATTTATAAGGTGACTCATGCTAACGTGGAAGAAAATAGTTTTAATTCTAAAACGTATCAGATTCCATTAACAGGAGGAAAACCGGTAGCAATAGAAAGCTATAAAGAGCTAGTAAGTGATGCGACTATTTCGCCTGATGGAAAACACGTTGTATTTGATGAAGCTGTAAAAATCAACAATGTTTTAGGAAAAGATTTATATCCAACGATGCAAAAGGCGGATGCTTATGTATTTGATGGATTGGATTACAGACACTGGGATACTTGGAATGATGGAACACACAACCATGTGTTTTATGCAGCAAAAGATAATAAAGACAGCAAAATTGATATCATGCAAGGGGAACCGTATGATGCTCCACAAAAACCATTTGGTGGTGCTGAAGATTACGTATGGGCTCCTGATGGTCAATCAATTGTATATGTTTCTAAAAAGAAATTTGGAACGGATTATGCATTGAGTACAAATACAGATTTGTATCAGTATAATTTAGCGACGAAAGAAACAAAAAACTTGACAGAATCAAATGTTGGGTATGATACACATCCAACGTATTCGCCACAAGGTCATTTGACTTGGTTGCAAATGAAGCGCGATGGGTATGAGGCTGATAAGAATGACATTATCGTACGCATGGGTGATGTGGAGCAAAACTTAACAGCTAACTGGGATGGAACAGTAGATAGTTATAAGTGGAGCAAAGATGGGAGCAAAGTGTATTTCGTAGCTGCAGTTGGCGGAACAGTTCAATTGTTTGAAGTAAACTTCCCTGGATTAAAACGCATTGCACCCGTAGTTAGACAATTGACAGATGGTAACTTTGACGTTACGGGAATCGTTGGATTTGACGGAGATAAAGTGGTGTTAACTCGTACAGATTTCAACCACGCAACAGAAATTTTTTCTTATGACTTAAAGAAAAAATCATGGAATCAAATTACGAAAGTAAACGATGAAATTTATTCAAAACTTGCGTTGAGTAAAAGTGAAAAACGCATTGTAAAAACGGTAGATGGAAAAGACATGGTAACATGGGTTGTTTATCCGCCGAACTTTGATCCAAATAAAAAATACCCAACGTTATTATACGCACAAGGAGGACCACAATCTGCTTTATCTCAATTTTATTCGTTCCGTTGGAACTTCCAATTGATGGCTGCTGAAGGATATATTATCGTAGCGCCAAACCGCAGAGGTATGCCAGGACACGGGGTAGAATGGAACGAAGCAATTAGCAAAGATTGGGGTGGAAAACCAATGCAAGATTACTTGGCAGCGATTGACGATGTTGCAAAAGAAAACTATGTAGATAAGGCTCGTTTAGGAGCAATTGGAGCAAGCTATGGCGGGTATTCGGTATTCTATTTAGCAGGTATTCACGAAAATCGCTTCAAAACATTTATTTCTCACTGTGGTGTATTTGACTTAGTGAGTATGTATGGAACAACAGAAGAAGTATTCTTCCCTAATTTTGATACCGGTGGAGCATACTGGGAAAAAGACAATAAAGATGCACAAAATGCAATCCAAAACTTTAACCCAATCAATAATGTGGATAAGTGGAATACACCAATCTTGATTATCCAAGGAGGTAAAGATTACCGCGTGCCAATTGGACAAGGACAAGAGGCCTTCCAAGCAGCACAATTAAGAGGAATCAAAAGTAGATTCTTGTATTTACCAGAGGAAAATCACTGGGTAGTACAACCGCAAAACGCACAAGTTTGGCAAGGTGAATTCTTCCGTTGGTTGAAAGAAACACTATAAGTGGATTGATTATAAATCACATAAAAAAGAGAGTTGTTGATGAAGCAACTCTCTTTTTTTTATGTGTACTTGGAGCTCTTCGCAAAAAAATAAAAAGGAAGAGCAGATCAATCCAATGAAGTAGTTAGACTTGATCGTGTTGATCGTGATCCTGGTGAAGGGTTTTTCTACTAGTTTCAAGGTCATTTCTGATGTTTTTTTTATCTTTACGACTATAACAACAATTACAATGAATAAAAAAACGATCCAATCATGGGTGTTGACGGCAGTTTTATCTGTTATTACAGCGTCAACTACTGTTGCACAAGACAATCTTGTTAATGCATTAAAATTAAACGTAAGTGATAAAAGCAAGGAGCTTTTTCAGTTTAAACCAGTCGTAGATATAGAAAATACATCCATTAAAAATCAAGGATCTTCAGGAACTTGTTGGAGTTATTCTGCCAATTCTTTCATCGAATCAGAAATGATGCGTATGGGAAAACGCCCTGTAGAGCTTTCGCAAATTTATTCTGCGCGTAATGCTTATATTGAAAAAGGGAAGATGTACGTGCGCATGCAAGGTGCTGTAACCCTAGGAGATGGTGGAGCGTTTCACGATGTGATGAATATGTATCGCATGTATGGAGCGGTACCACAAGAAGTATATACAGGATTAAATTACGGAACAAAGAAAAACCAATTTGGTGAAATGGCTGCCATCCAAGAAGGGGTGTTAAAAGCAGTGGTTTCAAATCCAAATGGGAAATTAACGCCAAACTGGCAAAAAGCATATACTGCTGTTATTGATGCGTATTTAGGAGAAGCCCCAACGAAATTCAAATGGGAAGGAAAAGAATATACACCGCAAACCTTTGCAAGCGAAGTAGTAGGAATTAATCCAGATGATTATATCGAAATTGGTTCAGATATGAACTACCCATACTATGACAAATTTGTGTTATTGGTACCTGATAACTGGGCATTTGATCAAGTGTATAACGTACACGTTAATGAAATGACAGATATTATTGATTTAGCCATCAACAATGGATATACTGTAGCTTGGGGCGGAGACGTAAGCGAAAAATATTTCAGCTGGAAAAATGGTATTGCCTATGTTCCTGAAAAAGATTGGGATGACATGAATGAAGATGAGCGCAAAGAAATCTTTAATGGACCAAAACCAGAACGCAAAGTAACTGCGGAAATGCGTCAAGAGGCATTTGACAACTATTCAACAACAGATGATCACGGAATGCATATCGTTGGAATTGCAAAAGATCAACAAGGGCGTGAGTTCTATATTGTGAAAAACTCTTGGGGAATTTCAAATGACCACCAAGGCTATATGTACATGTCAAAAGAGTATGTAAAATACAAAACGACAGATTTCATGGTACATAAAGATGCTTTATCTAAAGACATGAAGAAGAAATTGAAAATCTAAAAAAAAAGAAAGCTATGGAAATTGTATTACAAGGATTAGAAAAAATGCTAGAGTCAATGTGGCAAGCGATACCCAAAATATTATTGGGGCTGGTTATATTGGGAATAGGGTCTTATTTAGTCAAACTCGTTTTAAAGTTAATTCGCAGACGTCTTGAGAAAAGAGACGTAGAATTATCCTTAAGAGGGTTTTTATTAAGTGTGGTAAAAGCTACGTTATATATCATTTTACTGATTATTGTAGCAGCAACGATGGGATTCCAAGTGGCGGGTATTGCAACTATTTTTGCTTCTGCTGGTTTGGCGATTGGTTTGGCTTTACAAGGGAGTTTGTCGAATTTTGCCGGAGGTGTTTTGGTGCTATTATTCAAGCCTTTTAAAGTAGGGGATTATATCTCCAACCCAAGTGGAACGGAAGGAACAGTAGAGCGAATTGATTTGCTTTACACGACCTTAACGGGACCAACTGGATTAAAAATATTTAGTCCGAATGGACCATTAGCAAACTCTGTCATCACAAACTATTCTGAAATTACATCCAGACGTCATGATTTTGTTGTAGGTATTGGGTATAACGAAAATATCAAAGAAGCTCAAACTATTATTTTAAATGCTTTAGCTAAACATAAAGCGGTACTTCAAACGCCTGCACCTCTTGTATTTGTTAGTCTATTAGGCGATAGTTCAGTAGATTTAAACGTGCGTACATGGATTGGTAAAGCAGATTACTGGAATACAGTTTATGAAATCCAACAGGTTGTAAAAGTGGCGTTGGATGAAGCCAATATTGAAATACCATTCCCACAACGTGATTTGCATATTGTTTCGGATAAAACGAAATAGTTTAATGGAAAGGTGAAATGAGAAAAGGGAGAGAAGATGGTGAGGCGATGAGATGGTGAGACGATGAGATAGTGAGACGATGAGAATAGTCATGAGTGACTTTCAAAATAAAAAAAGACCTCCTTGGAGGTCTTTTTTTATATTTTTAAAACGGTCAACCATATTTAGGGACGTTCACTCATAACCCATCACTCATAACTACTCAATCACGTAATCTTTATATTCTTCTGCAATCTGATCAAACAAGTTTAGTAATTCTGTAACGTCATCTGTGGTAACCAATTTCAAACGATGTGGTTTAAAACTGTGAATCCCCTTGAAGTAATTGGTATAGTGACGACGCATCTCTACAATCCCCAAGCGTTCTCCTTTCCACTCCATAGACCAAATTAAATGGTTTTTAGCAGCTTCTAAGCGATCTTTAATTGTTGGAGGGGCAAGTAGCTCTCCTGTTTGAAAATAATGCTTTATTTCGTCAAAAATCCAAGGATATCCAATCGCTGCACGACCAATCATCATGCCGTCCAATCCAAACTTTTCTTTGTATTCTAATGCCTTTTGTGGGCTATCAATATCTCCATTTCCAAAAATGGGAATTTTAATGCGTTGGTTGTTTTTGATGCGCTCAATATGCGTCCAATCTGAATGTCCTTTGTACATCTGGGCACGAGTTCTCGCATGAATTGTCAAGGCTTGTACTCCAACATCTTGTAAGCGCTCAGCTACTTCGTCAATGTTAATCGACTCTTCGTCCCAGCCCAAACGCGTTTTTACGGTAACAGGCAATGAGGTGCTAGTTACCACAGCTTTGGTTAAGCGAATCATCAAGTCAATATCTTTTAATACTCCTGCACCAGCGCCTTTAGAAACAACTTTCTTCACAGGACAGCCGAAGTTGATGTCTACTAAATCTGGGCGAACTGTTTCAACAATACGTGCGGACATCGCCATGGCTTCTTCATCACCACCAAAAATCTGAATACCAACAGGACGTTCGTAATCAAAAATATCCAATTTCATCTTGCTCTTTATTGCATCTCGAATCAATCCCTCAGAGGAGATAAATTCTGAATACATTAAATCCGCGCCGTGTTTTTTACACAAGCGACGAAAAGGAGGATCACTCACATCTTCCATAGGAGCCAAAAGAAGCGGATGATCAGGTAGTTCTATATTGCCAATTTTAATCATAATCGTTTTCGATATTTCCTGCAAAAGTACAATATTTTATTTTTTCCTCTTTTATAACTTTTTGCAGCAGATAATTGCAATCAAAAACGAATTAAAACTCAAGGATTCCGTATCTTTAAACCTTTATAGCACCAAACGACATGAGATTAAAAGCTTTTGAATTGACCCCTTTCCATATTGAATTTTCTTTTGATAAGATCAAAGAAGAGTTGATGAACTTTATTGCAAAAGAAGATGGAAATCCTTATAAAAAAGCATATTACGAAGATTTATTGTCAAGAGCGAATCAACAATTACACATTGATATTGAAGCCATTGAAGCATCATCTACAGATGGGACTGAAGTTTTAGTGAAGGAATTGTTTGATGTTATTTTTCCTTCTGCTTTATCGGATAATGAAATTAAAGCGGTTTCTATGCCCTTCCAAAACATCATGTTTAATCACACGAGGCGATTCAAACAGATTATAGAAGATGCAGGAGGGAAGTACAACGGAGAAATAAGAAATTTCGATCAAAATGAATACTATATCGCCTGTTGTTGTATCATTATGAACTACTATTTCAAGGCAACATTTGATTTGACACAACCGCTATTTATCGAATTACCGGATAAACGCGGGATTATACGATATTATCGCGTGTTGTATAATGCCGATTTTGTAGAGTTAGTTCCAAGGAAAAATGCAGTAATGCTCACGCAGAAAGATATTGAATTGCTGCAGGACAATTACGATGACTTTGAATTATGGCAGCGCTATTTTCCTCAAAAAAGTTGGAATCTCAAAGGATTTGGTTTGCTGAGTTTGGTCGATGTGACTTTTGAAAATGCACTTTCTCTTTTGAAAGAAAGTTTTTTGAAAACAGAATTGCAGCGCAAACCTTTAGGTGATTTTGTCAATCAATTGTTTAGTTCCATTTTTAAATTACCTGATTTGAAAATTGGATTAACAGTGCTTCAAGGGGATAAAACGACCCAAATGGAGCTCAAAAACGTCATGATTGTGCAGAGCTATTTGCTCAACGAAGAGCAAAGTCAAATTGTGGTCTCCGCACAAGCATACCGCCGTTTGATGATACAAAAACAATATTTTACTATTTCCGATGTGGCGGAAGAAATAAACAATGAGGAGCACCGTGAAATGTGTGTAAACTTGTTGCAAAAAGGAGTTCGAAGCTGTTTGTTTAGCCCTATCATTACCTCAACAGGGATTGAAGGGGTGCTGGAAATTGTATCGAGTAATCCACGCGATTTACACAGTGTCAATGCACAAAAATTAAATGAGCTGATGCCCATTATCTCCGAAACCATGGAACGCGTAAGAGCAGATGCCTTGAATCACATTGAGGCGATTATTCAACGTGAGTATACTACGATTCACCCAAGCGTATATTGGAAATTCTTAGAAGAGGCACAGAAAAACTACATTGACAGTGTAGCAGATAGAAACTATATCTTAACTCCTATTGTATTTCCAGATGTATTTCCGTTATATGGGGAGATTGATATCAAAGGATCCAGTCAATTGAGAAATGATGCGATTCGAAAAGATTTGCGCTCTCAATTGGATCAATTAATTTATTTGTTGGATGATTACGCCAAAGAAGTAGAAAATATTTTATTAGAGAAACACCGTTTGAAGCTGAAAGCCTATAATAAACAAGTGAAAAATCACTTTTATTCTGGACTTGAACAGCGCATTCAAACGTATATTCGAGAAGAAATACATCCTTTGTTGCAAAAGGAGAGTTATCTTTTCAATACAGAGCGATTGAATACGTATTTCGGTTATGTCGATTATGAATTGGATGTGTATTACCGCTATCGAAAAGTATTTGACAAGCAAATAGGGCGTATTAATAAATGCTATTCTGATATTTTAGATAAGCGACAAAAGGAGGCTCAGGCTGTGTATCCGCATTATTATGAGCGATTTAAAACCGATGGGGTAGAACACAATATTTACATTGGCGATTCGATTTGTCCGGATCGCGCATTTGATATTACCTATTTGCAGAATCTGAGATTGTGGCAATTACAGGTGATGGCAGAACAAATGTGCATTCATTATCGCAACAATATTCAAGATGAAATTCCAATGGATGCAACTTCCCTTATTATGGTGTATGATGCTTCCTTGAGTATTCAATTCCGCATGGATGAAAAACGCTTTGATATTGATGGATCCTACAATACACGCTATGAGATTATTAAAAAACGATTAGATAAAGCTGTCATTCAAAACTCAGAGGAACGCATTGTACAACCGAAGAGCATTGCTATTGTATTTGCCTCTCATGCAGATCGCGATGAGTACATGGCCTATATCAAGTATTTACAACAAGTAGGACTTTTGCAATCGGAGATTCAGGCTTTTGAAGTGGAAGACTTACAAGGAGTTGCAGGTCTTATTGGTCTTCGTGTTTTAGTGAATCTCGATTACAATCTGGAGGCACTGGATTATCAGCAGTTAATGGTTAATTTCCTTAGAAACCAATACCTTTAAAAGCCAATACAAAAGCAATTACGGAAGCTAATATACCTACGGTGAAAATGGTATAGGTAATACGCAATAAGGTGTATTTTCTATTCAGCACTTTACCAAGGTAGTATAAATCAGTCGTCAAGGCCTCGTAAATATTTTCTTCTTTGCGAATTAAGTCTCTCAAGGTTTTGTAGTACTGATCTAATGGCATTTTGTGAAATGAGCCAAAGAACAGTAAATTGACCGTGTGATTATCAAGCTCTTCTTGTGAAAAAGTACCTGTAGTTACTTTAGGTCTTGTAGACATAATAGCAAAAATAATAGTGGCTACACTAAAGAAAACCAGCGTAAAAGTAGGTCCAATTAAATGCGCATTAGAAGGGCTATCTAACTTTGGAATTAAAGTAGACAAGCAAATCGAAATAATGATAGCATTGACTGAAAGTAAAATATTCGCTTTTCGATCAGCAATGGCACTCAATTGGGTGTGATTGCGCAAGGTGGTGCGAAATAACGTATCAATAGATCTAAAATGTTCTTTTTTATTGGCTTTCTTCTTTTTCTTTTTGTCTTTCTCAATACGGTCAGAAATACTGAAAATATTCTGTTGTTTTTTCGGTTGCCAGTACTGACGAGCATAGTCTGTATAAAAACGATGTTTATACAATAAGAAATTTAAATTTTGTTGATTCCATTCCTCTTGAGAATAGTTGAGATTACACGTACACGTCATTTCTTGTAGTAATAAATCGCTGATTTCAATGTAATCACTATCTGCAAGATGAGAGAAATCCGCATCTTTAATGATGCATTCTAAAAGATTGGATGGGGTATGTTCTAATTTAGTAGCTAGAATTAAGGTTTTGATACTTTCAATGTCTTCTGTTTCAATTCCTTGTTCTTGTAAGAAGGCTTCAGCAATTAGGGCTCCATTTTTTTCGTGTTCTGTACAAGATTGTATATAGCCAATATCGTGAAACCAAGCAGCATACCTTAAGTTTAAGGCATCTCTTTCACTTACAACTACATTTTGTAATATTTCCTCTAAACCATTCACTACGCGTGTAGTATGTTGGAAATTATGGTAGGTATATTGTCGTGATAATGTATCTTTGTATAGTTGAAAGATATATTCTTCAACTTTTTGTAAAATAGTCATAGCAACCCTCTTTTGATGTCTAAAAATATGAAATTATTTAGTCAAAATCCCGATAAGCGCATAAAAATTAAGCCCGTGGCTTATTTTCTTCTTTTGATCTTCTCGTATTCTTGTGCAACATTAAGCCCTCAACAGCGAGGGAATAATATTGCTAGTGCAGAGATAGAACGCAAGAATAGTGTTGAAATTGCCCATACCTATTATTTTGTTGGTGGTTTACTAGCTGCAAAATCGCAAGAAGAACAAGCCCATCTAGAACAGTTGACTCAAGTATTTAAACAGGCCGATAAAAAATCGACCTTGGTTTTGTTAGGAGATAATATACAAAAAAAACAGCTCAAAAACGAAGAAGATGCACAGTTGCGTACTGCCGTGGATTGGGCAAAACAATTTAGGGGAGAAACTGTTTTTATCAATGGAGAAGCCGAATGGAAAAAAGGATATGAGGGAATCAAAGATATCTCCAAGTATTTGACTGCTAATTTAGAAGATAAAAAAGCACTATTGCCGCGTAAAGTTTGTGGATTCGAACGATTGAAAATCAACGATGAAACCGTATTAATTGTGGTAGATAGCCAATGGTATTTGGAAAACTGGGATCAACAACCCAATATGAATGAGGACTGCGACATCAAAACTAGGGAAGATTTCTTTGATGAATTAAGAGGAGAAATCAATAAAAACCAAAATAGAATCGTGGTTTTAGCACTGCATCATCCAGTGTATAGTACAGGAAATCACGGAGGATACTTTTCTTTACAAGATCATTTATATCCTTTTGAAAAGAAGATCCCTTTGCCTGTTCTAGGTTCATTGATTAATTATACGCGTGCTGTTTCGGGAATTAATACGCAAGATTTGCAAAGTAAAAAGTATAATGCCTTGAACAAACGCTTGCAAACAATGGCGCAAATGTATGACAATGTTGTACTCGTTTCGGGACATGAACGAAATATGCAATACCACGAAAAAGAAGGGGTAAAGCAGATTGTTAGTGGGGCTTTAGGGGATTTATCTCCAGCAAGAGCGATTGAGAAAGGCAGTTTTTCTGCTGGACAATTAGGCTATGCTGCTTTGGAAATAGGTGTGGATAAAAATGCAGTTGTACGTTTTCATGCTTTCGAAAATGGGCAACATACACCAATTTGGGAACAGCAAATTTTTCAACCAGAACAAGAAGTAACTACTTCTTTTGGCGCACCAACTATGGAAGCAAAAGTAACCAGTGTTTATCCCGAAAAATGGACACAAAAAAGTGGTTTTTATCGTTTTCTGTGGGGAGATCACTATCGTTCAACTTATGGACAATCAATCCTGGCACCTATTGGAAATTTGGACTCGCTTAAAGGAGGCTTAAAACCATTAATCTCAGGGGGAGGAAATCAATCGCTATCGCTGCGTTTAGAAGATAAAAATGGGACACAATATGTGATGCGTGGCGTGCGAAAAAGTGTTTCGCGCTTTTTACAAACCGCCGTATTCCGAGATAATTATGTAATGGATTCGTTTGACGATACATGGGCGGAAGGCTTTATCTATGATTTTTATACCACAGCACATCCTTATACACCTTTCATCATAGGTGATTTATCGTCTAAAGTGGGTATTTATCACACCAATCCAGAGCTGTACTATATTCCAAAACAACAGGCACTAGGTGCGTTTAATGGCAAATATGGAGATGAATTGTATATGATTGAAGAGCGTCCGAGTGAAGGTCATGAAGAAGAAAGTTTTGGAAATGCAGCAAAGATTATCAGTACAACGGATGTAATTGCTAATTTGAGAAAAGATGAGAAATATGCGATAGATGAATCCATGTATCTGCGTGCTCGAATTTTTGATATGCTCATTGGGGATTGGGATCGACATGGAGATCAGTGGAGATGGTCTGAGTTCAAAGAAGGGGATAAAGTCATTTATCGCCCAGTACCTCGAGATCGAGATCAGGCATTTGCTAAAATTGATGGTGCTTTATTATCGCTGATTAAAAAGTTACCTATGTTGCGTCACATGCAAAATTACACGACTGATTTTGCTCATCCGCGTTGGATCAATCATACGGCATTTCCGCTGGATCAATACTTGTTGAAGTCAACAACGGAAGAAGATTGGGTAGAGCAAGCGACGTCAATTGTACAGGATTTAGATGATGAAAGTATTGAAAATATTTTTGCCAAATTGCCTAAAGAAGTACAGGGAAAAGATGTGGAACACATCAAGTATGTGTTGAAAGAACGCAAGAAAAAAATAGCGGATTTTGTGCCAAAATATTACCGTGAATTGCGCAAATACGTGATGCTGTCTGGAACTGATAAAAAAGATACTTTTAAAGTGAATCGCAACCAAGATGGAAGCGTTCACTTGGTTCAATTAAGAGATAAAAAATCAGGACAAGAAACAGTCTTTGAAAAGACGTATGACCCAAAAGAGACCAAGGAAATTTGGATTTATGGGTTGAATGATGAAGATACCTTCCTCGTGCAAGGAGATGAAAAAGCAAAAATTAAGTTGCGCTTAATTGGAGGAAAAAACAAAGATACGTTCCAAATTGAAAACAGTAAAAAAGTAGTTGTTTACGATTATGCTGATAAGCAAAATGAATTAACGCAGGTGGGTAAAAAAACGAAACACTATTTTACCAACCGCTATGATTTAAATAATTTCAATTACGAGAAACTGCCATTAACGGTGAATATGTTATTGCCCAATGTTGGTTATAACCCCGAAGATGGAGTGAAGTTAGGTTTTTTATATTCGTCTAAACGTTCAAATTTCGTTCAAGACCCTTATGCTGCTAAACACACAATTAAAGGGTTTTATTCGTTTAATACCAAAGGGGTAGAGGCAGAATATGCAGGGCATTTCCCGAATGCAACAAACAACTGGGGGTTCACCTTAAACGCAAAAGCTACGAGCCCTAATTTCGCTGTGAATTACTATGGCATAGGAAACGAAACGCATTATTTTGACAAAGAAATGGGGGATGAATATAAGCGAGTGAGAATCCAAAGTTATGCAATAGCACCAGGATATAAATTTCAAGGAAAAAATGGAGATTCGTTTGAATTCAATGTAGAGTATAAAGCGATGAAGGTACAAGATAAAGCCAATCGTTTCATTACGAGTAGCCCGGATTTAGTCGATCAAAAGGTATTTGACTTCCAACAATACGGAACCATTCAGGCAACCTATGATTTCCAACAGTACAACAACGCCGCAAATCCAACCAAAGGTTTTGCTTTCTATACCACAGTGGGTTGGAGAACGAATTTAGAAGATAGTAAGCAAAACTTCCCGTTCTTAGATGCGAAAGTAAGTTTTGCTCATTATTTAGAGCGCAGTGAGCGTTTAATCCTGGCGACGAATTTTACCTATCAAACGAGATTGAATTCTAATTATGACTTCTACCACGGAGCAACTATTGGTGGAAATACTAATTTAAGAGGATTTAGACCCGAACGTTTTACAGGAAAAACATCGTTTGTGCAAACGACTGATTTGCGCTTTAATGCAGGGCAGTTTACGGCTGGATTTATTCCAATGTCCTATGGCTTATATGCAGGTTTTGATTATGGACGAGTATGGACCCCAGAAGAAAGTTCTTCCAAATGGCACAATGCATACGGAGCAGGATTATGGGTAAATGCAATCGAACAAGCAACGCTACATTGCTCGTATTTTTACAGTAAAGATGGAGGCCGATTTGTCTTTGGCCTAGGGTTTGGGTTTTAATTGATTCAAGTCTAACTTGTAAATTTTACCACCCGATTTCTTTTTTACTTCATCGGAAATATATAAGGTGCTGTCATCTCCAAAGGTGACAGCTTCTTTTTGGGTGTCATGGTGTAATTTGTGTTCTTCAATTTTACCATCTAAAATAGCATTGGGATTGAAGTTGTCAATCACCCAAAGTTTGGTATGAGATAGTAATACAAATGTCTTTTGATCTGGACTAATCGCAGCTCCTGTAATAGCACAATGCTTATACACATTACAACCTCTAAAGGTTTGTACGTACTCCGCTTGATGATGCCCTGCTACATTGGGGATTTTATATACCAAGGAAGTACCGTCAAAGGCTTTACTTCTATTTTTGGTAAAGAGATAAAAGTGATCATCGTAGAAAAAGAAAGCTTCTGCATCGTAGAATAGCTCCGTTGTTTTAGGAGGGAATTCTTTTTGCTCTGGATAGTCAAAGGTGATGACATATGCAGCTTCCGTTTCCTCATTTTGAAGTTGATCTTTGTTGATTTTGATAATCTGTAAGTTTTTTCGGGTGTTTTTGTTATTGCCAAAATCACCAATGTATAAATTACCTGCCGGATCAGAAGCCAATTCTTCCCAATCGTTATTTTTTTGATTTTTCACTTTCAGGGTATGCATCACATGACCTAAGGAATCAATCTGATATAATTCGCTTTTGTTTCCACTGTCTTGAAGTACCCAAAAAGAATGGGATTGAGCGTCGTAAGACATGCCTGAAACTTCTTTTAAATAGGGCGGAAGTATTGCGAAATCTTGTACAAGATCACTCTTTTGACTACAGCTTACAAAAGAAGAAAAGACGAATAAAAGGGCAGGGAAATATTTTTTCATGTTAGCGTAAATTTTTGTACTCTAAATTACGGAAAAACTTTATAGTAAACGAATGAACTAGCGGGATTATTGTCGCTAGATAAAAGAGATTTTTGGAAGCAGATAAAGGGATTCGTTCCAAGGATATTGCAAATGGTAAAAAAAACGTATAATTTCTCGTGATTAAAAGTGAATATCGCGTCAAAAAATTCAAACTTTAAAGTATATTTGCAAAATATAGGTGTATTGTTTGTAATTGAAATAAAACGAAAGCCTTACAACTTAGATCAGGGGGTTAAGAAGTCCTATTTCTTCTGACTTTTTTACTTTATTGATCTTATAATAATGGATATAACCAAGATGAAGAACATTAGAAACTTTTGTATTATTGCTCACATTGACCATGGTAAGAGTACGTTAGCAGATCGTTTGTTAGATGCTACACAAACGGTAACTGCGCGTGAGCAACAAAATCAGCTTTTGGACAGTATGGATTTGGAGCGTGAAAGAGGGATTACAATTAAATCTCATGCCATCCAAATGGAGTACGTATACAAAGGCGAAAAATATATATTAAACTTAATTGACACACCAGGACACGTAGATTTCTCTTACGAAGTTTCTAGATCTATTGCGGCTTGTGAAGGTGCGTTATTAATTGTTGATGCGGCTCAAAGTATTCAGGCACAAACGATTTCAAATCTTTATTTAGCATTAGAGAATGATTTAACGATTATTCCTGTTTTAAATAAAATTGACTTACCAAGTGCAAATCCTGAAGAAGTAAGTGATGATATTGTAAACCTATTAGGTTGTGATTATGAAGAAATTATTCCTGCTTCTGGTAAAACAGGATTAGGAGTTGAAGATATATTAGCAGCAATTATTGAAAGAGTTCCTGCGCCAAAAGGAAATGTAGAAGAACCTCTACAAGCGTTGATTTTCGATTCAGTATACAATCCATTTAGAGGGATTGAAGTAATCTTCCGTGTGATTAATGGAAAAATTACAAAGGGTCAGAAAATTAAGTTCATGGCTACTGGTAAAGAATACTTTGCTGATGAAATTGGTACGTTGAAATTAAATCAAGTACCGAAACAAGAAATCTCAAGTGGTGACGTAGGTTATTTAATTTCAGGAATTAAAGAAGCCAAAGAAGTGAAAGTAGGGGATACCCTTACAGATGCGAAGGTGCCAACTCAAAATATGATTGAGGGATTTGAAAACGTAAAACCAATGGTATTCGCAGGGATTTATCCTGTAGATACAGAGGATTATGAAGAATTGCGTAACTCGATGGAGAAATTGCAATTGAACGATGCTTCTTTGGTTTTTGCGGCTGAGAGTTCTGCGGCTTTAGGATTTGGTTTCCGTTGTGGATTCTTAGGAATGTTACACATGGAGATTATCCAGGAGCGTTTAGAGCGTGAGTTCAATATGACGGTAATTACAACGGTTCCCAACGTATCGTATTTAGCGTATACGAAGAAGAACCCAGAAACACCAATCGTGGTAAATAACCCGTCAGATTTACCAGAACCATCAAAATTAGAACGAGTAGAAGAGCCTTATATCAAAGCAACTATTATTACAAAATCGGACTTCGTTGGACCAGTAATGAGTTTGTGTATTGAGAAACGCGGAATCATCACCAACCAAACCTATTTAACAGAAGACCGTGTAGAGTTGATGTTTGATATGCCTTTGGCTGAGATTGTATTCGACTTCTATGATCGTTTGAAAACGGTTTCTAAAGGATATGCTTCTTTTGACTATTCACCAATTGGAATGCGTACATCAAACTTAGTAAAAGTAGACGTGATGTTGAATGCAAACGTAGTGGATGCACTTTCTGCTTTAATGCACGCAGATAATGCATATCACATTGGAAAGAAAATGTGTGAGAAATTAAAAGAATTAATCCCACGTCAACAGT
This sequence comes from Myroides odoratus, assembly GCF_001549985.1. Lineage (GTDB taxonomy): Bacteria > Bacteroidota > Bacteroidia > Flavobacteriales > Flavobacteriaceae > Flavobacterium > Flavobacterium odoratum_A. The sequence continues at coordinate 56,723 of NZ_LROZ01000013.1, read as the reverse complement.
TTGATATTCCTATTCAAGCGGCTATTGGTGTAAAAGTTATTGCACGTGAAACAGTAAAAGCGTTGCGTAAAGACGTTACAGCCAAATGTTATGGAGGGGATATTTCTCGTAAACGTAAATTACTAGAAAAACAAAAAGCAGGAAAGAAACGTATGCGCCAAGTAGGTAACGTAGAAATCCCGCAAGAAGCTTTTATGGCTGTATTAAAATTAAACGACTAAAACGATTATTCGTTCGATATAAAGACTATCTCAACTTGAGATAGTCTTTTTTTTGTATTAAATAAGTGAACCATCGATAAAAAGCTATGAAAAAAGTAATCGTAATGTTGTGTCTATTCGCTTTGTGGGCGTGTAAAGACACCGAACAAAAACCAGTTGAAAAACCAGCAGAAGCAGTAGAACGTGGCAATTTAGAAGAGGCAGAGACTCCTGTAACGAAAACCATGGTAGACAAAGAGGAGAAAAAGGTCATCGACCTTTTATTACCGATGTACTACGACAAGGATTTCCACGAAGCAGAAGTGAAACAGATGAATGATTCTTGGTTGGCTCTGTTAGTGGAGGGTGGACAGTTTAAGGTTCAACGCATCAAGTATGAAATGCTTGAAATGAAAAATGAATGTACGGAATCAGATGCAATCGGTGTTTTTCCACTAGATGAGGAACTAGAACCGCTATTCTTTTTTAGTGACACCAAAGCTATTTTGAAAGGGAAAAAAGAACCGTTAGCGATACCAAAAACACCACTTTGGCCAGGTGAGCCTCAAACCTATGTTTTTAAGGGCAAAACGTACGTTTTAAGAGCGGAAGGTAAACAAGTGGACTCGTATATCTATACGGATGATTCAGAGGCGGAAAAGACCTATAAAAAGTTTGACAACTACAAGTTGTATGTAAGTGTTGATGGAGGAGGAGAACAATTGGTGCTCGATATCCCAAGTTTCAATGACACCTTCGTTCAATTATTGTTTGTTGGTGATTTAGATGGGGATGGGAATTTGGACTTTGTTTTTGATACTTCTGAGCATTATGAACAAAAGCAAATGGAAGTGTACCTTTCAAAAGGGGCAAAACACATCCTCTATTTAGCCGGAATGTCTAGCGTCGATTTTAGCTGCTAAAAAAAGTCGAAATAAAAAGGATAAAAAAAACCTCTTGAATCTCAAGAGGTTTTTTTATGGATTTATTTTTTAGTAAAATCACCCACGTAAATGGTTGTGAATTTTGAAGGTTGCAAGTATTTTTTAATTGCAGCATTCACTTGTTTTACAGTTAATTTATCAATCTCCGCATTTAATTTGTCGAAATCGCTAAATGGCGTATCATACATCAAACGCATATTTGATAAAGACAGTAAATAATTGTCGCTACCTAAGTTCGTTTGTCTTGCGTTTTTCCAGCTTGTTTTGTTTGCTTTTAATTCGTCCTCTGTAATTCCATTGGCAACTAATTTAGCAAACTCATCGTTGATTGCTGTTTCTACTTCCGTGCGTTTAGTCGGATTTAAGAACGCATAAATCATCCAGCTTGAATTGTCGTTTTTCACATCATTAGGAATAGATAAAGAAGTACCAGCACCATAGCTAATTCCTTCTTTTTCGCGTAGACGCTGTGGAATACGAGCGGTCATGAACCCTCCACCCATTACTTCATTCGCAAACGTTAATGCTGCATAATCTGGGTTTGTGCGGTTCATTTGGAAGTTTAAACTACCTACCGCAGCCGCATTTTCTTTGTCTGGTGTTTGGATAATTTCTTTTCCTTGTTTTGTTGCAAAGAACGTAGGATATGCTCTTTCAAATTTAGCTTGGTTGTTCCAGTTTCCTAAAACATGCTCTAATAATCCTTTTGCTTCTGCTTGATCTTGGATACCGATTACAGTAGCAACTCCATTGTTTGCACCAAAGAATTTATTGTAGAAATCTTTGATCTCAGGAATAGTAACCGCTTTGAAACCATCAATATCTTCTTGTGTAGAAGACGAATAGAAAATACTTCCCTTCGCTTCATTGGATGTCATTTGTGACAATTTATTGAAAGCAACGGTTTGAGGATCATTTAAGTTTCCTTCTAAATACGTCGTGTATTCTAATTTTATTTTCGTCAATTCACTTTCTGGGAATACCGGATTCTTCAATACATCATTTAAGATATCCATTGTTTCTTTGATTGTATTGCGGTAAGATGAAACAGAAATCATAATGTTTTGTCCAGCGAAACGAATAGAAACACTTGATTTCAATAGGTCTAACTTATCTTTAATTTCTTGTTTAGATAAGGTTTTTGTTCCTGCTGTTAACATAGATGCCGCAAGTGATCCGATGTATTGTTTGTTGTGTAAATCTTTTTGATTTCCAACTGGAATTGAAATAGAGATATTTACTTTTTCTCCTTTTAAATCCTTGTCAATAATACCATATTTCAGTCCATTGCTCAATTGACCCGAAGTATAGTTTTGCTCTAAATTAGCGATAGTTGGAGCAAATTCTCTAATATCCTGTGATTTCTCTTTCCCTGTATAATCTTTTACTAAGGTATTGATATCCGTATTTAAGAATTCCGCAGGTTTTACTCTTACTTCGTCTTTGGTTGGAATAAATAAACCTACCGTACGGTTGTTGTCTTTAAAGTATTTTTTCGCTACGCGTTTGATGTCTTCTACTGTTAAGTTTTCAACATTATCACGGTGTAAATACCCTAGGCGATAATCTCCTGAACCGATAATTTCCGTTAGATTGATTGCTGTACCAATGGTATTGTTGTGCAGTGATTCAATATCCTTTAAAAGGCTTGTTTTTGCACGGTCAAGATCCTCTTGTGTATAGTTGATATCGCCAATTTTTGCTACTTCAGCTTTAATTTCAGCTAGCGTTTTGACTTGATCTTTATCATTCGGTACATCGAAGTTGAAGAGCATAAAGCTGGCATCTCTTACTGTTGGACTATAGGCCCAAAGTGAAGATACTTTTTGAGTTTCCACTAAGGCTTGGTGTAAATACCCTGATGGATCATTGTTTAAAATGTGTTCTAAGGCTTCTAAAGCAGCAAAATCTTTATCTGCATAAGAAGCAGTATGATAAGCCATTTGGATGTGCTTACTATCTCCATTGCGTTTTACTTCAATGTATTTTTCACCATCTTGTGCTGGTTCTACTGTTAAGATTTCATCCAATACACGCGTAGGTTTAGGAATAACAGAGAAGTATTGTTCAATAAATCCAATCGCTTTTGCTTCGTCAAATTTACCTGCTACGACTAGAACAGCATTATCTGGTTGGTAGTATTTCTCGTAGAATCTTCTTAGTTGAGGTGTTTTTACACGCTCAATATCTTCTTTTGATCCAATGGTACTTAGACCGTAGTTATGCCATAAATAGGCCGTATTGATTGTACGCTCCATTAGTACGCTAGTTGGATCGTTTTCTCCAATCTCAAATTCATTGCGCACAACTGAAAATTCTTTATCTAAATCTTCTTGTAGCAGCGTCGCATTGATCATACGATCGGCTTCCATTTCTAAAGCCCACGATAGATTCTCATCTGTTGAAGGGAATACTTCATAATAATTTGTTCTATCGTAGTAAGTCGTACCATTGGCAGCTCCTCCTTTATCCGAGAGCATTTTCTTGATGTCGCCTAAGTTTTTAGTACTTTTGAAAAGCATGTGCTCTAATAAGTGAGCCATCCCTTTTTCACCATATCCTTCGTGTTTAGAACCTACTTTGTAAACAATGTTTACAACTAAATTGTTTTGGGAAGCATCGGGAAGTAATAAAACCTGAAGGCCATTGCTCAGTTTGTATTCTTTAATGTCTTCCACTTGTTTTACAAAAGATGCTTTACTCTTTTGTTGGGCTACAGTGAAATTGGTGAACCCAATTGCACCGACTAGTACAAGCGTGTAAAAAATTCTTTTCATTTAAATTGTTTTATAATAGTTTGGGTTGTAAATATTAGTTGAATTGATATTCGTCATACCAATCCTTAAAGATTAGTAGTTGTTTTAAATTTTTTGTTACTCATTAACAAATATTTAGGTTTTTAGGTATATTAACTAGATATAAAAAAAGCACCTAGCGTTAGCTAAGTGCTCAATGATTTTATTCAGAAAAACAAGGGTGAACGGATTAGTACTTGTTTTTATACTCGTTAAAATAATGCAACAAGGTTTGTTTATCCGTATAGCCTGATTGTTTCCATAAGAGTTTGCCTGCTCGAAATAATAGTAAGGTTGGAACGCCTCTCATGTTGTATTGGGTACTGTATTGCGCCGTTAGCGCTTGATTTTTATCTACGTCAATTTTGATAATTGTAATCTCATCTTGTAGTTGGGCTTTTACTTCTTCTAGTACAGGAGCCTGCATTTTACAAGGGCCGCACCAAGTAGCGAAAAAGTCAACCAGTACAAATTGATCGGATTGAATTAACGTTTCAAATTTTGTCATTGTTTTTATTTTAAATTGGAAGAACAAGTAGAGGTACAGCTGTTGTCTGCTAAAGCAATACCTGTATTTTTAATCGCGCCAAATCCGCCAATTACATCAATCATATTGTGGTATCCTCTTGCTTTCAAGATAGAAGCCGCAATTAGCGAGCGATATCCTCCCGCACAGTGAATGTAAAAATGACCTGTTGTTGGGAATGCTGCTAGATGATCATTTAAGAAATCTAACGGGGTATGATTAAGGTTTTTGTAATCAATATGAGCGGAAGCGTATTCTCCTGGTTTTCTTACGTCAAAAATAGAGATATCTCCTGCTTGCATGGCTGCTTCTAACTCATTTGCTGTTACTTGTTGAATCGTATCATATTCTTTGCCTGCATTTTTCCATGCGTTGAAACCACCTGCTAAATAACCTAACGAATTGTCATAGCCCACACGAGATAAACGGATGATACATTCTTGTTCACGTCCTTCAGGCGCAATGATTAAAATAGGTTGTTTAATATCTGTGATTAACGCTCCTACCCATGGTGCAAATTGGCCATCTAATCCAATAAAAATAGACCCTGGAATATGCCCTTGTGCAAAATCAGTCGCTGATCGAACATCAAGTAATAAAGCACCCGATTCATCGGCTAATACTTCAAAATCGTTGGGTTGTAAAGCTTTATTGTTGCTGATGATATGCTCCACGTTTTCGTATCCTTCTTTGTTTAATTTGACATTTAATGGAAAATAAGCAGGAGGGGGTAATAAACCATCCGTTACCTCTTTGACAAACTCTGCTTCCGTCATATCTGCACGTAAAGCATAATTGTTTTGTTTTTGGTCCCCTAATGTTCCTACCGTTTCTTTGCTCAAGTTTTTTCCACAAGCAGATCCTGCTCCATGTGCTGGATAAACAATAACATCATCCGCTAAAGGCATGATTTTATCGCGCAAACTGTGGTATAACGTAGCGGCTAATTGTTCTTGTGTTAAACTAGCTGCCTTTTGTGCTAAATCAGGACGACCTACATCACCTAAGAAAAGCGTATCACCTGTGAAAATAGCATGATCTTTCCCGTTTTCATCTTTTAATAGATAAGTGGTACTTTCCATGGTATGCCCGGGTGTATGTAGCGCTGTAATTGTAATATTCCCCAATTTAAATACTTCACCATCTGTAGCAATATGTGCTTTAAATGTTGGATTAGCATTAGGTCCATACACAATTGGAGCTCCTGTTTTTTCAGCTAAAGTAACGTGTCCACTCACGAAATCAGCATGAAAATGCGTTTCGAATATGTATTTGATTGTCGCTTGATCTTTTGTTGCTTTGTCTACGTATTGTTGTACTTCACGTAGGGGGTCAATAATAGCCACTTCGCCATTACTCTCTATATAGTAAGCACCTTGTGCTAGACATCCAGTATAAATTTGTTCTATCTTCATAAGTCGTGTTTATTTTTAATTGATATAGTAAAAGTAAGAAGATGTTTTGAATTGTGCTGTAACCAAAGTTACAAACTAGAAAAACACTTCTTTGCTAAAAATGTATAGGGCCATTAGTAATACAAAATAGCCAAATCCTTTTTTTAAGTTATTATCTGGGATATAACGCGTTAGAAATATCCCCAGAAATATTCCAACGATGGAAATTGCACTGAATGTCAGTAATAAGTTCCAATCTAGTAGCGGATTGCTAACATCGCCTAAAAAACCGAATAACGATTGAATCGCGATGATAAATAAGGAGGTGCCCACCGCTTCTTTCATACTGATATTGGCAAATAAAATTAAGGCCGGAATAATTAGAAAACCTCCACCAGCCCCTACGGTTCCTGCAACTATTCCAATGAGAATTCCTTGTAGAATCAATTGAGTTTGTTGAGGTTGGGATTGTGTTTGATTTTGGATTATGGCTTTGGGGCGAATCATTTTCATAGCGGATGCAAACATCACGAGGGCAAAAAGCACCATGAGCACTACATTCTTGGATAGATTCAGTGACCCAATAGCGATTACATTAGGAACTAAAGGCAATACATACGCCCGCATTACATAAACGGCCAGTAGAGAGGGGAGACCAAAGAGCACGACCAACTTGTAGTTTACCTTGCGATTAATGGCATTCTGTACACCTCCAACTAAAGCAGTCGAGCCAACAATAAATAGAGAATAGGCGGTTGCTAAAAAAGGCTCTATCTTTAAAATATACACCAAGATAGGCACCGTTAAGATAGACCCTCCACTGCCAATTAAGCCCAGTGAAATACCAACTAAAAGAGCTAAAGCATAACCGACAATTTCTATATCCATAGTTTACGTGTTTTGGAGTAATTCGATGTATTTTCTATTTAAACGAATGATTCCTTTATTTTCTAACGTCTTTAAAATACGAGAGATCACAACTCGGGAGGTATTCAATTCATCAGCGAGTTCTTGGTGTGTATTGTGAATGAATTTGCTGTTGTAGATTTTAGCTTTGTCTTGGAGTAATTTGCATAAGCGTTCTTCCATATTCATAAAAGCCAGACTGTCAACAGCAACTAACAACTCATTCATTCTGTTGTTGTAGCTGTTTAAAACAAAGTTGCGCCAGCTTTTATAACGAACGAGCCAGTCGTCCATTTTACTTACAGGAACTAAGATGACGCTCCCGTCTTTCTCTGCAATCGAACGCACTTGACTCTTCGTCTCTCCTAAACAACACGTTAAGGTCATCGCACACGTATCTCCTTCTTCAATATAGTACAGTACAATCTCTCCTTCTTTTTGATCTTCGCGTATAATTTTGATTGCACCAGATAATAATAAAGGAATTTTTTTGATGTATTCCCCAATTTCCATTAAGCGTTCTCCTTCTGTAAAATCTTTAATTGTAGATACTTCAATGATTTCATCTAGCAATTTTTCTTCAAAAAGATTGCGGTATTTCTCTCTAATAATATGTCCCATAATAACTCCTCTCGTTGTTTGGATTTAAAGATAGTATAAATGGTTTAGGTATCAAAAATAGGAGAACATCTGTATCTAATTTTTAATGGGGCAACCATTTTTTGACCAATCCATAAAACCAAGTTCCTGCTAAAGCCCCAATAATTGCAATGATAATGGGGTAAAAACCAGCGCCTAATAAAGCAAACATAGGGCCAGGACAAGCACCGCCAAGTGCCCAACCTAATCCAAAGCATGCGCCGCCAATTAAATAACGAGGAATACTCTTTTCTTTAGGGGGAAAGATAATGGGATTCCCAGAGAAGTCCTTCATCTTTTTCTTTTTTATAATTAGGGTGGCCATTACAGCTAATGTAAGGGCTGTACCCATGATTCCATACATGTGGAAGCTGTCAAATTGAAACATTTCATAGATTCTAAACCAAGAAGCTGCTCCTGATTTGAACATACCAATGCCAAATAATATACCGACAACTAAGTAAGCTAGTTTTTTCATTTTTGATGCAATTAAAATAAGAAAGGAAAAATGAGATGAACCATAATTAGTCCACCAATAAAGAATCCAAGAACAGCGATGAGAGAAGGCAATTGGAAGTTACTCAAGCCCGAAATGGCATGTCCAGAAGTACATCCACCTGCATATCTCGATCCAAAACCGACCAAAAAACCAGCAACTAAAAGCAATAGTATGGTTTTGATAGAGGAAAAGGCATCGTTGCTAAATAATTCTAGAGGAACATAGGCTTTGCCTGCACTTTCAAATCCCAATTCGTTCAATTTTGTGATGGTATTTTCTCCTAAAGGAATAGCTGCAGCGTCTACACTTAAAAAGTGATAGGCGATAAAACCACCTAGTATAGTTCCTACTAAGAAGAGTAAATTCCACGTTTGAGCTTTCCAGTTAAAACAGAAAAAGTCACAGGTTTTTCCAGCGCCCATCATGGAACATATCGTTCGTAAATTGGAAGAAAAACCAAATGTTTTTCCCATAAAAAGGAGTAGTACTAAGGTTGTAGCAATAAATATTCCACCAATATACCAAGGCCAAGGTTCATAAATCCAATGCATAAAACAAGTCTATTTAATTTTATATAGGGCAAATTTCTACATTATTTTATTGGTGTACAGTAACTTTTGATACATTCCATTCAAATTGAGGAAGAAGAACATGCAATAGCTATAAAAAACAAAAGAAAATATCGGATAATGAAAAAGGATTTAGTAGCTTTATATTTAATCAACAAAAAACAAAAATTAAACTAGTAGAATTATGAATACAGGAAAGAAACATAGAGTTGTTTTTCAAATGAATACAGAAAATATCAATGAACAAAACGCTTTAATGACCTATGTAACGAATGTGATTAACCATTGGGGAGATGAGGTAGAAATCCATGTGGTTGTGCATGGTCCGGCTATTGGAATGGTAAGAAAAACGAAAACGATGGTAGGCGATGCGTTGAAACAAGCCATTCAAAAAGGCGTTCAATTTTTTGCTTGTGAAAATACAATTCGCGTACGTCAAATAGAGAAAGATGATATTATAGAACATGTGGCTTATGTTCCTTCGGGATTGATTGCTATTATTGAAAAACAAGAAGAGGGATGGGCGTATATTAAATGCAATTTATAGCGGTCAAAATGTCCACTCTGTTTACCTTTGTATCCAAATGAATAAAGACTAATTAATGAATATTGTTACTGCAGATTTCTGTGCTTATCTACATGCTGAGGTAGTTGGAGATAAGGAAGTAGAGCACTTCGAAATTAATCGTGTTTCTGTAGACAGCAGAACGCTTTTGAATGATAGTACAACCTTGTTTTTCGCATTAGTTGGACAAAATCACGACGGACATGCCTATATTGATGAACTTATTCGATTGGGAGTTACTTACTTTGTGGTATCCGATCAAACAAAAATAATACAGCAGCCAGGGGTAACGTATTTTGTGGTACAAGATACGTTACATGCGCTGCAACAAGCGGCCACTTGGCATCGTCAGAAATTTGATATTCCCGTGGTGGGAATAACGGGTAGTAGAGGAAAAACCGTCGTCAAAGAATGGTTGAATTTCCTGCTGAGCAATGAATATTTTATTATCAAAAGCCCGAAGAGTTACAACTCACAAACTGGAGTTCCTTTATCAGTATTTGGGATGGCAGAGCAACATACCATTGGTTTGTTTGAAGTTGGAATATCGACGATTGATGAGATGAAACATTTGCAGCCCATTGTTCAACCAACGTTGGGAATTATTACCTCGATTACCAGTGAACATCAAGATGGATTTGAAAATGAAGAACAGAAGATCCAAGAAAAGATGCAATTGTTTGCCAATACACCTATTGTAATTGGTGAAAAAGACAGCCGAATTATCGCTGTATTACCTCCAAAAATTACATTTATCGATTGGAGTTTAACTGATTCAAATTCAGTATTATATGGGCAGGTAAAAGCAGATGAGTTAGTTTTACTATATAATAAGGTAGAAACGTTCACCGTAACACTTCCTTTTACGGATGAATTTGCAATTCGCAATTGCATGACTTGTATCTTAACTCTGTTGGTGATGAAGTATCCCATCGAGACCATACAAGCACGTATTAAAAAGTTATATGCAGTTGAATTGCGCTTGCAAGTAAAAAAGGGAATCAATAACTGTTCGATTATTGATGATGCTTATAGCTCCGATTTTCAATCGTTGAGTATTGCCTTAGACTTTTTAGAAAAGCATCGAAGTAATGCGAATAAAACAGTAATCCTTTCAGATGTTTTTCACAGTGGACTAGAACCTCAAGAATTATATCAACAAGTCAATCATTTATTGAAGAGTTATCAAATCGGAAAAGTGATTTGCATTGGGGAAGAAATTGGTCAATATGGCAAAGATTCTGCTGCAATGCGTTTCTTTGCTTCTACAGATGAATTTCTGCAAAAAGTATCCATGGATGAATTTGTCGATGAAACCATTTTAGTAAAAGGAGCCCGTGGTTTTCGCTTTGATAAAATTGTTAGTTTGCTAGAAGAAAAAACGCATGAAACGGTATTGGAGATCAACCTTACCGCCATTCGACATAACTTAAATTTCTATCGCTCTAAATTAAAGCCAGAAACAAAAACCATGGTTATGGTGAAGGCGTTTGGTTATGGACATGGCAGCGTAGAAATTGCCAAGTTATTGGAGCATGAAAAAGTCAGTTACTTAGGAGTGGCTTTTGCGGATGAGGGAATCGCATTGCGCAAAGCGGGAATCAAAACAAATATTATTGTGATGAATCCGGAGATTAGCGCTTTTTCCGCTATGCTTGCTTATGATTTAGAACCAGAGATTTATTCGATTCGAGAACTACAAGCTTTTCTTCAAATCGTGCGTGAAAAAAATGCATATCAATATCCTATACATATTAAGGTAGAAACAGGAATGCATCGCCATGGATTTGTTACAGCAGAGTTGGATGAACTGATTGCGATTTTAAAACACACCAATGGCGTGGCAGTGAAATCTGTTTTTTCACATCTATCGTCTAGTGATATGGCTATCTATCAAGATTTCACTTTAGGACAAATGGAGTTGTTTGAAAAAAGTAGTACTTATATTAAGGAGCAATTACAGATAGAACCGATTTTACATATTTTGAATACTTCGGGTATTTTCAATTATGCGTCTTATCAAATGGATATGGTTCGTTTGGGTATTGGACTGTATGGTATCGGGAATGACGCAGAGGAAATGAAACAATTGCGCAATGTAGGAACGTTAAAAACGCGTATCATGCAAGTGAAAGAAATAAATACTGCTGAGAGTGTAGGGTATGGGCGTCGTTTTAGAGCGGAACATCCAACGAAGATTGCAACGGTTCCCATTGGATATGCGGATGGTATTCACCGTATATGGGGAAGTAATGGAGGGTATGTTCTAATCCAAAATAAAAAAGCACCAATAACAGGATCAATTTGTATGGACATGTTAATGGTCGATGTAACAGACATTCATTGTCATGAAGGTGATGAGGTGATTATTTTTGGAGAAGATTTGCCAACTACAATAATAGCAGAGGCTATTCAGACGATTCCATACGAGATTATAACAAGTGTATCTCAAAGAGTTAAAAGAATTTTTTTTGAAGAGTAAAAAAAAGTTTTTTTTTAGAATAAAATAAGTATTTTTGTTAAAAGCAATCAATAAAATTTAACTATGGGATTTTTAAAAGAATTTAAAGAATTTGCTGTAAAAGGCAATGTAATGGACCTAGCAGTAGGGGTTATCATTGGGGGAGCATTTGGTAAAATCGTTACAAGTATCGTAAATGATGTTATTATGCCCTTAGTGTCTGCAATCATTGGTACACCAGACTTTACCAATATGTATGTAGTTTTAAAAGGAGAAGCTCCAGATGGTGCGCCTTTAGCTGCAGCAAGAGGAGTGGATGGTAATGTTATCTTTGCTTACGGTAGTTTTATTACGGAAGTAATTAACTTTACGTTGTTGGCATTCTGTGTATTCTTAATGGTAAAAGGAATTAACCAATTGAGAAAGAAAGAAGAAGCGGCAGTTGCACCAGAACCAGCAGGACCACCAGCACCAACGCAAGAGGATTTGTTGGCAGAAATTAGAGATTTGTTGAAAAATCAAGGAAAATAAGCGATTATAATTTAGTCAAAGAAAAAAGGAGATTGGAAAGGACCAATCTCCTTTTTTTATGCGCGTGACTAAAGTAGATTTAAAAGATGTCTTTCTCTTGTTTTTAATTTAGTTAAAGTTTTTTTTAGCAGAAATTAAGATGATGCAATAATTGGGGGTGTATTGTTAACTTTGAAAGGTTGTTTTGTTGGTATTGTTTGATTATTTTGCTTTTGTTAACAACTGTTTTTGCGGTTTGTATATTCTTTTAAGATTTTGTTTTTCGTTATATTATACTGTACCTTCCCGTACAGAATTAGACTTTAAGGGGTGTCTTGGTAATTGTTTGTAAAACAAGGTGATACATTTTTTAACTTTTTCGTGTTGTAAAAAAATAACATAAAATTAGCAAATGTCGATTTTTTGTTATTTGTTTGTTAAACAATTTAAAATTAATAAAACATGAGGAAAATTGTACTTCATTTCTTCTTTGTACTAGCCGCCTTGCTAATGGTAAATGAGGGGTTTGCGCAAAGCAGAAAGGTTACAGGACGCGTTGCTGATGGGGATGGGTATCCTCTTCCAGGAGCGAGTGTGTTGATTAAAGGTACCCAAGAAGGTGTTGGTACTGACTTAGACGGTAACTTCTCAATCAACGTAAAAGATGATAATGCTGTTTTGGTATTTTCGTTTGTTGGAATGAATTCCGTAGAGAAAAAAGTTGGCAAAGCCAATGTATTAAATGTAGTCTTAAAAGAAGACAGCACACTGGAAGAAATTAACATCGTTACAACAGGTTACGAGTCTGTGAACAAAAGAACGTTTACAGGGGCAGTTAGTAGAATTTCAGAGAAAGAATTAAAAGTTGATGGAGTTCCTGACGTAAGTAGAATGATCGAAGGGAAAGCAGCTGGGGTAACTGTACAGAACGTAACAGGTACATTTGGTGCTGCTCCTAAAATTACGGTTCGTGGATCGTCTTCTATTTTCGGTGATACAAAACCTTTATGGGTAATTGATGGTATGGTTCAAGAAGAAATTATTAACGTTTCTTTCGAGGACTTAGCTTCAGGTAATGCTTCAACTATGTTGAGTTCTGCTGTTGCGGGATTAAACGCAAGTGACGTATTAAGTATCGAGATTTTGAAAGATGCTGCGGCTACTTCTATTTATGGTGCTCGTGCAATGAACGGAGTAGTTGTAATTACTACAAAGTCAGGTAGAAAAAATACACCTTTGACTGTAACCTATAACATGGAAAACACAATTCGTGAAATTCCTAGATATGGAAGTTTTGATATCTTGAATTCTCAAGCTACAATGGGAATTTTATCAGAGATGGAAGGTAAAGGATTGTTGACTGATCCTTCTATTTCTCAAGGAAGATATGGTGGTGTCTATAACTTATGGTTTAAATCTTATAACGTATACAATCCACAAGGTGGAGAAGATCATAAAGGTGGTTATGACAGAATCAATACACCAGGGAATAAATATGATTTCTTACGTCAATATGAGTACGCTAATACAGATTGGTTCAAAGAATTGTTTAGACCGTCAATTATGCAAAACCACTCGTTGAGTTTTACTGGTGGTAGTGAAAACGCTACATATTATGCGTCTGTTGGATATATGAAAGATCCGGGATGGACAATTGCGGATCAAGTACAACGTATTACAGCTAACTTAAAAACGACATTCTACTTTAATGATAGAATGAATTTAGGTTTGTCAACTGTTTTTTCTAGTAGAAAACAAGATGCTCCAGGAAGTTTTGACCGTCAAGATGACCCTGTTGGAGGATCTGTATCACGTGATTTTGATATCAACCCATTTAACTATGCGTTGAATACATCAAGAGCGCTTCGTCCATATGATAATGATGGGTTCTATGAAACTTATAGACAAAACTGGGCACCTTTTAATATTTTAAATGAGCTTGATAATAATAATATGACTTTAGATGTAAAGGATATTAAATTACAAGCAGATTTTGAATACAAATTAATGGATGGTTTGAAATTTAATTCATCAGCTGCATTGCGCTATGTTATTTCAGATCGTGACCATGATGTTCGTGAAGGGTCAAACGTAGTTCAGGCATTTAGAGCTGCTGAAACTACAGTTGTAAAAGATCAAAATATTTACTTATACCAAGATCCAGATCATTTGGATGGTGAAAAAGAAGTAGTATTGAAAGATGGAGGTATCTGGTATAGATATCAAAATAAGATGACAGCTATCAACTGGAGAAATTCATTCTCTTATGATAAGATTTTTGGAAAAAATGGTCAACATGAAATTAATGCATTCGCAGGTTCTGAAATCAGAGTAATTGACCGTGATTTTAGTGCTCAAGATACATATGGAATTATGTATGATAATGGATATTTAGGAAATCCTAATCATAAATTATATCGTAAGTTGTTTGCAGAAGGTGATGCTTTGTTTAAAAGAGGGTATGAGAAAGAACGTAATGTAGGTTTCTTCGCAAGAGTTAACTATACATATGACGGAAAATATACAGCTTCGTTAACTGGACGTTATGATGCGTCAAACCAACAAGGACAATCAGGTGCTATGTGGTTACCTACATGGACGGCTTCTGGTAAATGGAATATTATCCAAGAAGAATGGATGATGAATCAAAATACATTTTCTGATTTGAGCTTAAGAGGTTCTTATGGTTTAACTGCTACTGCAGGACCAGCATCTAACTCATCAGCTGTATTTAAAAATGCTTTAACAGTATCTCGTTTTGATCCAAATACAAGAGAAGTTGGAATGCAAATTGAGAATCTTAAAAATGGTGATTTAACTTGGGAAAAACAATACGAGGCGAATATTGGTCTTGATATGGGATTATTCAAAAACAGAATCTATTTATCAACAGATATCTACCAAAGACAAGCTTTTGATTTAGTAGATCAAGTTAGAACATCTGGAATTGGAGGAGAGACATATAAATGGGGTAATAATGCCGATATGACAACGAAAGGAGTTGAGTTAAGTTTAACGACAAGAAATATCGATACTAAATCATTCAAATGGACATCAAATCTGAATGTGTCTTATTACGATCAAAAAATTAAAAAATTAAGCTATACACCACGTGCGTTCGATTTAATTGCAAAAACAGGTGGTAATGTAGTAGGTAAACCAAGAAACGTATTATATTCTTATGAATTCACAGGTTTGAACTCAGAAGGATTACCAACGTATGTAATGGCTGATGGTGAAACTGATAACGTAGGTGGAGCGAACTTCCAAGATACTCAAGATGTTGTAAGTTATTTGAAATATGAAGGTACAGTTGAACCAAACAAAACAATTGGTTTCAATAATACATTCCAATACGAAAACTGGAGTTTAGATGTTATGACAGTTGCTGCTTGGGGGAACGTAGTTCGTTTAGATCCTAATTTTAGCTCTCAATACAACGATACACAAATCTTTACAAAAGCAATGAATAACCGTTGGGTAATTGCAGGTGATGAGAATACTACAAATGTACCTGTTATTGCTTCTGCTGATATGATCGATAAATATGGTCGTAGTTTAGATAGAGCTTATAATACTTATAACTATTCTGACCAACGTATTGCGAAAGGTGATTTTATCCGTATTAAGAATATTACATTAGGATATGAATTCCCTGAGTTAGTTAAAAAACAAATGAGAGTATCATCTTTTGGAGTGAAATTATCAGTAACAAATCCTTTCTTATTATATTCTGATAAAAAGTTAAATGGACAAGATCCTGAATTCTTCAGAGTAGGAGGGGTGGCTATGCCAGTTACGAGACAGTATACATTAACATTGAACTTATCAATTTAATCAATCAAAGTATGAGATATTTAAAATATATAACGGGAGTTGTTGCAGGTATTGCTTTGGTAGGTTGTTCTAGTTTTTTAGAAGAGAATCCTGATCAAAGAACTACTATAGATAGTCCTGCAAAGATTAAGCAATTATTAGTTTACGCTTATCCGTCTGCAAATAATTTTTATGCTTTAGAAGCAATGACGGATAACTTTGGAGACTCTAGAAGAACAGCTAATACTGCTTTAGATAATACTGCATATTATTCTTGGAAAGATGAAACTCAAGAAAGTTGGGATTCTCCTTCGGAATTTTGGGAGGCTTCATATAAAGCAATTTCTCAAGCAAATCAAGCGTTAGAATCTGTAGAGAAAGTACAGATGACAAAAGAAATGTATGAAGGAATTAAAGGTGAAGCATTGTTAGCTCGTGCTTATGCTCACTGGATGTTAGCAAATACGTTTTGTGAAGCATATGATCCAAATACAGCTGCTTCTAAGCAAGGTATTCCTTATGTTGATGAAGTAGAAGAAGAGTTAATTAAAGAATACAAAAGAGGTACTTTAGCTGACGTTTATGCTCGATTAGAAGCGGATATCGTTGAAGGAGTTCGTTTAGCAAAAGATGAAGCGTTTTTTAGCCCTAATCCAAGCTTCCATTTTACTAAAGGAGCAGGATCGGCTTTAGCAGCACGTTTCTTTGCTCATAAAGGAGACTGGGATAAAGTATTAGAATACACGAACGTTTTTGGAGACAAAGCAATCAATTTGCGTGACATTAGAACCTATGCAGGTGTTTTCCCTAATGCACAAGGTCAACTTTATGGAGATCAAAAAGAAAAAGCAAATTTATTGATTGTAGGATCTAGATCTTTATTAAGAAGATATTATTCATCAATTAGATTTGGAATGGTTCGTCCTATTTTAACTGATATGATGACTAAATACAATCCTTATGGAAGAAGTTATGCTTATGAAATGTCATACTGGGCAAGTCAAGATGTATATTTTCAACCTAAGTTCCATGAATATTTTGTATATGAAAATCAAGGAGCTGGAACAGGAATGCCTTATGTGAATATTCCGTTATTAACAGTTGACGAGGCTTTCTTATATCGTATTGAAGCAAAAATCATGAAAGATCAATATGATGAAGCTGCTACGATGATAGGTTACTTTGCTAAATTTAAAACAGCAGGTAATTTGAATGAAAGTACGGTTACTTTAGCTAATGTATTAAGAGGGGTTCCAACTGCGGATGAATACAAACCGTTCTATCAGATGAATGATACACAATCTCGTCTTATGAAATATGTTTCAGAGCTTAGACGTAGAGAGTTTGTTCATATGGGATACAGATGGTATGATATTAAACGTTTTAATTTAGAAGTTACTCATACATTTGATATAGAAGGAACTAGAGACGTTTTAACAGCACAAGATAAGCGTAAAGCTATTCAGTTACCACAAAGTGCGTTAGGGGCAGGTTTAACTCCAAATGAAAGATAATTATGAAACAGATATTTAAAAGTTTATTCGTATTGTCTATTTCTGCAATGCTATTTGTAAGCTGTGAAAAAGATGATAAGTTAGATTCTAACAGTTATTTACCGGAAGAAAATACTGCATTGTTGAATGATACAGATAAGTATTTATTTGAGAAATTTACTGAGCCATTTAATATTCAGGTAAAATATCGTTGGGATAGAAATATGTATGGTCCAACACGTGATAACAATAGAAACTTATATCCACCTAAATTGAAAAATGTTAAACCAGCTTTCGAAATGGTTGACTTAGTTTGGATTCAAAGTTATGTTGATGTAGCGGGAATTGAGTTCGTTAAAAAATTAAGACCAGTTTCTTTATTGACTGCTGGTGGATATGCTTATAATGATGATGGTACTAGAACATTAGGATTAGCTTCTGGTGGTGTACAAATTACATTGTATGAAGTTGATTATTTAGAGAAAAATTTAGAATCAGCTCAACAATTTATTCATACAATTCAACACGAGTATATTCATATTATTAACCAAGATAGAGAGTTCAATCAACCGGAATTCAGTAAAATGAATGTGGGGTCATATACTACACAATGGTTTGAAATTGATAGTAAATTGTCTGCTAAGGGATGGACTATTGATAAGTATGCAAATACTTTAGGGTTCTTAACTAGTTATTCACGTTCAAATAGTATTGAGGATTTTGCTGAGACTGCTTCATTTATGTTGTCAAAGACACCAGAAGAATATAAAGCAATTCTTGATGAAGTTAGAAGAATTGATGGATTACCGCAGTCTGAAAGAGACGCTATGGGATTAACTGACGAGTTTTATAAACCAGGTGGAGCTAACAAGATTGAGTATAAAGTTAATTTCGTAAGAGATTATTTCAAAAAGAACTTTGATATAGATTTTGATGAATTATGTAGAGTGGCCGTTCAACATGCTAAGGAATCTCCTATGTTGAATAGAACTACGCCTCCAAATGGTATTTTATCAACGTTTGGAGTGAAAAAAGGTAGTTCTTTAGGCTCTAAAGCTAACATAAGATTCTGTCAACATCATGCTGATGTTCTTAAACAAGTAAAAGATTTGTAATATGAAGAAGGCATATAGAAAAATTAATATGTTTGGAAAAGCTTTAGCTTTAGTACTTATTAGTGGGCTTGCATTTACATCTTGTCAAAATAATGACAATGATTTATACCAAGATGATCCAATCGTGCGTCTTGCAAAAGCAAAACAACAAATGAAAGATCATTTAGTGAACGAAAGTGCTGACGGATGGATTGTTACTTTTCGCCCTGATGGAGGTAAACAATTAGGTGAATTCAATGTTTGGTTTGATTTTAAAGAAAATTGGGAAGTAGATATTAAAAGTGATTTTGACGTTAATGATTTAAGTATTGAATCTAGTAATTTTGACTTTACAATGTTGAGAACATTTGCTTTAAGCTTTCCTTATGGTAATAAAGTCCACGAATTCACACAGGGATCTTTTATCAATAAAGACAATGAGGAGGAAGGGTATAGCAATCGCAGTGACATTGAATTTTTGTTTAAAGATTATTTATCAAATGGAGATGTTTTAACTACGGGTTACCTTTCTGGACAAGATGTCGTTTTTCGTAAAGCTACGCAAGAAGATAAAAAGTTTAGATTTGATGCAAAGTGGGAACTGTATAGTCAGTTAGAAGAGATGCAACAAGTTACTTTAGTACAAGATGGAGTGTCTAAAAGATTAAACTTTTTAGCTATTGAAAGACATCGCTCTGCTTATATTGGAAAAATTAGTGGTAACTCTATCTCTGAAATGTTAACTGAAACTGGTATTGTTACTTTTGGTGTGAATAATGCTGGAGAAGTTGAATTAGTTCCAGCTTTAGAATTAGAGAATGGAAAAACGATTGATAAATTAGTTTGGATTGGAAATGCTTTTTATGGAGAAGCTGATGACCAAAATACAATTTTGATTCGTAAGTAATATGGTAAAAAGAGTCGCTTATGCGGCTCTTTTTTTTATGTCAAACAAATTGTATTTTTGCAATTCACTTAGTCAGTATATTTATACTGACTTTTTTGTTTATGGGAATAGTAAAAGAAATTATAGTAGATTCGGGAATACTTTATGTTTGGCATATTACCGAATCCTTAGAGGAATTAAAAGCATCACTTCAATTAAGTGCCGCCAGTCAAGAGCGTTTGACTAAGATGAAGTCTGAGAATCATCAAAAGGCTTTTTTGGCTGTTCGTCAAGTTTTACGTCAATTAAATCTTGCTGATGGGGACTTGTGCTATGATATAAGTGGTAAACCTAGTTTATGTACAGGGAAACACATTTCGATTTCTCATTCATTTGATTATGCGATTGTAGCTATTAGCACTCAAAATATAGGTGTCGATGTTGAATTGATCCGTGATAAAATTATTCGCTTAAGTGGCAAATTTTGTAATGAAAGAGAATTAGCATTAGCCCCAGAACCAGTAGACGATAAAATGGATTATCTAACGGAGATTTGGTCTGTTAAAGAAGCATTGTTTAAAATGTGTAATTCACGTAGTTTGAGTTTTGCTCAAGACATGGAGGTTAATGTTGGAAAAAAACAAGCAGTGATTAGTCAAGGTGATTTTCAAATTAGTATGTGCTACCATACTTTTCGCTTAGGGAACTACGTATTTGTTGTTAGTTATTAAAATAATAAATGAAAATTGTGGCAATTTTCGTAAATTGCTCAAAAATTTTAGATATGGAAGATAATCAGCCTATTTATGCTGTTGCTCATGAATCGGATACGGTTAAGGCACAGTTTTACAGAAGAACTTATGGTAATTTGGCCTTAGGGGTACTTGCATTTATTGTATTTGAAACGATTTTATTGAATACGCCTTTCGTAGTAAATGGAATGTTTCAATTATTGGGCATGGGTAAATTCTCTTGGTTAATCATCTTAGGTGCCTTTATGGGAATTACTTGGTTTGCACAAAATTTGACCTATAAAACAGCAAATAAACCACAGCAATATGCTGGGTTCATGCTATATGTGTTAGCGGAAGCCTTTTTGTTTGTTCCGATTTTAGTCGTTGCATTGAGCATGACTGGTGATTCATCATTAATCGTTCAAGCAGGGGTATTAACACTCGCTCTATTTTTAGGATTGACAGGTGTTGTATTTGGATCGAATGCAAACTTTTCATTCATGCGTTCTATTTTGACAATTGGTTTTTTCTTAGCCTTAGGAACCATTGTTGCAGGAATGTTGTTTGGTTTTGATCTAGGTTTATGGTTTTCTTTGGCTATGGTAGCTTTAGCATCAGGATCAATCTTATACTCGACTTGGCAAATTAAAAATGAGTATGCCGCAGATCAATATGTACCTGCAGCCTTGAGCTTATTTGCCTCATTGATGCTATTGTTCTGGTATATCTTGAGAATCTTAATGAGCAGAAACAATTAATTAAAATTGAAGATACAGGAAAGCCATACGATTCGTATGGCTTTTTTTATAAGCTAAATATATGATTGAGTTTTTCTTTGGAGCCTATCGCGAAACAAGCTGGCTCAATATTGGATTAGAAAGCATCGTTTTTGTTTTTGGTATTCTCAGTGTGTGGTATGCAGGGAGAGAAAATATCCTCGTATATCCTACTGGTTTAATCGCAACGGTAATTACGGTTTATTTGCTCTATTTAGCCGGTTATTTGGGCGATATGATTCTCAATGGATACTATTCCTGTATGAGCCTTTATGGATGGTATAATTGGTCTAGAATGAAGGCAGGGGAGCAAGTCGTACAAATTAGTCGAACGAATGCTAAAGAAAAAGGAATTGGCGTTGCTGTTTTTGTGCTTACCATAGCGATTGTATATGCAGTGTACCGCCTGACGGATACACCTATAGCGCCAGAGAATTATATCGATATTTTGACTTCGGGTGTGTTCTTTTTAGGCATGTATTATATGGCGTTGAAAAAGATAGAAAATTGGACGATGTGGTTGATTGGAAATATTATTTCTGTTCCTTTATATGCTTATCGAGGATTGGGAATTTTAGCTATTCAATTTATCATTTTTACCATACTGGTTATTCAAGCGTATATGGCTTGGTATAAAATTTTAAAAAAAGAAGAAATAAATAATGGACAAACAAGCATTAATTAGAGAATTAAATTTTAAAGCTGTACGCAGCGGTGGAGCAGGAGGACAACATGTAAATAAAGTTTCCTCTAAAGTTGTTTTGTTTTGGAATCTAGCGGAATCAACGGTTTTTAATGAAGAGGAAAAGAATAGATTAGCAAAGAAATTGAGTAATTATATTTCAAAGGAGGGATTGTTTATCTTGAGTGCGGAAGATACAAGAAGTCAGATTAAGAATAAAGAATTGGTCATTCAAAAGTTAATCGCTTTACTTAAGGTGGCACTCACGCAGCAAAAGATGCGAAAAGAAACGAAAGTCCCGAAAAGTGTCATTCGCAAAAATCAAGAAAACAAGAAGAAATTATCCATGAAAAAAGAATTGAGAAAGCGCATTATATAACGCACAGATAATGTCGAGGTAATTATCGTGTAACGTAGTTTTTTTATCATTGATAAACTATTTATGTTAGACTATGATTCCTAAAAAGATTCATTTGTGTTGGTTTGGAAAAGGAGTTTATCCTTTAAAAATGATGCAATGTTTAGCTTCTATTGCCAAGTATTTACCTCAATATGAAGTAACTATTTGGACAGAAGAAAATTTTGATATCGCGAGTTATCGCTTTGCCCAAGAAGCATATCAAGAGAAAAAATATGCGTTTGTCTCTGATGTCTGTCGAATACATGTGTTGAATGAACACGGTGGGATATATTTAGACACGGATGTAGAAATTATAAAAAATTTTGATGCTTTTTTATCTCATGAATTCTTTTGTGGTTTCGAATCAGATTGCTTGTTGAGTACTGCTGTTATTGGTAGTGTAAAACAACATGTTGTACTGCAAAGGATATTGGCTTTCTATCAAAATAAGTCCTTTTATCGAAAACATTTGTACAAAAAATACTATACTACACCTAATACGATTACCATCACCAAGGAGTTTGTATTACATGGGTTGAAATTAGTGAATCAAATACAACATCTTGAAGCTTGTAAAGCCGTGGTCTATCCTCAATCCTTTTTTAGTCCGAAGAACTGTTATACTGGTGAATATAGGATTAATTCTGATACACATGCAATTCACCATTTTACTGGTTCATGGCAACAAGGAAAAAACAGAAAAGATTGGATCAATCGTTTGTTTTATTCTTAATAATACTGACTATATTTGCAGTTCAAATCTCAAAGGGGTGCCGAACAGGCTGAGATCATACCCGTAGAACCTGGGCAGGTAATGCTGCCAAGGGAAATAGTGCAAGTTGTACCTTGCATGGGAACGTGTAATTATTAATCAAACAATAATTGCCCCTTTTATTTGTGAAAGTATTTTTACGAATGAAAAAAGTAACTGTAAATTCATTATTTATTTTCGGTTTATGTTTAAGCGCAACCATACCTGGACTTGCACAACATCAAACAACACAAGATTCAATCCAAAAGACAGCCTTAAATGAAATCGTTTTATCGGCTGTTCGCGTGGATGGAAAATCCCCCATTGCCTATGAAAATTTGTCTAAAGCTGCATTGACTAAACGCAATTTAGGACAAGATATTCCTGTGTTAATGGGGCAGATGACTTCTGTAGTCACAACAACGGATGCCGGAAATGGAATCGGTTATTCGAGTTTCCGCGTACGTGGTTCTGATGCCACACGTGTGAACGTGACTTTAAATGGAATTCCGTATAACGATGGTGAGTCACAAGGCTCATTTTGGGTGAATATGCCCGATTTTGGTTCTTCGGTACAAAACTTACAACTACAGCGAGGTGTCGGAACATCAACCAATGGTTCGGCTGCTTTTGGTGCCAGTTTAAATTTAAAAACGGATGACTATTCGCAAGAAGCCAACGGAGAAATAGCTAATTCATTTGGAAGCTATAATACGCGTAAATCAACGGTTAAGTTCAGTACAGGATTAATAAACGATAAATTTGAAATCGCGGGTCGTTTGTCGGATATCCATTCGGATGGGTATATTGATCGCGCCTCTTCGGATTTAAGATCGTACTTTTTGCAAGGGGTATACGTTGGCAATACGTCGTTGATCAAGGCGTTAGTCTTTGGTGGAAAACAGAAGACCTATCAAGCATGGAATGGCGTATCACAAGAGGAAATAGATGAATATGGACGTCGTTATAATCCATCCGGAAAATATAAAGATGACGAGGGAAATACACAGTTCTACAACAACGAAACCGATAATTACAAACAAGATCACTACCAATTGCATTGGAGTGAACGTTGGTCTGATGCATGGAGCTCGAATGTATCGCTACACTATACGAAAGGATACGGGTATTATGAGAATTACAAAAAGAACCAAAAAGTCAAAGAATACGGTTTAGATGCTGTGTTTGTCAATGGGGAAGAAGTGAATCGAACAGATTTAATTCGTCGAAAAGCCTTGGATAATCATTTCTATGGAATGGTCTTTAACGTTAACTATAAAGCAGACGCACTTACTGTTGTTGTAGGTGGTGGGGCGAATAAGTATGAAGGGGATCATTTTGGTACGATCTTATGGGCGAAACAACCCGTGAATTTTGATTACAAACAAGAGTACTACCGCGATCATGCTGTGAAGACTGATGTGAATTTCTTTGCTAAAGCAACTTGGCAATTAACAGAACAATGGAGCTTATATGGGGATATGCAGTATCGTAGAGTAACATACGAAGCCAATGGAGAAGAAACAGGACTAGTAAATGTGAAATTTAATTTCTTGAATCCAAAAGCGGGAATTACCTTCCAGGCTAATGAGGAAAATCAGTTCTATTTCTCTTATGCAAGAGCGAATAAAGAACCCAATCGTACGGATTATAAAGAACGCCAGCTTAATCAAATGCCAAAAGCGGAAAAATTAGACGATTTTGAATTGGGATGGAGAATGCAAACAGAACGCGCGAGTCTGAATGTAAATGCCTTCTATATGAAATATAAGGATCAATTGGTCTTAACAGGACAGTTGAATGATGTTGGGGCATCAGTACGTGAAAATATCAAAGATAGTTACCGTTTAGGAATTGAAATTGATGCTCAGGTTAGATTATTGGAAAAATGGTACTGGAATCCTAGTGTGACAGTAAGTACCAATAAAAATAAAAACTTGTCTTACCTATGGGAAGGAGAAATGCAATATTTTGGTACAAAATCTATTGCTTTCTCTCCGGATTTCATCGCCTCGAATGCGATAACGTATACTCCATTGGATGGAATGAGCGTTTCCTTACTAACGAAATTTGTAGGGGAGCAGTATATGTCTAATATAGAGGCGAAAAACTCGAAACTCGATTCTTATTTTGTCAATGATTTGAGTTTGAACTATGAGTTTCCAGTAAAAAAATGGTTTAGAAGCATTGGTGTATCTGTTTTAGCAAATAATATCTTTGATGTAAAATATGTGTCGAATGGATATTATTGGTCGGATTTTGATGGTACCCAAGCCATTGATGGAGCAGGGTATTATCCCCAAGCAACCTTTAATATTTTAGCAGGTTTAACGCTGAAGTTTTAATATAAAAAAGGATGGTCTGCAGACCATCCTTTTTTATTGGATTTTTATTTAATAATTAATATTTAAAGTAGTTCCTTTCTGTGTAACTGCATAAGGTTTTAATTGATATTGGGCTCCTGGTGTCAAAGAAGTTCCAGTTAGTAAACTGTACTGAAGTGGAGTAGGATGTTGTTCACAGGTGCAAGTAAGATAGATATCGTTCGGTTTTTCCATTTTCATTCTAGAACAATTGCGGTCAACAGGATGATTGGGGCAGGCAATATCATACGCCAAATAGTAAGGGCCCGCATTGAAAATAATCACGCCCATTACGCCTTGATTTTCTATAATAACAGAATTATTGGGAAATTTTAGTTTGTCGTAGGCAGGTAAGTTTAAATCAATAAAGATAGAAACTGGATTGTTGGGTAAATAAGGATTGCTATATCGCACACTATCTTTAGAGCAACTAAAGCCGAATAATAGGACGAGAACTAAGAATAAAATTTTTTTCATCGCATAAAATATTTGTAAAACAAATTTAATTAATTAACTTTGACAAGTAGACTATACAGAATTAGATAATTTATTTAAATAAATATAAAAAATATTTTACGCACCAGAAAATCCCGTTTCATGGGATTTTTTCTATTTATATAAACCAGTTAATTATGAGTAAAATTTCGTATTACACTGCTGAGGGGCTGAAGAAGCTAAAGGATGAATTAGAGCAGTTAAAAAGTGTAGAGCGTCCAAAAGCATCACAAGCAATTGCTGATGCAAGAGACAAAGGGGATTTATCGGAGAATGCGGAGTATGATGCTGCAAAAGAAGCACAGGGGTTACTGGAACTGAAAATTGCGAAAATGGAAGAGGTAGTATCGACGGCTAGAATTATTGATGAATCACAGTTAGATGAATCAAAAGCCTTGGTACTTTCAACGGTTAAAATTAAAAATCAATCGAATGGTATGGTTTTAACCTATACATTAGTCGCTGAAAGTGAAGCTGATTTGAAAGCAGGAAAAATTTCTGTAACTTCTCCTATTGGAAAAGGATTATTAGGAAAATCTGTGGGTGAAATCGCAGAAATTAAAGTTCCTAATGGACAAATGAATTTTGAGATTCTTGAAATTTCAAGAGATTAATTTTTAAAACATCGAATGTATGAGTTCAATTTTCACTAAAATAATCAATGGAGAACTTCCAGCATATAAAATCGCTGAAAACGATCAGTTTTTAGCCTTTTTAGATATTAATCCCAATGCAAAAGGACACACATTGTGTATTCCTAAGCAAGAGATTAATAAAATCTTTGACATGGAAGAAGAGCATTATGTAGAATTGATGAAATTCTCAAGAAAAATAGCCAAAGCTTTAGAACAAGCTGTTCCTTGCCAAAGAATTGGAATGTCTGTTGTAGGATTAGAAGTACCACACGTTCACGTGCACTTAATTCCTTTGCAAACCATGGATGATATTCGTTTTAGTAAAAAAGAAACTTTGAGCCCAGAAGCGTTTGAAGAAGTAGTAAAAAAAGTACAACAATACCTATAAGCTCTAGCTGATGAGCAGTAGAAATTAAAAAAAGCAGTAGTGAATTTTTCACTACTGCTTTTTTTGTCTGACCAATTGCTTCTTATTTGGTCGTTACACCATCTTATAAGTAATCACAAACGTAGTTCCTTTACCTAGTTCAGAATGATGAACTCTGATTTTTCCATTTTGGTATTCTTCTACAATTCTTCGAGAAAGAGAAAGTCCGAGTCCCCAACCGCGTTTTTTGGAAGTATAACCAGGTTCAAATATTTTTTCAAATTTATTTTTCGGAATACCACTTCCTGTATCAGTAAAAAAGAGATGAACAAACTGATTTGTCATTGAAATGACAAGTTCGATTTGCCCTTTTCCCTTGGTTGCATCAATGGCATTTTTAATTAAATTCTCAATGGTCCAGCTGTGTAATTCTGGATTAAGTAAGACTTTAATTTCTCGTTCTGGTGCTGAAAAATGAAACGAAATCTGTTTAGAAGATCGCTGTTGAAAATACGCATACGTTTTGTAGGTTTCCGAAATGATGTCCACTGGTGTTAATTGCGGTTTTGAACCAATTTTAGAAAAACGATCTGCGATGGTCTGCAAACGCTTGACATCTTTTTCAATTTCTTCAATAATGGTAGGATTCATTTCTTCCAACTTCATTAATTCAATCCATCCCAACAAGGAGGATAAAGGAGTACCTATTTGATGAGCTGTTTCCTTAGCCATACCCGTCCATAAGCGATTTTGTGCCGCAATCTTATTACTGCGATAGAAAATGATAATCAAAACAGTAAAAAAGATAAAAATTAAAATTAAAGCTAAAGGATAATACTTCAGTTTTAATAATAAAGAGGAATTCCCATAATACAAATACTGTTTCTGTTTCCCTACCTCTACTTCAATAGGGGTATTTTCATTTTTGAGCTTGCGCAAGAAAAGCAGTGCTTCAGTTTCACTTTGCTGTACTTTCAGTGGCACATTGACCATAGCTAAAATACTATCTCGGTCATTGGTTTGAATAATGGGAATTGTGGTGTTGTTTGTCAGAATTAATAAAGGAAGCTCAAGATTAGTATCATGAGGATTCGCTTCATTTAATGTATTCGATGCCGTGGACCAAATCTCCATTTTGATGCGTTCTTCTTCTTTATACGTCTGAAAAAAAGAATACGTATTCCAAAGAATAAGCAATAAAACAACAAATGCAGTTGCAATGAGTGTCCAGCGAATAATTTCTCTTTGTATTTTCAAGATGATGATTCATTTAGATGTTTAAAGGTAACTAAAAAAAAGGCGATATAATTCATGCATTTTAGTTAATCAAACGCAGATTTTTCCTTTTCAATATAGTAGAATAGGATTAATTATGAAGTGAATCGAGCGTATTCATTGAGAGGAGGCTTAGTTTTATCAAGACCAGAAAATGAAAAAGAAAAAATAGCACAGGAAGAAGGTGTTTGTAGCTCGTGTTTTTTTGTGGTTCAATCTGCTTTTAGTACCTTTACTCATCGACCTAAAAAGAAGAAATATAATGAAAACAATAAACCCAAAAGACATTTCAACTGTAGAATTGCAAGGTTTTTTACAAGGGTCTGTAGGACCAAGACCTATTGCTTTAGCGAGTACAGTTGATGCTGATGGAAATCCCAATTTATCCCCTTTTAGCTTTTTTAATTTATTTAGTGCTAATCCACCAATTTTAGTATTCTCCCCTTCAAGACGCGTGCGTGATAATACATGTAAACATACGTTATTCAATGTACAAGCAACGATGCAGGTGGTTATTAACGTGGTGAATTATGACATGGTGCAACAAACCTCTTTATCAAGTACAGAGTATAAAGATGGAGTAAATGAGTTTGTAAAAGCAGGTTTTACTATGATTGAATCGGAAGAGGTTCGCCCATTCCGCGTAAAAGAAAGTCCTGTTCAATTCGAGTGTATTGTACAAGAAGTGATTGGCTTAGGAACAGAAGGCGGAGCTGGTAATTTAGTGATCTGCGAAGTGGTAAAAATGCACATTGATGAAGCAATCCTCAATGAAAAAGGAGGAATCGATCAACATAAAATTGATTTAGTTTCTCGTATGGGAGGCAATTGGTATAGCCGCTCTAATATGGGGATGTTTGAAGTAGAAAAACCATTGACCACACTAGGATTAGGTGTTGATATCATCCCACAAGAGGTGATTGATAGTTTGGTGTTTTCAGGAAACGATTTAGGAATCTTAGGAAACGTAGAACACTTACCAACAACAGAGGAAATTCAAGCGTTTTTATTGGCAAATCCAGAAGCTAAAGAAATCGTAGCATCAGGTGATGTTGAAAAGAAATTTAAGCAAGCTAAAAAGTATTTAGAGGAAAATAATGTACCTTTGGCTTGGAATATGATTTTAGCAAAGTAACAATCAGGAAAAAAAAGATATAATGGAAGTAATAGGAAGAATTAAGGTGATTGGGCAGCCACAAGATATTAGCTCAAGCTTCAGAAAAAGAGAAGTTGTGGTTACTACTGAAGAACAATATCCACAAGATATTTTAATTGAGTTTACACAAGATAGAGTGAACTTACTTGATACGTTTCAAGTAGGAGAACCAGTAAAAGTATCGATTAATTTAAGAGGAAGAGAGTGGACATCTCCACAAGGTGAAGTAAGATATTTTAATACGATTCAAGGTTGGAGAATTGAAAGAAACATGCCTGCACAAGGAATGGGACAGCCAATGCAAAACCAATATGCACAACAACCTAATATGGGGCAGCCTGTACAACAAGCAGGAGGATTCAACCAAAATTACCAAGGTAATCAAGGGACACCTAATCAGTTTGCACAACAAGCACCGCAAGCGCCTCAAACTCCACAATTCCCTCCAGCACCGTCATTCACGGAGGAGGATCATGATGATTTACCATTTTAATTAATACGAATCCCTAATCAATTGATTGGGGATTTTTTTTCTCTATGATAGCTATTTTAGATCCCAATTACTTAGGTTTTCCTCCCGTTGAAACAGCACATGAATCCGGAATTTTAGCCATTGGCGGTGCACTTACTGCGGATTGGTTACTCCTGGCCTATCAACATGGGGTATTTCCGTGGTTTGAAGATGGTGAACCCATCACCTGGTGGGCGCCAAACCCAAGAATGGTTGTTGACTTAACCACATTTAAACCTTCAAAAAGCATGCGCAATATCTTGAACAGAGCACTATTTCAAGTGACGTTTAATATGCATTTCGAGGCTGTAATTAAACAGTGTCAACAGGTAAAAAGACAAGGGCAAAATGGTACTTGGATTACGGATGAAATGTTGGCCGCTTATTGTGAGTTACATCAGTTAGGCTATGCGAAATCTGTTGAAGTATGGCAAGAAGGACGTTTAGTTGGTGGACTCTATGGTGTGGATGTAGGACATGGGGTTTTCTGCGGAGAAAGTATGTTCTCTTTGGTATCTAATGCAAGTAAAGTTGCTTTTCATCAGTTGATTCAAAGACTCAGAGAAGAAAACTATCAATTATTAGACTGTCAGGTGTATAATCCTCATCTTGAATTATTAGGCGCCATTGAAATTCCCCGTGAAACTTATATGACCTATTTAAAAGATAAAAAATAAAGAAAATCCAAACGTTAAAAAGCTAACGTTTGGATTTTCCAATTTAAGGTGTCTATTAATACAAATTGATTGTGTAAGGGATTTGCATCTAAAATAACTTTGAGTGTCTCTTGGGCCATCATTAAGCCAATAATGCCTGGAAAAGTACCCAATACCCCGTGTAAGCTACAATTGGGAGTGTCTTTTGGATCAGGAGCCTCAGGAAATATATCCCGTAAGTTTTTAGAATTTCGATGCTGGAAGACGGCTAATTGCCCTTGAAACCCCAATATGGTGCCATATATCAAAGGTTTGTTTAATAAAACACAAGCATCGTTAACCAAATAACGCGTGGTGAAATTGTCCGTCCCATCTACGATATAATCATAGGAAGTAAAAAGAGCCTCGACATTGTCAGAGGTTACCTTTTCTCTATGAATGTGAAAGTGAATATGAGGATTGAGCTGAGTAATGCGTTTGGCCGCAACATCTACTTTGTATTGCCCAATATCATGTGCTGTGAATAGAATTTGCCGATGTAAATTATGTATCTCCACACGATCAAAATCAACTACTCCCAAATGCCCTATTCCAGAGGCTGCCAAATAGGTGAGAATAGGAGAGCCTAGCCCTCCAGCGCCAAGGACTAATACACGTGCATTTTTAATTTTTAATTGACCTGCAGTTCCAACTTCAGTTAAATTCATTGGACGGCTGTAACGTAAAAAATCGTGAACTTCTAGCATAGGGTTAGAATGAGAAATTAGCATAGCTCTGATTCCAATCAGTCCAGATCGGTTCATAGCCTTTGGATTGAATCAGTTGATAAATGGCGGCTGTTGATCGCTGGTCACAGGTTTCAAATTGAGCGAGTGAACCCTGATCTACAGTATATCCCCCTGGATTTGTTTTGGATCCCGCACTCATGGAAGTGACCCCCAATCCAATCACGTGATCTCGAAACCATTCACTTTCGCGTGTAGAAATTGAGAGCTCAATATCTTCATTCCAGATGCGATAGGCAAACATCAGTTGAAGTAAATCAATATCCTCCATGATAAAATTAGGTTCTACATTGCCTTCCGCAGGTCGCAACCGAGGAAAGGAAATAGAATATTTGGTTTTCCAATAGGTTTTTTGAAGATAATCGAGGTGTAAAGCGGTAAAAAAGCTATCCACACGCCAATCTTCTAGCCCTAATAATACGCCTAATCCTATTTTGTGAATACCGGCTTGCCCAATGCGATCAGGTGTTTCCAAGCGATAGCTAAAATTGGATTTTTTACCTTTGGGATGATACTGTTTGTAGACGGCCTCGTGATAGGTTTCTTGATAGACCAAAACGGCATATACCCCGAGCTGAGCTAAGACTTCATATTCGTTTTGCTCTAGCGGTTGTACTTCAATCGAAAGGGTTGAAAAGGAAGTGCGAATCTGCTTGATCGCTTGTTCAAAATAACGAAGGTTAACGGTGTGATTGGCTTCACCTGTAACCAATAAAATGTGATCATATCCTTGACCTTTGAGCAAGTGAATCTCTTGTTCGATTTCGATAGGGGTTAAGGTTTTTCTGCGGATGTTGTTATCAATACTAAATCCACAGTAGGTACAAATATTATGACATTCATTGCTCAAATACATTGGAGTATAGAGCTGAATGGTCTTGCCAAAACGCTTATGCGTCAGCTGTTGACTGAGTTGAGCCATGGGTTCTAGAAAAGGGCGAGCTGCGGGCGAAATCAGGTGAAGGAAATCAGTCAGATTTCGCTTTGATTTACTTAGACTTTGAACCACTTGTTCTGGTGTTGTGGAGTTGAGCTGCTGGCGAATTTCCTCCCAGGAATACTGAGTGTAAACATCGTAAAACGTCATGGTTATTGGTATAAAAATGAGGTTAAGGGACTAGATGCATGGGCATGGTTTTGAATTGCACCCAATTGGGCTTCATAAGCCATTCTTCCTGCTTGAACCGCTTGCTGAAAAGCTTTAGCCATAACAACTGGATCACCTGCAACGGCAATAGCGGTATTCACCAATACGGCATCTGCACCAAGTTCCATGGCCTTCGCAGCATCAGAGGGTGCTCCAATCCCTGCATCCACAATAACAGGAACACGACTATTTTCAATAATGATTTCCAAGAAATCCAAGGTTTTCAACCCTTTATTGGTGCCAATAGGGGAACCTAAAGGCATGACAGCTGTTGTTCCAACCTCTTCTAATCGCTTGCACAACACAGGGTCTGCGTGAATATAAGGCAATACGAAAAAACCTTGCTTGGCTAGCTCTTCTGTGGCGAGTAAGGTTTCAATGGGGTCGGGTAACAAGTATTTTGGATCAGGATGAATTTCGACTTTTACCCAATTCGTTTCTAAAGCTTCACGGGCAAGCTGAGCCGCTAAGATGGCTTCTTTCGCATTTCTAGCCCCTGAGGTATTGGGAAGTAAGTGCAAATGCGGATGGTTCAAATGGGCTAGTAAAGCAGGATTGTCCTGTTTTAAATCCAATCGTTTTAAAGCAACCGTGATGAATTCAGTTCTACTGGCTAAAGTAGCGGCTTCCATTACAGCATTAGATCCGTATTTGCCAGTGCCTAAAAATAATCGAGAGTGGAAGGTTTTATCTCCTAGTTGAAATGGGGTCATAAGAAGTAAGTATTTAGTTGTTTTATAAGTTGTTGAGGGGATTTCGCTTGATGGAGTAAACTCGATACAGCGATTCCCGATAGTCCTAGTTGTTGTAATATTGGTACATCGGCTAAGGTGATACCTCCAATTGCGACAAGAGGTGTCTTTTTTTCTTCTGGGGTTAGTGCAGCCAATAGTTGTTGGTACCCGTCAAATCCCAATAAAGGGCTTAATTTCTTTTTCGTTGGTGTATAGCGCAAAGGGCCTAATCCGATATAATCACAAGACTCCTCTAGGCGTTGTTTCACATCTCGTAGGGTATTGGCTGTTCCGCCTATGATTTTATGGGGAAGTAAGGCTCGTGCTTCGGCAATAGATCGATCTTGAAGCCCTAAATGTACCCCATCTGCATCAATGGCTAGAGCCAGATCGGGATCATCGTTAATAAGTAAGGTTGCCTGATAGCGATCACAAAGAAGTTTCACTTGCTCCGCGGTTTTCCATCGAATAGAGGTAAGTGTGTCTTTAAATCGGAATTGAATCCACCGTTGTCCCGCATATAAAACGGATTCGATGTGGTACAATTGTTCTTGAGGGGTATCACCCTGACTGATATATTGAATGGGATTAAACATGATAAGCTAATAAAGTTGAATTGGACGCCAATATGTTTTCGACGTATTGTTTTGATTTTTGCACCGCTTCATCGAGTGAATTTCCCAAAGCGAGCTGACTCGCAATCGCGGAAGATAAAATACAACCCGTACCGTGTTTGGTCGTGGGATACACCTGTTGAGGATAAAATGAATATTGTTTATCTGCAGTTAAGAGGTAATCGATGGCTTTCGCTTCTGGGTGATGTCCTCCTTTGAGTAAAACAGTACAAGTAGTAGAGAGCGATTGTGCCTTTTCTAGTGGCGTTGCTCCTATGGGAATCAGCTGGTCTAGTTCAAAGTAATTAGGCGTGATTAAATCCAGATGAAGAAGTATGGCTTCCAGCGTTTGACCTCCAATGCCTGTTGTAAAATCAAAATGGGTACTCGAGCGCAAAACGGGATCCCAAATAATATACGCTTGGGGGATATATTGTCTAATCATTTGAAGGTAGCACAAGAGCTCTTCTCCTGATTCCACAATACCTATTTTAACGACTTGCGGTTGATAACGCTGTAAGAGAACCTCGAGTTGTTGCAGAATATAGTTTCGCTCTTCCCAGCGAATAGCTACAAATGTATCTTCTGTTTGGATGGTATTGGCTGTGAGAATGCCCAAGCCATATACCTGATGACTTTCAAATGTTTTGATATCGGCTAATAATCCAGCTCCTCCGGAAGGATCAAAACCTGCTATCGAAAGAACAATGGGTCTTGTTTGTAACATAAATCAAAAATTTTAAGGGGTTCTTCAGCTTGCCAAATTGCACCAAGCACTGCAAAATCATCAAATCCCATGTTGCGAACGGTTGCTAGATGATTAGGGGTGATTCCTCCCAAAGCAACTGTTCGAATCCAAGGGTATTTCCAATCGTCTAAAAAAGAGGGCCAGTGAAGGGTTGGTTGATACGCTATTTTAGAAATGCTGTTGAAAACAGGACTGAGAAAAACGCGTTGATGCCTTGTTGATAACTTCTCGCATTCGGTGGAGTTATGAACACTTGTTGACAAATTGGGCAGTTTCTGTGTATAGTTATTAACAAATGAACAATTATCTGTTGATAAGTGGGCATATTGTGCCTTTAAGCTGTTGATAAGTTGGACATATTGTTTAAAAACTTTAGGATAATTGTTGATAACAGGGCTTGGGATGTGAATAACTAGCCGATTGCGATGTTGATAACTGATGTTTTCAACCCATTGTTGGAGCTGTTCAAAAGTGAAATTAGGCTTTCTAATATGCAAAAGAGGTAAGCCTCTTTCCAACATTTCATTGGCGAGGCTTATTTCTTTTGGATGATTAGCTGCTGGAGTAATAACCACCATACTACAGGTAGATTTCTTTTCCAGATTTGATGAACTCTTCCGACATTTCTTTCATGCCTTGTTCTGCTGAATCGCGAATTTCTTGGGAGATTTTCATCGAACAGAATTTTGGTCCACACATCGAACAGAAATGAGCCACTTTAGCTGCATCAGCTGGCAAGGTTTCATCGTGAAACTCCCGTGCTGTATCTGGGTCTAAAGACAAATTGAACTGATCTTCCCAACGGAATTCAAAACGGGCTTTACTCAAAGCATTGTCTCTGTATTGTGCACCTGGATGTCCTTTGGCTAAATCTGCTGCGTGAGCAGCTAACTTATAGGTAATCACACCGTCTTTGACATCTTTTTTATTGGGTAAACCTAAATGTTCTTTTGGGGTTACATAACATAGCATGGCTGTTCCATACCAACCAATCATAGCAGCACCAATGGCGGAGGTGATGTGATCATAACCAGGGGCAATATCCGTTGTTAAAGGACCTAAGGTGTAAAAAGGCGCTTCGCCACAATCGCGTAATTGCTTTTCCATATTTTCTTTGATGAGGTGCATCGGTACATGTCCGGGGCCTTCAATCATAACCTGTACATCGTGTTTCCACGCAATTTTAGTTAATTCTCCTAAGGTTTCTAACTCTGCAAATTGAGCTGCATCATTGGCATCTGCAATAGAACCAGGTCTTAGTCCATCTCCTAAAGAGAACGCAATATCGTAGCGTTTCATAATCTCGCATATTTCTTCAAAATGCGTGTATAAAAAGTTTTCTTGGTGATGAAATAAACACCATTTAGCCATGATGGATCCTCCTCTTGAAACGATACCCGTAACGCGTTGAGCTGTTAGGTGAATGTAGCGCAAAAGAACGCCCGCGTGAATGGTGAAATAGGATACTCCTTGTTCTGCTTGTTCAATCAAAGTGTCTCTAAAAATTTCCCAAGTCAAATCTTCGGCTATTCCTTTTACTTTTTCTAAGGCTTGATAGATGGGTACGGTTCCAATGGGTACAGGTGAATTGCGAATAATCCATTCTCTAGTTTCATGGATATTCTTTCCCGTAGATAAATCCATAATCGTATCTGCTCCCCAACGACACGCCCAAACCGCTTTTTCTACCTCTTCTTCAATGGTTGAGGTGACAGCGCTATTTCCGATATTCGCATTGATTTTTACAAGGAAGTTACGCCCAATAATCATTGGCTCACTTTCGGGATGGTTGATGTTATTGGGAATTATCGCACGCCCAGCCGCAATTTCATCGCGAACAAATTCTGGTGTAATATAGTTTTTGGGCGTATGGGCTCCAAAACTATTGCCTGGGTGCTGTTGCTTCAATGCAGGGGAAATAGCATCTAGTTGTTCTAAGCGTTGATTTTCACGGATAGCCACATATTCCATCTCGGGAGTAATAATCCCTTGCTTCGCATAGTGTAACTGCGTCACATTTAGCCCCGATTTAGCTACTTTGGGTTTATGTGTAAATTCAAAACGCAAATGAGTTAGCTTAGGATCTTCAGCTCGTTGCTGTCCATAAGCAGACGTAAGCGTATCCAAAATTTCAACATCTTGTCGATCTAATATCCAAGATTCTCTCAAACGAGGTAATCCTTTTTTAATGTTGATCTCAAGCTGTTCGTCAGTATAAGCCCCTGAGGTGTCATAGACAGTGACTGGTGGATTTTTCTCTAGTGCGCCTTGACTAAGTTTCGTATCACTTAAGGTAATTTCACGCATCGCTACGCGAATGGGAAATAGTGTTCCCGCTACATATACCTTTTTTGAATTGGGAAAAGGAGTTTGTGAAATCTTTTCGTGTTGTTCCATATAATCTGATTTATTGTTTATAATCGTTGAATTAAAATGGAATCAACCGCCTTGGGTTGCTGTGATAATTAAAATATCATCTGCCTCGGATAAGAGATAGGTACTCCAGTCCGCTTTGGCAATAACCGTAGCATTCACTGCAACGGCAATGCCTTTTTGTTGCGTTGTGCCGTGTAAATCCAGCATAGTCTGAATGCTGATTTGCAGCTGTTCAAAGTGAAATTTCTGATTGTTGATGTGTAGTTCCATTCCTTTTATTTTGTTGATATAACTTTAGGAATGGCCACACGTCAGTACAGGATGTACCGAATGAAGTCATCTTACTTTTCCCTACGCTAGTATGAACTAGATCAGGTTCAAAGGGTAAAATCTCAGCCTACACGATGTAGACACCCCTAAAGTTGAAAGCAAATATAAGGATTATTTTATGGGAAGCAAGGATTGCTTCTTTTTCTGTTATTTTGTAAATTGTTTGAAATTTAACTAGTTATGAAAAAATCAGAAATACAATTTAGGATGAATTGGGAACGAAGGATGAAAAGAGGTCAACTTAAGTATGGGTTAATCGAGGGAGGTATCTTTGGTATTTCTGTCTATTCATTTACTGTGTTCGGATCTTTTTTGTTCTCAGATTATGTCTTTGATAGTACGCTGTTTATTTTTGAAATGATGCTTTGGATACTCGGAGGGATTGGAGCTTACCTTACTGTGATGTGGAGGTTAAATATGTATTTTTATAAACGCTATCAGAAGAAATATAGTTTGATTCAGGGTCAGGCTACTAGTGAGAAATGAAAAAAGATCCATAACTATTTAGGTATGGATCTTTTTTTGCAGATGAATCTGTATCTGTCTTACATTAGATTTGTAACACAAAGAAGCGATACACAACCTGTAATTTTTTAAATTGAATTTGTTTCTTGGGTTTCAAGTTCCAAAGAATCTGTATTATTTCCAATTTTATCTACAACCAGGGCAATTGCACCATCTCCCATCACATTGCAAGCTGTACCGAAGCTGTCCATAGCCACGTATAAAGCAATCATCAGGGTTTGTTGTTCAGCATCAAATCCCAAAACAGACTGTAATACCCCTAATGCAGCCATAATAGCGCCACCTGGTACACCTGGCGCGGCAATCATCGTAATGCCTAGCATGAGGATAAAACCTATCATCGCGAAAGGATCAATGGGCGTATGTTGAATGAGCATTAAGGCAATAGCACAAGCAACAATTTTCAAGGTACTTCCAGCCAAGTGAATCGTGGCACAAAGTGGAATGACAAAACCAGCTATTTTGGGATTTACGTCATTTTTTAACGTTGATTCTAAAGTTACAGGAATCGTCGCTGCTGATGACTGCGTACCTAAAGCTGTAAAATAGGCCGGTAGCATATTCTTCATTAAAAGAAACGGATTTCTTTTGACCACAAGTCCAGCAAGACAATATTGAAAAATTAAAAATACAATATGGAGGGCGAAAATAACGCCGATAATTTTCAAGAACGTTTCAAGTATAACGAAAACTTGACCACTGTAGGTCATATTTAAAAATACACCAAAAATAAAGAGGGGTAAGAAAGGAATAATCACTTTCTCTATCACAGTCATGATAATAGACTGAAACTCGTTAAAAACCCCTTTTAAATGGGTAAATGGGCCTTTAGAGATGCATATCCCAACGATAAAAGCGAGGATTAAGGCGCTCATTACATCAAATAGAGGGGGAATCTCAATAGAAAAGTAAGGAATCAGTACTTTTTCTGGCTCAATAACTAGTTTTGTAGATTGGGTAAGTAGAAATTGAGGAAAGATACTAATGGAAACTGCATAGGAACTAAAACCCGCTAATAGGGTAGAACCATAGGCTAATCCCGCAGTGATTACTAATAGCTTACCTGCTTCTTTCCCAATATTGCCAATGGCAGGAATAATTAACCCTACAATGATTAATGGAATGATAAAGTTTAAAAAATTACCAAAGAGTGCATTGAAGGTGCTAAAAATTCTACTCACACCCAAGGGAAGGAGATCTCCTAAATACGTCCCTAAGGCAATGGCTAATACGATTTGTAATAATAAGCTATTCTTGATGAGTTTCATATTTTTTTGTTTTAAAAATACGAAAATAAATAAAAAAACCTCAAACAAAATGCTTGAGGTTTGATATTTTAATTTTTTAAGGAAATATATTATCCTAATGAAGCTCTTTTGAATCCTGTGATTTCAACTCCAAAAGATTTAACATAATCAGAAACCTTTTTAGATTCATCTTTGATGAAGTTTTGGTCTAATAATGCTTTCTCTTGGTCTAAAGTTGTATTGTCACTGATGAAACGAGCAACTTTTCCAGGTAAAATTCTATCCCAGATGTTTTCAGGTTTACCTTCAGCTTTTAATTCAGCTTTAGCATCTTCTTCCGCTTGTTTCAATACTTCTTCAGTAAGTTGAGCGTAAGAAATATATTGAGGTACATTTTTAAGTGTTTTACCTAAACGTACTAACTCTTCGTTTTCTTTAACGATAACTGCGATACGAGCTTCTGTTTCTTTAGCGATGAATTCTGGATCAAAATCTTTGTAAGATAAAGTCTCAGCACCCATTGAAGCTACTTGCATAGAAACGTCTTTAGCAATCTCGTCTGCTTTAGCAACAGCTGAAGATAAAGCTGTGATAGCAGCAATTTTGTTACCGTGAACGTAAGAACCGATGAAAGCTCCTTCTAATACTTCGAAAGAACCGATTTCGATTTTCTCACCAATAACTCCTGTTTGCTCGATACATTTGTCAGCAATAGTCATCGTGTCATTGTATGGAGAAGCTAAGAATTCTTCTTTTGTATTGAAGTTGATTGCTTTTTCAGCTAATTCTTTTGCTAATGCTTGGAAACCTTCGTTTTTACCTACGAAGTCAGTCTCACAGTTTAATGTAAGAACAACACCTCTAGTTTTGTCAGCGTTAACAAGAGCTACAGCAGCACCTTCTGATGAATCACGATCAGAACGGTTAGCAGCAACTTTTTGTCCTTTTTTACGTAAAACTTCGATTGCTTTATCGAAATCTCCCTCAGCCTCAACTAACGCTTTTTTACAGTCCATCATTCCGGCACCTGTTTGTTGTCTTAGCTTATTTACGTCTGCAGCAGTAATATTTGCCATTTTAGTAATCTTTTAAAGAGTTAATAAATTAAAAAAGTCGTTATTGACAGTTGAATACAAAGGTAAACATCTATCAGCATAACGACTTTATGATATTGTTAAAAAATTATGCTTTAGCTTCAGCATCCGCTTTTACAGCTGGAGCTTCTTCTTTTTCAGATTTTCTTTCTGCATTACCTTCGATAATAGCAGCAGTAACTAAAGATAAAATTTTATCGATTGATTTAGAAGCATCATCGTTTGCTGGAATAACGTAGTCAACTTGACGTGGGTCAGAGTTCGTATCCACCATAGCGAAGATCGGAATGTTTAATTTTTGTGCTTCTTTAATCGCAATGTGTTCAGCTTTGATATCTACAACAAATAGAGCAGCTGGTAGACGAGTCATATCAGCAATAGAACCTAAGTTTTTCTCTAATTTTGCACGAAGACGCTCAACTTGTAAACGCTCTTTCTTAGAAAGCGTCATAAATGTACCGTCTTTTTTCATTCTATCAATAGAAGCCATTTTCTTAACAGCTTTACGGATAGTAACGAAGTTTGTTAACATACCACCTGGCCATCTTTCAGTGATGTAAGGCATGTTAGCTGCAGCTGCTTTTTCAGCTACGATGTCTTTCGCTTGCTTTTTTGTAGCAACGAAAAGGATTTTTCTTCCTGATGCAGCGATTTTTTTCAAAGCTTCATTCGCTTCTTCAATTTTAGCTGCAGTTTTATATAGATTGATAATGTGAATACCATTACGCTCCATATAGATATAAGGAGCCATGTTTGGATCCCATTTTCTAGTCATGTGTCCAAAGTGAACACCTGCTTCTAGTAATTCTTTTACTTCTACTTTGTTTGCCATTTTCTAATAGTTTACGTTCTGTTACTTTAGCAATGATTCAGTAGCGATTAACTCGGTCTCAACCATTTAGATGCTAAACTACTTCTTACAAAAAATGCAAGTGCGCAACAAAAACCTAGATTTTTTAATAATAAATAAATATTAACGTTTAGAGAATTGGAATCTCTTACGAGCTTTCTTCTGACCGAATTTCTTACGCTCAACCATACGAGGGTCACGAGTCAATAATCCTTCTGGTTTAAGAACAGCTCTGTTCTCAACATCAACTTCGCACATCGCTCTAGCAATTGCCATACGCACTGCCTCAGCTTGTCCTGTAGTTCCTCCACCATATACATTTACTTTGATGTCAAAGTTCTCAGCGTTCTCAGTAAGTGTAAGAGGCTGTAATACTTTGTACTGTAATGTACCTGTAGGGAAATAAATTTTAAAATCTTTTTTGTTTACTGTAATGTTTCCTGTTCCTTCTGAAACATAAACACGAGCAACAGCGGTCTTTCTTCTACCGATTTTGTGAATAACTCCCATTACTTAACTTCGTTTAAATTAACGGCTTTAGGTTGTTGAGCTCCATGTTTGTGCTCAGCGCCTACATTAACATTTAAATTACGGAATAATTGTGCTCCTAATTTGTTTTTAGGCAACATCCCTTTGATTGCTTTCTCTACTAATAATGCAGGATTTTTTTGTTGCATTACTTTAGCAGTTAAAGATCTTTGTCCTCCTGGGTAACCTGTGTGACGGATGTAAGTCTTGTCATCTAATTTGTTACCTGTTAGGTTGATTTTTTCTGCGTTGATTACGATTACGTTGTCTCCACAGTCTACGTGCGGCGTGTAATTTGTCTTGTGTTTACCTCTTAAAAGTGTTGCCACTTTAGAAGCAAGACGACCCAAATTTTGGCCTTCAGCATCTACAACTAACCATTCTTTTTGAACAGTTGCTTTGTTTGCTGATACAGTCTTGTAGCTTAAACTTTCCACAATAATTTTGTATTTAATTAAACATTCCATTCCCAATAAAGGGAGTGCAAAATTACATAATTTCTTTTATTATACAAATCCATACCACTGTTTTTTGCTTTTATTTGCTTTTAACAAGCTGAGTTGTAATTTGTTTGAATACAAGAACGCTTGTTTTTTTGCTTGCAAAAACAAAGAAAAAAATGGGATATTCTCTAAAATGAAGGATACTTATTCAGGGGTTTCGCATGTATAAGCTTCTAATTCTTTCAAACTTAGGTCTTTTCTTCATTTGTGAATTTACTTTCTAGCATAGTGACGTTGTAAACCGATGAAGGATTGAAAGAAGGAGGAGGAGGAGAAAAACACCCTGCTTTTATGGGAATATGTTGTTAATACAACTTAGGATTGTAATTCTCAGGATATTTTGCCATCGCTGGACTATAATAAGGGGCAATCTCATCCAATAAAGCTTCAAAGGATTTGTCTTCTACCCGTACTAATTTCATGATTCCACATTCCTTTTTTTTGTAATCTGCATAGCATAAAGCAATGGGGATATTGGTTTGTTTTGCAATGTGATAAAAACCTTGTTTCCATTTAGGCGAAAAGGAACGGGTGCCTTCAGGGGTATTGATCAAGGCAATCTCATCTGCTTCTTCAATAATTTGAACCGCATATTCTACTAAATTCTGACTTTTTGTACGATCTACTCCAATGCAGCCAATCGCTTTGAAGAAAAAACCAAACCACGATTTGGTATAATAATCTTTGATGAAGATTTTAAAAGGCATACCTAAAATCCAAAAACAAGCAAGACTGTAGTAAAAATCCCAATTGGTGGTATGGGGCACACAGATCAAAATAACTTTTTTTTCTTGTTTGAAAGATTCGTCGTGAACGACGAGCTTCCAACCTGTGATGCCTAACATGAATTTGCCCAATAATTTCTTCATGGTCTTGATTTAAAATGAAGTACAAAAATAGTTTTTAATTTGGAACTATTTCGATTTTAACGCAAGTCATAAAAAAAGGTTATTCCAGCGGAATAACCTTTTTGTTTTTATTGTGTATACCATTTTAAGCGTTTGCTTTTGGATCTGCTCCATATGCATTGTCGCCTTTATCGCCTTCTGTTGCCGCTAAGACAATATTGTAGATAGGGATTAAAATAAACCATCCACTTTTATTGATATCGTGCATTCTTCGAATAGCAACTGCTATGGTAGGTAGTAATACTGCCAAGCTGTAAATGTTACCAAGTAAAGCTGAATCAAATAATAACCCACTGATAAAACCTAGTACAAATGAAATAATAAGATTGACTAGCGTAAAATACCAAAACTCGCTTCTTCTTGCTCTACCATTGAAGTTTGCGTAGTTTTTTAATACGAAAACATAGTAATTAATCATAAATTTTCTTTTTTAAAATTTTACCAAATTTACATAAATTATTATGAATTACGATTTATTAATGTGCTTGCAGCCAATTTTCGCCAATTCCTAAATCAACAACTAAGGGTACTGCTAAGCTGAAAGCACTTTCCATTTCTTCTTTTACCATGGTTTTTAACGCATCCAATTCTTCTTTGTACGCATCAAAAACCAACTCATCGTGTACTTGTAATAGCATCTTCGATTTCCATTGTTCGCTGACTAGTCGCTTGTGAATGCGAATCATCGCAATTTTAATAATGTCTGCTGCGCTTCCCTGAATAGGCGCATTGACTGCATTTCGCTCTGCCGCACTGCGCACAACGGCATTTTGGGAATGGATATCTTTTAAATATCTTCTTCTGCCTAAAATCGTCTGTACATAACCATATTCGCGCGCAAACTCAATTTGTTGTGCGATATAGTCTTTTAGTTTTGGATAGGTTTCATAATAGGTATCAATCAATTCTTTACTTTCTGCACGAGATAAATTCGTTTGATTGCTCAATCCAAAGGCAGAAACACCATAGATGATTCCAAAGTTGACCGTTTTAGCATGACTTCGTTGTTCTTTGGTCACTTCTTCTAATGGAACATTGAATACACGTGCTGCTGTTGAACGGTGAATATCTTCTCCATTTTTGAAGGATTCAATCATATTGGGCTCTTCGCTCAATGCTGCAATAATGCGCAACTCAATTTGAGAGTAATCCGCCGCTAATAAAACGTAATTTTCATCGCGCGCAACAAATGCTTTACGTACCAAGCGCCCGCGTTCGGTACGAATCGGGATATTTTGTAAATTGGGATTATTTGAACTCAAACGTCCAGTTGCTGCTACAGCTTGCATATATTCTGTATGCACGCGATTCGTTACTGGATTGATTTGCTTCGGTAATGCATCTACATAGGTGTTTTGAAGCTTAATCAATTGACGCCAGTTCAAAATATCTTGCACAATAGCGTGTTTAGGTGCTAAATCACTCAGAATTTCCTCCCCAGTTGCATATTGTCCTGTTTTTGTTTTCTTCGGTTTAGATCCGCCAATCTGTAATTTTTCAAATAGGATATCTCCTAGTTGTTTGGGTGATGCTAAGTTGAACGTTTCTCCTGCTGTTTCGTAAATAGATTGCTCTAATTGTTTAATATCGCTGTCTAATGTAGTAGATAAAGTGTGTAGGAAATCAACGTCTAAGCGAATCCCTTCATTTTCCATATCAGCTAGTACTGAAACTAAAGGAATTTCAATTTCTCTAAATAATTGTGCCGTTTGAGTGGCTTCCAGTTGCGGTAAGAATACTTGTTTTAATTGAAAGGTAACATCCGCATCTTCTCCTGCGTATTCTTTGGTTAATTCAACTTCTACCTCTCGCATTGATTTCTGATTTTTTCCTTTTTTTCCAATTAAGGATTCAATTGGTTGAGGCGTATAATTCAGATAAGTCTCAGCCAATACATCCATGTTGTGACGCATATCTGGATTGATCAAATAATGGGCAATCATGGTATCAAA
Organism: Myroides odoratus; assembly: GCF_001549985.1. Classification (GTDB taxonomy): domain Bacteria; phylum Bacteroidota; class Bacteroidia; order Flavobacteriales; family Flavobacteriaceae; genus Flavobacterium; species Flavobacterium odoratum_A. The sequence continues at coordinate 12,284 of NZ_LROZ01000013.1, read as the reverse complement.
CAGGGGATGGTTCACCTGAATATCATATTGTTTTAAAACTTTGATGTCGTATTTCAAGTTTTGTCCAATCTTTTCAATGCTATCAGATTCAAAGAAAGGCTTGAAATGTTCTAATGTCGCTAATACTTCTGTTTTATTTTCAGATAAAGGCACGTAGTATGCCGTTCCTTTATCATACGAAAATGCGAGTCCTACCAATTCCGCAGTTAAGGGATCCAAACCGGTAGTTTCTGTATCGAAACAAACACTTTGTTGTTGCATTAATTGCTGCGCTAACAAACGAATAGCCATTGGTGACTGAACCAATTGATAAACATGCTGTGTGGTTTCTAACGTTTGGTATGGGGATTGCGCACCACTTCCTTCTCCAGTTTCAAACAACGAAAATTGTTCTTCCTGGGCAAGAGAGGATGTTACAGTTGTAGTTGCAGGGACTGGTTGTGGACTTGAAGAAAAAATCTTGTCAAATTGCTCTTTCATTCTTCTGAATTCCAGCTCAATGAATAATGCATCTGTTTTTTCAACATCTGGTTGTTCTAAAATATAATTGTCCGCATTAAAAGTGACAGGACAATCCAAGATAATCGTAGCTAGTTTTTTAGAAAGTAAACCTTTCTCTTTATTTGCTTCGATGTTTTCTTTCATTTTGCCTTTTAGTTCATGGGTATGAGCTAAAAGGTTTTCCATCGAACCATATTCTTTGATGAATTTTTTTGCCGTTTTTTCACCAACGCCAGGTAATCCTGGAATATTGTCTACAGCATCTCCCATCATCCCCAAAAAATCAATTACCTGTTCAGGATGATCTACTTCGAATTTCTCTTTTACTCGTTCAACATCCCAAATTTCAATACCGTTGCCCATTCGAGCAGGTCTGTACATGACAATATTGTCCGAAACAAGCTGTGCGTAATCTTTATCTGGTGTAACCATATACACCATAAAATCTTCTTTTTCTGCTTGTTTAGAAATCGTTCCAATTAAATCATCTGCCTCAAAACCTGAAACTTCAATAATGGGAATATGCATCGCCTTTAAAATTTCCTTGATGTAAGGAACCGCAATTTTAATTGCTTCAGGTGTTACATCGCGATTGGCTTTGTATTCAGGAAAGATGGCTAAGCGATCTTTACTCCCCCCATTGTCAAAAGCAACAGCTAAATGATCTGGATTCTCTCTTTTGATTACATCCAAAAGGGAATTCATAAATCCTAAAATAGCAGAGGTATCTAATCCTTTAGAATTGATTCTTGGGTTTTTAATAAGCGCATAATAGCCTCTAAAAATTAAAGCATAGGCGTCTAATAAAAAAAGACGTTTTTGTTGAGCCATTGAATGATGGTTTTATTTAATACTGAATTAATTTCAAAGATAGTGATTTTGTTTTTTCTACGGGTGAATAAGTGTAAAGGGAATACAGTCCTTTCTGTAGGAGTAAATGGGATGTTATGGAAGAAAGTTGCTGTGGTGTGTCATTCGGTTTTGTATTATTTTGTGAATTAGGTCATTCTTTGTTTTTAAATTTAGTTTTATTGCATTTTTATTGATACAATTGTGTATTGTTTATTTTTAAAAAAAAAATATTATGAAAAATTTTCACCTTAAATTAGGGGTTTTGGCGTTGATTACTTCAGGATTACTTACTACTGTAGGTTGTTCGAGTGATGACCATAATTACCTTATAAAAGTAAATCCAGGGCCAGAAGAACCAGGAGAATCAGCAGAGAAAGCAACGTTGAAAGTGGAGGTTGTGACGGTAGAAGAAGAATCCGTTACGTTTAAGTTTGAAGCTACGGGTGCAGAGAAAATTTACTATTTAATTCAAGAAAAAAATCTTGCTGTAACAGCGAAACAAGTAAGGGAAGAAGGAAAATTAGTGGCTGATGCTAAGGCAGAACAAGTTGTAAAAGAATTAGAAGCAGATAAAGAATATGTGTTATATGCCCTAGCTTTAAATAAAGAAGATGTCGTTACATTTGATGAGAAAGGCACTGCTTTTAAAACAAAAAAAGCAATTGATATCGCTATTTCTATTACCGATGTTGATGCAACACATGAACGCGTAATTTTTACAGTAAACCCAACAGGTGCAGTAAAAATGCGTTATATGATTGTTGAGAAAAGTACAATGGAAGGAAGAACAATGACAGCGGAAGAGGTGTTAGAAGAAGGTTTTTCTATTGTAAAGGTAGATGGACCTAGTACATTGAAACCTAAAGTAGCAAAACCAAATACCGATTATATCATTTATGTTGCGGGAATCTCTGCAACGGATATTCATCTACTTGTTCAGGAAGAAGCACGTACAAAAGAGGAGTCGGAAGCTCCTATTGATGAAGAACTGCAAATAATGACCAACATGAATTTTGTTGGAGATGAAGTAGGGCATACAGTAGCCTATTATTTATATCTGTCTAATGATCAATGGGAGGTGCAATTTACTGTTGCTGCAGCTCAAGCAGAAGAAGATGTATTAAAAGAAGGACGTTATATCCGCAATGCGAGTCAGGGGCCAGGTAGACCAGGAGCTGATGAAGTAGCTAAAGCCTTCAAGATTATGAATAAAGAGACAAATGCTTTGGATACAGATATCGATTATGGCGAAATTAGAATCGCGAAAACATCTGCTACAGATTATAAAGTGGAAATAGAAATGGTGAGAAAAAGCGATGTAACCAAGCGTTTCAAAGCTAAATTTGAAGGTGTACCTGTAAAGGGTGAACCTAGACCATAAAAAATAAGGTAAACTAAAGGGGAAGATTAAAATTCTCTGTGTTTAGTATAGGATGAAAGGCAAATGCAAAATTTCTTGTATTTGCCTTTTTTTGTTTATAAAAAGGAGAAAAATCGCAGTTTTTGCTTGAAGGTTATTAATCTTTGTTAAAGATATTTTGATACGTTATACAAAAAACTAACTTTGTTACTTATAGCCTTTTACTATGTTGAATTTAGCATTCTTACTCCCTGTTTTATTGCTTGTTGAATTTTATACCTTTCAAGCGGTAAAACAGTTGACACGCCATAAATTTTTTCGAATACTATATTTTATCTGCTCTGCCTTGATTGTGGCTTATATTGCCTATGGATTTTCTCGTTTTGATCGTTCATCTGGACAAAACCACCAATCGATGTTGGCTGCTGCGTTGGTTATTTTAGTTTACTTACCGAAAGTATTAATTACAATATTGTTGCTTTTAGAGGATTTTGTACGCGTACTTCGCGGGATCCTACACTATTTTAAAAGAGAGAAAATAACGCGAAAAGATAGATTCCTTCCAGAAAGACGAAAATTCATTACCCAACTTGCGTTTGGAATTGCAGCAATTCCCTTTATTTCTGTATTACACGGAATTACAATCGGACGCTACAAGTTTCAGGTACATAAACACATCTTGACTTTTGAAGATTTACCAGAGGCTTTTGATGGGTTTACTATCACACAACTATCCGATATTCATTCTGGTAGTTTTGACAACCGAGAAAAATTAGAATATGCTATTGATTTAGTCAATCAACAACAGTCGGATGTCTTGTTATTCACTGGGGATTTAGTCAATAGTTTAGCAGGTGAAATGACGCCTTGGTTGGATGTGTTTCAAAAGATTGAACAACATCCCTTTGGCAATTATTCCATTTTAGGGAATCACGATTATGGAGAATACATCCAATGGGAAACGGATGAAGAACGCGAACGCAACTTTCAAGCCATTTGTAATTTGAGCCCAGCTATTGGGATGAAGTTATTGCGCAATGAACATGTACGCTTGCAAAAAGGTGAAGATAGCCTTGTTATTGTTGGAGTAGAGAATTGGGGAGAACGCGCTCATTTTATGAAATATGGCGATTTAGATCAATCGACAGTAGGGGTAACAGCGGAGGATTTTAAAGTTTTATTATCGCATGACCCTTCCCATTGGGAAGCTAAAGTATTGGATCACCCTAAAAATTTCCAGTTGACCTTAGCAGGACATACTCATGGTAGTCAGTTTGGAATAGAAATCCCCGGTTTTATTAAATGGAGCCCGATTCAATACGTGTATAAACAATGGGCAGGACTGTATGAAAAGATGGGAAAAATGATCTATGTGAATCGAGGATTTGGTTATCATGCCTACCAAGGACGAACTGGGATTTGGCCAGAGATAACGGTTCTCGAATTGCGCAAGAAAAAATAGTTTATTTTGATAAAATGTAATATTTTTGTAAGAATAAGTTGTTAAAGAATAAGTAAAATCAGTAACTGAGAGATTTATGTCAAAATTCGGAGATTTAGTAACAGCAGAAGTACCTGTATTAGTATATTTTTATGCCCAATGGAATGAAGCATGTACGGCTATGGACACTGTAATCTATGAAGTTGCAGCTGCTATGGGAGATCAATTGCGTATCGTAAAAATTGATGTAGCTAAAAATAATGAGTTAATCGATGCGTTGCGCATTAAGAAAGTTCCTACGATGTTGTTGTACAAAAAAGGAGCCATGATTTGGAGACAAAGCGGCGTAATGGAAACAGAAGCCTTACTCAGCGTAACTCAAACCCTATAAAGTTGCAAAGGAGTAGCCTTCTTTCTTCAAATACTCAAGAAGCAAAGGAAGTGCATACTTCATGTTTTTTTCAGCTTTTAAACTATCGTGAAAAACGATTATGCTACCAGGTGTAATCCGTTTAATTGTGCGCTTTAGACATTGTTGCGGACTTAAATCTGCTTCGTAGTCTTTGGTGATAATAGACCACATGATAATCTCATATCCCTGGTTCAATAAATAATTTGCTTGTTTCTTCGTTATTTTTCCATACGGTGGACGAAATAAAGAAGTTCCTTCTTTGTGGTGTTTGACAATCTCTTGTTGACACTGTTTGACATTTGCTATATAATCTTCAAGGGGCGTTTCCCATCCTTTTACATGGTGGAAGGTGTGGTTGCCAATGCGATGCTGCTCTGCTATGATCCGCTGAAAGATAGCTGGATGCTTTCTAATATTATCTCCAATACAAAAAAAAGTAGCAGGAATCTGCTGCTGCTGTAATACATCCAATACCCATTCCGTTACTTCTGGAATAGGACCGTCGTCAAAGGTGAGATAAATCACTTTGTCTTGCTTGGATTTTTGCCAAGTATAACGAGGAAAGAGAAAAGGAAGGATTCGCATAATTCAAAGATAAGAAAATTGGCTAGTTTTTTTGGAAGAGATGAGAAGATTAGATGGTGAGATGGTGAGATGGTGAGATGGTTAGGTGGTGAGAAGAAGTCAGGTTAGGCAAATCTCACGAAGCCCAAACCTCGCAAAGTACAAATCGCACGAAGTACAAACCTCACAAAGTACAAACCTTACAAAGAACAGGTCTCACGAAGCACAGATCTCACAAAAAGCAAAGCCCAAACCTCGATACGATATCAAAAAAAATAGCAGTAAGCTTTTGCTCACTGCTATTTTTAACTATGGATGTGTGTGTTGGAGTGTTCTATTCTAATCCACCACCTAATGAACGATACAACTGAACTAAAGTAGTCAATTGAGTCAATTCTGTGTTGATGTAGCTTAATTCAGCAGCAAGCGCACTTTCTCTAGCGGTTAATACATCTAGATAAGTTGCCATACCTTGCACTAATAATTCTTCAGAATAAGTAGTTGCTAATTGATAAGCTTCGTATTCTTTTTTCTTTAAATCTAATTTTTCAGAAGCACTTTCATACGTATACAACGCATCAGATACCTCTTTAGAAGCTGTTAAGATTGCTTTCTTATAACCTAAATACGCTTGTTCTTTTTTAGATTGAGCTACTTGGTGTTGGGTTCTAATTTGTCTACCGTTTAATAAAGGTTGAGTTAAACCTCCAATAAAGTTACCGAATAAAGAACTTGCATTGAATAAATTGTCAATATCTGTACTTTGAAGCCCTCCATTAGCTGTTAAGCGAAAAGATGGAAAGAAGTTTGCTCTAGCAACATTTGTCATTTCAAATGCGTTTACTAAACCATATTCTGCTGCTCTAACGTCAGGACGATTACTCAATAGCTGCATTGGAATACCAACGGATAAATCAGCATTGATTTTTTGGTTGCTTAGTTTTTCTCTTTTGATTTCACCAGGTGTTTGACCTAATAAAATACTGAACGTGTTTTCAGTTAATTTGATGTTATTGTTCAAATCAACCAACAACGCTTGAGCATTATACAATTGCGCTTGCGTTTGTTTTACCGCAATTTCGTCCACTTGTCCCGATTCTTTTAATGCGTGAATCGTTTCCAAACTGTTTTTTCTATTGGCAATTGTAAGTTCCGTAATCTCTTTTTGTTTATCTAAAGCAACCAATTGAAAATAAGTGGTAGCAATAGTTGAAATTAATTGTGTTTTTACGGCTTGTTGAGCTGAAACGGTTTGTAAATAGCTCGCAACAAAAGCTCTTTTGTTACTTCTTAATTTACCCCATACATCTAATTCCCATGCAAATTGCCCTGTGATATCTACTTGGTCTGTTTTGATTCTATCTCCACCTCCCATGATTTGACTCATCGGCGTATTCTTTGATTGAATACTATGGGTATAATTTCCGCCAACACTCAAGGTAGGAGCAAACCCCCATTTTCCTTGTTGCATATAAGCATGCGCTGCGTTAATGTTCTCAATAGCAATAAGCATATCTAAGTTATTCTCTAACCCTGTTTCGATATGTTGAATCAAGGTTTGATCAGAGAACAACTCCTTCCATGACATGGCTGCCATGGAAAGAGAGTCTGCTGTATTGCTACCTCTATATTGTTCCTCTTGAATAACGTCGGGTCTATCATATTTTTTTGCAACTATACATGATTGCATGGTAAGCCCTAATATTGCAACAGGAATCGCTCTGTATATATATTGTTTTTTCATGTTATTCAGACTTAATTTCTTCAAATTTAATTGGTTTAATTTTCTCTTGAAGATATTGGAATATTGCATATAATACTGGGATTACAAATACTCCAATGATAGTACCAATCAATAAACCGAAGGCTGCACCTGTACCAATTGAACGGTTTCCGATATAACCTACTCCACCAGCAAATACCAATGGCATTAATCCTAAGATAAACGCGAATGAAGTCATTAGAATCGGTCTTAAACGTGCTTTTGCTCCATTAATCGCTGATTCTACAATCGATTCACCATGTCTTCTACGTTGAACGGCGAACTCCACAATTAAAATGGCATTTTTCGCGAGTAGTCCAACAAGCATGACCAGGGCAATCTGGAAGTAAATATTGTTTTCTAATCCTGCTACCTTTTGTGCAATGAACGCTCCCATAATACCTGTAGGTAAAGATAAGATTACCGCAAATGGCAACATATAACTTTCATACTGTGCAGATAATAAGAAATAAACGAATACCACACACAAGAAGAAAATAAGTACAGTTTGGTTACCTGCGCTAATCTCCTCACGAGATAATCCCGTAAAGTCAATACCATAACCTGATGAAAGGTTTTGTTGTGCAACTTCTTGAACGGCTTTAATCGCATCCCCTGAACTGAATCCAGGTTTTGGTGCACCTGTAATATTCGATGAGGTAAATAAGTTGTAACGGTTAATTGATTGCGGTCCATATACTTTTGTTAAGTTCACAAACTGCGTAATAGGAGCCATTTCACCTGAACCTGTTCTTACATAAATTTCATTTAAGCTATTTACATTTGAACGATATTCTGGTAAAGATTGAACCATTACACGGAATTGTTTACCAAAACGAGTAAAGTCAGCCGCATAAATACCTCCAATATATCCTTGTAAAGCAGAGAAAATATCACTTACTAATACACCTGATTCTTTAGCTCTCGGAATATTTAAGTCTAACTCGTACTGTGCGTAGTTCGTATTAAATGACGATTGCGCATACATAATCTCAGGACGTTGCATTAAGGCTCCTAAGTATTCTTTTGATTTTGTATCAAAATCGGTTAAAGAACCTCCTGTTTTGTCCAATAATTTTAACTCAAAACCAGATGACATACCGAAACCAGGAATACTTGGCGGTTGGAAGAAAATCATTCTTGCATCTTGGAATTGTGTCGCTGCTATACCGAATAATTTTCCAATTACCACATCAGTAGCTAATTCTGGCGCTTTTCTTTCTTTAAAGTCTTTCAACTTAATCATGGCCATACCGTAGTTAGATCCCTGACCGTTGATGAAAGAGAATCCTGATACTACAGTTACCCCATCAACACCTGGAATTTGTTCTACAATTTTAGAGAATTCTCTCTGAATGGCTACTACACGGTCTTGAGAAGCACCTGCTGGCAATTCGATATTACCCATAATAAATCCACGGTCTTCGTTTGGTACGAATCCTGTAGGCATTGTTTTCGCTGAATAATACGTAACTCCTAAACACACTAGTAAAACAAGAAACGTTAACCACTTGTGTTTTAATAATAATTTGAATGAATTACCATAACGCTCTGTAATACTGTTAAACGCAATGTTGAACGCTCTAAAGAAACGTTGAAGTAAATTCTTTCTTTTTCCATTATCCACTACATCGTGGTGTTTCAAGAATACCGCACATAAAGCTGGACTCAATGTCAAGGCGTTTACAGCCGAAATTAAAATCGCAATAATAAGCGTAATACCGAACTGTTTATAGAATACCCCTGTTGGACCACTAATAAACGTTACGGGAATAAATACCGCCGCCATTACTAAGGTAATAGAGATAATCGCACCAGAAATTTCATCCATCGTACTCTTACTCGCTTCTAATGCATCCTCTCCTGTGGCTTCCATCTTGGCGTGGACGGCCTCCACCACAACGATGGCATCATCCACCACAATCCCGATGGCGAGTACGAGGGCAAATAGCGTTAGTAAGTTCAACGAGAATCCAAATGCATTCAAGAAGAAGAACGTACCTACAATCGAAACAGGTACCGCAATTAATGGAATTAATGTCGATCTAAAATCTTGTAAGAAAATATATACTACGAAGAATACTAAGATAAACGCTTCAATTAGGGTAGTAACTACTTTACTAATTGATGCATCCAAGAATTCGTTGGTATCCATCAATACTTTGTAGTGAATTCCCTCAGGGAAACTTTTAGATAAGGATTCTAATTCAGCATGTAAGTGCTTGTTAATTTCTTGAGCGTTTGATCCTGGCGTTTGATAAATCGCCATAGCAACCGCTGGGTGTCCGTCTAATTCTGAGTTTCCTACATAAGACATCGCACCTAATTCGATTTTAGCTACGTCTTTTAGTAATAAAACTTGTCCATTAGCCAATGATTTCACAACAATATTTTCATATTGCTCTTGTGTTTTGTATTTACCACTGTATTTGATAACATATTGGAATGCTTCCGCATTGTTTTCACCCAATTGTCCTGCAGCGGCCTCCAAACTTTGCTCGTTTAATACACGAACAACATCTGAAGGAACTAAGCCATAGGCTTTCATTTTTGATGGTTCAATCCAAATACGCATCGAGTAGTTACGCGAACCAAAAGCTGATGCATCTCCAACACCACTTACACGTTTTAACTCAGGAATAACGTTAATATTCATGTAGTTTTGAATGTAAATCGCGTCGTAATTTGGATTTTCAGAGTAGAACGAAAGGAACATCAACGCACTCGTTTGTTGTTTCTGTGTGGTTACCCCTGAACGCGTTACCTCTGCCGGTAAAAGCGGTGTGGCACGTGCCACACGGTTCTGTACGTTTACTGCTGCAATATCCGGGTCTACCCCTTGTTTAAAGATTACTTGAATACTTGCACTACCATCATTACTGGCTGTAGAAGTAATGTAATCCATGTTTTCCACCCCGTTTACTTGTTCTTCAATCGGAATGATAACACTTTGCATTACAGTCTCAGCATTCGCTCCAGGATAACTGGCGTTAATCTGTACTGTTGCAGGCGCAATATCTGGATATTGCGTTACAGGAAGTGCGGTTAATCCCAGCACCCCTAAGATTACTATTAAGATAGAAATAACTGTCGATAGAACAGGTCTTTCAATAAATGTCTTTAACATAGTTTAGAATGTTGGTTTGATGCTGTTGTTAATCTCTTCAATTGAAGTTGGAGCTGGTGTAATAGCTGAACCATTGCGCAATGTACCCAATCCAGTACCTACAACAGTTTGCCCTTTTTCAAGCCCTGATTTTACAACTGCTAACTTGTTTACGCGATCCACTACTTCAATTGGTGTCGCTTTAACTGTATCATTTTCTACTTTGTACACATACACTTGTCCTTGTTGTTCGAATGTCGCTGATTCTGGAACAACAGTAGCGTCTTTATACGTTTGTGGAATTAATAGGGTACCACTGTTTCCTGTACTTAAGATTCTGTCTTTGTTCGGGAAGGCAGCACGTACTTGAACCGTACCTGTAGCCGTATTAATTTGTCCACTGATTGTCTCAATTTTTCCAGCGTATTCGTAGGTAGTACCATTAGCTAACTGCAATTTTACCTCTGGTAAGTGTGTTAGTTTTTCTTTTAGGCTATTCCCTTGAATTTTTTCTAAGAAGTTGAAGTACTCTTTCTCATTCATTGAAAAATAAGCAAATACCTCACTATCATCAGAAACTGTTGTTAATGGAGTAGGGTCGCTTGGTGAAATTAAAGTTCCTTCACGGAAAGCAATGGCTCCTACAATACCATCAATTGGACTTCTCACAATAGAGAAATCAATATTAGCCACAACACTATTGTAATTGGCTTTAGCAGAAGCCAATTGGCTTTGTGCACTAGCTAAATTTGCTTTTGCTGTTTCTAATTGAATATTACTAATAATTCCTTTTTGAACTAAGGGAACTAATTTATCTACGTTTACTTGAGCCACATTTACTTGTGCTTCAGCTGTTTTAATAGCTGCTTTACTAGCATCTGCATTTTGAGATAAAATATTAGTCTCTAGGCGAAATAAAGGTTGTCCTTTTTTTACAGTTGCTCCTTCATCCACGTATACCTCTTGGATGTATCCTGTTATTTTCGCGCGAACGCTACTAGTAACCTTACCTTGAAGAGAAGTAGGGTACGCAGTGTAACCCACAATATCTTGTGTAGGAACTTGAACAACTTTGTATGGCATTGGACCTTGCCCTCCTTGTGCTTGCTCTTTTTTACCGCATGAAATTACGGCCAAAGAAAGAGAACCAAGAACGATAGTATGCAAATAACGTTTCATATAAATTACTGGTTTGTACTTTTTAATTTTTCTATTGTGTTTGTTAACTGAACTTTACTGTTTTCTAAATGCTCAATGTAGAGCTTCATCTTCGCTTGACAGTTGTTGGAATTAATTAATCCTTCTTCAACAAAACCTTTAAGTTTGAGTGTTAAGGTTGATTCTCTGTCTAACATGTTCTTAATCAACTCCAATCGCGTTGTAATAAAATTAGAGTTTAAACGAAAAAATCGCTTCCGCTCATCAATCTTATTGAAATGTTCGATTTGATTGTTGCTGATTAGTAAATTTAAACTCGTCGATACGGAACTCTTACTCGCGTTTAGCCGTTCAACAAGTTCGTCAAATGTAACGCCGTCTCTGTTGTTATTGAACATGATGTAGGTGTAGATCTGAGCCGTAAGAGGCGAGAAATGATAGACTACTTCATGATGTGCACAGAAGTCTTGAAACAAATCGACTAATCTTTGATCGTATTGCATTATGGAAATAACTCTTAATAATAATTATACACGGCAAAGATAGTGTTAGTTTTGTTCTTTCCGAACCAAACAAACTTAAAGTTCTCTTAAATTATGTGGACGTCGTCTAAATAATGTAGAAAGTCAATGTTAAAAAGGGGTGAGAAGGTTTTTTTTGTTTTTTATTTTGAACATTTTAGCTTTAAAATCGCAAAAAATATTTCTTTTTTTTAGTTTTATGAATGTAGTATGTTCGATAAAATTGCGTATTTGACAAGTTAAAAGGGGTTCTAGAAGGGTTTTAGTTTTGGAAAAAAGGTTGATTTAAACGCCGTTCGTCATGGAAAATGGTAAGGGAATTAGTGGAAAATGCGGTTGTGTAAATGAAAAAAAGAAAGAGGAGCGGTTCAGAAGAAGAGGTTTATAGCGAAATCAGGGTGAAAAAAGATTTTTTTTAGGCGTTTGTTTACGGATATCTCGTTGATATTCTGCATGAAGAAAAAAAAATGAAACGGGCGTAAAAAAAATATCTTTTTATTTCTTGCATAAAATTTGAAAAATGCCTTATATTTGCATCCACAATTGCGGAAGTAGCTCAGTTGGTAGAGCTCCAGCCTTCCAAGCTGGTTGTCGCGAGTTCGAGCCT
>NZ_LROZ01000012.1 GCF_001549985.1 Myroides odoratus | reverse complement strand
TTCTTGGATCAATCCCCGTTTGATGGGATCCAATGAAATTCTGACTTTGTGAGAAAAATTCCTTCATAAGTATTTGGTTTTAAGATTACATTACTTCGTTCCGTATGCACAAAACAGCAATCATCACATATACTCAACGATACCATGAAACTAAAAAAACCTTTTTTTTAACTAATAACTTGTACTCATCCGTCTTTTCTCCTTTCTTGGTATATGCTAACAAACGCTGTTTCAGCATACTAAAACATTTTAAAAGTAGAGCGTTATTTCATTACCCCTCCTGTATATTCTCTTAAACAAGTGATCAAAACCAAAGAAAATTAACAAATCAATATGTTTTAAAAAAACAGGATTTGTCCATCAAAATGAAACAAGCTTTGATTACCCTTATCTATTGATCTAAGCAGTGACAAACGACAAAAAAATAAGGGATATCGATCATGAAATCCCTTTGGTTTAAGTAGAAAAAATCTTTATTGAACAAACAATATTTTTCAGGATTCGCCTAGGCTGACAAATCAACAAAATCTATTATTCTAAATAATTTTAGTCCAAAAAAAAAGCAGTAAACTTTCGTTTACTGCTTTTTTTATATACTGATTTATCTGATTAAGATAAAGCTGCTTTTACTTGATCTGCTGCTTCTTGGAAAGCTACAGCTGATAAGATTGGCATACCTGATTGATCAATCAATTCTTTTGCCAATTCAGCGTTTGTTCCTTGAAGACGTACAATGATAGGCACTTTAATATCGTCACCCATGTTTTTGTAAGCATCTACAACTCCTTGAGCAACACGGTCACAACGAACGATTCCTCCGAAGATGTTAATTAAAATAGCTTTTACGTTTGGATCTTTTAAGATAATACGGAAAGCGATCTCAACACGTTTAGCATCTGCTGTTCCTCCTACGTCTAAGAAGTTTGCTGGTTCAAAACCTGCGTACTTGATTAAGTCCATCGTAGCCATTGCTAAACCAGCACCATTAACCATACATCCAACAGTTCCATCTAAATCAACATAGTTTAAACCTGCCTCTTTAGCTTCTACTTCGATTGGACGCTCTTCAGTGATATCTCTGTACTCAGCATATACTTTTTGTCTGTATAATGCATTGTCATCAAGAGTAACTTTAGCATCAACTGCTAAAATTTTATCATCAGACGTTTTTAATACTGGGTTAATTTCGAACATAGAAGAGTCACTTCCGATGTAAGCATTGTATAATGCGTCAACGAATTTAACCATTTCTTTGAATGCATTACCTGATAAACCTAAGTTAAATGCAATTCTTCTTGCTTGGAAACCTTGTAATCCTACAGCAGGATCGATTTCTTCTTTAAAGATTAAGTGTGGCGTTTTTTCAGCAACTTCTTCAATATCCATTCCTCCTTCAGTAGAATACATAATCATATTTCTACCTTTAGCACGATCTAATAAAACAGACATATAGAATTCACTAACTTCGCTTTCACCTGGATAGTATACATCTTCAGCAACTAATACTCTATTTACTCTTTTCCCTTCTGGTGGAGTTTGTGGAGTAATTAAGTCCATACCGATGATTTTTCCAGCTAGCTCTTTTACTTCATCTAAGTTTTTAGCTAACTTTACTCCTCCTCCTTTACCTCTTCCCCCAGCATGGATTTGAGCTTTTACTACATACCAACTTGTACCAGTTTCTTCTGTAAGTTGTTTTGCTTTTTCAACAGCTTCATCTGCGTTGTTAGCTACTAAACCACGTTGTACTCTAACTCCGTAGCTAGCTAATATTTCTTTACCTTGAAATTCATGTAAATTCATAGTGTAATACGTTTAGCTTTAAAAATAAACAGATACAAAAATAATAATTAGGTTTGAATTTCCCTAATTTAATTCTGCATATGTCCTATTTATTCTTGCATTTGACTTTATTAAATTTAAAAAATATTTGATTTTTGTTCCTCTAATTTAGAAAATATCAATTGATCCTTTTCCTTCTCTTATAATTTCAGGTTCAAATCCAGACAAATCAATAACGGTAGACGCTTGATTATCACCATATCCCCCATCAATAATTAAATCGACTTTATTGTCCCACTTTTCTAAGATCAATTCTGGGTCTGTCGTGTATTCTAAAATTTCATCTTCATCGTAAATAGATGTAGAAACAATAGGATTTCCCAGTTTGCGCACAATTTCTCTTGCAATCGTATTATCTGGTACACGAATTCCGACCGTTTTCTTTTTTCTAAACTCTTTCGGCAGGTTGTTATTTCCTGGAAGAATAAAGGTATATGGACCGGGCAATGCTTTTTTGAGGATTTTAAATGTTGCTGTATCGATTTGCTTGATGTAATCTGAGATATTACTCAAGTCATGACACACAAAAGAAAAATTTGCTTTATCTAACTTAATACCTTTTAGACGGGCAATTCGCTCCAATGCTTTTGTATTGGTTATATCACAACCCAATCCATATACGGTATCCGTTGGATAAATAATTAATCCTCCATTGCGTAGAACCTCTACCACTTTATTAATCTCCTTTTCATTTGGATTTTCTGGATAAATCTTTACAAACTGTGCCATATCATTGATTTTTATTGTTTTACACAATTTACGCTAAAACTTGAAGCTTCGCAAATCGCAATAGTAATTTTTTTATCCCTCCTACATCGAAATTGATTTCGGCTTTGCGGTCTGCGCCAACTCCATCCAGATTTAAGATTACACCTTGTCCAAATCGTTCATGCATCACGCGTTGACCTACTGAAAGTCCGCTATTGGAAGCATCTCCCCCTTTACTGCTTGCGGTTGAAGCGGCATTAACGGGTTTCAATTTTCGAATATTACGATCTATAGTAGGTTCTTCGTTATTTTTCAGATAAGCAGGTGGTGTTCCATTAACTGGCTTAGCCAATCTCAGCTTACTTTTATCTACATCTCCAAAAATATCCGCATCAATTTTTGGTGTATAGCGATAGTTCGTTTCTACAGGCGTTAAAAACTCTAAATATTGATCATCAATTTCTTGAATAAAACGAGATGGATCACAGTCAATTAATTTTCCCCAACGATACCTCGATTGTGCATAGGTTAAATAGGCTTGATGTTCTGCACGAGTTAACGCTACGTAAAACAATCTTCGTTCTTCTTCTAGCTCCGTTCTGGTATTACTACTCATCGCACTAGGAAATAGATCTTCTTCCATTCCAACACAGAAAACGGTTGGAAACTCTAGTCCTTTTGCCAAGTGAATCGTCATCAAAGCCACACGATCATCATCTCCCGTATCTTTATCTAAATCAGTTGCCAAAGCCACATCTTCCAAAAACTCCGACAAGGCTCCCCTAGCTCCATCAATTTCACGTTGTCCTTCAATAAAGTCTTTGATCCCATTGAGTAACTCCTCTATATTTTCCATACGAGTAATTCCCTCTGGCGTAGTGTCCTTGCGCAATTCTTGTACTAATCCTGTCTTTTTCACTACATGTTCCACCATTTCATACGCATCTTTCGTTTCCTCTAGTGCTTGAAAAGCTTTTACCATGTTGACAAAATCAGTCAATTTATTCTTCGTTCCCGCTGTGATTTTCAAATCAATTTTATCGATATGCGTCATCACTTCAAAGATAGAACGCTTGTAGTGATTCGCTGCAATCGTTAATTTATCTAAGGTTGTTGCCCCAATTCCACGTGCAGGATAATTGATTACACGCACTAAAGCCTCTTCATCTTTCGGGTTGATAATTAAGCGCAAATAGCTCAATACATCTTTAATTTCTTTGCGTTGATAGAAGGATAATCCTCCATAAATACGATAAGGAATATCTCTTTTTCTCAAGGCATCCTCCATGGCACGAGATTGTGCATTGGTACGGTATAAAATAGCAAAATCACTGTTGTTTTTTTGATTTTGCATCTTTTCTTCAAAAATAGTCGATGCTACAAAACGACCTTCTTCCCCATCAGTTAAGGAACGGTGAACTTTAATTTTAGGTCCAAAGTCGTTATCTGTCCAAACGACCTTTTCTAACTTCACTTTGTTTTTATCTATAATGGTATTCGCTGCTTCCACAATATTTTTAGAAGAGCGATAATTTTGCTCTAATCGGTAGGTTTGAACGTTGTCAAAATCCTTTTGGAAGTTTAGAATATTATTGATATTCGCTCCACGAAAGGCATAAATACTTTGAGCATCATCTCCTACTACACAAATATTTTGAAAGCGATCCGATAAAGCACGTACAATCAAGTACTGTGAGTTATTCGTATCTTGGTACTCATCGACTAAAATATAGCGAAAACGGTCTTGGTATTTAGCTAAAACATCGGGAAAACGAGTCAACAATTCATTGGTTTTCAATAGTAAATCATCAAAATCCATGGCTCCTGCTTTGAAGCAACGTTCTACATAATGTTCGTAAATTTCACCAATACGCGGTCGTTTACTCATGGCATCCGCTTCTTGTAACTCTTGATCATTAAAATACGCTTTAACCGTTACCAAGTTGTTTTTATAGGTAGAGATACGACTTGCAACTTCTTTGGGTTTATAAACATCCTTATCCAATTGCAACTCCTTAATAATCTGACCTATTAAACGTTGCGTATCTTGAGAGTCATAAATAGAAAAGTTACTTGGATAGCCTAGATGATCTGCTTCTGCACGCAAAATACGGGCAAAAACAGAGTGAAACGTTCCCATCCAAAGGTTTCTTGCTTCACTATTTCCTACAATTTGAGCAATACGATTTTTCATTTCTCGTGCTGCTTTATTGGTAAAAGTTAGTGATAAAATATTAAAAGCGTCCACACCTTGATGCATCAGGTAGGCAATTCTCAAGGTCAATACCCTTGTTTTTCCTGAACCTGCTCCAGCAATCACAATCATGGGGCCATCTTTCTGTAATACAGGTGCTCTTTGAGCTTCATTAAGTTGATCGATATAACTTTGCATAGTGTCTAAAACCGTAAAAAGCCAAAATTACAACTACTATTAGTTTATAGCAAGTTTTGTTCACATTAAAGCGTTTTTATCTTTCACAATAATTCTTACTTTTGTTCAAATTTATATTGTATGAATCTCAACTTACTACTTACTTCACTTCAGTATGTACTTCCTGCATTAATTGTAGCTGGACTGGCTTATGTATTTTTTCAGAAGATTTTAGAAAAACAGACCCAAAGAGATCGTTTTATCCTAGCGCAGCTCTCTAACAAAGACACGGGAATTGATACAAAAGCGCTTAAGTTACAAGCCTGTGAACGGTTGGTCATTTATGCTGAGCGAAGCGATTTAAAGAAATTAATTTTGAGAGTACAACCTCTAAGTACAGATACCCAAGCTTATGCTCATTTGTTGGTTCAACATTTAGAGCAAGAATATGAATACAATGTTACACAACAGCTTTATGTTTCCCCTGAACTGTGGGCTATTGTTATGCATACCAAAAACGCCCTTATTACAACGATTCAACACACCGCAAAATTGCCTGAGGCCACTTCGGCGTTGTTGTATCAAAATCTCTTGTTGAATGAATCCGTAAAGATTCAGAATAAAGTAGAAATTCTACTTCGAGCAATCAAAGAAGAGACACAAGCTAATTTATAGTAAATCAGTTCAATAACAAATTAAAAGGTATGAGAAGAATTTTAATTAGCACCTGCTTATTGGTAGGCGTTTTAGGAACCCACTATACGGTTCACGCACAAAGTAAATTGGGGAATGTATTGGGAAACTTATCCCAAGATCAGATTGGAAAAGGGCTTAAAGAAGCTTTGGATAAGGGAATTCAAGAACAAGTAAGTCAATTGGCCAAACCTGATGGGTTCTTTAAGAATGAAATGGTAAAAATCATGCTACCAGAAGAATTACAAAAAGTAGATAAAACTCTTCGTTCTCTGGGAATGGGCAGTGTAGCAGATCAGGGATTACAGTTATTAAACAGAGCAGCGGAAGACGCCGTGAAAGAGGCTACTCCTATCTTCGTACAAGCCATTAAAGACCTGACGTTTAACGATGCCAAAAACATCTTATTGGGAGGTCAATCATCAGCAACGAGCTACTTAAAAGAAAAGACTTCTAAGCAATTGGCGGGTAAATTTGCTCCTGTGATTGAAGCATCTTTATCTCAAGTTGGTGCGACAAAAGTTTGGGAAGGCATTTTTACCAAATACAATAGCTTACCCTTAGTTTCACCCATTAACCCTGATTTGACGAATTATGTAACGGAAAAAACAATGGATGGAGTATTTACGATGATTGCTGTGGAAGAAAATAAAATTCGAGGCAACGAGGACAATGCTCGTTCAACAAATTTATTAAAAGAGGTGTTTGGCAAACAAGATAACACAGCCAATTCTTCAGCTGGTTCAACCAAAAATAGCACAAAGGACAACACGAAGAAAACAGAAACATCAACAGAAAAAAAGAAAAGTATCTTGGATCTATTTGGGAAGTAAACCTAAGTTTTGCTTTTTTGTTTATCAATCTTTAAAGCGTTTTATTATGCTAAGGATTAGATTGTTCACAACAAACAAATGAATGAAAAAGCAACATAAACATAACCTAGCCTTCATGTATCATTCACAATGAAATACGATATTTGCTTCATAAATAATTGATTTCATAAAAGAAATAGTTAAGGTTAGTTGATACAAAAAAAGCGCATTGAAAAATCTAATGCGCTTTTTTCATTTCTTCACTATTCAAAAGATTCCTCCAAAATTACGCTACACTATAGAGCGGGAATACATTCTTTAGTCGAATACATGTTCATGATTAGCAATGACCGTTGATCCCTTGACCGCTGCAGTACCATAAACCTGAGCAGAATCTTTCACAATAGCCTGCTCATATACTACAGCTTTTCCATAAACTTGAGCCCGGTCTTTAATGGTTGCATGACCATATACTTGAGCATAATCATATAAACGGGCGTAGTTTTCTACTGTAGCTTCTCCATAAACCTGTGCATCATTTTTAATGACAACTAATTCTCCTGATACCTGTGCATCCTCAAAAACCTTAGCATTATCTGCCAGTAACACTGCTCCGTTGAGGCTTGCATTATCATATACTTCCGCGTAATTGAATAAGGATATATTACCCGTTAATTGCGCATGGCCATATACTTGTGTAAAGTGTAAAACGATCGTCATACCATCTAATCTAGCATGACCATATATTTTAGCATGATCCCCTTTTACACCTTTTCCGGAAACAAAAGCATTTTCAAATACCTCTGCCTGTCCAAACACAACAACTAAATCACAAACACGAGCATCGTCGTATACTTTTGCAGAATCGCGTATGGTGGCATAGCCATATACTTGTGCCCTTCCATATACTTCGGCAGCATCGGTAATTGTAGCAGTATCAAAGACCTTGGCTTCCCCATATACTTTAGCCTTACCATTTATAAATGCCCACTCTTGGATCATCGCGTGATCTGAAACCATAGCATTATCACCTACCGTGACACTCCCTGTAAGTTGAGCCCATCCAGATACATCTGCATTATCAAATACATGAGCCTTGTGGTAAACCTGAGCATAGTCTGAAACCTTTGCATTC
The DNA here is from genome assembly GCF_001549985.1 of Myroides odoratus. Classification (GTDB taxonomy): domain Bacteria; phylum Bacteroidota; class Bacteroidia; order Flavobacteriales; family Flavobacteriaceae; genus Flavobacterium; species Flavobacterium odoratum_A. Next base: position 107,022 of record NZ_LROZ01000012.1, on the reverse strand, counting down.
CCATTGACTCTTGCATTTCCATAAATTTCTGCCTGCCCCTCAACAAGAGCATCACCAGAAACGATAGCATTTTCATATACTTTTGCCTCACCCCAAATCATGCAGTTTCCAAATTGACTTAAATTTCGTTCATGCTCAATCCATCCCCCCTTCCGTCCTGTACTTATTTCCACTATACGCCAAAGCGTACGTCCTTTGTGAATCATTGATTCTTCAGTTTTATTGTACTTAACTGCCATAGTTATTTCATTTTTAAATTAAATCCTTTTTTCTCCCCTTACAATGTTGTCTTTTTTATTTCTTCTCTGGTATTGCTTTTTACTGTTCTTTTCGCAATATCAGCAACATAATTATTCAAAAAGTTCATTTATAACTTGCCTTAAATGCTATATCTTCTATAAAATTTAGTGCAACACGCTAAAATTATATTTTCATATATTTCGGGAAATCTGGTCACTAAACCTTTTAGATTTACATATGGAATTGGAGTATTAATTGCAAAAAAGGTGTGAGGAAAATTGTACTTTAATCCTATTTTAAACAGTTCTATTGAATTTTTTGAATAGGTGGAACTTTCATAAGCCGTACCCTCAACCTGAGTTAAGCACAAGATTCTGCACATCGAATCATAGATTCATCTGTAATTCTCTATTTACTTATCATCATTTTATTTTATTGCTTTGTGTATACTATACCAAACTAAATCTTAAGACTGCATCGTTTAAAGTTTCTACCCTGATTTTCGCTTCATTCCCATAGAAATCAAAAAGAGAAAATTGCACTGGTTTATTCCATCTATTCCAAAACCAAAGTGCACCATGCCATATGCGATACGTCCACAAACAAAGACCAGGCATATCGTGATTTGTTGAAGTAACTTCAATCGTCCATTTCTTTGTAATATCAAAAACTGCAGTATATACAGCTTTAGGATTCGCCTCTACAGTACTATCTGTTGTTGTGCAAAACGCCTTATAATTACCATCCTGTGTATAGTGAAACCACAAACTTTCTTCACACTCTGCATGATGAATAGAGGCCATAGCCGTATTTTTAAATTGTATATAATACTTAGTGAGGATTGAATCATAATTATCTGCTTTTTTTAATACAATTGAATAAATTTCAATCTCGTTTAAATCAAAAACCCGTTGATGGAGCATATTTAGAACAATATAAGTTGGTGGGATGTTTCCATTGTTATTTTCTCTTGCTGTTGTATACTCTACCTGTTTATCAACAGCCTGATTATTAGAATCTATTTTTTGATTTACCACACATCTAACACAAACTTCTTCTGAGGCTATATATTTATTTGTTGAAAAATAAAAAACACCTAGGCTGGTCGTAAGTGCTTTTTCTGCGATCCTTTCTAGAGGAAGCACGTATTCACCTGGTTCAGCACTTATTTGGAAATCATTACCATAAGGCCTGTTCAGCATATTAACAAATTCCATATGTTTAAAAACTTCCTCTTCAGCGAGTATAATAATATTGTTATCTTTATCTTTCGCTACTAAATTCACATGTACACATACCTGATGTCTTCCATTCGCATAGAGTTTATTTTCTCGCTGTCCTCCACTAAATACAATCTTTAAGGATTGAAGGGAATTTACATCCTCCCAAGTATATTCTCTTTGACCTATACGTTGATTCCCAACGATAACTCGCTCTCCTTTAATACAAGCTTCACCATAAATTGCCGCAGCCTCTTGAATTTTTGCTGTACCACAAACTTCAGCTTTATCATATACCAACGCTACGCCCTCTACAATAGCATCCTCATAAACCTTAGCCTCACCATAGACCTGACCAGTTTCTCTAATTTGGGCGTTTCCAAATATTTCTGCGTTTCCACTAACGCAAGCATCATCTGATACACAAGCTTCTCCATATACTTTTGCATTTTCGGAAATCCAAGCCCCTCCATCTTGACTCAAATTGCTCTCCTCTTGAATCCACCCTCCTTTTTCTTGTGTTGCTATATGTTGTATGCGCCATAAAACGCATCCTCTATGTGTCATCGACTCTTCTGTTAGGCTATACTTTTTCATTTTTATATTTTATATTATCGTTTATTTTTCTTTCCTATAACATTAGGAATAAGATGCTACTTATATCACGTAAGCCTCTAATGTTGTTCTATCTATCTGTGAAATTTTAATACTTAATTTTGCCTCATTTCCATAACTATCAAAAAGAGAACACAACATGAGGGTCTCATGAAAACTATTAAACACTTCTAACTTCTTTTCAAAAACCCAAAAGCACAATCCTTCATATTCATGATTTTTACCAGTAATAGTCCAACTATTACCTGTACCTCTACCAAATGTATAAGTAAACGAATCATCATTCACTTCCACCGAGCTATCTGTAGAGGTAGCTGAATAATATTTTCCAGAAAAAAACCCAACTGGAGATGAACCATAATAAAAATTATTTTCTTTGATACATTCTCCATGATGCAGTCGATGCATACCTCTGGTATGAAATCGCACATAATTAGCTCTCAAAACATAAGTAGGTTTATTATCAGTATGTTCAGAAACTTCAATATCTCCATTGGAAAATATATATTGAGGCAAGACTTGTAAGGTTACTGAATATGGCATGGGGCTTCTACTATTATTCTCTGTTGCTGTAGAATATTCCTCTACTGTGACGACTCCCCTATTTACTCTAGTAACCCAACAACGTACACAAAGCAAAAGTTCCCCCATTCGTTCAAGTGTAGAGAGATAAACTACAGCGGCTGAACTTATTTCATTTCTTGGATTTGCTTCAGTTCGCAATGGTAGGCCTGTAAAATATTCACCAGCGGAATCATGATATTCAAATCGATTGCCAAAAGGATCATTTCTATAATTGACGAACTGAATATTTTTACGAATTTCTGCTTCAGGAATTTGAATATATCTTCCTTTTTGATCTTTGGCTTCAAGTATGACTTCTACGCCTACTTGATGCCTACCATTCGCATAAAGTTTAGTATAATTTGTGCCGATACCATCTTGAATATATAATTTTAGTGTTGAGAAAGAATCTATGTCATCCCACGTATATTGCCCATCAAACAGTTCTTCCTCTCCCCCAACAATGGCAGCATTTTTTACAATAACATGACCGTGAACTAATCCGTTATCTTTTACAACTGCCTCATTTAAAATTTGACTATGTCCATACACACGAGCATAGTCTTGAATTTCAGCATTTCCACTAATTATAGCATACCCATAAACAACAGCATGTCCCATTATTTCAGCGAATCGTTCAACTTTTGCATGTCCAAATACTTGAGCTCTATCTTTCACAACTGCATCGTTATTTACTTCTGCATGTCCATAAATTTTAGCTTGATTAAAAATACTGACATACGCTGATACAACCGCATTATCAAACACCTCAGCCTCATCATAAACATTTGAAAAGCCACTAATTACAGCATTACCATATACTTTCGCATTTCCATATACCTTGGCTTCATCTAGGATAATACATCTCCCAGACTGACTTAAATTGGCTTCACTTTCCACCCAACCTCCTTTTTCACCACTTAATATCTCTTCGATACGCCAGAGGGTATGCCCTCTGTAATTCATCGATTCATCAGTAAGTTTATACTTTTTCATATTTTTATTTTTTTAATTTCTAGTATTTTATTTTTTTTAAATTTTTATTCTTTTGTTCCTCTATTTCTTTTCTATATGGAGTCATTTCCCATCTTTTTTTAATTTTTAAAGGTATTTTCAATCAATATTCTATACTTTAAACCAAGCCCTTTCTATTTTTACTATTCTTATTTTAAAAAAGAAGTCTGATAAAACTAGCTCAAATACCAACCAAAACGGTATCAAATAGGTTAATTCACTGATCAAAACCCTTATTATATTAACAAAACAACACTTTTAAAAAAAATAGGATTTTTCCCGTCAAAATGAAACAAGCTTTTCACTCTCCTTACCCAATGGTAGGAGTCTATTTTATGTTTTTCTTTACAGTATTATTTTTTTATTTTAATGCATCTGATTCCATGCTATTTTCAACTATTAAAACCCTGTTTTTAAGCAATAGCAATTCCGTTGGGATGGATTTCAAATAGCAGATTGCCTTGGGGATCAAATTCAAAATGAAAAACTTCTTGTTGTATTTCCTTGTGATTCTTTTTCCAAGTGATTCTTTTTCGTTTTAACACCTGAAACTCATCAACTTGTTGAGCAAAGGACAAACCTACTACATCGTAATATTCTAACTCTGTTTGTATACTCGTTAAGCCATTGGGAGAATTAAAAGAAATAATTTCACTAACAAGAAGATGATACTTATTATACAGTCGTTGTGTTTCTATCACCTCTTGATCCAATACCTGTGTTTCTATACATCCATATTGATAGGTATTCAATAGCTCATACAGATTATCTCGATTGCATTTAAAATCTAGTGCACTAGCAAACCCTAAGAAATTGGTTTGGGTATAAATAAAGGAAGAAACGGAGCGCAGTTGATGGTTTTTAGCATAGATGATATGACAGGTAGCAACGGTCAAAGCGGTATACACATCCTGAGGGAAACGAAGGTATTCTGATTGATATTCAATCCTTTCGGTTATGCCCGTTGGATGTACAATTTGTTCTAATAATCCAACAGTGGTATAATCAAAAGCCCAAGTATCCTCTGTTGTCACTTGCTTTAACGTCTTTAAATAGTCGTTAACCAGCGTCAGGTCAAACCTATTCTCTTCTATGGTACCTGGAAAAAGGATGATACTAGTGTGAAGTTGATCCGTATAATCAATTTGCACAAGCTTTGTCTGTTCATCCGCTATCTCTACTAAATAATTGGCCTGATTTAAAGCCCATTTTAAGGTTACGGAAAAACCCTCCTGATTCGCTATGCGTACGGTATTTTTAATCTTCTGTTTGGACGATGGGCTAGCTAATATTTCTACTCGTCCTGTTTCATACGTAATTCTATAACAGTCTATTAAACGCTCAAAAACAAAGTTCTTTTGCTTGCTTTGTTTCACTTCAAAAGAGATTTCATTATCCTCTATTTGATATTGTTCGCCTGTTGCTAATTTTAATATTTTATTTTCTTGATCATAAGAGGTAAAAGAGAAACTAAAACCAAGACCAAATCCCTGCTGTTCTTTATTTCGCGTTTGATGCTGTAACGTGAGGTTTATCATAGGACCTTTCCCGTAGTTACACCGTACTAAAGCGATAGGAATGCGCAAAGAAAATGAACCCGTTCGCGGATCAATTCCTGTGTGTATTGTACTTGCCAAATTTTGGCTTTGTGAATAAAAATGACTCATAGCGTATTTAATTTACTCCTGGTTTAATGCTAACAATCGAACATGAAAATTCAATCGTCCATCTTCTGTTACTTGTGCTTTTAAATTGGCTTCATTACCATATTGATCATACAGTAAAAAATACATTTCACCTCCCCCTTCATAATAGGACCATAATAGTCCTTCCCACAATTGGTATACCCAAAAACAAAGACCGTCTACCTCGTGATTTTTAGCAGTTATCACTTTATATTTACTTGAAGTATATTCAAATTTCATTGTAAACAAAGCGTTGTCATTTTTCACAAAGGAACTATCCGTAGAGACACTGCATCCTTTATAAATACCCATTTGCCTATAATGGAACCAATTTTTCTCAATACAAGATGCTTGTCGTGTTATTATACCATCGAGTTGATTAAATTGGACATAATATTTAGTCAAAATAGAATTAGGTATTCCATTGACCTCCGTTTCAGTAAAAATTTGTACAGCTAAATTTGATTGGGTAAACTGTCGTTTCGGAACCACATGAAAGATTATGAAATCTTCTTTCATCAGGTCATTATTATTCTCAATCGAAGTACTATATTCTATGCGTTTTATCTTCTCCATTCCATTCGTTATAGACCACTGCTTAATTTTGCATCTAACACATAATTTAAAGGCATTAATCATGCGATCTATGGAGCAATAAAACAAGGCTGTTGATTTTGTCTCCTTGTTCGTTATTCTTGTTTGATCGGGCAGTGGGTAAACATATATACTTGGAGTATCGGTATAGGTTATTCCATTTTGAATGAGTCTATTTTCTTCATCCACAAATTCAATATTTTCAAAGATTTCCTTTGCTGATATTTTTATTGTGTTCTTATTTCGATCTTTTGCCACAAAAGATACCTTCACGGCTACTTGATGTCGACCATTTGCATAGAGTTGTGCAGATTTACTGCCATTCACATCACTAATTTCCAAGAAAGACAACTCATTAATATCTTCCCAGTTATATAAATTTTCACTTACACGATCATTGTTCAATACAACTGTATATCCTTTGATGCGAGCCTCTTTAAAAACATGAGCATAATCTTTTACTCTTGCATGACCATAGACTTGCACATTATCATAGACTTGTGCACACCCTTCTATTGAAGCATAATCATATACTTGCGCATATGCAGCTACAAGCGCATGTCCCGAAATAGTGGCATGTCCGTAAATTTGAGCAGAATCCTCAACAGTAGCATAATCACACACTTTGGCATAATCAGAAACCATAGCATGATCATAGACTTGTGCGTCTGCTGTAATTTGTGCTGCCCCAAATACTTCCGCATTTCCACTTACTTTCGCATTATCTGAAATTGATGCTTCTCCATATACTTTAGCATTGTCTGCAATCCATGCTTCGCCTAATTGACTCAAATTGGTTTCATTTTGAATCCAACCTCCCTTTTTGTGTGTACGCAAACATTCAATACGCCACAATTTGTGCCCATTATACTCCATGGATTCATCAGTAATTCTATATTTATCCATTGTCCATCGCTTTTATCCCTTCTTTTTTATTACTATCCCGATGTTCTCTTTTATGTGATTTTTCAACATACAATTGTTGATATAGAAAGTTTTTTTAGTTTGAAGTTGTGTTTTCATTCTTTTGCTCCGTTCAATACGAAACGAATCAATACCTAAATCACTTATTTGACATGATCAACATGCAAAGAATAGTATAAAACTATTTGAAATAAAATCAACATTTTAATTCATTCTGTTAAAAACATGATCATATTACCAAAACAATTAACAAAAAAGAACTGTTTTTAAAAATGTGAAATTTCCAGAAGTGAAGAAACAAGCCGTTGTTTTGATAGGGCTCTAGGATAGAACAAAAAAAAGAGCATTGAAATATCAATGCTCTTTTCTATTCTATATCCTCGCACAATACAAATTTTAAATTCGCATTGGCAACTGCTCTAAACGGTTTTAAAAAGTCCTGGGTATTCGACCACTAATCCATCTTGATCAACTGTAATGGTAGCTTCAAAATCACTCCAAATATTTTTATAATGATAGGTATTGTCAGCTAATTTGGTGTACTGCTGTTGTATCATCGTAAAATTTTCCTCTAAAGGATTAATATACAATACAGGGATTGTCTTTGACTCTCCTATAGCTAGTTTTAATCGATTAATGGGTAACGTATTCGTAAAAGGGGTAACTGAAATATCAATATCTAAACATTCTTTTAAATGGGGATATTCTTGTTCATCTAACATCCATTGTTCATTTAATTTATGTCCACTTAATTGATAATAACGATGTCCTTCTTGACAACGAATATCAAAAAATCTGGTTTCCCAATTGGAAGTAGCTACAATTTGGTATTCTACTCCATAGATGCGATTATTTTTATTGCCTACGAGTTCCCCTTTGCAGTGATAACTACCTTCTTTTTCAATACAGGTCAGATGCTCAACCGAAATTGTATCTATTCCTAACCACGTACGTTTTTTTTCCATATAATTCAAGACTATGAGTTTTTATAATTTCACACTTTGTGTTCCTATAAAGGTTGGAATAAAAGTGTCTATTGTGAAACGAGGATTGGGTTGCCATGCTTCCTCATACGCTGTAATAGCAAAACCAACTTGTGTTTGCCCTCCAATTAAATCCTTCAACGTATGGCCAAACACGAATGCCTCACCTCTATCCACTTTTTGTTGTAATTCTTCTGGTGTTAAATCTACACTATCTGCATAAGGAATAGTAAAACGCGGGCGAATTAATCCTTGTTCCTTTAATTCTGCGCTTCGATCTTCGACAAAAACAATAGGATTATAGAAACTACTGATGAGCTTTCCTCCCACTTTTAAAACACGATGGCACTCCTTCCATACTTTGTTGACATCATCGACATATAAGTTGGAGATAGGGTGCACAATTAAATCAAAATACGCGTCCTCAAACGGAGATAAATCACACATATCGCCTTGTACAATACGCAGATTTAAGTGATCTCGTTGTGCTACCATCGCATCTTTATTCAATTGTTCTTCAGATAAGTCATATACCACTACTTCTGCTCCTAAAGCAGCTAATATGGGACCTTGTTGTCCACCAGCAGAAGCGAGACACAATACTTTTTTTCCTTTAACATCGCCAATCCAATCTTTGTCTATTGGGGTTGGCAATATATACAACTCCCATATTCCCTTTTTTGCATTTTCTACTTGTTCACTACTAACAGGTTGAGACCAAGCGACATTAGCCCTTGCTTGATTATCCCAGACTTTTTGATTGTGGGTTATAAAATCTTTCAATGTTTTTAAAGCTTAAATCATTTCAACTGAATCTTAAAATTATCCTTTTTTCGTCTATAAATCAAATATTTTTAAGGTTTGCTTTTTCTTTTTTCTTTCCCTTTAAACAAATTGCTCCTATACCAAGATGAATCCATGCACCACGAGAGCAAAAAAAAAGAGAGTAAATCAAATTTACTCTCTCCTTTTTGTATTTAAAATGGATTAGGTTAACATTCCTCCATCCACGTTGATTACTTGTCCTGTAATATAAGCAGACATCTCTGAAGCCAAGAACACACATGCATTTGCAATATCTTCTGGTTTTCCTCCGCGTTTTAATGGAATCGCATCTGTCCATCCTTTTACCACATCTTCTGCTAATTTCCCCGTCATTTCTGTTTCAATAAATCCTGGTGCAATTACGTTACAACGAATATTTCTAGATCCTAATTCTAAAGCTACTGATTTAGAGAACCCAATCACTCCTGCTTTAGATGCTGCATAATTTGCTTGACCCGCATTTCCTTTTACCCCTACAACAGAACTCATATTAATAATAGATCCTTTTCTATTTTTCAACATGGTGCGCTGTACGGCTTTTGTCATATTAAACACTGACTTCAAGTTTACTTCGATAACTGCATCAAAATCTTGCTCTGACATTCTCATTAACAAATTATCTTTTGTAATACCTGCATTATTAATTAAAATATCAATATTACCAAAGTCTTTCAAAACTTCATCAACCAATTGTTCTGCTGCTGCATATTCTGCTGCATTTGATTGATATCCTTTTGCTTGAACTCCTAAAGCTACTAATTCGCTTACTAATTCATCTGCTGCTTGTACAGATGAGCTATAAGTAAAAGCTACATTAGCTCCTTGCTCTGCAAACGCTATTGCCACACCTCTACCAATTCCACGTGTAGCACCGGTAATAATTGCTATCTTTCCTTCTAATAATTTCATGTATATTTAAATTTTGTTTTGACAAAGCGCAAATATAACTATTTTAAGTTGTTTGTACCTCTTTTCTAAAAAACATCATGTAAAACACAGTAACTAAAAATAGAAAAGCAAAGTAGTATCCTTGAGAAATCAATTCAAGATAGCCTAATTTCTTATTTGTAAAACTCAATAAAATAAGAATTTGAGCTCCATACGGAAGTATTCCTTGTATAATACAAGCAAAAATATCTAATACTGAAGCGACATATGGGCGATTTAGTTTGTATTCAGTTGCGACATCATTTGCTAAATTTCCTGCAACTAAAATCGAAACGGTATTATTTGCCACACAAACCCCAATCCCTGAAACGAGAGAGGCAATACCAAAAACCGCCCCTTTACTGGTTCGAATTCTCTTTTGCATGCTTTTCAAGATCCATGCAATCCCTCCTTGTTGTTCAATCATACGTGCTAAACCTCCTGTCAACATGGATAATAAGAAGATTTCCGTCATGGAAGTAAACCCTTCATAAGTATGGGTAGCTAAACCTACCACATCAAAATCTACTTGCACTAAACCAATAAGACTTGCTGAGAGAATACCTATGAAAAGAGCAACGAAAACCTGGATTCCGACCAAGGCCAAGATAATGGTCAATACATAAGGAATCAGCAAGACATAATTGGTTTGCTCATCCAAAGCTAAAGCAACATCTACCGTATCATTTTTCATGAATACCAAAACAACAAGCGTCAACAAAGCTGCTGGAATAGCAATTTTAAAATTGGCCTTGAATTTATCTTTCATCTCACATCCCATTGTCTGCGTTGCTGTAATTGTTGTATCTGAAATAACAGAGAGGTTATCACCAAACATAGCTCCTCCTAATAGTGCACCACAAAGTAAGCCCATAGCACTTCCTGTTTTTTCTGCTAATCCTACAACGATTGGTCCTAAGGCCACAATCGTTCCGACTGATGTTCCAATAGAAAGGGATAAGAAACAAGAGATGACAAAAATTCCCACAGCTAAATAAGCCACTGGAATATAGTGTAAACCGATATGTACCATTGCATCAACACCTCCAATTGCTTTGGTAATAGTTGCAAAAGCCCCAGCGAGTAAGTAGATCAAACACATGGTTATAATTTTACTATCCCCACAGCCTTCAATTAGCGCTGTTATACGGTCGTTAATTGGGGTTTTATAAAAAAGCATGAACGCTGTAATAATCCCAAAGCTAATAGCTATAGGCGAGGGCAATTGATAAAAATTATCCAAAGCGATTCCACTACCTAAAAAGACAGCTACAAATACAAAAAAGGGAATAAGAGTGTAGAATTTATTGTCTGACATAGTTCTATTTTTTATTCTAAAAGCAAGTAAACAACGTGTACCAAATGAAAAAAAATACTACATCAATTATACCTAAGTGTGGTATATACAACATTTTTTCCATTACTGGCTTATCGTTTGCAGCACCTTGCTTGTTGTTGCAGGTTGCTATTTTTCTACTTGTTTTTAGAAAAATTCCTGATAATTAAGCGACAAAGATAATTCCTTTATTTAAAATTGACAACAAAAAAATCAATTTTATCACTTTAATTCATTTATACACTCCTCTTTTATAATCCTCATGGATTCCTTATTTTTGCAGTCTTAAACTAAAAATTAAATAAGAAAATGAGAAAATTGCTGCTTTCAATTGGATTAGTTGGGCTTGTTGCTACAACATCCTTTGCACAAAAAGGACCTAAAAATGCTATTGGTTTGCGTTTTGGAGCAAATTCAGGATTAGGAACGGAGATTTCTTACCAAAGAGATTTAATGCGTAACAATCGCTTAGAGGTTAACCTAGGATTTAGAGACAACCATAACTACAATACAGTGAAGGTTACAGGATTGTACGAATGGGTTTGGAATATTGAAGGCAATCTGAATTGGTTTGCTGGTGCTGGTGCGGCTGTAGGAACTTATGACTACAAATACCATGACCATGGTCGTCGATACAAAGACGATGGAACATTTGGTCTATTAACAGGAACAGTGGGATTGGAATACAATTTGGATATTCCCTTGCAAATTGCCATTGACGCACGTCCAGAATTGTATTTGAACAATGCGTATAGAGATGGTTTATACCTAGACTTAGGTATTGCTGTGCGTTATAAATTCTAATGCACCGATTTTTCTCTTTTCTCTTATAACGATACAAAAATAGCGAGTAACCCTCGCTATTTTTTTTACTCCTTTACCAAATAAACGCCACTATTGGCTATTTCTTCTTACTAACAAGGGGCTAACATCTATTTATTGTCTCTTGGTTACAGTTTTACCATAGCGCAACATTTCTCTATACTTATTCTTTAGAGGTGTAGGTTCTAGGATTAATTCTCGTTCCAATTGGAATCCCATATTCTCACAAAGTGCTATACTAATATGATTCTCTTTTTCAACGGTATAAATAATTTCATTCGTTGGAATACTTGTTTCTATTATAGCAATTGCTTGATTGAGTAATTCTTTGCCATACCCCTTCCCTTGTTGGGCTTCGCTGACCCACAATCCTATTTCAGCAGTTACAAAATTGATATCATTCAGCGTTAAACAACCAACAAACACATTCGTTTCACGTTCAAAAGCCATTAAAACTAAGCAAGTCCCTTGTTGCATTTCTACTTGTGACTGTTGAATATAGGCTTGTACTAATACGGGATGATTTAAGGCATCTATACTCAAATATTTTCCAACTGCTGGTGTAAAGTGATCTTGCAAGAGTGCTTTATCGTCTTCTTGTATTTTTCTAAACATCAATCGAGTGCTTTCCCATTGCTCATGAGCAGCAAATACCTTTCGCTCTTGAGGGGCTAACATCGCTACAATCATCGTTATCTCTTGCTTTATTCCTGCTTGAATTAAATTGTAGGTTGTCACTTGATTGAGATCGTCTTGAGCTGTTAATAGCAGTTGCAACAAGTGAAACCAAACTTGCTTGGTTTGCTCTTCTTTCGCTATCTCTTGTTTGGGATTTTCAATCAATCCTTCTAGCCAAGCTGCAGTATTGGGTATCGAAACTGAGCGATAGTTATTCCAGTACTTACCCATCTTTTGCAGTATTACAGCGAGTAATCGCAGCTGTACTTCGCGTTCAATCAGCGTCGCTTCTTGGGTGCTATTTTCCACTATATTCGAGAGTATACAAGGATAAACCACTGATAAATCCGGAGCTTCTTCTACCTGCAGGAGTACTTCAGACCAATTGGTTTCACCCCGAAATAATGCTTCCAATAAAGATATAAGTTCTCGATCTGATTCCTCTAAAAAGGAAAGTTTAGCAAGATTTTCTGGCGTATAGGAGGATATTTGTTTCATATTTATTCCGGTTGTTATGCAAAAAAGTTCAATTTAATTCGTTAGAATCAAACTGAACTTTTCTATTCACTTATTTTTAATTGGATTTATTGCTTGGCAAGATTAGCCTTGCGATAATGCAACATATCCAATACTTTTTCTTCACTGATGTTGCGTTCGAAATTACTGTGGTAAGCGTAACCTAATTTTTCTGCAATGTTGATACTTCCCGCATTGTTTCGTTCTACATTGTAAATTAGATAATCCACTGCTAAATGATCGAAAACAAATTGTTCTAATGCTCGGACGATTTCTTTACCATATCCTTTTCCGTTTGCGCTTTCTTTGATCCAAAGGCCTATCGAGATAGATTCATCACAAATATCGTGGATTCCACAACATCCAATAAATTCACCTGTTTGATTATCAGTCGCAAGTAAAGTAATATCTTTTTGCTTTTCTAATTGTCCCAAGCTATAAGCCACAAAGCCAAATGTATCTTCTTTTTTTTGCGTAGGGATAAAAGGTAAGAATTTAGCTACTGTTGGAGTTAACTCTCTAAAAATGTCCTCTACGTATTGGTCATTTACAATAATAAACTTCAAGCGATCACTTGAAAAAGTTAAGGTTGTATCAAATTTCATAAATTGCTGCATTGATTTAGGCTAGAACTGCATTTTTTTCTTCGCTCTATCTTTATTTCTGGCACAAAGATACGAGATAATTTAAATCAAACTTCCCTTCTTCCCTTTAAAATAGGGTGGTTTTAAGATAAAATGAATGTCCTCCATTTCTTTTTTACTTTTTTTTTCAATCATATCCACCTCATACTTAATGTAGTAAAAAAATACACCTTATTTTCTGCTATTTTTACCTTAAAATTATTTGCATAAAATAAAAAGTAATAGTATGTTTGCTCCAGTAAAAATGAGGGATTCCTCAGTTTTCAGGAGAGGTGCCGGAGTGGTAACGGAGCAGATTGCTAATCTGTCGACTGGTAACGGTCGCCAGGGTTCGAGTCCCTGTCTCTCCGCTTATTCGGGGTGTAGCGTAGCCCGGTCATCGCGCCTGGTTTGGGACCAGGAGGTCGCAGGTTCGAATCCTGCCACCCCGACTTAAAAGACCGAAAAAAATCCGTAAATAGTACTTATTTACGGATTTTTTGTTTTTACCATACCCTACTAATCTACAGTAAATCAATCTAAATGTCGTTTATTTTTACAGCGTATTTTACTGACAAAACAGCTATTTTTGTTCTTCAATTTCCTACATTTATCCAGTGTTTTAAAGGAACAAAAATTAGAAACTTATGATTTTTAGAAAAGCAAAATTAGAAGATGTACCAATGATTGTTGCAATGTTGGCGGATGATGCATTGGGTGCAACAAGAGAGCGTTTTGAAAATCCTTTGCCAAAAGTTTATACCGATGCTTTTCAGAATATTGACAAAGACCCAAATCAGGAATTGATTGTTGTTGAAGATGAAAATGGGCAAATTATTGGCACACTGCAATTGAGCTTTTTACAGTATTTAACATACCAAGGAGGTATTCGTGCGCAGATTGAAGCCGTGCGTATTCATAAAGATTTTCGAGGCAAAGGTTTGGGCGAGCAATTTTTCCGTTGGGCCATTGCGCGTGTCAAAGCAAAAGGTGCTCATGTATTGCAATTGACTTCGGACAAAAAACGTCCTAATGCCATTCGATTCTATGAGAAATTAGGTTTTGTAGCTTCGCACGAAGGCATGAAATTACATTTATAAAAAGAAAACATACGTTCGCGGATTGACCTGTACCCATTGGTTCGAATCCTGCCACCCCGACTTAAAAGACCGAAAAAAATCCGTAAATAGTACTTATTTACGGATTTTTTGTTTTTACATCTATCCTAATAATCCTATCATAGAGCGATTACAACAAGTAAATTAGCTTGTGGTACACTAAAGAACTACTTCTCTACAGCAAGTCCCTTAAAAGCTATTTGCGTAAAGTACACAATCAAACGGACATCTATTTAAGTGAACGGAACTACCAATTGATCTTCCACTTTGAAAACTGCTTAATAAACGGCAAACTGTCTCCTTATAAACGCTTGGAAGTATAACCTCAAATTTTTCAAAAAAATTACAATTCTTTAAATAGAATAATTCTAAAATATAGTTACTTTTGCGCCAGTTAAATAGATTTATTCTAAATAAAACAAGGTGTTTTTTATGCTAGTATCAATAAAAGATTGGGAGATGAAAGCTTTATTTTTTGGGCTCATTTTTATTTTTTCAACCACCACCCTATTTTCTCAACAAGTAACTATTAAAGTTACCAATCAAGATTTACATGCGGTTAATCAAGCCGTAATTTCGATTAATGGAGAAAATAAAGGAGTAACAAATACGAGTGGAGAGTTAGTTTTAGATTGGACTCCTTATCAAGATGCTACCTTATTAATCACAGCAAATGGCTATCAGGAACAAATTCTAACGGTTTTAAAATCTGAATTAAAAGCCATTTTACCGATACAATTACAAGCAGCTGAACATGCTTTGAATGAAATTGTCATCACGGCTGGTCGACGTGCAGAAAATATAGCAACCATCCCTTCTTCTGTTACGATCATCAACCAAAAGGAAATGGAGAAACAGATGAGCGTGACGACTGATATCTCTATGATTTTAAGCAATCTAGTTCCAGGATTAGGAAGTGCTACGAATAAAGGTACTTCTTCTGGACAAACATTAAGAGGGAGACCGCTACTTGTTTTAATAGATGGTATTCCACAATCAACCCCACTCATGAATGGAGCCAGAGATATTCGTTCAATTGCTCCATTTGCTATTGAACGAGTGGAAGTCATCAAAGGAGCTACAGCAATTTACGGCAATGGTTCTACAGGTGGAATCATCAACTACATCACCAAGAAAAAGCAAGGAGATAACGCATTTGGAGGAACAACGGTTTTGGGAACTTCATTTAATCCAGCCAATAGCAGCGGTACTTTAGGGTACAAAGTATCCCAATCTTTTGGAGGGAAGTATCAAAAATGGAATTATATCGCAGGGGCATCTTTAGATTATACAGGCGTTCAGCGTGATGGTGAAGGATTCATTGTTGGGCAAACGGATGGATTATCCAATACTTATCAGAAGAATTTATTTGCACAGATTACCTATGAAATCAATGAAAATTCTACTATTCGCGCTTTTTACAATGGGTATTCTAGTACACAACATGCAAGATACATTAGTAAAACAGGAAAATATGGAAGCGAACCTACAATAGGAATTGCAGGAACTGATCCAGGAGAACATGCGGGAACACCCTATAATCACAATATTATGTTGGGCTATACCCATAGTAATTTGTTTCTTGATACCCAAGCTGATTTGTCTTTCTATATGAATTCTTTCCGATCAATGAATCGCTACGTTGAACAAGGCACTGCTTGGTATGGTCCTGGGCAAACGAGAATTAACTCCAATAAAAAAGGAGTTCGTCTGAATTTAAATACTCCTTTTATTTTATTTAATAGACCTAGTGAAATAACCTATGGTATTGATTTACTAAACGATAAAACAGATCAAGACTTAACGGACGGAAGGGTTTATATTCCTACAATGGATATGGTGAATATAGCACCTTATGCTCAGTTAAAAATAGATGTATTGGATCATCTTATTTTTAAAGGAGGAATTAGATATGAAAATGCAAATGTAGAAGTTAAGGATTTTAATACCATCGCTTCTGGACCTAATAATGAGGGGAGTATTTTTGTACAAGGAGGTAAAATCCCTTATAAAACAACGTTATTTAACATTGGATTGCGCTACAATAAATACGAAGCATTTAATCCTTTTGTCAGTTTTTCACAAGGATTTGCCATTAATGAATTAGGGCGTATTTTAAGAAGAGCGACCGAAAGTACATTAGGTCAATTAGAAACCGAACCGATTATTACCAATAATTACGAAATCGGTTTTTCAAGTAGATTCTCCATTTTCAATTTTACAGGTGCTTATTACCTTAGTACCTCTAAATTAGGGGCTAATTTGGTGGATGTCAATGGATATTTAGTTGCTCAAAGAGAACCGGAACGTGTACACGGTTTTGAAATTACTGGAGAAGCTACCTTATCTCCACAATGGACTGTTGGTGGTTCTTATGCCTATGTAGAAGGAAAAGCTAAATTTGATGATGGAAATAAAGTGTATCTAAACGGTGGACGTATTTCTCCGCCAAAAGCAACGGGTTTTGTCTACTTTACGCCAACGGATAAATGGAGTATTCAACTGTATTGGCTGTTTTCAGGAAGCAGAGATCGCTTTGAGGTAAATGAAAAAGGAAAATACAAAAACAGCGAAGGAGCAGTCAAAGATATCAGTTTATTCAACTTAGCAACAACCTATACCCTCAACAAAGCTTGGAAAGCGAGTATGGGAGTAGAAAATATATTCAATAAAACATACTATCCTGTTGTAAGTCAATATCGCGCTTTAGATGCAGATTACATTCGAGGTAATGGAATGCAAGCAACTATAAGTGTACAATATAATTTTTAATCCATGAAGAAATTTCTTTTATGGTTACATAAATGGTTGGGATTGTTTACGGGTATTATCGTGGTCGTAGTCAGTCTTACAGGTTGTATCTATGTTTTTCATGATGATTTAAAAAAAGTAGTTTATCCCGATCATTTTTATCTTGTAAATGACAAGAATGAAGCGAATACAGCAACGTTACCTTATTCAGAAGTTGAGCGTTTGGCTCAAGAAGCTGTGGGAAAAGACTACCCCATTAATCGAGTAGATATCTATCCCGCTAAAAACAGAACTTGGGTATTTCGAGCCTTAAAAACAGACAAAGAAGCTTTCGGCATCGGCAATGAAATAGTGTATTACAAACGCGTGTTTATTAATCCCTATACTGGGCAAGTACAACAAGTAGAAGATAGCAAACGCGAATTTTTTTACCAGGTTTTACAACTACATCGCAACCTTTGGTTAGGCAGTAAATATGGTGGATGGGTGGTTGGAGGTAGTACCGTTTTATTTCTTGTTATCAGCATCACAGGAATCCTGTTGTGGTGGCCAAAAAAATGGAAAGGAAAAACATTTAAAAGAAGTTTTGCCTTTGACTTTTCGGTCAATTGGAAACGACTAAATTACGATTTTCACAACCTATTGGGCATGTATAGTTTTGTGCTCGCAATTCTTATTGGTTTTACAGGAATACTATTTGCCTTTCCTACATTCAGTAAGTCTGTCGAAAAGACGTTAAATAAAGTAGATGAGGCTAAGTTTCAGGTTATGGAACCTACTGCATTTGATTTTGTGGATCAAGTGTACTCCAATACGCTTGATAATGCTGTACAGTATGTGCTTCAAACTTTTCCAACTGCTGATATGGTGTCACTCCGATTGGGAGATAAGACCAGTACAGAACACAATTTACAGGTGCGATTAGAACAAGATAAAACAAGTAAATTCGAGTGGATTTATTTTGATAAAAATTCAGGGCAAATCACTTCCTTACAAAATCATACCTACCAAAGCATTGCTTTAGGAAGTAAGGTTAATTCGCTAAAATATGATTTGCATGTTGGAACCATCTGGGGTTATCCTACTAAAATTATGGCCTTTATCGGATCCTTAATTTGTGCTTCTTTACCGATTACTGGATTTGTTATTTGGTACAATAAATCAAAGAAAAAAAAGAAAAAATAACTATTACGGGTACTCCATACAAGTACCCGTTATGATCCTTTGTACAGCAGAAAATATCCAACAGAATTTAAAGCTTTAAACTGCGTTTGGATATCTTGCTGCAAATCCAACTTCTAAATCACTTACAACAATACAAAGTATAGCTTTGCTTCTCCTTTAGTCAATCTGCATTGAAAATCTCAATCAAGATGCAAGTCTTTTTCTGGATCATCACTCCACACAAAGCACTGTTTCCCTATCGTAAAAAGTAGCTTTTATTTTTGTTTACCTGAAACTAAAAGTAAATAGGCTCACAAAAACAGAAAGACACGTTTCTTCTCCTTCCTTGTTATTTAAGCGTTAGTCAACAAATAGTACAACTATTTTCTCTTTCTGTTAGTTTAGCTGTTATAATCATTTTTTTCACCTAAAAATTGTACTTTTATGGAACTACTCAAAAAATGCGTCATAAAAAACTAAATTACTATGAAAGTATTTCTAAATAAACGCATTCCAACTATTGGTATGCAACTTTTACATCACAAGGATATTGAATTAATTTTACCGAATAAAGACGAATTAAGTAGAGAAGAATGGTTGTCATACTGCCAAAAAAGTGATGCAATTCTCAGTGTAGGCAAAGTAAACCTTGACCGTGATTTCTTTGAACAATGTCCAAATATTAAAGCTATTGCATTGTATTCCGTAGGTTATGACCACGTAGATATAGCGGAAGCAACAGCGCGAAAAGTAGCTCTTTCTAATACACCTGATGTGTTGAGTCATGCCACTGCAGATACTGCTTTTTTACTGATGCAAATGACGGCACGTAAAGCGTCTTTTAATTTGGAAAAAGTTAAAAAGGGTGGTTGGAGTACCCATTTTAATCCTTTGGCTCATTTAGGACAAGAACTACATGGCAAAACAATAGGTATTTTTGGTTTGGGGCGAATAGGCTATGAAATGGCCAAACAATGTAAAGCTGCTTTTAACATGAAGATCATCTACCATAACCGCAGTAGAAATGAAAATGCAGAACGCGAACTTCAGGCTACTTATGTTTCCTTTGAGACTTTACTGCAAACAGCAGATGTAATCAGTATTCACGCCAATTACACGCCAAAAGAACACTATTTATTCAACAAAGACACCTTTGCAAAGATGAAATCGAATGCCCTGCTAATCAATACTGCTAGAGGGGGATTTATCAGAGAAAGTGATTTATATGATGCTCTTGTCAACGGTGTGATTTTCGGCGCAGGACTAGATGTTACAGAACAAGAGCCTTTGCCTGTCAATTCTCCCCTACTTGAACTTGAGAACATCAATATTTTTCCTCACATTGGTTCCGCCACTGAACAAGCACGTGAAGGAATGGCAAAAGTAGCCGCAGAAAATATTGTCGCTTTTATAGAGGGAAAACCAATGCCGACACTAGTTAATCCCGAGATTTATAGTTAATCTATCTATCATACACACAAACAGCAGCATCTCTTCGATTGCTGCTGTTTGTGTGTATTGACAATGCTCTTTATCATTAAAATACATCAAGCATTCATCAACTTATCTATAGCTTCCCTAGCTTATTACGCCCCAAATCCCGAAGGCAATTTCGAGTGCAAATGCACTAATCTAATATCCTTCAATCAGGTAAATGCAATCCATCATTTGATTAGATTACATTTCAATGACAAATTCTCCTTTTGGAGTTCTCACCTTTTTCATTGGTGCAATCCAATCATTTTCTGGGTTTGCCACTCCAATATACATCAGAGAAACACTTTTTAGCCCGTGCGCGTGTAAGTTTAAAACTTGATCTACAACTTCATTACTGAACCCTTCTGCAGGAGTAGAATCTACTTTCAATTCTGCTGCTTGTGCTAGTGCCAATCCTAAAGCAATATACGTTTGACGAGCAATGTGTGCAAAATTTTCTTCTTGTGGTTGTACTAAATACATTTTTTTCAGCATGGAAGTATAACTGTCAAATCGTCCACGTGGTAAGCCGCGTTCATCTGTTGTAAAATTGAAAACTTCATCAATGCGTTCTTCTGTATAGCGATCCCATCCGGCAAAAACTAATACATGAGAACAGTCTTTCATGCATTCCGGATTTAAAGCACCTGCTGCTAATTGTTCTTTAAGTGCTTGATCACGTACAACAATAACTTTAAATGGTTGCAATCCAGAAGAGGTTGGAGCTAAACGCGCCGCTTCAACAATCTGATTAATTTTTTCTTCGCTTATTTTTTTTGTTGGATCATATGCTTTTACAGCATGTCTCCATTTTAAATTGTCTAATAATGACATGTATTTTATTTTGAAATTAATATAAATAGAAGGGCTAAAAGCGCTGGACCCCCTTGTACAAAAAAGATCTTCTTCGAAGCCGTTAGTCCCCCATATAATCCAGCTACACTTATACAACCAAGAAAAAACAACCGAAGATTAACACTCCAGATTTCATCTTGAACAACAAAGGACCAAAGCAAGCCTAAAACTAAAAACCCGTTGTATAACCCTTGATTAGCCGCAAGTGCTTTGGTAGGGGTAAATAATTCATGAGGTAACGATTTGCCAAATACTTTCTTTCCTGCTGTTTCCCAAGCAAACATTTCCATCCAAACGATATAAATATGTTCTATGATAACGAAAACCACAAGAACAATTGCAAGTATAGCAAACATAAATTAGTTCGTAGAAACTGTTAATACCACTTCCATATTACCACGAGTTGCATTCGAATAAGGGCAGATCTGATGCGCTTTTTCAATTAGTAACTTAGCTTCCTCTATGGTAACACCAGGTATATTAGCGTGTAATTCCGCTGCCAGTCCAAAACCTCCCGCGTCTAATTGACCTATAGTTACTTTGGCTGTCACTGCAGTTTCTCCAGTTTTAATCTTTTGCTGTTTAATCACTAAATTAAGTGCACTGTCAAAACAAGCAGCATAACCTGCAGCAAATAACATCTCTGGATTTGCAAAGTCATCGTTTGCTCCGCCCAAGGCTTTTGGCATACGCACTTGTAAATCTAAAATACCGTTTTCACTTTTTACGTGGCCATTTCTACCTCCCGTAGCTGTGGCTCCAATTTCATACAATTTTTTCATTTTTGTTTATTTAAAATATGCATTATACTATTTTTTAAAGCGATTAGTTCTTCTTCAGTAACATGCATCGCCTTCATTAATTCTTGTGGAATACCTTTTGCTTGTTCTCTTAATCCTATCCCCTTTTCTGTTAAAGATAGTTTGACCACACGCTCATCTTCTGGCCCTCTTGTTCGAACAACGATTCCCTTTTGTTCCATTCGCTTCAAAAGTGGCGTTAGTGTACCACTATCTAAAAATACCTTTTCACCCAATTGCCCTACCGTCTGTTGTTTCTCCTTCCACAATACCATTAATACTAAATACTGCGGATACGTTATATCTAAAGCCTCCAAATAAGGACGGTATTGATTGATAATCGTCTTTGACAGCGCATATATAGGAAAACAAACTTGATTTTCAAGTGCTAAAGAATCATTCATACAACTATGATTATAAAATTGTTATACAAATATACATTCAATTATATTGTGCACAATATAATTTTACAAAATATTAATAGTTCACCTATTACATCCTTACAATAAAAAACTAAGTTGAGATTAAATGTAATGCGCGCTTTCATTTCATACATGGGCACTGAGAGACTTCATTACTGGTGAGCTATTAGGTGGGCTGGCTTCAAACAAATAATACAACTAGCTGATTAAAAAATATTTACAAGTAGTGGTTCGAATCCTGCCATCCCGACTTAAAAGACCAAAAAAATCCGTAAAGCGTAACTATTTATGGATTTTTTGGTTTTACCTCTATCCTATTACTATACATAAGAAATTACTGAACTATTTTCTTTCTTACTTTACTGATAAATTCAGGTGTTAATCCCAAATAGGAAGCAATCATATACTGGGAAACTCGTTGAACCAAATTTGGATGTTTTTGAATAAAATCTAAATATCGAGCTTTTCCATTTCTATTTAATGTATCAACAAAGTGCTCCTGTAGATTAGTAAACGATTGTTGAAATATGATTCTCATGAATTGACTGAAATTTTGATTTTCAACTACTAATTGATTGTAATTCTGATAACTAATTTTAATCACTTGAGAATTTTCCAAAGCCTGTATATAACAGCGCGATTTTGTTTGGTTAAAATAGCTAGATAAATCCGAAATCCACCAATTCTCAATAGCGAAATGTAGGATCTGTTCCTTTCCTGCATCGTTGAAAATATAAATTCTCAAACACCCTTTAAGAACAAAATAATTGTATCTACATATCTCTCCTTGCTCTAAAATAAATTCATTTTTTTTTATTTCTTCTGTCTCAAAGTAGGACAAAATCTGCTCAGCTTCCTCATCTTGAAGTAATGTATATTTATTTATATAATTCAAAAATTGACCCATAATGCAAAACAAAGTATAATTTAT
Organism: Myroides odoratus; assembly: GCF_001549985.1. Taxonomy (GTDB): domain Bacteria; phylum Bacteroidota; class Bacteroidia; order Flavobacteriales; family Flavobacteriaceae; genus Flavobacterium; species Flavobacterium odoratum_A. The sequence goes on along the minus strand of NZ_LROZ01000012.1, from coordinate 83,939 downwards.
TAAACTAATTTAATATTTTTTCACTACTTAAGCTAGAACTTTGAGCAATACATCTAACTAAAACTATACACAATGAGATTTAGTATACCTATTTTGATTTTTCTTTGTTTGGTATCTTCTTCTTTTGCACAAGAAAAACAAGCAAACAGTGAACTTTCAACAACACCTATTCCAATAGAAGCGCTATTTACAACAGAAGCTGTTAACCTGAAAATGACAGTCAACAAGAAAATAGTTGCTCAAAGTAGATGGGGATTTTTTAGTGCTGTTGACCTGTTGAATACTTATGACAATAATAAAGACAAAAATGAGACAATGGTATTGGCAACAGTTTCGTATGAGCTTTTGAAAGGAGTATCGATTCATGGAGGTATGTGGACCAACAACATAATAGGAACAAGACCCACGATTGGATTAAGTCACACGCTCCTGGGTAAAGATTTTGTATTAGTTAATATGCCTAGAGTCGATCTTATTGAAAATCACAATATAGAAAATGTCCTAATCTTTGAATACTTTCCAAGCCTAACCGAAAATTTACGTTTTTATGGAAGAGTCCAAGGCTTATACAACTATGATTTGAATCATAAAGCACACGATAGAAGCTATATTGATTTACGAATAGGCGTTACGTATAAAAAAGTAAAAATGGGTATTGGTGCTAATTTAGATTTTTATGGCCCAAAAGCAACCTATAAACAAAATATAGGAGTATTTGTCGGGACTACGTTATTCTAATTTAATAGCGTTTTCATTACACAAATACATGAAACAAGAATGAAATTTACGAAAGCCACTATAAAAATCTCTTCGTTTCATTTCTTGCATTAGTTCAATAATTAACTCAACAACGAAGGATAACTTTGTATTTTAAATTTAACATTATGAAAAAACTATGTATTGTATTGACGATGATTATGATTGGATCTCTAGTTGTCGCACAGAGTAAAAAAGCCCCAAAACAAATTGAAATAGAAACAATTATAAGTGCTATTGATAGTGGAGATCCAATGTTGTTTGCTAAAATAATAACGGACGACTCTGTTTTTAAATTTGGTAACTTTCCACCTGCAACAGGTAAAAAAGAAGTATTTAAAGCGCAAACAGATTTTTTTTCCTCTGTTAAAAGCACAAAACATACTATTTTAAAAACTTGGGTAGAACCTGGCTCTATTGTCGCGCAGATGGAAGTTACTTATATCAGATTAGATGGCAGTAAGATTACACTTCCTGTCACAGATATCTTTATAATCAAAAACAATAAAATTAGTCAAACATTAATTTATATGGATATTACTCCTTTATATCAGACCAAATAATCCAAAGCAACTTTTAAAGGTTGTCTCAAAAGAAGGAGACAGCCTTTTTTTATTCTATTAAACAAAAAATCCATCCCTAGTTAGTTAACTAGGCACGGATTTTTGTTTTGAAGCGGATTCAAGAACCAAGCCTAATTAGGCTTGGTTTTCATTTGAAATCCCCCATCGGTTCATATTTGCATATTCAAAATCTTGTTTGTATCGATCGGGTATGTTCCCTTCTAGTAAAGACCCTACTTTTAGAGACGGAAAAATTTCTTCATACGTCAACATATCGTTCAATGATACACGTCTATAAATATGGGTACGCGTAATGTTTTTCATATCATCCAGTCCCGAAGCTCCTAATAATTCAACAAAGCTCTCAATCGTTCCCTTATGGTAATTTGCCATGCGGACTTTTTTATCAGCAACGTCCAAGCCGATGGTCAGCTTAGGGTCTTGCGTAGCAATTCCTGTAGGACAACGGTTGGTGTTACATAAAAGGGCTTGAATACATCCCACAGCGATCATCATTGCTCGAGCGGAATTACATGTATCTGCTCCTAAAGCCATAGCACGCGCAATATGAAACGAAGAAGTTACTTTTCCAGAAGCAATAATCTTAATGTGCTGGCGAATTCCCATTCCAGTTAAAATATTATGCACAAAAGCTAATCCATCTAACATTGGTGCTCCAATATAATTCGAAAACTCTTGGGGAGCAGCTCCTGTTCCTCCTTCTCCACCATCTACTGTGATGAAATCAGGATAAGTATCTAAGTGAACCATCGCCTTACAAATAGAGATAAACTCTGCTTTGTGGCCAATACACAGTTTAAACCCAATGGGCTTACCTTCTGATAAGTTTCGCAATTCTTTAATAAACTCAACCAATTCTAATGGAGAATTAAAAGCCGAGTGATACGGTGGGGAAGCCACAATAGTATGAGGTGTCACGTGTCTGATTTGCGCAATTTCCACTGTATTTTTAGATGCGGGAAGTATTCCTCCATGTCCAGGTTTGGCCCCTTGTGAAATCTTCAACTCGATCATCTTAACATTAGGTAGTTTTGCTTTCTCAGCAAATAAAGCTGGATCAAATTTTCCCTTTTCATCTCTACATCCAAAATATCCCGTACCAATTTGCCAAATTAAATCTCCTCCCCCTTTCAAATGGTAAGGGCTAATCCCTCCTTCTCCAGTATTATGTGCAAAATTCCCCAATTTTGCACCACCATTCATCGCTTCTACTGCTTGTGCACTTAAAGAACCAAAACTCATGGCTGAAATATTGAGAATACTAGCCGAATACGGCTGTTTACAGTCCTTATTACCAAACAGTACGCGAGGATTGTGATCTAGTTTGTCAAATGCTTTTGGCGCAATGGAATGACACATCCACTCGTATCCCTCCGCATAAACGTCTAGTTGCGTTCCAAACGGAACTGTTTCCAATTCTTTTTTAGCTCGTTGATAGATTGTTGCGCGGTCGATACGACTAATCGGTTTACCATCCGTATCTGATTCAATAAAATATTGATACATCTTAGGTCGAAGTTCTTCCATCACATAGCGAAGTCGGCCAAAAATTGGATAAATACGCCTCAGTGTATGTTTCTTTTGGTACATATCCTGATACCCCATAATCACAAAAAAGAGAACAATTACAAAAAAGATGCTCCAATTCTTATTTAAAAATATAGAAAGTAGAAGCATTACAATTAAAAGTAATGTTGAAAAAACGACGAATTGTTTACGCATAGGTTTAACTGGTTTTTAATCCTCCTTTCTATTCTAACAATAGAAAATCCGATTTATTACTAGACTGATCCAAAAATAAAATAATCAATTATTTAACCATAAAATTACAGATTAAAAATAAATAATAAAATATTAATTACAGTTTACAATCAAATTCATATTGATTTTAAGTAGAAGGACAAAAAGAGCGCGTATGGTGTGTCAATTTAAGGAACTTTAAGACTATACATCGAAGGATGAAATAAGAGCCATTGAAAATCAAAACCCATACAGCATGGTACTTCTATCATAATAAAAAAGCATCTTTAAGTGTAAAGATGCTTTTAAAAATTTCTTATTGCCTAGTGGAAGTCAAATATACATCAGCAGGTACAACATCGGCATAAGCAAATCCCAAGGCCGATAAAAAGGCGGTATGAACATCCAAGGCCTTTACTGTCTTTCCTTGCAGCTCCAAATCTCTTGATGCACAAGCATCCGAAATAACCGTACAGTCAAAACCGAAATCCTTTGCTGCTCGCGTAGTTGCATCAATACACATGTGGGTCATCATTCCCATGATAACTAAAGAGGTAATTTTATTTTCTTTCAAATATTCCAACAAGGCAGTCTCTTTGAAACTATTCGGATAATGCTTGACAATGACCATTTCCGATGCTATAGGCTTTACATGATCGTGTATTTCAACGCCTTGTGTATTAGGTTTAAAAAATGGCAGTCCCTCACCAACGGCAACATGTTGAATGTGAATAATGGGTAAATCCTCTTTTCTAAAATGTTGGAGTACTTTCTGTGCTTGTAAGCTTGCTGCTGTGGCTCCCACTAATTCCCATGCTCCTTGCTCAAAATAATCATTTTGAATATCAACGATTAACAATGCTTTTTTCATTTTATTGCGATTTTAAATTGGATGAATACTTTTACAAACTATTTTACCGTATAATTGAAAAAACCGATTAGTGAACTAATCGGTTTTTTATTTACCTGAACAGAAGTTCAAATTTTTATGCTTGTACTTTCTTTTCAATCAAGAAGAATAAACGAATAGCTGAATGAACTAAGATACAAAAAATCTAGGGTTTATGTGATTTTATTGTGTTAAGAATCATCTTACTACAAACAAAAAGACTTCTTTACATTCTCCTTCTTATTGCACACCAGCCTCTAAAATAGCAAAGCGCTTTGCTTCCACATCAATTTCTGCCAATCGCCCATATGGCAAGGTAAATGTTGGACAAGTATGACCAAAGTCCATTTGCATAATTACAGGTAAACCTCCCAATCCCTCTTCATCTAATACTTGCAAAATCGCTTGTTTATATTCCGCAGCATACAGATTATCATACGGTCGCCCAATAATCAAACCGTGTATTACCTCTAAAATCCCCATAGCTGCATACCCGCGCAACCAATGCCTGATAAAAAAAGGCGCTGGTTTTTCTTCTGAGGTTTCTAAAAATAAAATAGCCCCTTTCCATACCTCCAATTCTGGCCATAGTATCGTTCCCTTTATTAATTCTAGGACTTCCATACACCCTCCAATCAAAGGACCTTGTACTTTCCCTTTCCCTCTTGCAAAATCCCATCCTTCACTAGGGGTAAGTGTTCTCTTTATCGGTTGCAAAGAAGGATCAAACCAATCTAAAAATTCTGTGGTCCATCCTGCCTTATTGGGTTTTAATTCTCCTATAGGCGCTGTACTAAAAAGCGTGCGTTTGATATCTTCTATTTGATACGCATGCATACCACCATTTTCTGCAAAGCCAACTAAAACTGAAGTTCCATAAAACGAACTTAATCCCGCTTTTAAACACATGAAATGCGTTACCGTTGTATCTGAAAATCCCAAAAAAATCTTGGGATTTTGACGAATAATATCAAAATCAATGTACTTGAGGAGACGCATACTTTCCTCTCCTCCAATAGTAGAAAAAATAGCTTTAATCTCAGGATTTTGAAAGGCTTCCATTAAATCAGCAGCCCTTGCTTCTGGGTGTTCATAGATCCATTGTGCCGATTGCAACGCATGTGTTGTTTCAACAACCTTCAATCCAAATTGTTCTTCAAGCTGATTTTTACCAGCTTGATAACGGATAGGCAAATCACCTGCTCCACCCCAAGACAAGGAAATCGTTGCTACGGTATCTCCTTTTTGTAAGCGCTGTGGTTGTACTAATGTTTTCATTTATGTTGTTGATTGTACTATTTTGGCTAAAAGTGTTTGAAACACTTCTATTTCTTCTTTGGTTAATACTTCATATGCCTTTTGAGTAAAGCTCGCTCTGAAACTCTCGGAATGGGCAACGACGTCTTTGCCTTTTTTTGTTAGGCTCATATAAAACGTTCGACGATCTGTTGTAGACTGTGTTTGTTGAATAAAGTTATGTTCCAGTAAAAACTTAATCTGTCGAGAGATTGCAGCTGCACTAATTTGAAAGTCACAGGCTATTTGTTTCCCTGTACTTTTATCATTGTGATACAAATACTCCAAAATAGTATAATGCGTAGCTGTAATGCCATGTGTACTACTTTTACTCGCATTGGCTAATACAGAACATTGAAGTGCTGTAAAAAGATTATAAAATTCTTTTTCGTTACGTTTCATCCTCTCGTTTCTTTCCTTATTCTTTAACAAAGTTAACTATTAATTTGAGACTTCAATTCTTTTCTATTTCAAAACAATCATTAACTTTGTTAAGTATTAACAAGGTTAAATGCTATGAAAGATATCCGCGTCATAAATGCAAGACAAAATAACCTCAAGAACCTATCCTTAACCCTACCAAAAAATAAAATCACCGTTTTTACAGGAGTTTCTGGATCAGGTAAATCTTCTTTGGTATTTAAAACGATTGGAGCCGAGGCTCAACGTCAATTCAATGAGACACAAGACAGTTTTACGCGCAATCGATTGCAGCACTTGGGGATTCCTGATGTAGATAAAATAGAAAACTTAAATGTACCCATCTTAATCAACCAAAAGAAACTTGGAGGTAATGCCCGATCTACCGTTGGGACAGCTACAGATATCTACGCCTCCCTCCGCTTGTTATATTCGAGAATGGGTACTCCTTTTGTTGGTTACTCCAACGCTTTTTCTTTTAATAATCCGCTGGGCATGTGTTTGACCTGTGAAGGGCTGGGAATTACTCAAACAGTAAACCTAGAAGCCCTATTGGATAAAAGCAAATCCCTACATCAAGGAGCTATCTTATTTCCGACCTTTCAACCAGGAGGATGGAGATTAACCCGTTATACACAGTCGGGTTATTTCGATCCAGATAAAAAGTTAGCCGATTACACCCCAGAAGAATGGGACATGCTTTTATATGCTTCAACACACAAACCCTTAAATCCCAGCAAAGAATGGGGAAAAACAGTAAAGTACCAAGGGCTAGTTCCGCGAATTGAACAAACATTTTTAAAGAAGAACTCCAAAGAAAACAGCAGACGCAAAAAAGATTTACATCTTGTAACAACTACCGTAACCTGTCCTAGTTGTAACGGACAACGATTAAACAAAACGATTTTATCTTGTACGATAAATCAGTTGAATATTGCCGATGCTACAGCCCTGTCCATCGACGAATTACTGGATTTCATCCAATCACTTCCATCTCATACATTTGAAGTTATTTTAGACGATTTAAAAGAAAAGTTTCAAAACTTACTTGCTATTGGATTGTCGTATTTAACGTTAGACCGACGAACAGAAACCCTATCAGGTGGGGAAAGTCAGCGAATTAAAATGGTGCGAAATCTAGGCAACAGCCTCACTGATTTGCTTTATATTTTTGATGAACCCAGTATCGGATTACATCCCAAGGATTTACACAATATTGCAAACATCATCAAGCAAATCCGAGATAAAGGCAATACGGTTCTAGTAGTAGAACACGATCCTGATTTAATTAGAATAGCGGATTGGGTTATTGATATGGGGCCTAAATCAGGTAAGGCTGGCGGAACGATCTGCTATGCGGGAACTTTTGAAGCACTTCCAACCTCTCCAGGAGCCACAGGACGCTACTTTGCTACCCCTCCAACAAGCAATACGACGCCAAGAAAAGCAACGGCCTATTTACAACTTGGCCCAACGAGTTTGCACAATTTAAAAAACATAAGCGTAGCAATACCCCAACAGGTACTAACCGTGGTTACAGGAGTGGCAGGGTCTGGGAAAAGCACCCTCCTAAACAAGGTACTACCCCACTATTATCCAGCAGTTACGATTATTGATCAATCGCCATTTACCGCTAATCAACGATCCAATATACTGACCTTTTTAGGCTTATCGGATGATGTAAGAAAGCGATTTGCAAAAGCCAATGCCGTTTCGGATAAATACTTCAGCCGCAATAGTGAAGGTGCTTGTGAAAATTGTAAAGGATTGGGCACAGAGAAAATTGATTTGGCTTTTTTAGATGATATCGAACAACCTTGTGAAGTTTGCGGAGGGTCAGGATTTAAGCCAGCGGTTTTACACTATACCTACCGCAAAAAGTCAATTGTAGACCTTATGAATATGACCGTTGAAGAAGCCCTTATTTTCTTCAAGGAATCGCCTAATTACACGTCCGTCTTTTCTATTCTCCTCCAACTGGGTTTAGGCTATTTAACCCTTGGGCAACGCCTAGATTCTTTTTCTGGCGGGGAAAGACAACGCCTTAAATTAGCGAAAGAATTAAAACAAACCAATCAAATCATCGTCTTAGATGAACCTAGTACAGGGCTTCATCCAAGCGATACACAAAAACTTTTGGATTACCTCAATAATCTCGTAGACCAGGGAAATACCGTTCTTGTGATTGAACACAACTTAGATGTCATTGCTCAAGCAGATTGGATTATTGATTTAGGTCCTGGTGCAGGAAAAAATGGAGGAACTATCGTCTTTACAGGTACCGTAACGGATCTAATACAAGACACTAATTCTGTTACAGGTCAGTACCTAAAAAAACATCTTGCTCGAATGTAAGGAGCACGCAATTTTGTGTATTGCGGATACACTATAAAGCAAACAAAAAAGCGCGAACTGTGGTTCGCGCTTTTTTGTTTGATATACCAATCCTTTCCTGCGATTAGATTTTAGCTAATTCCGCATGAATGAATTGTAAATCGGCTTCTGTCAAGTGAATACTCATCGCTTGAGCATTGGCAATGGCCTGTTCTGCATTACGGGAACCTGCTAATACCACTGAAATAGCGGGTTGCAAACTGGTCCAACGCAATACCAACTGAGAAAGTGTTGCTCCTTTATCCTGGGCCAATGGCGTAATCGCTTGTAAAAACGCTTCTACTTTCGCTAAATCAAATTGTTGAAAATACCCCTTTCTGTGGTCATTGTCTTTTAGCTTTCCCTCGTTAAAGTACTTCCCTGTTAATAATCCTCTTTCCATCGGACTATAAACAATAAGACCTAAGTTGTGATCCAAGGCATAAGGAACTAAATCTTGTTCTATACCTCTATTTAACATGCTATATCCCACTTGATTACTCGCAATATTCAACGTTTGACGAGCTTCTTTTACTTGATCTACACTATAATTACTCACCCCTGCAGCGCGTATTTTTCCTTGTTGAAGTAGCAGTTCCAATGCTTCCATGGTTTCTGCAATAGGCGTCGTTTGATCTGGCCAATGAATTTGCAACAAGTCGATATAATCTGTTTGCAGGCGTTTTAAACTCTCTTCCACCTCTTTGATTACATTGGCTTTAGAAGCATATTTATATACTGGAATTTGCTTCCCTCCTTCTTCAGCATTAAAGAAAAATTCTCCTTTGCCGTTATTGCTTCCGTCCCATACTAAACCAAATTTACTAAGCAATTGAATTTTACTTCGGTCATACCCTTGGATGGCTTGACCAATCATTTCCTCACTCAACCCAAATCCATAGAAAGGTGCTGTATCTAATGTCGTTACACCATGATCAATGGATGCTTTCACTGATGCTATAGAATCTTTTTGTTCATTACCTCCCCACATCGTTCCTCCAATAGCAAATGCACCATACGTGATTGCGGATAATTCTAAATCTGTATTTCCTAATTTTCTGTATTCCATTGTATTATATTTTTTTTGTGATAAATAATTGTGGTTGTTCTTGTAATTGCGTTCCTATTAAGGCACCAAATTCTTGTAGGTAAGGTTGTTGATTGTGTTGATCTAATCCTTGTTGATCACGCCAAATCTCATAAAAAACAAACGTACACGCATCGGATTGGTCTTGATGTAAATCATATTGCAAACAAGCAGCTTCTTTGCGACTTTGTTCAACCATATGAAGCAATACAGCCAAAACTTCCACTCGATATTCAGGTTTGGCCTTAATAATAGCAGTTATACTAATGTTCATGATACTCATATAAAGTTAGTGAATTGTTTTTTTAGGTGTGCGACATAGTCTTGATGGTAAGCTTGTAATCTCGCTGCTGTGCAATTTTTCTCTAAATCGTGAAAGTGAAATCCTTCTAGCTTGGTTAAACCAATAAATTGATTCATTTTGTGGAAACCAAACAAAACACCCTCGTCTTCCGAATGCTCATCAAAAAACTCTCCTTCTAGTGTAAAGGCCGCTTGAGGAGCATTCCATGAACTCGTCACCATATAGTGTTTTCCCTGCATTAATCCACCTGTACCATAGTTGATGTCCGGATTCTTACTACTTCTTCCATCATTGGCGTAAATACCGTTGTTATGTCCTGCCGTAAATACTTCATCAATGTATTTTTTTAGTCCATTCGGCACTTGAAACCACCAAATAGGTGTATGGTAAATGATCACATCTGCCCATTTGTAATTTTCAGCTTCTTCTGCTGGCGTATAAAGATTATTTATGTTGGTGATGCGTACTTCATGACCTAATTCACCAAGCGTATCTGCTGTCCAATTGGTTACTGTATTATTGAATAAACCTCCCGAATGTGCAAACGTCTGCCCACCATTAATAATGAATATCTTTTTCATAGGTATTATTTTAATTATTGATAAGACAAAGTTCTATCATTAATATATATTAGAAAAATAACTTATCTTATAATAAACTATTAGAATTATAATAGTTAAAAACTTATCCCATGCTACCTAACACACCTTTATCCCTATAAAATAGGGCATTTTCACTTTTTTTAGTACACAATCTCTCAATGGTATGGCTTCCTTCATTTGCGGCACAATCATCCATTTACAATAGCCTCAACATACTATTGTAATGAATTAAATCTTACTTTTGTATTATAAATATTATACATTATGCGTTGGAATCTAGAATGGATCAGAACCTTTAAAGCGATTTACGAAACAGGCACACTATCTGCTGCTGCTCAAGAATTGTTTATCTCTCAACCAGGGGTAAGTTTACATCTAAACTCCTTAGAGGCTTATACGGGATATAAACTTTTTGATCGTTCTGCTAGAAAAATGGTTCCTACAGAAAAAGGAAAAATACTGTATAACTTTGTATTAGAATCGCTCAATAAACTAGAAGTTGCAGAGCAACATTTTCACAAACGCGCCCAAACAGATCGCACGACAATTAGCGTGGGCATGTGTTTTGAAACCTTTCAATATACATTAGAAGAACATATCGCTACTCTTCCCTTTAATCTAATCATTAAGTTTGGCGAGTATCCGCAAATGCAACAGGATCTAGATCACGGATTATTAGACTTAATTATTACCCCACAAAAAGGAAATCAACAAAACCTGGAATACACCGCTTTCTCTAAAGAACGATTGGTACTTATTGCGGGTAACCAAACCGATACGAAAGAAATCGAACAACGTTTAGCAGATCAACAAATCACAGCAGTAAGAGAATTGCTTAAACAACAGCTGTGGTACAGTACCGCAGCAGATATGGAGCACTTAAAGAATTTCTGGTTGGCCCATTTTAAACAACACCCTGATTTTAGTCCGAATTACATCGTTCCCAATATGAGCTCTATTATTCGCTGTCTAAGTGATGGTGTAGGATTTGCTATTGTACCCGATTTCCTTTGTCAGGATAGCCTTCAATCAGGTAAGATTAAACTAGTATGGGAAGGAATCCAACCGTTAGAAAACACCTTGTACTTCGGCACGAGAAAGAAAACCATGTATGCAGCAGAAATCAATCAATTGGAAGAACTGCTTAAAGAGAAATGGAGCGTATGAGTTAGGGTTATGGGTGGTGAGGCGGTGAGAGGATGAGGCGGTGAGCAAACTTCATAAAGAACAAATTCACCATCTCACCCTCTCCTATGTCAACCCGACGAAAGAGGGGATGTATCCGTACTCAACGCTAGTTATTCCGTTCAGTATTAGGTGTGAGCGCTAGATGCGACCCTTCGTTGCCTCAGGGTGATTACTGGGTGTAGATTATAAGACGATGAGAAGTTAGGCGTGAGCAAACCTCACCCTCTCATCCTCTCACCGCCTCACAAAGAAGAGGAATAAATGTTCTAATTAAAACAGAGTTCCTTCTTTAATCGATAAATCTTACAACTTCAAAAAGCACAACTCTTACCGCCTCATCCTCTCACCGCCTCACCCCCTACAAAGCATAAACCTCTAATATTTCCAAGCCAAGATACGGCTCACTTTATTGCCTTGTTCCATGTGAATGACACGGACTTCAGCTACCTCAGATCGTTTTAGCAACGCCTGCAATGGTTTTAGGTTATCTTTATTTGAAACGAGCGTCGTAAACCAAACCGCTTGTCTTTTAAAGTGTTTACTCTCGTAAATATAGTTCGTAATAAATGCTTTTTCTCCACCTTCACACCACAATTCATTATTCTGACCACTAAAATTCTGTACAGGCTTTCCAATAACCTCTTTGCCTAAATTTCGAAGCTTTTGGGTTGTTTTAGCCAATACCTCTGCTCTAGATGAAAAGAAAGGAGGATTGCAAATGACTACATCGAAGTATTCTTTTTCTCCAATGATATTTTTCAAGATATTTCGCTTGCTCTTTTGCTGGCGAATTGTTACTTTATTTTTCAAATGAGGGTTGTTATTCACAATGTGACTTGCCGTTTGAATCGATACTACATCGACCTCAGATCCAACAAACTCCCATCCGTATTCTGCCACACCAATGATTGGATAAATCACATTAGCTCCAATACCCAAATCCAACACCTTCACTCCTCCACCAGTAGGAATCTTACCTCCGTTGTCTTCGCCCATCAAATCAGCGATATAGTGTAAATAATCTGCACGTCCAGGAATTGGTGGACAAAGATTCGTTTTAGGCATTTCCCAAAACGTTATTTTATAATCTTGCATCAAGATTGCTTTGTTAAGCAATACAACAGCTTCAGGAAGAGCAAAATCAATCGTATCCCTTCCCGATGGATTTTTGATAATAAAAGCTTCTAATTCAGGAACCACCAATCTCAATTGATCAAAATCATATCCCTTTTGGTGTTTATTGCGTTCATGTAACTTCTTTTGTACTTTTTTAGCGTCTTTCATTATCTTAATCTTTGGTGCAAAATTAGACTATTTCCATGGTTTTCCTATGAGTTCCCCCTTTTTAATTCCAGTAAAACAACACCAAGCCCTTACTATATCTACTCTTTTTTCTTTAAAAAAGGCTAACCGTTGAACTAAAATATCATACCCCCTTTCTTCACTTCTCCTTGTACATCATATTGAGATGAATAGAAATACCCAAAAAAAGAAATAAAACGGAGATATTATACAGATAATATCCCCGCTACATGTAATATAAAAACACGTATGTATACTGTGAGATTGTCTACATCTAAGTAATACGAACGAGAGTTCTTATGACAGTTTGTCTATTTTCTTTTGGCTTGCAGCGTGTTTAGCAGCAATATAACCGAAAACCAATCCCTGTCCAATTGTTGCTCCAGCACCAGGATATACCGGTCCAAAAACATTCGCTGCCGTATTTCCAATAGCATAAAGTCCTTTTATTTTCTCCTGATTCTCTAAAAGCACCTCTGCATTTTCATTCGTCATTAAACCACCACATGTCCCCAAATCCGACAAGACGATTTTTATTGCATATAGTTTTCCTTTAAGTGGACGCAAACAAGGATTGGGTTTTACCGTTGGATCCCCATAATATTGGTCATACTTACTTTCACCTCGTTTAAAATCTGTATCAACACCCTTTTTAGCTAACTTATTAAATCGTTGAAAAGTTTGGTCAAATGCACCTAGAGGAACCTGTATTTTTTTTGCTAATTCCTCGGCATTAGAAGCTGAAAAAGCAATTTTTTGTTCGTACCACGTCTTTGGAATAGGCATCATTGGAAAAACAGAACCTGCCAATAGATATTGGTTGCGATACTTTTGATCAAAAATCAACCACATTTCACCAACTGGGTGCTGTTCTTGTTCCAGTTGTAGTACGGTTTGTCCGAAAGTCATATAGTCAACAGACTCATTGATAAATCGCTCTCCTGCAGCATTAATCATAAAACTACCAGGAAGTGATCGTTCTGCTAAAAGTACTTGAGGACCTTCTTTGGCTGTTACTGGAGCAACTGCTGGAAACCACCAAGACTCTTTCATATTAGCCAATGAGACTCCCATCTCTTTTCCTAAGACAATCGCATCCCCTGTATTTCCTTCTGCACCAAAACTCAAGTCATTTACCAAAGTAGGTGATTGATACTGGTGACGCATCAACATATTATGGTCAAATCCACCAGCGGCCAAAACAACTCCATAGCGTGTTTTAATCGCTACTTCTTTTCCTTGCTGCATGACCGTAACACCTGTCACTCTCCCCTTGTCTACCTGAATGGCTTTAAGGGCTGTATTTGTATATACGGGAATTCCCGCTCGAAGCACCCCATCAAACATCCCCGCAGCAATAGCTTGACCACCAGCCACATATTTCTTCCCTAAAAGCAATCCTCCAACCCCTTGTGTTAATCGTTTCAGAATAATAGGAAAGGCTTTCAATGGTTTTTTCAGCATCAAGTTGATCCATTTATAATCATATCCTGTTACAGGCATAGGCAGAGGAGCTTCCATTTTGCCCAAGCGAAAGCGTTCCTTTTCTTTACCTAGGCGATTTAAATTAAACGGTTTGGACTCACAAGTACGCCCAGTAGCTGATCCTCCAGGTGTTTCCGGATGATAATCGGAATAGCCCTTCGCCCAGAAAAAATGCAAAGCAGTTTGTCGATAAAGCATGGCTATCGCGGCATTTCCTTTATCTAGAAAAGCCTTCCATCGCTCTTGAGGATATCCTTTAATAAGCGCTTCTAAATATTGTCGACCATCTTGGACATCATCCTTTGATCCATCCTTCTTCAGCACTTGATTACCTGGAATCCAAAATGCCCCACCAGATAGCGCAGTTGATCCTCCTACATAAGGCGTTTTTTCAATAACAAGGGTTGATAATTCATTTTCATACGCTGCCAAAGCAGCTGCCAAACCTGTTCCAGATCCTACAACGAGTAAGTCTACCGTTTGAGGCTCTAGGACTGCACCTGTTTTTACTTTTTTATTTTTCATTTGTTTACAGTTAAATATTAGGGTAATCTTTTTCTATCTACAAAAAAAACAGCACGGCTTACTATGGTTGACCTATGTATTAACCTGAACTAGTTGATGGAGAGAAGATGATCACTCAAAATAGGTCATGCATAGCGCACAAAGACGAGTTACTGTTTTAGATGTGTTGTATATGAACACGCTCCCTGATTAAACCATCAACTAAAACCCTAAGATACAACATTTTATTTAAATGTTACACATTGTAACACTTTAAACATTTATCTTTGAAAGATGAAAACGAATCAAAACTAGAAAATGAAGGAACAGCCCACAACAAGAAAAGATGCCCAGCAGAATAAACAAATATTAATCCTAACTGCATTAAAATTGTTTAAAACACAGGGGCCTGAGGTATCTTTAACGGATATTGCCAAGGCTGCCAAAGTATCAAGAATGACCTGTTATCGCAATTTCCCTGATAAACAAGCCCTCATAGCTGCGGTATTCCAACATAATTTAAATCAACTGGCGAGCTATGCCGAACAGCTTAAAAATGAGGACCAAGCTTTTTTTAAACTACTCCATGCGGTCGTAGAATTACAAATAGATTACAGTCTGTTACTTCCACACATGAAAGAAGAACAAAACCAGGAAGCTTCTCAATTCTTATTTTCCATTTTCAGCAATTCGGTGGTACAAGCTAAAGCTGCGAATCAATTGCGTCCTGACTTTACGATAGAGGAAGATTTAATCCTCGTATTGATGATGATGGGCGGTGCAATTACTGCATTTACAGCTACTAAAAATAAGCAACAAGCACAACGCGCCTTGACTTTACTGGTGCAAGGATTACAATACTAGCCTCTCTATTCAAGAAGCTAACGCTTACTGGGCGTGGATTATGAGAAGGTGAGACGATGAGGCGATGAGCAAACCTCACCTTCTCACCGCCTCTACAAAGAACAAAATGGAGAGGGGAAATTGGAAAAGGGAAAGAAGTAAATGTTCTAGTTAAAATAGAGTTCCTTCTTTAATTGAACACTTTACCAATCCGTCAACCAACGTTTATTGTATCAAATGGCCATTCCACAGCATGGTATCAGCGCGAGATGCGACCCCTCCTCCGTCGGGGTGACATACTGGGTGTGGATTATGAGAAGGTGAGACGATGAGCAAACCTCACCACCTCACCGCCTCACCGCCTCATCGCCACAAAAAAAACAAACCTCACAAAGTCCCCCCTTTCTTTTTTAAAGGGTAAAAAAGAAACAAAAACCCCCTCAACTAACCCAAATAAAGGTCAAATTTGTTTTTAAGTCTGAAAATAAAAGAACTCGCTACGCTCAAACACCTTTTATTTTTACAGCCTTTTCAAACATTTGACGCTCTTTATTTGACTTACGTTGGGAGTACATTGTCTTTTGTAAAGATGTTTTTTGCTTTTAAGTAAATTGGTTTTCTACTATCTGCTTTGAAAAAGAGTATCTCATAACGCATTACTCTTTTCGCTTTTTTGTCAAAAGCTTTTTTGATAATTTCTTCGCTTAAAGAAGAATGTCTCACCATTATGGGTTATGGGGTTATGAGTAAAGTCTAATCTCATCTTCTTTAATCAATAAAACCTCCGATTTCAAAAACCTCACCATCTTATCTTCTCACCCTCTCATCCTCTCACCTTCTCACCGCCTCACAAAGAACAAACCTCACCCTCTCACCACCCTACAAAGAACAAACCTCACCGCCTCACAACTGCTACAACTCATATAAAACGGATCACCCCTACTTTCTTATGCTTCATTTTTCTTTGAGCATTATATTGCTAATAATCTAATAAAACCATTGCTATTAATCACTATAACTAGCAAAAAGAAGATAAAATTCAAATAAAAAAATTAAGATACGTAGAAATAATACACATAAAATACACAATACGGGTATTATATACACATTTTATTCATTTTTCATAAACATAGTTTATAAAAATACAACGAAATCATAAAAAACAATAACATACTGTAAATCAATATATTATAAATTAAACATTAACTTATCAAGATTATAAAAAATAGTTTAACATAAAAAAAATAAACAAACTAGTGTAATTATCTATTTTAGTTTTTAATACACATATTTTTAATAAAAAATAAATATTATTCTTTTTTATATTAAAAATTACACAACTAGCATTCAATCCCTTATTGAGACTAGAATAGCTGTTGTAATTTATTTTTTTAACACTATCTATAAACACATTAGCAAAATTATCTTTAAATAACATTATTTCTTTTTGTGCATAGAAATTGAACATTTACTAGCAACTGTGAAATTTTTTATGACAGCTAGTATCACAGTTCATATTAACCCTTTAAAAAAGAAATTATGAATCACCAAAATTCAAGACACAGTCAGTCTCAAAGTAGTAGACAATCGCATCTTTACCACATGGCAGAAGAGATTTATCAATTAGGTTACGAACATGGATATGACGACGGAGCAGATGATGAGCGTTACGATGACGAAATGGATCAAGAAGACATGGAATACTTCTTTGACGACGAAGACTTTGATTATGACGGAGAAGATGACTATGGTTATGATCACCGTTCTAACTTTGACGAAGAAGACCATCCTCGTGATGCACAAGGACGTTTTGTATCTAAATCAAGACGAGGTAGATCTCAAGGATCTGGAAATTCATCTAGTTACAATAATACTAACTATGGTTCTTCCTCTGGTAGAAGATCATCAGGTTCATCTAACCACATGGGCCAAGGTTCCGGAAGAAGATCTTATAATTCTACTTCTCAAAGTGGTCAATCTTCAACAGGAAGAGGATCGTATAATTCAAACACAAACCGCTCGAATTCATCTAGTGGTTCAAATAGAGGTACTGGTCGTCGAGGTTTCGCAGCAATGAGCAAAGCGAAGAGAACTGAAATAGCGAGAATGGGTGGTCGTGCATCCCATGGTGGCGGACGTTCAACAAGCAATGCTAGAAGATAATCGACTGCTAGGCCAATATCAATTAAAAGAAGGAGTCTCTGCTCCTTCTTTTATAAAAAAAAGAAAATATGAAAAATTCGAATTATACATCCCAGGCAAGCACTGAATTCAAAAAACTGTTTATCACCTTGTTAAAAGGTATTTATAACACAGAACATGCAATCATAGAAGCTTTGCCACCCCTGATAAAAGCAGCTACCACACAGGAGTTGAAAGACACCCTTCAAGACCATGAAATTGTCACGCGTAGACAAATCATGCGCTTAGAGCGAATCTTCAGAAAGCTAGACTTAACACCCGAAAAGCAGCCGTGTAGTGTCATGGAAACCTTTGAGGCTATTACAAAGAAAATAATCCAGGTGACTCCCGATGGTAGCATGGTACGAGATGCAGGGCTCATTGTAGTTGCTCAACAAATTGAGCACTATGAGATTGCTACCTACGGTGGATTAATTCAATTTGCCTTGGCCATCGATGCTTATGAAATAGCTAATTTATTAGAACAAACCCTTGAAGAAGAAGAAGAAACGGATTTCGAGCTTACACAAATAGGAGAATGTCACATAAACCTAGAAGCAGGTGAAGACGAACATTCGCAGCAAGATGAAAATGAAGAGGACGATGATAGTGAAGATGAAATAGAGCAAAGAAATTCTTCAAGCAGTACCAAACGAAACAGCGCAAGCGCTACAAAAAATAAAGGAGCAAAGCAAAAATAACTTAGTTTCAGCTCAATAAAATTGCTAGAATTGAAAATCAAGTGGCTTACACAAGGTAATTTCCATAGTTACTCATACCATAATAACAACATCCTTGGTAAGCCACTTTTATTCACTTAAACACATATACCTATGGGAGTATCATTCAATTACAAACTATTTGTTATCCTCTTTACCTTCTTGTTTTTTGTCTTTTTGTTTCTTACTTCTTGTAAAAACAAATCTAATTCGGAACAATATCTATATAAAGATGAGAGCAATCCAAAACCAGTACATACAGAACCTTTTTCTTATGAAACGAACTATGATACCACCGATCAAGAGGTTTTAGAGCAACGTTTTAGCAACCTATTAGCTACACAGTTACACTATACCAAAATTGCAATCACTCAAAGTCAGCATCCAAAGATTCAGGAATTTGCTGAACAAATCTTGCTGGAATATGAACATGCACTCAAGGAAATGGAAAACTTGATTAGCAAGGAAAAACAAAATGAAATCTTATTTCGAACCAACACTCGATTCACAATCAATACATTGGAATCACCAAATCTCAGCAGCTATGATCGCGATTTTTTGGATGAAACCATCAAACTGCAATTTAGCATTCGAGAAGTACTATGGGATTTAAAACAGAATACCAAAAATTCCGATTTACAAACGTTCTACAGCAAATTAATACAAGAGATTGAATTGCGCATTGATCAAGGAGTTAACTTATTAGATTATGTTTAACCAAAATTTATAACTATGAAATTACATACAAAAACCCTGTTTTTAGCCTTTTTTATGCTTGCACTTTTAGCTTCATGCAAAGACCGACCAAACGCAAAAGAGCCTGAAAAAATAGCGAAAGAGCAAAACAAAGCCAATCAACAACATACAGTTGAGCAAAAAAATACAGATTATTCTTCTTATTTAGTTGATGTTGTTCACGATCAATTATTTGAAGTAGAATTAGGCAAACTTGGAAAGCGAAAATCGAACAATGAAAAGATTCGCGATTTTGCTGGAGAACTAGAAAAACACCACGAAAATAGATTGCAAAAGCTCAATGCTTTAGCCAGTGATATGATGTACGCCGTTCCTCATAATCTATCGGATAAACAGTGGGAGGAAATACAAGATTTAGAAAAGACAAACGCAAAGAATTTTGATCAAAAATGGCTGGAAGTTGTCATTTCAAAACACAATAAAGCGGCTGATGTCCTGATTGACGCCATTAACCATGTCGATAATTACAGCATGAGAACACAATTGAATGAGACCCTACAAGAAGTACGTTCGCATTTAGAAGCGGCTACTTTTATTAAAAATAAGCAACTGAAATAGCAACATTTTTAAGCTTTTATTTTTTTTTCTAACCGCCTAAATACTTTCAATTTAGGCGGTTTACTTGATGATATAATCTTCTATTTTCAACCCTTTGTAATTTTGTTTGCGATATTGAGCTGGACTAAGATGTACAACCTTTTGAAAGTTTCGAAAGAAGTTTGAATAATCTGAAAAACCGCACTTTTCAGCAATAGCCTGGATAGACAAGGTGGAATAAGCAAGCAATTGTTGGGCATATTCCATCCGCTTATTGAGATAATAGGTATAAAACGTTTGGTTATACAATAATTTAAATCCCTTTTGAAACGCATTTTTACTCAAATCAAATCGCTGACACAATTCTTCAATCGTATAGATTCTTTCATACTCTTTGTTTCCAATTAAAGCGTGTATCTTTTGAATCTTATCCCGTTCCTCTTCACTCATCTTCCGAAGCTTTTCCAAACTTATAGGCGTTGTCAATGGATCTTGTTGAACAATGGGATTTACCAAAGCAAAACTCATCCAAATATCATGAGATTTATCCATATAATGAAAACCACAATATCCATTCAGCTTTTTATCCGCCACAGTCAACTGTAAGGAAAATGAATTTTTATGGGAAGGCGTCTGAAGAAACAGTAAAAAATTCTTCATCCACTTCTCTTGTTGGTCATCTTCCAAAAAATCAAGAACATTCCGATTAATATATATCGTTTCGTCAAAGCATTTCTGATTATCTTGTACAAGTGAAATATCTAAAATTTGTCCTTGTGCACTAATCTTGACAATACTAGTCGTTACAAATTCATACCCCAACGTAGGCTGTAAGGAAATAAAATATTTGAATTTACTTTCATAATCACCAGCTAAAATATTGAACAACACTTCAGCATGAGAAAAACAATCTTGCTCCACTTTCAAGTCAAGCCGTCTAGTGTAATTCCCTTTGGATAATTCTTCAAGCGCTTCAATTAACGCTTTAACTCTTTCTTTGCTGATTGTAATAGACATCGGACCTTGTTAGTTCATTTATTGATTTTCAAAATTCTCCCCACTAGTTTCACTACCTAATAAATCTAATTTAAAGTTCAATTGTACTTTACTACCATTATTCAACAAATAAGAGATATCTCAACCGTTCAGCTTGTAAAACTTACTTCCTCCCTTTTCTTTTTTTGATACAAGAATACCCCTACCAAAAAAAGAAAAGGAGCCTTTATTTCCTTCCAAATTATACAAAAAAAACGAAAGTGACGCATATGAAAATGATTCATATATACCACTTCTGTTATTTATATTTGATTTAAATTTTTTAAACAGTTCTATTTAAGCAACAAATGTACATATTTCTAAAAAGTATAACAATTTAATAACACTTTTTATATTGTGTATAAATACACTATTTCGCCTTCTTTTTCCGTCGATTTTAGTCCATTAGAAATGGTTAAAATATCAGGTTATATAGGAACTCAACAGTAATGTATTAAAAAAAAAATGAGGACAGCACTCCCCTACTTAAAAAAAGAATACTGTCCTCGATTTTTTTATACTTTTCGTATCATTTATAACGTAATCCGCCCTCCTGTTACTGCAATAATTGCACCTGAAACATAAGTTGCATCTTCACTGGCTAAAAAGATATAGGCGGGTGCGATTTCCTTTGGCTGGGCTGGGCGTTCTATTGGCGTATTTTGTCCAAATGTATCCACATTGGATAGTGTCGTGGGAATTAGCGGTGTCCAAACCGGACCTGGAGCAACGGCATTTACTCTAATTTCTTTGCCTTGTTCCAAAAACATTTTACTCATACTGGCTGTCATATTTTGAATCGCTGCTTTTGTAGAAGCATAGGCCAATAAACTTGGATTGGGATCGTATACATTTACTGAAGTTGTATGAATGATACTCCCTCCTTTTGGAATATGCTCCAAGCTGTATTTTGTCATATAAAACAACGCATTTACATTGGTTTCATAAGTCGTTTTCCAATCCTCTAGGGTAATATCCTTAAACTCTTTATGTTCCTTCTGAAAAGCGGCATTATTAATCAATACATCAATTTGTCCAAAGGATGCAATCGTTTGATGCACTACCTTTTTACAGTTCTCTGCTTGCTTTAAATCCATTTCAATGGCTAATCCTTTTACGCCTGCTTGTTCAATCCAATAAAGCGTATCCGCGGCGTCTTCGCGTTCTTGCTCGGATAGATAAACAAATACGACATTTGCACCTTCCCGTGCAAAAGCAATGGCTATCGCTTTTCCTATTCCAGAATCTCCTCCCGTAATCAATATGGTTTTCCCAGTAAATAACGCATGTCCTTTATACGTATATTCTCCGTGATCCGGGTAATTCTTCATTTGGTGCTCACTTCCAGGAGGCTGCTGTTTTTTTTCTTTTTCTTGCATCATGTTCTTTTTTATTTCAACCTAATAAAACTAAAACCATGCAATTCTTAGCCTTCCTTGTCATTCTTCATCTCTTGCTTTTCAAATACTTTTATACTGTAGAATAATTGGGTATTATTTCTACAACATGTATAACATCTCATCAATAAAAAGATGAAAAATAAAATAGACTTAATAGGAAACAATAGTTTGAAAAACAACAATTTAAATAAAAAAAAACCTTTCAAGAGGTATAAACCTATACTTCTGTCTTTAAGCTAATGAAGAATTAATAACAATATTAAAATAAAATAATAACACTATTCAGTCTTTTGCATGACTTTTGCCTTAGTTATAACAACATTGAAGCAATGAAATAATAAATACTAGCTGTCACTACTTTTTATTAATCACAAAAACTTCAAGACTATGAATAATCGCAATAACAGCCGATCAAGATCGAATCGCCAAAGAAGCAACAGAAATAACTCAGGTTATTCAAGAAACTACGATAACCACAACGAGAATCAGTTTCAAGATAATTATCATTTTGACGATTATAATCACAACACAAATGATAGAGAGGATTATCGATTCAATAATTCGAGAAATCCACAATACGACAGTAATGTAGATTATGAAAATGACGGGTATTTCAACGACAATGAATACCACCCAAATCAACGTTCAAACTACATGGATAGCTACGACAGAAACTTGGAATATCCAATGAACCGTCAAAGAGATTACAACAAAGAGATCTACGCTAGAAACGATCGTTACTCAGATCATCCCAATTACAATGAGAATTACAATGACAATAGTTACGAAAACAACGACGATAACTATGGTTATAATGAAACGTTTCGCAATCGTTATGATGAGGAGTATGATCGTCCTTACCGCATGAACTCACCAAGAGAATACGGTCATCAAGACCAACGATACAGCCAAAATCAGCCCTATGATCAAACGTATAATCAATCGCAAACAGGACGCAGTAGTCGTTCTCGTAGCACTGCAGGAAGAACATCTCGCAACTACGATGCGATGGATACGTCAAGAGATTCAATCTTTACTGACTCTAATTCAGACTCATCCCACAACAACCGCAGATCAAAACGCTATGGTTTTGGCAGTCGATACAATTACTAGTTAGTACATTTTTATATTTCGTTATTTTCTGTATACAAAGAGGAAGCTTTATGTTTCCTCTTTGTTTTTTTATAGTGATGAGATTGGTGGGACGGTGAGAGTATGAGACGATGAGAAGTTAGGCGTGAGCAAACCTTACAAAGTAATTGGAGAGGAGAAAAGGGAAAGAAGTAAATTTTCTAATTAAAATAGAGTTCCTTCTTTAATCGGAACACTGTACCAATCCGTCAACCAACGTTTATTGTATCAAATAGCCATTCCACAGCGTGGTATCAGCGCGAGATGCGACCCCTCCTCCGTCGGGGTGACATACTGGGTGCAGATTATGAGAAGGTGAGAGGATGAGGCGATGAGCAAACCTTACAAAGTAATTGGAGAGAAGAAAAGGGAGAGAAGTAAATTTTCTAATTAAAACAGAGTTACTGCTTTAATCGGAACACTGTACCAATCCGTCAACCAATGTTTGTTGTACCAAACAGCTATTTGATAGCGTGGTATCAGCGCGAGATGCGACCCCTCCTCCGTCGGGGTGATTACTGGGTGTGGATTATGAGACGATGAGCAAACCTCACCACCTCACCGCCTCACAAAGCACAAATTGGAGAGGGGAAATTGGAAAAGAGAAAGAAGTGAATGTTCTAGTTAAAATAGAGTTCCTGCTTTTAATACTGAAAAGGATAACTCGCGTTGAGTGACTAATGCGCCCCCTCCTCCGTCGGGGTGACATACTGGGTGTGGATTATGAGTCGATGAGAAGTTAGGCGTGAGCAAACCTCATCCTCTCACCGCCTCAACGTCTCACAAAAAACAAACCTCACCCTCTCACCTTCTCACCGCCACACAAAAAAGCAAACCTCACCTCGTAACAAAAAACAAAACCCCATATGACTAGCATACGGGGTTTTCTTCTTTTTCATAGACTTACGTTTTATATGGGGCCTAACAATCAAACCTTAACCCGATTGAGATGGATTACTCTTGATTATCAACCACCTATACTGTTTTAGTAAAAAAAGAGAAGCCTATCGCAGAAATACCTGTTTAGTACTTCTCTTTTCGTAAGTTTAGTATATTGAACTAAAACAGAATTATATTATTCCTCCTTCCAATTTCGAATTACATCTTCAATTTCTTCTCGAGTTTTTCCGCTTTTTTCCTGCATCTTCCCTACTATTTCATCAAATTTCCCTTCAGCGAAAACTTTATCGTTATCAAACCATTCTCCATATTTTTGTTTAACGGCTCCTTTTACTCTTTTCCATTTTCCTTCTAATTCTAACTTATTCATAGGTATCGTTTTTATGATTATTATTTAATTTATACGGTGAACTATATTATTCACTTAACCATTTAGTCTTCATCGGTTGCACATTCATCTAAACATGCTCCTTCACTAAATACTGTTTTCTTTAAAACTACGGCTAATACAGCTAGGCCTGCAGCCGCACAACAAAGGATTTTTCCATACTTGTAAATTTCATCTTTTTTCATCGGTTATCTTTTTTTAAATTGATTTATAAAAATTGATCAAGCAACATTTTACAATTTATTTTTCCTTTTGTTTTATGCTATTCGTTGGGATGAGTTTGTCTATTATACTTTCCTTTTCGTTCCTTGAACAAGGCGTACAACTAACATAATTAAGGCAACTAACAACAAAATATGTATCAGTTCTCCAATTACTTCCCCAAAGGCAAAATAACCAACTCCCCATCCTAGCAGTAGAAGAATAACAATGATCCAAAAAATATCTCTCATTTTTTTTGATTTTACTATTTTTACTCTATCTATTTAGTCATCCTATTTTCTAGTGATAACTTCTTTTTCTCTGACAAGAAAAAATTTCTTTCTAGTTGAATATACTCGTTATTTCGTATTTATTTTCTGTTTAAAATAGAACAGTGTATCGCGATACTGTACTTTCGGTTTTTCTTAAAAAAAGAAATCGCTTTCTTACTTAAATAAATGCAAAAAGCATACTATATCGAGATTATTTACAAAAAATAACTAAAAAAATAAAGCTAAAAGTTAACGTAAAGCAAGTGATACTCTTCGTTCGCTTCTCCTTGTAAATAATATAACGTTTAAAAGAAATAAATCACAAAAAGATTAATAATGTAGAGAAAAATGGGGATATCATACACTAAATGTATATAATATCCCCATTAATTTTAATATAAAACAAAAACAAAGTATTTTTCGTATTAATATGTTGTACCACCTATATATCAAGAACGACTTCTCAAGATTTTAGTACTCATAAAAACAATCATAGTATCCGATTTACAGCGGCATTCAACAGATTACTTGCGTAATAAATTCCTATCTTTGATAAAATTTTCAATTCACCTTATGGAACCACTTCAACTCATCCCGTACACCCCAAATGATTTTACTATCTTTTATTCTTTAGTCAAAGAGGATGCTGTTATGCGTTATGTTTCTGGACAGGGACTGACCGAAGAACAAGCGCAAGAAAAATTTGCTTCTATTCTCGAAGTAAATGCACAAGATCCGATGTTGGGTTACTTTAAAATATACAATGCCACAGGCGCGTATTTAGGGGATGGTAAAATGGAATGGAACAAACGCGATCGCACACAATTGGAAATTGGTTATATCCTCAAGGAATCTTATTGGGGTAAGGGGTATGGAACCCAAATTTGTTCGGAACTCTTAGCCCTTGCAGCACGCACCTATCCAACTACATCTATTATTGGAATCATTGACCCAGCAAATATAGCATCCAAAAAACTGCTTGAAAAGTTTGGCTTTAAAAGCTATTTTATTGGTATTGAAGATGGATTACCCACAGAAAAATTAATGCTGGAAAAAGGAGTTTAATCCAAACTTTCAAAATAATATGAAGAGAATCTAATGTATCACATCTAAATTTGATTCAAAAAAGATAAATAATAGAGCCTTTATGACGAATCATAAAGGTTCTATTTTTACATCTTACAACAATATTTATTTAGTGCTACATCAACTAAACATGCTCCCCTTTAAAATAAGGCAATACTTCTTGAGCTAATTCCTCCAGTGTTTCACCGATATCACGTTTGCCAAACTGTATTCCTAAAGCCGCGTGATTCACTCCAATTTCCTCCCATTGATGCAGTAAGTCTAGCAAGCCATAACGCCCTGTTTTCAAGACAAATCCCCCTCTTAACGGAGTTCGTGGAAAATGTGGGTCTTCATCCAATTCAATCCATTCATTGGTCATATGCGGTTTGAATATCCCCTGAGGTACTAGGTTTCTAAATGCCGCTATTTTTTGTTTTAACCCCAGCGTATCCTCCTTCGTGGTTGTGGGTCCAGGGTATGTGATCCACCCATCGGCATGTGTGGCAATCCAATCTAAAGATTGTTGACTCGCCCCTGTGACTAGCATCGGAACGCCTTGATGTAAGGGTTTAGGCACTACGTTTAAATCCTGCATTTTCGTTAAACTTGAATTCATTTTAGGCGTATCGACGCGATGTAACGTCTGTAGGTCTTGGAAAACCTCGCGAAACAATTCACCTCTTCCCTCAAAAGACTTTCCAAAAGCTGGAAACTCAGCATAACGATCACCTGATCCTACTCCCAAAAGCAAGCGACCATTGGCCAATTGATCAATAGAAGCGGTTGCCTTTGCCAAAGCAATAGGATGCTGTAAAGGCAACACAATACTCGCGGTCCCTAAAGCTACCTGCTCCGTTTGCCCTGCGATATAAGCCAAATAGGTCAATGCATCGTATACCTGCCCTACATCCCTGAAATTCGGGTCATAAACGGGGATATCCCTTACCCACAGGGCGTCAAACCCGCTGCGGTCAATTTGTTGGATATACTTCAGATGTTGATGCAAAGGCTCCGTAGCGGATTCATAAACCCGTAACGGTAAGAAAATACCCAAGGTCAATTTCCCTGGGCAAAACACCCGATTAAAAACCGAATGTGTAGTAAAAGAAGCATTCATATTTATAGATATTTAGATATCGAGAATTATAGATATTATAGAACAAACTAATAGAACCGTTGGATTACACAATCCAGCAAATGCCTTACAACGTATGTTGAATATAATGCGCCAATTCGGTTATCTTCTCTTCATTGCGCTTGTAATACG
Source organism: Myroides odoratus (assembly GCF_001549985.1). Taxonomy (GTDB): domain Bacteria; phylum Bacteroidota; class Bacteroidia; order Flavobacteriales; family Flavobacteriaceae; genus Flavobacterium; species Flavobacterium odoratum_A. The sequence continues at coordinate 56,711 of NZ_LROZ01000012.1, read as the reverse complement.
TCCATTGACCATTACGGACCGATACTAGCAATCCGATAGTAACTAGAGAAGTTAAGTAGGCGGATGTCGTAGATTGAGAGAGTCCCACTTTCTTTTGTATGACACTCATACACACCCCAAATTCATGCACTTCAGGTTCGATGTCTTCTAATTCAAAAAAATCATGAGGTGATTTGAGCCATTTCAATATTTGAACGCGATGTTCATTCGATAAAGCTTTAAAGAGTTCGGTCATTTCTATATATCGAGAATTTACGATACAAAGAAAGTAAAAAATCACAACATAGTATAGATAAAATATTTATTTTGTTTTAAACAAGCGAACCAACCTCTACTACTTCCTGAATATCAAATACCTAATCCATAAAAAAAAGACCTCCTTTTGGAGGTCTTTCTGTTTTTATTTAATTTTTTAAAGAAGCCATATCAATTACAAATCGATATTTCACATCTCCTTTCAGCAAGCGTTCATACGCTTGGTTGATGTCTTGCATTTGAATCATTTCAATATCTGACGTGATGTTGTGTTTACCACAAAAATCTAACATCTCTTGCGTTTGCGCAATTCCACCGATCAAAGACCCAGAGAAACTAATTCGGTTGAGAATCAAGCTGAATGCAGATACAGGAAGTGGATGTTCTGGTGCACCTACCAACGTCAATTTTCCATCGCGTTTTAACAAGTTAATATACGCATTGATATCATGTTGAGCAGAAACACAATCCAAGATAAAGTGCAACGTATGAGCATTGGCTTTCATTTGCTCTTGATCGGTAGATAAGATAACATCATCTGCACCAAGGCGTTTTGCATCCTCTACTTTAGAAAGCGAAGTTGTAATCACAACAACTTCAGCCCCCATTGCTTTGGCAATTTTTACTGCCATATGACCTAAACCACCAATCCCAACAATTCCTACACGTTGTCCTGGTCCTACATTAGCATGACGCAAAGGCGAAAAAGTGGTAATTCCAGCACAAAGTAAAGGAGCAGCTGCCGCTAAATCTAAATTTTCAGGCACGCGTAAAACAAAGTCTTCATCCACTACTACTGCTTCAGAATATCCTCCAAACGTTTGTTGATTCAAGTGTACATCAGGGCTGTTATAGGTTCCAATGTTTCCATTTTCACAATATTGTTCCAATCCTTCTTTACAGCTCTCACACGTACGACAACTATCAACCATACAACCTACTCCCACTAAATCCCCAACTTTAAATTTGGTTACCCCACTTCCAACTTGCGTTACACGTCCCACGATTTCGTGTCCAGGTACATTCGGATATTGGGTTCCCCCCCACTCATTGCGAGCCGTATGCAAATCCGAATGACATACACCACAGTATAAAATATCGATCGCTACATCTTTTTCTGTCACAGCTCTACGATTAATCTCCATTTGTTTTAAAGCCGCATCTGGCGCTTCCGTTCCATATGCTTTTACATTTTTTGTTTCCATTTTCACTTTTTTTAATTCGATTTTATTGGTTTTATTTTGAGGTAAAAGTACCATCTACGTTGCATACTTCCGTTGCTCTACGGTTCAAATTTCATTGCCCTACGGCTCAATTCACTCCAATTTCAGAAGGAGGAATTCCATATTGTTTTTTGAAAGCGGTAGAAAAATGGGAGGGATTCTTAAACCCTACTTCCCAATAGACATCCTGCACTTTGGCTCGTTCTTCTTTGAGCTTGATATAGGCCGTTTCCAAACGCTTTTTAATGATCCATTTCTGGGGAGTAAGCGTACTTACCTTTTTAAAATCCCTTTTAAAGGTTGCTAAACTTCGTCCCGTATAAGTTGCCATTTGCTCAATGGTCAAATCATCCTTATAATGTTCCTGTAAGAAATCGAGAATATCTATTTTCCACGGTTCTGTAAAATCAAAAAGCAGCGGATAAAATACCGTTGCATTATTGAGTAGTGCATAAATTCCCTCTAATAACTTCAGGTGGATCACTTCCTTACTGGGTTGTATATTTTGATCAAAATAAGGCGTGAGCGATTCAAATAAACTGGTAATATCCGGGCGTTGCTCAATAGCAAAGACATTTTTATCTGAAACCGATACTTTTTTAGGCAATTGCGTTTTATCCAATGTACTGTAAAACTCGCGTAAGACATGGCGATTAAAGGTTAAAGAGATTCCTTTATAATGCTCATTTCTAGCGCTGTTTTTATGCATAACTAACTGATGATTGCGTCGGATAAACACACATTGACCCGCCTTTACTCGCGTTTTTTTGTTTCTATCTTCAATAATCTGCTCTCCTGAATACACATAGACCAAAACATGTTCGGGCGTTGCATGAATGCATTTCTCGCTATAATCGGTATAACAGGAGAGAAAGATTCCGGCATAGTTTAATGTTTTTAGGGTATTCTGCTGCATGCTTCCTCACTTTTTTTGTACGTCTAAATATACGAAAAAGTAAAGGGTTTATCTTACCCTGCGGTTCATTTTTATTTTCTCAAAAGCTCATTTTGCCACAAAAACACTAGAAAAGTAAAAGAGCGTTCAACACGACTCAATTCCCATCCCCAGTTTCTAAAAAAAAAAAGAGTATGTTTTACATACTCTTTTTCAGCTTGACTTCTAAATTAGTCCCCAGGAAAAACTTGAAAAGTGTTTTTATTTACAATAATTTGTTTCCGATTCTCATTCTGATTAAAAACGAATGTGGATCACTCATCCATCGCTTTATTCAGTTCAACAAAATTACAAGTAGTTTCGTCATTTTCATTTTCCATTTTTTGAACAATTCATTCATTTTGTAATATATTGCACGCCCTAATCCTTAAACGATACAGCTGTTATGTCTCTTGCCTTTACTCTCGATGATTTATACCAACTATATGAAGCGAATCACCCGCAACACGTGCAAGGGATGATCATCGTGAATCAGGTCTATCAAGTGATGGATGAGGACGTAGATTATCGCCAACAATTTGATGGTCTTATTTTGAGTTTTATGACACAAGGTCATATGGACATTCGCATTCAAACAGCGTCTTATCGCATCAACAAAGGAGATATTGCCATTATTTTACCTCATGTGATTATTGAACCCTTAGCTGCAAGTACAGATTCAACCATGACAACGATTGGACTTTCTTTGGATTTTCTAAGTAATTTTCCAATGCTCCTCCAGTTGATTCACAACAATACCCTACGCAATCATCCCTTAATTCAATTAAATGATGAAGACACCTCTGTTTTTACAGAGTTGCTTCATTTGTTGCAAAGTGTATATGTAAAAAATAATGTTTCAAAAACAACCGAAACCCTGCATTATCTTACGCTTGCTCTTATTTCCTTTGTGCTGGAAGCGTACGCCCCAATGAATCAATCCAATCCCAAACCAATCAGTCGATCCTCTGCAATTATACACGAGTTTTATCAGCTGGTATTTCAGCAAGCTACCTTACATCGAAGTGCTAAATTTTATGCAGAACAACTGCATCTCACTCCTCAATATCTAACCACATTACTCAAAGCAGAAACAGGTAAATCCATTTTGGAATGGGTTACTTTTTTTGTCATGATCCAGGCGAAAACCTTATTAAACACAACCAATCTCTCCATCAAAGAAATTAGTCACGAGCTGCATTTTACCGATACCAGTTTATTTTGTCGTTATTTTAAAAGAAATACTGGAATTTCACCAGAAAAATATAGAATACAACGGGATTACCGACTCATTTAACTGCCCGTAAATCGAGCTAAACACTGCGTCTAATTCGACTTAACGAGGAAGATGTGATTCCCAAATAGGAAGCTAACATACTCAGAGGCACTCGATTGACCAAACCCGGATAATGAGCTAAAAAAAGCAAATAGCGTTCTTTTGCTTCTAAATTCAACATCATATTGGCTGTCTTTAATTTACTCTCGGTTGCAAAGGCATGTAGCTTGGCCATCAATAAAGGCCAAACCGAGATTTCCTTTTCTAGCTGGCAAAAATCCGCATAATCAATACTCCAAACACAAGCATCCGTTAACGCTTCAACATAATCATTGGCGGGCGCCTGAATAAAGAAATTGTGCAAATCTCCCACAAAACGCCCTTCATAAATGAAATAACGCGTAAAATCGTCCCCTTTTTTATTGTAGTATAACGAACGGAATACCCCTGATTCTACAAAGGCAATCGCATGGCTATTCTTACCACTTTCTACAAAATACTCTCCTTTCGCCACGCATTTAAACGTGAATACAGCTTGTATCCGTTCGCGTTCCGCTGCTGTAAGTGTAGCAAATTTCTCGATATAGAGTAGTAGCTCTTCCATAGGTGTATATTTCCCGTTGCTATAAAGTTAATGAATCCTCTTTTTAGTTTGCTTTCAACTCGATAATTTCTTCTCTTTTTGGCCCTGTTGAAAGATAGGTTACGGGTACACCTACAGCTTGAGCAATAAAATTAAGATACGCTCGATACGCCGAAGGCACTTGACTTTCCGCTTTAATTTGAGTGAAATCACCTGTCCAACCTTGGAATAATTGGTACACAGCTTGACTTGTTTTTTCTTCTTGATTTGCACTAAAATAAGCCTGTCTTTTTCCTTCCACTTCATAATGTGTACAAATAGGAACTTCTTCCCTATCACTGAGGATATCCCCTTTTGTTACAATAAGTTGAGTAACACCATTCACCATACAAGCATACTTTAAGGCAGGTAAATCCAACCACCCTACTCGTCTTGGTCGTTTGGTATTAGAGCCAAACTCCCCCCCTTTCAGACGGAGCTGTTCTGCTTCTGCTCCTGCTAGTTCTGTCGGAAAAATCCCTTCCCCTACACGAGTTGTATACGCTTTCGTTACCCCAAAAATTGCACCTACCTTCTTAGGAGACACACCCAATCCAGTACAAGCACCTCCAGCAACTGTACTCGAAGAGGTCACATACGGATATGTACCATGATCAATATCCAGCATAGTAGCCTGGGCTCCTTCGGCTAATACTTTTTTTCCTTCATGTAACGCTTGATTGACGTATAGTTCTGTATCCGTAACAAGTAGCGTTTTCAAAAATGCAACTCCATCTAAAAAGGCCGCTTCCATTTCATTTAAAGGAGGTAAATCGCACTGCAACTGTTCCAATTCTCGGTATTGTCGTTGAAGTATCGCCTGTAATTCACTTGAAAATCGCGTGCTATAAACATCACCCACACGCAAATTTTGGCGGAGTATTTTCGCAGCATACGCAGGAGCAATTCCATTCTTTGTTGTACCAATCGTTCGATAATCTGGATGCGATTCATAAAACTGATCAAAATAAGCATAAGTAGGTAGTACCAAATGGGCTTTAGCAGAAAGCAACAAGCGTTGTGGTAAAGCTAATGTAGCATCCAATGCCATCAACTGCTCAACTTCTTGTTTCAATTGGATTGGATTGACCACTACTCCAGTGCCAATTACATTCATCGTATTGGGATAAAACACACCCGATGGAAGCAATTTCAACGTCACTTTTTGTTCGTTGTAGTAAATACTGTGCCCCGCATTCGCTCCCCCATTAAAGCGAGCTATGATGTCGTATTGATTGCAAATGTGATCGATAAACTTGCCTTTTCCTTCATCTCCCCATTGGAGTCCTACTAAAATATCCATACTCATGTTGTTCAAACGTTAAAGAATTAAACAACAAAAGTAGACCGCCTCCTTTCAAAGGCAATTGTCATATGACAAAAAAGGGTTGCTACGGCAAATCAGTTCATTTAAAAACGGATATTCAATGCGTAGGATTGATCTTCTTCTATAGTAAAAAATAATACTAAGGTGTGCGTAGCATTTTATCATGATTATCTAGGGATTCGGCTGTTTACAGAGCATGGGAATTTGGGTTATCTCGCTTATTTTTAGTATATTGTAATATTCTAAAAATAGAGTAGTTATGGATAAATTAATTATTGATTGGCAGCAAATGCCTACCTACAATACCGTTATGGCTGTAGCTAGTGGAGCAGCTTTACTTTCTTTAGCAACTATAAGTAAAAATTTGATTCACAATACCAAAGTAAACCCCAAGGGATGGGCAATGAATCTATTTGCGCTATCGCTTATCTTACTGACAACAGGATTGCATATGACCGTTACATGGCCTTTAGCCAAGTATTTTCCCTTTGACAATATAGTTTTTGGAGAACCTAGTTTAGTGTTAGGTGCATTGTTATTGCCCGTGGCCTTTTATTTCTGGAAACACGAAAAAGAACTAATTGAAAATAACGAAAGAATGCAAATAATTGCAGCAAATTTTAGGCATTTTAAATACCTCTTGATCGGTATAGGACTTGGAATGATTGGAATTGCTTTTGCTGGTGTTATTTATCAATTGTTTGCCGCTCCAAAAGAAGAACCTATTTCGGGTATGTTTGCAAATTACCCGATGTTTGAAGCGATCTGTATTTCTTTAGTTTATGCAGGAATTGGTGTTGCATCTTGTATTGCTCCGTCTATTTTAGAAAAATTCACCCAGGGGAATTATTTCAATCCGGTTGCAAAATTGGGTTATTTTCTATTGGTTGTTGTAGGATGGACTTGGTTATTATTTGGTGCATTGAACTACTTTACTCATATTGGTTTAATTGTTAATACAATGGAATAATGAAGACATTAAATAAAAAATCAGCAATCGCTGTAAAAAAACAAATCTATCCTGTGAATTTTTCTCATGTTGGACTAACTGTTCCCAATTTAGAAGAAGCACTGGATTTCTATCTAAATGTTATGGGATGGTATCACATTGCTGGACCTATTGACGTCTATGAAGACGATCGAGAAAGTAGACTTACTACTATAGGTAAACTCCTATATGGTGAAGGGTGGAAAAAATTTCGCTTTGCTCACCTGAGTGCTGCGGATGGCATAGGATGTGAAATTTTCGAATTTGAAACAAATACCCATCCAACATCAGTTAATACGCCATTTAGTACGGGAATATTTCACTTTTGTGTCCAAGACCCTAACATTGAAGATTTAGTAGCTCGAATAGAGCAATATGGCGGACAGCGTATGTGCGAGATTATTGAATTAGATCCAGGAAAAAAACCGTATAAGATGGTCTATGTTAAAGATCCTTTTGGCAATATGATTGAAATTTATACCCACTCCTATGAACGCCATAATTTAGGGTAAACACCCATCAAATTAAATGATATAAAAATACGGGCACTAACAAGTCGCTCTAGCACTAACAGTAAATACCTTATTGTAAAAGGACTCAGCGGGTGGCCCCAAAAAGGTCACCCGTTTCGTTTTGTATCCAACAAGCACATTCTTTCAACTCATTGCTTCTTGTGTAAAATTCGATACTGAGAAGGGGTCATTCCCTTGTATTTCTTGAATAATTTTGAAAAGTGACTCTCATCGTTAAAATCTAACTCAAAGGCAATTTCCTTTAATCGCATTGTACTGTATTTTAATCGGATTTCAGCCAACTTCAATTTGTAATCCAAAATATAATCTTGCAGGGATAGTCCCACTTGTTTTTTAAAATACGCACCAATATAACTCTTGGCCATACCAAACTCCTGTGCTAAGAATGCAATGGACAATTTATCCCGATTGGCAATATGTTGTTGGATGTAGGTAATCACCTTCATCACATCGCGTACTTTTTGTTTTTCTGCTGTAGAATTGTAATCACTTTGGATTAAATTACGCGCCACAAGATTGAGCAAAATGCCCATCGCTTGGCGAATAATTAGGTAATCTTGAATGGGATTTTTAGCCTCCCTCTCCATCGCATACAACAGGTGTTCTGCCAATACACCATCTTCTGCTATGCGAAATACACAACCTGCTTTAGCGTGATAATTATGGGTAATATAGCTCAACTTCGTCAAGTTATCACAGGTTTCAATCCGATCAGCTTCTAAGCGAATTTGCGTAATAAAACTTTGTGGACATGCAACAACTAAAAAGCGACTGCGCTTCACACTGTGAAAACTGTAGTTTACATCAAAGGGGATCAAAAAAAGTTTGCCCTGCTGAAAGGGAATCGCTTGATCGTCAAAATGGGTGATTCCAACTCCTTCTAACACATAAACCAAGGCTAATTCTGCTTTAGACTGTATCGTATAGGCATCAGCAATACATTCTACTTGTTCAATATGGATGGGATCTATTCGATTTAATGGCATGGCTAAAACCAACAAAAACCTTTTTAGATACAATTTATTTTGTATCGAGCGTGTTTTCTTTGCAAAGAAATAAAAAATAATAGAATGAACGAATATAAAAATAGGTGGACCATCTTGCGTTACCTCGTCGTGGGTGCTTTTTTATCCCCTTTGGACTACTTCATTGTCAACATGGCTTTACCAGCAATTAAAACCTCTTTTCAAGCAACAGACAATCAGCTGCAAATGGTTATTGCTATTTATGGGCTAACCTATGCGGCTTTGGTGGTTTGCAGTGGAAAATTAGGAGATATATACGGTCGGAAAAACATTTTTACGCTGGGCTTGTGGATTTTTCTCTTCTCGTCCATTGCCTGTGGTTTATCGCCTACGATTCAATTCCTCATCTTTGCTCGCTTTTTACAAGGTATTGGTGCTTCTTTATTAGCGCCACAAGTACTGGCTTCGATTAAAATACTCTTTGAAGAAGAAGAACGTGCCAAAGCCTTAGGTTTTTTTGGCGCTGTATTTGGATTGGCAGCGATTATGGGACAATTAGTAGGCGGAGTTTTATTAGAGCTTCAAATCGGAGGTCTGACTTGGGAAATTATCTTCTTCGTCAATGTTCCTGTTGCTGCCCTTTGTCTATTTGGGATCTACACCAATATGCCCGCTGAACCTCTGCAAAAACAACGGTTGGATTATGGCGGTGTTTTACTGATTATCAGTACCCTACTTTGCTTCATAACCCCTCTTATTTACGGGAGAACATTTCATTGGGCTTGGTGGATCTGGGGACTTATTGGCTTGAGTTTTGCCTTGCTAACTTGTTTCATCTACTACGAAAGAAACAGAGAAAGACAGCATCAAAATGTGGTAATATCTTTGCAGTTGTTTAAAAATAAATCCTTTGTCCTTCATCTGCCCATTATCTTATTCTACAACTTTACAGCAGGTCTCTTCATTTGTTATCCTTACTATTTACAGACACATCTACAATGGTCTGTTTTAGCTACTGGATTGGCCATTATTCCCTATGGTATTGGATTCTTTCTAGGGCCAATTCTATTTGCTAAAGTAGAACGAAGTGCTGCTTTTTGGATTCCATTTGCTTTAGCTCTATTATGTGTTTCCTTCGTATCCCTTGGCCTACTATTCTACAACTTCCCTACCCCTAACCTCCTAGCACATGGTTTATTCTTTAGTGCGGGATTAGGTCATGGTCTCATTATGCCCGTCATGATGAAAGAAAGCATTCGCCCCATTACCGTAGAGCAAGCAGGACAAGCTTCGGGTATCATCAGTACCATTATTCAAGTGGGCAGTGTATTAGGGGGGGCGATTCTCGGCACCTTATTTTTTAGCATAAGCGAAACCCAAGGGTTTCCAGTCGCTTTTTCCTCCGCTTTAGCTACAATTGGAACCGTACAACTCCTAGGTATCGGTTTCTACCTAGTCAATAAAAAAAACAAGAATATTTAAATCAATCTTATGCATACAACAGCACTTATCGAACTAGGCAAAAAGCAAGTTCAAGATTTTTGTCACCACATCGAAATGTGGTTCAATGGCACAGCCACAGACCAACAAGCCCTATATGAGGCAATAACAAATACCTTTGATCCCGCCTTCCAATTAATCAATGGCGATGGTCATACCGTTGACTTTCTCATGCTAACGCAATGGCTACAGCAAGTGTATGGACAATTTCCCCAGCGCAAAGTAGAGGTAAAAAACATCGAAGCACAAGCAACCTCCCATCATGTTCTTGTTTCTTATACTGAAATCCAATATACTGACGAGAACCAAAATACGAGACAAGCTTCTGCTGTTTTTCGCTATGAAAATGGACAAGCCATGTGGTATCACTTGGTTGAAGAATGGATCTAATACATAAAAAGCGCTAATCTTACTTAGCGCTTTTTTATTTATCTTCTAAACTAGAAGATTTGATTATATCCTATTCCAAGCAGTAACCTGATACCAACCCTTACTCCATTTGTATGCTTTCATGTCTATTTACCGCCATTACTTTCAATGTTACGGTTACCCCATAATCCAAATGCTGTGGTATTTTATTTCTATACCTAATCCAAAGGGAAAAAATCCAAACAAAATTAAGAAGAAAACCGCAAAGCAATTGCTTTTGTACTAGTGGATAAAATTGTCCATAGGATTAATTTGTGTCTTATTCCAAATTTAAAAGCATCGAAATACCTTTACCTCAAATTCAAAACACATGAAATACATTTTCCTTATCGCTGCTATTTTAGCTGAAGTTATCGGTGCTTTAGCTACTAGGCAATCCAATGGCTTTACCAAGTTAATTCCTTCAATTCTTGCTGTTTTAGGCGTTGTAGGAGCGTATTATTTACTGTCTCTTTCACTCAAACAGGGGATGTCTATTGGAATCGCTTATGGTATTTGGGCTGCACTGGGTATTACCATACTCGCTCTTATTGGCGTAGTTGTTTTTAAAGAAACCCTCACACTCCTCCAGCTTTTCGGACTTGTACTGATTATCGCAGGGGTATTAGCTCTTGAACTAGGAAAAGCTGAAGCTGGTAGTCTACCGTAAATCGGCACTAACAATTCATCCTTTATTTATCATTTCTGCTTTCTTTCAACTTTCTCGTTTTGGGCGAACATCTTCTAAAATCAAATAATCCTTGTACTTTTGTTTTCTTTATTAAAATTTTTATTTCAAGATGAGTTACAAAAAATTCGACATAGAAACATGGAACAGAAAAGAGCATTTCTACCATTTTAAAGATCAATTGCGCTGCGGATTTAGTTTAACTACAAAGATTGATATCAGTAAGATCCTTCCTTTCATCAAAGCGAATGACTATAAATTTTATCCCACCATCATCTATTTACTTGCAAAAGCGGTGAATAAACATGCTGCTTTTAAATTTGCTATGAAAGATGGTGAACTTATCCAATGGGATATCATCCACCCTGCCTATACCATTATGCACCCAGAAACGGAAACCTTTTCTGAACTATGTTCGATGTACACGGCAGATTTACCTGCTTTTTTAGCAGAATATGATCGCGTACACGAGCTATATAAAGATAATTATGCCCTATCCCCACAACAAGGGATTGAGAATATCTTTCATATTTCCATGATTCCCTGGGTGAGTTTTGATGGTTTTAACCTCAATGTGCCAGGATTTGGTGACTACTTCGCTCCTATTTTTACGTTGGGAAAATACACCGTTGAAGGAAATAAAACCCTACTACCAATCTCCATTCAAGTACACCACGCTACTTGTGATGGTTTACATGTGGCTCAATTGTTACACAGTTTACAGGAATTGTGCGATGGAATTGAGGGATAGTTTTTTTTGCTTTTTTGTTGGTTGTTATTTGCTTTCTCGTAAAGAGCAAAGCGCACAAAGAACGACTTCACAAAAAAGCAAAAAAATTGTCTTTTACAAATTGTGAATCCAAATCTTCAATACGTTCAGCGCATCATCTATCTCTTCTTCTTCATCTTGATAGGTACTTCTGACGTACGACTAACATCAGGTACTCCATCAACTAACAGTGTGCCTCGAGGTAGTAAATCACCACCACATCCAATCCGCTTTCTTTGTGGATAATCAGGTGTATAATCAACAGTAACCTCTAGAGAAAGTACGTCTTCTAAAGATATTTCATAAAAATCTTGATTTCTCAGTATGGTAACTTGTCTAATTCCCATGCTTTGAAAAGAAAACTCCAAAATAACATCCTCTTTATCAGTTACCTTAATTTCAAATTCTCCATCAATATTGGCCGTTACTCCATTTTCTGTTCCTTTCTCTAAGACAAATGCCCCTGAAACTGGAAGTCCATCCCCTTTAGCAATAACAATACCCTTAATCACCCGTGTTCCTGCTAAGACATGCATACTGCATAGCAATATAAAACAGTAAGCTAAAATTTTTGTCATCTCTTCTTTGTTTTAGGTACACCCTTACTGCTGTAATAAAAGATTAGCTCGTTCAAAAACTTTCCTTTTTTCTACAAGTTGATGCAAAACACATTATCATTTACTCTTGATTTTTCATACAAAAATCTAAATTTTGTTTTAACGTTGATTTTGTTCTAAGCTTTTTAGTGCCGTTTGTTCTTTCTTTTATTTTTTTTTATTCTTACCATCTACAGGTACTTCAGTCGCTGTCTCTTCAATCCTCCTACGCTCTCTAGCCAAAACTTCTTCTGAAATTTTAATATCTGGATACCCTCCCTTTCTTCGTTGATTACTAATATATTCTGTATTAATAATCAATTCTCCTGAAGGAGCGCTATCTACTAAAGTAAGGGTATAAAATTCCTCTTTTTTATCGAGTTTAACTTCTTTCGTTTCGCATTCTTTAAAAGAAACCACAAGATAATTGTCCTTTTTATTTTTCACTCTTATTTCAAATTTTCCGTCCAAATCTGTGCTTACGCTATTTTTTGTTCCTTTTTCCACGATAGAAGTTCCAGGTAAAGGATAACCATCCTGTCCTAACACCAGTCCTTTAATTACGCGTTTACCTGCTAAGGCGTTCAAACTGCATAGCAGTACGAAACAATAAAGTAAAATTTTTCTCATCTCTTTCATTCGTTGGGTGAATAAAACTAATGTAGTAAATAAATCAATCGTTCTACTGTTGTATAACTATTTAATTTCTATCTAAACAATAATAGGTACCACTGTGTTTTGCTTTTTTGTCTTTTTGTCTTTTTGTTTTTTGAAAGATTATCACAAAAAACAAACCTCACCTTCTCACCATCTATCTCATGGGTTTATATTTGTTTTGGTATTCGATGAATCTACACTGCGTTCCGATTTCACCTTCTCACCTTCCTCACCATCTTCACAAAGCACAAAAAAGCCCATCTCCTTACAAACTGCACATACAAACTTATATTTTCCCCATGATGAAACGCGTTCGTCATATTTTTTTGTAACTTAAAGAACAATACAACTATGTTTGTCCTTAAAAGCAGTATCGGATGGAGAAAACGCAAAAATGGTATACCCAACCTTTCGTAGAGGAAGTGATTTACTTCTGCGCTTTATTTGCGCTGATCATGCTGCCAGAATTAATGAAGTCCATTTCACAAGCAGATTTCATCAAAACTCTCTTATTCTTCTCCATTGTCTATGGACAAGCGATTTTTCATCGCTACTTTCTTTTTTCCTTATTTCTCAACAAAAAATACCTCCTCTATGGAATAGCAGCCGTTATTTTTACGCTACTAGGAGCAGGTATATTGCTTGCAGCAGATTATTGGTGGATTGATCCCATCTACTATCAAATGGATGAAGATACACTCCTAGATCATTACGTCTCACATCTGGTTCTTTGTATAATTAGTACGGCAGCTATTTTATCCATTCTGTTAGTTCGTACTTATTCTCAAGAAGTTCAAAAACGCAATGAAGCACAATTGATGTTGAGTGAAATCCAAATCAAATATTTACATGCCCAACTGAACCCCCACTTTTTTTTTAATATGTTCAATAACCTCTATGGGGTTAGCTTAACGGATCCTACGCGTACGCCAGATCTCATTCTCCAACTTTCAAACTTGATGCGGTATCAATTGGAAAATTCTAAAAAAGATACCGTTACCCTGGAAGAAGAATTGGCCTTTATCAGCAATTATATTGCACTAGAAAAAGAGCGCGTAGGACAACGTTGTGTCATTAGCTACACCATTGAAGATCCTGATGCTTTAGCGCCACACTATGTGATTGCTCCGCTACTGCTCATTACTTTAGTCGAGAACGCATTCAAACACAGTTTAACCATTCAACACCCTTGGTTTGTATCCTTAGCCGTGACCCTAGAAAAACAAGTCATTCACCTAAAAATTGCCAATTCATTAGGAGATCAACAGCTTCAGAACAATTCGACGGGCATCGGATTAACCAATATCCGCCAACGCCTCGAATTACTATACCCCAATCGTTTTACATTAGAAACAACACAAGATCAAGACACCTATACCACTTACTTAATTATACATTTAAATGAACACACCTATGCATAAAACACTCAAATGCTTGATCATTGATGACGAAGAAGGCGCACACTTAGTCCTCCGGCATTACATTCAAAAATTAAAACAACTCGACTTACAAAAGTCGTTCTACAATCCTATCGAAGCCATGGAATACATGTATGAAAATCCAGTTGATCTCATCTTCTTGGATATCAACATGCCGGGTATCACAGGATTAGAAATGCTCAAAGCCCTTCAAAATCCACCACTTGTTGTACTCACTACGGCTTATAAAGAATATGCATTAGAAAGCTATGAATATCGCGTCGTGGATTATTTGGTTAAACCTTTTGATTTGGCACGCTTTATGGCTGCTATAGACAATGTGTTTTCCCGCTATAAACCCATCAGTGAGGCTGCAGAAGCAATGCCAAAAGAACAAGAAACCTCGTATATTTTACTTCGCGTAGATGGTGATACACTGAAGCTACACTACAGCGATATCACCCATCTTCAAAGCTGGGGAAATTACGTCAAAGTATTTACCAATGAAAAACAGTACCTCAGCCCAATTACCACCACTGAAATAGAAAAGAAATTAGACCGCAATCACTTTATGCGCATTCACAAATCGCATATTGTTGCTTTAAATCAAATTAAAAAAATCTCAGGAGGTCAGGTAGAACTAGAAAGAGGAATTATTCTACCGATAGGATCAACCTATAAAAGAGAATTACTCGATAAATTAGAAGAGTAAACACAACGTTTACATCCCCCTAAAAAGATGGTGCTGAAGGCATTTGGTCACAAAAACAGCTTCGTTCATCCTTTTTTTTTGATGAAAAGAAAAGGCAAGGAGATATTTGCTTCCTAGATTGAAACGCAAACTCCTTTCACATCAATAAAGCATGAAAAAGAAACTATTACATCTTACTTTGGTAAGTATAGGTACACTAGGAAGCCTAGGGCTACTTAGCTGTTCGGACAAAGCCGATACACCCACAAAAAAAGAAGAACAAATGACAACGAAGTTGGAAAGAATTGCCCAACAAAATGGCAAAGCAGACAAACCTGGTTTTACGTATCAAGTACACTATGATCAAGGTGCAACGTATACTGGGGCTATTGGTTTGGCCGCATT
The DNA here is from genome assembly GCF_001549985.1 of Myroides odoratus. GTDB lineage: Bacteria > Bacteroidota > Bacteroidia > Flavobacteriales > Flavobacteriaceae > Flavobacterium > Flavobacterium odoratum_A. The sequence goes on along the minus strand of NZ_LROZ01000012.1, from coordinate 41,456 downwards.
GGATCCTGCTCGACCTCTACAAGTGGGTGATGTGTTCAATATTGCATCAATCTCCAAGCAATTTACGGCTTTTGGCATCCTGTTGTTGGAACAACAAGGGAAGTTAGCATTGGATCAATCGCTATACACCTATATGCCTGAATTGGGTGACTATGTAAAGCCCATCACCCTGGCGCACCTCATCAGTCATTCTAGTGGGTTATCCGACTATATGGAAATAGCGTATAACAAAGGACTTGATGGACAATACCCGTTAAGTAGCGCAGAGACATTACAACATTTAACTGAGCTAACCCACACGGAGTTTGAAGTAGGAACGCAACAAGATTACAGCAATACAGGGTATTTCTTATTGGCGCAGATTATAGAACGCGTCAGTGGTATGCCACTCAAAGACTTTAGTCAGCAGTATATTTTTGCTCCTTTAGGGATGACTCACACCTTCATTGTGGATCAATACCCCATTGAGCGTCAGCATGTTTTGTCTTATAATGAAATGAATCAACCTGACGAAGTATTTTGGACCCATACTGGAGATGGTCAAGTACATAGCACCGTTGGCGATTTAGTCCTTTGGGGAGAAAATATGTCCTCAGGTAAAGTGGGTGGATTAGCACTTGTCAAAAAGTTTGCCACGGCTTTCCCTTCGACTACTCCTGATGGAAAAGACATCATCCAGTATACCCCTTATGCCTTTGGCATTGGATTAAGCAAAATACAAGGCCTAGATGCCTTAGAACATTCCGGAGGATGGATGAGTTACAATTGTAATTTAATTCGCATTCCAAGTAAAAAATTAACCTTAGTTGTCCTGAGTAATAGTGCCAACATCGATGCTGTAGCAATCAGCTATCAACTCGCTCAAGCTGTACTAGAATAACCCCAATTTAAAAAAAAGCCATGAAATCTACACCTACCCTATTACAGCATTACCAAAAAGAAATTCAAAACAAGAAAATAGTCCAAGCCTATCATATGCTCTTGCGCTTTTTGATGCAAGCCAAAGCTGATTTTGCTTTTCATCACAAAGCGGAATTCAATGTAGGGAATATTTCACCGGGTTATCTCGATTACAGCTATTTTCCTTTTTTTGATCGAGAACTAAGAGAAAAGAAGTTGAGATATGGCATTGTACTCAATCACGCTACCTTGCAAATCGAACTTTGGTTAATGGGACAAAATGCTAAAGTGCAACAAGACTATTGGAAGACCTTGAAAAAAAGCAAATGGAATGCCGATCGTACCACCATGCCTCAGTATGCTATTTTAGAAGTAGTACTATTGGATGAGCTTAACTTCGATCAGACGGAGGAGATGCTCTTGGCTATTCGGACCAAGGCTCTGCAAACCATAGCGGAAATTAATCCTTTGCTTTAATTTTCAGCACTTTTTAGTCCTATACTGTACCTCAATGGTTTGCCACAAAAAAGAGGTACGGTACAACTCAATTTTAATTTTACGGAAATGAAAAAAAGTATACTCTTAGTATTCCTACTCTTGAGCGGATTCCTCTGTGCCCAAACGCAACTTAAAGGCACAGTAAAAGACACGCAAAATCAGCCTGTTGGATGGGCTACTTTACTCTTACAAGCGATCGATAATCCCAAAGAGGAATACGTCACGATGAGTGAAGAAAATGGAAGCTTTAGCTTTGCGCTAAACCAAAACAAGGGCAATTATAAACTACTCGTCAGTTTTATTGGTTATCAAACGGTAGAACAACAACTGACGTTACCCGCTTCGCATACCCCATTAACGATTACGCTTACTAGTGATGAAAACATCCTGGATGAAGTGCTTATTACCAGCCATCGAAAAGCGTTGAAGGTTACCCCAGGTAAAGCAACATTAAATATAGAGCAAAGTAATTTAGCGCAAACACAATCTGCTTATGATGTATTAAAATCACTACCCGGCGTTACGATGAGTCAAAGTGGAGAGCTTAAAATCAAAGGCAAATCAGGTGTTACGGTATTAATGGATGGGCAACCAACACAGCTCACAACGGAGCAATTGAAAACCATCCTCAAAGGCACACCAGGTTCTACCCTTCAATCGATTGAAATCATGAATATTCCACCTGCGAATATTGATGCATCAGGTACAGGTGGTGTTATTAATATTATTTCAAAAAAGAAATTGGTACAAGGTTTTTATGGTTCCGTCAATTCAACAGTAGGAGTTAGCCATAAAGTTAGTACTGATCATGCCTTGAACCTCGGTTATGGCAATGACCATTGGAATTATAATTTAATGTATTCCTATAGCTATGCTCCAGATCGCTGGAGAGAGAATTATGAGAAAAAAGATTTAGCAGCCTTAAATCAAGACTGGTCAAATCAGTCTCAACGTACCTTTTTAAACAGCAAATCCCACCTGGTGAAGCTCGATATCGCGAGAAACTTTGAACAAGGTCATGTCTTGCGTTTCACTACGTCTTTGGACTACAATGACACACCAAGTACAGTTCAAACGCATACAACAACAGGTACAAAGGAACTTTCCCCTCAACAAGCGGCGCAAAAAAATGACAGCAAAAGTAAATTGACAACGTTTAAAACAGATGTTCAGTATACGCTTAAATTAGCAGAAAAAGAAAGTTGGACAACCTCAGCGGGTCTAGTATACGTCAAATCAGATGTCACCGATTTTATTGTCGATAAAACAGCTCCTTTTATACCAGAAAATCCTTGGACGACAAAGCAACACAACGTGTATCCCACCGATCGCAAAGAGTTTAATTTTAAATCCGATTATCAAAAAACCCTATGGGATGAAGAACAATCTAGTGCTAAAATTGAATTGGGTATCAAGAGCAATTATGCAAGCTTACAAACGGATGAACGTCTACACACCTTGCTGTTACAAGGCGAAGAGGTCAATCAACTGAATCGAAGTAAATTTGAATATAAAACAGGGGTACATGCCTTTTATGGATCTATTGATTTAACACAGGGTAAATGGGCGATTATAGCAGGTTTACGCGGAGAATACACCCATATCAAAGGCGATACCTTACAGCATAAAAACTTAGTTAAACAAGATTATTTCTCTCTATTTCCAACGGTACAAATTACCTATACGGCAAGTGAAAACTACGCCATTATGGCTTCTTATGCACGAAGAATAGAAAGACCTGAATTTGATAAGTTGAATCCTGCGGTGCGCTACCTCAATAACACCACCAAAACTTGGGGTAATCCCAAATTACAACCTGAGTTTTCGAATAATATCGAACTTACTCAGCAGTTTCTAGGTTTTATTGATCTGACTTTAGGGTATAGCCGCATCACGGATCCCATGTTGTACAGCTATTTTAATGAAAGTGTAAACAACGCGTACTTTACTAGTGTCAACGGAAAAAGTAGAAGCGAATGGCAAGCGTCCTTATCCTTGCCAATTCCAGGATTCAATGGTTGGGAAAATTACCATGGTGTTTATTTTTACAATACTAAGTTTGACAATAGTAGCATCAGTATGAACAAGAATAGCCTTGGTGTATTTACGTACAACAATTTTAAATTACCTGCGAATTTCAGTTTGGAAGTGACGGCATGGTATCAAAATGGAGGAATTGATTCCAACTTCAGCTATCGTTCATTAGGAGAAGTCAATGTGGGGGTAAGCAAAAAATTGTGGCACGATCAATTTACAGCCACTTTTGCTGTAAGTGATTTATTCAAAACCGGTGGTTTTAGAACATCCATTCTAGAACATCCCGATCAACAAACGCGTTTTATCTTTAAAAATGATATGAGAGTATTCAAGTTGGGAATCACGTACAACTTTGGTGGTACAAACAAAAAAGAAGACAAAAAAGAAGAAGATCCAATACTCAATAAAGCGCATCCTGCTATAAAGGTTATAAAGTAACTATTAATAACTATGTTTAAACACGACCAATGCAGTCGAATTTTTTACGAGATCTCTTCATCCATAATGCTTAATGTAGACGCATTGGTCAAAAAGGAGCCCCTAGGGGTTCCTTTTTTTATGTCCTTCACTTGCTGTTTATCTATGGTCCAATGCAGTACATCACAATTCCGTTTATGTTCATCCTTATTTTTTGATAAGACACTCAAGCACAACTATTTTGCACCGAGAAAAGGAAGATACAACTCCCACAATAGCGATTGACCTCTTTCCTTTTTACTTCCCTTTTGCAAACTAGTTAATTTCTATACATGAACAAGTTGATTCATACCCATTATTCAAAACCTACAGTTGTCTTTTTTTTACTGCCTTTGGCACTCTTGTTAAAAATTGCACTTGTGCTCTATAGTCTTGATTGTCTATCGGTCCACGGCTATATTTTTATTCAAAAAGATTGGTTTTACTTCATCAATCACTATGTACAACAAGCGCCCGAAACTTTGGCTAACCTCACCCAATTTGGAGATGCCTTGATCTTGTTGTCTTTTTTAACTCTATTTATTTTGTACACGCCTAAGCTATGGGAAGCGCTCCTGACGAGTTCGCTGATTTCCTTTATCTTTGCTGTATTAGCCAAGGAGATATTTGCAATTCCAAGACCTGCAAAAGCCTTTGATTACACAACATTCAACATTATTGGAGAAAAATTATCAGGATCGACGAGCTTTCCCTCAGGACATGCAATAACGGTATTTACTGTATTGACGGTTTTACTATTTGCACTGAGTCCACAAAATAAAAAGTATAAAATCCCCTACTTTATTGTAATGATTGTATTGGGATTGCTTTTTGCCTTTACACGTGTTGCCGTAGGTGCTCATTATCCCTTGGATGTACTAGTTGGATGTATAGTAGGATATACTTCAGGGGTATTGGGAACCTATATCAGTCAACGCTATGCTTTATGGCCTTGGATTTACCACAAAAAATATTATCCCGTATTCCTAGGTATTTTCCTTATCTGCTGTATTATTTTGCTCTTTCGCATACAAAGTGAAAACTTATTTATTTATTATTGTGCGTTACTCAGCTTACTATTTTCTCTCTATAAAATGACACAACGCTATGTTCAAAAATAAATATCAAACGCGAACATTCGCCTTTTGGATGAGTATAGTCAATACGGGGCTATACCATCTTCCCTTTTTTCAATTTGTATTTCAACAGATTGAATCCAAAGGAATTCACCGACTTACCTTACTATGCAGCCTATTTCTACTCATGATCCTGGCTAATTTTTTCGCCTTTTACCTCTTCCTTTCTCTTGCTCATTGGTTAGGAAAAGGACTCTTGAGTTTATTCTTTGCGCTTAATGCGCTAGCCTTATACTTTATCCATACGTATGGTGTCATTATAGACGAAAGTATGATTGGCAATATATTGAATACAAATTATGAAGAATCCAGTAGCTTTTTCTCCATTAAATTAGTGGGCTATTTTCTGTTTTTAGGCATACTGCCTAGTATACTGGTCTATCAAGTAAAGCTAGTTCAAGACCGGCTAAAAACCTTTCTCCTTACCAGCGGAGCTTCACTCCTAGCTCTCATTCTCTTAGTATTGATGAATGCTACTAGCTTACTGTGGATTGACAAGCACTCCAAGCAATTGGGAGGCTTAGCTATGCCTTGGTCTTATACCGTTAATACAGCACTATTCTATGTTCATCAAGCCCAAAAGAATAAAAAAGAAATTCAATTACCCGATGCGACCATTGCCAACACAGAAAAATCCATTGTCGTATTAGTGATAGGGGAATCAGCAAGAAAACAGAATTTCTCCCTCTATGGTTATACAAAAAACACCAATCCGCTCCTTTCCCAAACTAAACAACTCTATCACTTCGATGCACAGTCCTCCGCCACCTATACAACTGCTGGGGTAAAGAGTATTTTGGAACACAAAGAGACCAGCGATTTATATGAGATCTTACCCAATTATTTATACCGCAATCAGGTTGATGTCATTTGGAAAACGACCAATTGGGGAGAACCTCCAGTACACATTGCAAACTATCAAACTAAGGAAATATTACGCCAAAATTGCGCAGCAGAAAACTGTGGTTATGATGAAATACTCCTGACCAACCTCAAAGAAGATATTCTAGCTAGTACAAAAAGCAAAATACTCGTTGTATTACATACAAGTACTAGTCATGGCCCAACATACAATACAAAATATCCACCAGCATTTGAACACTTCAGTCCCGTTTGCCAAAGTGTAGAGCTCGCCAACTGTTCCCAGGAAGAACTCATCAATGCCTATGATAATACGATTGTCTATACCGATTATCTCTTGCATCGAATTATTGAAGACCTCAAAACGCTACAAGAGTTTAAAAGTACGTTACTGTTTGTTTCGGATCACGGAGAATCACTAGGAGAAAATAAGGTGTATATGCACGGCTTACCCATGAGTTTTGCCCCTAAAGAACAGTATGAAATCCCGTTCCTCGTCTGGGTGTCTGACAAGAACCAAAACCTCAAACCGAATCGCATGCTATCTCAACACCATGTTTTTCACAGTGTGCTTCACTTTTTGAGTGTTGAAAGTCCCATTTACAACGAAGAACTCAATATTTTCACTCCTTAACCACTCCATTGCCCTAAGCGGAACTACTGCTAGTCAAAGCATCATTTCCTTTGGTCAAAGATAATTGCTCAACTGCCTAAACCGAAAGTTATTTGCCTCACGAATTTAAATTTTTAACATGAAAGCAACAATTTTTAGTTTAGGCCTTTTATTGGCCATTGGCAGTACAACCGTTCAAGCACAAAGTCCGATTCAAATTGGAATAAAAGTGAATACCAACCACAGTAATATTAAGGGAAATCTAAGTAATTTAAGTACATCAAATGCCTTGGGGTTTTCTGGAGGATTGACCACAAGATATCACCTTGATCGACTGTTCTTTCAAGCAGACCTTCTATACAGCGAATCCAAATCTACCTTAGATAATGCTGCAATTAAACAAGCGAAATGGAAAAGTATTGACTTGCCCCTTGCAGTCGGTTATGATTTGCTCCACTTAAAAGCAATGAAAATACACGTCATGGCGGGTGGAGTATACAGCCAAGTGATTGATGATAAACTGAGTTTCCGCGACAATATAGAAGCAATCGATGGCCGTTGGAATAAAAACAATATCAAAGCACAGGTAGGTGCTGGAATTAGTTTGGGTAATTTCAGTTTTGATTTGGTTTATGCACGCAGTTTAAACAACCTAGCGAAAGATTTTAATTCCAAATCCAACCACGTTCAAGTAGGACTTAGTTATTACTTCTTATAACCTATCACCAAGCACAGGTCATCAAATTTTCCTGTGCTTTTTTTATATTCCTGACTTTAGTATACCAGTAGTCAAATAACAACGACCAATCGTCAAAAAAAAATAGCCACAATGAAATGATTGTCATTTATTTACCTTTGTAGTTCAAATTTAACTGATTCATGCATCCAACGATCAATATATCCAAGCACAAACGTCTCTTTTTTATTTTATTTTGGTCTATCCTTGCTCTTTCGGTATGGCCCTATATACATATCAATAACCGTCCTTTTTTTTGGCTTTTACATTGCTTTACCGTTATGTTTTGCTTTATCACCGTCGCCCATTATTTAAGTGATATTGCATTGCCTAAGGCCTTAAAAGAGGGAAAAATGAAACGCTTTATCTTGCTTTTCTTTTTGGGTGTTCTTTTATTGGATGCACTTGTTTCCATTCTCTTTACTTTCTTTCCATACTACATTAACGATACAGCTGTACTTCGTGATGCAGATGCCACGACCTGGCAACAATTTTTTATCCATAAATTATTTAGTTCCCTTCCTTCTGCCATGGCGATTGTAACCACTACCTGTGGAATACGCTTCTATGAAGAGCACCATAAAATTGAACAAGTCAACGCCAAATTAAAACAAGAACACTTAGAGGCTCAAATTAAAATACTACAGGATCAAATCAACCCGCATTTGATGTTCAACATCCTCAATCACATTCACATCCTCATGCAAAACAACGTAGAATTAGCATCAACCGTACTGCTTAAATTCTCCGATATTCTGCGCTATCAACTCTATGAATGCAACCAACAGCATGTTTTCTTACATCAAGAAATTCAATATCTACAAGATTTAGTAGCCATTGAAGAAATCCGATGGCAAGAGGAATTAAGCGTTCAATGTGTTTGGAAAATAGAAACGAAACAATTGCAAATTGCTCCTTTACTACTGGTTCCCCTAGTAGAAAACGCTTTCAAACACGTCTCTCGATTACCCCATCAACAAGGGTATGTTCATATAGACTGCAAAGAAGAACAGGGAAAACTAACCTTAGCCATTGAAAATTCTTATAATGACAAGTACAAACGAGAAAAACAGCAAGGTGGTATTGGAATTCTCAATATAACGGAACGATTGAAAATACAATATCCTGATGCCCATACGTTTCAATTAGAAGAAAAAGAAGATACCTTTACTTTAGTGCTCCAAATTGATTTAAACCATGACAACAGATAAAAATACACTCCAGCTGAAATGCCTCGTCATTGATGATGAACCACTAGCGAGAAGAGCCATTGTGGATTTTATTGCTCAAGTAGACTTTTTAACTGCAACGGCTTCTTGTGGGTCTGCATTAGAAGCCCAAGAATTAATGAGTCAAGATAAATTTGATTTGCTCTTTCTCGATATCAATATGCCTTATTTATCTGGTATTGATTTCTTAGAAGCCATTAGTCACCCCCCCATGGTTATTTTTACAACGGCCTATTCCGAACATGCTTTAGAAGGCTATCGCTTACAGATTGTAGATTACCTACTAAAACCCATCGCCTTCAAACGCTTTTATCAAGCTGCCTTGAAAGCTAAAGAGTGGTATGAACTAAAACATCAACAGAAAACAGAACTAAGCTCCTCTGATGGTTCCATGTACATCAAGTATGAGGATAGCTTTGTCAAAATTCAATGGGAGACCATCCTCTACATCGAGGGTATGCAGAATTACGTCCGCATTCACACCCCTCAAAAAAGTTATATCATCCATCAAACTATAGTTGCATTAGAGGATTTATTACCCAAAGAACACTTTTTTCGCATACACAAATCGTATTTAATTAACATCAACCACATGAGTTCTATTTCCGGAAATAAAGTTCTCATTCAAGGTACTTCTTTACCCATCGCACGTTTGCGTAAAGAAGCCCTCTTAAATGAAATCATCTATAAAAAGTTATTGAGTAAATAAAAAAAGAGACGATGTTGCATCGTCTCTTTTTTTATTTACGCTATCACCTGTACGCCCCTTGTCTTCTTAGAAGACGAAGGTTAAGGCGAATTTCACTCGTTCCTAGAGGGCCCACTTTAATTTAACGGCACCGTAAAACGTCGTCGTGAATCTTGGATCGGCTTCTTTTTTCTCTTTAAAAATATTTTTAATCTTGCGCTCATTATACGAAAATGAACGAACAAGTGAACTACCTGCTGTTAAAGATAAAGTTAGATTGTCATTAAACTTAAATTCAGGTCGTAAACCTGCAACAATCTGTTGAAACCCCAATAGCATATTTTTGTCGTCTTGTTTAATCACAGCAGTCATCCCTTGTAAGTCAACAGCTAGCTTTACATCCAAAATGGAAGTAGCCTTATAACCTACTTCTGCTCCTTGAGGGAAAGCGACGCGTACATAGAAATCACCATACGTTTCCCAATTAAAATAAATCCCTGGTAAAACCATAGGTACACCAAAGCTATTCGTCAAAACAGGCCCTACTCCTAGGGCTACTTTCTTATTGAAATGCTTGATGAAAAACACACCTCCCTGTCCCAAAATAGCCTGACTATTAATCACTTCCATATCCGTATATAAACCAACGGTTCCCATCACTAAAAGGGACCAAGAATCACTAATAGAACGAAAGTGTTTGACTCCAATTTGTGCATTTAATAATTCGGTCGGAAACAGCTCTTCCTCATATAATTTATGCTGCATTTTAGCATAGGCTCCTTGTGCAACAATAGACCAAGTACGCGGTTTTCCACGCTTATCTATCTCCATAGATAAGGGGATTTCAAGGTATACTTCTGCTCTTCTAAAATCTGTTTTCGCAGGTGTTTTCACACTGTCTATCGGGCGTACATAGTTGGAAAAAGGCACATAATCAACCTTAAATTCTCCAATCATTTTTTCTTGTGACTGCATTGTTAACATCCCCAAAAGGAACACACAACAAATGGCAACTAAACGTATCTTCATTTCTTTGATTTTTGTGCAAATCAATTCCAAATCCTCCAACAGAACGAATCTCTTTGACCATTGGTTTATTTTATTTGATGAATGGTATCGTTACAAACACAAGCTACTCCAACAAAGAGCCTCCGCTAGACACCAAAATAAGAGGAATCTACTATCTTTGTGTAATCAAGTGTTCAATCCCAACCTTATGACGACCTATATTGCTTTACTTCGCGCTATTAATGTAAGCGGTAAGAACAAAATTACCATGGAGGTTTTAAAACAACTCCTCCACCATTTAGGATTTACCCAAGTACAAACCTATATTCAAAGTGGCAATGTCATTTTTCAATCGGAAGAAACCGATGCGGATCAAATCACCTCCCGTATAGAACAGGCCATAACAGAACAATTGGGGTTAATTGTTGCTGTTATTACGCTGCCGCTTGTTACCTTTCAAACCATCCTTGACCACTGTCCTTTTAAGCATCCAGAGGAACAAGCACAGCTATACATTACCTTTTTTAATGCCAAACCCGCAGCAGAGCTAGAATTAACCACCTTATTAAGTAAAAAAGCACCCGAAGAACATCTAGTCCTTACGGATTCAGCAGCCTATTTTGTGGCTGCAAATGGGTATGGTAAAACCAAAATTACCAATGCTTTACTGGAACAAAAACTAGGTATCGTGGCTACTACTCGCAATTATAAAACCTGTTTGACATTACTTAAACTAGCAGCAACACTGAACTGAACTGTAATACCCGTATTTTTCATCCAGCATTCTCTTCCTTTTTCACTCTTCTTTAGCTTGTTGTATACAACCGATATACATTCCTCTATATGTAGTTACGCCAACAGTGATAAAGACGAAATAAGCATTGGTCCCTACCGTTATATTGTTTATATTTGGTCTACTTACTCTTGTTTAATCAACACTATTACATAGTCCATATGAAAAGGCTTTGGAAATTAGAAATTCGCTTGGATCAAACGGCTGACAAACCCATCTATTTGCAAATAGCAGATGCTATTATTGATGCAATCCAACAAGGCAGGCTTCAAAAAGGAAATATTCTACCAAGCACACGCACCTTAGCAGAAATGTTGAATGTCAACCGCAATACGATTGTCAAAGCACTTAGTGTATTATTGGATGAAGAATGGTTGATATCTGTAGAACGCAAGGGCATCTATATTGCTCAAACAATACCACAATCTAGACCTGTAAAAAGTAAAACTCCTTCAGTTCCCCTCTCGGCTTCTGAACTACAGCATCCTGCGCCTCTTGTTTTTGACAATGGTTATCCTGACAGTAAGATTGTACCTGTCAAAGAATTAGCACGCGCCTATAGACAGATTTTCAATAGAAATGCAAAATGGCAAATGATGGGGTATGGCAATGCGTTAGGTGATCCGAGATTCATTCAACACATTGCTCATATGCTCAACCATCAACGAGGCATGCAGGTAAAAGAAGATTGTGTATGTATCACCCGTGGTGGTCAGATGGCTATTTACTTAATTGCACAATGTTTACTTCAAAAAGGAGACGCCATTGTAGTGGAAAATCCTGGCTATCAATCGGCTTGGCAAGCCTTTGAACATGCAGGGGCTACATTAGTTCCCATTCCTGTTGATGCAGAAGGTATTTGCGTAACAACCCTAAGAGAAAAACTGCAACAAAATCCAGCGATTAAAGCCATTTATCTCACTCCGCATCACCAATTTCCAACAACCGTAACGCTGAGTTTACAACGACGCCTTGAGATTATTCAATTGGCCAATCAATACAATATCACAGTTATTGAAGATGATTATGACAATGAGTTTCACTATACCTACAGACCTGTATTGCCTCTGTGTAGCTATCCCGAACTTGAAAATTACGTTTACATTGGCACCTTAAGCAAGGTTGTTGCTCCAGCACTTCGCGTCGGTTTCTTAGTGACAAGTCACAACAGCTTGATTGATAAGATCACACAATTGAGGAAGATCATTGATATTCAAGGAGATCGTATCATGGAACAAGCCGTACTTCAACTAATTGAAGACGGCATGATCAAAAAACATATTAAAAAAGCGACCAGTTTATACAAAGAGAAAAGAGACTTTACGCGTCAGCTCATTCAACAATATTTGGCCAATCGGGTAACGTTTACCATTCCAGATGGTGGATTAGCCTTTTGGATTAAACCCCTCTATCCTATTGATTATCCCTTATTCATTCAGCGTTTGGCAGCAAAAGGCGTTCAATTAGTCAATCCGAATGGCTACTATGCTCCTCTCACTACGGCGGATGGATTGCGCTTAAGTTTTGGTACGCTTTCTACTCAAGAACTTGAAAAAGGAGTTCGCCTAATCAGTGAATGCCTGCAAGAATTCGAACCGTAAGTTCTATTTCCATTGTGCTAAGGTTGTGATTCCTCCCTGTACTTTCTCCCCCAATTGTACCTTTACCGTACAATCCAAAGGCAAGAGTAGATCCACCCGTGAACCAAACTTAATAAACCCCATCTCTTGCGTTTGCATTGCTCGTTCACCCAAACGCAAATAGTTAACAATGCGATTAGCCAAAGCACCCGCAATTTGTTTTGCTAGCACTTCTTTGCCATTTGCATGCTTGTAAACAACACTATGACGTTCATTTTCAGTAGAGGATTTTGGATGCCAAGCCACCAAGTTTTTTCCTTTATGGTAACAACTATACACGACTTCTCCTTCAATGGGGTTTAAATTGACATGTACATTAAGCACACTCATAAAAACGGAAATTTGCAAGCGCTTTTCACTGAAATACTCATCGGGTTCTACTTCTTCAATCACCACTACAGTACCATCACAAGGCGCTTGAATACAGGAATCACCTTGAATCAATACTCGTTTCGGAATTCGAAAGAAGAAAAGTACCAAACCCAATAAAACAGACGTTAAGAGTAAAATAAACCCTTGTACATACCACAACCTTGTACTCAGTAAAACAAACGCTAAGCCATTGCACAATAAAAATAGGCAACTAGCAAAAGTAATAGGACCTTTTCCTTCTCGGTGTAATTTCATGAAATTGATATTTAAAAGTGTGTCCCTCCAAGTACCTGCTGCAGTCAACCGAAATGACAGCGAGTTGAAACAAAACAGCAGATGACATGAAGGATGTAAAAAACTAAAGATGATCGTTGACGGTGCACAGTTAATGGTTGACGGTGTACAGTTTACGGTTTACAGTTAACTGTTAACTGTTAACCATAAACCGTCAACTAACTTGAGGTTCCGGTTGGATTCGAACCAACCTACTGGTTATTGCGTAACCAGGCCTACCACTCAGCCACGGAACCATTTTTGGTGTACGGTGTACAGTTTACGGTGTACAGTTTACGGTGTACAGTTTACGGTGTACGGTTAACAGTTAACAGTTAACAGTTAACCGTACACCGTAAACTAACTTGAGGTTCCGGTTGGATTCGAACCAACCTACTGGTTATTGCGTAACCAGGCCTACCACTCAGCCACGGAACCATTTTTGGTGTACGGTGTACAGTTGATGGTGTACAGTGTACAGTTTACGGTTGACGGTGTACGGTGCACAGTTAACTGTCAACTGTCAACCGTAAACTGCCTACCAATCTCTTTGCTGATACAAACATACAGCCTCTCTGGAGGACTAAAATGATACAGAATTATGATTTTATAGGTGGTCCAGGGACGGGTTGTGATTTGTCCTAAAAATGAAGGACAGCATGGAATACTACTACTGCGCTTTACAGTTAATCCATACAGCACGTCAACACTCCGTATGTCATGCTAACGAAGGAAGCATCGCATCTGTCAATCAAGGCTTGTTACTCACAACAAGAGAAGAGAAGCGCGGGATGCGACCTCTCCTTCGTCGGGGTGACAGACAGAACGTAGATTACGAGGGCACTATCTCACCACCTCACAAAAAAGCCTCTCACAAAAAACAAAGCACTAATGAGTAACGGATGCGACCCCTCCTTCGTCGAGGTGACATACAGAGCGTAGATTACGAGGCGATGAGGAGGTGAGACGGTGAGAGAACCTCACAAATCAATTGGAGAGAAGAAATGGGAAAAGGGAGAGAGGTAAATTTTCAATTAAAACAGAATTCCTTCTTTAATCGATAAATATCATCTTCACACCCTCTCACCGCCTCACCATCTCACCCCAAAAAAGCACCTCACCACCTCACCCAAAAACACCTTACAAATCCCCCCTGGACCAGTCTTCCAATTTCAATACTGTACCACTACAATCCCTTCAAAGGGTACTACTTTTACTGTACAATATTGCATAATCCATTTAACACGATGTAAAATGAAAAAAGTAGTTTTTTATCACGCAGGTTGTCCCGTTTGCGTGAGCGCAGAGCAGGATTTATTACACTTAATTGCTGATCACCCTATTGAAATTATTCACTTAGGAGAAGAGCAAGAAAAGGTATTAGAAGCAGAACGCCTTGGAGTACAATCGGTTCCCGCTTTAGTTTTACCAAATGGCCATGTGTTACACATCAACTTTGGAGCTTCTATTGCTGATTTAAAGTAGAACACAAAAAACGCTAAGAGTACCACTCCTAGCGTTTTTTTTATTTCGGCAATACGTATCCCGTAAAGTTTCCTCTTTTACTCCTTTTTTTCCTTTCTTATGCCTTTTTTGGTTATTTTAAAAAATACAACAAGCTGATTATCAAAACTGAACAAAAACACCCCTAGGGGTTTGTTCTGTAGTTGTTCGGGTCATCCTTGGGTTTACGTGGGTTAAAGCCCATTTTACCGAAGGTGACCCAAACGAAACCCGAACAAGAGTCAGGGAATGGTGAACGGTGAACGGTGAACAGTGGACGGTGGACGGTGGACAGTTTCATGCAACCCATACCCTTAACCTCTTATCCAAAATACCGCACCATATAATAAATGCCCCAAGCGACAACGACAATTATGGTAATCCACACCCAATACGGAATACTTTGCGGTGTTTCACTGCCCGTCACCAAAAACGTTTTGGGATCTCCTTTTCCATAGGCATTGACCATAATATCGACAATACCATCAACGACAGCATCTTCTTTAATGCCTTCCACGGCTATAGCAGGTCCATTTCTAACGGTGAAGGGAATCTTGCGAATTCCTTCTTTTCCGGTATAATCTTTACTGACAAGGGTCAGAAGATGATCCCCATCAATCAACTTATGCGTATCTAATGCAAAGGTAATTGGCGTTTCTAAAACCGCGATAGGTTGAGGTTCCTCATCGAGGAAGAGGTAAACTTTACTTTTTTGTTCCATGATTCAGCCCATTTAAAACAGTTCTTTTAATGTGATTATCATTCCTTTCTCCTGGTTTAATCAGCCATTTAACTGAAAAAAACAACGTCAAAACTACGATTACTGCAACAGCTGTAATGATGAAATAATCCCATTGGCTATCGGGACCAGCACCATGTACAATACCCTTTAATACCTTGGGTTGATTGCGTTCACAAACGGGACAAGCCATCAGCGTGCTTGTAGTGAAGAAACTGAGTAATCCAACGATAATATTTTGTTTTACTTTCATTGCTTTGCTTTCATTTCGTTAATGTAATCCATAATTTCTTTTACTTCCTCTACGGTGACCAAAGGTGCTTGATTGCCCCAATTATTTCGCTCATAATTGACAATAGCTGTTACCTCGTTTGCGGTCCAGTTGAGGTTTGTTCCCACTGCTGGCATGACTCCATATTCTCCTCTAGCATCATATCCGTTCATAATAATATCCACAAAGAGTTGCACGTTATCTGCTAGGACAATGGGACTGTTCTTCAACGGTGGAAAAGCACCTGCTAATCCTTCTCCATTACTCTGATGACAAGAAGCACAATTCGTTGCGTAGAGGTTCTTCCCGTCTACGCCTGTATCCCCTGTTCCTCCTTCTGCTTGAAGCGTCGTTTTTTCCTTTAAGGGATACAGGAATTCTGGTGCTACAGCTGCTTCTGGTAATTTGGCTTGTTTCAATTCACGCAAATACGCTACTAAATCTAAAGCCTCCTGACGCGCAACCACTTGTCCTTTTCCTTGTTTTATATAACCTTCTGGTATGCTAACGACAACATCAGTATCAGCAGGATTGTGCTTGTATTGGAACAAAAAAGGATACGCAGGCATAATAGATTCTTTGACTACAATACGCGGATTAAAAAGATGTACGAGATGCCAATCACTACTAGGTTGTCGCGTGCCTATATCTGTTAAATCGGGACCTGTGCGTTCTGTTCCCATCAAGGTAGCAGTATTGATCCAGGCATCGATTCGCTTATTTCCAGCATAATCTGCAGCCATAGATGGTCTACTTCCCCATTTGCGATCCATTTCTACATTTCGTACTTGCTGACTGTGACAAGCTACACATCCATTGGCAATAAATACTTTTTTACCGCGTACTGCGGCTTCACTTAAAGGCACTGCATCAGGAAGAGGTTGAATGCTCGATTGATTGTCCAAAGCAGGTAGAATGGCAACAAACAGCGTTAATACTCCAAATAATACACTGGCAACGAGGTATAATTTTTTATGATTGTTAAAAATATCCATAACTAAAAATTAAGCGTTTGTACTAGACTTGATTTGATCTTGTAGCCTTGCAAGTGCGATATCTGCAATGTCCTTCTCCTTAAGCTGTAACGATCGGGTCATGCTGTAAAAATTAAAAGCGAAAAACAAATGAGAGATCCACATCAGGCTTCCACCAATGGCGCGCCATAACCAATACGGCATCATAAGCTTTACACTTTCAATAAAAGGCGCATCGCCCATCCACAAGATTCCGCGTAGCGTTCCGCCATACATCAAAGGAATTGAATAAAAGAGCAACCCAATAAGGGCTAACCAAAAATGGGCTCCTATGGTTATTTGTGGGGCTTCTTTTCCCGTTATCTGAGGGACTAATGCGTAAATTCCCCCCCAAAGTAAAAAGGCAATAATGCCGTACATGGTTAAATGCGAATGCGCAACCGTAAAATCCGTAAAGTGCCACAATAAGTTTGTAAAGCGAAAAGACTCTGCCGTTCCTTGCAGTGACCCCGTAAAGTAAAAGATGATTCCCACCACAAAGAAAGGCACGGTATAACTATCCTTTATCTTATGCCAAGCGCCACTAAAGGTCATGATGAAGTTTGTTGTTCCTGCAACTACGGGAATAACCATCCCTACGCTGGCCACAATAGCCACCGTTTGCAACCACCACGGAATCGCACTAAACACAAAGTGATGGGTGCCAATAAGGGTGTAAAATAGAATTTGGGTCCAAAAGGCTAAGATTCCCAAACTATAGGAATAAATGGGTTTATTGAGCTGTTGAGGCACGAAATAATAGACGATGCCCAAGGTAAATAACATAAACCACATACCTACTGCTTGATGCATATAGTAGCCTTGTACAATGGTTTCACCCAATCCATCTTGCCAATAGGGAAGATATCCCACTAACGCAACAATCGTAATAAAAATAACGGCAGCGACAATATACCAATTTGAAATATAAATTGCTGCTGTTTTACGCTGTGCGATCGTCTTGAGGTAGTTGCGCAAGGTAAAATACAACCCCAATGCAAAGAGCAACATAATTGGCCAAATGTACTCGCGATACTCACCACCTCCATTGTTGATGCCTGCCATTAAACTAAGGGAACCAATCAACACCGAAGCATTAATCAAAATAAGCGAATACCACGCCCATTTGTAACTCGCCAATGCCGTATTACTTACACGAGGGACAATATAGTAGCCTAAACCAATCATGCCCAAAGAAGACCAACCCCAAAATACGGCATTGGTATGTACAGGACGCAAACGACCGAAACTCAACCAGCTGGTTTGATCGATATCTGGCGCGACAAACTTAATACCTAAATACTCCCCTACTGTCGTTCCCAATAGGAGCCAAAAACTTGCTGTACCCAAAAACCACAGTATTATTTGAGCATGCTTGGGATCGATATCAAGGTTCTTTTCATTTTTCTGCTTTGCCGCTACAACAGGTACATCATCACCTCCCTGAATACTAATCAGTCCTTTCTGATCTAGGGCCTCTTGCTCCCCTGATAATTTTTGATTTGAAAGCGTATAATCCAAGGCCTCTTTTCGCTGCATAAACACTTCAAGATCTTCTTCCGATAAATGCTCGAAATAATGTACCAAATGATCTACCTCTTGCTTTTGTACCTTTTGCCGTTGACTTTTAATGACGTGATACACCTGAACCGCCATCATCCAAGCCCCTAAAATAATAGGAATAGCAATCAATACAAGGATAATCCAAATACCAGGTTCTTTTAAAAGCGGGCGATCCTCTAACTTCATTGAGGTTTGGGCCCAAAGCGGCATTTGAACAAAGAACCCCAAAACCAACGCAATAAGGTGTTTTTTTACTCGTAGGAAATCAAGTAATTGTTGTAGCTGATTAGATTTTAAGCACGCAAGCGGTTGCTTTTCTAGGTTCAACTGCATGGCTTTCCTCTCCTGATATGTTTGCACGAGCTGTTTTGCTTCAACATATAAAAAACCAAAAGCAACGACCATCACTAGAGCCATCACAAGGAGGAGTAAAATCGCGGTATTACTTCCATTAAACGCAAAAGACAACGGCTGCATCGCTGGTGTTTCAACCGATATAGCAGGTGCAAAAAAAGAAGTGCTAAGCGGAGCGAGACCGTCTGTAAAAAAGACAATTTTCATGCTAAGTATGTATTACAGTTTATTTCAAAGACTACTAAATAGGTAAAATAATTCCTCCTCGAATGAGTCGTGCAGCTCATTAAATGAGTGGGTTTTCCTTATTTTGAGTCAAAGGTAAAAGACATCTGAACCATTAGTATAGTTCAGATGAAACAAACTTAGCTAGACCAGTTTTTTAGTCAAATCGAAAAAATAAAAAGCTTCGCTTAGGCAGTAAAACTATATTTTTAGTAAAAATACAGTCGATGTTTTGAAATTACTCCCATGTTAAGAGTACCTCATCTTTTAGCACAATGGTCTTATTTAGTCGATGAATTTCGAGTGTAATTTCAGGAGAAGTCAGTATTTCTTTTTTCAATTCTTTTTGTTTTAGTAAAGGTAATTGGTCTACAACTTGTCCATTTACTGCTTGTATTTTGTCCCCTACCTGAATTCCGTATTGGTGTGCTGGTGAGTTGTGCCAAACAAATACAACCACAAGCTCTCCGTTTTCTATCTCCGTTTTAATTCCTTTTCCGCTAAATTTCGTCTCGAACTTTCTTTGTGCATATGGAGAAAAATAAAGTGCATTGCCTTGGAGAATTACGCGATAGTAAGACAACCATTCCACCCCTAAATTACTTTCCTCATCATCGTCCACATCAGCTAAAAAGGTAGGAATCGATTGTTTTCCCATTTTCATGGTTAAGGGCAAAAGTGCAGTTTCTCCAGAGCTACTTCCAAAGGCATTCATACTCAATACTCCTTCACCTGTAATATAAGACGGAACATACGGTTTTACCTTTTCAAACATCCTAGAACTTAAATAAAACAATCCATTGTACCCCGTATCAAAAAAAATCCCCTTTTCTTTAATCTTATCAAAGTAAGTCAAGGTTACCATAGGAGTTCCGACATCCGTTTTCTTTATTTTTAAACGAGAAAAATTTGAGGCGGACTTCAATTGTTGGTCTAAGTGGCTTGAAATCGTAATCGTATTGTGATATAGATCAAAATCCCATACACTCTTAGCTGTTATATTACCTCCAATAATGCCATCAATCCCCAAATCGTCAAACACGGACAAATCCTCCCGCATAAACACAAAATTTTCAAACGTTAAATTCCCTATTTTTACTGCTGATACAGCAACATATTCTACTTGCTGTATATTTTGAACAGCATCCATAATAGGCTGACTTTCAACAAAAACAGCTTCAACATCTACTCCTTTTCTAATCGTTGAAGGAGCTCCTGTATCCACCATAAAAACATATTCCTTTCCCTTTATTTCAACGGTTACATAAATGAACTTATCTACAATGTTATAACTAAGTTGTTCTTTATAAACACTTGGACTAATTGTACCTCGTTTGAATATTCCCTTTTGAGCCGTTGCGTGTATTTGAATCAACACAAAAAACAGTACAAATAATTGTTTTCTCATAACCTAAATCATTTTTTACTAAAATTAATTAACTAAGCAACAAATTTAGAAAAACATCCATCCTTATTAACATAAAATATAAATTTAAATACAATAAAAGAAAATAAACACAAACATCCGTGTTTACTCTACACCTAAAACCGACAAATCAAACGCCTATCTTCAGGCAAACGACAACTACATTAAAAAAAGGACATAAAACTCCTTTATTTCGCAAATTGTGATTTGAATCATAAAATACAGCTGCAAGAAGGCGGTAACTTTGGGTTAAAATAATATCTAAACTATATCAAAATGAAATCAAAAGCGCTATCATTTATGCTACTTGCAAGCTGTTTAACACTCG
Source organism: Myroides odoratus (assembly GCF_001549985.1). Taxonomy (GTDB): domain Bacteria; phylum Bacteroidota; class Bacteroidia; order Flavobacteriales; family Flavobacteriaceae; genus Flavobacterium; species Flavobacterium odoratum_A. The sequence goes on along the minus strand of NZ_LROZ01000012.1, from coordinate 20,794 downwards.
TATCATGTGGTGATAAATCGGCAAAACCTATGTCAGAAGAAAGTGTAACAACGAATGAAAGAAAAATAGAAACGACAACTCCTACCCCATCGAGTTCAGCACCCACAGATGCCGCAAATGCACCTGCTTCTGAACGAATTGACTTAGTAAATAAAGGGAAAGGACCAATTAAAACTTTACTGTTAGGCGATATTGATCAAGCCATGGCAGCAAAAGGCCAAGAAGTATTCAAAACCATGTGTACGGCTTGTCACAAACCAGATAAAAAATTTATTGGACCAGCGCCTAAAGGTATTCTAGAACGCCGTACGCCAGAATGGGTGATGAATATGATTCTAAACCCAGAGAACATGCTTGAAAACGATGCACTAGCACAAGATTTACTGAAAGAATTCAATGGTGCACCTATGGCGAATCAAAACCTTACAGAAGAAGAGGCTCGTGCTGTATTGGAATATTTTAGAACCCTGTAACCTTAATACCATCAAGTATGAAAAAGTATATAACTTTCACTTTAGTCAGTTGCTTGGCTGGACTGTCCTTCGTCAGTTGCAACAAAGCAAAGCAAAATAACAAAGGAGCGCTATCCTCCAATGCAGCAGAAAAAGTATATGTAGCACCTGGAGAATACGACGAATACTATGGTTTCTTTTCAGGGGGTTTTAGCGGCCAATTATCGGTCTATGGTTTGCCTTCAGGAAGACTGTTTAAAGTAATTCCTGTATTCTCACAAGATCCAGAAAAAGGCTATGGCTATAGTGAAGAAACAAAACCCATGTTGATGACTTCTCATGGTTTTATTCCGTGGGATGACTCCCATCACCCTGATATTTCGCAAACCAATGGAGAGTTAGATGGTCGTTGGATTTTCATCAATGGAAATAACACCCCTCGTATTGCTCGTATCGATCTGGAAGATTTTAGTACAGCCGAAATTATTGAAATCCCCAATAGTGCGGGAAATCACAGCTCCTCTTTTGTAACGGAAAATACCGAATATGTAGTGGCCGGAACCCGTTTCTCTGTGCCTATTCCACAACGCGATATGCCAATTAAAGAGTACAAAGGAAACTTTAAAGGATCCTTATCCTTCATTAAAGTAGATCCAAAATCAGGAGAGATGGATTTGTCTTTCCAAATTCAGATGCCTGGTTTCAACTATGACTTATCACACCCTGGGCGTGGTAAATCCCATGGTTGGTTCTTCTTTACGACGTATAATACGGAAGAAGCTCATAGTTTATTAGAGGTGAATGCTTCACAAAATGACAAAGATTTTATTGCAGCAGTCAACTGGAAAAAAGCAGAAGAATACATCAAAGCAGGAAAAGGAAAAAAGATGCCAGTGAAATATGCACATAATAAATTTGACAATGCGACACATATGGCAACCCATACCATGAAGGAAGAAGTGCTCATTTTAGATGCGAGTGAATTTCCTGATTTGGTGTATTTATTACCTACACCCAAATCACCCCATGGATGTGATGTTGACCCATCAGGTGAATACATCATCGGAAATGGTAAACTCTCAGCGAATCTAACAGTACACTCTTTTACAAAAATGTTGGATGCGATTGAGAAAAAGAAATTTGATGGTGAGGCTTATGGGCTACCTATTTTAAAATTTGAGGATGTATTGGCTGGTGTAGTCGAACAACCAGGATTAGGTCCTTTACACACGGAGTTTGATGGGCAAGGAAATGCGTATACGACCTTCTTCATTTCTTCGGAAGTAGTAAAATGGAAATTAGGCACTTGGGAGATTATTGACCGCAAACCAACCTTCTACTCGGTTGGACACTTGATGATTCCTGGCGGAAACTCCAGAAAACCAGATGGAAAATACTTGGTAGCGATGAATAAAATCACCAAAGACCGTTATTTACCTGTAGGACCAGACTTAAACCATTCGGCTCAGCTGTATGATATTTCTGGCGATAAAATGGAATTACTACTTGACTTCCCAACGATTGGAGAACCACACTATGCAGCCGCTATTAAAGCGGACAAGATCAAGGATAAGGCTCGACAGATTTATAAGCTCGATGAAAACAAACATCCCTATGCAGCGAAATCCCCAGCCGAAACAAAAGTAACGCGAAACGGAAAAGAAGTACACATTTACATGACGATGATTCGCAGTCACTTTACACCGGATAATATAGAGGGAATTAAAGTGGGAGATAAAGTCTACTTCCACGTGACCAACTTAGAGCAAGATTTTGACGTACCGCATGGAATCAGCATGTTAGGGGCTAATACAACGGAACTCTTAGTTACACCTGGAAAAACCGAAACCTTTGTATGGGAACCCAAACAAGTAGGAGTTTGGCCTTTCTATTGTACGGATTTCTGTTCGGCTTTACACCAAGAAATGCAAGGGTATGTCCGCGTATCTCCTGCAGATTCAACACTTCCTCTTTCTTGGTCTTTAGATGATGAATAACAAGTTATACAAAGCCGCTTTTTAATCTTAATTCACAAAAGGACAGGCGTAAAACCCTGTCCTTTTTAAAAAGAAAAACATGAAAAAATCCTCTATTTTAATGATAGTGGGGGCTAGTTTACTCCTCTCCTTATTCTATTTTCCGCTCTGGAACATTGAACTTGGAGCTCCACAATATCCAATTCCTTTGGGAATGAATATTTATATTGATGGGATTAAGGGTGTAGGAGAATTTGACCTTCAAAACATTGACGGTTTGAATCATTATATTGGAATGAAAACCATTCCTAAACCAGAACAGATGTGGGAATTTACCGTTTTCCCAATTGTAGTGGCCTCCATGGCCATCCTCGGTATTGCCTTGGGAATTGGAGGATACTTCAATAAAGTCAAACCTTCCTTCTTTTTGGCTTGGCTACTGCTTATGGCTGTTTTAGGAATCGCAGGAATGTATGATTTTAACCTTTGGCTAATTGACTACGGAAGTGATTTAGATCCACATGCCATCATGAAGATGGTTGATGCTCAAGGAAATCCCTTAACCTACGAACCTCCCCTATTTGGTCATCGCAAAATACTAAATTTTGATGCTTATTCTTATCCTCATATCGGTGCTTACCTCATGGGACTAGGATTGTTACTCACCTTCCTGGCTTTTGTGCTGGGAACTAAATCTAAAAAAAAAGTAATATGAAACCATTCGCTTATCTTATTCTTCTTGTACTTTTTGTTTCTTGTACCGTAAAAGTACAACCCATTGAATATGGCACGGATAATTGTGATTTTTGTAAAATGGGAATTGTAGATAATAAACACGCTGCTCAATTGGTAACCACCAAAGGCAAAAATTACAAATTCGATGCCATCGAATGTATGTTGCACTATATTGAACAGCAAAATAAACCCCTCACCGCATATCAGCACCTTTTGGTTGCCGATTTACTCCAACCTGGAGTGTTAATCCCAGCTGAGGATGCTAATTTCATCATCTCTAAAAATATTCCGAGTCCGATGGGGGTCTTTTTATCAGCGACTACAACCCCAGAACAAGCTACTAAACTAATTGAAGAATATACTGGCGATCACTATACATTCGCTACACTTCGTCAACAATTGTCTCATCCGTAATCTACCGCGTCTATAACCCCTTACATCTATGAAAAACACACTTAAAATTGCATGTGCTCTTATTTTACTTGTACAAGGATGGGGAACAATTGCCAAAACCATTACCGTTCACCCACAAAAAACGGTAAATACCATACAAAAGGCTATTGCATTGGCTGAAGATTATGACCTCATCATTGTAGAAGCAGGAACGTATAAAGAAACCGACATCCGCATTACGAAACCGCTCACACTACTGAGTAAAAATGCTATTGTTGATGGAGAAAACAAAGGAGAAATCTTTATCATCCAGGCCGATTATGTAACCATTAAAGATTTTACGATTATCAATGTTGGAACGAGTTACATCAAAGATTATGCAGCCATCCGAGTACGAGAAAGTAAGCACTTTATCATTGAAAACAATACCATTAAAGATTTATTCTTTGGCATTTATCTTGAAAAATCAAAAGAGGGTAAAGTCGTATCCAACAAAATTTACGGCAAAGCCAAGAGTGAATTTAATTCAGGTAATGGGATTCAGCTGTGGTACTGCAACAATATCGAAATTAAAAACAATTATGTGGAAAGAGTAAGAGATGGGATCTACTTAGAGTTTTCTAATTATTGTACCATACACAACAACATAAGTAAAAACAATGTTCGTTATGGGTTGCACTTTATGTTTTCCAACCATGATGTAGTCACAAATTGTTCTTATACCAACAATGGAGCTGGTGTAGCGATTATGTTTTCTAAATCCATGAAGATGAGTCATAATTTATTTAGTGACAATTGGGGGTCTGCTGCTTATGGAGTGCTATTAAAAGAGGTCAACGACACTGAAATCAGCTATAATGTGTTTCAAAATAACACTACGGCTATTACTATTGAAGGGTCGAATCGCATACAATACACCCACAATGATTTTATCAGCAATGGATGGGCCTTAAACTCGAGAGGAGCGAATTATCAGAACATAGTAAATCACAATAATTTTTTAAATAACTCTTTTGATTTACTCTATCAAGGGCAACTCAACCAGAATAATTTTGACTCTAATTATTGGAGTAATTACACCGGGTATGATTTAGATAAAGATGGTATTGGTGATGTACCCTATCGTCCAATTAAGCTCTTTTCTTACATTGTCAACAAGACACCTGAAGCGATTATTTTTCTCCGTAGTCTATTTGTGGATATTATTGATTTCTCAGAAAAAGTATCTCCTGTATTTACGCCTGATAATCTAGTAGATGCCAAACCTTTCATCAAACAAATTCAACATGATAACGATAACTAATTTACATAAGAGATTTGCGGATAACCAGGTTCTTCAAGGGGTTGATCTCACCATTGGCCAAGGGGTATTGGCTATTTTAGGTCCAAATGGAAGTGGTAAGACAACGCTAAACAAGTGTATTTTATCTATGGTGTATCCTGATCAAGGAACCATTGAAATTAATGGACAAAACATTGCAAATCAATGGGAATATCGAAAGAATATCGACTATTTACCTCAAATTGCCAATTTTCCCAATAACATTACTGTCCTAGAACTCATTCAGATGATTAAGGATTTAAGAGAGGATAAAGGAAAAGATCATCAACCGTTGATTGACCTATTTAAGCTCTCTCCTTTTCTGAACAAGAAACTCAATAAACTATCTGGAGGAACCAAACAAAAGGTAAATCTCTTGTTGACGTTTATGTTCGACAATCCTATTTTAATTTTAGACGAACCCACAACTGGACTTGATCCTGCAGCGATGATTACCTTGAAACAACTCATTCTCAATGAAAAACAAAAGGGAAAAACGATTCTTGTTACTTCTCATATCATGAGTTTTGTGGAAGAGATATCCGATCAAATTATCTTTATTCTCGAAGGGAAAATATACTTCAAGGGAACTATCGAACAGCTAAAAGAATCTACCCAACAAGATACGTTTGAACACGCTATTGCTAATCTTTTAATTGATTAATATGCTTAAAATTCTAAAATATAGTTGTTACGACTTAATGCGCAGTAGATGGAGTTACTTCTATTTAGGCTTCTACCTACTCTTGGGATTCGTCTTGTTATTTTTGAATCACGATATTGGCAAAGCCATTATTACCTTAATGAATATCATTATTGTACTCGTTCCGCTCATCAGTACCATTTTTGGAATCATGTATTACTACGACTCTAAAGAATTTACAGAGCTTTTATTAGCACTCCCCATTAAGCGATCCTCCATCTTTATTGGACAATACCTCGGTGTGGCCTTATCTTTATCGATGAGTTTATTAATCGGGTTAGGGATTCCATTTATGTGCTATGGTCTCTTTGAATCAGATATTATCTTTGAGTTTCTCTCCCTATTAGGTATTGGTGCTTTCTTAACTTTTATCTTTAGTGCACTAGCCTATAACCTAGGGTTGAGAAATGAAAATAAGATCAAAGGATTTGGTCTTGCCATCCTCTTATGGTTATTTTTAGCTGTGATTTACGATGGTATTTTCTTGAGTATCTTATTGGTTTTTGGCGATTATCCTCTTGAGAATATTTCCTTACTTGGCACCATCCTCAACCCCATCGACTTATCGCGTATTCTCATTCTACTCAAACTTGATATTTCTGCTCTCTTGGGCTATACAGGTGCTGTATTTAAAAAATTCTTCGGCAGTAGTGCTGGTAGTCTTATTTCTTTTCTACTCTTGTCACTGTGGACCTTACTTCCTATTCTATTGATTTATGTAACTGGAAAGAAGAAAAACTTTTAAGGGAGATTTTTTGGAGGTGTTTTTGAGGTGTGGTGGTGAGAAGGTGTGGTGGTGAGGTGGTGAGGTGCTTTTTTGTGAGGCGGTGGCGATGAAATCGAAAAGCAGTGAAAATCGGAACGAAGTGTAGATTCATCGAACACTAAAACCAATATGAAATAGGTGAGATATATTCATCGAACACCAAAACCAATATGAAATAAGTGAAATAGAGGGTGTGGCGATGATATTTATCGATTAAAGAAGAATTCTCTCTTCCCCCCTTTCTTCTTCTCCCTAGTGTATGTCGCCCTGAGGCAACGAAGGGTCGCATCACGCGCTCACCTAATACAGTCGTTGAGTAACAGATGCGACCCCTCCTTCGTCGGGGTGATTACTGGGTGTGAAATTGTGGGTTGTTTTTTTGGGGTGAGGTGATGAGAAGGGGTGACGATGAGGGGGTGTGACGATGAGGGGGTGTGGTGGTGAGAGGGTGTGAAATTGTGAGGTGCTTTTTTGTGAGGCGGTGAAATCGAAACGCAGTGAAAATCGGAACGCAGTGAAGATTCATCGAACACCAAAACCAATATGAAATAGGTGAGATATATTCATCGAACACTAAAACAAATATAAAATACGTGAGATAGAGAGTGTGAAGGTGTGATGATGATATTTAATCAATTAAAGAAGAATTCTCTCTTTCCCCTTTCTTCTTCTCCCTAGTGTATCACCCTGAGGCAACGAAGGGTCGCATCACGCGCTCACCTAATACAGTCGTTGAGTAACGGATGCGACCCCTCCTTCGTCGGGGACATACTGGGTGTGAAATTGTGGTTTTTTTTTGAGGTGAGGTGATGAGAAGGGGTGACGATGAGGAGGTGTGAAATTGTGAGGTGCTTTTTTGTGAGGCGGTGAAATCGAAACGCAGTAAAGATTCATCGAACACCAAAATAAATATAAAACTAGGTGAGATAGAGGGTGTGATGATGAGACGAATTCTCTCATTGTAGCATGTCACCCATTCTCCCCTTTCTTCTTTCCCTTTTCGTCTTTCCCTAAAAAAACAACTTCCCTTTTTTGATTCGAATTTGTTGTTTGACTTCAATCTCTTTGATGGTTCGGATGACTGTTTCCACGCGTAGTCCAGTCATATCAGCAATTTGTTGTCTGGTCAAATCAACTTGATATTCCTTTTGGTTGGCATTGCTTTGATCTTTGATGTAGTTGAGTAGGGTTAGTATTCGCTTTTCTGAATCATTAGAAGAAATCTCAGGGGCCATAATCGACTTATAATACAAACGAGAAGAAAGGGCTTGTAAGATAGCAAAACAGCTTTTCTTTTCATTTTCTAGCAAGGTAAAAAAGTCACACTTACTAATGAGGAGAATACGGGTAGGTTGTAAAGTAACAGCATTTGCAGGATAATTCACCGCACAAAATAGCGGCGGTTCTCCGAAACTTTCCCCATCTGCAAACAACCCTTGGATGAATTCCTTCCCATCTTCATTGTAATTATTCATTTTGACTTTTCCCTCTATAATTTGATAATAGTATCGCGGTTCTTCGCCTTGAGAAAAAACCGTTTCATTCTTGTCAAATTCTTTGATAAAACCCTGATACTGAAGTAAAATACTTGGATCAATCATAGTAAAGTAATATTGGATGTAAATACTTCTAAATTTACGACTAATTTTAGGGATAACGACAAAAAAAGAGCGATAATCCCAAGATTATCGCTCTTTTCTATTTATTTTTTCCCTTCGAAGGATGCTTTATCCAGTTGATACCAAAAATGTGGAATTCCGTCTAAATCAAATGCTTCCATACGGGTAAATCCAAGCTTGGTTAGAATCGCATTGGAACCGTCATTGGCACAATCTGCCATGGCGAATACCTCTTGAAAATCAAGTTGATTAAATCCATAGGCTAAACAAGCTCTTGCTGCTTCTGTTGCAAGGCCTTTCCCCCAATATTTCTGGCGCAGACGATAGCCTAAATCGTAATAATGCAAATGGCCATTCGTCTCTTCTGTTACATACTTGAATCCCGTCCAACCAATAAAATCTTGTGTGGCTCTATCTATGATTGCCCAACGTCCAATACCGTTATCTACATACTGTTGTTGAATAAATGCAAGTACCTCCACTATTTCTTCTTTGCTTTGTACAGGATGATTCCCAAGGTACTGATGGACTTCCGGATTGGAATCCAAATCAAACATACCTTCCACATCAGTGGATAATAACGGGCGAATCAATAGGCGTTCTGTTTCAATATTTACTTCCATCATCGTTGTTTTTATTTGTCATTTTACTTTGGATTTTCATCTACGGCTATCTTCTTAAACAAACCAAAAAATAACCAAGCTTCAAATGTACACAAAAACTACGTCTCTCGTTTCATTTGTCTAAATGCGCGATAAATAATTATTCCACTAGTAAACATTAAAAGTGAGCCCAGTAGAAAAGGAGCACCGGGAAATTGAATAACAGCATCTTCTTTCGTACTAAAATAAAAGAGGTTGGTCATTACAGGTGGACCTATAATTGCAGTAGCACTAACTAAACTCGTCAAAGCACCTTGCAATTGTCCTTGTTCATTGGGAAGTACACTTTTACTAATAACTCCTTGCAAAGAAGGACCACAAATTCCCCCTAATGCATAGGGAATAAGAAAAACAAACATCATCCAACTTTGGGTGGTACAGGCAAATAACAACAAGCCAAGGGCATAAAAAAACAACCCCATATAGATGCTGCGTTGTTCTCCTAATTTAGGTGCCGTCAAACGGACCAAGACCCCTTGTACCAATCCCAACAACAAGCCTAGAACCCCTAATGAGATTCCAACCAGTCGCTCATTCCAATTCAATTGATAAAAGGCAAAAAAATGCCAATTGCTTTGTACCGCATGAAGGCCAATATACACCAAAACTAAGGCAAGCACGAGCTTGGATATCTTAGGCTGTTGAAGTAAAAAACGCAAAGAAACAATAGGATTTGCTCTCTTCCATTCAAAAGGTCGTCGTTTGTGCTGATCTAAACTTTCTGGTAGAATGAAATACCCATACATCCCATTCACCAAACACAAAACAGCTGCAACATAAAAAGGGATGCGCGCACCATAATGCCCCAGAATACCTCCAAATACAGGCCCTAAAACAAAGCCTAATCCAAAAGCCGCACCTATTACCCCAAAATTCTTCGTTCTATTTTCATCCGTTGATATATCAGCAATATAAGCGGTTGCCGTTGAAATACTCGCTCCTGTCACCCCCGCTAAAACTCTACCGACAAACAACCAGCTGATTGAAGGTGCAAAAGCGAGCAAGAGATTATCTAAAGCAAATCCAAAAAGAGAGGCTAGTAGAATAGGTCGTCTTCCGTATTGATCACTGAGGTTACCAATTAAAGGGGCAAATAAAAATTGCGTCATGGCATAAGCAAAACCAAGCCATCCTCCATACTGTGCTGCTTCATTGATTGTACTATGGGTTAATTCTGCAATTAATTTAGGTACCACAGGTAAGATAATGCCCCATCCTGTAATGTCAATTAGCAGTGTAATAAATATAAATCCAACTGCTGCTTTTTTCTCTGTTTTTTTCATCCCCCAAAAGTAAAGGGCAATGAAAAAAAAGAATTTGACTCAATCATGGGTTTGCACTACAATTTGTAAGCTAAATTGCTTTCTATCCTAAGGCGCCACTCCCCTTTGCTCGCGAAAAGTGGATGGAGATATGCCTGTCATTCGTTTAAAAAAACGGCTAAACACACTGCTTTCTATAAAGTGTAAATGATGGCTAATTTCTTTGATAGACAGATTGGAAGCAGACAATAGCGTTTTCGCTTGAAGTACTAATTGATGATCCACCCACTGAGAAACTGACTTTCCTGTATGTTGTTTTAAAAACGTAGAGAGGTATTGAGGAGTTAAATGCAATTGTTCTGCATAAAATCCGACCTGTCGTTGCTCAATAGCATGCTCCATCAACAACGCATAAAAGGCATCAATAATAGCATGAGTTCGATTTTTAACTACACTTTTTGCTATGGGTATTGTAGAATACACCTCAACAAGCATATAAATAAGAACCAAGATTAAATGTCGAAGCATTTCTGTTTTATTGGTACTTGGTTCTTTGTGATAGAAACGTTGGATGAGCTGTAACAACTCCTCTTGTAATTCTTGCTCTTCGGGTTTAAGTTGAACTATAGGTTGCCAACGGATTTGGTTATTCATGATCCATTCACGCAATACAGGAAATTCCATAATAAAATCCAACGAAAGACCAATTGTTACTAGCTCTGCCTCTTCATCTAAGGCCAGCGTTTCTAACATGATTTGAGGGGGGATTACTGCTATATCACCTGCTTTAATTTCATAAGTTGAAAAGTGGATGTTTAACTTCATGGTACCCTTGAGCATAAAACCCAATAGCAAACCGTCAAACAGTCGATTTTGTCGCGTATAAGACTGATGTGCCTGATGATGTTGTCGATGTACAACTAATCCTTCCATGGTTGGAGAGGAATCCATAGGATATAGCGTTCGAACATTATCTAATGTGATGAATAAAGCCATAATCAAAGTTCTGAAAAAAAGAGAAATACTGCAAATAATAGGACCAACACTTGATTAACTTTGGTTTTTACTGGATGAATGCAGTTTGTATAATCGTTGATGTAAATCAGCGCTATACCAAATCAAATTCCTAAATTTGAAAGATAACCTTTTTAGATTTTATTGATGATTAGACTAGCCCACAGCAACGATTTAGCTGCCATTCAACATTTATACACCTTGTTATTCAAAGGTATGGGAGAATTAGAACCGGCCTATATGAAAGAAGCCATCCAAGATCAAGCGTTTGTAGAAAGTGTCATTCGTGGAGAGCAGGATTTTGCTTTATTTGTCGTTGAAGATGAGGGAGCCATACAAGGATTTGCCATAGCACAACTACAAAACAGTCCCCCTTACAATGCATTTGTACCACAGCGCTGTGTGTATTTGATGGATCTAGTAGTTCATCCTAACACGCGTGGTAAGGGATATGGCAAAATGTTAATCCAACGCGTCAAAGAGTGGGGCCTCGAAAACCAAGTGGATTATTTTGAACTTAGCGTATTACATCGCAATCAACAAGCTATTGCTTTATATGAAAGAGAAGGTTTTCAACCTTTTAGTCAATCCATGCGCATGCGTTTGGATGCAGAATAATGCGCTGGTATCCCAGCTAATCCTGTCAAAAAGTGCAGCAAAATACTTAGATACAAAAAGGCATGACCCACTCGGTCATGCCTCTTCTCTCAAACCAAAATATCCATGAAAAAGATAATTTTTCTTTTTTAATGGAAGGCGTAAATACGCCTTCGTTCTTACAAAATGCGATTCAAATTAGCCACCTGAATCAAATAGAGAATCTTAGCTTCAATCACCTGACTAAAAGCTTCTTGCCATAAAGCATTGGCCTCCAACACATCTTTACTAACAATGGTTCCTGCTTCAAAGCGATCTTGAACAATACGTCTATTCTCTGTACTTTGCCCCAAGGCTAGTTCAGAAGATTTTAGATCTTCCCTCGCTTGACTCACTCCTATTTCTGCATTTCGAACCTCCAAGTACAAGAGCTCTTTTGTTTGTTCTAATTCCTCTTCTGCCGCTAATGCTTTTAAACGCTGTTCTTTAGCCTTTGCTCCTCTTTTTCCCCAATCAAATACAGGAATTTCAATACGAACTAATCCGACGTAGGAAGTCAAGTTATCTTTCCCATTGGTGAAATTGATTCCTTCTCCAAAACCAGAAACGCCAATCATACTCAAGGCAACTGTTGGATAATACGCTGATTTAAGCATCTTTGCTTGTAGGTTTTCCAACTGAGTCACCTCTTCCAAAATCTGTATTTCTGGACGAGCTAAGATTGAATTTTCTCGTTGCTCCTCTGAAATCAAAGCGGTGTATTCCATCAGTTCCAAGTGATCGTTTATTGTTATTTCTTCTCTTTGATCCAAACCAATGAGTTGTTTTAAAGCTAATTGTACGAGATACTGTCCATCTTGTACTTTGGTTAATCCTGCTCTAGCATTCGTTAACGCCACTTGTACTTTGAGCAAATCATTCTTGTAGGTTAGTCCCACTTCATAGCTGTTTTTAACATCTTGTTCCAACGCTTCTAACAAGGTAATATACTCTTGTGCTAGCTTTGCTTTTTCTTGTAATTTGACTACCTCATAATAGGTTTTCTCTGTTTCAAACAAGACGTCTCTTTCTTTCATTTGAACTGTTTGACTCGCTATCTGTTGTTGAGATTTACTTGCTTTTACGCCATCTCTTACCTTACCACCTGCATATAAGGGTACACTTGCTGATACCATCGCATTGGCCATTTTTTCAGGTATCAAGCCATTCATTGCTCCCCCTAAAGGATCGCCTAAATAAGCACCAGACAACGAAGCATCGAACATGGGATAGGCGCTTAATTTAGCGGCTTTCACTCCTTGATTTGCCGCATCAACCTGTCGTTTTGCTTGGGTTATTCTTCTATTATTATCTAGGGCTAACTGCTTACACGTTGCTAATTCAAGTACTTTAGAATTTTGTGCAAAAGAAGTTAATGTAAACAGAAAGCCTAGAAATATGATATAGTTATGATTTACTCTCATGATATTCTTTTTTAATGTTGAACGCTACTGTTCGGATTGTGGGACATACTTGGTAAATCGATAGTATAAAACAGGTACAACAAACAAGGTCAGTACCATAGATACAATCAATCCAAAGGCAAGTACACTTCCCAAAGGTGCCCACATGGGGGATTTACCAATAATCATTGGCAGTACAGCTACGGCTGCGGCTGCAGAGGTTAAGAAGATGGGGCGCATGCGTCGTTTTGCGGCGGCTAATGCTGCTCCACGGCGACTATATCCGTGATCGCGAACTAATTCATCCGCATAATCGACAATGATAATTCCATTACGCACAACAATTCCAATCAAACTAATAATTCCCATAAAAGCAGTCATACTCATTGGATTTCCCGTTACCCATAACCCTAAAAAGGCGCCAAGTAAACTCAAAGGAAAAGTGGCCAATACAAACAGCGACTTGCCTATTGTTTTGAATTCCATCATCAGAATCAAGAAAATCAAGACCAAGCTAACTCCTAACGCTTTCATCATCGCTGGCCCGTTTTCTTCTGATGTTTCCCTATCTCCTCCGTATTGAATTTTAATTCCATGGGGTAGATGAATCGCATCGATTTCCTCTTTTACATCAGCCATAATAGAGGCCGCCTTTATCCCCTTTTGGGTTTCACTATTTACTTCTAGTGTGCGAAGTCCATTGCGATGCGTAATCACTCCAGGAGTCCATTGTGGCACTACTTGTGCTACTTCACTCAACGGGACGGCATGGCCAAAAACAGAAGGCACATAAATCTGTGCAATATCCCCTAAGTCCTTTCTGTTCTCCTCAACAAAGCGCAACTGTACATCCACGGGTTTATCTCCTTCATAAAATCGCGTAACTGGCGCTCCTTTCGTTCCCGTTCCTACCGTTTGTACAATAGAGGAATTCAATACCCCATAGCGTTCAGCTTTATCTTCTAATGGAACGATATTCAACGAAAACAAATCCTCTTGATAACTCGTACGCACCCAATTTGTTCCCTTATGGCGTTTCAAGATTTGTTCAATTTGATCCGCTACTCTTTTTTGATCTTCGATATCCTCACCAATAATGCGAATCGAAATAGGTGCACCTTCTTGTAAACTAAGTTGACGTAAGCGAACATATCCCTCTTCTAAAAAGGAGTCAAACTGTGGTAAATACTCTTGTACCACTTGATTCGCTTCTTTTGCATCATGAGTCGTAATAAAAATCTGCGCATAGTTTTCCCTTGGGATTTCTGGCGAATAGGTGACATTAAAACGCGGAGAACTCATTCCGATAAAGCTAGCAATACTCACTATGCGCTCATCTTTTTGAAAAATAGCTTCTACTTCTTTGGCTACTTTATCTGTTTCTTCTAAAGAAGTTCCCGTTGGCAGCCATAATTCCACATTGAACTGTTTGGTTTCACTCAACGGATAAAACTCCTGTTCTACTTGAGAAGCAATTCCCAATGCTAAAACAACAGAACCAATGGCAATCACATAGGTGTATTTTGGATGTCGAAATGCCCAAGCGATTCCTTTATTAAAATAATGCTGTAAGTAATCCAAGAGATTCTTTTTCTTCTTTTTACTTCCTGTTTCCTCTGGGCTGTGTAATCCTTTTTTAATGAACACATAACACGTTAAAGGTGTAATAAAGAAAGAAACGAAAAGAGAAGAAATCAGCGCAATGGCAATCGTTATAGGCAAAGCCATTAAGAAGTCTCTTGCAATTCCATCCATAAAAAACGGAATTGGTGCAAAAGCACAAATAATAGCCGTAGTAGCAGAAAGCACAGGAACCGTTAACTGTCTAGCCGATTGCCAAGCAGCTGCCCAAGGATCAATCCCTTCATCGAGTTTTTCGACGTAATTATCCACAATGACAATCGCATTATCAATGACCATACCCAATACAATCACCAAAGCAGCTAAGGATACTTGATGCAATTCAATACCAAACAAGCTCATGATTCCGAACGTAATAATAAATGAAATCGGAGCAGCGATAGAAGCAACAGCAGCTACACGGAACGGCAACAATAACACGACAACTAATACACACGCACCAATAGCCATAACAAACTCTGTCATGAAGTGAGAAACACTCAAATCAACAGCATCAGGTTGACTCACAATCGTATCTATTTTAACGTCTTGGGGTAATCGCTTCCCTATTTCTGCTAATTTTTGATCGATTAATGCGCCAAATTCAACGATATTATTTCCACTTTGCATCTCTATAGCGAGCATCAATACTTTATCTTCTCCCATGCGGATAAAGGACGTGCGATCCGTATAAGAACGCTCAATTTTAGCCACATCTTGCAGGCGAACTACTTCTCCATTGGGATTGGTATATACCATCAGGTTTTCGATATCGCGTTGACTTCCAATCTCACTGGTTGTAAAAATAGGAATCGTATTGTTGGGCATTTTTACTTCCCCTGAATACATCGTTAAATTCTGCGCTTGTAAAACCGACACAATTTGAGTGGTGGTAATGCCGTAATCCAATAGCTTTTGATTGTTAATCTCTACGCTAATTTGCGGTTGTTGAAGCCCCGAACGATTAATCTTTGCCACTGTTGGAAGGGTCTTTAGCTCATCTTCTACCTGATCTAAATACCCTTCTAGTTCGCTATACTCTTTCGTGGGTGAAGAAAGAGATAAAATCAAAGCGGTTACATCTCCAAAACTACTATTGACAATCGGTCCAATACTCCCTTGAGGTAAATTGGGCATCACTTCTGTATTCATACCGTGTTGTAACGTTGCCCAGAAGCGCTTTCTATCTTTTACTTCAGTACGCAAACGCACCGTGATAAATGTTTGTCCAGCTTTGGTTTCAGACGTTGTTTTCTTTTTGTCAATCTCCTCAAACGTAAACAGGTATTGCTCAATCTTTTTTGTAATTTGCTGTTCCGTTTGATACACATCTGCTCCGGGATAAAAAGACACCACCATGGCGATGGGCATCTCAATATTAGGGTTTTCTGCTCTAGACATATGCTTTACTGCATAAATTCCCAATCCCAAGAGTATGACTGCGAGTGCTATTGTCACTTGACGATATTTCATCGCAGCTTCTATTATATTTATCTTTCTCTTTTTTGACATAATCCTTTCTTTTATTGTGCAACTACCGCACCTTCATATAACTTAGCACTAGAAGTTGTCACCAAGCGCTCTCCTGCCTCTAAGCCCTGTTGAATGATTAATTCACTTGATCCGCGAACCTCTGCCACACGAACTCTCTTGCGTACTACACCTGTAGAACTCCCATCTAATACATAGACATAGGTAACTCCATGATCCCCAATCTGAACAGCATTAGCTGGAATGATAATTTGTTCTTGTAGCTCATCCGCTACCCACACATCCCCTAACATTCCTCCTAATATTTCATGGTTTGGATTGTCTAGACGCACCTTCACGCGATACGTACGCGTTACAGGATCGGCTTGTGGATTGACCAAATCAATGATTCCCTGATATTCCTTTTGTAAGGAAGGGAGGTATAAACTCGCCACCTGTCCTTTTTTAAATTGGTTAATTTCACTTTCAGGAACATTGATTCTGGCAAATACAACATCTAAATTGGACAAGGTAAATACAGGTTGTCCAGGAGCAATCACCATGCCTTTTTCTGCCGCTTTCATCGTAATAACACCGGAAAAAGAAGCCGTTAAGCTCGCGTCTTTCAACTGTTTAGCATTGATGTTTTTATTTGCCTGAGCTTGGGCCAATTTGGTCTTTACATCCAAATAATCACGTTCAGGTAAACTTCCCTTCTCATAAAGCTTGTGTAAACGCTGATATAAATCCACCACCTGATCATAGCTTGCTGCTGCAATCTGATAGGTATTGGCATAAGCTTGATCATCCAACTTAGCCAATACTTGTCCTGCACTAACGGTTTGTCCTTCTTTGACATACACTCCAGTTATTGTACCAGGAACCGCAAATCCTACCGTTGCCATTTGGTCTGGCTCTAAAGTAGCAGCATATGATTTGGGATTGGCAATCTTGACTTTTTTGACTACTTGACTCTTTACTTGTATAGCAGTCGGTGGGGCACTAAAATTTGATTCTTTTTTTGCACAACTCATTGTTGTTAACAATAAGGCAACTAAAACAGTGCCTCTTACTAAATTCCTTTGCATAGTACTTGATTATTTATTCTTTAGCAAAGGTCAAGCAAAGTCGAAGTTCCCAGAAGGGGAAAACTGCCTCTAATTTGGTATAAATTTCTGTTTTTTAATTAAAAAACAAGAGATAAAGGACTTTATATTGGTTCAATTAACCTTTTTTGAAGCTCTTCGCGATATGCTTTAGGAGATACATTCACCGCATTTTTAAAATACTTACCAAACATAGATTGGTCATTGAAATTCAACATTGTGGCAATTTCATAGATTGGCACAGTCTGATCGGCTAATAAGTATTTTGCTTCGTGAATAACAATATCTTCAATCAGTTTTTTAGCCGAGGAACCATAATACTCCTTGACTACTTCAGATAAGTATTTGGGAGTAACGAATAGCTGATCGCTGTAAAAAGACAAGGATCTATTTTGCTTCACGTGCTTTTTAACCAATAAAAAGAAATCCATAAATAGTTTTTTCTTTACTGTTGGCTTTTCATCAATCAATTGAGCATACTTGGTAACCATGCGAACCAACTCATAAAAGAAAACCTTAAATAGCGCTTGTAAACTATCAAGGCGATAAGCATAACTTGGATCAAGCTGAATGTACGTATGTATCATCTGAATCACTTCCTTGATCCGCGCCAATTCGTTTTCTGGTAAGTTCTTGATAGGATAAAACTTCCTCGCGAAATAATAGGTAATTAGTTGTGTAAATTCGTTGCTAAACTCTAAGGGAATCGGCATATTGGATGCAAACGTAAGCATCAGTAATTCGAATTGTTCAGAGTACTGTGGATAGGCTGTGAAAGGAATAAATGAACTTACAATGAATACGGAGTTCTCCTTGAAATCATGGGTTTCTTGATCATACGCAATGGAAATAGTTCCTTTTTGTAAAATACAAATGGAATAGCTATCAATACGTGAATCTAGATAATTGAGTACATCATCAATGGCATGCGTATTGTCTTGATTCGCATGCAAAACGCTAACACCTAATTCTCTAAGATTTACATCTAACATAATTTCCTTCTTACTGCTTCAAAAATAAACACTTTAATTGAAATTTATACTCGAAACCCCAAAAAGTAGATAAACCGTTTATACGGTATCTCTTATCTTTGTATATACGTAAAATATAATTTGTATGCATTCCTCTATTATGTTTGAACAACGTCACACACCACATTATACTCTGATTCAGCTAACCGCTGAAAAGTACGAGGCTTTTTTAAAAACAGCGAGTGATGAAGCCATATCGAATTTAATGGGAATACCCCTAGAGAACGTTGCAGCTGAACGCAAAAAAGCCATATTTGGTTTTAGAACACACAATAAATCTTTTCATGTGTTTATCATCATAGATACTCAAACAGAGCAACCAATTGGATATTGTGGTTTTCATACTTGGTATCTCGAACATGATCGTGCAGAAATTGGCTATGGTTTATACAGCGAGGCTTATAAAGGAAAAGGTGTAATGTCTGAAGTATTTGCTCATGTAATTGCATATGGTTTCAATGAACTAAAACTCCAACGCATAGAAGCCTTTATTAGTCCCGATAATCAACCCTCAATCAAACTAGTAGAAAAATTCAACTTCACACGAGAAGGGCAATTGAGACATCACTATTTTAAGCAGGGACAACACGAAGACTCTGTTGTTTATTCTTTGCTTTCCACTGAATACCACTACAAATAGATAGCATATAGAAACTTCACTTTGTACAATAAATAGAAGAAACAAATGAAAATAAAAATCAGTACCTCACCTCAACTTGCACATGAAGAAGCAATTAAGCAAATGCTATCTAATTATAATCTAAGTCATACGGCTGCTATTAAAGATTGTATCAATGAATCCTTGGAGATTATCTTAGAAGAAAACAACCAAATTATCGGAGGATTACTAGGTCGTTCGCTATGGGGAACATTAGAAATACAATCTTTAGTGATAGCTGAAGATTACAGAAAAAAAGGTTTAGGGCGAGATTTAATGCTCAAGGCTGAAAAGATAGCACGACAAAGAGGATGTCATTATATTTCTTTGAATACTTTTTCCTTTCAAGCCTCAGGTTTTTACCAAAGCCTTGGTTATAAAATATTTGCAGAAGAAAAAGATTTTCCCTTAGGATACTCCAAACTCTATTTACGCAAAACATTATAACAAAAAATAAGGGCGAATAATTATTCGCCCTTAGCAACATAAAAAATGGTAATAACGGTTTAGTTTGTTTTAGACGTTCTCTATTTTTGTTATTTGTTCAATTGTTCTACTTCTTTTTGAGCTAAAGCTAAAGCTTCTTCATACGTTTCGACTACAATCAGTCTATGTCCCCAATATTTTTGAAAAATAGGTTGAAAATCAATTGCCGCTTGACGTTTGATTGCATCGGGTTCCACTTGAATCATCGCTAAAACGTTTTCAGAGAGCGCTACTCTATTTTGTTTCATCCAAAGATTCATCTTCTTCATATGCGCTTTATCCTGTTTGGTCTCCTCCACATCTGGAGCACTTACCTCATTAATCATAACAAATTTTTCCCCACGCTGAAGTAAATTTTCATATGCTATAAAATATTGATCTTGGTTCTTTTCCTTTTGTGTTGATGCGATAGATACACGCACAATTGGAAAATCGATTGCATTGATTGTACTCATACTTTTTTTTGACAAAGGAAGCAGTTTAAACCGCTAGAGACAATGGATATAACTGAGAAAGGAGTGGACTTTTCAAAGGATTCGATACAGGTAAATCCGAGTTTATGCAGCATGTGATTTGAACTCTCATTTTCACAATCTACCTCAGCAAAAACTTCCTGACCCTCCAGTTGGTTGGCCCCATGCTCCAAACAAGTTATTCCCACCTCTGTTGCAAGGCCCTTACCCCAATATTCCTATGCGAAGTAGTATGTTATAGCTTGTATTTTCTCATTATTATTTTACTTTTTTAACCTTTGGCGAATCATCGGATTTGTAATCAATACATTAGTACCAACCAATGAAACAAACGTATGTTCCTTGCGATTGGGGTCATAACCTACATCGGTCGGAGTCAGTAAGACCGCAGGTCTAGATTTTTCCTCTAGGGGATGATTACTTCCCTCTTCTATTCCTTTAACTTCAGCTTGATTATAAACTCCTTTATTATCAAGATCCAATTGTGTAATCACATAGGTTTGGTTATAGGTCCATACTTCATTTACATCCAAGAAATCATCTTCATTCATACTCTTTTCGGGTACAGCGGTAATGACCCCTCCTAGCAGGAAATCGGTCAACACTAAATTCGTTAACTTAGTTTCTCCTGTATTGGTTAATTTGAAGGTATAGGTAATTGTCTCTCCAACTTGAGGACTTCCATTATTGTTTGCATCTCTAAACACGCCATGCTTGATTAACTTAAGTCCTGCAAGGGTATAAATAACCTCTTGATTTTTTTTGATATTATTACACGGTGTACTTAATCCATTATTTTCACATTCATAATGCGCATCAGTAGGCGGAATCGCTGGATTAGGGTTCGTCGCATCGGGATCATAAATATCATCTGGGCGCAAGATTGTTGCTTCTACTTTAACAGGTCCTACTACTGGGTTGATTGCTTTAAGCTGGATGG
Organism: Myroides odoratus; assembly: GCF_001549985.1. Lineage (GTDB taxonomy): Bacteria > Bacteroidota > Bacteroidia > Flavobacteriales > Flavobacteriaceae > Flavobacterium > Flavobacterium odoratum_A. The sequence continues at coordinate 68 of NZ_LROZ01000012.1, read as the reverse complement.
TGTAAATTACTTCACAAGCAACAGGTAAATCTAACTGAGAGGTATAAGATTGATTCACTGCATCATAC
>NZ_LROZ01000011.1 GCF_001549985.1 Myroides odoratus | reverse complement strand
CGTATATGAAGAAAATATATTTAACATTAGGAGTGCTGAGTTTACTTAGTTGCCTAGAAGTGCAAGCCCAACAGAATCCACAATACACGCAGTATATGTATAATATGAGTGTTGTGAATCCGGCTTATGCGGGATCTAAGGATGCTGTTTCTATGGGAGCTTTGTATCGCAAACAATGGGCTGGTTTTGATGGAGCACCTGAAACGGGGACTTTTTTCATCAACAGTCGTGTAGGTAAGAAAGTTGGTGTTGGATTGTCTTTTATCAATGACCGCATAGGTCCTGTTACGGAGAACAATATTTACGGAGATTTTTCTTATACTTTGGAGTTAGGTGGCGTTCATAAATTAGCCTTGGGTATCAAAGCAGGAGCTACGTTTCACAGTTCTAATTTGTTTTCTGATATTGGAGATGGTTATACCATTGATCCCAATGACCCTGCATTTGGAGAGGATAGCAAGTCTACGCTTTTCAACGCAGGTATTGGAGCGTACTACTATACGGATAAATACTTTATCGGTTTAGGAGTACCCAATATGATAAAAGAATACTATTTGAACTACGATGGGAAGAACTTTGGACAACGCGAGATTCACATGTATTTGAATGGGGGTTATGTCTTTGATTTGGATCAAGATTGGAAGTTGAAACCTTCGACCATGATCAAATACGCGTTGAACTCACCCGTTTCTTTTGACTTGAACATGAACGTGATGTATTTGAACAAGATTGAGGCAGGGGTTAGTTACCGATTAGAAGATGCTGTTGGGGGTATGATCAACTACCGTGTTACTCCACAATTGCGCGTGGGTTATGCGTATGATTACATCACCTCTGATATCAACAAAGTGGCTAAAGGCTCTCATGAGTTTATGGTGCTTTATGATATCTTCTTGTCTAAGAAAGTGTCAAGTTCATCTCGTTATTTCTAATAGCATAAAAAGAATACAATGAAAATAAGAAAGGTTTATTTAGCGCTGTTATTGGGCGGATTCTTAGCTACTCAGAGTATGAGTGCTCAGGAGCCGATCAAAACTCCCTTAGAGATTGCCGATGATCACTACAAGCACTATGAGTTTGTAGATGCGGCAAAAGTATACCAGAAGCTAATTCGCGGTGCGAAGACAGATAATTATATTTATTTACAATTGGCTGATTGTTATTACAACATCTTCAATACAGTAGAAGCAGCAAAGTACTACGGGAAGGCTTTGGAGAAGGATCCGAGTTTAGATTCGGAACTTTACTATCGCTATGCTCAGATGCTTAAGGCAAGTGGTCGTTATGATTCTTCTAATGCTGCGATGCGTAAATTCGCAGAGCGCAACCCGGAGGATCAACGTGCGATTGCTTTTATGCGTGAGCCAGATTACATTCCTCGTTTACGCGCGCAAGAGGAGTTGTTTACCTTTGAGGAATCGGGGATCAATGACCGTCAGGGAAATGATTTCGGAGCTTTTTTAACGGTAGGTGATACACTTTATTTTGCATCTACGCGCAAGGGCAACAAGTCTAAGAAAAAATACGGATGGGATAACCAAGGGTACTTGGATATCTTTCAAGCGAAGTATAAAAATGCAGATGACCCGTTGTATGATGTAGAGCCAGTTTCAGAGTTGAACACGAAGTATCACGATGGTCCTGCAACAGTAACTGGCGATGGTCACACGATGTACTTTGCTACGGAGAGTTTCCGTGCAGGGAAGTACACCAAGAACAAGGCTAAACTCGTGAAGCTAGGTAAGGTTAGCGTTTTTAGAGCGACCAAGAAGAAGGGTAAATGGACGGATTTTGAACCAGTTCCTTTCAACGGTAGCGATTACTCAGTAAGTAACCCAAGTGTGAGCAAAGATGGTCGTACATTGTACTTTTCATCTGATATGCCAGGCACGATGGGAAGCACGGATATCTGGAAAGTAGATATTGATGAGGACGGTAACTATGGTACACCGGTGAATATGGGAAGCCAGATCAATACCGAAGGTCGCGAATCGTTTCCATTTATTTCAGAGGATGGGAAGTTGTATTTTGCATCTGATTCCCGCAAAGGTTTTGGTGGTTTAGATGTTTACGTAGTAGATTTAGCTATTCCACAGGCAGAGCCGAAGAACTTAGGAGCACCGATTAATACAGCGAAAGATGATTTTGCTTTTTCTTTCTACCCAGGAAAAGACATCGGTTTCTTCTCCACGAACCGCATTGGACGCGATGATATCTATAAAGCGAAACCAGTTTGTAATACGGAGATGTATGTGACAGTAACACACAAAGACACCGGAAAGATCTTAACAGGAGCTCGTGTGGATATCTATGACGATCGCAAGAACTTGATTGAGACGAAGTTTACGGATCAACGCGGTATTGTGGAATATGTTGTAGATTGTGGGAAATTTTACCACTTACAAGTTGACATGGATGACTTTGAAGGGAAGGCTGTAGAAGTACCTTTGAACCGCAAGGGAGGTCGTCAGTTAGTTAATGTAGGCTTGCGTCCGATCGAGGTAATTGTGACTAAAGACGAGATTATCTTAGGTGATGTTTACTTCGAGTTTGACCGTTTCAACATTACCCAACAAGGTTCTATCGAGTTGGATAAGTTGGTGAAAGTAATGAAGCGCAATCCACAGATGCGCATCAAGGTAGGTTCTCATACGGATAACCGCGGAAGTGCGACGTACAACCAGAAGTTATCAGAGAATCGCGCGAAAACGACGGTTCAATATGTGTTGTCAAAAGGCATTGAAGCTTACCGTTTAGAGTCACAAGGTTACGGACCAAGTGTACCGAAGATTGATTGTAAAGCGAACTGTACAGAAGAAGAGCACGCAATCAACAGACGTAGTGAGTTTGTAATCCTCAAATAGTTAAAAGAATTAAGTTTAGTATATTTTAAGAAGTCCTTACCATATCGGTAAGGGCTTTTTTTGTACCTTGGTTATAATTTGTTGGCACATTATTTGAAATACAACAGCTGTTCAACTTAAATAGTAGAAGAAAATGAAGTTTTTATATTATAATATAATCGTCTTGTTTTTTGTGTTTGCTACTTCGGTGCAAGCGCAAAATGCAGTAGTGACCGCTCAGAACTATGATATCAGTGATAACTTAGATCTACAAGCCGTTGCTTCTATTTTTGGTGATTCAAAAGACTTAGAGGATTTTGAATACCGCCTAAATGACCCTAGTTTACGCATCAATAACTTAGATTTAAATAAGGACGGATATGTAGATTACCTTCGCGTGATTGAAGTAGTAGAAGGGAATGCCCATTTAATCGTCATTCAAGCCGTTTTAGGCCGTGATATGTATCAAGATGTAGCTACAATAGAAATTGAGAAAAATAAGCGCCGTAATCAAGTTTCTGTGCAAATTGTAGGAAATAGCTATTTATATGGTCCCAATTACATTTATGAACCCGTATATGTAGTCACACCTCCTGTGTTTAGCTTGTTTTGGGGTGTATCCTATCGTCCATACTACTCTTCGTGGTATTGGGGATATTATCCTTCATACTATTCGTACTATTCGCCTTATCCAACGCCAACGTATATAGTCCATGTGCATAATCATATCAATTACAATAACCGATATGTCTACACAAACAATTACTACAGCAGAAGTACAAGAACCATGTATAATGATGTACGACGCGATTATTATGAGCGATCAAATCCCAATAAATCGTTTTACGAACGAAATAACGGCTATACAAACAGCCGTGAATTAGCCAATTCTAGATCGGCTTATGCTGAGGCGAGCAATAATAGCAATTCATATTCGAGAAGTACTACTTCTTCGAGTACAAGTGGAAATACACGAGATATCAATCGCGTAGACAATACATATTATTCTAGAGGATCTTATTCTTCAGGTTCGGATAATTCATACAAGAGAGGAGAAGCAATCGGTAGTACAACGGATAATAGCAGTAATTCAAACTATTCAAGAAGCGGTTACAGCAACAGTAGTGCAAATTCAAGCTCCAATACGAATTATTCACGAAGCTCATCTAATTCGAATGGGACAAGTAACACCTACTATTCTCGTGGAAATTCGAATGCGTCAAATTCAAGCAGTAGTAGCCCAAGTTATTCCCGCAGTAGCAGTTCGAGCTCTTCAAGATCTAGTTCGAGCAGCAGCAGTAGCCCAAGCTATTCTCGTAGTTCATCAAGTTATAATTCTGGAAGTAGTAGTCCAAGTTATTCACGTAGCTCATCGAGTTATAATTCAAGCAGCAGCCCAAGTTACTCTCGTAGTTCGTCAAGCTATAGTTCAGGAAGCAGTAGTCCAAGCTATTCACGTAGTTCGTCAAGTTCGAGCTCAAGTTCAAGAAGTAGCAGCAGTGGATCTTCTTCCTCTTATTCAAGAAGTAGATAAATCATCAAGTAATAGAATAAAAAAAAGAGCAAGTGAAAACTTGCTCTTTTTTTGTTAGTTATAGATTTCGTTTAACAGTTTCGCTAAACGCAGACCACCTTTTAAAAGTTGTGCCTCTACAGTATCTTTGAAATCAAAGTGATAGCGGTAGCTTAAATTCTCATTTTCTTCTACACTATTGTAAAGGACATTGGCAATAGAATAAGAATCAAAAATCCAATCTTCTAAACTGCCTTGTACCAAATTTTGGTTGTATGCTTTGTCGTGAATATCCAGAACAGTCGCATATTCTGTATAGCTATATTTGTCAAAATCAACCAAAGCAGAATCCCATAAACTATGTAAATTCATTGGTTTTCTAAACCATTCTACTTTTACTCTGTTTCCTCCTAAATCTTCTGATCTTCCGATGTGTAATGGTTGATGCGCATCACCGATGATGTGGATCAAGAAATACAGTTTTTGTTGTTTTTCTTCTAAAGTAAGAGTGTTGCTTTTTAATTCATCAATAATCAACAGCGCTCGTTTGTATAGATTTTCATCGGTAGAGTTGTTCAATTCTTGATCAAAAGCAAGACGACTTAAATCACCAGGCATATTAACATAATGCCAACCATCTGCAAATTTCCAAGTCGGATCTGATTTGATAAAATCTGGCCAATTTGCCCAATAAGCCAATTGTTGATTACCAATGATTTTTTTGAGTTCTTTTTTCGCTTTTTTACTTAAGTTTCTTTCTGCTATCTCTGCAATAACGCGATGTCCTGTTGTTCCCCAAGCAAAGATTGCCGTAGTTTGTAACAAGCAAAAGGTTAAAGCGAAAGCCAATAAAATTTTTCTCATTGTTTGTTTTATTAATTAAAAAGAGCTTTTAATTCGGTAGCATCACTAGGTTTCATTTTTCCAGCCAATACTAAGCTCAATTGTTTTCTTCTCAAAGCGGCTTCAAAGCGTTGATGCTCTAAAGGAGTCTCAGGGATTAATTCCGGTACAGGTACTGGATTTCCCATATCATCAACTGCTACAAAGGTATAAATAGCCTCATTTGCTTTGGTTTTATTTCCAGATTCGCGATCCTCAATCCACACGTCTAAATAGATTTCCATAGACGAAGTAAAGGCTCTTGAAATTTTAGCTTCTATCGTTACAACACTTCCCAAAGGAATTGGTTTATTAAAAGCAACATGATTGACAGAGGCTGTAACGCATATTCTTCTTGAATGTCTTCGAGCAGCAATACCAGCCGCACGGTCCATACGCGCTAATAGTTCACCTCCAAACATATTGTTTAGTGGATTTGTCTCTCCAGGAAGAACTAAATCACTGATTATAGTAGTGGATTCAGATACTAATTTTGCCTTCATAAAAATATATTTTTAGCAAAGATAAAGACAAAGCAAAAAAAAACCGAACGTTTCGCGTTCGGTTGGTATATTTAACGTATTATTTAATAAAAATCCAGGCTTCCTTATTGGTGGTACGGTGAATTTCCTTTAAGGCATCTTTCGCTTCTTCGTGTGTCACAAAGCTTCCATATACCACCGGATACATTCCATATTTTGTACGACCTAAGAAAGAAGCATGCTCAAAGCCTTTTTTCTTTAAAATATCAACCTCAATGGCAGCATTTTCTTCACTGCGGAACGCAGCAGCTACTAAATGGTAGGGCTTGGTAATAATTACAGTTTCATCTTTTACAGGCAATGCAATAGCATCCATTGAAGGCTCAATGATGAAAGTAGCCTGTTGAAGTTTATTTTGAACCTGTGATTGGACGTTGTTCTCAATCGACAAGGTTTGATCATTAACATAAGCTGTATAGCCGTTTTGAACCAAAACACTTCCAATTCCCAGCGTAAGCACAAGAACAGAAGCATATTTGAAGAACGTAGCCGTACGTCTTGTTTTTCCAGTAGCCGTTTCAATAGAAACAACTGGTGTAGAATGCGTTTCTTCTCTTTGAATTGACTGAACTCCTACAGTAGATAAACCAAAAGAAGTAGCCAAGTAATTTTGATTCTGAATAGGATCAAATTGCAAGCTTTTTTCTTCATTATAGCTGAAGATACCTATTGATTCTAGGTTTAAAGAGTCAAATGACGTCAAGGTGTTATTCCAATCAGCAACCATCGCTTGAATACGCGTAACCGCTTCCTCATAAGAAAGGCGTTCCTGCGTAGCAAGGTGATTCGCTAACAATCCATCATTGTTCACAATATTTCTATTAAAAGAAATTCGCTTTTGTGGAGGGAAAAACAATTGTTTTTCTACATCGTAAAAAGACGATTGGATTTCAGTGATAAAAGCACCAAATCCAGGAACAATAACGCATGGATAGCGATATAATAAGGCTGATATATATTGAGTCATCTTCATAGTACAAAAGTAGTCTAAACCAATGGTTTAGCAAATAATAAGCTGCATTTTTTTATTAACAATTTTAGGGACCAACAACTACTTCTTAAGTAATTGGTACTGAATGGTTAGATTTTTGATGTTACCTGCACTAAGGTAATAAAATTTAATTAATTAACATATTTTTAATGAGAGAAGAAGAGTTGTTATTCACTTTAGCTTTGACCAAAGTGAATGGAGTGGGACCCATTACAGGAAAGCGACTAATTGAAAATTTTGGTTCAGCGAAAGAGGTCTTTGAGGCCTCTTATCAAGCTTTAGTTGCAAAACGGGTTTCAGCCTCTTTGGCGCAGCAAATAGTGCAAAAGAAGGGAGTTCATTGGGCAGAAAAAGAAATGAAGTTAATGCAGCAAGCAGCAATACAACCGTTGTTTTATCAAGCAAAGGAGTATCCGTACTTTTTGCGTCAATGTGATGATAGTCCCCTTTTGTTGTTTTCAAAGGGAAATGTTCCAGTCAATTGGTCGATGCGAAATGTGGTGAGTATTGTAGGAACTCGGAATCCAACTTCTAGAGGACTAGATTTTTGCAAGCGTTTTATGGAAGTGATACAAAGCTATAATCCAATTATAATTAGTGGTTTAGCTTATGGAATTGATGTTTGTGTGCACCAGCAAGCCATGGCTTTTGGCTTGGAGACCTTTGGAATTCTTGGTCATGGCTTGCATCGGATTTATCCCGAGAAACATACCGCTATAGCGGAGAAAATGATGGAAAAAGGGGGGCTATGGACGGAGTTTCCCATTCAAAGTAAAATGGATCGAGAAAACTTTATTCAGCGGAATCGACTCGTTGCTGGTAGTAGTCAAGCTACAATTGTAGTAGAAAGTGCGCGAAAAGGTGGCTCCATGAGCTCCATTACATTTGCGAATGACTATAATCGCGATGTTTTTGCTGTACCTGGCCGAGTTGACGACCCTATGAGTCAGGGGTGTAATGAGTTGATTCGAACACATCGCGCACAGCTGCTCAATGATCCGATGGAATTTATTGAGTTGTTGAATTGGGATAAGAATAAAAAACCAACTCCGGTCATTCAGCCGCGACTGTTTGTTGATCTCCATGGAGAGGAAAAAATCGTATATGATTTTTTATTGGATACGAATAGAGCGGTGATTGATCATATTGCGCTCCAATGTAGCCTACCTATTTACAAAGTGAGTACAATTTTATTACAATTGGAATTGCAAGGGCTCGTTCGACCGTTGCCTGGAAAATATTTTGAATGTGTGAAGTAAAATTGGGTAAAAAAAGAGGGCACCCAATTTTTGGGTGCCCTTATTTTGTTATCTAACGGCGTAGCCTAATTTTTCACGAACGCGATTTAGCGTTGCTGTTGCTACTGTTGATGCTTTTGATGCACCCGCTAATAATAAGCGATCTACTTCTTCTAAATTGTTGATGTAGTACTCGTATTTTGTACGAACATCTTTGAATTTCTCTACAATAAGTTCGAATAATTCTTGTTTAGCATGTCCATAACCGTAATTTCCTCCTTCATATTTCGCACGCATCTGTGCAATTTGCTCAGGGGTAGCTAGTAATTTATAGATGGTAAATACATTACATGTATCTGGATTCTTCGGTTCTTCTAACGGAGTACTATCTGTTTCAATACTCATCACTTGTTTTCTCAACGCTTTGTCGTTTTCAAAAATATTGATGATGTTATTTCTTGATTTACTCATTTTGTTTCCATCAAGGCCTGGTACAATCATAACATCTTCTGAAATTTTTGCATCAGGTAAAACAAAAGTCTCTCCCATTTGATGATTGAATCTTGCAGCAACATCACGTGTAATTTCTAAATGTTGCAATTGATCTTTTCCTACAGGAACAAAATTAGCATCATACAATAAAATATCTGCTGCCATTAACATCGGATAGGTAAATAAACCGGTGTTGACATCAGCTAAAACCTCTGCTTTATCTTTAAAAGAGTGAGCTAAGGTTAAACGTTGAAAAGGAAAGAAGCAACTTAAATACCAAGTTAACTCAGTCGTTTGCGGTACGTCAGACTGGCGGTAAAAAGTTACATGATTAACATCTAAACCACAAGCAAGCCATGTCGCCGCAACACTATAGGTGTTTTCCTGTAATGTTTTCGCATCTTTTATTTGTGTTGCTGAATGTAAATTCGCAATAAAAATAAAAGACTCATTCTCTTTGTTGTTTGCCATTTCTACTGCTGGTAGAATTGCGCCTAAGAGATTCCCTAAGTGTGGAGTTCCTGTACTTTGAACTCCTGTTAGAATTTTAGCCATTGCGTGTTTGTATTTATAATAATAGCAAAGATATAGCATTTGTTGGGATTGTTTTTCTTTTTTTGATTTTCCTTGGTTTAACATTTCTTTATTTTTTACTTTTGATAGGTTGCAAGCAATTTTAAAATGCATTGTTGAATGAAATACATCCGCACGTTTTTTAGTGTTTTATGGCGTTTTTGGTTTTACCTCTGGATGCTCATAGTTATACTTTTGTTATCCCCTTTACTTCTTATTACAATTTGGTCTGATCAAACCTATCCAGCCTTTTATAAGGTAGCGCGTTTATGGGCTAGATTGACTTTTTATGGTATGGGGATGTCCTATCATATTGAGCAGGTTTATCCGTTAGAAAAAGGAAAGAGTTATATGTTCATTGCAAATCATACCTCCATGATGGATATTATGATGATGTTGCTTTTGGTGAAAGACAATCCTTTTGTTTTTGTAGGGAAAAAAGAGTTAGCAAAGCTACCTATATTCGGATTTTTTTATAAAAAGACCTGTATTTTAGTCGATCGTAAAGATTCAAAAAGTAGGTATCAAGTTTTTCAAAGTGCACAAGATAAACTCAATAAAGGATTGAGTATTTGTATTTTTCCAGAAGGAGGGGTACCTGATGATCGAAATATTGCATTGGATAGTTTTAAAGATGGGGCTTTTCGTTTGGCTATTGACCATCAAATCCCAATTGTTCCAATTGCTATGGGCTACCTCAAATATTACTTTCCTTTTCAGTGGGGTATTGGTAAACCAGGTGTAGTGCCTGTGGTTATTTTACCTCCAATTGAAACCCAAGCAATTGGGCAAGACCACAAAAAGAGAATTAAAGATCAAGCATATCAAAGCATTTATCAAGTGGTTACAAAATGGGAAGAAGAAAGAAGGCAGAAGCGGTAGAAATAAATAGTATAGCGCGATTGCGCAAAATAAAAGAGCCGCTACATCAATTAATGTAGCGGCTCTTTCTTATGTTTAAAGCTTGAATTAAGCCTCTCTATTTTTAATTTCTTCTTTGATTTTTAGTTCTAATTCTTCCATTAATTCTGGATTGTCCTTAATCAAAGATTTTACAGCATCTCTACCTTGTCCTAGTTTGGTATCTCCATAGCTAAACCAAGAACCACTTTTCTTCACGATTTCATAGTCAACAGCTAAATCCAATACTTCACCTACTTTTGATACTCCCTCACCATACATAATATCAAATTCTGCTGTGCGGAAAGGAGGTGCTACTTTGTTTTTTACAATTTTAACCTTAGTGCGGTTACCAATTACATTTTCTCCATCTTTAATTTGAGTGGAACGACGAATATCAATACGAACAGAAGCATAGAATTTTAATGCATTACCTCCCGTAGTCGTTTCAGGGCTACCAAACATCACTCCAATCTTGTCTCTCAACTGGTTAATAAAGAAAACGGTACAATTCGTTTTGCTAATTGTGGAAGTTAATTTTCTCAACGCTTGAGACATTAAACGAGCGTGTAATCCCATTTTGGAATCTCCCATATCTCCTTCAATTTCTCCTTTTGGAGTCAAGGCAGCAACAGAGTCAATAACAACAATATCAATTGCACCTGAGCGAATCAAGTTTTCAGCAATCTCTAACGCTTGTTCTCCATTGTCTGGTTGTGAAATGATTAAGTTGTCAATATCAACACCTAACTTTTGCGCATAGAAACGGTCAAAAGCATGCTCCGCATCAATAAATGCCGCAATACCTCCAGCTTTCTGTGCTTCTGCAATTGCATGTAAGGTTAAGGTTGTCTTTCCTGATGATTCAGGTCCATATATTTCAATTATTCTTCCTCTCGGATATCCATTCACCCCTAAAGCTAAGTCTACACCTAATGAACCCGAAGAGATGACTTCAACTTCTTCCACAGCTGTATCTCCTAATTTCATTACAGTTCCTTTTCCGTAGGTTTTGTCTAATTTATCTAACGTAAGCTGTAAGGCTTTTAATTTAGCTTCTTTATCTGCACTCATTTTTTTGAACTATTGATTCTTAACTGATGTAAAAATAAGATAAAAATATTAGAGAATCTGAGTGAAATGTAATTATGCTACAAATTGTAGCAATAAAAGCGTTTTTGATTGCTCTGTTTTTAATTGAAGGGAACTGTGGGAGGCCTATGAAGCTTCAGAATCTTGCGTTTTTTCCTTCAAGTGGCGATTTTTTGTAGCTAAATCTACTGCGTATTGAGAGTTAAGCGCTGTTATTTTTTTAGTAAATCAATAATGTGGCTAAAAAATAAATAGAAATGTAGGGGTGTAATTTAGGAATTCTTTGCCATAGTTGGGTTTGATTGTAAATTTCATATTTAATTTGGTTTTTGTATCTGCTTAGTTTATACCTTTGTGGAAATTATACGTCAAGTTCACGGGATTCAATTATTTAAAATCTTATTTTGTGATGTCACAATCAAAATCGACGCATCTAGATCGCGTATCACTAGGCACACTATTAGTAACTTTAGGAATTATCTATGGGGATATTGGAACTTCTCCGCTGTATGTGATGAAAGCCATCATGGGAAAAGCCATTATTCAAGAAGAAGTTGTTTTAGGGGCTATTTCTTGTGTGTTTTGGACCTTAACGTTACAAACTACAATTAAATATGTTTTTCTGACATTAAAAGCAGATAACAATGGGGAAGGGGGGATCTTCTCGTTATTTACGTTAGTTAAAAAGCTGAAGAAACCTTGGTTAATCGTTCCTGCTATTATCGGTGGAAGTGCATTACTTGCCGACGGAATTATTACACCGCCGATTTCGATATCCTCTGCGGTAGAAGGACTTAAAATTTATCAACCGGAATTAGCAACGATACCAATCGTGATTGGAATATTAGTTGGAATCTTTTTTATTCAACAATTCGGGACCAAAACAATTGGACGTTTCTTTGGTCCCATGATGATGATTTGGTTTTTGATGCTTGGTATTCTCGGTTTTAGCCATTTAATTGATAACCTAAGCGTGCTTAGAGCGTTGAACCCCTATTATGCTTTTCATTTGTTGACCATTCATTCGGAAGGTTATTTGGTGTTGGGATTTGTATTCTTGTGTACAACCGGAGCCGAAGCATTATATAGTGATTTAGGGCATTGTGGTATCAAAAATATTCGAATCAGCTGGATGTTTGTCAAAACGATGTTGGTGTTGAGCTACTTTGGACAGGGAGCGTTGCTTATTGAGCATGCCGGAAGTACCTTGATGGACTTATCCCCACATTCAGAACAACCCGCAAATCCGTTTTACTTGGTGATGCCCGATTGGTTCTTGCCTTTTGGAATTGGAATTGCAACATTGGCAGCAGTTATTGCTTCTCAAGCCTTAATTAGTGGTTCGTTTACCTTGATTAACGAAGCCATTCGATTAAATTTATGGCCGAAGGTTCGCGTAAAATTCCCAACGAATATTAGAGGGCAACTTTATATCCCTTCCATTAACTTCCTTTTATTTATCGGTTGTGTCTTTGTGGTACTTCACTTTAAAGAATCGGGAAATATGGAGGCGGCTTATGGTTTGGCGATTACCCTTTGTATGATCATGACAACCATCTTATTGGGGTATTTTATGGTGCTCAAACGAGTACCCCTTATCATTATCATCTTGGTAGAAATTATCTATTTGTCCATTGAAGTCTCGTTCTTTATCTCCAATGTGCAAAAATTCTCACATGGAGGCTATGTAACGGTGATTATCGCTGGTGTTTTAGCGTCAGTTATGACTGTGAATTACTTGGGTAAAAAAATTAGACGCAACTATACGGATTTGGTGAATATCGTGGATTATCAAGATATTTTGACCGATTTAAGTCAGGACCAAACCATGCCGAAATACGTGACGAACTTGGTGTATTTAACCAATGCTCATAATCCCTCAAAAATTGAATACAAAGCCATGTTCTCCATCATTAACCGTCGTCCAAAGCGAGCGGATAATTATTGGTTTGTCCATGTAAATGTAGTGGATGAACCCTATAAATTAGAATATAAAGTCGTCAAATATGGCACACATCAAAATATATTGCGTATTGACTTTTACTTGGGATTCCGCAATGAACAACGCATCAATGTCTTGATGAAACAAGTCGTAACGGAATTAATGCTGCAAGGCGAAATTGATATTACTACGCGTTATGAATCCCTCCATAAAATTGATGCAATTGGTGATTTTGAGTATGTGTTGATTGAAAAAGAATTATCCTACGACAATGATTTACCAATGAAGGAGAAGATTATTTTAGATCTCTATGACTTCTTGAAAAAGATATCACTTTCAGAAGAAAAGGCATTCGGATTAGATAGTAGTGCCGTGAAAGTAGAGCGTTTTCCTTTGATTATTAATCCGATTGAAGACCTGCCTTTGAAGCGTTTAGAATAAAAAGGTATAATTTTATAAAAGGCTGATGTGTAGGGATATACATCAGCCTTTCGCATTTTAGTATTTGTTTTTTAAATCAAAAGCGTATCTTTGTCCTTTGAAATTCTTCCATTTAGAATTTCACTTCGTTTTTTTATTTATTCTACACTTAAATTTATATAGCATGCAACTGTATAACACATTAAGCGCAGAAGAAAGAGCAGAACTTATTGAACAAGCAGGAGAAAACCGCTTGACTTTGTCTTTCTATGCGTATGCCAAAATCGAAAACCCACAACAATTTAGAGATGATTTATTCCTAGCATGGGATGCGTTAGATGCCTTAGGTCGTACGTATGTAGCTCACGAGGGGATTAATGCACAGATGTCTGTACCCGCATCGAAATTTGAAGCTTTCCGCCAAACGTTGGAAGCCTATGATTTCATGAAGGGCATTCGCCTAAATGTTGCGGTAGAACAAGACGATTTGTCTTTCTTAAAGCTAACTGTGAAGGTTAGAAATAAAATCGTTGCCGACGGATTAAATGACGATACGTTTGATGTGACCAATAAAGGGATTCACTTAAGAGCCAAAGAATTTAATCAATTATTAGAGGATCCCAATACGGTTGTAGTGGATTTCCGTAACCACTATGAAAGTGAAGTCGGTCATTTTGTGGGGGCTATTACACCTGATGTAGATACTTTTCGTGAATCATTACCTATTATCAAAGATCAATTAGAAGAAATCAAAGAAGATAAAAACTTATTGATGTATTGTACTGGAGGGATTCGCTGTGAAAAAGCATCAGCTTACTTCAAACACCATGGATTCAAAAATGTTTACCAGTTAGAAGGTGGTATTATTGAATATACCCGTCAGGTAAAAGATGAAGGGTTAGAAAGTAAATTCATCGGTAAAAACTTCGTATTTGACCACCGTTTAGGGGAGCGAATTACGGATGATGTAATTGCTAATTGCCACCAATGCGGAAAACCTTGTGATGTACACGTAAACTGTGCCAATGAAGCATGCCACTTGTTGTTCATTCAATGTGATGAATGTGCGGAAAACATGCACGGTTGTTGTTCAACTGAATGTTTGGAAGTGATTCAATTACCTGTTGAAGAACAAAAGAATTTGAGAAAAGGCGTTCAAAAAGGAAATTTAATTTTCAAAAAAGGACGTTCAGAATCGCTAAAATTCAAGAAGAATGTAGAAGGAGCAGCTGAAATTCAACCTGTAAAAGTGAGTACAGTGACTCAAATTCGCAAAAAACAAGTAGAGCGCAAGCAATTAGTTGGAACCGTTCAACACTATTTTACGAAGGCGAGTGTGGGGCAGTTTGAGATGGAAAAAGCATTGCAGGTAGGGGATAAAATTGCCATTGTAGGGCCAACAACAGGAGATGAGCGTTTGGTTTTAGAGAAAATGTTGGTGAATGGACAAGAGGTTACGGTAGCACAAGCGGGTGACCGTATGACAATGGAACTGGGGTTCCGCGTGCGTAAAAACGACCAAATCTTTAAAATACTAGATTAAATATATAAGCTATGACAGTTTCAGGAAGAGTTGAATTGATGGCTCCCGCTGGAAACTTCGAATCGTTGCAAGCTGCAATTGATAACGGAGCAGATTCAGTGTATTTTGGAGTAGATCAATTGAATATGCGCGCACGTTCAACGGTGAATTTTTCAGTAGATGATTTACCCGAAATAGCCAGACGTTGTAAAGAGAAAAAGGTACGTACTTACTTGACATTAAACACGATTATTTACGATCATGATTTGTCTGTAGTAAAAACCTTGCTTAACAAAGCAAAAGAGGCTGATTTGACCGCAGTAATTGCGTCAGATCAAGCGGTAATTGCTTCAGCTAGAGCGATTGGTTTAGAGGTACACATCTCTACGCAATTGAACGTGACCAATATTGAAACTGTTAAGTTTTATAGTTTATTTGCTGATACCATTGTATTGTCGCGCGAATTGAGTTTGCGCCAAGTGAAAAAAATTACAGAAGCCATTGAACGTGAGCAGGTCAAAGGACCTTCGGGAAATTTAGTGGAGATTGAGATTTTTGGACATGGAGCTTTGTGTATGGCCGTTTCTGGCAAGTGTTATTTGAGTTTGCATTCGCATAATTCATCTGCCAATCGCGGAGCATGCAAACAAAATTGCCGCAAAAAGTATACGGTTATCGATCAAGAAAGCGGATTCGAAATTGAGATTGACAATGAGTACATGATGTCTCCGAAAGATTTATGTACGATTGATTTCTTGGATCAAGTCATTGATGCTGGAATAAAAGTGGTGAAAATCGAAGGGAGAGGTCGAGCTCCAGAATATGTAGCAACGGTGATTCGCGCGTATAGAGAAGCCATTGATGCGATTGCAGAAGGAACCTATAGCAAAGAAAAAGTAGCTGAATGGATGGCTGCGTTAGAAACAGTGTATAATCGCGGGTTCTGGAGTGGATACTATTTAGGACAGAAGTTAGGAGAATGGAGTGATAATCCTGGAAGTAATGCCACACAGAAAAAAGTTTATGTTGGTAAGGCTGCGCATTATTTTCAAAAAGCCGCTATTGGAGAGTTCAAAATCGAAGCCTATGACATTAAAGTTGGCGATCGTATTTTGATTACTGGACCCAGTACAGGTGCACAAGAATTGACCATTGATGAACTATTTGTGAATGAACAAGCCACAGAAAAAGCCATCAAAGGGGATGATTGTACGATTAAGCTACCATTCCGTGTGCGCTTGTCCGATAAAATGTACAAAATTGTAACAACAGAATGATTGTAATTACTTTACAGCGCGAGAAATGTATTGGATGCAATTACTGTGTTGAAGTTGCTCCACAGCAATTTCAAATGTCAAAGAAAGACGGTAAAACAGTATTGCTTAGAGCAGTCAATAATAAAGGATTTCACACCTTGAAATCACCAGACTATACCATTTTAGAAGCTTGTGAACAAGCAGAAAAAATATGCCCTGTGCATATTATTAATGTCAAAGAAGTATAAAGATGAGAAAAATATATTATTTGAGTTCTTGCGATACCTGTAAGCGAATTTTGGGCCAAATGCCAAATTTGGATACATTCGAATTACAGGATATCAAAAAAGAACCCGTTACTGCTGCGCAACTACAAGCGCTTTATGCTGTGGTAGGGAGTTATGAAAAACTCTTCAATAAACGAGCACAGCTGTATAAGGCAAGAGGTTTAAAAGACCAAAATTTACAAGAGGAAGATTACAAAAATTTGATTCTAGAACAGTACACTTTTTTGAATCGACCTGTAATCGTGATTGACGAAGCTGTTTTTGTTGGAAATAGCAAAAAAGTAGTAGAAGAAGCAATTGCGAAAGCAACAAAATAAATAAAAATCGAAGTGAGAGCTTCGATTTCTTTATTTTATAACCTGTTGTTTAATAGTGTGTTGTGTTTTTATTTGTATTTTTTTTTCAAAAATAAGTGACCAAATGGATGTCTAGGTGTCTTAATAATGAAAAAGGGAATAATTGCTATGACGTTTTTCTGTTTTTAATAAGAAGAAAATTTACGCTATACTGGTTTGGATTTTTAATTGTTTATTAAGGGGTTCAATCAGAAAGAAGAGCCGGTATAGTTCTATTAAAAAGGAAAAATTGCTATTGAAAAAGAACATTTTTATTTCATAATAGTAGGAAAGTTGGTAAATACTTAACATAATTAAAGATTGGTTTGTTTTAAAAGTTACAGTTAAGTACAACGTTGGTTTTGAAAAGGGAAGCGCTAGCTTCCCTTTTTTAGTTTACAGTTTACAGTGAACGGTTTACAGCTCAGTATACTGTCCGCTGTTCACGGTAAACTGTAAACCGTAAACCGTAAACTGTAAGCCGTAAGCCGTAAACTGTTCACCGTTAACCATTTTTTCTTACCTTTGCAGTCATTATCTTTTAGAATATGATACATTCAATGACTGGGTTTGGTAAGGCATGCTTACAATTACCCACAAAAAAAATCACAATCGAAGTGAAGTCGCTTAATAGTAAGAATCTAGATTTAAACGTGCGTTTGCCGTTAAGTTATAGAGAAAAAGAGTTGACTTTGCGCAATCAAATTGCTTTAGAGCTAGAACGTGGAAAAGTAGATTTCTCTTTGTTTTGCGAGATTACTGCAGAAGAAACATCGAGCAAAATCAACGCTCCAATCGTATTGGCGTACATTGAGCAAATGAAGGCGATTATACCGAATGCCGATGCAACAGAGTTGATGAAAATGGCCGTTCGTATGCCCGATGCATTGAAGGTAGAGCGCAATGATTTTGACGAAGCAGAATGGAAAGAGATTGAAGTCGTAATCCAAGAAGCTATTCAAAGCATGAAAGCCTTCCGCGTAAGCGAAGGAAAGTCATTAGAAAATGATTTCAGAGCCCGTATAGCGAATATTTTCACTTATATGGATCAAGTATCACTATTAGATAAAGATCGTATTGTGAGCGTAAAAGAACGCCTTCGTACAAATCTACTTGAATTGCAATTGAACATTGACGAAAATAGATTTGAACAAGAGGTCATTTATTATTTAGAAAAATTGGATATCACAGAAGAAAAAGTGCGTTTATCCAAACACTTAGAATATTTCTTAGAGACTCTTGGGGGTACAGAAGCAAATGGACGTAAATTAGGGTTCATTGCACAAGAAATGGGAAGAGAAATTAATACGATGGGTTCTAAGTCCAACCATGCAGAAATGCAAAAGATTGTCGTGAAGATGAAAGACGAGTTGGAAAAAATCAAAGAACAGGTATTAAACGTATTATAAAGACAACACAAGCATAAGATGAATAAAGGAAAATTAATCGTGTTTTCTGCTCCTTCGGGATCTGGGAAGACGACAATCGTACGTCATTTATTAGAGCAAGGAGATTTAAATCTTGATTTTTCTATTTCTTGTACCTCACGTGAGGCAAGAGCAGGAGAGGAGAATGGAAAAGATTATTACTTCATTTCTTTGGATGATTTTAAGAAACACATTAAAAATGATGATTTCTTGGAGTGGGAAGAGGTATATCGCGATAATTTTTATGGTACACTAAAGGCGGAAGTTGAACGTATTTGGGCTTTGGGCAAAAATGTTATTTTTGACATTGATGTTGCTGGTGGATTGCGTATCAAACGCAAATTTCCTGATGAAACACTTGCTGTTTTTGTAAAACCACCGAGTATAGATGAGTTGAAAATTCGCTTGAAAAAGCGTTCAACGGAAAGTGAGGATAAAATCAATATGCGCATTGCCAAGGCTTCAGTAGAATTAGCAACAGCGCCTCAGTTTGATACGATTATTAAGAACTACGACTTGGATACAGCTAAAGAAGAGGCTTACCAATTGGTGCGTAATTTTGTAAAATAAGAGGAAATGAAAATTGGTTTGTATTTCGGAACCTTTAATCCCGTGCATATTGGACATATAGTGATTGCCAATCACTTGGTTCAATACACCGATTTAGATGAGGTTTGGATGATAGTAACGCCCCATAATCCCCTAAAGAAAAAGAAGGGATTACTCGAAGACTTTCACCGTTTGCACATGGTTAATCTGGCTACAGCAGATTACGACTATATTCGTCCATCTGATATTGAATTTAACTTGCCTCAGCCTAATTATACGACTAATACCATGGCCTATTTGCATGAGCGTTTTCCCAAACACGAGTTTGCCTTGATTATGGGAGAAGACAATTTAGATTCTTTACCGAAATGGAAGAATTATGAAGTCTTGTTGGAGCAATATAAAATATACGTTTATCCGCGTTTAGATCGCGATAAAGTAGAAGAAAGTCCGCTGATGCAGCACCCGCACATTGTGAGAGTTGAAAATGCACCAGTGATGGAGATTTCTGCTACTTTTATTCGAACAGCAATCAAAGAAGGAAAAAACGTACAACCACTAGTTGATAAAGAGGTGTGGAAATATATTGACCACAATCTGTTTTATAAAAAATAAAAAAATGAAAAAGGGCTGTTCGACAGCTCTTTTTCTATATCATACGATTAAGAGAGCAAGATCTAAACGAATTGCCAGTATTTAGATGAATACGGTATATCCTTGCTAAGTATAGAAGAGAATGAAGTAAAAGTCTTAGAACTATAGCGTATTGTTTTACAGTTTTTCAATTGTTTGCATTAAGTTTTTTAGTTACTTTTGACCTATTATAAGCTAAAATTATGAGTGATTATCCAAAGTTTGCAGTAATTGGAGGGGGAAGTTGGGCGACAGCTATCGTAAAAATGCTAAGTGAGAATCTAGGGCAAATTGCCTGGTACATGAGAAATGAGAATGCGATAGAAGAAATTAAGGTAAACCATCATAACCCTAATTATTTGAGTTCTGTCGAATTTGATATCAATCAATTGTTATTGATCAATGATATTAATAAGGCCGTTTCTTATGCAGATTACGTAATTTTCGCTATTCCTTCCGCATTTTTGAGCGAAGAAATGGAACAATTATACGTTAGTTTAGAAAATAAAGTGGTGATTTCAGCCATTAAGGGAATTATTCCTGAAACCAGCTTAATTGTTGGAGAGCATTTCCATCAAACCTATGATGTATCGTATGATAACATCGCAGTCATTACAGGACCTTGTCATGCTGAAGAGGTTGCTCTAGAACGCTTATCTTACCTCACAATTGCTTGTCGCAACGAGGAACATGCAAAAGTCATTGAAAGTTGCATCAGCAGCCATTATATCAAAGTGAAATTAACCGATGATATTATTGGAACAGAATATGCTGCTGTGCTGAAAAATATTTATGCGATTGCCTGTGGAATGGCGCATGGATTAGGCTATGGTGATAATTTTCAAGCGCTATTGATGAGCAATGCTATTCGAGAAATGAAGAAGTTTATCAAGAAGGTGCACCACATGAAGCGCAATATTAATAATTCAGCCTATTTAGGCGATTTGTTAGTAACAGGGTATTCGCTCTTTTCTCGTAACCGCATGTTCGGTAATATGATCGGGAAGGGGTATACCGTAAAATCAGCGCAGATGGAAATGAATATGATTGCAGAAGGGTATTACGCAACCAAAAGTGCTTATGAACTCAATGCAAAATACGGTGCTAAAACACCTATTATCAATGCAGTGTACGATATTTTGTACAACGGCAAAGATCCTAAGAAAACATTTAGAAAGTTGACTGAAAAATTAGATTAAAAAAAGTACAAAAAAGACCGTTATTGGTTTTTTTATCCTATAAAGCAATATAATTGGCTGATATACAGTTTTTTATGTTGCTTTTTTTATTTTTAGTCTGTATTGAAAATTAGTTGTAAATTGTTGATATCTAATTTGTTATAACGCTTTGTCTAGGGGGAAAATATATCAACTAGTTTTGTCCTGTTAAAAAAATAAATAAAATGGATCATTTAATTAATCACCCTGGCCTGTTGGCTGTTTTTGGAATTGTAGTATTAGTTATGCTTTTGTTGGATTTAGGTGTTTTCAATCGAAATAGCCATGTGGTCTCCACAAAAGAAGCGTTAATTTGGACGGTAGTATGGATCGGTTTAGCCATGGTATTTAGTGGCGTTATCTATTACTACATGGACTTTGAAAACTTTGCGCGTTTCCAATCCGCTTATTGGATAGAAAAAGCCTTGTCCATTGATAATCTTTTTGTATTCATTTTGGTGTTTACCTTTTTTAAAGTACCGAAAGAATTACATCACCGTGTATTGTTTTGGGGGATTATTGGCGCTTTAGTCTTTAGAGCTATCTTTATCTTTGCCGGAGTTGAGCTAATTAATCATACGTATTTACCAGCATTTGAACTATTTGGCCATCTGGTTGAAATTAACGTTGTCTTGACTATTTTCGGGATTTTCTTATTGGTTTCGGGAATCAAATCTTGGTTTGCCAAAGAAGATCACAGTGAAGAACAAGACTTAACCAAGAACTTCGCTGTACGCATGGTACATAAGTTCTTTAAAGTGAGTAATGAATACGATGGAGATAAATTCTTTACCGTAAAGAATGGCGTAAAAATGGTAACCCCACTTTTCGTTGCGTTGATGGTGATTGAGTTTACCGATTTAGTTTTTGCGGTAGATAGTATTCCAGCGATTTTCGCTATTGCACCTGATGACCCATTCATTCTATATACGTCCAATATCTTTGCTATTTTAGGATTGCGTTCGCTTTATTTCCTACTAGCTAATTTCATGGATAAATTCTCGAAATTGAAATATGGTTTAGCAATTATCTTGTCCTTCATCGGAGTGAAGATGATTATCTCTCCTTTTGTACATATTGATTCATTGGTTTCTTTGGCGGTTATTGCAAGTGTATTGACCCTATCTGTAGTGCTTTCTTTGCTGTTCCCTCCCAAGAAAAAGGATGTTTCAGAAATCTAATATAAACACATAAAAAAAAGCTGCCTAAACCAAGGCAGCTTTTTTATTTTTAAGGATATGCTCGTTATTTCTTAGGGCTAGCTTTTCCTTTGTGGCACATGTTACAAGTGACCACATTATTATTTTCAGGATTGGGATCATTGTTCCAATTGAAATATTCTGCATTGATTTTACGGGTCATCACAATCATATGACGAGCAAAGTCCTTTTCTTTTTTAGCGTCAGAAGCAAAATCTAAGCCATCACCTTCGGCTGCAGGAGCATGGCAATAACTACATTTCACGCCTAAAGCGGCACTATATTCTTTCATCACTTTTTTCAGCTCGTCTTTCGAAATATCTTTCGGAAGTACCGTTAGATTTTTCCATTCCGTTGGGTCTACTGTACTTTCCGTTACCACCGTAGTGTTTGTAAACGAAAGTAAGCTAATCATTAAGCCCAAAAAGCCTAATACAATACAAGTGTTTTTTAGTTTCATATCTTTTCACAATTTGAGTTGATGAACTAAGGTAGGGAAACTAATATTCGGAATAAATATAAATAAGGGTGTAATGGATTGATTTCTACCTATTTTGAGGCAGTAATTCCCTTTTTGTCTGCATAAGTAAGCGTTGCTAATGATTCATCAGTGATACTTTGAGCAGGGAATACGAAATTTTTGTCATAAAGCTTATTCCCTTGAAAGTAAGTAAGCATAAAGGTGTTGTGTAAATCAAAAATAGCTTCATCCAATAGCTCTACTTTGATCGATTCACCTGCCGCTAATGATGGAAAGGCATGTCTGAAAATACTTGAATTTCTCTTTTCTCCATTCAGTTCACCTTCTGCCTTAGAAACAACTAAAATAGCTTCCATGGTTTCTTGTGTATTGTTAAATAGATAAGCATACCAAGCATCTTGTAAAAAATCTTCATTATACTCCTTTACAACGGCGATTTCTACATTTTTTACTTCGGGTATTTCTATGTCTTTTTTCATGTGAATAAAATTTGGGCAAAGATAAAATTATTTCTGCTATTCTACTTTTTGTTTTTGAAATCAATGTTTGGCCTAATGTTTGTTATATATAAACCAATAATAGTAGTTTTTTGGTTTTAGTTTTGTAAAAAACCTTTCACGCAATCGTGTGAAAGGTTTTTTTATGAAAATGGAGAAGAAATGTTGTAACGTTTAGTATAAGGCTCATACTAATGAGGTAAACTACTAAAAAACAAATATGATGTACAATTGGTTCTTTACTTTAGAGCGGAAGCGCTTAGCCAGAGGAAACAAGAGCAATATGGATATTGTGGTTCTTATTTTCAAGTGGCTCGCTATTGTTTATTTTGCGTCTATGATGTTGCTTGCTGGAATTGCTACCTATCACGGTATCCAAGAGTATTTCACTACAGCAACCCCTATTGAAATTGTAAGCCGTTACTTGATTTATTATTTTGCATTGGAATTAATGTTCCGCTTTTTCTTGCAAAAAGGACCAGTAGCCAGTATTAAACCTTATCTGATTCTCAATATTCCTCGTTCAAAGATTGTTTCCTTTTATGTAGGAAAAACTTTTTTGAGCGCATTTAATATTGTACAGCTGTTTTTCTTTATTCCATTTGCAATCGTTGCAATTGCTGAAGGAGAAAGCAGTATTGCAGTTTTAGCATGGACGTTGGCAATTTATAGTATTGTATTTATGATGCATTGCGTCGCGATTTTAATGAGCGCCTATGCCCCTGTATTTTATGGAGTGCTTGGATTTGTTGCGCTTTGTTTTGGGTTGCAGTATTATGATATCGTTGACCCTACTTTATATACGCAGTATTTTTATGTTTTGCCTTATCAATATCCATTAAGTGTAGGCGTCTATTTTCTTGTTTTGGGACTTTTCATCTGGAGTACGTATCGTTTCTTTCTCAAACGAATGTATTTGGATGATTTAGAAAAAGTACGCATTAAAGAAGGAATTGCATTAGAGATGAGTTGGCTTGATCGATTTGGTCGCTATGCGAGTTTTTTGCGCAACGATATTCGATTGATTGTTAGAAATAAAAGAGCAAGGGTAACAGTATTGATGAGTGTTGTTTTTCTTTTCTATGGAGTTTTTATGTTTAATACTTCTGGAAAGGAAGCCATGCCCATGACTTTCGCCGTGTTTCTTGCTTTTTTCTCAACAGGAGGATTCTTAATGTTGTTTGGACAATATGTGCCAAGTTGGGATTCTTCCTACTATCCGCTGTTGATGACGCAAAATGTATCATATCGCGATTATCTCATGTCAAAGTGGTTGATTATCGCTCTGGGTACATTTGTTTCGACGATACTGTGCTTCTTTTATATTTTTGTGGATCTAAAGTTGTTCTACTTGATTCTCGCTATGGGGATTTTTAATATTGGAATCAACGGTTATTTTGTTCTTTGGGGAGGAGCATACCTTAAAACACCCATGGACTTAACTGCAGCAAAAAATGTATTTGGAGATAAAAATGCGTTTAACCTTCGCGTGATGTTGATTAGTATGCCTAAAGTATTGCTGCCCATCCTCTTTTATTTCCTCGGTTCGCTGATTTATCCGTTTTGGGGAGGCTTTGTCTTGTTGATTCTAATTGGATTGGCTGGAATATTCTTTTATAAATATGCGTTCCAATTTATTGAAAAAATTTACATCCGTGAAAAATATGCAGCACTAGCTGCTTATAAAAAATAGTAACTGTTATGATACAAGTAGATAATTTACATAAAACATATAATGGAACTACGGTTCTACAGCTAGAGGCATTAACACTTGGACAAGGCGAAAGTATTGGCCTAGTTGGGAATAATGGAGCTGGAAAAACAACCTTTTTTAGCTTGTTACTCGATTTGATTCAACCTAGTTCAGGGCATATTTATTCCAAAGGACAATTGGTTTCTTCTTCTGAACAATGGAAAAATTACACGACAGCTTTTTTAGATGAAACATTCTTGATTGGTTATTTGACAGCAGAAGAATATTTTGTCTTTTTAGGGAGCTTACGCGGTTGGTCTAAGGCGGAAGTTGAAGCTTTTGTTTTAGAACACAGTGCGTTCTTTAATGGAGAGGTGCTAAACCAAAAGAAATACATTCGCGATTTTTCTAAGGGAAACCAAAAGAAGATTGGCATCATAGGTGCTTTTATTGGAAATCCTGAGTTGGTCATCTTAGATGAACCTTTTGCAAATCTCGATCCGTCGACTCAAATTCGATTGAAAGAATTAGTGAAACAAAAACGAGCAACTCGTGCCATGACAATCATCATTTCTAGTCACGATTTACAACATACCTATGAAGTATCTGATCGTATTATCGCACTAGAGAAAGGGGTCCTGAAACATGATGTGTTGACCGAAACGTTAACATACCAAGAACTAGAAGGCTTTTTTAGTACAGTAAATTAAAAAATAGATCCCAGGATATCATGAAGCAGTACTCCCAAAAGGAGTGCTGCTTTTTTGTGTTTTGTTACGCAATTTTATGATTTACATTGATTTATAATCGCCTTTTCTTTTGTATTTTGCATGGGTTTATTTGATGTCATTAAGCAATCATGGCGGATGAAAATAAAAGGATGATGGTGCATTATTTTTCTTTGCAGTGTGATTTGCCTCATACAAGAGGGGATTATTCCTCCTTAATTTTTAACAATATTTGCATAAAGTATTAAAAAGTGATGTATTTTTACTGTCTTGTGAATAATAATAGAGCGAAAAAATAGTTGTTATATAAAGTTTAACCTAGATATTGAAAACAAATTTTGTCATTCGGATAGGAGGTATTATCCTGCTAATTATATCTTTTATAGCGTGTTCTGTAAAAAAGGATAAGATGTTGAATCGAGGATATCATGCTTTAACAACAAAGTACAATATTCTATTCCACGGAGATGAATCTTATACCGAAGCACTCGACGCTTTGAAGGAAGGTTATTTTGATGACTATTGGGAAATCTTACCCATCGAGCGTATTCAAATTGAAGTTGACCCAGAACGAGAATTTGAAAAAGGCGTATCCCTAGAATCTAAACAAGGAAGTATCTTGGACAATTTAGCTGTTGCTGGAACTGACCTCGGATCTCCTGAAAGCACAGATGGACAAGGGTTCACGCGAGCTGAAAACAAAGCGGTAAAAGCAATTCAGAAACACTCCATGTATATCAAGGGGAGAGAGCGCAACAGCCAAATGGCAAATGCTTATTTGTTATTGGGTAAATCGCGTTATTACGATGGTCGTTTTGTACCTGCTTTAGAGGCCTTTAACTATATTCTATACAAATATCCAGATAGTGATTTAATTGCTGAAGCAAAAGTGTGGCGGGAGAAAACAAACTTGCGCTTGCGCTATGATGACTTAGCTATTAAAAATTTAAAAGAATTATTGCGAGAACGCAAAGGACGATTAAACAAACAAGTAGAATCGGATGCCTATGCAATGTTGGCGCAGGGGTATATCAATCTCGAGCAATTAGACAGTGCAAGTACGGCATTAAAATCAGCAGTAGGGTTGGTATCCAATCAAGAGGAGAAAGCAAGATATAATTATATCCTAGGCCAATTAAATGGGCGATTAGGAAAAAAAGAAGACGCTACACGTCATTTTGAAAATATTATTGAGATGAATCGCAAAGCACCGAGGACATATACAGTGCATGCGTATGCAGAGATTTTTGAATTAACGGGCGCAAAACAAACAGATTCTGTCGCCTTTTTAAAACAATACAATAGCTTGTTGAAGGATCGAGATAATCGACCATATCTCGATGTGTTGAATCGCCAAGTTGGACTTTTTTATCGCGATATCAATCAGGAAGAAAAGGCACTGGCCTATTTGAAAACAGCGGCTAAAGTAGGAAAAGAAGATAAACAGCTGAAAGCAAGAAACTTTTTGAGTATTGCTGATATTTATTTTAATTCGGCTGGATATGCAGTGGCAGGGCAATACTATGATAGTGCTTTGGCGCTATTGCCTCCCAAAGCAAAAGAAACGTTTCGAATTAGCAAACGTAGAGAGTCGCTGCGCGAAGTAGTCGATTTAGAGGTAATTGCACATAAAAACGACAGTATACTGCGTTTAGTTGCGATGTCAACAGAGGAGAAAAATGCTTACTTTCAGGCGTTTATTGATGAATTGCGCAAAGAAGATTTTCGAAAAATGCAAGCGAATTTGGGAACAAAAAACAATTCGGGAGCAGACTTTTTTAATGTAGCCAATTTTGGTGAAGCTATTGAAAAATCGTTTGGAGAAACCAACTTCGGAAGCATGGGCGGAAAGACAACGTTCTATTTCTACTCCAATCAAGCATTGACCCGTGGGCGACAAGATTTTAAACGCCGTTGGGGGAACCGACTACTCACTGACAATTGGAGATGGAGCGCAATGCAATCTTCGATGAATAACAACAATGAAGAAGAGGAGGAAGAAGCTTTAGCTGAAAATCAGAAGAAGGAGAAACAACAAGACGATTTTGTTGATCCACGCTATCAATTGGATACCTATGTGGGTAAAATTCCTTCCGATAGTACCCAAATTGCCAAGTTAAAAGAGGATAGGGATTTAGCTTATTTTGAATTAGGTGCGATTTACAGCGAGCGTTTTGGAAAGATCGAGGAAGGAATTGATCGATTGGAACGACTATTGACGTTTGATCCTAAAGAGCGATTGATTTTACCTACGATGTACAAGTTGTATAAGCTCTATCAGGAAAAAGATCCAGCAAAAGCAGCTCAGATGAAAGCGCAGATTATTGCTACTTATCCGGAATCGAGATATGCCAAATTGATGCAAAACCTAAGTATAGGCAGTGATGGTGATTTAGCGCCAGAACAAGTCTATGCAGGAATCTACCAAGTATTCAAGGCAGAGAATTATGAAGAGGCCAAGGCCATGATGAAAAACGCATTGGAGCGTATCGATGATGCTTATGTCAGCAAGTTTGAGCTGTTGAATGCCATGATTATTGCTCGAACAGAAGGGGTGAAAAAATACAAAGAAGCGCTGAATTACTTAGCCCTGACATATAGCTCAACCGCAGAAGGAAGAGAGGCTTCTCAGTTGTTGGAACGCGTAATACCTGCTTTAGAAGGGAAACAATTTGCAACAACGGATTCAAGTAACTGGAAAATAATCGTTGCCGTGCCAACGGAAAAAATAGCTGATTTTGCAGCGAAAAAATCGAATATGCAACGTTTAGCTGGTGTTGAGTCGGGTACAGGATTAAAATTCACAGAAGACTATTACACTCCATCAGCGAAGATATACGTCTTACATGGTTTTAAATCCAAAGTAGAGGCAGAGCGAATGATTGGTCGTTTGGGCGATGACCCTGCTTATATTCCAATTATGCAAGAGGATTATAGCGTCATTCAAATTAAAAAGAATCTAGAGGAATACAAGGCTCCAGGAAGTGTGGAGCCCTAATAAAAGTGTTTTACAATGTTTGATAAATCGAAAAAGAAAGCAAAAGGAACAGGATTAGATTTGTTGGGACAAACAAATCGTATTGTTGAAGGGACAACGATTAAAGGCGATATTGAAGCGATAGCAGATATTCGAATTGACGGTGTCATTGAGGGAAATGTTGTGGTTAAAGGACGATTAGTGCTGGGACCTATAGCGAGGATTGTAGGAAATATCAGTTGTGAAAACAGTGAGATTGAAGGAGAAATAGTGGGGAATATTCTAGTGAATGATTTGCTTACTGTAAAATCTGCTGCTCGAATCAAAGGCGATATCAAAGTGGGGCGCTTAGCGGTTGAACCAGGTGCCAAGATTGATGTAAAATGCCAAATGGTTGGCAATGAACAGCTATCCTAATGACAGAAAAGAAATCACCCAATAAGTGGTTGTCTTTAATTAATATCCCCATCCAGATGGGGATAATTATTTATTTATCACACCGTTTAGGTGTCTGGTTAGATGGTAAGTACGAGTTAGAAGGAGGAATCGCAAATAAAATTTGTACGTTATTGGGAGTAGGATTAGCTTTGTACCAAGTTATTAAACAAGTCAATCAGTTAAATAAATAAAAGAATGGATAAAGAAATTGTACAAATTGGATTGAAACTTTTTATTGGTTTAGTCGTGGTATTTGCCCTACATTATGCCGTTGTGGCTTTTACTGATGCAGGTGATTCGCTAATCGAACTCGGATATAGCTTAGAAAAGTTTTACGGATTTGAATTTATCTTTTCTATTATCATCTTTTTTGCTTTGTTCGGAATTAAAAATAGCTTGCCTAATAATTTGGGTTTTGTCTTCTTAGGATTCATTACAATGCGATTAATTGCAAGTTATTTATTCGCAAAAGATGGATTAGATCACGAAATGACAGACGAAGGATTTAAATACAATTTTTTAGTGATTGTATTGGTTTTCCTTGGCGGGGATGCATTTGTTGCCTATAGTATTTTAAATAAGAATACTACGTCAAACGAAACTAAGTAAAAAAAGTTTGATATAAAGGTATGATAATACAAGAATTATTGTACTTTTGCACAAAATTTTAGGAACCAAAATATTCAAGAAGTTAAGATATGGTGACTCTCAAGAAATCACTGAATTTATTAGCAGCTGTTTTATTTACAGCCTCGTCGGTATTTTCGTACGCGCAAACTACTACTCAAAAGCTTGAAAACTCAATTCAAGAAGCTGAGCAATCTATTGAAGAAACCCTTGAACACGTTGAAGGGCATGAAATAGAAAAACCTGCTGAAATGACTCAAGCTGAGAAAGTTCAAGCTCATATTACGCATCACTTGGCAGATGATTATTCTTTTATCTTCTTCTCTGATGAAGAAACAGGTGAAAACTACGGTTTTTCATTGCCAGTTATCTTAATTGACAACGGTCTTAAAATCTTCATGTCTTCTGAATTTGACTTTGGAAAGAAAGTAGTTGAGAAAAACGGACAATTCTACAAGTTATATCACAGTAAGATATACAAAACAGATGCTGAGGGTACTATCATGTACGATGAAGCACATCACCCTACCAATGAGAAACCACTTGATTTCTCTATCACAAAGAACGTAGCTTCTTTAATTTTTACTACAATTTTAATGTTTATCCTGTTCTTAGGATTAGCAAAAACATACAAAAACGGACCAAATAATTTGCCAAAAGGAATCGCAAGAGGATTAGAGCCATTAGTGCTTTATGTTCGCGATGAAATGGCAGTGCCAAATATCGGTAAAGCAAAATACAAAAAGTTCATGCCGTATTTGTTGTCTGTTTTCTTTTTGATTTTCATTTTGAATATCTTGGGATTAACACCACTAGGATTTAACGTTACAGGTAATATTTCAGTAACAGTATGTTTGGCAATTTGTACGTTTATTATCGTTCATTTTTCTGCAAACAAAGATTACTGGAAACACATGTTCTGGATGCCAGGAGTTCCAGTGCCAATGAAATTGATGTTAATGCCTATTGAAATTTTAGGTGCAATTATTAAACCATTCTCTTTAATGGTGCGTTTATTTGCTAACATTACAGCTGGTCACTCGGTCGTATTCGGACTAATTGCAATCATCTTCGTTATGAAGGAAGCATTAGGAACTGGAGGAGCAATCGGAATTGGATTCTTCTTATCTACGTTCTTAGTTGTATTAGAAATTTTAGTTGCTTTCTTACAAGCGTTCATCTTTACTATGTTATCGTCATTATTTATTGGAATGGCTGTGGCAGAACATGATCACGAAGAAGCACATTAATCAAAGAGAGAATAAAAATAGAGTATAAATAAATTTGTTTAATTAATATTAAATTCAATACTATGACAATCCCAACTATCATTGGTGCAGGTTTAATCGTAATCGGAGCTGGTTACGGTTTAGGTAAAATTGGTTCTTCTGCAATGGACGCTATTGCTCGTCAACCAGAAGCTGCTGGAAAAATCCAAACTGCAATGATTATCATTGGAGCTTTATTGGAAGGTTTAGCATTCGGTGCTTTAATCTTAGGTAAATAATCCAAGTTAGTACAAAGAGTTTATCTGCAACGGTTGGTTGCAGGTAAACTTCTTATTTTAATTAAACAAAATCAGATATTAAAAAGTATAATTTTAGATAATGGATAAGTTAATTAACGATTTCAGTTTTGGACTATTTTTCTGGCAACTAATTATTATGATAGTAATTGTTGTTATCTTAGGAAAATTCGCGTGGAAACCAATTGTAAATGCTTTAGAAGCTCGTGAAGAGGGTATTACTGATGCATTAGCAGCTGCAGAAAACGCTAAAAGAGAAATGGCTAATTTAAAAGCAGATAACGAGAAGTTATTAGCTGAAGCTCGTGCGGAGCGCGATACTTTACTAAAAGAAGCTCGTGAGATCAAAGAAAAATTGATTGCAGATGCTAAAACAGAAGCGGAAGCTCAGGGTGAACGATTAATCGCTCAAGCAAAAGCTACAATTGAAAGTGAGAAGGCTGCGGCTATTCTTGACTTAAAAACGCAAGTTTCATCTATTTCAATTGAAATCGCTGAAAAATTATTGAAAGATCAATTATCTAACAAAGAAGCTCAAGCTAAATTGGTTGAGAAAATGTTAGATGATGTAAAATTAAACTAATATCACTATGGTAAGCACAAGAGCTGCGGCACGTTATGCAAAAGCAATGCTTGAGGTTTCTTTAGAAAAAGGAAATGTTGATGCTATCAATGGGGATATGATCCTTATTTCTCAATCAATAGCTCAAAGCAGTGAATTGAATGTGTTTCTTACAAATCCAATTGTTAAAGATCAGTTGAAATTAAATGCTTTATTGGAAGTATTCGCTGGAGTTAATGAAGGAACGAAAGAACTATTCAAAGTATTAAAAGCAAATAGTAGATTTGGGATTTTAGAAGCAACTGCTTTGGAGTTTCAAAAACAATACGATTTGTATAAAGGTATTGAGAAAGTAACTGTTACTACAGCAATGCCTATTGATGCTAGTATAGAGGCTAAGGTACTTGAGAAAGTAAAAACTTTAGCTCCTGGAAAAGAAGCTGTAATTACAAATATTGTGGATGAATCAATCTTAGGAGGGTTTATCTTGAAAATTGGAGATATCCAATACAATGCTTCTTTAGCAAATCAATTACAAGTATTAAAAAGAGAATTAATTAAGTAAAAAAAATCACCGCACGAATTTTCGTGTATAAACATAGATAAAAATGGCGGACATTAAACCAGCTGAAATTTCAGCGATTTTAAAGAAACAATTATCTGGATTTAGCTCTGAGGCTTCTTTAGAAGAAGTTGGTACAGTACTAGAAGTAGGAGATGGAGTTGCTCGTGTTTACGGGTTAACAAATGCGGAGTACGGAGAGCTAGTTGTATTTGACAACGGATTAGAGGCAATGGTACAAAACTTAGAAGAAGATAACGTAGGTATTGTATTGTTAGGTTCTTCTGTTGGTGTAAGCGAAGGTGCTACAGTGAAAAGAACAGGTCGTATCGCTTCTCTACGCGTAGGAGAGAAAATGGTAGGACGTGTTGTAAATACGTTAGGACAACCAATCGATGGTAAAGGTCCTATCGAAGGTGATTTATATGAAATGCCATTGGAGCGTAAAGCACCAGGTGTTATCTACCGTCAACCAGTAACTGAACCATTACAAACAGGTATTAAAGCAATTGATGCGATGATTCCTGTTGGACGTGGACAACGTGAGTTAGTTATTGGTGACCGTCAAACTGGAAAAACTACGGTTTGTATCGATACAATTCTGAACCAAAAAGAATTCTATGATGCAGGTCAACCAGTTTACTGTATCTATGTTGCTATTGGACAAAAAGCTTCAACTGTTGCAGCTATCGCTAAAACATTAGAAGAAAAAGGTGCAATGGCTTATACAATCATTGTTGCGGCTAATGCATCAGATCCTGCTCCAATGCAAGTTTACTCTGCTATGGCAGGTGCTGCAATCGGAGAATACTTCCGTGATACAGGTCGTCCAGCATTGATTATTTATGATGATTTATCTAAACAAGCTGTTGCTTACCGTGAAATGTCTTTGATCTTAAGAAGACCACCGGGACGTGAGGCTTACCCTGGAGACGTTTTCTACCTTCACTCAAGATTATTAGAAAGAGCGGCTCGTGTTATTGGTGATGATGAAATCGCTAAAAACATGAACGACTTACCAGAGTCAATCAAACCTTTCGTTAAAGGTGGTGGGTCATTAACAGCTTTACCTATTATTGAAACTCAAGCGGGTGACGTTTCTGCTTATATTCCAACAAACGTAATTTCAATTACGGATGGACAGATTTTCTTAGAGTCTGATTTATTCAACTCAGGGGTACGTCCTGCAATTAACGTAGGTATTTCTGTATCTCGTGTTGGAGGTTCTGCTCAAATTAAATCAATGAAAAAAGTAGCAGGTACATTAAAATTAGACCAAGCACAATTCCGTGAATTAGAAGCTTTCGCGAAATTCGGTTCTGATTTAGATGCAGCTACAATGAACGTTATCTCTAAAGGTCAACGTAACGTTGAAATCTTGAAACAAGCAGTTAACGATCCTTATACAGTGGAAGATCAAGTAGCAATTATTTATGCTGGGTCTAAAAACTTATTGAGAAATGTTCCTGTGAACAAAGTAAAAGAGTTTGAAAAAGATTTCTTAGAAGCTCTTAACTCACGTCACAGAGATGTTTTAGATCAATTAAAAGCTGGTAAATTCGGTGACGAACAAACTAGTGTTTTAGAGAAAGTAGCTAAAGAATTAGCTTCAAAATATTAAGAATTTTTTGAAAGAGTCTAAGCTTGTCTAAAAGCTTATTCTCTTTCTGAATTATATACGTTTTCAAATGGCAAATCTTAAAGAAATACGCAATAGGATTTCTTCTATTGGATCTACAATGCAGATTACATCTGCGATGAAAATGGTATCTGCAGCAAAATTGAAAAAGGCTACGGATACGATTACAGCTATGCGTCCTTATTCAGAGAAGCTAACTGAGATTATTCAAAATGTTAGTTCTACTTTAGAAGGAGAGAATTCAAGTGTATATTCGCAAGTTAGAGAGGTAAAAAATGTATTGTTCATTACAGTAACTTCGAACAGAGGGTTATGTGGTGGTTTCAATGCTAACATTATTAAACAAATTAATGTATTAGCGAATACAGCATTCAAAGGAGCAAACATTGATTTATTGACAATTGGTAAGAAAGGAAATGATATCCTTAAAAAATCATTCCACGTTGTTGACAATCAAAGTTCATTATACGATCATTTTGATTTTGAGCATACAGCAGTTATTGCTGAGCATGTAATGGAAGCGTTTGTGAATGAGAAATACGACTCTATTCAAATTGTATATAACCAGTTTAAAAATGCAGCTACTCAAAATGTAGTTACAGAGCAATTTTTGCCATTATTGCCTATCGAAACGGAAGCAACTGCAGCAGCATCTGATTATATTTATGAGCCTTCAAAAGAGGAAATCATAGAGACCTTGATTCCTTTGTCGTTAAAAACACAATTGTTCAAAGCAATTGCTGATTCTGTAGCGTCTGAGCACGGAGCTCGTATGACTGCGATGCACAAAGCAACAGATAACGCACAAGAATTGAGAGATGCGTTGAAATTAACGTACAACAAAGCTCGTCAGGCTGCGATTACAAATGAAATTTTAGAGATTGTTGGAGGTGCAGAAGCATTGAAAAACTAATCGAAAAAATAATTATACTTTTTAAAAGGCGCTCTTTGGAGCGCCTTTTTTGTTTGTATAGTTGTGTCTCATTTCAACTTGTTTGTCACGTAGATGCGTTTAAAATAAGTATAACAAGCGGTTTTTTATCGCGTTCGGCAATAAAAAAAGCTCGGACGAGCCGAGCTTTTAGATATGGAGTCTATTTATTGGAAATAAATACTGTCTATTAAGAGTTCATAGGTTGAACCACTACCTGTCTTCAAGGAGAATACATCGCCATTACCTGTGCTGTTGTAGGCTGTATCGCTTAAATCAAGGGTTAGTTTGACCCATTGTCCGCCCGTATCAATTGATCCATTGTATTGATTCGTGGTAAACTTGACTAAGTTTAAATTTGTAGTAGTTAGGGTACCTGCATTGAAAGGATCATACCCACCAGTAGGTTTGTTTACGTTGAATGAAAGCGATTTTTTATCGGACGTCCCCTTCACCCAAATGACCAATTTCGTTTTTCCTTCTGGAACTTGTTTTCCATTGATGGTAAATACAAAGTCATTGGCTGTTGTCGTTCCTGATAATTTCATCGCAGCTTTGCCATTTCGCCCTTCTCCTGGTGCTTGTGTTGCATATGGTTTTAGGCCATGTGTGCTCAATTTACTGGTAAATTCATCCCAGTTGTTGAAGTTTGCCAATATATCTGCCGCTGTTGGTTCTGGTTCTTCTGGCTCAACAGGGCCTTCATCGTCTTTCACAGGTGTTCCATCTTCAAATCGGATTTCATCAATGACTAAGTCATAATTGGCTTTGTTTCCATTTTTAAAGCTGATGAAGGTTCCCGTTCCTTCTGTATGGTATTCCCCGTTGAATGCCGTTAAATCTAAGGTGATTTTTACCCATTTACCTTGGGTGTCAATTTTACCATTATAACTATTGGTTGTGTTGTTGGGATTGTTTTCCATTGGAGTTTCATTGGGTTGTACGACTTTACTGCCCGATACCGCATCTAAGTTATAGGCTTTGTAGTTGATACCATTCGCTCTGTTAATGTTGATGGATAGAGATCGTTCTGATGTTCCTTTCATGAGGAAAGAAAGTTTTGTTGCGTCTTTCGGCATTTTTACTCCTTGTACGGAGAACAGATAACCATTTTGTTCTCTATTTCCCTTAATGGCTAAACCTGTTGAATTCTCCCATCCTTGACCTTCTGCTTTTGTAGCCATCGGATCACTCAATTGATTGTTGAAAATCACACGTAGAAAATCATCCCATTTTTCGAAATCAGCACCAGGGAAAGCTAAGAATTTACCAGGTTTAACCTCTTCAATAACAAATGGTTCATCCTTTAGATTGATGTCTTCCAGTATACGTGGATAGAATTGGATCATATCGTTGTAGATATCGAATATACCCGTGATAGATCCACTATTGGCGGGAATTTGATAAGAAACGAAATCTGTAGCATATTGGCTTGTTCTTATATAAAAAGAATTACTGTTTTCATCAACCACTTGTCTCAGCGTTTGATACTGAGCATCAACATCCTTTTCATCATATAATTTTTTTCCAACGAGTCCATGTGCAAATTGTACATCGGTTACGGTAACTAATTTTCCTTTGTATTCCTTTTTGTTTTTTATAAGTTCATCTAAAGTTACAATGTTATTATACTTTTTGATGTCAGCGAGTTTACAGTATTTTCCTACGTATTGGTTAATTACTGTTTTGGAGATAGCAGAGGTGTATTTTCCATTTTGAATACCCCCTCCTAAGTTGACCATACCTCCATTATTGTGTATATAAAGCCCGCCTAGTTTCACATAGACAATAGTTCCAGGAGGATATGTTACATAAGCGGATCTATCAGCAAGGTTGACAATGATTGGTTTTTGTGTAGTTTCGTCAACAATATGAATTTTGTTGTAGAAATTTCCTCCTTTATCACTAGAAACAACTACACCTTTTAAGATGTCTTTTGCATCTCCATTATAAGGAGCTACTTCTTCTGGGGCGATACGATAGAGGTCATCAATTGTTGTAGTTACGGTCACTTGAGGATCGTTACATTTCAATGAAGGCACTGAAAAGTCGTCATTCTTTGCACAACTAGTCACTAAAAAAGTGGTAAGTGCGGTAAAAAGTATGGATTTAAATATTGTTCTCATAGTAAAAGAAATTAGAAGTTGTAGTAAACATTAACGGAGAAGTTACGTCCATACCCATAGAAATATTTGTTGCCAAATAGATTGTAGGGACCGCTATTGCGCTGTACTTCTTGTTTGTAATTTGCATTTCTAGCTTGTTCAAAACCTCCAGTTTTGTATTCTTTGTCAAAAAGGTTATTAATCGAGGCGAAAAATCCGATAATAGATCGATTCGGCATTCTCCATGATTTTCCTCCTGTGATGTTGACGATGGTAAAATCATTTAACTTTTCTTGTTTTAATACATCGCGTAGTTTATCTTCTGTTAATCCTTCAAATGGAAGCCCTGAATTATCTGGGTCTATAATAAAATTCTGCGTTCGACGAATAGCTGACACTTCTGTATAAGCGTCGGCTAAATAGTTGATGTTTGCTCCGATGAACCAGAATTTAGGATCTCGATATTCTAATCCAAAAGATAAGGCTGTTTGAGGACCGTTAGAAAGTTTGTATTTTTTCAAACTTGTTTCTCCATAATCAAATGTTCTGGCGAGATTATCCGAGGATAAGTAGACGTTGGGGTTATTGGTGTAAAATGCCTGTCCTAAGGCTGCTGCTGCAGTCGCTTTTACGGATTGTGTAATCTGATATTCCGCACCGATTTCCAGCCCTAATTGTCTTTTGTTGATGCCGGTTATAATTTCGGATACAAACGAACCTCCATTATTGTATAAGGCTCCTTCTTCATCTACTAATCCTATACCATCTCCATAGTAGTAGTTGATTTTGGTTCCATTTTTAGTTTCACTTAAATATCCCGTTACTCTGGCTTTTAGTAAGGGTGTTCGCAAAATATAACTCCCATCTACACTAAAAATATCTTCGTTGCTCAAGTTAGGTACAAGGGAATTGTTTACGCGTATGTTGGCAAATGTATTTTTAATCGAAGGCGCTTGATTGATATAAGCAATATTAAAATCTAAGGCATGTTTTCCAGTGAGGTGGAAAGTAGCGCCACCTTTAAAACCAAAGTTGTTAAAACTTTTGTTCTCACTTTTTCCATAGGAATTATCTAGATATACTGGGTTTTTATACAACCCTTCTCTTTGATATGTGGTATACCCTATATTTTGCGCCAAGTAAAAATCAAAGAAATCATAATCAAAAACAACTTGTGTGAATACATTAATTACATCAGCCGTAAGTTTGTAGTTGTAACCAAAACGATCGCCTTCTTTTACTAGGCGGTTTGGATGATTGATATCTTTATCTTGGAGGCCAGCGTCTTGATAGGTATCAATGTCTTTGTAATATTTCCCGCCCAATAAATCAGTTAATTTTTGATAGTTATTGGAGTGTAATTTGCGGTAATTGACACCCGCATCTACAGTTGTATTGGCATTAATCTTCGTGCGAAAGTTAGAGTTGAAAGACAGTATGTTTTCTTGTTGTCTATCTTCATATAGAACAATCTGGCTTCTCCCTAGATTAATAGAATCGCTATTAATCGCGTAGATATTATTCCAATCCACTTGTCCTCCTCGACGAAAAGCTGCTCTACTTTGATTGGCTTGCCCTAGGTCTGCTATTGTATTTCGTTTGAAAGGATCATTATCATCTAGGGCATTGAATTCGTCAGATGTCATATTCCAATAGCGAGGGTCAATTTTTGACGTATGGAAACTCGGTAAATGTTGGTAATACGTTGGATCGGGATTTTGATTATTCTGATAACCCAATCGACTATCCGCAATATGTCCGAATTGGTAAGAAGCAGTGGTAGTTAAGCTGCTTTTGTCGTTGATATCCCAATAGTGGGTTAACATGAAGATAGGTTGCTCCACATCTTTGTAACGCGAATTTCGTTTATCTCCTTCTTGATACCCCCAATACGAATTGTATTTAAAGCCTTTGATATCCGCTTGTTCTTGCGTGATAGGAGCGTTTTTTCCTCTTTTGTTTTTCGCGTAAATGGCAGAAAAATTTAAGCTATGGTTGTCGTTGAATTTCTTTTCTACAGCGGCAAATAAAGAAGCTGCATGGTAATTGCTTCCTTCCCAATAACCTTCTTTAGCCCCGCGATACGAACCAGAAAATACATAAGCCCATCCCTTTTTATTCATCCCAGAAGAATGGGTGAAGGTTGGTCGCCAATTATAATTGGTATTGGTTCCAGTGAAAGTGGCCCGTGATCCTTTTCGAATATGAGAAGCGCGGGTGGAGATTGCTTGTGTCCCCAAAATACTACCAAACGTATAATCGGAAGGAGTAGAACCTGAAGAAAATTCTTGATTGCGCATCACATCGTTTAATCCTCCCCAGTTGCTGAATTGTGGGCGACCATCTAGGATTCTGTTCATCTCAATTCCGTTGATTAACGTCTTGCCATATTCGTTGTCAAGACCCCGTATTCTAAAGAAAGCCTGCCCCCAGTTGAAGGCTGCAACCTGTTGAAACGGGTCTTTGGTCGCTTGTAATAATCCCGAAGACGTATCCGAACCGGAGTTGTCATCGCTAAGATCATTTTCAGTCAGGGTGATAAAGCCTATTTGGGCTTGTGTCACTAAATCTTCTTCAATGAAAATGTCGCCTAAATCAAAGGGCTGATCTGGCTGGGCGTCTATGGGAAACTGTTTGCTGATAAATCCTGGATAGGATATCACAACAATTTGGTTGCCCATCTGATTGTTTTCAAGAACAAAGATTCCTTCACCATTGGTTAGAGTAGAAATGTTTGAGCCAACAACTCTCGCCACCACTGCATTAATCGGGGTTTGAGATTTAGCATCGAGTACTTTTCCTCTAATCTCGTGATTGCTTTGTGCATATGTAACTGTCGATACTACACCAAGCAAAACAAATAAAAGTTTCCTCATAAGTACGATTATGTATTAAAGTGCTAATCTAAAAAGTGCGATACTTTTTATACAAGTAAAGTTAAGTTTTTAAGATAAAAACTGCTACTTTTGTAAGAAGTATTTTTGTAAATTACGTTAACTTATGAAGATTATGGTAAAAAAACTGATTTTATCGATATTTCTAGTAGTACTGGGTATAAACCTTCATGCACAAGAAAAAAAGTTTCAAATTCACACCATCGCATTTTATAATGTTGAGAATTTGTTTGATACCATTCGCGATCCAAAAATTTACGATGAAGAGTGGACCCCTGATGGTGCTCAGGCTTGGACCAAGAAGAAATACGAAAAGAAAATTGATAATCTGACGCGCGTCATGTCCCAGATTGGTACGGATGAAAATCCAAAAATGCCAACTATTATTGGTGTGGCTGAAGTTGAAAATAGAGGAGTATTAGAAGATTTAATTCACGCACCAGCTTTGCAAGCAGGAATGTATGATATTGTACACTATGACTCACCAGATCGACGAGGTATTGATGTAGGTTTTTTGTATAATACCCAACATTTTGTACCTACACATACGTCCAAACACACGTTGTATATCTATGATCAACTGAAAGGAAAAAAAGAAGATCCTGCTTCTCAAAAGCGTATTTATACGCGTGATCAATTGTTAGTGACAGGATTGTTGGATGGAGAAGAAGTGCATTTTATCGTTAATCACTGGCCTTCAAGAGTAGGGGGTGAAAAAGCAAGTAGTCCTAATCGTGAGGCTGCTGCAGCACTGAACATGAAAATTATCGACTCGTTACAGACCATCAATCCCAAAGCTAAAATTATTACCATGGGGGATATGAATGATGGTCCTTACAATAAGAGTATTAAAAAAGTATTGAAGGCAGAAGGAGAACGCCAAAAAGTACAACCTCAAGGATTATTCAATCCGATGGAAAAAATGGCGAAAGAAGGGCTAGGAACTTTAGCCTATCGCGATGCTTGGGATATTTTTGATCAAATGTTACTGACAGAAGCCTATTTACAAGAAGGATATGAGTCTTGGAAATATTGGAAAGCGAGAATATTTAAAAAACCGTTTATGGTACAAGCAACAGGACAATACAAAGGATATCCATTGCGAAATAGTCACAGTGAACCTGGATTTAGTGATCACTTTCCTGTTTATATTTATTTGATTAAGGAACAATAATAGATAAAGAGCGGCTAACGAGCCGCTCTTGTTTTTTACTAGTGGATTGGTCGTTTCATTCCATGGAGGATTCCTCAAATCGGATTTCATCGAGTACTAGGTTATAGGTACTAGGAATAGTTGCTGTTTTTCCTCCAAAGCGAAAAGTGAGAAAATCTCCTTCTCCCGTTGTGTTGTACCTCACACCTTGTAGTGGTAGTATGATTTTTACCCATTCACCCTGAGTATCAATAGTGCCTTTATACTTATTGACGTTTCCTTGCTGATTGGTAATGGAAGTGGGGGACACAATTTTACTTGTTGTGACATTTTCCAAATTAAAAGCAACATAAGCGCCATCTGCTTGATAAAGATAAATAGATAAGGATTTCGCATTCGCTGTTCCTTTGAGCAAGAAAGAAATAGCTGTTGCGTTAGAAGGTACTTGAACTTGAGCTATGGTAAAGGCATTTTCTGTTTTTGTAGGAGTACCTCGAAAGGCTAATCCTGTTGAGTTGTTCCACCCTTCCTCCATGACTTGCGTAGCGAATTTTAAGCCAGGTCGTTTGAGCACCCCAAGAAACTGTTCCCAATTTTCGAAGTCTGCCCCAGGAAAGACTAACGTTTGTCCAGGTTCAACGACGATGGGTAGGGATCCTTGTTCTTCCTCCTCTTCTGTTGTTTCCGCTTCAAAGGGCGGTTGATCAAAATTGAAATCTTCCAATACGCGAGGATAGAATTGAATTTGTTTACTGAATACATCTGCAATTCCGATAATTGTGCCACTTTGTGCAGGAATGACGTAATCCACAAAGTCTTTGGTCAGTTTTCCTGTACGGATATAGAGACTATTTCCGTTCTGATCTACCATTTTTCGCAAGGTATAGCCTTGCGCATCAACTTCTTTAGGGTCATATAGTGTTTTGCCAACTAATTTGCGATCGAATTGTACATTTTCGAGTAGAACTAATCGACTGGTATACGTTTCTATCTCTTGCTTTAAAGTAGCTAAAGAAAGTTTAGTGGTATAAGCGTCGAGATTTAAAGGTTCGCAATACTTTTGAATAGTGGTGTTGATGGCATTTTTAGCCAGGCTACCAATGTATTTTTTGCCAGTAGAAGATGTGTAGATTCCTCCGCCAATATTCAGTTTACCAAAAGCATTGCTGTAGTAGAGTCCGCTTAAGGCGATGGCTACTTTTGTACCAGGTGGAAATGCAGTATAAGATGCTCCCATCTCCAAATTAACGATAGCAGGTACTTGTGTGATTTCATCAACAAGGTGTAATTTATTGTAGAAATTACCTCCTTGATCACTGGAGATAACAACCCCAGTCAAGACATCATTGGCTTGGCCGGGATACAGCTGAATGGTAGCGTCTGCTAGCAATTGTAACTGCTCAAGTGTGGTATTAGGGGCTAGGGTTGGAGCCAGACAATCAAGAGTAGGGAGTGAAAAGTTGTCGCTTTTGGCACAACCAACCAACAGTAAGACTATGAAACTGAAGGTTATTATTTTTCTTTGTAGGATTTGCATGAGTAGAAAATTAAAAATTATAGTAAACCTGAATAAAAAAATTGCGTCCATAACCGAACCAATATTTGGTCCCAAACATGGGATGACCTCCTTTAGAGCGGGCAATCTCTTCTGCATAAGTAGCATTTCTCGCTTGTTCATATCCTCCTGTTTTGTAGGTGGTGTTCAAGAGATTTTGCACAGAAGCAAAGAAACCGAGGATGGTGCGATTTAAAAGTCGCCATGATTTACCGCCAGTTAAGGCAACCAAGGAAAAGGCAGGGAGTTTCTCTTGCTTTAGCAGGCGATGTAATGCTTCGGGTGTTAAATCATCAAAGGTTTGTCCTACTTTTTCAGGATCCATAATGAAATTTTGCGTTCGTTTTAAAGAAGCGACTTGAACAAAGGCATCAGCGAGATAATTGAACGAGGTACTGATAAACCAAAATGAGGGAGCTCTATATTCTATTCCGAAAGACAAGGCCGTTTGCGGTCCATTTGCAAGGCGATAGTTGGTCAGTTTAGCTTTTCCATAATCCAAAGGCTTTACAAGTTGCTGCGTTTGTAGTTGCAATTGAGAATCATGCGTATAAAAAGATTGGCCTATACCTGTTGCAGTTGTCATCCGCAACGAGGGAGTGAGTTGATAAGCCGCTCCAAATTCAACACCAACATGACACTTGTTTATATCCGTGAGAATTTCAGAAAGCAGTACCCCTTTTGTATCACCAAGACCTAAACCTTCTGTATAATACGTCGTTAGTTGCGTACTGTTACTGATATTAGCAATATACCCAGTAAGTTTAGCTTGAAACTTAGGCGTTCTTAGGTTGTAAGTTGCATCAAACCCCAAAACCGTTTCTGGCTTTAAATTCGGAATGATGGTATTGCTCACTTGAATGGACGGGAAGGTATTGTGTATCGTTGGTGGTTGATTATACCAGGCCCCGTTGACACTGAAGATGTGCTTTCCGGAGAGGTAGTAGGTAAATCCACCTTTGATCCCCAAATTATTCAATAGAACAACCTCACTTTTTCCAAAAGAAGTTGTGGGAAAAAGCGGATTTTTATACAATCCCTCCCTTTGATATGCCGTATAGTGCAGCTGTTCCGCAAAGTAAAAGCTCAAGCGTTTGTAATTAAACGTAAATAAGGTAAATGCTTCTGCCTCTTCTCCTGAAATGTGGTAATTGTAACCATAGGTATCTCCAAGGCGAATCTGACGATTGGGATGGTATAAATTGCTATCGCGCAATTCGATGTCTTGAAAAGTATCGATATCCATGTAGTAGGTTCCACCCAGTAAATCAACAGCTTTCTTAAAATTGGATGTACGTAGTTTTCGATAGGTAATACCCGCATCTAGGGTAAGGTGATCTGTCAATACGGTGTGGAAATTGGTCGTAGCTGCAAGCGTTCGATCTTCTTGTCTATCCTCAAAGAGAATAATCTTACTCTGTCCGTTGAATTGTTGATTCTTTTGATAGATACTTGCCCAATCCAATTGTCCCTCACGGATAAAGGCTGCTTGTGCACCCTTGGCTTGTTGTAAAGCTGCCCATGTTGCTTGTTTAAAAGGATCTTCATCTGATAG
Organism: Myroides odoratus; assembly: GCF_001549985.1. Lineage (GTDB taxonomy): Bacteria > Bacteroidota > Bacteroidia > Flavobacteriales > Flavobacteriaceae > Flavobacterium > Flavobacterium odoratum_A. The sequence continues at coordinate 79,854 of NZ_LROZ01000011.1, read as the reverse complement.
TGCTTCAAATTCATTGGAGGATAGCTGCCAATATGCAGCATCAATTTGAGCGAGATAGTAGCTGGGCAAATTTTTATAGTAGGTTGGGTCAGGATTGAGGTTGTCTTGATAGTCCAGCCTACTGTTGGCACTATAGCCCCATTGATAGCCTACTGTTGTGGTCAGCGTACTATGTTCATTAATATTCCAATAATGGGTGAGCATGACCAAGGGTTCTGCTAGGTCTTTATATCGAGCATTGCGTTTTTCTCCTTGTTGCCACCCCCAATAAGCATTGTAATTTATACCTTTTAAGTTTATTTGTTCTTGCGTATTGACCGAAGTTTTAGCCCGTTTGTTTTTGGCATATATGCCAGAAAGATTCAAACTATGTTGAGGGTTGATTTTCTTCTCCACAGCCACAAAAAAAGAAGTAGCATCATAATTACTCCCAGGCCAATATCCTTCTTTGGCTCCGCGATAAGAACCAGAAACAGCGTACGCCCAGTTGTTTTTACGCAACCCAGAGGCATAGGTTCCAAAGGTGCGCCAACGATAGCTAGTGTTGGATCCAGAAAAGCCGATGCGCATTCCTTTTCTCATCATAGCGGCTCGTGTTGTAATCATTTGGGTACCTAAAATACCCCCGAAAGCAAGAGGAGAAGGCGGAACGCCTATCGTAAAGAGTTGATTCCGCGTAGCATCATTTAAACCTCCCCAATTGTTCCATTGTGGCCGACCCGTTTGTAATTTGTTCATGACTAAACCGTTCACAAGCGTTTTGCCATACGACTGGTCTAATCCACGCATGCGATAAAATCCCGAACTCCACGTATAAGCAACCGCTTGTTGAAAAGGATCTTTGGTCGCTTGAAGTAAACTCGCAGACCCTTCAGTACTTGAATCGTCGTCATCCAAATCATTGTCAGTCAACGGAATTAAGCCAAAATGTTCTACTGTGGTGGAATCTTCTTCTAACACGACGGTACCTATATCGAGAAGCTGATGCGGTAGCAGGGACAGGGTAAACCGTTGTGTAATACAAGAAGGATAAGATACTTCAATAATACAAGTCTCTTTGATGGGAACAGCTAGAACAAAATCACCTGAGGCATCTGTTAAAGTGTACTGATCCGAGTTGCTAACTTGTACTAAGGCTTCTTGCAAAGGTCGGTGGAATCGTGCGTCAACTACTTTTCCTTTGAGTTCTACTCGATGTTGTGCGTGAGCTAAATTCGAGCAATGGGCTAGAAATAAAAGAAGTAATACTACTCTCATAAATTATTTTGATTAAAAAAGGGTTGGAATTGATTTATCTCTTATAAAGTTAATTTTTTATTGAATTATTCTTTATTTTTAATTAATAATAATGATTAAATGTTATAAAAATGAATGAAATAAAGAATATGTGTTTGAAAATGATAATTTTTATTGCGTTTTTGTCGATGAGGATGAGTCTTGCTCAAGAAAGGCAGTATCATATTCGAACGATTGCTTTTTACAATTGTGAAAATCTGTTTGATACCATACGCAATCCAAAAATTTACGATGAAGATTGGACGCCAAATGGAGCAAGAGCCTGGACAAAGGAGAAGTATGAAAAGAAGATTAACAATTTAGCGCGTGTCTTGTCGCAAGTAGGTCGTGAGGACAATCCTACGATGCCTGCAACCATTATTGGTGTAGCGGAAGTAGAAAATAGAGGAGTGTTGGAAGATTTGGTGCGTTCATCAGCCTTACAAGCAACGAATTATGGTATTGTGCATTTTGATTCTCCTGATAAGCGAGGCATTGATGTCGGTTTGTTGTATGATCAACAGCATTTTACCGTGCTTCACACGTCGAAACATCCGTTGTATATCTACACTCAGTATCCAAGGAAGCGAAAAGAGCAAAAGGAAAAGAGGATTTTTACACGAGACCAATTATTAGTTTCGGGTTTATTGGATGGAGAAGAAATACATGTAATTGTCAACCATTGGCCTTCGAGAGTAGGTGGTGAACAATTGAGTCGTCCCAATAGGGAAGCAGCTGCCGCATTAAATAAGAAAATTATCGATTCTTTACAGCGCATCAATCCACAGGCGAAAGTCATCACGATGGGGGATATGAATGATGGTCCTTTTAATTCGAGTATGAAAAAGGTTCTTCAAACCGAAGGAGTCAAGCATAAGGTTGCTGTTCAGGGATTATTTAATCCGATGGAAAAAATGGCGAAACAGGGATACGGTACATTAGCCTATCGAGATGCGTGGGACATTTTTGATCACATTGTGATTACCGAAGCTTTTTTGAAAGGACAACAAGAAAGTTGGACGTATTGGAAAGCGCGTATTTTTCAGCAACCGTTTATGGTGCAATCTACAGGACAATACAAGGGGTATCCACTGAGGAATAGTAGTAGCGAACCTGGTTTTAGCGATCATTTTCCCGTGTATGTCTACCTGTTGCGTAAACGATGAGCAAAAAAAAAGAGGTAGCTTACTGCTACCTCTTTTTTTATTGAAACAGCTGTTCAATAATTTCTTGTCCGTATACTTGTGATACTTGTTTTACAAAGGATTCAAAGCTAAAACTAGCTTCTTGATTCGCCTTGTCTGAGATGGTTCGAATTACCGTACAAGGAATACCGTACTCGTAGCAGACTTGGGCAACTGCTGCTCCTTCCATTTCTACACATAGTACATCTGGAAGTGCTTGTTGTAAATTTTCTTTTTGCTGATTCGTGGAAAAAAATTGGTCACCACTGGCAATCGTCCCAAAGTAAACTTGGGGTTGCTTGATTGCAAATTTATCCAATTCTTGAGGGGCAATCTTCGCAGAAAGGATATCAGGGGATAGAAAACGTTCAATGTGTTGCATCACTTGCTTAGAACGCATTTCGCTTGTTTCAAAATACGTCTTGTTGAGCAAGGGAATTTCGTATTGTGGACGCAAAGGAGATACATCCATATCATATTGAATTAAATCTCGTGCAACAATGACATCGCCTACTTCAATATGAGGAGCAATGCCTCCAGCAACACCAATAAAAATAATTTCACTAACATTAAAACGCAACAGTAGGGCGGAAGCCGTTGCAGAAGCAGCAACTTTACCAATGCGCGAATAAACCACCACCACGTTTTGCTTGCCTAATACGCCTTGGTAGTAGGTGCGATTGCCAAGGGTAATGGTCTTTTTATCTTGTAAAATAGCGATAATGCCATCGACTTCTTGGGGTATAGCCCCCATGATTCCTATGATCTGTTCCTTCATGTAGAATTGTATATGTGAACATCAAAAGTAGAAATAAATGTTTAATATGTAAGGAGCATTCACTGATTGATAGCTGAACGATTGTAATCCAATGCACAGCACAATTGGTTTTAACTGCTTTTTTTAGCTAATAAAATAACGATCTGTGACTTATTCCTTTTTTTTACAAGGAAACAGAGAATTGTTTGTCCTAAAAAAATCTTCAATCAACCTATAAAAAAATAGTATCTTTACAACGAAAAGTGAGAAAATAATTCCTTCTTAATTTAGAAGGATTAATATATAAATACATAAATATATAAATGGCTTGTACAAATTGTTCAACGAAGACAGATAGTAATGGCGTACCCAGAGGGTGTCAGAGTAAAGGAACATGCGGAACAGATAGCTGTAATAAATTAGCAGTTTTTGATTGGTTGTCAAATATGGTTTATCCAAATTCAGACAGCATCTTTGATATAGTTGAGGTTCGATTTAAGAACGGAAGAAAAGATTTTTATCGTTATCCAAGTGGAATAACAGTAGCAATGGGAGATATTGTTGCAACTGAAAGTTCCCCAGGACACGATGTGGGTATTGTTTCTTTAGTCGGTGAACTGGTTAAGGTTCAAATGAAAAAAAAGAAAGCAGATCCAGACGGAGAAATCCTAAAAATCTATCGCAAAGCAACACAAAAAGATATTGATATTTGGCAGGAAGTTCGCGAAAAAGAAGAACCTGTGCGAATGCGAGCAAGAGAGATTGCCATCAGTTTGAACCTAGAAATGAAAATATCTGATGTTGAGTTTCAAGGTGATGGATCAAAAGCTACATTTTATTATACCGCTAGTGAGCGTGTCGATTTTAGACAGTTAATTAAAGAATTTGCAAGAGAATTTAGCATTCGAATCGAGATGAAACAGGTTGGTTTCCGACAAGAGGCAGCGCGCTTAGGCGGTATTGGATCTTGTGGAAGAGAATTGTGTTGCTCTACTTGGCTGACGGATTTTCGAAGTGTAAATACAGCAGCAGCACGTTACCAACAATTGTCCCTGAATCCACAAAAATTAGCAGGACAATGTGGGAAACTAAAATGTTGTTTAAATTTTGAATTGGATACGTATTTAGAGGCATTGAAAGATATGCCAGATTCAGATACGAAACTAATGACAGTGAAGGGAATTGCTTTTTGTCAGAAAATAGATATTTTCAAAGGGCAAATGTGGTTTGCTTATGCTAATAATTCAGCCAATTGGTATGTATTGACTACAGAGCAAGTGAAAGAGATCTTGGAGTTAAATGCACAGAATGAAAAAGGAAATGAACTTGAAAGTTATAGCGAGGATATTCCTTCAGATAAAGATCACTTCCAAAATGCAGTAGAGCAAGATAGTGTAACGCGTTTTGATCAACCAAAGCGAAAAAGAAAAAATACCAAGGCAAAAGGTAAATCCGGAGAGCGAGAAGGCAATGCACCTGCTAGAGGGGCAGAAGCCAAAGGAGCCGAAGATAAGGATGCCTCAAATGCAAGAGAAGATAGAAAACGCAGACCAAAGAATAGGCCTGCTAAAAATGCAGATGGTAAAGATAGACCGGTAAGCAAGGAGGGAGAACGCAAAACGGAGGGTAGACCAGAACGTAAAACGGAAGGTAGACCTGAGCGCAAAGCAGAAGATCGCAACGAAAGAGCAGAAGGTAGACCAGAACGCAAAACAGAAGGTCGATCAACGCGAAAACCGGCGGATCGAAATGAAAGAGTAGAGGGTAAATCTGAGGGCAAATTGGATAAAAAAGGCGGTAATAGAGAGCCTAAATCAGGGAATGAACAAGGAACTGAGGAAAACCAAGGCAAGAATCAAAAACCGAGATCCAATAAACCAAAACCGAGAAAACCTCGACCAACAAACCCGAATACAAACCCAACAAATAAACAAGACGGTGAAAATAAATAGTCTTTATTTAGCTTTGAGTTTTTTGTTATGCTTGTTTATTAGCTGTAAACACGATAGCAAAGTAGTTTTTGATGAGTACCAACCCACGAAAGGGGTCTGGGAGAAAAACGACGTGAAGACCTTTGTTTGGGATGTACAAGATACATTGACGGCTCATAATTTGTTTATGAATGTCCGAGTAAATAATGAGTATCCATACAGTAATATGTTTGTGATTTTTAAAATTTACAAACCTAGTACAGCTATTGTAATTGATACGATTCAATTTCAAATGGCTGATCCTAATGGTGCACTGTTAGGGAATGGTTTTTCAGATGTGAAAGAGAGTACATTGTGGTTGAAAGAACACTACATCTTCAACGAAACTGGAAAGTATAAAATGACAGTAGAACAAGCTGTTAGAGCACTAGGAGAGGTAGAAGGTGTCCCTGCCTTACAAGGGGTAAGTGAAGTTGGATTGAGAATCGAAAAAGCAGAATAAGTTTTTTAAAGTTGTATGAAAAACAAAAAACAAACGAATAAAAATGCCGCTAATTTCAAAAAGTATGTATCTGCTTTTTGGATCGCCTTTTTTGGGTTGGGTGTGGCTATAGTACTATTTTTCCTTTGTGCTTCTTGGGGAGTTTTTGGAGCAATGCCTACGTTTGATGAGTTGGAAAACCCTTCAAGTAACGTGGCAACCGAAATCATTTCTTCAGACGGAAAGACGATTGGGAAATTCTATTTAGAAAATCGCGTTCCTGTAAACTATGACGATTTGCCTCCTCATTTGGTGCAAGCGTTGATTGCAACAGAAGATGAGCGTTTTTATGGTCACTCTGGTATTGATGCTAGAGGGACTTTACGTGCCGTGACTTCTGTAGGAAGTAGTGGTGGTGCAAGTACAATTACACAACAGCTCGCTAAATTGTTATTTCACGGGGAAGGATCTCGTAACTTAGCGAAACGTATTGCACAAAAAGCAAAAGAATGGGTTATTGCGATTAAATTAGAGCGCCAATATACCAAAGAGGAAATCTTGACGATGTATTTGAACAAAGCAGATTTCGTAAATAATGCAGTTGGAATTCGTTCGGCAGCAAAAGTATACTTAGGTAAAGAGCCGAAAGATTTAACTATTGATGAAGCGGCTATGTTAGTAGGAATGCTTCAGAATCCGGCTTATTTTAACCCTGTACGTAGACCTGAATTAGTACAGAAAAGACGTAATGTCGTTTTGCACCAAATGGCAAAAAATGACTTCATTACGAAAGAAGAAAGTCTTCGTATGCAAGAACTTCCTTTGTCTTTACACTTTACACCAGAAAGTCACAGAGAGGGAATTGCGACCTATTTTAGAGAGTATTTACGCGATTATATGCGCCGTTGGGTGAAAGAAAACCCGAAAAAAGACGGAACAACCTACGATATTTATAGAGATGGTTTAAAAATTTATGTTTCTATCGATTCGCGTATGCAAAAATATGCGGAAGAAGCGGTACAAGAACACATCAGTAATTTACAAGAGGAGTTCTTCATCCAGCAAAAGAACAATAAAAATGCACCGTTTTTTAATATTAATGATAAAGAAACAGAGGCGATTATTAATCGTGCGATGAAAACATCAGAACGTTGGCGTCAAATGAAAGAACAAGGTAAATCGGAAGAGGAAATCCTGAATTCTTTCAAAGTAAAAACAGAGATGCGTATCTTCTCTTGGAAAGGAGAAATTGATACGATGATGACACCAAGAGATTCTATTATTTATTACAAGCATTTCTTGCAAACAGGATTGATGTCGATGGAACCACAAACCGGTCATATTAAGGCTTGGGTTGGAGGAATCAACTATAAACATTTTCAATATGATCACGTTGGGCAAGGAGCTAGACAAGTAGGGTCTGTATTTAAGCCATTTGTATACGCGACAGCGATTGAACAATTGCATTATTCTCCTTGTGATTCCATTATCGATTCACCATTTACAATGCCAAAAGGTAGATATGGAATTAGCCAAGATTGGTCTCCTCAAAACTCAAATAGAAGTTACAAAGGAATCATGACGTTAAAGCAAGCCTTAGCGGGATCAGTGAATACTGTTACAGCTAAGTTGATGGATAAAGTAGGACCGAAAGCGGTAGTAAATATGACTAGAGATTTGGGTGTATCAGCAGATATCCCACAAAGTCCAGCTATTGCGTTGGGTGCAGTTGATATTACCGTAAGTGATATGGTAGCAGCTTACAGTACGTTTGCGAACCAAGGAATTTATGTGAAGCCTGTTTTCGTAACGAGAATTGAAGATAAAAATGGCGTTATCTTATTTAATGCTGTGCCAGAAACAAAAGATGTATTGAGCAAAGATGTGGCTTACACGGTAGTAAAACTACTGGAAGGAGTTACAGAAAGTGGTTCTGGGGTGCGTTTGAGAACGACGTGGCAAGGTCCAGGATATAAACGAGTAACTGGTCACCCTTATAAATTTACGAATCCAATCGCAGGTAAAACTGGAACGACACAGAACAATAGTGACGGTTGGTTTATTGGAATGGTTCCCAATTTAGCAACGGGTGTTTGGGTAGGTAATGATGATCGCGCCGCTCACTTTAAAACCATGTTATATGGACAAGGAGCAACGATGGCATTACCAGTTTGGGGCTTGTTTATGAATAAATGTTACGCAGATAAAACATTACATGTTTCTAAATCTGCTTTTGAAGTTCCAGAAGGATTATCCATTCGAGTAGATTGTACAAAAATTGTGCAAGAAGCCGAGACGGAAGACGAAGGACTAGACACAAATGAATTTGATTTCTAATATTGAAAACGCCTTTTTTTAAAGGCGTTTTTTTTATACTTTAGAGCAGTTAATTAAACCAAAGATTATGATAAACAAAAAAGTAGCCAATGTTCAGGAAGCATTAGCTGATGTTCAAGATAATATGACGATAATGCTTGGTGGTTTTGGATTGTGTGGAATACCTGAAAACTCAATCGCAGAGCTTGTTCGCAAGAATATTAAAGGCTTAACGTGTATTTCTAATAATGCAGGTGTAGATGATTTTGGTCTAGGTTTGTTGTTGCAAAAACACCAAATTGATAAGATGATTTCATCCTATGTTGGTGAAAATGCAGAGTTTGAACGTCAAATGCTGTCAGGAGAACTGAATGTAGAGTTGACTCCACAAGGAACTTTAGCAGAAAAATGTAGAGCTGCTAAGATGGGAATTCCCGCTTTTTTCACTCCAGCTGGTTATGGAACGGAAGTAGCAGAAGGAAAAGAAGTACGTGTTTTCAATGGAAAACCTCATATTTTAGAAGAAGCTTTTGACGCAGATTTTGCCATTGTAAAAGCATGGAAAGGAGATGAGGCTGGGAACTTAATTTTTAAGGGAACAGCAAGAAACTTTAATGAATGTATGGCAGGTGCTGGAAAAATTACAGTTGCTGAGGTAGAAGAATTAGTGCCAATTGGAACACTAGATCCAAATGAAATTCATGTGCCTGGTATTTTCGTAAAACGTATTTTTCAAGGTGAAAAATATGAAAAGAGAATTGAACAACGCACTGTACGTCAAAGATAGTAACCCACCAACCGTTTAAAAAGAAATTATGTTAGATAAAGTAGGTATTGCAAAGCGAATTGCAAAAGAATTACAAGATGGATTTTTTGTAAACCTAGGTATAGGTATCCCAACACTTGTAGCGAATTATGTACCAGAAGGAATGAATGTTGATTTTCAAAGCGAAAACGGCGTTTTAGGGATGGGACCATTTCCTTATGAAGGAGAAGAAGACGCGGACTTAATTAACGCAGGAAAACAAACGATAACCACTTTACCAGGGGCGTCTTTCTTTGATTCGTCAACGAGCTTCGGTATGATCAGAGGAAAACACGTAGACTTGACTATTTTAGGAGCGATGGAGGTTTCTGAAAAGGGAGATATTGCCAACTGGAAAATTCCAGGTAAAATGGTAAAAGGAATGGGAGGAGCAATGGATTTAGTTGCATCTGCTGAAAATATTATCGTGGCGATGATGCACGTGAATAAAGCAGGTGAATCAAAAATCTTAAAAGAATGTTCTTTGCCATTAACGGGAGTAGGATGTGTAAAAAAGATCGTTACGGAGTTAGCGGTAATGGAAGTGACACCGAATGGAATGAAGCTTTTAGAACGAGCACCAGGTGTTTCTGTGGAAGATATTATCAAAGCAACAGAGGTAACGCTAATTATTGAAGGAGATATTCCAGAAATGAATATAGATTAAATAGAAAAGGAGGTTTTAAACCTCCTTTTTTTATAGCGTTTGGTAAGGTATACCCGTTTGTTGAACAATTTTATCGCCTGTAATTTTGCGATAGGTTTTCCAATCGTTTTCTCCTAGTGGAGGGAGAGTTAAATCTAATTCCTCCGCTTCTTGGGTGTAATAGTCTAAACGATTCTTGTAATGAGGAGATACTAAATTGTATATTGTAGTGGTGGTTAATCCTTGGGCAAGTAGAGCCGCCGTAAAGGCTACAATATCGCGAATGTGAATCATGTTCACAGGCAAATCGGGGTTGTCTAGAACGCCACGGTTCACAATATAACGCACCGGTTTGCGATCTGGACCAAATAATCCTCCTAAGCGCAAAATACAACTTGTGATTTCATTGGTGTTCAACAATAGTTGTTCAGCAGCTAAAATCTGTTTGCTTGTCGGATCGTTGCTGTAGTCTACACTTTCTTCTGTTACTTCTTGTTCTTGAGGGCTATATACGGAAACAGAACTCATCATCATGACTTGTTGTACGCCTTGTTGTTTAAGATAAGGAATTAATCGCTCAAAACTACGGGCATATAAGTCACTTTCTTCTCCTCGAATGGGAGGAATAGTAATGACTAACACGTCTACATCTTTTAAAAAGAGTTGGATTTGTTCTTCGTCTGGTTCTTGTAAATTCACAAGATAAGGATCTATGTTGGCAGCTCGTAATTCAGGTATTTTAGCCTCACTTGTTGTCGATCCTTTGATGGTGTATTGTTTATCTTGAAGATAGTGGTTTAGGTGTAAACCCAACCAACCACAACCTAGTATTCCTATCGTTTTCATCTGGCGTATCTTTTAATTAAATGCTAAAAGTAAGCAATTCCTTTGGGGGAGTGAATTTATCTGGTGATATTTGAAATTATAAATTTCAGTAGACATGAAAAAATTAGCATTATCCTTGATGACTTTATTTCTTGTAGGGGGAAGTTTTGCCTTGCAAGCCCAAGAAATAGAGAAGCAACTGGTTATAGAAGAAAGAAAAAATGATCCAAAGAGCGAAGAAAGTCCTTATGTTATTTTAGTTTCCTTGGATGGGTTTCGCTATGATTATATTGAAAAACACGAGGCGAAGTTTTTAGCTGAACTAGCGAATTTGGGAACTAAAGCAGAATCGCTAATCCCTTCGTATCCTTCTGTTACTTTTCCAAACCATTATTCTATTGTGACGGGGATGTATCCTGGACATCATGGTTTGGTTGGAAATAACATGTACGACAGAAATACGGAAGAACGCTATTCATTGGGTAATGCAAAGGCCGTTACGGATGCGAAATGGTATGGTGGTACTCCGCTATGGGTACTAGCAGAACAACAAGGCATGTTGAGTGCTTGTTACTATTGGCCAGGATCTGAGGCACCAATTCAAAAAGTACTACCAACCTATTATTACAAATATTCAGAAAAATCGGATATCGATAGTCGTTTAGTACAAGTAAAAGAATGGTTGAAATTACCCGCAGAAAAACGACCGCATTTCATTACGTTTTATATGCCTGAAGTGGATCATGCCGGACACCAGTTTGGCCCAGACGCTGAGGAAACTCAAAAAGCAGTTCAGTATGTAGATGAGGCCATGGAAAAACTATATACTTTAGTTAAAGATTCAGGATTGCCAATTAACTTATTTATCGTTTCTGATCATGGAATGTTAGAATTAGATCAAAAAACGCTATTAAAATTGCCTTTCGAAGTAGATGAAAAAGAAATGGCAGTAGCTTCTAATGGAACATATGTAAGCTTATTTATCAAAGATCCGAAGAAGATTAAAACTTGGTATGAGAAGATAAAAAAAGCTATTGATCCTAAATTAATGGAGGTGCATCTAAAAGATAATTTACCTCAAGAGTATCACTTCGGATCGAAAGATGATCGTTATAATCGAGTAGGTGATATTGTATTGACTGCCCATGCTCCGTATTACTTTACGAATAGACCTTTGGCTGGAAGTCACGGTTTTGACCCTGCAAAGGTGAAAGAAATGCATGCGTTATTTATGGCTGTTGGACCGAATATCAAAGAGAAGCATACAATCAAATCGTTTGAGAATGTACACATCTATCCAATGATTGCAAAAATCTTAGGATTATCTGTAGATGAGAAGCAATTAGATGGAACTGGAGCAGTTGCCAAAGAGGTGTTGAAATAAAGGTTGATTTTATAGGGATAAAAAAAGCAGCGGTAAATTAATTTTATCGCTGCTTTTTATTAGTATTAGTTATAATCCTATAATTGTATAGTTTTTAAAATCTCTATAGTCAAGTGGTTTTTCTATTAGGTTATCTACCCAGTCTTTAATACCATATGTGTTTAAAATGTATTGATCTTTAATTGCATACGCAAATTTAGTATTGCCTTCATTCGTGTGTAGATAGGTCATGTTGGTGTTTTGATCAGTAAACTTGTAAAAATTATTTCCTTCAAAGTTTGTAACAGGTCTAATATAGTTCTCTTTTCGAGCAACAGTATAAAAGACGAAATTATCCTTCACTATTTTTAGATTTTTAAATGGACTATTTTTTAATTTAGTACTATTTAAAAAATTATCAACTATTGAATTAAATTCATCTTGTGATTCACTTAATTCATAGTCATTTGTTAGTAATAAGTAGTCTGTAAATCTTGTTTGTAAAGCAATATTGTAGATAACTTTACCAGTATCAGGAAAGTAAAAATTAGATATTACTATTTTAGGTTCAACAAGTTTTTTACCACCATTAAATGGTCTTGTGTTTATAATATTATCAATGTAGAATTTAATGTTTTCTTCTGCAATAAAGCTGTGAATAGGTATTAATCCTTTGGGGGCAACATCTGTCATTACGGTGCTATTTCTATCGTTAAGAGAAGAATACCAGCTTGTTAGGTTGATGCTTGTTTGGTTTATATCGTTAGGATTACTACTGACATTTACTCCATATTCACCGCCAACAGTTTGGACAGAACAAAGTACAGTGTTTAAACTTTGAGTAGTTATTACTTTATTTTCATTTCTATTTCCAATTACTATTTTAGTACTTCCTCCACTACCAGTTATTGGAAAAGTAACAGAGCCATCAATGGTATAATTTACGTCCCTTTTTAGTTCCGTTTCAGTTCTATTATATTTACCGTCTCCAACATACATTGCAGTTGCTAAACCACCAGTGAAAAAATTGGAAAGAACTAATCTACCGTAATTATTTAGGAAATCCTGACCGTTATTATTATATAATTCAGATAAAAACATTTCAGACAAATATTTAGCTCTAATTAGTTCTAAAGTATTAGGAGACATAAATAATTCATATTGTCTATCAATAATGCCAATATCTAATTGACCAAATATAAGGTTACTTTTGTTTAAGATTGACTGTGTAAATGTTTTAGTATATTTAGATTGAACACCAAGTGAAATTCTTGTTCCATATATACTGAAATTTGTATTACCATCAACATTTCGTATTTTCTCGTTTAAAACATAACTTTCACGCTCGCCAAAAGTTTTAAATGCTGTGCTTTTGTAAGTACTTTCTCCAATTCTATGAATCAGTAATGCATCAGGTCTATCATTAACATAGCGATTAACATCAATTACTGGAAATCTAATGCCTCTTTCAACATTGTCTTGGAGATGTTCTAAATTATAAACTCGGCCAAGATAATTTTTGAAATCAATTAAGTCAGAATTATTTTGAGTTGTGAAAGGTGTTCTTTCTGTTTTTTCTAGCTTTAGAATAAAAGGCTCTTTACTAGTTCTTTCTTTAAGAATAATTTCTTTTGATTGAGTTAGATCTTCTTTTTTAGTGAAATCCTCCTCCTCACTACAACTTAGTACAGCGAATGCTAATAAAGTAGTTAAAAATAATTTTGTTTTCATAATATAGTTTTAAATATTAATTGGTATAATTTAAATTCTAAAAAAATTAAAATTGATAACCAAAACCTAGGTTCAAGTATATATTGTGCATACTAAAAGAAATGTCTTCGAAGTCTTTTTTAAATAATCGATTTGCACCGTAGCTTACATCACTAAAAAGCCTAAAATGACTGTTTAAATTCCATTCACCACCTGCTTGAAAGCCCCATTGAAAGCGATTTAAATCATCAGAATAGTCAAAATCAGCTGAAGCATCATCATTAAATTCTACTTTTAAACCTGTTGGTGTATTTTCACGTAAGTAACCGTTCGATACATTTCCAGTAAAATTTCGATCAATTAAACCAGATAAAAAGACACCTCCATATAAATTCCAATTTTCAGATAAGTTATATACGGCTGAAATGGGAAAGGTTAAATATGTATTGCTTACGTTGGTATGAACATCTCCTGTAAAGTATCCTCTACTTGGACCTTTAGCAGAATTTACTTGTATTAAGTAGTTTTTTACACGTGCATCCGTTTTCATTCCTTTTTCTTCAAATCGAACCCCTAGTCGGACGCCCCACTGTTGGTTCACCCATTTTGTTGCATTGGCTTCAAAACCAGTTTGTAAACCCGGGTTGTAACTTTTGATACTTCGAATCTCACGAGGTAATCCCAAGGGAGCGGCTCCTCCAATGCTAAACTGAGCTTTTACTTGGTAATCCATTTTTTGTGTAAAAAAGGATTGAAATGCAGAGGAGGGCTTCTCTTGTACTTCTTGTGCATATAGGGCTGTTCCTAGCGCAAAGAACAAACACCCAGAGAGTATATGTTTAAAATTCATTTGTTTTTTGAATTAGTTGTTTACTTCTTGATCTGTTAACACTTCAATTTCATCTATTGAAAGTCGACTTCCAATAGCTCCATTGTATTTGTCTCCTTCAAGACTTGAAGTTAGAACGATGGCTAACATGTATTCCGCAGTAGGGTCATAGTTTCTACCTGCAATAGTGATAAAGGGTAATTCGAAATAGGTCCACTGCGCTGTTTCGATTCGATCTTCTGGTTTAATTCTTGCGTAGGATAGAATACGCGGATCATCTTGAGGATTGTCAATGAATCTAAAACCATGTGTTGCTTTAAGGTAATCATTAGCCGAATCTTTTCTAAAGAAAATGGCATAAATATCAAAAGTGTCTTCTGTTAGATTACTTTGTCCATCTTTACTATTGATTTCGAAAGAATCTCCTTTTTTATACTTAAAATAACCAATTAATTTAGTTGGTGCTTTTTCCCAATTGGTCCCAAATCGAGGAGACTCTTCAGGTTTTGTAATATTAGTCTCAAATTTTCCAGTAAAAAAGTTTCCAGCTGCTATAGCTGCAAAAGCTTGTCCCATTTTGCCTGTTTTTTGTGTTTCCAATCTTATACCTTGGCCTATTTTCCCTTGAGGTTCAATGGTAGTAATCATATGATCTTTATCAGGTCTATTTTGAGGATCTGTCAAGAAACTGAGATAAAACCCAGCATTTCCACTATCCCAAATTCGAGCTTCTTTATCTCCATCAATTTCAATCCATTCATAAAAACCACCATTTGAAAATACACGGGTATTCTCAAATGAAAACTTACTAGATATTTCAGCTGTGTAAAAGCTAATTTTATAGGTTTTGGAATAAGCTCTATCTTGTGATGTTACAGTATAGAACTGTGGGTTCGTGAAATCTCTCACTGTACCACTACTGGGATCTATGGTTGCTCCTTCTGTTAGAGTAAATTCAGGTGCTAATTGAGTGATATCAGCATTGCTATTCACATAGAATGTAATAAAATCATTTTCAATTTCTACGGGTAACTTTGTTAGGTTATCGGGAATTTTAGCTGTTATAATATCGGCCTCCGTGTTTAACGCTTCATCTTTGACACAAGATGAAAAAAATAACCCTATCAATAGGGTTAAAAGAAAAAAGTATTTGTTTCTCATCATTGAAATTAGTGTTTATTAATATTTATATCATGTAATGGTAAAGGTTGTATAACCTTTGTTTTACAAATTTACGCTATAATGTTGAGAATACGCGTTTTCTGCATTTTACTACCTTAGATTGTGATTTTCAATGCTTAAAATGTATGAAAATGTTGGGTTATTTTAGTAATATTAAGTAAAAAACTCTTTTTTGTGCTAAAAAGGTGATGGGCTTGGAACAAAAAAGACTACAATCTTGCGATTATAGTCTATATTTTGAACCAGGTGCAGTTTTTATTTAAAACTGATAGCCAAAGCCAAGATTCAGATAAATACTGTACATGTTGAACGTAATGGCTTCAAAATCTTTTTTAAATAAACCATTGAGTCCCCAATTTAAATCTGAAAACAAGCGAAATTGACTATTCACCTTATATTCAAATCCCAATTCCGCACCCCATTGAAAACGGTTTAATTCAGAAGAGAAGTCGTATTCTCCTTTGGCATCTTCTTCAAATTCTATGGGTGTTCCAATGGGATTCCCTTCGCGTAGTACACCATCATATACATACCCTGTAAAATCACCATCAATGAGTCCAGATAAATAAACACCACCGTAAACATTCCATTTAGAATTGACATTGTATACCGCAAGTACTGGAAAAGTGATGTAAGAGTTCTTCATTTTTGTTTTTACATTTCCTGTAAAATACCCTTTCGTTTGCTTGCCCTCTTCACCATCAATCTGTGTGTAGTAGTTTTTTACTCGCGCATCTGTTCTCATACCACGTCCTTCAAAGCGGAGTCCTGTTCGAATTCCCCATGTCTGATCATCCGTGAACCATTTGGTTGCATTAACTTCTAATCCCAATTGTAAGGTAGGGTTGTAGCTGTTGATTTCGCGAATCTGTGCAGGTATTCCCAAAGGAGTACTTCCGCCAATGCTGAATTGTGCACGAGCTTGATAGGCGGTATTCTTTGTGAAGAATGTTGTAAAAGCAGAGGGAGTTGTTGGTTCTATCGTTGATATATCAGGTGACTGAGCAAATGAATCGTAAGGGAATACAAGTATGCAGATCAACAGCAAATATAAAGACGGAAGTGTATTATTCTTTTTCATAAACTAATTCTATTTCATCAACTAAAAGTGTACTGCCAATAGCGCCTTTAAAGTCTGCCCCATCAATACTTGAGGTCATGACAATGGCAATCATATAATCTTTGTTTGGATCGTAGGTTTTTCCTGGAACGATGGTAAATGGAATGGAAAAGGTACTCCACGTTGTTGTTTCCTTACGATCTTCTGCTGTGATGCGCGCAAGGGCAACATTGCGAGGATCAACAAAGGCATGATCTCCTGTTAGGTAGTTGTCTTTTTTCTGTAATTCAAAAATAATGGCATAGATGTCAAATGAATCTTGTGCACCAGGTACTTCGTTATAATTTTCATCCGTCACTACTTTTCCAGGCGTGTACTTATATACACCTCGCAAAGTTTGAGGCAAAGCTCCGTTATAAGGAAGTCCAAAGCGAGTGGATTTCAGCGTATTAAATGGATTGAGCTTGAATTGCCCCAGAAATAAGTTACCTGCTGCAATCGGATTTCCCGTTGCTGCAGCAAAATTTGAAGTATATACGGTTTGCATTTTAACGGCATATCCGCCTCTACGACCCGGAGCTACTGTTGTTGGATAGGCTTCTGGCGGTGTTGAACCAGCTATTGTAGCATATCCTTGATTTCCACTATCCCAATCGTAAATTTTCTCTCCGTTAGAACCAATTTCATAAAAGCGATAGTAACGATCTCTGTCAGTTAACTCTGCATTGTTGAAGTCATAATAGGTACTCAATTCATCACTCGTAAAGCTAACCAGGTATTTTTTCTGCCAACGTTTATCTTGGGCTATGATAACTACCTCTTGAGCAGTTGAAAAATCTCGCGTAACCCCATTCGGTGGATCCATAGTGGCGTTGGGAGAAATAATGAAAAAGGGCGACTGATGCGCTAGATCTACATTTGATTTTACTCTGAATTCTACCGAAGTATTCGTGATAATTGGATCCATTTTAAGGTATTCACTGGGAATATAAGCTTCTAATATGTCGGCATTTGTGTCTAGTTCTTCATCTTTGATGCAGCTGCTACACAATAAGCTGAGTCCAACTAAATAAAAAGAAACGGAGTGTTTCATAGGATAAATTATTAATTAATAACATATTTACAATTTTCTTGCCAAATTTAATGGCTTTGTGTTATGTTTTTTATAACATGGAAGGTAATATATTTTTGTTTAGTTAAAACGATTATTTTTTGCTTTTTATTTTGTAAAATAGAGCATTGAACTCGGGTTGATCTTGCTGGTTTTAACTTCATAGCAAAGGGAAACCCAAAATGAAAAGAAGAAGTTCATATTTCTTTTGATAGTAGTATATTTGTTTGATTGTAAATAGTCTGTATGAAAACCAAGCATTTAGTTTATTTGTTGCTTTTAGGAGTTACGAGTCTTTGGGCTCAAGATAATCACAAGTGGAATAGTTATTTCTCTTACACCGAAGTTGTGGCTCTTGCAAAAGGACGCGACGTTGTTTTTGGAGCAACGCCTTCTGCTTTGTTGCATTTTTCAGTCAATCAACAGAATATTGAAGTGTACAACTCCATTAGTGGGTTAAAAACCAATCAAATTACAGCCTTGTATTTTAGTGAGGTACATCAAAAACTTTTAATTGGAAATGAAGATGGTAGCTTGCTCGTTTTTGATTTGAAAAATGATCGTATACGCACCCTATCGGATATTAAAAATAAACCCTCTTTACAGGTTTTTGAACGTCGAATTAACGCTTTTCTAGAGGTTAAAGGACAAGTATATATCGCTACGAATTATGGGATTAGTGCGTTCAATATGAATGATAATTCATTTGGGGATAGCTATTATATTGGATCCAATGGAAGAAATAGCATCGTGAAGGATATTGTAGCGACGAATCAAGATTTGTTAGCTCTTACAGCTGAGGGGATTAAACAGATTGGCCTCCAAAACCCGAATAAGGTTGATTTCCGCCAATGGAATAATTGGGAGGATGGAGAAAGCTGGGAAAAAGGGTATGCAATAGGGGATAAAATTTTCTTGATCGCGAAAGATGAGGAAACCCTCTATCAATTAGTTCAGCCGAATCAAGTCGTAACCGTAGCGAAAGCGAATCAACCTTTAGTAAACTTCAATGAAAACGAGCAAGGACAATTGTTAGTGATTACAGCAACCCAAGTACTGACTTTACAAGGAGGAAATCAATTAATTGAAACAATCCAACATGGGAATCTTGTGGATGCTGTTGAGGTGAATGGGGTATATTATTTTGCGAGTAGTTCAGGAGGACTTTTTCAATTGGCAAAAGGGGGACAAAAAGAATCTTTATCGCCTGATGGACCGGAATCTAATCGTGTATTTTCACTTTTGGCAACAAGAGAGGGTACGTGGTTCATTAGTGGCGGATATGATAAAAATACGTACAACCCGTATGTGCCTACTTTAGCAGCCAAAGGATTGAGTTACTTTAATAAGAAAAAGGGATGGGAATTTTTGCCATTTGGCGCATTGAAAGACGCACGTGCCTTAACGTATGCCGCGTTAAATCCCAAAAATGACAAAGAATTGTATGTAGGATCTTACCATTCAGGATTACTCCAAATAAAATGGAAGAACAATAGTATTCAAGATAGTGAAGTTGTCTTGTTTAACCATGAAAATACAGGAACTACTGGCTTAGAGAATATGGAAATTGATCCCAATGACACTTCCTTTCCTCCAGGCTATGCCACCGTACGTGTAAATGGCGTTGTGTTTGATAAACAAGGAAAACTGTGGGTAACAAATAATTTTGTATCTAGTGCATTGAAGGCTATGGATGCGAATCAAAAATGGCAATCTTACTATTCGACTTACGGTATGTTTGATTACAAAAGAGGAAATTACGGGCGTTTAGTGGTGGATAAAAATGAGACCAAGTGGATCCCGTCCCTAGAAGATGGATTAACAGCATTTAATGAGACAAAAAATAATCGCATTGCCAAACTGAATTCAGATTTGGGTAATCTCCCTTCTGATAATGTTAGTGCCTTAGCGTTAGATAAAAACAATCAATTGTGGATTGGTACCGATAAAGGATTGCGTGTGATTCAAAACGTCAATCAATTTTTGCAAACAACGAGTTTACAACCAACCAATATTGTGATTGAAGAAAATGGAATTGCAGAAGAATTGTTTTATCAACAGTATATCACGAAAATAGAAGTGGACGGCGCCAATAAAAAATGGGTGGCAATTGCAGATGCAGGAGTATTTTTGGTGGCTGCTTCTGGTAAGAGTATCGTCTACCATTTCACCAAAGATAATTCCCCATTGCCTAGTAATACCATCAATGATATTGCGACAGACCCTATATCAGGTGAGGTGTTTTTTGCCACTGACTTAGGTGTTGTTTCCTTTATGGCGGATACTTCTGAAGGGCAAGATACGAATAGTTCGTTTTATGCTTATCCCAATCCCGTTCGCCCAGAATACCTTGGCGAAGTGCGTATTGTTGGATTGATGGATCGCTCTGTGGTAAAAATTACAGATATCGAAGGGAATTTAGTTTTTGAAGCAACCTCGAATGGAGGAACTGTGGTTTGGGATACACATGCATTCAATGGTAAAAGAGTTGCTTCAGGCGTGTATTTGATCATGGTCTCATCGGTTGATCACGCCAATACCAAGGTTAAAAAATTGATGATTATTCGTTAATGGTTATACAGACAAAAGCCATTGTATTACAGGCTATAAAATACCAAGACAAAAGCTTGATTGTGAAATGCTTGACGAAAGAAGTAGGGATTCAGACCTTTTTTGTTCGCAATGCATTTGCTAAAGGAAAAAACGCACAGAAAATAGCGTATTTTCAGCCTTTGATGTTGCTGGATATTACATTCGCTTTTAAAAATAAAGGTGGGATGGAGTACTTGAAAGAAATTAAGGTTGATCAAGTATATCACAGCATTTATTATGATTTTTCCAAAAATAGTATAGCTCTTTTTGTCAGTGAAATTCTCAGCATGGTGGTGAGTGAACAAGAACGCGATGAGCAATTTTATTCGTTTATTGAGACGGCACTCTTATGGCTAGATACACACGATGAAACAGCGAATTTCCACTTGTTGCTCTTGGTTGAATTATCAAAATACCTCGGATTTTATCCTGATTCCTCAGCAATAGATTGTCACTATTTTGATTGGTATGAAGGCGTGTTTACTGATATTCACGTTGCAAATTGTTTTGATGCAGAAGAGACATTTTTGTTCAAGCGTTTGTTAGACTTAGGGTTTGAATCGGATCAAAAGATATTCTCTTCTCGAGATCGAAAAACACTTTTAGCCTTGCTGATGAAATATTATGAAGTACATTTTACGGCTTTCAGAAAACCAAAATCACTGGAGATCTTGAAGGAAGTATTTTCGTAAGGTGAGGCGATGAGGTGTTTTTTTGTGAGGTTTGTTCTTTGTGAGGTTCCTCACCTTCTCACCTTCTCACCCTCTCATCGTCTCATCGTCTCACCACCTCACCACCTCACCGCCTCCCCAAAAAAACAACCATCCAATCTCAAAAAAACAAAAAACAGTCAATTTTTGCTCTTTTTAGTAGCAATTATTTGGTTTGTAATTAAATGAAAATGCGTAAATTCGCCCAATTGATTAAAAAATAGTAGAATAATAACGATGAGCGCTAAATTTACAGAATATAAGAATCTTGACATGTCAGGGGTAGCATCTGAGATGCTAGAGTTTTGGAAGGAACAATCCATATTCGAGAAAAGTATTAGTACGAGAGAGGATAATAAGCCTTTTGTATTTTTTGAAGGACCACCTTCAGCTAATGGTAAACCTGGGATTCACCACGTAATGGCTCGTACGATTAAAGATATTTTTTGTCGATATAAAACACAAAAGGGATTCCAAGTAAAGCGTAAAGCAGGTTGGGATACGCATGGATTACCTGTTGAATTAGGGACAGAGAAAGAATTAGGGATTACGAAAGAAGATATCGGGGTAAAGATTACCATCGAAGAATATAATCAAGCATGTAAGCGCACAGTAATGCGTTATACAGACTTATGGAATGAACTGACGCAACAAATGGGATACTGGGTGGATATGAATGACCCGTATGTAACCTATAAGCCAAAGTACATGGAGTCAGTATGGTGGTTGTTGAAACAGATTTATGATAAAAATTTATTGTACAAAGGATATACTATCCAACCTTATTCGCCAAAAGCAGGTACAGGTTTGTCTTCACATGAGATTAACCAACCAGGGGCATACAAAGATGTAACAGATACTACAATTGTTGCACAGTTTAAAGCGATAGAGGCTACATTACCAGACTTTTTACAAGGTTTTGGAACTATCCATTTCTTAGCTTGGACGACAACACCTTGGACGTTGCCATCCAATACAGCTTTGACGGTTGGACCAAAAATCGATTATGCTTTAGTGAAATCCTTCAACCAGTATACAGGTGAAGCGATTCAAGTTGTTCTAGCGAAGCCTCTAGTAGGGAAACAATTCGCTGGGAAATTTGCTGCAGTAGAAACAGAAGAAGAATTAAACGCATACAAAGAAGGAGATAAGAAAATTCCTTATTTGGTTGTGAAAGACTTTAAAGGAGCTGATTTAGTAGGGATTAAATACGAACAGTTATTGCCGTATACGTTGCCTTACCAAAATCCAGAACATGCCTTCAGAGTAATTGCTGGAGATTTCGTTACAACAGAAGACGGTACTGGAATTGTGCATACTGCCCCTACATTTGGAGCGGATGATGCGAAGGTTGCAAAAGAAGCAACTCCAGAAGTACCTGCCATGTTAATCTTGGATGCAGAAGGAAATCCTGTGCCATTAGTTGATTTACAAGGCCGTTTTGTGAAAGAAATGGGCGAAGAGTTAGGTGGTAAGTATGTGAAGAATGAGTATTATGATGAAGGAACTGCACCAGAACGTTCGGTAGATGTTGAAATCGCAATTAAACTAAAAGAAGAGAATAAAGCATTCAAAGTAGAAAAATACGTACACAGTTACCCACATTGTTGGAGAACCAACAAACCGGTATTGTATTATCCTTTAGATTCTTGGTTCATCAAGATCACAGAGGTAAAAGACCGTATGTTCGAATTGAATGAGACGATAAACTGGAAACCAAAAGCAACTGGAGAAGGACGTTTTGGAAATTGGTTGAAAAACGCCAATGATTGGAACTTATCTCGTTCTCGTTATTGGGGTATTCCATTGCCAATCTGGAGAACAGAGGATAAAACAGAGGAATTAATCATTGGTTCAGTAGAGCAAATGATGGCGGAGATTGAAAAATCTCAACAAGCAGGACTACAAAAAGATAATCCGTATGCTGGATTTATCGTTGGCGATATGTCTGAAGAAAACTACGACAAAATCGACTTGCACAAAAATGTAGTAGATGGTATCGTTTTAGTTTCTCCAAGTGGTAAACCGATGTATCGCGAATCTGATTTAATAGATGTTTGGTTTGATTCTGGAGCAATGCCGTATGCACAATGGCATTATCCATTTGAAAATAAAGAATTGGTGGATCAGAACGGAGCATATCCAGCTGACTTCATCGCTGAGGGAGTGGATCAAACCCGTGGTTGGTTTTATACACTTCATGCGATTGCAACGTTGGTATTTGATACAAAAGCGTATAAGAACGTGGTGTCAAATGGACTGGTATTGGATAAGAATGGATTGAAAATGTCTAAGAGTTTAGGCAATACAATTGATCCATTTGAAACACTAGCTGAGCATGGGCCTGATGCAACACGTTGGTATATGATATCAAATGCAAACCCATGGGATAACTTGAAATTCGATTTAGAAGGTATTACAGAAGTACGAAGAAAATTCTTTGGTACATTATATAATACCTATAACTTCTTTGCTTTGTATGCTAATATTGATGGATTCAAATACGCAGAAGCAGAGGTTCCTGTTCAAGATAGACCCGAAATTGACCGTTGGATTCTATCCGAATTAAATACATTGGTGCAAAAAGTAGATGAGTGCTATGCAGAATATGAACCAACGCGTGCAGCAAGAGCAATTACTGAGTTTGTAACAGAAAACTTGAGTAATTGGTATGTGCGTTTGTGTCGTAGAAGATTCTGGAAAGGGGAATATGCGCAAGATAAAATTGCGGCATATCAAACGTTATATACGTGTTTGGTAACAGTAGCTAAATTAGGTGCTCCTATTGCTCCATTCTTCATGGATAGACTTTACAGAGACTTAACATCAATAACGAATTCAGAAAATTTTGAATCCGTACATTTGGCTGATTTCCCGAAATTTGATGCTTCATTTGTCGATGCAGGGTTAGAAAGCAGAATGCATAAAGCGCAGATTATTTCTTCTTTAGTTTTATCACTTCGCAAGAAAGAAATGATTAAAGTACGTCAACCGTTACAACGCATTATGATTCCAATTTTGGATGAAAATCAGCGTTTAGAGATTCAAGCTGTTGAAGATTTGATTAAAGCGGAGGTAAACGTAAAAGAAATTGAGCTGTTAGATGATGCTTCGGGTATCTTAGTGAAACAAATAAAACCTAATTTTAAAACATTAGGACCGCGTTTTGGTAAAGATATGGGCTTGATTGCTAAGGAAATACAAAATTTCACCCAAGAGGATATTGCTGAGATTGAGAAAAATGGTGAAATAGTTTTAAAATTAACAGAAAAAAGTATTATATTAACACTTTCGGATGTGGAGATTATTTCTCAGGATATCGAAGGATGGTTAGTGGCTAATGAAGGAGGTATTACAGTTGCACTGGATATTACAATTACAGAGCAATTGCGCAAAGAGGGAATTGCCAGAGAGTTAGTAAACCGTATCCAAAATATTCGTAAAGATTGTGGATTCGAAGTTACAGATAAAGTAAAAGTTACATTGCAAGATGTAGTAGAAATAAAAGAAGCTGTTTTGGCTAATGAAGATTATATAAAATCTGAAACATTAACTCATACATTAGAATTTGTAGACACGCTAGAAAACGGAGTGGATGTAGAGTTTGATGAGCTGAAAACACGAGTATTAATTTTAAAATAAAATTAAAATTATGAAAGAGACTGGCGAATTAGTACGTTATTCTGACGCAGAGTTGGCAGAATTCAAAGAGTTGATTCAAGCTAAAATTGAAAAAGCACAAGCTGATTTAGAATTAATCAAAAGTGCATATATGAATGATTTAAATAATGGAACAGATGATACATCTCCTACGTTTAAAGCATTTGAAGAAGGTAGTGAAACGATGTCTAAAGAGGCGAATTCTCAATTGGCTATTCGTCAAGAAAAGTTCATTAGAGATTTAAAAAATGCCTTAATTCGCATTGAAAATAAGACCTATGGCTTATGTAAAGTGACAGGAAAGTTAATCGACAAAGAACGATTAAAATTAGTGCCACATGCTACAATGAGTATCGAAGCGAAAAATATGCAACGTTAAATGAATAACGAAGCGCTCTTTTTAATAAAAGAGCGCTTTTTTTATCACGTAAAATCGTTTACATTTGCTTCTAAAACTGAAGAGAATGTCATTAAAGAGAGCCTATTTATTAGCTGCTATAATTTTAATTATCGACCAATGGTCAAAAATCTACATCAAAACGAATTTTTTATTAGATGAAGAAATTTTTGTTTTTGATTGGTTTAGAATTCATTTTATAGAAAACGAGGGAATGGCTTGGGGAGTTTCTCTTCCAGGGGACTATGGAAAGTTGGCCTTAACGTTATTTCGCATCATCGCTGTATTTGGTATTGGTTGGTGGTTGCAGGACTCTGTAAAGAAAAAGCTTTCTAATTACCTTATTGTTGCAATCTCTTTGATTTTAGCTGGAGCAGTCGGTAATATTATTGATTCAATCTTCTACGGTGTTATTTTTGACGATAGCACACATCAATTGGCAACGCTATTTACTGATAAACCTTACGGAACCCTTTTCCATGGAAAAGTAGTGGATATGCTTTATTTCCCTATTTGGAAAGGAACGTTGCCGGAATGGTTACCTATTTGGGGCGGAAAATACTTCACGTTTTTTAATGCAATCTTCAATTTCGCCGATACAGCTATCTCGGTAGGTGTTGGAATTTTAATTGTTTGGAATAAACGCATTTTCAAAAATTAATTCCTTGAAATGGAGATGGGAAATGAGAAATCGAAACGCAGTGGAGATTCATTGAACACGAATAAGATAAAATAATAGAAGAGATAACAAAAAACGGACGAATGTAAATTCGTCCGTTTTTTGTTCACTGTTTACTTGGCACATCTTCATCGCCTAACCAACTTCACAAAAAACAACTTCACACCTTTACAATTTTCACTATCTTCACTTCTCGAAAATAAAGCGAGCTATGAAGATATTAGAGGAAGTTATTTTACCAGGAGAAAGTAAGACACTACATCTAGAAATTGCGCGATTACATACGGCAACTAAATTAAAAATCCCCGTAATTATTTCACGCGCCTTAGAAGAGGGACCCACAATACTCTTTTCAGCAGGATTACACGGAGATGAGCTTAATGGGGTTGATATTGTGCGCCAAATTGTACATCAGGGTTTAAATCGCCCAAAAAGAGGTACGATTATTTGTATTCCAGTCATTAATATCTTTGGATTTATTAACAAAACGCGTGAATTTCCCGATGGGAGAGATTTAAATCGCGTATTCCCAGGTAGTAAAACGGGCTCTTTAGCAGGGCGTTTTGCTTATCATATCTTAACGCATATTATTCCACATGTCGATTTTGTGATTGATTTTCACGCAGGAGGGCAAAGCCGATTCAATGCTCCTCAGTTGCGCATCTCGATGGATGATAAAGCAGTGCTGGAGCCTTTAGCAGAAATTTTCCATCCCCCTTTCTTATTGTATTCCAACCAAATTACAGGATCTTTTCGCAGTGCTTGTGCCAAGCGCGGAGTTAAAATGTTGTTGTTTGAAGGCGGAAAATCGCTAGACATTAATGCAGAAGTGTCTAAAATGGGAGTAGAAGGAACTAAGCGTGTTCTTCGTCATTTTGATATGTTACGCGAAGAGATTGAAGTTGAAAAACGCCAGGAGAAGATGGTAATTATTAGTCAATCTGTTTGGATTAGAGCAAAGCAATCTGGTTTAATGCATGATCAAGTTGCTGTGGGAACCTTTGTGAGAAAAGGAGAAGCGCTTGCGTATATCTCAGACCCTTATGGAAGAGAAAATGTAATGATTAAAGCACCCAATAGCGGATATGTTATTAATGTTAATGATTCGCCTATTGTTTATCAAGGGGATGCTATATTTCACTTGTCAAAAAACACAACCAATGAATAAAACTACAGCACGTCAAAAGTACATCCACGCTAGAGAAATACTCACAGATGAGGAGGTTGAGGAAAGAAGCTTGGCCATTGCGAATCAATGTTTGCGCTTGCCTATTTGGGATAAGATCAATTACCATTTGTTTTTGTCTATTGTAAAGAAAAAGGAAATAGATACGGATTACTTGATGCAGGTGTTAGCAGGTAAGGATAAAAATATAATTCTGTCGAAATCCGATTTCAAAACGGGAGAGATGCAACACTTTTTATTGACGGATAATACAGTATTACGCGTAAATAGTTATGGAATACCAGAACCACAAGAGGGAATTCAAATCCAAGAAAATCAGTTGGATGTTGTCTTCGTTCCGTTGTTGGCTTTTGATGAAAAAGGCAATCGTGTAGGCTATGGAAAGGGATTCTACGATCGATTCTTGGAAAAATGTAAACCTGAGGTAATCAAAGTTGGACTTAGCTTCTTTGAAGCGGAACCCAAAATTGAAGATGTTTCTGCCCTCGATGTTGCGCTAGATTACTGTGTGACACCAGATAAAATATATGCTTTTTAAAAGTGATGAAAGCAAAAAATGCCCCAAAAGGTCAACCTTTTGGGGCATTTTTTTATCGTCGCTGTAACGGATTGTTTTTAAAGAGCAGTTTTACTTTGGTCCATCTCTTTGAAATCTTCATCTTGTTGACGCATTTTAATAAAATCCGTCACTGATATTTTTGTTATTTCTTTAAAGGCAGTCGAAAAGCTCTTAGAGTTTCCAAAACCAAATTCGTCCGCTAAACCATTGAGATTAAGCAAGTGCAACTTGGGATTATAGGTTAATTCTCGTACAGCATGTTGAATGCGAAGTCGCTTGAGATAATCGGAAAAACTAATGTTTTTTTCTTCATTGAAGAATTTAGATAGCGTATTGCGATTTGTCCCAAATTGTCGAGCCAATTCATCCTGTGTAATCTTTTGTAAGAATCCTTTTTTGTTTTCGAAATCTATTAACTTTTTGATTAATACTTGATTGGTACTTAATAGGGTATTAGCTTCTGGTATTTCAATAAGCGGTAGAGCGTCAATTCTATTTTGTTGAACGTGTTCTAATAATGATACAGTCTCTTTGGGTGATTGATGAATCAATTGTTTATACTGTGATTGAAGCACCTGCTGTTTCTTCTGATAGTAAATAAGACCAATAAATACAACCAAAATAAGTACAGTAACTAGACCATATAATCCTTTTATTTTTGATTTACTTCTAGCGAGCTCATATTCTAATTTTTTCTGTGACGCTTCTAATTGTTTTGTATCCAAGTGGGTGTGCATATACGAACTAAGTTTAGTATTACTCTTGTGAAGTTCGGATGAGAGCGTCATTAGCAATTTAGTATAGTACAACTCTTTTTCAAGATCTTTTTTATCTTGATAGTAGGTGATGAGATAGTTAAAAGCTTCACTTAACTCGACATTGGCAAATTGTTTGTCTTGATAGAGGTGCTCTATTTTTTCAAAATAAGATAAAGCTTTGTCTTTGTCGTTCGTTTCCCAAGCATTTTTGCCTAGATACAAATAAAGGAGATGCTCATTGGCAAAATCTCTGTTATTTTGAATGGGAATTAAGGCTTTATTCAGAAGAGAATCGGAAACTCGATATTGTTTTAATTGATGGTTGTACATGCCATTGATTAAATCAAAATAGGCGGTTTCAAGTACTTTATCTTTAGACTTAAGTTGATTGGCAGCTTCATAACCTTTGCTAATTAATAACTGAATTGTATCGTTTTTTTGCTGACGAAAGTTGGTCTTACTTAACGAAAATAAATTAGTAATATAACCTCTCAGGTTGTTATATGCATTGCTAGTGTCCTTGAGTTGGCTTTGGTAATACAACAAAGCTTCTTTAGTTGCTTTTTCTGATTTGTCATATTCTTCCAAATGATAGTACATGGATCCAATAGAACTCTTAACCTTGTTTAAGGTGTATTCGTCTTCAGATTGTTTTAGATATTCTTCAGCATTTAAATTGTATTCTAATGCCTTTTTATAATTTTTATTGAGATATTCTACATAACCTTTAACATTATATGCTGAACCTATGGCTTGAATATTTTTTAATTGCTGAGTAAAATGAAGTAAACTATCGGCATATTGTTTTTGTGTCTCATAATTTTTTGCTAATAAAATCTTTTTGCGATACCCAATAATAACATCGTCTGAAGCTTTTTCTTCTTTTGCTTTTTGAAGGTAATAATCAAGATAAATTTCTTTATCTGTTGGACTCAATAAGTCGGAATTGATACTAAAAAGCAATTCTGATAGGGACCAATTTTTATAGTCTGTCTTAGTTTGAGCAGATAGGGTGCAAGAAAAATAACAACTAAAAGTTATAAAAGTGAAAGACAAGAGTTTTTTTAAAAACATTTATTGAGGTTTAGAAGGTGTCGTATTAAAGTTAATGCTTTTTTGTGTTTTATAAAGTGTTGATAATCATGGTTTTTACAATTTTTCCCTCTGATTGATAAATTTTCCTTTCACAGTAATTTAAAATGTGTAATAGGCTTAAAATCAGTGTTTTTTACAAAATCAACCCTAGTAATTACAATACTTCCTTTGCTTAAGAAGTAAAAATTTGTGCTTTTTTAAAAAGCCTCTTAAGTTTGTTTTGAAATTATCAGAATTGCAAGATTAAGCAACGATGAATTATTTGAGTTGAATAAGAAAAAGAACATTTGATTTAAAAAGCAAAACTATGAAAAAGATTTATATCTGCGCAGTATTAGCTGTATTGTTTGCTTCATGTAGTACAGAAGAAGAGGGAACAGGATCAATACAAAAAGAAAATATAATTCAAACGATTCCACAAGTGAATTGGGGTACGTTGATTGATGATATTGAAAAATCGTCTGAAAGTACGAGTGCTTATTCTAGTAAGTTGCAACTTATCTCTCAGGTAGAAAGTATTGCTTTTGCTAATGCAGATTTTCTTTCGATAATTAAACCAGAGTATACGTCGCCAACTGTATCGGAGTTAAATGAGGTTATGACTATGGATGCACTCCAGTTAATTAATGAAATGAATTATTCTCCAACGGCAAAAAAATATTTAAAAGAATTATTGGTTGATCATAGTCCTTTGACTGTCGATCCTCAAAAGGAAATAGGATTACTTCCCAAGGAAGTAAAATTGTTACAATTCTTAATTGACAAAAATGATCCTGATGATGATTGGAATGGAACAAGACCTCTAGCTTTTGCTTATGGGTATCAACAAGGGGCAGCTCGTGCAGTGGTGTTTACTGTATTAGCCCGTGAAGTTAAAAAAGTAGAAAAAATTGAAAAAGTAAATTAAGAAATCAATAAGTGTTGTTTCTATAGAGCTAGCAGTCCGGAATGCTGGTCAGAAACAAAGTAATTGATAAAAAAAGAGAAAATACACAAAGAAGAGGGTACATGAGAGTGAAATAAATACTAATATCCTTAGAAAGTAAAAATAGTAATGGAACTTATAATTACCTATCGGTTTAAAATATTTGCAGTGTTATTGCTACTATGGGCAGGGATGAACTTTTGGGTGTTTCCACCGGCCTGGTTTTGGGTTGCCATTGTTTGTATGATTCTGGTTTTGGGGATCAGTGTTAAGTTGTTCAAGGCGAAGCCTTAACTTTTAATACGATAATCAGTAAATCAACAAATAAGGCAAAAAATAGTAAGCTTTATCGTTTTAGACGGGTAAAAAAACAGAGGAATTATATCCATTATAATTGATTAATTTAGATGGTAAAAAGGGTGTTCAATCGAACACCTTTTTTTATTGATTGCCATGGAGATTCTCTTATAGATAAATGTTGGAATTTCAACCAAGAATACTACGTTTTAGGAAAGCATCTTTTGCCGTCCTAATTTTAAGCTTTATTTTTGTTACTAAATTACAGAGTAGATGCAAGTAAAAGAAGAGTTAGCGTTACAAATACAAACCTTACCAGATCAACCTGGTGTGTATCAGTATTTTGATAAAGAAGGTAAGATTTTATATGTTGGTAAGGCGAAGAACTTGAAAAAAAGGGTGAGCTCTTACTTTAATAAAATTCACGATAATGCAAAGACCAATGTATTAGTCAAAAAAATTGTGAAGATTAAGCATATAGTTGTGCCAACGGAAACGGATGCGTTGCTGTTGGAAAACAATTTAATCAAACAATTGCAGCCTCGTTATAATGTCCTATTAAAGGATGACAAGTCCTATCCGTGGATTTGTATTAAAAAAGAACCTTTCCCTCGAGTGTTTGTTACGCGTCGTATGGTGAAAGATGGTTCAGAATACTATGGACCCTATACGAGTATCAAAACCGTGAATACGCTCATGGAGCTTATCAAAGAACTTTACGCTATTCGTACCTGCAGTTATGATTTGTCCTTGCAGAATATCCGAAGTGAAAAGTTTAAAGTTTGTTTAGAATACCACATCGGCAATTGCGGAGGACCTTGTGAAGCCTATGAAACGACTATCCAATACGATAAGAAAATCACCGAAATACGAGATATCCTAAAAGGAAACTTCAAAGAAAGTCTAAAAGGATTTAAAGCCTATATGTTGGAATTGGCAACAGACATGCGTTTTGAAGAAGCACAACAAATCAAAGAAAAGATAGAATTACTTGAAAACTATCAAGCGAAATCAACCATCGTCAATCCAAAAATTGGCAATGTGGATGTGTTTTCTATTATCTCTGATGAAACCAATGCGTATGTCAACTTTTTGCAAGTTTCATACGGGGCGATTATTCGCTCTCATAACTTAGAGTTAAAAAAGAAATTAGAGGAAACAGATGAAGAATTATTGGCTTTAGCGATCATAGAGATACGCAGTAGGTTTGAATTGCTAACCAAAGAGATTCTCGTTCCTTTTGATTTAGATTTAGGAGAACAGATTAAAGTGACGGTACCCAAAATGGGCGATAAAAAAGCGCTGTTGGATTTATCAGAACGCAATGCCAAATTTTATCGCATGGATCAATTGAAACAAATTAAAATTGTGGATCCAGATCGACATGTGAAGCGTATTATGCAGCAGATGATGAAAGACTTGCGCTTGCCAAAAGAACCACGTCATATTGAGTGTTTTGATAACTCGAATATTCAAGGAACCAATCCTGTTGCCGCTTGTGTCGTCTTCAAAGATGGTAAACCAAGTAAAAAAGATTACCGTCATTTTAATGTCAAGACGGTTGAAGGCCCAAATGATTTTGCTTCCATGGAAGAAATTGTCTTTCGAAGATATAAGCGTTTACTCGAAGAAAAAGAAGCATTACCGGATCTTATTGTTATTGATGGGGGAAAAGGACAGCTGGGTGTTGCCCTAAAGAGTTTAGAAAAATTAGGACTAAGAGGGAAAATTCCAATCATCAGTTTGGCGGAACGCTTAGAAGAAATTTTTTATCCTGGAGATAGTTATCCGCTTTACTTGGATAAGCGATCAGAAACGATGAAAGTAATTATTCATCTTCGAGATGAGGCCCATCGCTTTGGATTAACGTTCCACCGCAATCAACGCAGTAAAAATGCGATTACGAGCCGATTGGATGAGGTGCCTGGCATTGGAGAAAAAACAAAAACGAAGTTGATGAATCATTTTAAATCGATTAAGCGACTCAAGGAAGCACCAGTAGAAGAAATAGAAAGTGTGATTGGAAAAGCAAAAACTAAAGTTTTATTGGAACATTTAAACTAAATTAGTAGAATAAAAAAGGATAACTATGCGCAGAATTATAGCATTATTAGCAATAGTATTAGCGGCAGGTACGAGTTTTGCCCAAGAAGAAGATCGCCCTAAAGTTGGAGTGGTGTTGAGTGGTGGTGGTGCAAAAGGACTTGCGCATATCGGCGTATTAAAAGTGTTAGAAGAACAAGGCGTACAAGTAGACTATATTACAGGAACGAGTATGGGGGCTATTGTAGGGGGATTATACGCTTCTGGGTATACCGCTTCAGAATTGGATTCTATCTTTAGTAGTATTGATGCTACAGCGCTAATTAGAGACTATATTCCTCGTATTTCTAAATCATTTTACGAAAAGAAAAACGACGAAATTTACGCCTTAACGTTACCCTTTGATAAGTTTAAGATTGGATTACCTAAAGCGTTTTCGCGAGGTATGTACAACTACAACTTGATGAATAGATTATTAGCGCATGTTCGACATGTGCGTGATTTTAATGATCTCAACATTCCGTTTCTTTGTGTGGCAACGAATATTGAAACAGGAAAACCTGTTTTGATTGACTCTGGATATTTACCTCAAGCCATCTTGGCGAGTGGGGCTTTTCCCTCTTTATTTGCACCTGTTTTAATTGATGATAAACACTTAATTGATGGGGGAATTGTCAATAATTACCCGATTGAAGAGCTTAAAGCATTGGGCGCGGATATTGTGATTGGAGTCGATGTTCAAGATGGATTAAAAGATATAGATGCTATCAGTGGCGCTGCGGATGTGTTGTTGCAGATTTCCAATTATTCAACCATTAATCAGATGAAGAATAAGATTGGAGAAACCGATATTTACATCAAACCCGATATCTCGGGCTATACCGTAGTCTCTTTTGAAGAAGGAAAAGCAATCATCCAACGTGGAGTTGCAGCAGCTGAAACGAAATTGGATGAAATCAAGAAAATTGGCGGGAAAAAGGATGTGTTGCAGAAGCAATTTGTACCGAAATACACCGATAAAATTTATGTAAATTCGATTGATATTAATGGATTAACTCGATATACACAACGTTATGTTCACGGAAAGTTAGGGTTTAAACCCAATAGTATGGTGACGTTTGATGAACTTGAAAAGGGAATCGATCAGCTGAACGGAACGGACAACTTTAGCAGTATATCCTATCGGTTTGATGCGAATGGAGCGGGAGATGAATTGGTTTTAGACCTAGTTGAAAACCCAACGAAACGCTATTTAAAATTAGGTGTTCACTACGATGGGTTATACAAATCAGCTGCCTTATTAAACATAACACAGAAGAATCTATTGATGAAAAGTGATGTTGCTTCTTTAGATGTTGCTGTTGGTGATAATGTACGTTACAATTTTAATTATTTCGTGGATAATGGATTTTATTGGAGTGTGGGAATCAATTCAAAATACAATCAATTTAGTCATGACTTGCGCTTTAAAATGCTATTGAAAAATGACCATTTTGAATTGCCTTCTGATATTGATCTTGCTAGTTTGCCTGCGAAGTTTAATGTCGATTACAAAGACTTAGAAAATCGCTTGGTTTTTCAAACTTTTTATCAACAGAAATTCCTCTTAGCGGCAGGATTAGAGCATCGTTACTTTGATATTAAGAGCAATACGCTGAATGTAAAAGAAAGCAATTTTGATCGCAGTACTTACCTGGGAGGATTTGCAAATTTTACTTTTGACACGTATGACAACAAGTATTTTCCGCGCAAAGGATTTATGTTTAAAGGAGAGTACAAAAACTACTTTTACTCGTCGGATTACCTCGATAATTTTCAGAACTTTTCCATGATTACTGGACATCTGGGCTATGCAACTCGTTTAGCAGATAAACTGTTTGTCGATGTGCGTTCGCGTGTAGGAGCAACCATTGGAAATACACCTTCTATGGGATTCATGTATTTTTTAGGAGGATATGGATTTGCTGATCGCGATAACCTTATTCCTTTTTATGGTTATGATTTGTTGAGTATTGCTGGAAATTCATATATCACAGGATCACTGAACTTAGATTATGAAATCTTTAAAAAGCATCACATCAACTTTTCTGCAAACCTAGCAAATGTTGGGGAAGATATTTTTTCTGGGTCTGAATGGTTGTTTAAATCAAATTTTTCGGGTTATGCGATAGGGTATGGGATGCAAACGATGATTGGACCTATTGAAGTGAAATACAGCTATTCCCCAGATACAGGTGGAAGCTATACTTATTTCTCCGTAGGCTTTTGGTTTTAGTTAAGAATTAAAGCAACTTAACTCTTTGTGTTTTAGCAATACGCAAATAAAATTTGGTTAACAAGTTGGATATATCATTTTTATTTCGATATTTGTGATATTATGAAAATACAATGGGACGGTTTATTGGCTTACATTAAGTTTCTGATCAAGAGAAATCCTGAATGAGAAACTTTTACTTATATCATTTTTTTCCAACCTTAAAACTATAAGTAATTATGCCTTTATATCATCGCTTAGGGAGTATTCCCCCTAAACGTCATACGATTTTCCGTAAGGAAAACGGTGACTTATACTATGAACAATTGTTTGGTACAGTTGGTTTTGACGGAATGTCAACAAATATGTACCATGTACACCGACCGACACAGGTGAAAGAAATACGTAAACAGTATTCAGTTGCGCCTAAAATTGCGAAAGCAAATAACATTCAATCTTACCGACTAAGAGGATTCCAAGTAGAACCTGAAAATGATTTTTTAGAAAGCCGAAAAGCAGTTTTGACCAATAGTGACTGTACCATTGTATTAGCGGCTCCTAAGAAATCAATGGAGGATTATTTCTACAAGAATACCGATTCTGATGAATTGATTTTTATCCATAAAGGATCAGGAACCCTGCGTACTTTTTTAGGAAACTTAACCTTTAAATACGGCGACTACTTAGTTATTCCAAGAGGAATGATTTATAAAATGGATTTCGATACTGAAGATAATCGTTTGTTTATCGTGGAATCTAAACATCCATTTTATACACCTAAACGTTATAGAAACTGGTTTGGACAATTGATGGAACATGCTCCTTTCTGTGAAAGAGATATCCGTCGTCCAGAAAACCTAGAAACCTATGACGAAAAAGGAGATTTTTTAATCAAGTTGAGAAAACAAGATGAAATCTTCGAAATGGTGTATGCAACGCATCCTTTTGACGTCGTAGGCTATGATGGTTACAACTATCCGTATGCCTTTTCTATTCACGATTTTGAACCGATTACCGGGCGTATTCACCAACCACCTCCAGTACATCAAACATTCGAAACTGCTGGTTTCGTCGTTTGTTCTTTTGTGCCGAGATTATACGACTATCACCCAGATGCTATTCCTGCTCCTTACAATCACAGTAATATTGACAGTGATGAGGTGTTGTACTATGTTGATGGTGATTTTATGAGTCGTAATGATATCGCACCAGGTCATATTTCATTACACCCTGCAGGTATTCCACACGGACCACATCCAGGTGCTGCAGAGCGTTCAATCGGAAAGACGGTAACAGAAGAATTAGCTGTTATGGTGGATACTTTTAAACCGTTGATGGTGACGGAAGAAGCAATGAAGATTGCCGATGAACAGTACTACCAATCGTGGTTAGAAGAATAACAAACAACAAGAGTAAAGAGAATAAATAAACAACAACAAAAACTATATTATGAGTAAAGAAGTAAAGTCGGTTGAATTTGGCTTAGAAAAAATATTTGAAGGAGCGCAAGATTTCTTGCCTTTGTTAGGAACAGATTACGTTGAATTTATTGTAGGTAACGCGAAACAAGCGGCTCACTTCTACAAGACAGCATTTGGTTTCCAATCATTAGCGTATGCAGGATTAGAAACAGGAGTGAAAGACAGAGCATCTTACGTATTAGTACAAGATAAAATCCGCATCGTTTTAACTACACCATTAACAGCAGAGTCTGAATTAAATGACCATATCGTAAAACACGGAGATGGAATTAAAGTAGTTGCACTTTGGGTAGAAGATGCACGTAAAGCATACGAAGAAACAACAAGCCGTGGTGCTAAATCATACATGGAGCCAGTTGTTGAAAAAGACGAATTTGGTGAAACAGTTCGCGCAGGAATCTATACTTACGGAGAAACTGTTCACATGTTTGTAGAAAGAAAAAACTACAATGGTGTATTCTTACCTGGTTTCGTTAAATGGGAAAGCGATTATAACCCAACACCAGTTGGATTAAAATACGTGGATCATATGGTAGGAAACGTGGGATGGAATGAAATGAATACTTGGGTAAAATGGTACGAAGATGTAATGGGATTCGTAAACTTTTTATCTTTTGACGACAAACAAATTAATACAGAATATTCTGCTTTGATGAGTAAAGTAATGTCAAACGGTAATGGACGTATTAAATTCCCAATCAACGAGCCTGCTGAAGGAGCGAAAAGATCACAAGTAGAAGAATATTTGGATTTCTATAATGGTCCTGGAGTTCAGCACATTGCTGTTGCAACAGATGATATCATCAAAACAGTTGGTGAAATGAGAGCAAGAGGAGTTGAGTTTTTATCTGCTCCACCACAAGCATATTATGATGCAATTCCTGGTCGTTTAGGTGTTCACATGGATATGATGAAAGAAGATATCAAAGAATTACAAAAATTGAGTATCTTAGTTGACGCTGATGAAGAAGGATATTTATTACAAATCTTCACGAAGCCAGTAGAGGATCGTCCAACTTTATTCTTCGAAATTATTCAAAGAATGGGTGCAAGAGGATTCGGTGCAGGTAACTTCAAGGCTCTTTTCGAATCAATTGAGCGCGAGCAAGAGTTAAGAGGAACGCTATAATCTGAGTTAAGAATATCTTAAAAACCTTCATTTTGAACACGTTATAGTTAAAGTGGGGTTAAAAGATAGGAGATATATAAATAATCAATAAAAAACTGTACATTTGCACTCGCAAAAATAAAGATGTCATAAGCTTTATTTGAGTGTAATAAATTTTTCATAATTTATAGTTTTTTGGTTGGTTAATAGCATAAAAACTCAGTCAATTATTTGACTGGGTTTTTTTGTTTGTTATTTTTGAATAAAATTAGCCAACTATGAAAAAAGTATTATTTGTTTTTTATACCATCCTATTAAGTGCATTAACTACTTTTGCACAAACTAAGCCTCAAGCATTTAAAGCAGGAGAGTACTTGAAATTCAGAGTGTCGTATGGTATTTTGAATGCCGGTATTGCTGAACTGACCTTATCTGAAACAACTTACAAAGGAAAAAGTATGTATCATGCCAAAGGTATTGGCTATACTACAGGGCTTTCTAAGGTTTTCTTCAAAGTATATGACGACTATCAAAGTTATTTTGAGAAAGATCAAGTTGTACCCCATCGTTTTATTCGTAAAATTGACGAGGGAGGGTATACCAAAGATCAAGAAGGTTTCTTTGATTATTCCAAGAAAAATGTTCTCGTTAAAGATTACGAGAAAAAGAAAGAAAGTACCTATCCTATTGTTAATGAGGTGCAGGATATTGTGTCCGCTTTTTATTACCTGAGAAATCACCCGAAATTAGATAATTTAAAAAAGAATGAAGCCGTTGAAATCGATATGTTTTTCGATGGAGAAGTGTTTCGTTTTAAATTGTTATACCTAGGTACAACAGAATTAAAAACTAAATTTGGAAAGGTAAAAGCTTTGAGTTTTAGACCTTATGTAATGGCAGGACGTGTGTTCAAAGAAAAAGAAAGTCTAACGGTTTGGGTATCTGCTGATGCGAATAAAGTTCCATTGCGAATCAAAGCAAGTTTAGCCGTTGGTTCGCTAAAAGCAGATTTAGAAGAATACAAAGGATTAGTTTCAACGTTAAAAACAGAAAAGTAATGAATGATATTACCCATCAACATATAAAAAATTTAGAAGAAAAATTCACCCAAATGGGCCAAAATCCCAATGTACATTTAGAAGGTTTGTTATATGGCAAGCCTTTGACGTATTGGGATTATATTCAAACAGATGCCCTATTAGGACTGCAAATTCAACGTACCTTATATCCAGATGAAATGGTGTTTATTATGTACCACCAGGTCAATGAATTATTGTTTAAAATGATTTTGTGGGAAATGGAGCAATTAGCCATACCTGCACCAATCGCCGTGGATGTTTTTACCGATAAATTGATGAGAATTAGCCGATATTTTGATATGTTGACTAATTCTTTTAGCATTATGGGAGATGGAATGGATATAGAACAATATAATAAGTTCAGAAATACACTAGCTCCTGCTAGCGGATTCCAAAGTGCACAGTATCGTTTAATCGAATTTGCTTCTACCGATTGGATTAATTTAATTGATAAGCGATTTATTCGCGATTTACCGGAGAATATTTCGGAAGAAGAAGCGTTAGAATATCTATATTGGCAAGCAGCAGGTAAAAATTACAAGACAGGTGAAAAGTCCTATTTGCTTGGTGCGTTTGAAAAAAAATACAGTCAAACTTTTGTTAAAGCAATGAAAGATTATGAAAAAACAAATTTATGGCAGAAATTTGTTGAACTTCCTAAAGAAGCGCAAGCATGTCCAGCATTAATTCAAGCGATGAAACATTACGATTATACTGTTAATGTTACTTGGGTGATTGGGCATTACAAAACAGCACTAAAGTATTTAGAAAGTACAGGAGTAACGAAAGAAGCTACTGGTGGGAGTGATTGGAAAAAATATATGCTGCCAGAGTATCAAAAGAGAATATTTTTCCCTGCCTTATGGTCAGAAGAGGAATTAGCAAATTGGGGTAAAGGATTGGTTTAAAAATAGAAAAAAGGAAGTTTTGAAGTATAAAATTTTTATGTTGTTAGCAGGCTTACTTTTCTTTTCTTCTTGTAAAAAAGAAGGAGAAATGGAAGTGAGTACGGATACGGAAAATGAAACAGTAGAGGAGATTGTCGCTGAATTGTATGGGTTTAATTTGAAGGACTATGTGGTATCAGAAGATACGATTAGGTCTGGAGATAACCTGGGGAAGATTTTTGGCAATTATAACCTCAATGCTTCAGACGTACACAATATTGTTACCAAAGTAAAAGACACAATCAATGTTCGAGGTATTCGAGCAGGACAACCGTATACGTTGATTAAATACAAAAATAACCCTGATAAATTAGCTGCCTTTGTTTATCATCCTAATATTTCAGGTTATCAAGTGATTGATCTGCGCGATACGATTACCGCTTATACAAAAACATATCCTGTAACGATTAAAAGAAGAACGGTTGCCTCTACAATTGATGGATCGCTATCGATGAGTTTGAGCAAAGAAGGAGTGGATCAATCACTAGCAACGCGTATGTCGCAAATTTTCGCTTGGTCGATTGACTTCTTTAAATTACAACCAGAAGATCGCTTTGCTGTGACAATTGAAGAAAAATACATTAACGATACCGTTTATGTCGGAATTTCAAAAGTAGAAGCGGCCTATTTCAACTACAGAGGAAAAGATTTATATTCCTTTCCATACCAAAGATCTGGAGCGAAAGGCAAGGATTATTACGATGAAGAAGGACGCCCCATGAAGAGTATGTTCTTAAAAGCACCATTGAAGTTCTTTAGAATTACCTCAAGATATACGAAGAGTCGATTCCACCCCGTTCAGAAAACATGGAAATCACATAACGGAACGGATTATGCTGCTCCAACAGGAACACCGATTATGACGACAGCTTCTGGAGTGGTAGAACGCACGGGATATACGGCAGGAAATGGAAACTATGTGAAGGTAAAACACAACGGTACTTATTCCACACAGTATTTGCACATGTCTAAGATCTTAGTGAGAAAAGGACAGTTTGTAGAACAAGGGCAATCTATCGGACTTGTTGGAAGTACGGGATTAGCTACAGGACCACACGTGTGCTATCGCTTTTGGAAAAATGGAGTACAAGTAGATCCTCTAGGACAGGTTTTACCAAACTCAGAACCCATGGATAAAAAAGATATCCCCGCTTTTAAAGAGCATATTCAACCTTTAAAAGCAGAGTTAGATGCTGTGATTAAAGAAAAATTTAATAAATAACCTCTGTTTCAAGTAAAATGTTACAATCTATTAATCCTACTAGTACTGCTGCATGGATCAAGCTACGTGAGCACTTTGAGCAAATGAAGTCCATCCAAATGCAAGACCTCTTCCAAGAGGATGCTAGTAGAGGGAATTCTTTTAATATTCAGTTTGACGCATTTTTGCTCGATTATTCTAAGAATAAAATTACAAAAGAAACCCTGTCTTATTTGCTTCAATTAGGTGAAGAAGTACAATTGAAACAAGCAATTGAAGCTTTATTTACAGGAGGTAAGATAAATAAAACAGAAAATAGAGCCGTATTGCATACGGCTTTACGCGATTTTACTCAAGCGTCGCCAATTGTGGTGGATGGTGTCAATGTGCTAGAAGAAATTCAAGAGACAAGAACGCGCATTGAGCATTTTGTAACAGCAGTGGTCGAAGGACGTTATCTTTCAAGTACAGGACAACCGTTTACGGATGTTGTTAATATTGGTATTGGAGGATCGGACTTAGGGCCAAAGATGGCGGTAAATGGACTAGAAAATTATCGCAATCACTTAAATACCCACTTCATCTCTAACGTAGATGACGATTATTTGTATGCGGTATTAAACAAGTTAAATCCTGCAACTACGTTAGTCTTGATTGTTTCTAAGACGTTTACCACGCAAGAAACAGTATTAAATGCAGATAAAGTTGTACAATGGCTATCAGCAACGGTAGAACAAAAGGATTTAGCCAAACATTTAGTAGGGGTTACTGCAGAAGTGGAACGAGCGGTTGCTTATGGTATTGATCGATCTACTATTTTTCCGATGTGGGATTATATCGGAGGGCGATTCTCGCTTTGGAGCTCCGTTGGATTGTCGATTGCGTTGTCTATTGGTTATGCCAACTTTGAACAACTATTAAAAGGTGCACATAAAATGGATCAGCATTTTAGAACGGCTCCTTTTCAAGATAACATTCCTGTTATTTGTGCTTTATTAAGCGTATGGTATAATAATTTTTATGGGTACCAGACCGAAGCAGTTGTGCCGTATAGTCAATTTCTAGAAAAATTTCCTGCCCATCTGCAACAGATGATTATGGAAAGTAATGGAAAAGATAAGAATCGCAATGGAGAACAATTGTCGTATGAAACTGGAACATTAATTTGGGGTGAGGTGGGTGTATCTGCTCAACATGCCTTTTTCCAATTATTTCACCAAGGAACGAAAGTAGTTCCTGTTGATTTTATTGGCTTTGTCAATCCTTTTTCGGATCAAGATACCAATCATACGATTTTGATGTCTAACTTTTTTGGACAAACAGAAGCCTTGTTGAATGGAAAAGCAGCTACACGTGAAGGAGAAGAGGAAGATGCATTAATTCAGAACTTTAGAGAGTTTTCAGGAAACAAACCTTCGAATACGTTGTTGATTGATAAACTTACTCCAGAAACATTAGGAGCCTTGGTTGCCTTATATGAACATAAGACTTTTGTACAAGGAGTGATATGGAATATTTATAGTTTTGACCAATTTGGCGTGGAATATGGCAAGGTTTTAGCAAAAAATATTCAGCGTGAAATTATTTCGAATAATGTATTGAAACACGACAGTTCTACAGCCTTTTTGCTGAATTACTACCTAACCAACAGAAGTATTTAGAATTCAATAAATTGGGATACACATAAAATTTAATAATTAGATAACATTATAGGATTTTCTTTTTGTACATTTGCCGTGAAATTAATTATCACTTACACTTACAAAATGAAAAACTTGAAGAACTGGATGTTGTTTATCGTAATGGTTATTACGTCGACATCTGCATTTTCACAAAACAAAGTAAAGGGTACGGTTATCGATGGAGAGCTTAAAATGAGCTTACCAGGAGCTACTGTATTGGTGAAAGGAACACAAAATGGAGTGTCGACAGACGCAAATGGAGTGTTTACTTTAAACGTTAATAGCGATAAAGGAGAAGTCGTTATCTCTTTTATTGGTTATCAATCAAAAACGGTTGCTTTTACCGTTGATGCTAACAAAGTTGCGAACTTAGGTAACATTGTGGTTAACCCAGATGAAAACATGTTAGATGACATTGTAATCATGGGAGTTGCGGACGTTGCAAAAGACCGTAAAACACCAGTTGCTGTTTCTACAATCAAGGCAGCTGAAATTCAAGAAAAATTAGGATCTCAAGAATTTCCTGAAATTTTAAACACTA
The DNA here is from genome assembly GCF_001549985.1 of Myroides odoratus. Classification (GTDB taxonomy): domain Bacteria; phylum Bacteroidota; class Bacteroidia; order Flavobacteriales; family Flavobacteriaceae; genus Flavobacterium; species Flavobacterium odoratum_A. Next base: position 37,185 of record NZ_LROZ01000011.1, on the reverse strand, counting down.
CACCTTCAGTATATGCTTCTAAAGGTGGAGGAGGTTATGGAGACTCGAATATTAATATTCGTGGATTCGACCAAAGAAACGTAGCTGTATTAATTAATGGTATGCCTGTTAATGATATGGAAGGTGGAGCTGTATACTGGTCAAACTGGGCAGGTTTATCAGACGTAACTTCTGCAATGCAAGTACAACGCGGTTTAGGTTCTTCTAAGATTGCAATTTCTTCTGTTGGAGGAACGATTAACGTTTTGACACGTACATCAGATGCAAAAGAAGGTGGATCTATTTCTGCAGGTATTGGAAATGAAAACTACTTTAAAGGGTTAGCTTCTTATAATACAGGAGTATTAGAGAATGGATTATCTGCTTCAATCTTATTAGGTTATACAAGAGGAGATGGATATGTAGAAGGAACAGGATTTGAAGGATATAATTATTACTTAGGTTTAGGGTATAAATCAAAAGATTCTCGTCACAATGTTCAATTCACATTTACTGGTGCGAAACAAGATCACGATCAACGATCAACTTCAGTTTCTATCGAAAATATCCAAAAATGGAATGATGGGAAAATGAATAAAAGATTCAACCCGGATACTGGATTTTACAATGGTGAACGTTTTAACTTTAAATCGAACTACTATAACAAACCTGTAATGTCTATCAACTATGATTTCAATATTAACGAAACTTGGACATTAGGTGCAGTATTCTACGGATCTTGGGGACGTGGTGGAGGAACTGGAACAATTGGTGGAGGACCAAATGGTTACAGAGACTTTGGTACAGAAGTAAGAGATGCTAACGGACATATGCGTTTTGATGATATTGCTGCTTGGAATAGAGGAGAAATTATTGAGGATTGGAAAGAAATTGGTAAAGATAAAAAACCATTTGGACCTGGTACAAGTAATAGTTTAATGGATGATCCTATGAATCCAGGTCAACAAGGATACTATATTACAGATTTTGACAATAAAACAAAAGCATATAGAGGAGGTTGGGCTCGTCGTTCAAGTATCAACTCACATGACTGGTATGGTACGGTAATTAATTTAAATGCGAAAGTAAATGAAAACTGGACGGTTGATTTTGGTTTAGATGGACGTATTTACAAAGGTTACCACTACCAATTAATAGATAATTTAATGGGAGCTGATGGTTTTTATGTAGCTAAGAATAAGAATAATAATAACCAACATTATATCGTAAATCAAACGTATGATGCTAAAGCTTCAATGAACCCATGGGTAAATTGGAATAATAGAGAAAAAGTTGGATACCACAATGATGGTAATGTGAAATGGTTAGGTGGATTTGGACAAGTTGAATACTCTAAAGATGATTTATCAGTATTTGTACAAGGAGCTATTTCAAACCAATGGATGCAACGTGTTGACTATTTTAGCTATGATCGTTCTACTGCTCAAGGAGCAAAAGATTACAAAACGGATTGGGAAAGTATCTTAGGTGGTAGTATTAAAGGAGGAGCAAATTATAACATTAATGAAAACCACAATGTTTTCGTGAATTCAGGTTATTTTTCTCGTCAACCATTTATGAATAATGGAGTGTATTTGAATAATACAAATACTGTGAATCCTGATTTGACAAATGAAAAGGTGTTTGGTTTAGAAGCAGGTTATGGATATAGAAGCCATAAATTAAGAGCTAATTTGAACTTGTATAGAACATCTTGGAAAGATAGAGTGACGCGAGTAACTTCTAAAGTTAAAGATATGGGGGCTGATGGAAGTATTGTTGATGCAAATGGATATGCTACTTTAGTTGGAGTTGAACAGATTCATACAGGTATGGAGATGGACTTCATTTACTTTCCAGTGGATCGTTTAACCATTACAGGATCATTTTCATGGGGAGATTGGAAGTATGCTTCTAATGTTACAGGAACGTACTATAACGAAGAAACGAATCAACCTATATATAATAAACCAGGAGAACCAGAGTCTGGATTTAAAACACAGACTTTATATATTGACGGAGCAAAAGTGGGTGGAGCACCTCAGTTAATTGCTAACTTAGGAGCTAGCTATGAAATTGTTAAAGGATTGAAAATCGACGCTAACTACCGATACAATGATAATTTCTATGGTTCATTAGATGTTGAAAAAACAGATTCAAGAGAAAAAAGCGGTTCAATGAAGTTACCTGCATTTAATTTATGGGATGCTGGAGTATCTTACCGTATGGAAGTCGGAAAAGAAAAACAAAATGCTTTGACTATGCGTTTCAACGTAAATAACGTATTCGATACAACTTATATTTCTTCTGCAAGAACAAATATTGAAGCAACTCCTGAAAGCAAAACTTGGAAAGGAATTGATGTTCGTAACGAAGTAATGTTAGGAGCTGGTAGAACATGGAACTTTACAATGAGATTTAACTTCTAGTAAGTTATTTTGATAAACTAAAAAAGGGCGATTATTTTTATAATCGTCCTTTTTTTTGTATTTTGTAAGTTAGGACAAAGGTACTCCACTATGGAGTTTAGTAGGGTCTAGTCAATGAATTAAACTACAAAAAATAACAGAAACCAAAACACCATGAAAAGAAAGAATTTAAATGCGGATATGAGTATTGCTCCAATTTGCTTCGGAGGAAATGTATTTGGATGGACTTTAGATGAAACAGCATCGCTGCGCATGTTAGATGAATTACATGATCAAGGCATTAATTTTATTGATACAGCGAATAGCTACTCTCACTGGGTAGAAGGAAATACAGGAGGAGAGTCCGAACGCATTTTGGGAAAGTGGTTCGCACAGAGTAAAAAGAGACAAGATATTGTATTAGCCACCAAAGTAGGGGGAGGTATGAAAGGCGTAGAGAAAGGGTTGACTAGACAACAGATTGTCGATGGAGTTGATGCTTCTTTACAGCGATTGCGTACGGATTATATTGATTTATACTATTCCCACCACGATGATGTGAATGTTGGAGTAGAAGAAATCATGGGAACATTTCAAGAACTGATTCAAGCAGGAAAAGTTCGTGCACTTGGAGCATCTAATCTAAGTGGAGCGCGTTTACTTGAAAGTAATCAAGTTGCAGAAGCCAAAGGATGGACAAAATATATTGCCCTACAACCACTGTATAACCTCTATGATCGCGCACAATTTGAAACGGAGTATCAAGACATTGTTGTGAAAGAAAAGCTGGCTGTAGCGCCTTATTTTGCTTTAGCTAGTGGTTTCTTATCTGGGAAATATAGAACAGCTGCAGATTTAGAAGGAAGTGCTCGAAAAATGATGGTAGAACAGTATCTAAATGATCGAGGGTTAGCCATTTTAGATGCGTTAGCGAAAACGGCTCAAAAACATCAAGCAACAAGTGCGGAAATAGCAATTGCTTGGTTGTTGCATCAATCTGTAATTACAGCTCCAATTGTTAGTGCAACCAGTTCAACCCAATTGAAAAGTCTTGTGCGTTCAACAGCTATTCAGCTGGATATTGATGATTTAGCTGCATTGGAAACAGCAAGTCAAAGGAAGTAAGGAGTACATAGTTTATGTTAAATATAAAAGTCTGGTTTTTTAACTGGACTTTTTTTTTTGATTTTTTTTCAATGGTAAAAAATATTAGGAGATTTCTGTTTCTTATTAGTTGATTATTAATAAAATATTAACATGTTATATATTTAATATTAAATAACAGTAAAGTTTATTTTATTTATGTTTAAAAATAAAAACACTGTGCTTTTTAAAGGATAAATTAACTTAATTTCGCGAAATAATTAACTTAATTTTTTAAACAATGAATAAAATTGTCTTACTAATGGTTTTGTTTCCTTTAGTTGCTTTAGCTCAACAGTTACCTACTAAGGTGGTTTTTGAGTATGATAGTGCAGGAAATCAAATTTATCGAGGCATTGAAATTGACATGACGCCAGTTGCGAGGTCAATGTTCGAAAATGGAGAGGATACTCAAACTGAGCAAGAAATGTTTGGTTATGAGGATTCTAAATTGAAATACTATCCCAATCCAGTTCAAAATGTGTTGTATGTAGAATGGGATAGAGTGTATAAAGAAGTAGCTGCCATCAGCTTGTACACGGCTAATCATCAAGTGCTACAACAAATCGGAAATCTTTCTTTTGAAAATCAGACCCAAGTAAGATTTGATCAATTGCCTAAGGGGTCTTATTTTATGGTTGTCTTTTATCAAGATGGAACGAAAGAAAATATTACAATCATTAAACGATAAGCGATGAGAAATAAATACTTATTATTACTGTGTAGTGTATTCACTGCTATTGTATCGTATAGTCAAGTGGTGGTTTTACCAGATAATCCAATCCCATTCCCCGTTAATGATAACCCAATTGGAAAAACAGAAGGTAGCCTAAACGTTGATTTGGTAGGTGCAGCTATTTATACTGTTCCGATTCAAGTCCCAAAAGGAGTTAATGGAGTAGAACCTACTATAAACTTAGTTTATAATAGTCAGGCCGCAAATGGTATAGTTGGATTAGGATGGTCAATCTCTGGTGTTTCTGGTATAAGTAGAGTACCTTCTACTTTATATCACGATGGAAAAAAGAGCGCTGTCGATTTTTCTGCTTCGGATCGATTTGCATTAGATGGTCAGCGCTTACTTTTAAAATCAGGAACTTATGGAGGAGATGGAGCAGAGTATCAAACCGAAAATTATTCAAATCTTAAAATTACCTCTCATGGGGTGTCTCCTTATGGAGTAAGTTATGGACCTCGATATTTTAAGGTACAGTATCCAAATGGTAGTGTTGCTACTTACGGAAATACAGATAATTCTCGTTCAAAGCTCCTCTATAGTATTGACAGTTGGAAGGATGCTTCAAATAATAGTTTAGTCTATAAATATGAAGAAAAGGATGGTATTTTACTTATTTCGTCAATTCAATATGTATCAAGACTTTCGTCAATAATTACTAATCCGGGCGACGTTGTTCTTACACCTACACCTAATTCTGAACAAGTAACGGAGTCACAACAAGTAAATATTGATGTAAAACCTACATTTAGATTATATGATAATGAAGTTAAGTTTTATTATGACAGAAGGAATGATGTTACTGACGAATTTTATGTAGGGGGGCAAAAATTCAGCAATAATCAATATTTGACTCAAATTGAAGCAATAAGTGGAGGACAAGTTTTTAGATCGTATCAATTAGAGTATGACAAGTTGTGGCTAGGGTACTTACAATTAAAGAGTATAAAAGAGTTTAATGGAATAGACGAAAAATCCTTAGCTCCACTTGAATTTGTATATGATCGAGCAGATGGAAAAGTCAAAAGTACGACACAACTCTATTCTCGGGTTACAAATAGTAATTTGGAGAAGGATGTAACTGCACAGACACATAGTATCGTTACAGGTGATTTTGATGGTGATGGTGATTTAGACTATCTCTTATATGACACTTCTAAAGCAGAATATTGGGTATTCAATACATCTGTAAGTAATCAAAAAACAGGGACGTATAAATTAATTAATGATAGAGCAAAATTTAAAAATATTTTTCGCTTTACAGGAGTAAACCAAAATAATGAATTGCAGCCCAAGGATAGCTGGGTAACCATAATTGATAATAAGATAGTCGTTAATAAATTTGAGAACAATAACATTATAGAGGATTATTCAAAGACCTTTAATTTTCCTGCTACTTTTATAGATTTTAGTAGCCCATTTGAATGTGGAGGTACCCTTCAGTTTGTTCCAGATAGAGATTATTATATTGGAGATTTTACTGGAAGTGGGAAGACAGGGGTTTTAGCTATAGAGAAATATGAAGAAAGCTATATTGAGTTATGTGATTATTATGGAGAAAGAACCGATAAGGTCTACTATCATTCATCGGAGGATGTTTATTTACTAAATATGGATAGAAATGAAGGAGCTACGATGACTCATTTGGGTTTCTTACGTCATAGAAATGCTATTCAGATTATAACTCAAGATTTCACTGGTGATGGAAAAACTGATGTCTTGTTAATTAATAAAGGGGCTTTATTATTGTATACAATAAATTCTATTACGAATAAATTAGAATTGACTTACCAATATACAGATGATTCTATCACAAAAGACAGCCAAATCCACATTGGTGATTTCAATGGAGACGGTAAGTTGGATTTGCTAATAGCTAATCAGTATTCTTCTTATTTTTATTATAGTACAGGAACAAGTTTCGAGAGAAAAAATGCGGATAGAGGTTTTTATTGCGAACCAACAGGATATAACCATGATCATAATAGAATATTTGAAAATACTGGTTTAAGGGGTTTACGAAATTATAAGACTATTATTTGTGATGATATCGATAATGATGGAAAAACGGATATTATTCAAATTTCAACCAATGCTCAAATTGCTAAGAACACTCCGTTTACTAGTTATGTGGGGTCAATAGTTGGGGTATTGGTTATGAAAAATATGGGAGGAGGAGAATTTAAAAGTTCTAGTTGGGATGGAGATAATTATTGGACAGAATCACTGGGGATAACAATGCAAATGTATGGAGACAAAATATATTTCCCTATACCGTTTAATTTGACGCCCAATCGAAATTTTGCATTTTCGAAAAATAATTATCGACTTGGCTTTTTTGCGAGTGGTGCGATTATCGAATTTGAATTGTCGCATAATACGAATCGAGATAAATTGCTTAAGGAAATAAAAAGTGATGGATTGGTTACTGAAATCCAATATGGACAATATGGTATTGATCAACAAAATTTAGATTTTTCTCATTTTCAAAAATTTGATACAAGGACAGTGCAGTATCCTTTAGCTGAACTTAACTTCTTGCCTAATATGTCAGTTGTATCAAGAGTACGGGTTTTTGATGGTACAAATAATTTATATCAATCATTTGCTTATGCTTCACCTGTTTTTAATCTTCATGGCCTTGGATTTATAGGCTTTAAGGGAAATGTTAGTACTAATTGGTATGATAAACCTGAGAATATGTTTAAAAATATCAAAGAGTTTGACATTATCAATAGAGGTTTGTTGAAAAAAGAAAGTGTAATTGCAGGTAACCAATGGGATAAATTCACAGAAGTACTTGTACCTGGTACAATGTTTAGAAATAAGGCTTATGAAAGTATAATAAACTATGAGTATCAAACAGAATTATTGACGAATAAAGTTTTTAAAGCGCAATTAACAAAAACAAAGGAAAGTAATTTAGGAGGATTGTTGTTTTCAGACTCTTTTATGAAAGAAACAACGAATGTATACAATTCTTATAATGATATAATTAAGCAAACATCTTTATATAAATTAGTTAAAGGTCTTTCATTAGTTGGTCAACCAGGAACTATTACAGAAAAAACAGAGACAATCGAAAATACCTATGCTTATGGAGTTGCAAATCCGAACTATTTTATGAGTCGATTGGTGAAATCGAAATATACGCAAATTGTTACAGGAGAGAGTAGTTTTATCACAGAAGATAGTTATACGTATGATGAGAAAGGAAATGTAATTGAAGTGTCGAAAAAAGGGAATAATTCAACTGAAATTCTCAAAGAAAAAATTGGATATGACTCCTTTGGTAATATGGTAGAAAAGAGTATGAAAGCAGGGAATTTACCTGAGCGAAAAAAAACCTATAAATATGGACATTATGGACGTTTTTTAACTGAAGAAACAAATTTTGAAGGTTTAAAAACAGAGTATAAATACAATAGTAATCGCGGAGTTTTAACTGAGAAGACAAATGAGTTGGGACATAAAACACAATATGTTTATAATAGTTGGGAACAACCAACAAATACTACGGATTATCTAGGGAAAAAAAATACGATCAACTATGTAAAAACGAATAAAGGATCTGAAATTACAAAAACAGCAGAAACAGGTATATGGAGTAAGGAAAAATATGATAGAAAAGGCAATATAATACAAACATCAGCTAAAAATGTAATAGGTGAAATTGTAAGTAAATCATTTGAATATGATGCTTTTAATCGATTGATTAAAGAAAGTGAAAACTATTTTGGAAATATTCCATCTTTATGGAATGAGACAATTTATGATAAAAAAGGTAGAGTAAGTAAACTTAAAACAAGTAAAGGAAAAGAAATTACATCTACTTATTCTGTAACAACAACAACAGTAAACGATGGTGTTTCTGTAAAGGAAACGAAAGTTAATTCAGTAGGTCATGTAACAAGTAGAAAGGATGCAGGAGGAGAAATTAAGTATGTTTATTTTTCTAATGGAAATTTAAAGTCTGCTAATTATGCAGATATTGTTGTATCTCAAGAGCAAGATGGATGGGGTAGAAAAACAAAATTGATTGACCCTTCAGCAGGCACTTATACTTATACCTATAATGCTTTTGGAGAATTAATTAAAGAAATATCACCTAAAGGAACGACTCAATTCATCTTAGATGGTTTTGGGAAATTAGTGAGTAAAAAAATTATTGGAGATAATAATAATACTGAAATTAATTATAATTATGGAGAAACTACAAAACAATTAATTTCTTCTATTGCTATTGTTAATGGACAAAATTACACCAATAATTATGAGTATGATAATAAGAATAGACTCATTAAAACACTTGAGAGTACACCATTTGGAATATTTGGAAAAAAAATAGTTTTTGATGAATTTGGTAGAGAATCAGAAGAAATATTTTCAGCAATATCACATGGCAAATCTGCTGAGAAGAAAATAAAACACCAGTACAAAAATGGATTCCATTGGCAAGTTCTTGATGCGTTAACTAATCAAGTACTTACTTCTAAAGAAGGTATGAATGAAAATAGTCAATTATTAAAAATAAAGTTAGGAAATGGATTAGAGCTTACTAAGGGTTATGATATTTATGGATATCCAAAAACAAGTAGTATAAAAGATGGAATGCTAAATCTATTCAATTTAAGTTATCAGTTTGATGGTACTAGAGGGAACCTAATGAGTAGAACAAGAAGAACAACGGCATTTAATAATCGTACAGAAACTTTTGGTTATGATGATTTAGATCGATTAACGTCATTTACAAATAAAGTAGGAGTTCAAGAAACACAAATGTATGACAATAAAGGGCGTATAGAAAGTAATGCAATAGGTGAGTATGGGTATCCTAGTACAATATCCTATCAGTTAGAGTCAATTGACTTAGCCCCAGTAGCTCAATCATACTATCAAGTGCGTCCAGAACAAAGGGTATTATATAATACATCGAAGAATCCTGTTTGGATTAAAGAGGAAGGAAAAGAAAATATTTATTTTGATTACAATCCGAATAATCAACGCAGTGTGATGTATTATGGCGATTTAGCTACAACAAAGGAGCAAAGTCCTTTAAGACGTTATTATTCATCTGATGGGAGTATAGAAGTAAATTACAATAAAACGAATAATAGTGTTGATTTTGTTTTCTATTTAGATGGTGACGCGTATTCTGCCACTGTCATGGCTAAAGGAGAAAATGCACTTGAGTATTATTATGTTAACCGTGATTATTTAGGCAGTATTTTGACAGTAATGAACAATACAGGGGCTATTATTGAAGATAGACATTTTGATGCTTGGGGTAATGTAGTTTTTGTTAAAGATGGACAGGGGAATGATTTAGGTAAATTGACTTTTATTGATCGTGGATATACGGGGCATGAGCATTTACAAGGAGTGGCTTTAATTCACATGAATGGACGTTTGTATGATCCTGTAGTACGTCGTTTTTTAGCACCTGATAATTTTGTTCAAGATCCAACTAATACACAAAATTTTAACCGTTATGGGTATGTGTTAAATAATCCGTTGGTTTATGTAGATCAATCAGGAGAATTCTTTTGGGCACCTGTTATTATTGGTGCTGTGATTGGAGGATATACTGGATATAAAATAGCAGAGGCAAAAGGATTAGATATAGGGAATTTAAAAACATGGGGATATATGTTGAGTGGAGCTGTTGTTGGTGGTGTATCTGGATATTTAGGAGCTTCCGTAGCTGCTAGTGGAGCTATTATGGCTAGTACTCAAGCTATGATTGTCTCTTCTTTTACATATTCATTGGGAATGAATTTTGTTGGGGGAGGAATGAATTCTGTCAATGTTAGTTTTGGATTCGGATCCTTTGATTTTTCTTCTGGTCAGTTTGGATATCTTGGGAAGAAACGAAATAGTTTTTTACAAAACTTTTCTTATGGATTAGGAGCTATAGCTAATATTAATGATGTTATGGCTGGATTTAGTACTACTAATATTGGAGATACTGAACTAGTTACAGATCATAACGGAATAATAGGACATTCTGCTATTGTTGAACCTGGGACAATGAAGGATCAATCAATAATCTCTTTTGGACCTGAGGGGGGACGATTCTCTTTGAGTCCATTTAAAAGTGTACCAGGTGACGCAGATTGGTCTAATCATATTGGAGAGGCGAAAGTTTGGAGGACTACGATATCTGGAGTTAATACATCAAAAATTCTAAAATATGGACTTCAATTATCTACAGATACACCTAAATATAATGTATACTTTAGTAGCTGTGTAACTCATACGAGTGCTGCATTAATGAGATCAGGTTTTTTTAATATTGGTATTCACCCTTTTATCTTGCATGGTCAAGCTTATTTGAGAAGTATAGGTATCCGTACTTATATGTCTCATTATTTGCAGAATTAAAAAGAGAAGAAGTGCTTATATTTATGAGTTTAGATCAAAAAAGGGGATACTTTAATGTATCCCCTTTTTTTGTTAAATTTGATTTTCAGAAAAGAATTAGAGTAGTCCGTTTTTGAAACTTTCTCTAACACTAGTAAAGACTTTATTTATCACTTTGTTTCTAGATGAAAAGGGGGTATAGCGTTAGCTCTTGCCTTAATATGTCTTCAATTTTTTAGAATCAATTCGGACACTGGTATTTCTTTCTATATTTGAGTTATTATTTTAGTATCGTGTTAGATGAAAAACTATTTTATTTTATGCTTTGTATTGGTGGGTTATAGCTGCTTTGCTCAGCAATTTCGTGTAGATTGGAAAGATATACCCGAACATTGGTGTGAAAAATTGGATACTTTGGGACAAAATGGTTTGTCCATTTTGAGTGAAGAGGAAGGCCTTTTCTTAGCGGATTATTTTAAGCAAGAAGGACAGCCTTTGGATTTGAAAGGTAAAAAAATAGCATTTATTTGTTCAGTGTCAAAAACAGATAAAGCTCGTTTTTTTCAAGATGTGAGATCTAGGTATTTTCAACTCAACTCTTCAGTTTCAAGTACGCTGTACGTATTTGATGAAAATCAAAAAGAACAAACAGGAGGGTATGATGGAGCTATTGTATTTTGGTCTAAACAAATGCTTAAGCCCAAAAAGATTATATCAATACTGAAAAAAGAATAGAACAAGAATAAAAAAGCCTGCATTTGCAGGCTTTTTTTAGTATAATTAATTAATCGTTGCTCCGTTTTTTACACCCTCTTCATCTGGGTTGACAAATACCAATTTACCGTTGGCATCTTCTGTCATTAAGATCATCCCTTGACTTTCTACACCGCGTAAAGCTCGTGGTGCTAAATTCGCCAAAACAGTTACGCGTTTCCCGATGATTTCTTCTGGTTTGAAATGCTCAGCAATTCCCGATACAATCGTTCTTACATCCATTCCGGTATCCACTTTTAATACTAAAAGTTTGTTTGCTTTTGGCATTTTTTCCGCTTCTACAATCGTTCCAACACGCAAATCTAATTTAGTGAAATCGTCATAGGTTGCTGTTTCTTTTTGTGGCTCCACTACTGCATTTGCTGCCTTATTTGCCTGTTTTGATGCTTCTAAACGATCCAATTGTTTTTGAACCTCTTCATCCTCAATCTTAGCAAATAATAATTCCGCTTCTCCAATTTGGTGTCCATGTTGAATTAACGGTTGATCTACTTCAACGGCAGGCCAGGCAATCGGTGTTGCTAAGCGCAAGATCGATTTTAATTTTGCTGCAGTAAAGGGCAAGAAAGGCTCTGCTAACGTACTTAAAGCCGCTGCAATTTGCAAAGCGACATACATTTGCGTTTGAACGCGATCCGCATCTTCCTTGATTAATTTCCAAGGCTCTTCATCCGCCAAGTATTTATTTCCTAAACGTGCCACATTCATTACTTCACCTAAAGCTTCTCTGAAGCGGTAACGATCGATTGAACTTTCGATTACAGCTGGATAGGCTCTTAATTCTTGTAAAGTAGCAATATCCACATCAGAAAAGGCATGTGGTTGTGGAACTACACCGTTGTAATATTTATTTGTTAATACTACTACACGGTTGATGAAATTTCCAAAAATAGCTACTAATTCGTTGTTATTTCTTGCTTGGAAATCCTTCCATGTAAAGTCATTGTCTTTTGTTTCTGGTGCATTTGCCGTTAAAGCATAACGCAATACATCTTGTTTTCCTGGGAAATCTTCCAAGTATTCATGCAACCAAACCGCCCAGTTCTTCGACGTAGAAAGCTTGTTTCCTTCTAAGTTCAAGAACTCATTTGCTGGTACATTATCTGGTAAGATGTAGCTTCCTTCTGCTTTTAACATCGCTGGGAAAATAACACAGTGGAATACGATATTATCTTTTCCGATGAAGTGTACCAATTTAGTATCTTCTGATTTCCAATACGGTTCCCAATCTTTTCCTACGCGTGCGGCCCATTCTTTCGTTGAGGAAATGTACCCAATAGGTGCATCAAACCATACGTATAAAACTTTTCCATCTGCACCTTCAACAGGAACGGGAATCCCCCAGTCTAAATCGCGAGTTACCGCACGAGGTTTTAATCCATCATCTAACCAAGACTTTACTTGTCCATATACATTGGGTTTCCAATCGTTTTTATGTCCTTCTAAAATCCACTGACGCAAGAATCCGTCGTATTGATCTAATGGTAAAAACCAGTGTTTGGTTGCTTTTAAGATGGGTTTACTACCTGAAATGGTTGATTTAGGATTGATTAAATCCGTTGCATTTAAAGAGGTACCACATTTTTCACATTGGTCTCCATACGCTTCTTCATTTCCACATTTCGGGCAAGTTCCTGTTACAAAGCGGTCTGCTAAGAATTGCTGTGCTTGTTCGTCGTATAATTGTTCCGTTACCTCTTCAATAAATTTTCCTTCGTTGTACAATTTCTTGAAAAATTCAGAAGCTGTCTGATGGTGAATAGAAGAGGAGGTACGAGAATAGTTGTCAAAAGAAATACCAAAATCTTCAAAAGATTGTTTGATAATGCCGTTGTATTTATCAATTACCTGTTGAGGGGTAATGCCTTCTTTTTTCGCTTTCATAGAAATAGCCACCCCGTGTTCGTCGCTTCCACAGATGAAGGCAACATCTTTGCCTTGCATTCGCAAGAATCGAGCATAAATATCAGCTGGAACATAAACACCTGCTAGGTGTCCAATATGGATTGGCCCATTGGTATAAGGCAATGCCGCAGTTAGCGTATATCTCTTCGGATCTTGTATCATAAACTATATTCTATATGAAATTAATAAGAATGCAAAAATAAGCAATATTGCTGGAAGTTGAATGGATTATTTTGTGGTGTTTTGGTCTTCTTTTGAATCGAAAAAAGCAATAAAAAAGGCGAAATCAAATCGATTTCGCCTTTTTACGGATATTAAATAATAAAATAACTACATTATGGTAGTGGTTGTCCTACAGGTATTTCACAGCTGTGTCCTGGTTGACCATGTGGAGGGTTGATTTTTCCACTATTCGCTGTTGCAGGTTTTCCTTGTTCTTGCATGATGCGGTTTTTTGCCTCATCATTCACTAAGAATGGCTGTCCTTGACTACTAGTTGCTGGTTGTGCAGTAGCTTGCATCGCATTACCACCTCCTGGAGGGGTATCTAATGGAGCTCCTACTGGAATATCACAACGGTGTCCTGGTTGTCCATGGGCAGGGTTAATATTGTTGTTTGCCACAGCAGCACCTTGGTTTGCTGTTGCTGGGGTACTCTGAACAGGTGTTGCTTCTCCATCAGCAGGTGTAGCAGGTTGTTCTGTTGTAGTCCCATCAATAGAAATATTAGAAGGTTCTTTTCCTGTATCTTTGCAAGCAGTTAAGCCTAAAAGTAATAGCGTGGATAACGCAAATAAATAATTTTTCATGATTAGCCTATTGGTTTGTTAAGTAAACTTAACTAATTTTTATTGGAAAAAAAATAGCAGCGTGTTAAACCTTATTCGTCCGCGGTATTTTTTTCTGTTGTATTTTCTTTCATATCTTCTTTCATTTTGAAAGAACTCATGCCAGAAGAACTATTTTCTTTTGTTCCATGCATGGGAATTTGAACAGGCTGTGTCCCTGATGTAGAAGTAGTCTGTTCGCGTTTGATATACTGTGGTTCCTGTGTTTCTTTGCTTTTGTCTGTACAATTGGATAATCCCAAAGCAATAACAAATAAGGGGAGTATAGCTGATAATCTCATAGTCATTCGTTTAAATTAAAGCACTATTTCACTTCTGGAATAGCAGTTGTTGACTCTAAATCCGTCAAAGCCACTTTCTTTTTCTTTAAAAATAAAAAGAAAATAGCAGAAAAGATCCAAGCAACCCAAAATAAATAGACCCCGATATGAAAATTGCTCTTCATGTATTTGTGCGAGGTAGTGGTAAAATCGAGGTACGTAAAATAGGCCGCACCAAGACCAAGAAGAATGGTAAAGATGGAAAGTGCATTGGCAATTTTAGCAGGTGTAAAATACTTAAAGAATGCTAAAATGACAATGAGAAAAAGCTGAATAGCAAAAATAAGTGCCGCTGTTTTCCAAGGAGATTTTAGTACCAAGTATTCGCGATATAAAAAGGTAATGCCCATACGTCCCATAAAAGACATCTTAGCAATCATAAAGGACATTAACACAGCCATGAGTGCCTGTATTAAAACTAAAATGAAAATATTTTTTCCCATGTGTTAATTTGTAATTCTCCAGCCCGTTTCTTCTGCGTATTTCATTTTGAATTTTTTCGTAATAAACTCCGTATGCGGAGATTTATCTTCTTTTAAGAAATGAAAAGGCGTTGGGTTTTTCTTTAGCATAACGGTAGCTGTTGCTGATTTTTTTCCTTTAGCATCCAGTTGAAAACCATTGTCTTTATCCACCAAGTATTCGATGGTTTTAATTTTGATTTTATTGCCTTTTTGCTCTAATACATAGGGATGCGCCTTTTCCGTTAACTTAATGGTTCCTTGCCAGATGCTGTCTTTGGAAAGAAAACGTTTCTTCGCGGTAAAATCGGCAAGATTTAAATACCCTTCATCTGCTAATTGTTGATAACGTTCAATAAGTGCAGCATCTTTCTTTTGTCTCAATTTGGTGTCGCCTACTGTAAATATTGTGCTTTCATATATGGGTTGCGTTTCCATGTATGCTTCAATGGCACTAAGGGCTTTGGAGGAATTTAGCGATTTATTATCACAGGAAATAACTGTGAGTGCAACTAAAAATAAGCCTACAAATGATACGATGATTTTTTGCATTTTTTATTTCAAATGTACAAAAAAGTAGCAGGCTAAAACGTATTAATTTTTGATTCGCTTCTTTTTTGTAAGAAAATTAAAATCAAATAGTTAGTGGGATATTATTGCGCTATGGAAACAAGATTATTCGAATTTTTGAAGTCTTTATTTTCAAATAATTCCTACATTGGGCAATAAAAGTAAAACCATGAGAAAAATTTGTGTAGGTGCCCTTGTTGGATTATTGGTATTGGGTTGTACTCCTAAAGAGAAAAAAGAAGGAGAGGAAGGAACGAAAATTGTGGAGCAAGTTACTCCTTTGACATTGAGTATCAAGGAGGCTGAGAAAATTATTGCGTTGCCTTTACATTGCATTGAACAAGAATATCCCAATAAATTGGGGCAAGTGTTAGGAGCAGATACAGATTTGAAAACACCGAAGCAACTACGCCCTATTTTTTATGGTTGTTTTGATTGGCACTCATCTGTTCATGGGTATTGGTCGATTATTGAATTGATGAAACGCTTTCCAGCACTCAATGAAACCCACCAAATTCGCAAACGCCTGAATGCATTAATTACAGCAGAAAATGTACAAGTAGAATTGGCTTTTTTTGATGATCCCAATAACAAAACATTTGAGCGTACCTATGGGTGGGCTTGGTTATTCCAATTGCATGGTGCTTTAGCTACTTGGGAGGATGAGGATGCACAACGTTGGGCTGCGTTATTAGAGCCTTTAGCAAAAGTATTAATGGAACGCTATGAAACTTATTTGCCTAAATTGAATTATCCTATTCGCACGGGAACACATGATAATACAGCTTATGGCTTATCATTGTCTTTAGAATATGCGCGTTTAATGAAAGAAACAGCTTTTGAGCAGCTACTTGTTGAAACGGCGAATCGCTTGTATGCGAAAGATATCAACTGCAATCTAGCTTTTGAACCGAGTGGACATGATTTTCTATCCCCTTGCTTAGAAGAAGCTAGATTAATGAGTAAAATTCAGGATGAAGCTGCCTTTAAAACATGGTTAACAGCATTTTTACCCGAAATATTTGAACCTGATTTTCAGTTGGAGATTGGAAAGGTATCGGATCGAACCGATGGGCATTTAGTCCATTTGGATGGATTGAATTTCAGTAGAGCTACGTGTTTAAGTGATTTGGCTAAGAAATTACCAGAGTTAGCCCATGTAAAAGCCATTGGGAAGCATCATTTCGAATCTTCTTTCGGCAATATTACAAATGATGATTATATGGGAAGTCATTGGTTAGGTACTTTTGCCTTATACGCTTTACTCCATCAATAATATAAAAAAAGGTTTCGCCATGCGAAACCTTTTTTATTATCCTATTCTCAGTCCGTTTTTAACGGGTTTGTCTAAACTCATCAAGGTTACTTCTTTGCCTTCCACTGCACCCATGACCAAACATTCACTCATGATATTGGCAATTTGCTTTGGCGGAAAGTTAACGACTGCAATCACTTGTTTGCCGATTAATTCTTCAGCGGTGTATAATTTTGTGATTTGGGCAGATGTTTTTCTCATTCCAATTTCTTCTCCAAAATCAACCACTAATTTATAAGCAGGATTGCGGACTTCTTTGAATTCTTCGGCTTGAATAATTGTACCAACGCGCATTTCTACTTTCATAAAATCATCCCACGTTAGCGTATTATTGTTGCTGTTTTCCATAATTTAAGTTTTGTTTACACTCAAAAATAAAGAAAAAATAAAAAAGACGACTTGCCAAATGCGAAAAAGATCAAATCCTTTCGTTTAAAATAAGGTTAATTGCGTTTCTTCTGTTATAGGTTGTGATAGAAAAGGATAATACTGGATAATATCGAATTGTCTACGCTCCATATTGAGTCTACGCAATACGATTTGGTTGCAACAAAAAGAAAGGTTAGGCTGTTTTAATGCCGCATAGGCTTGTTGGATTTTAGCCTCTTCTAGTTTTCGTCCAATAGAAAGATGAGGATCAGTGCATTTATAGGCATTTTTCAATTGTAAGGTTTGAAAAAGCTTTTGTGCATAGGCTTTTAATTGAGGTTTAGCAAGGGCATCTACTTCAAGGAAGAAAGTGCCGTTGGGATAAGTCCCAAAAGCAGTTAGATAGGTGTCAACAGGAGTAAACCCCGAACAACAACGCGTAATTTGTTGATGCATGCGGGCAATGTCTTTTTCACTGGCCTGAAACTCAGCAATCGTTAAATGCGCTAAAGAGTTTTTACTGTGATACCACCCAATGACTTCTCCTAGTTGGTCTTTCATCATTTTGACTTGCTCAATGAGTAAGGCGTCAGGTTGAAAACACAAAGAATATTTATCGCTATACATGGGGTACGGTTTATAGTTTACGGTTTACAGTATACAGTTTAGTTTCTAGTTCTAATTTTATAATCTATTTTTTTTGTAAGAAATAAGAATTGACAGTTACTTGGCAAATTGCCATTTACCACACTACGGGGTTTTACATCACACCGCCTTACTTTCTCACCGCCACACCTTCTCACCCTCTCATCGCCCTTAAAAAAACGCACGCAATTGCACACTTCCCGTGTGAATAGTGGCCGTTGATTCATTACTTCTTCCTTGGTAATTCAAACTTAAATCCAAGTACTGCGTTAGGTTTTTTTGGAACATGAATCGCCAAGTCATATTCTTTCCAGGTTGTAATCCTTCTAGCATTTGATAACCAATGGGCGAAAAGGCATTACCCGTAAAGGTATTCTGAAAAAAGGAGAATTCACCATTCATCGTGAATAATTTAATTTGATTCACAGCAAAAGAAACACCTAAACGATGTTGTTCTAATGTTTCAAAATCAGCTGTTTGGTTTTTCTTTTCTTGGAAATTATAAAAGATATCTACTTGCGCTTGAGATGAAAATAAGTAAGATAATTTCGTTTCAAAACCTTGAATTTGGAGCTCGTAATTCTTACTTGCATAAGAAGGCGACTTTGTTTCTTGTTGGGTTGTTTTTCCTAGAAGATCCACCAACCATGTTTTTCGGATCAAGTGATTATAACCCAATTGATGGGTTTTAATGGTATTTTCTGTTGAACCGAAAGACAATAGATTTTTGCTCTTCGATTGGGTATACATATAGGTTACACTATGGCGTTTTTTCCCGCGATTGTAATACAGATAGTTGTTGAAATTCTCCAGTAATCCCACCATTTGTTCTTCATCGGAAGTAAAAGGATGGAGTCGAATCTGGTTGCCTTTCTTCAGATCTTTGCGGTCTATACTATAAGATGTTTGATTGTAGAAAAAAGCTAAAATTCGCTTGAAACCTGTTTCATTTTGCCAAAGTGCCGCAGGGTTCAAGGTTAGGGTTTGGGTGAATTTATTTTGGTTAGTAGGTAAAAATACCTGACTTGGTAAGTATAAACGTACATATTTCCCCAAATCAGGGTAAGGAGCGAGTTCAAATTCTTCCAATTCTTGGATTCCATTGTTGTTGTAATCAATCCACATGTATTGTCCGCGACCTGGTTCCACCTCCAAATAGGTGTATTCTTGTTGGGCTATCGTTCCTGCACTGATCTCATATAAGGTATGGGATTGCGCAAATCCTTTGAAGAATTGATCGCGATAGGTGAGGACACTGTTGATGGTGTTTTCCGTTGGTTTGCTGGTCTCTTCATGGCGAACAGATCGATAATTCGCATAGAGATTCAAGTCTCTTGTTTCAGACTTGAGCAATTGGGATTTGAGGTAAAATGTATGGGCTTTTGAAAAACGCTGCAATTGATTGTTTTGCAAGCTGTCATTCAGGCGGAATTGATACCCCAATTCAATATTTTGCCCAAGGGAATCTCCTCTACCTATAAATAAGTCAAGCGATGAATAGCGGTGACTCAGTGGATTGAGCAGTTGCGTTTCTTGATTGGTTTCTTTATTTTGTTCAAAGTCAAGTTTTGTTCCTACGTAATTGGTACGCCAATGGTATTTTGCTTGGGAATGACTTTGAATAAAGGTTGTTTTGGAGGTTAATCCATCTGCTTGCATCAAGCTGTTCTGCGTTTGGATCAACCAAGGATCTGCTTGCCATTTCCCAGCTAAATTTTGCCTATTTCCCTTGTAATCTGTACCAAAATTGAGCTGCTCAAATAAGTAAGTCGCACTTGCTTTACCAGGAAGGAGAAATTCCAATCCTCCTGTGACTAAACTTTGATTGCCTTCAGCATATTGTAAATTCCAATCGCGATCAAATTCAATAGAGAATAAATTCTCCAAGGCATGGAAATTTTTATGGATGAATTGAATGTCGGTTAACACATTTAGTTGCGCTTGATTGTGGGTCCACAAACGCTGTTTTCCTTTCAATGCTGTTGCCCAACCTTTGTTTTCGTCTTGGTCAATGGAAGAGAAAAGGTTCGCATCGTGATTGCTAAAGGCAAGCTCTAAATCTATAGCGGTCTTCTCAGAAGGATGATAAGCCGCGTTAATTGTTGCGATGGTGTTTTGTATGGGAGCAATAAGCTTCACTACAGGGGAATAGTTTCCCTGCGGAATGCCTCCCACAGGGGCACGGTATTCATAAATACGACCAATAGACTGCGTGCTTTGTATGACGTAATCCCCTTGATTGTTTCCTACAGCAGTAAAAGTAACGTGATAGAGTTCGGCCTCAGGATCTGTGGAAAATACAAAATAATACTGCCCTTCTGGGGTTTGCTCTCGCGTATATAACACTTTGTTCTCAGAATAGGTGTCTCTATAGGCAGAAGGAGCAATCATGCGATTGGGATCGTTTCCTGCTTGTTTGAGGATGTCGATTTGCTCTTCCGTTAGATTCTGTTGAAGGGATTGATTTTTTAAATCGGTTTCTGTAAATACACTTAATCCCAATTGCCAGGTTTCAGCCTCATGTTGAATATTGCCATATCCCACAAAACGCGTGTAATTGCGATCGGTATACTGATATTCCACCGCAATTCGCATATCGGATGTAATGGGATATCGCGTGGTAAAACGCAATTCGCCCGAATTATAATCGATGACATAGTCATTTTCTTCTCCTCGTTTGAGTAGTAAACCATTGACGTATACTTTTTCTGAACCAGAAACAATGAGGATGTACAATTCGCCATTGCTTCCCTTTAATTTATAAGGCCCTTGATTGCCTTCTTGTCCATTAAACGTACTGCGGGTATATTGTCCTCTGGCCAAGGCTGCCGCTGCTTCAACGGTGGTTTTACTTTCGCCGTGATCAAAGACAAAACGCGTAGATAATCCCTGTACTTTTTTATTGAAATTTAAAAAGCGTCTTGCTCTATTTTCTAAGTAAATATCTCCAGCGCGAATCGACCAATCATCGGAGAATAACTCGATAAAAATCTGGTCGAATTCATTAATTTTCTGTGAGTATCCTCCATATTGTAAGGGTAAATTATTATCCTGTATAGAGGCGCGAATCTTGACGCGGTCCGATAAGTTTCCCGTGATTTGTAAATCTAAATTTGAGGAGGTAACCGCACTTTGGTTGGTTCCCATCGTTAATCCTCGAGATAAACTTCCCATGGTATTTAAACCCTCAAACGGAACAAAAGAAGCGCGGTTGTTGGTCTGATGTTGGTATGTAAAACTACCTGCCTCATTGGGAACAATACGCGAGGTATCATAATAACTAATCGGTGTAGTTAGAAAAGAGGGTAGTTCTAAATAGTATACAGTTAGCGGAAAAGCGAGATTCGCTTGGAGTAAGGTAACGGTATTGGTGTCAAAATCGATGCGATAGGCCGATGTTGGAACAACCGCTTCTTGGGCATCTCGAATTTCAAAATAGCTGTTGTTTAAAGGTGTGGCTGGAAGTTGCAATGTTGTTTGCTGCTCTTCCCATGTCCGTTGTTGATACAGCGAATTTCCTTCTTGTGCATAAGTACAAGAATACCAAAAAAGGAAAAGAAAAAGAAATCGCTGTAGGTTCATGTATGTATAAACTCCAAAAAACCAAAAGTAGTGTATTTAACCCAAAATTAACGAAATCTATTTTAGGGAAATTTAAATCTCTACATGAGGTGTTTAGTAAAGAAAGAGGAAAGTCGTTTGATTTAGACTAACTGGATAATGGGGGCTTGTTCGATGCTAAGGACAAGCCATGCAATAGGTGGGAAGGATTTAGATAAAAAAATAGCTTCAACGAGGTGAAGCTATTTTTTTTATTCTCTTGTTACCATTTGCATGGTTTCTCGATTCACTTGTTTTAATAACAGGGTCTTATCTTGTAGGATGCGATCCGCTGAGGTTTCGTCAAAATGGCGAATAGTATAGAGCGAAACATTTTCATTATAACTGACGCGATATTGATCATTTAGTTTTTGGCGCAATTCTTCAAAGTGATTGAATTTATCCTCCACACAAACCGAAAAACTAATCGCTGAGTTTTGGATGACATTCACCTTGATGTTGTATTCGCAGAATAATTTGAAAATATCACTGATGTTTTGTTCCATGATAAAGGAGAAATCCTTAGAAGAAAGAGAAATCAACAATTGATTTTTCTTTACAATGAAACAAGGAATTGCTGGTTTTAAATCTGCACCTTTTGATACCGAAGTTCCGGGTAAAGTCGGATTTACAAAGGATTTTACATATAGTGGAATTTCCTTTTGGCGCAGGGGTTGTAAGGTTTTAGGATGGATGACAGAGGCACCATAAAAGGCTAATTCGATGGCTTCTTGATAGGAAATTTGTTCCAATAAAGTGGTTTCTTCAAAGTAGCGCGGATCTGCATTCAGCACGCCAGGTACATCCTTCCAAATGGTTACACTTTCTGCATTCAGTGCATATGCAAAAATAGCAGCAGAGTAATCAGAACCTTCTCTGCCTAATGTTGTGGAAAAACCATTGTAATCTGATCCGATAAATCCTTGGGTAATATATAATTCTTTTTTATCTATCGCTTGTGTAATGGCAGCTTCAGTACTCTCCCATTGCACATTAGCATCGCGATAGGTCGTGTCTGTTTTAATTAAATTACGCGCGTCAATCCACGTATTTTCAATGTTGCAACACAGCAAGTAATGATGTAAAATCGTCGTAGATAGCAACTCACCATAGCTGACAATCTGATCATAGACAAAATTGTAGTTAGGCGATTTGTTGTTGAGTAAAAATGAAGTTAGCGATTCAAATAAGTGATCGACGGCTTGATAAACCGCATGGGTTGAATCGGTGAATAAATCGTGTAGAATCTCGAGGTGGTAGTCTTTGACTACTTGAACTGATTCAGCCAAATCAAACCGATTTTGAAAATAGTTGTGTACTACAACTTCTAAGGCATTGGTTGTTTTCCCCATTGCAGAAGCAATCAGTAAACTATCTGAATAACCGACGGTACGCAAGACATGACCTACATTTTTTACATTATCGGCATCTTTTACCGAAGCTCCACCAAATTTATATATTTTCATTGTCCACTAATTATTGATAAAGGCATGAATACCTTGTTCATCCATTTGTACCGTATACCAATCCTCCAACACCTGTGCGCCTGATTTTTGATAAAATTCAATCGCTGGTTGATTCCAATTTAAAACCACCCATTCTACGCGTCTTACCTGTTCTTCTTTTGCCAGTTGAATCACGTTTTTATACAAAGCCATTCCCGCTCCTGTTCCTCTTGCTTTTGCTGTTACGATGAGGTCTTCTAAATGGATGGTCTTCCCTTTCCAAGTAGAATATCGATAGTAAAAGAGGGCCATACCAATAATTTCACTGTCGTGTTCTGCAACTAATACGCGAAAAAGAGGATGAGCACCAAAACCATCTCGAATAAGGTCCTCTGGAGTTAGGACAACTGCATCGGGTTCCTTTTCAAATGTGGCTAATTCTTGAATTAATTGTAGCACAGCTGGCATATCGGCTGGAGTAGCGGCTCTAACATTCATGTCTTTTGTTGGATTTATGGTTAATAACTTCATTTGAATGACAAAATTAACGATATTTGCACAGCAAAATACACAACTAAAGAATCATTTTTCCATGACAACAAAAAGACACCAAACACTAGGGGAGTTTATTATTGACAAACAAGAGGATTTTAAATACTCATCGGGAGAGCTTTCTCGCTTAATTAACTCTTTACGACTTGCAGCGAAGGTAGTTAGTCATCAGGTAAACCAAGCGGGTTTAGTTGATATCGTAGGCGCTTTTGGTACTGAAAACGTACAAGGAGAACAACAACAAAAATTGGACGTTTACGCGAATGAGGTTTTTATCAATACGTTAGTTAATCGCGAAATTGTATGTGGAATTGCTTCTGAAGAGGAAGATGATTTTATTACCATTCAAGGAAAAAAAGGGGATAACGATAGTAAATATGTTGTATTGATTGATCCATTAGATGGATCTTCTAATATTGATGTAAACGTTTCGGTAGGAACTATTTTCTCTATCTATCGCCGTGTGACGCCAACAGGTACTCCAGTGCAGTTGGAAGACTTCTTGCAAAAAGGAGAAAACCAAGTAGCAGCTGGTTATATTGTGTATGGTTCATCAACGATGTTGGTGTACACAACAGGGGCAGGAGTTAATGGTTTCACGTTGAATCCAGCGATTGGAACGTTCTATTTGTCTCATCCAAATATGAAAATTAAAGAAGATGGAAGTGTTTATTCTATCAATGAAGGAAATTATATCCAATTCCCACAAGGAGTGAAAGATTACTTGAAATATTGCCAAGAAGAACAAGGAAATCGCCCTTATTCAGCTCGTTATATTGGAAGTTTAGTTTCTGATATTCACCGTAATATTTTAAAAGGAGGAATCTATATTTATCCAACAAGTACAAAAGCACCGAAAGGAAAATTGAGATTGTTGTATGAGTGTAATCCAATTGCTTTTATCATGGAACAAGCTGGAGGAAAAGCATCAGATGGATATAAGCGTATCATGGAAATTGAACCAACGGAGTTACACCAACGTGTTCCGTTCTTCTGTGGAAGTAAAAATATGGTGGAAAAGGCAGAAGAATTTATGGCTTTACACCAATAAGAACATATCAAGCACAGAAAAGGGGGTTTTACGTCGTAAAACCCCCTTTTTTTAATGCTTTATTTTTTGAATTTCTGCGATAAAAGTATCGATATCAACTTCTAAAACTAAGAGTGATAAAGATTTGTTTACAATCAAGTCAATATCTCCTGTAAACCCAAGGGCAGAAGCAAATTTGCGCAAAATATCTTTTTGTCTAGGTCCTAAGATATGATTTGCATAAACCATACGAGCCAAATCATACAAACGTTCGATTCTGTTAATCTCTAAGTATGGAGGATTAACCGGGTATTTTTCGGGATTGGCCATGATTTTATCATAATCATCTGTCGAGATATCCAATTTATCCGCTAATTCATTTAAGAATTTAAGCTCTTCTTCACTGATATCTCCATCCGCTAAGGCAACGCGAACGATAGAAGCAAAGTGCCCTTTGTTACGCTCTTTAAAATCACTGTTATATAAATCTAAATAAGCCATATGAGTTCTCTTTTTGTTGTTAATTGGTTTAAGGTGTTAATTAGAAGTAATGTACAAAAAAACTTTATAATAATGCGTGTTTGAAGCAAAAAAAAATGGAGGTCAAAAAGACGCTTATGAGGGAGATAATAGGTGTTAGGCTAGGGTTAGACAAGTAATTCTATCAGGATAATTGCATTATTTCAAACGAGGATAGAGAGTCACGTGAAACTTATGTGTATTTTTGTCGTATATTAAGAGTTATAAAATAGAGGTTTATGTCAAATCCTAAAGTAACTAAGTACGATAAGGCGTATTTGCGTATAGCACGCGAATGGGGCCAATTGTCTTACTGTAAACGCAAAAAAGTTGGTGCAATCATTGTCAAAGATCGCATGATTATATCGGATGGATATAATGGAACACCTACAGGATTCGATAATTGTTGTGAAGATGAAAATGACCAGACGCATTGGTATGTATTACATGCTGAAGCCAACGCTATTCTAAAAGTAGCAAGCTCTACCCAAAGCTGTCAAGATGCAACTTTATATATTACTATGTCTCCTTGTCGCGATTGTAGTAAATTAATTCATCAAGCGGGAATAAAACGCGTGGTGTATGTGGAAGGATACAAAGATATGGCGGGTATTGATTTTCTGCATAAAGCAGGAGTTGAGGTGGTCCATATCGAGGACCTAGATTAATGCGTGTGCTATGAAAAAGTTTTTTTGGCCTTTTATCGTTGCAATTTCTATTTCCCTTGGCGTTTTGTTGGGCGGATTTTTAGTGTCTGCTTCTCAGCGTTCACATGGGAACTTTTTTACCAATCACAATAAACTAAAGCTAAATCGCTTGCTTGACTTTATTGAGCAAGAATACGTGGATCAAGTGGATACGGATTCTATAGTGGATCGCACAGTAACCACAATCCTAGAGCAACTCGACCCTCATTCGGTTTACATTGGTAAAGACCTCATGAAAGAGGTCACAGAATCCATGCAAGGAAGCTTTGTCGGTATTGGGGTGCAATATTACCTCTATCAAGATTCATTGGCTGTCATTAAACCGTTAGAAGGAGGACCTTCTATTCAAGCGGGTATTTTGGCTGGAGATCGCATTCTAAAAGCAAATCAAGAGGTGCTATATGGAAAGGAAATCTCTTCCGATACGATTTCTTCTGTATTAAGGGGAGATGAAGGCACAGCTATTACCTTAGAAGTCTATCGTAAAACAACCAAAGAAAGAAAAAACATCAAGGTAAAACGCGAACCGATACCATTAAAAAGTGTAGATATTGCCCTTAAGTTGGACAACCAATATGGCTATATCAAAATCAATCGCTTTGCAAGTACAACCTATGAAGAATTTCAAGCGGGATTGTTGCAATTAATTGAAGAGGGAATTCAAGGGTTAATTATTGATTTACGCGATAATAGTGGAGGCTATATGGATCAATCGAGCAAAATTTTAAATGATTTATTGCTGACGGATCAAATCATCGTCAAAACGATTAATCGCGGAGGACAAGAAAAAGTAACCAAAGCGAAGAGTACAAATCTCTTTACAACGAAACCCCTTTATGTATTAGTAAATGAAAATAGTGCTTCTGCTAGTGAGATTATTGCAGGGGCGATTCAGGATAATGATCGAGGAACTATTGTTGGAAGACGCACATTTGGAAAAGGATTAGTACAACGCGAATTGATGTTGGGCGATGGTTCTGCAATTCGACTAACAACCGCACGTTATTACACCCCTTCTGGACGTTCTATCCAAAAGAACTACAAGAACGGTATAGAGGATTACAACAATGATTTCCGTTCGCGTTATGAGCATGGTGAATTGTATGCCGCAGATAGTATTAAAGTTGCGGATAGTTTGCAGTTTAAAACGCTAAAAGGACGAATTGTGTATGGAGGTGGGGGAATCGTTCCCGATTTGTTTGTACCTATTGCCAGAAAGCACGGCGAGGAAGCCATTGTCATGATGATGAAATCGGGAATGGTGAGTTATTATGTATTTCAAGAAATTGATCAAGCGCGCCAAAGGTATAATAACATGACCACAGCAGAATTAATTGCCTATTTACAAGCAGATAAAAAAGAATATACTTCCTTTAAGCGTCATTTAGAGAGCAATAAATTATTTTTCAAACTGGATCGCCATAAAGAATTAGTTATGCATTTTCTAATTGCGGAATATTTGAATCAATTGAAAGGACAAAAGGATTATTATGAATGGTTGTTGAAGATTGATCCAATGGTTTTGAAAGTGGGAGAAAAGCAATAAGAAATCAGAACGTAGCAAATTAAAACAAAGATAAACCTATAAGGTAAATGGGATAGAAGTGAGTGTATCATTTGTATCCCATTTTTCGTTTGTAGTCATTAGTATTGTTGCCTTATATTCCACTTTCAATAGTTGCTCCCAGTAACCCTGTAGTATGTCATCTCGACGCAGGAGAGGTCGCATCTCGTAATCCATCATACGGAGCATAACAGCTATTGAGTAACGGGTGCGATGCTTCCTTCGTCAGCATGACATACTGAACGGACTGAACGAGTGTGAGTAACAAGTGTTGCTTTTCCTCGTCAGCATATAGAGGGGATTTTCTATTGTGATAATAATTTTTAATTCGAGAATTTACCCATCACTAATAACTCATAACCCATATAAAAAAAGGGTATTTCGTTAGAAATACCCTTTTTTTATATTACCAAATCTTAACTCGTTCTTCTGGTTTGATGTAAAGTTTGTTTGTTTCTTTGATATCGAATGCTTCGTAGAAAGCATCAACATTTTGTAAAGGAACAAAAGCTCTATAATAACCTGGCGCGTGTGGATCTGTTTTTACTTGGTTTTTAACCGCCTCATCACGTGCTTTCGTTCTCCAGATTGTTCCCCATGAAATAAAGAAACGTTGTTCTGGTGTATATCCATCGATTAAACCTGGATCTCCATTCTCTTTCAAGTAGATTTTTAATCCGTCATAAGCAGCGTTTACACCACCTAAATCTCCAATGTTTTCACCTAAAGTAAATTTACCATCTACAAATACACCTGGAAGTGGTTCTAATGCGCTGTATTGATCTGCAAGTTTATTCCCTAAAACAGTAAAACGCTCTAAGTCAGCATCTGTCCACCAGTTGTTTAAGTTACCATTTTTGTCGTAACGCGCTCCAGAGTCGTCAAAACTATGTGAAATTTCGTGTCCAATAACTGCACCGATTCCTCCGTAGTTGATAGCCTCATCTGCTTTGTAATCGTAGAATGGCGGTTGTAAGATAGCCGCAGGGAATACGATTTCGTTGTATAATGGGTTGAAGTACGCATTTACTGTTTGCGGTGACATTCCCCATTTCGTTTTATCTACTGGTTTACCGTAATCTTCTCTGTTTTTCGCTACTTCCCATTTCGATGCATTTCTCATGTTTTCGAAATAGTTTCCTTTAGCTGCGGGTGATTTGATATCCATTTTAGAATAATCCTCCCATTTGTCAGGGTAACCAATTTTAACTGTAGTAGTCGCTAATTTTTCTAACGCTCCTTTTTTAGTCTCTTCAGCCATCCAAGGTAAGTTTTTGATACGCTCACCAAATGCTGTTAATACGTTTTTAATCATCGCCTGAGCTTTTGCTTTCGCTTCAGCAGGGAATTTTTCAGCTACGTATAATTGACCTAAAGCCTCACCAATTGTATTGTTTACAACAGCAAGTGCTCTTTCTTCAGCTGGTCTTTGTTCTTTTGCTCCTTCTAATGTTTTAGAATAGAATTCCCAGTTTGCTGTCTCCATGTCGGTAGATAACGTACTAGCATATCCGTTCACTAAGGTCCATTTTAAATAAGCTTTTGCATCTGCGATGTTTTTAGCCGATAAAATGTCATTTAACGCTTTCATGTATCTTGGTTGAGAAACAACAACTTTGTCGATGTTTTTCAAACCTGTTGCATTAAAATAAGCCGTCCAATCAACTACTGGAGTTGTTTTTTGTAACTCCGCAATGGTCATTGGGTTATAAGTTAAACGGCTATCTCTACGTTCTACTCTTGTTAAACGAGGCTCAGCCATTTTTGTTTCAATTGCTAAAACGCGTTTTGAATCTGCAGTAGCTTCTTCTTTTGATTCTCCTGCCATCTCTAACATACGAGCTACGTGTGCAACGTATTGTTCGCGTTTTTCTTTCATGTCAGCATCTTGCAACACATAATAATCACGATCAGGTAACCCAAGAGAACCTGTACTTAAATAAATCGTGTTTTCATTTGAGTTTTTTGCATCAGCATATACGTAAGAAGAGTAGAATCCTAAACCACCCTCGTCAGCTAAGTCATTGATTAACTTAGTCACATCAGCAGGAGTTTGAATCGCATTGATTTGATCCAAGTATGGTTTTAGAGGCGTTACACCTACACTGTTACGTGTAGCATCATCTAGATACGTTTCAAATAAAGCAACTGCTTTCGCTTGATCTGATTTGGCATCCAAATTATGAGCTTCAGCTGCTTTCTTTAAAATAGCTAAGGCATCTTTATCTGTATTCTGTCTCAATTCATCAAAACTTCCCCAACGTGTTCTATCATTAGGAATTTCTGTGTTATCATACCACGTACCGTTTACAAAACGGAAAAAGTCATCACCAGGATTAACACTTAGGTCCATGTATTCTAAGTTAATTCCGTGATTTTCTTGATCTGCAACTTCTTCTGTTTTCTTGCCATCTTTACAGGCAACTAATGAAGCTAGAGCTAGACCAGAGGTTAACAATACTCTTTTTTTCATTTGTATTTAAGTTTTTACTTTAATTCTAGTTTAAACAAAAATAGAAAATATCTTTTGAGTAATTTCTTTTTGAGGCTATAAATTGAATTTTTAGGAATAAATCTTGTTTTTTGGCGTGATTTACGGTTTTAAAATGAAAAATGAGAGAAGTAGAGCGCTGAGGAAAGAGGTAGGGTTTTTAAGCTAGCTTTAACGTATTTATAGGTTGGAATTTGTAAGTTTGTAACAAACTCAAAGTATCATGTTTCAATTTTTTAAACGCTATAGATATTTCTTTCTATTTTTCTTTTTGATGAGTTGTGGAATTCTCGTTTTGTTTTACAATGCATTGAAATATAGAAAAAGCTTGCCTGTGTATACTCCTTCTATGGTTAATCCAGAAATGGTAGATAGTTTAATTCAACACGAGGCGAATAAGCAAAAACACCGTATTGCTCCTTTTACGTTTATCAACCAGAATGGAGATACCATTACCAATAAAGATTATGAAGGCCATATTTATGTAGCCGATTTCTTCTTTACGACTTGTCCAACTATTTGCCCTATCATGGGAGATAATATGGAGTGGTTGCAAGATAAAATCAAAACATTACCCGGAGTGAAGTTACTTTCTCATACCGTTACACCAGATATTGATAGCGTTCCCGTTTTGAAGGAATATGCTTTAAAACGAGGAGTGGATGATTCCATTTGGAATTTAGTAACGGGAGATAAACGCGACATTTACTACATCGCTAGAAATTCATACTTGGCTGTAAAAACAGGTTCACCAGAGGAGATGTACGACATGGTACATACAGAGAATTTTGTTTTAGTGGATAGCGAAGGACGAATCCGAGGATTTTATGACGGAACAAATTTGAATACCAAGGACCCTGAAAATAAGAATATGGAAGAACTATGGGAAGATATCCAATGGTTGTACCAACACGAAAAAGAGACGAAGTAAATAATAGTCCATAAGAAAAGGAAAGCCATGCTGTGTACTCAGCATGGCTTTTTCATTTTATCGTAAAATCTCAGCCTACAAGGTAGATTCAAGACGTTGACTTAGTAGTATTTGGACTAATTAATCCTTAAATTATGTTCGAATTCTTTTTTTATTGCTTACTTTTGCAATGTGAATTAAATCTAAATAAGGTGAATACAACATTAGACTTATTGAAAAGAAATGAAAAGGGCGTAATTGCTGATTTTGATATGCATAAAGTTCCTTTAAAATTATTAGAAATGGGCTGTTTACCAGGTAATGCTGTTGAGCTTTTGGAAGTTGCTCCTTTAGGAGATCCTATTTATTTCTGTATCAATGATACCCATCTATCCATCCGCAAGGAATTAGCGAGAGAAATTGTAGTGAGCCTAGAAGGCGATTTGAAGTAAGATTAGCAGGACCAATTGATGAAAAAAGATATTAAAGTTGCCCTAATAGGGAATCCTAACGTAGGTAAAACCTCTGTATTCAATGCCTTAACGGGTTTAAATCACAAAATCGGGAACTATCCTGGTATTACCGTAGATAAAAAATCAGGTACAACTAAGTTAAATGATGAGGTAACAGCTACCATCATTGACTTACCTGGAACCTATAGTATCAATGCGAGCTCTGAAGATGAGCGTATTGTGTTGGATTTATTGTTTGATTCAACGAATGAAGACTATCCAGATGTGGCGATTGTCGTTGCCGAAATTGAAAACTTAAAACGCAATTTATTGCTATTTACCCAAGTGAAAGAGCTGGGATTCCCTACGATTTTAGTCATTAATATGGCGGATCATATGGAGGAGAAGGGAATTAGCATTCAAGTTGCCGCCTTAGAAAAGAAACTCAATACCAAAATTGTTTTGATGAGTGCCAAGAAGAAATTGGGTATTCAAGAATTAAAACAAGCGGTATTAGACTATAAGAATTATTCCATTGAACCTTGTTTAAATGCAACAGATGTTGATCCAACATTCTTTGGAAAATTAGCCTTGACTTTCTCGAATCTATCCGTATTCAAGTTATGGATGATTTATTCGCAAGATATTACCATTGGCAATATTGGAAAGAAAGACATTGAGGCGAAAGGCATTCACTTGTCGGAAAATGAAATAAAAAAATTACAACATAAGAAGACGATTAAGCGCTATCAGTTTATTAATGATACGCTGAAAGAAACGTATACCCGTGATACATCAAAAGCAACGGGATTTCGTACGAAAGTAGATCGAATCTTAACGCATAAAGTGTATGGGTATTTGATTTTCTTCGGAATCATGATGTTGGTTTTTCAAGCGATTTTTGAATGGTCAAGTATTCCTATGGATTGGATTGATGAGCAATTCTCTAATTTAGGTTCATGGGTACACGAAGTGATGGAGCCAGGAAAACTGACGGATTTAATTGCCGATGGTATTGTACCAGGTATTGGAGGAGTAATGCCATTTATTCCACAAATTGCCATCTTGTTCATGTTTATCTCAATTTTAGAAGAAACAGGCTATATGAGTCGTGTGGTTTTCTTGATGGATAAACTCATGCGTCCATTTGGATTAAGTGGAAAATCAGTGGTGCCTTTAATTTCTGGAAATGCTTGTGCAATTCCGGCGATTATGTCTGCACGTAATATTGAGAATCCCAAAGAGCGATTGATTACCATCCTAGTAACGCCATTTACGACCTGTTCTGCACGTATTCCGGTCTATATTATTATCATTGCTTTAGTAATTCCAGAAACGCGTTTGTTCGGCTTTTTAAGCTTGCAAGGATTAACCTTAACGTTGTTCTATTTCATTGGATTCTTAGCTGCACTTGTGTCATCTTGGGCGTTGAGTAAGTACATCAAAAGCGAACGAAAATCGTATTTTGTTATTGAAATGCCGAATTATCGTACGCCTATCATCAAGAACGTAGTGGCCAATATGTACGAAAAAACAAAAGCTTTCGTTGTGGGAGCTGGAAAGATTATTTTCGTATTGTCCATCATTATTTGGTTCTTAGGAGCACATGGTCCTGGTGATAAATTTGAACATGCAGAAGAACACATGGCTCAAGTACACCAAGGACAAGAGGTTTCAGAAGAAGAAATGAGTGAGTATGTAGCAAGTTACCGCTTAGAAAACTCGTATATTGGGATATTAGGTAAATCTATTGAACCGGTGATCAAACCGTTGGGGTATGATTGGAAAGTGGGAATTGCCGTGTTGTCTTCTTTTGTAGGACGTGAGATTTTTGTCGGAGTTTTAGGAACAATCTACAATGTAGGATCAGGAGATGAAAACGATGAAGATGGACGTATCAAGCAAAAAATGGCTGCTGAGGTATGGCCAGATACAGGCGAAAAAGTGTTTACCTTAGCAAGTGGAGTATCCTTGATGTTTTTCTATGCTTTTGCGATGCAGTGTACCGCTACAGTAGCGATTGTTAGAAGAGAAACGAAATCTTGGAAGTGGACCATTTATCAGTTGGTCTTTATGACGGTTTTCGCTTATGTGGCAGCGTTTATAGCCTATCAACTCTTAAAGTAAAGTACAATGGATTACCAAGAGATTATCGTTTATGGCCTATTGCTTTTTGCCATTGGATTTTTCATCAAGAAAGCCTGGGGTAAAAAGAGCAATAAAAAAGGTGGAGGCTCTTGTGGGAGCGGCGATTGTGGATGTTCGTAACGCAGTTTAAGACCTTATAAAGGCAAATAAATAAAAATAGAAAAGCAGCAATAGACTAGGGTTTATTGCTGTTTTTTTTGTTGATCGATTTTAGATTTCAAAAAGGGTTAGACTTTAATTGGAAATCTAATCCATATTTTGTTTTTTATGTACTTATTTTTTAATTATTATTTCTTTCCCTGATTCATCGACAATAATTATATTTTCAGTTTTTTGATCGAGTTTTAAAGTTATTTCAGAAACTTTATTATAAAATAAATCCTCTGATTGATATGCTTTTTCTAATAAATCTAAATCATATGAAACTAAATTCTTATCGCTATTGAATTTCATTATTTCTTTAAACGTAATTAATTCTTTAACATCTAAATTTTTTTGTACTTCAATTAAATTTTCGGAGATATATGCATTCTTTAAGTTTTCTAATTGTAAATGATCACCGGTATAAGGGGTAAGGTTAATTCTATCTGGGGCAGTTTCTAGTTTTTTGACTTCCACAACACATAGACCACTTGTCCCTGTACAACCACTTAACCAAAACCATCTATTTTCCATATTTTTATATAAATATGTTCCTGGTTTAGCAGGTAGATCTAAGGTTGAATTATTATTTGATAGTAATTCTTTTTCTTCTGTGTCACAAGAGATAAAAGAAATTGTGCATAAAAGCAGTCCTAAGCAAAAAAAGTTTTTTCTCATTTTATATAATTTTAATTGTATTTTTTTAAAAGTGATTTTAGATTTTCTTCTGTGAAAAAATTTATATCCATTTTTAATTTAATTGTTTTGCCATTTTTCCTATAAAAAACATAGGGAAAACCATCAGTTTTATCACTATATTCTGGAAGCAATTGTTTTACTATATCTTCTGAATTAAAGAAAATGTTCCAATTTTTATTAAGAAAACCAAAATTTGAATATGCGGTTCCTTTTTTATAATTTTCAAGAATGATAGATGATTGTGGAAAAAGAGCCACTAATTTTACATCACTATTAGATAAGTTATTTAAAGTTTTGAAAAACTCTAAACAATGCCCACATCTTAAGGATGTAATTAAGAACAAACCATCCCATGTTACTATTTCACTTAAAGGAATTTCTTCATTAGAAGTATTAGTAAAATAATTATTTACTAATGCTTCCTCTTCACCGACTTCATTTATTATTGCGATATAATCTACATTACTACCCAAATCTTTAGTGAAGTTTTCGATATAATTTTTAAATTCTTTTTTACTTCCTTTTTTTAATAAATCTATGTCTAATGATGCTAGTATGCCTTGTTCATTAAATTTCATTACATTAATAAAAGAGTCAATTTCTGTTTTGTTTAAATTATTAATTAGCAGAGGGAATCTTTCTTCTATATAGGTATATTTAGTCTCGTAGTCGATATTTGTTTTTTTTTCTTTGACACAAGCTGTAAAAAGCAAACAAATTATTATTTGCATTATTTTTAATAAATCCATATGGTAAAATAGTCTATATTAATTTTATTTAGTTTTTAGTCGGTTACTTGAATTTTAAATGAGATTGTTTTTCTGGATTTGTTTAGTGTATTTTATCACTGAGGCGTATCAAATAGGAAAATAAAGGGTTTACTAATGATGGAGTAAAAAAGCAGTAGCAAACGAAGTTGGCTGCTGCTTTTGTCCTTAGTAGAAAATGATTAAAAAAACTAGTTCGTTGGTTGTTTTAGATTTTGGAGCAGATGGACCAATTCTAGTAGATCTTGTACATCATCTGTATTGAGCGAAAAATCGTCATGGGTTTGGGTGCAATGATGCATATAGTAATAAAAAAGTGTGGTGACGCACTTCGCATAAGCGGCAAAATTAGAATTGTGGTTATACAATTGCTGGATTAAATTGAGATTGTGCGAATCAGGGTCTGAAATTACGCGACGGAGGGGTTTTGTACTCATAAGTTGTGATTTAAGTCCAACTTGTTTGAACGGGAAATGAGTGTACATCAATCACTTAAAAAGAAGTGTAGCTTACTCAAAGAAACTCGTTGAAACAGGTATATAGTAAGTTAATAAGTTGTTATTAGGAGTACTAAAATAGGTTTTTTTACTATATGTTTTTGAATTAAAGTATTGAAAATCTGTGATTTATTTGTTTTTTGAATGAGATTTTTGGTTGTTGTTTGAATTGTTTATTTGGGGGAGAAGATGAGGGGGTGAGTTGGTGAGGGGGTGAGTTGGTGAGGGGGTGAGGTG
This sequence comes from Myroides odoratus, assembly GCF_001549985.1. Taxonomy (GTDB): domain Bacteria; phylum Bacteroidota; class Bacteroidia; order Flavobacteriales; family Flavobacteriaceae; genus Flavobacterium; species Flavobacterium odoratum_A. Next base: position 1,590 of record NZ_LROZ01000011.1, on the reverse strand, counting down.
ATGAGAAGGTGAGGCGATGAGAAGGTGAGGCGATGAGTTGGTGAGAAGTTGAGGCGATGAGAGAGTGAAGGGGTTAGTTGTTGAGGGGGTGAAATCGAAACGTAGTGAAGATTCATCGAACACCAAAACCAATATAAATTAGGTGAGATAAATGGTGAGGGGGTGAGTTGATGAGAGGGTGGGATAAATGATGAGGGGGGTGAACTGTGAACTCATTTCTTACAAAGGAAAGTGCGTACAGTGAACTGGGCACTATCTCTTAAAGTGTGTAAGTTCAAAAATAAAGCTTGGGTTAGGTTTTGAATTAAAGTCTAACCCTTTCTTGATATAGGATTAAGAATTGATCAAGTATAATTCCCCAGCTTTTTACTGGCATTGACCATCTTTTAGTTGCTTCTCTTACAGCCAAATATACGGATTTCATCACAGCTTCGTCTGTAGGAAAGGATAATTTATTCTTGGTATACTTCCTTATTTTACCGTTTAAATTCTCAATTAAATTGGTGGTATAGATGATTTTTCTAATCTCTATAGGGAATTCAAAGAATACTGTAAGATCTTCCCAATTGTTTCTCCAACTTTGTATTGCATAGGAATATTTATGTTCCCATTTAACAGCAAAGTCATTAAAAGCAGCTTGCGCAGCTTGTTTATTTGGAGCATTATAAATATGTTTCATATCAGCAGTAAAAGGTCTTTTATCTTTCCAAACAACGTATTTACAAGCATTTCGTATTTGATGTACAACGCATATCTGCGTTTTAGATTCAGGAAAAACAGTGCGAATAGTATCAGTAAAACCGTTTAAATTGTCAGTTGCTGTAATTAAAATATCCTCAGTTCCACGGGCTTTTATATCCGTTAAAACACCCATCCAAAAGGAAGATGACTCATTTTTACCTAACCACAAACCTAAAACTTCTTTACGCCCATCACGTTTTAATCCTACTGCGATATAAATAGTTTTATTAATCACTTTTGAATCTTCTCGAACTTTAAATACAATTCCATCCATCCAAACAATTAAATAAACTGGTTCTAATGGGCGATTTTGCCAAGCGATAATATCTGCAGTAACAGCATCGGTTATACGAGATATTGTGGATTTAGAGACATCGAAATTATATACTTCTCGTATTTGTTCTTCGATATCAGAAACAGACATCCCTTTGGCGTAAAGGGAAACAATAACGTTTTCCAAGCCCTCCACCATGCTTTTTCGTTTGGGGATAATCATAGGGTTAAAACTAGCATCACGATCCCTAGGAACCTTTATTTCTTCTTCTCCGTAACTCGTTTTTATCTTTTTGGTAGAGTAACCATTACGCGTATTTTCTTCCTTTCGTAAATCATGCTTATCGTAATCTAGATGAGCATCTAACTCGCCTTCTAACATTTTTTCAATTCCTCGCTTTTGTAAGTCTTTTAGGAAGTTTTGAAGTTCATCTCCAGTTTTAAACTGTTTGAAAAACTCATCCGGAAATAGGTCTTTTGTTTCCATAACTATTTAAATATTAAATATATAAAAAAATTCTGCGCGGTTTTAACCCAAGCAGAATTTTATACTTACACAGTTTTTGGTACAGTGTC
>NZ_LROZ01000010.1 GCF_001549985.1 Myroides odoratus | reverse complement strand
CTTGTGCAAAAAAATGCGCTTTATTCCAACAAGTATTCATTTCAAAAACCGTCATATAATCAGTATAGGCTTTTGCAATGGCTTCCAGGACAGCTGCATCTGATCCTGGAAATATCTGGAGCAATTGGGCGCTTGTTACAGGAGCCTTACATCTTGGACAATCGGAATGGGAATCAGGTACAACCTCCTTTTTATCCTGCGGTCTACGCTCCACGACAATTGGTATACTGTGTTCCTTAAAAGTTTGGCTAAACACAAATTTTTCAACCAGTTTAAGCTGATGCAGGTAGAGGTAGCCCAATTTATTGTCCTTGTGATAGGTCGCTAGGCGAAGAAGATTTTCTTTCGCTCGTTTTTGAGCCTCTGTACGAGGCAATCCTTCTTCTATTTCCGGTTGAAAGGGCTGCATCAGTAAGTGATCATTAGCTCGATTTCGCTCATATCCTTTAGGAAATAATACCTCCACAGCTGTTTTCTTTACGGTATATGGGTTTTGGTTATACAACGGTCCTTTGGTTTTGGCTTCATAGCTAATTCCTAAATAAAACACACGAGGGGTACTTGCCAATCCCTTGTCTTTTTTATGAGTATTCCCTTTGTAGATCAATTCATCCCCCGTATCTAAGGGATGATAAATTGTATGTTGCCCTTTGGGAAAAGCAAGAGAAAATGAGGTAGCCTTTCGATCTTTAAATTCCAACTTTAAAAAGCTTTGATTGGTATTTTCATATAGGGTTACCGTCAAGGTATCAGGTAAGATTTCATCCTGATCATAGCGCCCCAGTATGCGTACTACTTCAATTTCAATGGGTTCTTTGTACAGTATGGGGCGAATCAAACGGCGGTGATTAGCCGTGTTAAAATAGGCTTCAATACGGTATTTCTTCAGAATATACGCATAAGTATTCACCGTATCCACTGGAAAAACATGACCAAAAAGGGCTTCCTTTTTATCGAATAATTCCCTTTTGACATTCGATAGTCCAATTTCTTCTGAAAGGGTAAAAAAGATCGCGTATTCTTCCCCTTGACCTTCTGGAACCTGACAAGCGAAAGTCTTCCAAAAATCAGAGAAGCTTTTTACCACATGCGTACCTTTCCCTTGGCTGTCAAAATCAACCGTATCGCGAAACAATTCTAATACATCTCGTTCTCGATTGCGAGAATCATACCAATAACAAATTGTCGCTGATTGATCCTCAAAACCTGTAATTTCCAATGCAATAGCAAAGTCTTCATTGAAACTTAAAGTAGGCTGATGTTGATCCAACGCATTGACAAATTCCCAGCGGTTCACTTTTCCTTCTATACACTCAATTTCATGAGTATACGTTTGGTTATTGAATAGCACCTCCAAGCGGTACAAACCAACTTCTTCCAATTGAAGATCCAGCGTAGCTAGGTTAGACTGCAATACAATACCCTCGGTTTGGGTGTGAATAGGATAGATTTCAATCGCTTCTAAGGATTGATTGGCAAGCGTATCTGCTGATTCAGTTGCTTGCAGTTCCTTCAAATCGCGCTGAATGGCTTGTTGAAGTTTTGGATTGGCATAATACATAGACAAGTCAAAACCCGCCTGCTTTTTAGGCCCTTTGACATAAGTTAGCATATAGCGTATTTCACCGTCAACATTGGCGTGAATAATAGAAGCTGGTTGATTTTCTTTTTCAGGGAACACATAGTGAAGCAATCGTTGAAACACATTTGGTTGGTGTAACTCATGAGCTTCCACATATACATCTGCTGTTGGAGATTGATACCCTAAAGTTGTTTCCAAAGTAAGCGTCACAATAGCTTGACGGTAAACTCGATAAACTTGGTTTTGAGTCTTTTGAACAGTTGTCGAAGAGGCATGGCTTGGGCTTAGTGTCAACTGTTCGAGTTGATTAGCCATGACTTGAATGGTTTGTGTCGCTTTGTCTTTTCCTGTCCAAAAATTGCCATATACACACGCAATAACATAGGTACCTTCCGCAGTAAAATCTAGAGTCACTGTTGTATGACGTATAAAATGCTGTTGAAATTGCTTACTACCTGGAGATTGTATCAACCATTTAACCTGTGTTGGATTGATAGTTTGCTTGTTTTGAAGCTCAGCTGTAAATGTAATCCGACTACCAAAGCGAATCCGTTCTACCTGTGGAGAAATCGAGAGTACTGCATTGGCGTATATCTGAAAATATTGAGGCGGGATTGCAAAGCTGCGCTTTGAATTTTCCCAAACCTCCACTTGATAGGTATGGGTATTGGTGCAGGTATACACTGCTTGAATGACAGTACCGACTTGAGTAAATGGATGCTTACCTGCTGAGCAGAAAACAACAGCGGTTTGGGTATGTGAATCTCCTTCTTTTACGCGAACTTTGATTCGCAGTTGATCGACTCGTTCCTGTGACAAGCGAATGGTACTATGCAGTGTAATCTTTACTTGATCTCCAACAACGCGCGTTAATGTTGGGGGTTGATTCAATTCCAACAAGGTAAGAACGGCCTGATTGACCACTTCGATATAGTAGTAAAAAGTGCCGTAATATGTTTTTGTCGCCTCTTCTTTTGGCGTTCGTGCAGCAGATATAAGATAAACACCCGTCTGAGTAGGTTCCCAGCTAAAAGCACGATGGGTGGTGGGATGTGCTTGGTAATTGACGTTTTCTGCCGTTGTTTGAACGTGAAAAGTCTGACCCGTTTTTCCTGCTTCGAAAAGGCTCGAATCACCACAAGACTGTGTGACGCTCCAGCTGATGTACTGCTTGTCTTCTCCTAAAGGTGTACTCGCTCTAAATATCATTTCTTCTCCAAGGCCCACACGCAAAGCACGAGGATTTTCTGGACTAAGCGCACCCCAATGGAGTTCGTCTAAATTCACTAACGTTATACTATCGACATTGGAAACATAGCGGAGCGTTTGAAGACTACTAGCTTCACCAACTTTTTCTTCAATTAAATCATCACAAGTGTTTTCTTCTTCTGCTGTTTCTGTTTCTTGTTGCTCTTGGTCTTCCTCCGCCGTAATAACTTGACCATGGTGATGAATGGAGATTATACCGCCTATTACACATTGTAGCGTACCTGTTTCAGTTAAGATATCCCGTTCTCCAAGAGAAGGAAAATGCGCATTGGCTTCGACCTTCCAAAAACCAAGAGGTTGATACAGACAGCTTTTATCGTACCCTTTTTTGTGCTTACACGTTTTAAAAGGAGAAGGTCCTTCGACAAATTGAGTGTCTTCAATAGTCGCAATGAGTTTATCAACCGCATTCGCATAATACTTTTTATGCGTACTAATCCGCAATTCAGGAAAAAGTAAGGGGTTTCCTGTACACGTACATTGAGCCCCTGAACAAACGATGAATTCAGAAACAGATGGCGAAGGGATGGAAGTTTGCTTTTTCATACCGAAATTTTTTTAGAGCAACTTGACTCTTTTGTTGCTTATTGTTTCTACTTCCTTATTGGACAAGAATTGAAAATTTTCTTTGGTAGCTTCCATCTGCCCGATTTCACACGTTAACCTATAATCTTGTGTTTGATACGCAGCAGTATAAACGATGGATGTTGTGCTATCTCTAGCCGTTAAATTATACTGTTTTGCGGCCTTAATATCTATATTTTCTTGGGCTTCCAAATACAAATGTTGTTGGGCAAAGGCGTGGATATTTTGACTAGCATGTAAATGAATATTCTTAGCGTTTAAAATTAAATTTTCAGGAGCTGTAAGTAGGATGTCTTTCGCTTTGGTATCTAAGGTAACGTGATTGCCTATTGCATCAAATAGTTCAATAGACTCGTCTTCTGTAAATCGAAGGGTATGTCCACTTCGGGTACGGATACTCTTGATTTGGTTTTCATGTCCGCCACCTATGCCTGTGGATCCATAGAAAAAACTACCTAAAACAAAAGGACGATCGGGATGATTGCCTATAAAACTCACCAGTACTAGATCCCCTTCTTCTGGAATAAAGACAAACCCACGATTAGCGGAAACAAATGAGCTGTTACCTGCATGCTGACTTAGTACAGGAATAAATGCAGTACTTTGATTATTGCGTTGCCAATCAAATTGCACTTGTACGCGCCCTTTACCTTGAGGATCTTTATTGCTGATGACTCTGCCTAGTTGTTGCTCAACTAAAGGGGATTGGACATGTGCTTGTGGAATAGATTCCGTTTGTGCATCGACCCCCTTAAATGTACCTTCATATTTCCCCAAAGCATCTACCTGATGGTGAACCTCTGTGATGAGTAAGGTCGTAAAATAATGGGCTGTCTTTTTGTTCGGTTGGAACATCTGTATTTCTACCCTACAACCCGGATACAAAAAGGGGATGGTTGTATTACCAGTCGTAACAAAAACGTGAATTCCTTCTCGGCCAATAAGTCCTCTTTGAGCGTGTTCTACCTCTTGATGGGTCATTGCTGCTATAGGAGCTTGTTGAAGAGAAGGCGTGGTAAACGTTTGTGTAGCTTGTATATAAGTTGATTTAGCTAAGGTGCCTTTTAGCACTAAAGACGTATCCGTACTGGTGCTTAGTTTTTCATCACTCACGCTGTTGTAATCATACAATAAGCGATTTACATGACGCGCTTGTAGGCGAATCTCCAGCTGACTCACATCACGCCCATAGAGCAATCGAATCGGTTTTTCATCTGTGGGAATTTTGCCAAAATGAAGAATTTCTCCGTCATAAAAAAAATGTTCTCCCTGTGCGTGAGCAAGGCGAGTGAGAAAGTTATAAGGAGTTTCATTGTACTGGCAACTATAGGATAATTGCCTGGGATGGGTGAGTTGAATGCTAGATTTATACTGTTCTTGTTGATGGTAACCCTGGTCAAGTAGTTGTTGAACAACCCCTTGTAAAGGCTCTGAACTTTGACCACCAAAACTTTGGATATTTGGCGCTTGATCTAGCAGTACTGTTGGACTAAACCCTTTAAGAATAAGATATCCTTGACTGCCGTGTGCTTGCTCAAAAGACACACTCGTAATGACCCCTACAAAATAACGCCTCGGCTTATCGGTGTTGTTCTTATAATGCATGGAAACTAAAAGGCGCTTGCCTACGAGTTTTTGAGATTCTTCCATTTCATGCGTTTCTCTTCCTCCTAAACAATCATGACTAAATGAAGCTGTAAATTCATGATGCGTTTGACTGCTCTGTTTGAGTTCGAAATCGCGATAGTAAGTCAAGGTTTTCCCTTCGATACTAAAGGTAAGGTCAACCAATTGATTGATTCCTGGGATATAGTGTTGAGCGATGGCAGAGGCATTGCTTTGTATAGAGGAGTGCGAATGAGCGGACTCTTCAGCAACAGAAGACTGTGCTTTTAAAAAAGAATGGGGCATTGTTCTATTATTTTGTTGTTTTAATATCATTTCAAGAAAGAGAATTTTCTACTTTGAATTCGAACTGAATCACCGGTGCAAGTTAAAAAAATGACTTTGAATTTAAATGAATTATTTGTGTTTAAAATCAAATAAAATATATTAAAATATGTGTTATTGTAATTAAAATTAAATAATAAAACGGTTTGTTTGAAAATATGGTTGTTTCTATGTTCAAAAATTTGAATTATAAAAGATCCAAAGCTCTTGTGTTTTTTATGATCTGATTCTTGTAATTTTTCGTACTTTTGTTGGATGAAGCCCATCTTCCTTTTCTTTTTTGTTTCTTTTTTTATGGCATGTTCTCAAAAAGCAGAGCAGTTGCCTTATTTAGGTCATGCTACGGAAGAAGTGACAGCAGATGGAACAGTAAAAGAGAAGCAGTACCAGATTCCCGCTTTTTCTTTGATGAATCAGGATAGTCTTGTCGTATCTAATGAAACTTTGGCAGGAAAAATATATGTCGCTGATTTTATTTTTCTACAATGTCCAACCATTTGTCCTAAGATGAACGTAGAGATGAAGAGGGTATATGATCAGTATCAAGCAGAAGAAAAAGTGCTTTTTGTATCGCATACTATCGATCCAAAAAATGATACCATTCCCGTTTTAAAAGCATACAGTGAATCGTTAGGTGTAGATGCTTTAAAATGGCATTTCCTCTACGGAAAAGAACAGGTCATGCATCAGTTGGCCCAAAGTTATTTTATGCAAGCGTATCAGGAGACCAATGCTCCAGGAGGCTATGCGCATAGTGGTGGATTTCTGTTGATTGATGGTAAACAACATATTCGCGGCGTATATGATGGAACTAATTCTGCTGATGTGGATCGATTAATTCAGGATATAAACCTATTGTTGAAGGAAGATAGATAGAAATGAAAAAGCAGCTTTTACTTCTCATATTGCTTTCCTTTATCTACCAAAATACCTCGAGTTTTTGGATCCTAACCTCTTTTTATATCAACCAAAGGTATATTGCGGAAAATATCTGTATCAATCGCTTTGATGCAATTCCCATGTGTTATGGAAGTTGTTACCTCCAAAGTGAATTATCAGAAGATTCAGAGAAAAAGACAGCGCTTCCTATGTTCAAAACGAAGGAAGTACAGCCCTTATTTAGCCAATCCATGGCGTATCATCCGGATGTAGTGCATCCTATTATCTTAGAAAATATACCGTATCCCAATTATATGGATACTTTAGTGATAAGTAATTTTATATATGCTGTTTTTCAACCTCCTGAATGGGTGTGAATACCTGTGAATAAAACTGTTTTTTGTGGCTTGTTACTCGACAAATGAGATTAAATCTAGGTTTGTTGTGTTGTAAGTCAGACAAAAACAGAGAGAGAAAGTTAAACAAGAAAAAATAAAATTATGCAAGCGACTAAAGTACCCGTTTGCACAATTGGCGTATTCAATACCACACATGATCTTTGGATGGACAACCTGGAAGGGTTGCTTCAAAAGTACCCTGTATTAGCCACTCCGCATATCAATGCCTTTTATTTGCTACTGTGCATTGAACAAGGGGGAGGGGAACTCGTTGTTGACCAAGATAAGATTAGTCTGGGAGCAGCTCAAGTATTGATTATTAAGCCCAATTGTATCAACACCATTACCTTGCAAGAAGGAACTACAGGAACCATTATAGGTTTCACTACCGATTTCTTTTCCTTGCGTTACAATACCAATGTATTGCATCAATTTCCTTACTTTAATGAGGGAAATCAAACTGTTTTTCACGTCCCTCAGGATCATATAAAAAGCATGAGGTTCTTGTTGTGGCAGATGTTGGATGAATTTAGAATGAACAAAAAAGCCTCTCAAAAAGTATTGCGTTCTTATTTGAATATCCTACTGATTGAGTTAGACCGTATGTATATTCCTGTACATACAGTGAAAGTACATAATGCTGTACATGAAAAGATACAGAAGTACCAAAACTTGATTGAACAGCATTTTAAAACCCATAAAATGCCTTCTGAGTATGCGGATATGCTGCATATTAGCACGAATTACCTGAATAAAATCTGCCGTAATATTCTAGGGCAAACTTCAGGAAATTTAATCAAGCAGCACATTATACTAGAGGCAAAGCGATTATTGAGTTATACGACACATTCTATCAGTGAAATAGCCAATGAACTCGGGTTCGAACACGCGTCTTATTTTGTGACTATTTTTAAGAAGGCTACCAATCAGACGCCCGAACAGTATAGAAAAAATCAGTGGATTACTTAAAAGGAAGGCAAGGAATATACAGGAGTAGAGTAGGTTAACCTAGAGTAGAAAGCAAGGCTAAGACAGAAGTTCAAATGACAGGTATAACGACTTGCGATATAATGAAAAATACAAATAAAAAACGAAGTGCTATTTCATAATTATCGTGAAAATAGCTTTCATTTTGTTAAAAGTATCAAGGTTTCATTTCGAAATGACTACCTTTAGTTTTTATAAAGTAAAAAGATATGATAATTAAGCGTTTACTATTGCTTTTTTGTTTATTAGGAGGTTTGTTGAGTGTACAAGCACAGAATCGAGTTGAGCAGGTCATGGAAATCTTCATGGAAGATTACAACACCAGCAATTACGATAAATTTTATCACCGTTTTTCTGAATCTCTTCAAAGTAGAGTGCCTTTTAATACCGTAGAGGCCTTTTTTGATGAGATGAAACAAAACTTAGGATCGATTGTAACCATTGAGTACTACGGGGTAAATGACGATCAGACACCTTTGTTTAAGACCCAATTTGAAAAAGATACCGCAATTGTCAATTTCGCTTTTGATGAAGAAGCGAATATTGTAGGGTTTCGCATTTTAGATTATGTCAATCAGGAGGATTTAAAACAGGGATTAGCAGAAAAATCATTAGAAGATATTATTCTTGATAATGCCAATCATCTACCCGAACAAGGAGAAATAGCCCTAGCTATTATCAAAGATGATCAGGTGCATTTCTATGGGTTGAAAAAGAAAGCTAAATTGATTCGCGATATCGATAACAAGAAAGGATTATTTGGTTTAGGAACTTTTACTTCTATTTTTACCAATACCATCTTAGCACAAGCAGATGTCCAAGGAAAGGTGAAAGTATGGGAGGATATTAATGCTTACTATCCAGAACCGTTTAAAGATACCTTATCCTTTTCTTTTTCCTCTTTAGCTAATGGAACAGCTTTACTGCCTTTCTTTCCCAAAATAACGTTAGTTGGAGCGGATTTAGTTGCTGATAAAAAGCATAAAAAAGGAAAAGAACCTGTTATAGGAAATGCGTCTATTGCCAATTATTTAGTACACGATATCGAATTAGATACTTTGAAGGTCAGAGGTCGTTTCTCTATTTTTGGGAGTAGTGTATTGGGAGATGCTTTAGCTCGTGTATACAATAAACCTTATACGTCTCTTTTTCAAACATATATTGTTGATCAATATCACTTAACTTCCACCCATTTGATTAAGCCGAAACGCGCAAAAGTAGTAGGTGCCATTGGCAAGATTGATTTAGGTTTAGATAATAAGGCAAATTATATGGATATTTTCTTGCCCTCTACGCAAGGCTATTCAACGGTAGAGGACATGGCTACCTATATTCAAGCGTATTTTGATCCGAAACATCCAGAGTTAGCGCTGATGCAAAAGCCGACCTCTATGATTACACCCGATGATTGGATTAGCTTAGGATGGCGTTTGAACTTTTTTAGTCCATCAGAGTCGCTATATTTTCATCGTGGTATTGATGTTGCTTATTCCAATTTTATAAGCTTTAGTCCAGAGCGAAAAGAAGGAGTGATTGTATTCGCTAATAGTTCAATGGATGACATGATTCAATTGGTTGAGAATTTGAGTTTTCAAATTTGGTCCAAACTAGTAATAGACAACAAAAAGGATGACAAATAGTCATCCTTTTTGTTTGGAAAGGGGAGAGTGGAAAGTGGAAATGGAGTGTAGGGCGAATGTCATTCCCAGACCCCATTGTCAAGATAAACAATACAACTAGGATGAAACTCTTTATTGTTAAGGCTTATTTTCTTGTTTTTATTTACTGTTTTAAAATAGTTGAGTTCAGCAATCACAATAGTAAAATTAGCACTTGTAGGGAGGGTTTTTTCCCAAACTTGTGCTAGAACCCTTTCGTTCGGGGTGAAGCGAATAGAAAAAGTCTCAGTTACTGTATTAATACCTGAAGGCAAGGCTAGATGAAGTAAAGAAAACTCTAGTGTAGCTTCTGTTGTATACTCAGGGAATATAAAATAATCAGAAGCTAGAAAAGCGTCAAGTTGCAGTACTATTTTATTGCCCTCTGCAATTTGTATGAGAAAGGGTAAGGTGCAAAACGTGTCAAACGGACTGTTTGTATTCAGATCAAAACCGACGAGTCCTTGTAGCGATGTGTTGAGAAAAGTGCGTTGCTCTATAGGGATCTGCATGTTTTTATTGAATAATTGCAGCGTTGTACCTGTCAAGCGACGAGAAAAATTAGCATCGTGATTTTTGTATAGAATTTCACCAATTGCCAATCGGATAATTTTGCAGTGCTTTGAAACATACCCAAAGGCAGTCGCAGCTTTCTTGGTATTGGCCGTTTGTTTTGGTTTTGTCCCTCTACTTTGGACAATGTTGACCCCATGGAGTACACGTGTACTTATAGGACCGATGATGCCTCTGATGTTTCCTTTTGGATCTACTTTCGCCATTGTTTTTATTTTTACGTTATAAATAGCCTACTTGCTTATATAAGTTAGTAGGGTGAATCGCTTGTGCATCTATTGCATGTCTATCAAAAGGCCGTGGTTTACTGGACTAGCTATGGACACACTATGGAGTCACTATGGACACACCACCAATCATAAGAAGCAATGAGGATAAATTCATTCCTTCTTTATTTTGATTAGTAAATTACAATTTATCTTCCTTGTTTTTTAAGGGTGCACTTGTAATAGTTGAAAAGTATACGAAATAATGCTTATTTTTAAGTAATGAGCATTTACCTCAATAAAATGGGGGATGAACTGAATGTTATTTGTATAAAAAACAATTATTTTACAGAAAATTGAGGGGATTGGTGAGTGGTATGGGGTTCATAGTAAGTAGTAATTGAGTGAGATTGAGGCAGATTTACTCGATCGCGCGGATTTGCAATCCGTGCGTTAGATACTTAATGTATTATTTCAGTTCGGCTCGTAATTATGCAGGTTTAGAGTATGAGATCGAAGTTGAGGTATTGTTTATGGGTAGGTGAAGGCACGGATTGCAAATCCGCGCCATCGGAGTATTAAACAGCATCATCAATAAATAAGAAGCAACAGAATGAAACGAGTTAAAATTATTTTATTTGTGGGAGGTATTGTTCATCGGTTATGCTTGGATGTACAGCGCCTTAACACATAATGCATTCCGAAAAAGAGTTAAGATACTCGAAAAGGAAAAAATGTTCATACAAAAAGTACAAGAAGAATGTGATTGTAAACTACTATATGGATATGAAGAATTAGTGGAAGATCCAGACTCCTTTAGTTTAGATAATAAATTCTATATGGAGTTGCGCAGCTATAATGAATACGATAATTGGTGTAGGCGTGATACTGTTTTTCTAAAACAGAAAGCCCTGATGTTGATGCAGGATTTTATGACTGTATCCGAATATACACACTTATTCAAGGATATAACATTGGTATTCAATGTATATAAAAACATAGGGACAGATGAAATACTCATACAGAATGTATGTGAAAAACACCTGGAGTATAACATAGAGCGAAATGAAATAAAATTGGTGGAATAAAAGAAATAGAACTCGATCGCGCGGATTTGCAATCCGTGCGTTAGATTACACTTAATGTATTATTTCAGTTCAGCTCGTAATTATGCAGGTTTAGAGTATGAAATCGAAGTTGAGGTATTGTTTATGGGGTAGATGAAGACACGGTGAAGGCACGGATTGCAAATCCGCGCCATCGGATCGATAAAAAAAGGAAGGCCGTTAACGGTCTTCCTTTTTTTATCAATTTGCTTATGCTTTAGATGAAGTAGGTTTGTTAGCCTTTCTTGGTCTTCGGCGACCGTATGATTTATTTACTATTTTACCTCTTCTTGTTTTTAAATCTCCTTTTCCCATAATAAAAAATTAAAGTTTAACATTCGTTTCCCCAAGATACGAATTTTAACGCAATAAATAAATTTATAGAAGTTAAAAGGATAATAATCAGCTTTTTTGGAGTAGAAAGGAGCAAGGGAATACAACGGAAAATGCAGGTGAAAAGAATAAAAAAACAACAATTGAAAACAACTGATTTTTTTGACCTCAAATGTTGTGTAAATTAGTTTGTAGAGTTCCTATTTAAGCCTTATTTTAGTGCCCTTTAAAACCAATTATGAAACATATAGATTATAACCGAAAAGACCTATCAGATCAAACGCTAGTTGATTTGTATAAAAGGCTATTGAAACCAAGAATGATAGAAGAAAAGATGCTTATTTTAATCCGTCAAGGAAAAGTGTCGAAATGGTTTTCTGGAATTGGGCAAGAAGCAATATCGGTAGGTATTGTAGCTGCTTTAGAGAACGATGAGTATGTGTTGCCAATGCACCGTAATTTAAGTGTTTTCACTTCTAGAGATATTCCTTTGTACCGTTTGTTTTCACAGTGGCAGGGTAAAGGAAATGGTTTTACAAAAGGAAGAGATCGTTCGTTCCACTTCGGAACACAAGAATTTAATATCGTTGGGATGATTTCGCATTTAGGTCCACAATTAGGTGTGGCTGATGGAATTGCCCTTGCACATAAATTGCGCAATGAAAAGAAAATCACGGCTGTATTTACAGGAGAAGGCGCAACTTCTGAAGGTGATTTTCACGAAGCTTTAAACGTAGCTTCTGTATGGGATTTACCGGTGTTGTTTGTGATTGAAAACAATGGATATGGTTTATCTACACCAACCAATGAGCAATACCGTTGTGAGCACTTAGCAGATCGCGGTATTGGGTATGGGATGGAGAGTCACATCATTGATGGAAATGACATTTTAGAAGTGTATACTAAAATCAATGCATTAGCTCAGTCGATGCGCGAAAACCCACGTCCAATCTTAGTAGAGTTTTTAACTTTCAGAAGAAGAGGACACGAAGAGGCGAGTGGTACGAAATATGTTCCACAAGAATTGATGGATGAATGGGAGAAAAAGGATCCAGTAGAAAACTACCGTGCTTATTTAAAAGAAATCGGAGTACTAACAGAAGCGTTAGACGAGGAAATCAGAGCCGCATTCAAAAAAGAGATTGATACTGATTGGAAACGCACCCAAGAAGAGGAGCCAATTCAGGCAAATTTTGAAACTGAACTAAACGATATGTATGCCCCTTTTACGTATGAACACGTAGAGCCAAGTGGTGAAATGAAAAACATTCGTTTGATTGATGCTATATCAGAAGGGTTAAAACAATCTTTTGAAAAACACCCTGAGTTAATCATCATGGGGCAGGATATTGCAGAATACGGAGGTGCTTTTAAAGTAACGGACGGATTTGTGGAGCAGTTTGGTAAAGGTCGCATTCGCAATACACCAATTTGTGAAAGTGCTATTGTCTCTGCAGCTATGGGATATTCAATCAATGGAGGGAAAGCTATTATGGAGATGCAATTTGCAGACTTCGTATCTACTGGTTTTAACCCAATTGTTAATTACTTAGCGAAAGTACACTACCGTTGGAATGAAAAAGCTGATGTAGTAGTGCGTATGCCATGTGGTGGAGGTACACAAGCTGGACCGTTCCACTCGCAAACCAATGAAGCATGGTTTACTAAAACACCTGGATTGAAAGTGGTTTATCCGGCGTTCCCTGTGGATGCAAAAGGATTGATGAATACAGCAATTAACGATCCAAATCCAGTTATTTTCTTTGAGCACAAACAATTGTATAGAAGTATCTATCAAGATGTGCCAAGCAATTACTATACGATTCCATTTGGTCAAGCTGCTTTAGTTAAAGAAGGGGCTGATGTAACGATTATATCCTTTGGAGCAGGTGTACATTGGGCATTAGAAACATTGGAGAAACATCCAGAGATTCAAGCAGATTTAATTGACTTGCGTACTTTACAACCATTAGACGAAGAAACTATCTTCAAATCAGTAAAGAAAACAAATAAAGTTATAATTTTGCAAGAAGATTCCATGTTTGGAGGTATTGCAAGTGACCTATCAGCAATGATTATGGAAAACTGTTTTGAATATTTAGATGCGCCTGTAAAACGAGTAGCGAGTATTGAAACAGCAATCCCATTTGTGAAAGCTTTAGAAGATCAATATTTACCAAAAGGTAGATTTGAAGCAGCGCTTTTAGATTTATTAGCGTACTAAATAGAAAGAACTACACAACAGAAATATATGAGTAACACAATCACACAGACTAATTTTAAATTTCCAAACCAAAAAAGTGTCTATCACGGAAAAGTAAGAGAAGTTTACACCATCGCTGATCAAGTTTTAGTTATGGTAGCAACGGATCGTTTATCTGCTTTTGACGTGATTATGCCGAAAGGAATTCCTTATAAAGGACAAATTTTGAATCAAATTGCAACGCGATTCATGCAGATGACAGAAGATATTGTGCCTAATTGGCTTATTGCAAGTCCGGATCCTAATGTTGCAGTGGGGCATATTTGTGAGCCTTTTAAAGTGGAGATGGTTATCCGAGGATATTTAGCCGGACATGCCGCTAGAGAATATGCTGCAGGGAAACGAGTATTGTGTGGTGTTGCCTTACCAGAAGGATTGAAAGAAAATGATGCATTGCCACAACCTATTATTACTCCTTCAACGAAGGAAGAATTAGGTTTGCATGATGAAGATATTTCAAGAGAAGATATTTTGGCACGTGGTATTGTATCAGAAGAAGATTATCTTGTTTTAGAAGCATATACGAGGGCCTTATATCAAAGAGGAACTGAAATTGCAGCTCAAAGAGGATTGATCTTGGTTGATACCAAATACGAATTTGGTAAAACAAAAGAAGGGAAAATTGTGTTGATTGATGAAATTCACACCCCTGATTCTTCTCGTTATTTTTATGCAGAAGGGTATGAGGAGCGTCAAGCAAAACAAGAACCTCAGAAGCAATTATCAAAAGAATTCGTGCGCCAATGGTTAATTAGTCATGGCTTTCAAGGAAAAGAAGGACAACAAGTTCCTGAAATGTCTGACGAGTATATTCAAACCATATCAGAGCGATATATTGAATTGTATGAACATATTTTAGGAGAGCCTTTTATCAAAGCGGATGTTTCAGCGATTAATGAAAGAATTGAAGCAAACGTATTGGCTTTTTTAGCTAAAATTTAAAAAAGTTGACTATGAAATTATTAGATAACCTAAAGTGGCGTTATGCTACAAAGCGCTATAATAGCAATGTTAAGTTGGCAGATGAGCAAGTCATGCAAATTGTTGAGGCAGCTCGCTTAGCACCTACATCTTCAGGATTACAGCCTTTTGAAATGATTTTGATTAAAAATCAAGAGGTAAAGGAGCAATTATTTCCTATTGCAATGAATCAAATGCAAATCAAAGAATGTTCACATCTCTTGATTTTTGCTGCATGGGATAGCTATACAGATGAGCGAATTGATTCTGTTTTTGATAATATGGAAGCAATCAGAGCACTACCTAAAGGAGAGATGAATGATTTCAAAAACAGTATTAAAAACAATTTTAAGGGACAAACAAAAGAACAACAGTTTCAACATGCTGCTCGACAAGCGTATATCGCTTTTGGAATGGCCATTGCTGCAGCTGCTGAATTGAAAATTGATGCCTCTCCAATGGAGGGCTTCTACAATGATCAAATGGATGCTTTCTTAGGATTAGATAAAAAAGGATTGAAGAGTGTTACAATTCTAGCCTTAGGTGAAAGAGATCCTGAAAATGATTGGCTCATGCCAATGAAGAAGGTTCGATTTACTTTAGAATCAATGCTAACAGTAATAGAATAAAATAAAAAGCCCCAGTCTAAGCACTGGGGCTTTTTTTTGCCTATTGCGTTGAGGATTTACTAATCAAAAGCTTTTTTTTAAGATATGATTTTTAAATTCATATATTTTTTACGTTTTTAGTTCATAAAGTTTAAAGTATTAGTGCGCTAATTCACAATAATCCTTGGGTT
Source organism: Myroides odoratus (assembly GCF_001549985.1). Lineage (GTDB taxonomy): Bacteria > Bacteroidota > Bacteroidia > Flavobacteriales > Flavobacteriaceae > Flavobacterium > Flavobacterium odoratum_A. The sequence continues at coordinate 111,388 of NZ_LROZ01000010.1, read as the reverse complement.
TAAATTAGCTTTTTTGTTTGGATTATTTTATATTCGTATCCTGAAAATATTAGATTACGCGATGAGTCAAAATAAAAAAAACACAGCACTTTCTTTTGAAGATTTTAAGAAAGAGGTTATTCAAGATTATACAATTGCAAAGATCAGTAGAGAATGTAGTTTACTAGGTCGTCGTGAAGTTTTAACAGGTAAGGCGAAGTTTGGGATATTTGGAGATGGAAAAGAAGTACCACAATTAGCCATGGCTAAAGCTTTTCAGAATGGAGATTTTAGATCGGGATACTATCGCGATCAAACCTTTATGATGGCAATTGGTCAGTTAAATATCCAACAGTTTTTTGCTGGTTTATTCGGTGATGCCAATATTGAAAATGATCCTATGTCTGGTGGACGTCAAATGGGAGGGCACTTTGCTACACATAGTTTGGATGAAAACGGAAATTGGAAGAAGCTAACAACACAAAAAAATTCAAGTGGTGATATTTCTCCTACAGCAGGGCAAATGCCGCGTTTACTAGGATTAGCACAAGCTTCAAAATACTACAGAGCCATTCCAGATGCAGATCAGGACCAACAATTTTCAATTAGTGGAAACGAGGTAGCTTGGGGAACAATTGGAAATGCTTCTACTTCAGAAGGATTGTTCTTTGAAACAATTAACGCTGCTGGAGTATTGCAAGTACCAATGGTAATGAGTGTTTGGGATGATCAATATGGGATTTCCGTACATGCAAAATATCAAACAACCAAAGAAAATATCTCTGAAATTTTAAAAGGTTTCCAACGTGATGAACAAGGAAAAGGATATGAAATTTTACGAGTAAAAGGATGGGATTACCCTGCTTTAGTAGAAACGTATGCGAAAGCTGCACAAATCGCTAGAGAAGAGCACGTTCCTGTGTTGATTCACGTACAAGAATTGACTCAACCACAAGGGCATTCAACGTCGGGATCGCATGAACGTTATAAAAGTAAAGAGCGCTTAGCTTGGGAGGCAGAGCAAGACTGTATCTTGCAAATGAGAAATTGGATGATTGAAGCCAATATCACAACTGCAGAAGAGTTAGATATCCTAGATAAAGACTTGAAAAAACAAGTGTTAGAGGGTAAAAAAGAAGCGTGGAGAAACTACCTAGATCCAATCATCGCTGAAAGAGATGAATTAGTTGCTGTTTTACAACAAGTAGCTGCTTCAAGTCCTAATAAAGTATTTATTGAAAAGCATATTGCTGACTTACAGGGATCAAAAGAGCCAATCCGCCGTGATGTATTAACTGCCGCACGTAAAGTATTGCGTTTGATTATTCAAGAAAGCAGCAAAACAATCTTGATTCAATTCATTGAAAAATACTACGCAAGCGTACAACCAAAATACAGCTCTCATTTATTTTCTGTTTCAGAACAAAAAGCACAAAATATTCAAGCTGTTGCACCAACATATGATGCTGATGCAGAGGAGGTAGATGCGCGTGTTATTTTGAGAGATAACTTTGATTATATCTTAGCGCACAATAAAAAGGTAACTGTTTTTGGAGAAGATTCTGGTAATATCGGAGACGTAAACCAAGGATTAGAAGGATTACAAGAGAAACATGGAGAAGAACGCGTTACAGATACTGGAATCCGTGAAGCGACAATCTTAGGACAAGGAATAGGTATGGCAATGCGCGGACTACGTCCAATTGCTGAAATCCAATACTTAGACTATTTATTGTACGCGATCCAAATCATGAGTGATGATTTAGCTACTTTACAGTATAGAACCGTGGGGCGTCAAAAAGCACCATTAATCGTAAGAACACGTGGACACCGTTTAGAAGGAATCTGGCATTCAGGATCTCCAATGGGAATGATTATTAATGCAATCCGCGGAATGCATGTATTGGTTCCGAGAGATATGACGAAAGCTGCAGGTTTCTATAATACGTTGTTAGAAAGTGATGAGCCAGCGTTGTTGATTGAGTGTTTAAATGGTTATCGTTTAAAAGAGAAAATGCCAAACAATATTGGGCAGTTTAAAACGCCAATTGGAGTAGTGGAAACAATCAAAACAGGTAGTGATTTGACGATTGTGTCTTATGGATCTACATTGCGCATTGTGGAACAAGCAGCAAAAGAATTACTAGAAGTTGGAATTGATGTTGAAATTATTGATGCACAGTCTTTATTGCCGTTTGATATTCAGCAAGATGTAGTGAAGAGTTTAGCTAAAACAAATCGCTTGTTAGTGGTTGATGAAGATGTACCAGGAGGAGCGTCTGCTTACTTACTACAACAAATTTTAGAAGTTCAGAAAGGGTATCGTTATTTAGATAGCGAGCCACAAACGCTAGCTTCTAAAGAACACAGACCGGCTTATGGAACGGATGGAGATTATTTCAGTAAGCCTTCCGTTGAAGATGTATTCGAAAAAGTATATGAAATAATGCATGAAGTAAACCCAACAAAGTTTCCTAAACTGTATTAAAAATAAAGCAAAAACCTCTCAATTTGAGAGGTTTTTGCTTATTTGATAATTTTAATTTATAAATTGTGTGTTTATAAACTATTTTTTTACTTTGTATATTATAAAATTCTTGTAGTTTTAAAGAAAATGCGAGTAGAAAATAATCAAGAATTGAATAAATTCTCCTGAATTTATTATGAAAGCATACAAAATATGAGTAATTTTGCAATTGTTTTTTTAAACATAGTTATATTATGGTAAATGATTTATTTGACAGAATACAGAAGAATAAAGGACCTTTAGGGAAGTGGGCATCTCAAGCAGAGGGATATTATGTTTTTCCTAAACTAGAAGGACCTTTGTCAAATCGTATGATGTTTCATGGAAAAGAAGTAATCAATTGGAGTATCAATGATTATTTAGGGTTGTCAAATCATCCAGAAGTAAGAAAGGTAGATGCGGAAGTAGCTGCTGAATATGGTGCGGCTTACCCAATGGGGGCTCGTATGATGTCAGGGCATACTACAGTACACGAACAACTTCAAGATGAGTTGGCTGCTTTTGTACAAAAAGAAGCTGCTTATTTACTAAACTTCGGTTACCAAGGAATGGTGTCTATTATTGATGCTTTAGTAACGAAGAATGACGTAATTGTTTATGATGTTGATTCACATGCATGTATTATTGATGGTGTGCGTTTACATATGGGAAAACGCTTTACGTATAAACACAACGACATCGAGAGTTTTGAGAAAAACTTAGCACGTGCTACTAAGATGGCTGAAACAACAGGTGGAGGAATTTTAGTAATTACAGAAGGTGTATTTGGAATGCGTGGGCAACAAGGAAAGTTAAAAGAAATCGTTGCTTTAAAAGAAAAATATAACTTTAGATTGCTAGTAGATGATGCTCATGGTTTTGGTACTTTAGGTGCTACAGGAGCTGGAGCTGGAGAAGAGCAAGGATGTCAAGATGGAATTGATGTTTATTTCTCTACTTTTGCTAAGTCAATGGCTAGTATCGGAGCATTTGTTGCTGCAGATAAAGATATTATTGATTATTTAAAATACAACCTTCGTTCTCAAATGTTCGCTAAATCATTGCCAATGATTTTTACTAAAGGAGCATTGAAGCGTTTGGATTTATTGCGTACACAACCAGAGCTTAAAGCGAAGTTATGGGAAAATGTGGATGCTTTACAAAATGGATTAAAAGACAGAGGATTCAACATTGGAGATACAAACACTTGTGTTACACCTGTTTACTTAGAAGGAAGTATTCCTGAAGCTATGGTCATGGTGAACGATTTACGTGAAAATTACAATATTTTCTTGTCTATTGTGGTTTATCCAGTGATTCCAAAAGGAATTATTTTATTGAGAATGATTCCTACTGCAACACATACAATGGAAGATATTCAAGAAACATTATCAGCTTATGAAGCAATTCGCGAGAAGCTAGAAAATGGAACGTATAAACGCATTGCTGCTGAAACTACAGTGGATGTGTCTAATGCATAATTAGATGTAAAATAAAAAAAACTCGAAACTTACGTTTCGAGTTTTTTTTTTGAGGTATGAGATCGTTCTTTGTGAGGATGTAAGGCGGTGAGAGGGTGTGGCGGTGAGAGGGTGTGGCGGTGAGATTTGTGCTTTGTGAAATCGTTGGTTTATCGATTAAAGAAGATTTGCATGTCACGCCGACGAAGGAGAGGGCGCATCTGTTATTGAACGCATATTACTCAAAAAATTAGTGAGTTTTGTGCTTTATGAGGTTTGTACTTTCTCTTTTCTTCTTTCCCTTTTCCATAAAAGGTTTGTTCTTTGTGAGGCTCTCACCGCCTCACCATCTCACCAACTTACAGCCTCACCACCTTCAAAAAACTCACTTTCCTTCTTTAACCTTCAGTATCATCAGTTCAACAGCTTTAATCTTATTGATCCAATGAGCAATCCCTTCAGCATTGGTGATGACTTCCTTTTTTCTATTGGGTCTAATTACGCCATACTTGTGCCAGTTGCGTTGCTCATCTTTTATTTTATCTTGTTTTGTCTTAGGTTCTACACGAGATCGCCAAAAAAGCAACTCCTTTTGGTAGTTCTGGATTATTTCTTCTAAATAGAGAAGCAAGGCAGTTTTGTCTTTGGGAATATACCCAGGACCCGTACAGCCACAAGAATGCCAGGTAATCCCTACAACAAATGAATCTTTGATGTGTTGCCAAGCTTTGTTGTCTCCTTTTTTAGGTGCTTCAAAATCTTTCCCCATATTCGCCATTATACTTCCACATTGTGGACATTTGGCTACGGTATCTACTTTAGTACCTTTTTTAATATCAACCCACAGCCGGCGTTTGAACGTTTTTTGACAATCAAAACACGCATAATGCGGTTTATAGGCTATCATAGCATATCTACACATAGTATTTCAAGTTGTACAAGGGCATTATTTCCCATAAATTTTAAAAATCGTTCTTTTTCATAAGCAAAACTAGTAAAAGGAATGAATTATCACTAATTATTCTTTATTTTTACTTTTATTAATAAATTTAAACAGATGTAAGTGGCATTTGAATAAAAGATGTCTTGTAAAGTTGTTTTAAAATTAATTTTACTTACATTTGTTAACACAATTAAGTGAAATTTAATTAAAAATAACGAAAATAAAATTAAGGTATACGTTTTGACTTGTTTCGAACGTTATAGTTAGAAAGAAAAAAATGAGAAGCATACTATATATATTGTTGATGGGAGTAAGCCTTACACTAGTGCAATGTAAGCAAGAAAAGAAAGAGGGGAAAATAGCAGAGAAGAGTCAACAGGATGAAATCAAGCTGTATAAGGTAACAACGGTGCCCTATGAAAAGAACGGGGGATATGTGTTGAAAAAGCAACAGCCCAAGCAAGGAGTGCGCCATGTAAAAATAACTAGTCAAGCTCAGTTTGCTACGTTGTTTGATCCCAATCAGACGCTGCTAGATCAACAAAATATTGATTTTTCGAAATCGTTTGTTTTGGCTTTGGTCGGCATTCCCAGTACTTTAGAAACGGAATTTTCCATTGTAAGCTTAAAAGAAAAAGAAGATTTTATTGAGCTGACTTATTGTTTACAAGAAGAAGAAAAAGAATTAGCCCAAGCGATATATCCCTATACGATTTTGGTTGTCGATAAAAAGTACAATAAAGATATTCGATTTTTGATTGAGTAATTTTTTTGATGAAAAACTTAATGAAAAAAATAACAAAAAAGACTGAGTTAATTTTAACTCAGTCTTTTTTGTTATAATTATTTTTAGTTGCTTTTTTTTTAAGTAATTGATTGATGTATTGTTGTTTAAGTTAAAAGAAAAGAAAAAAGTGAGTTTGGTTTTGTTTTTGATGCGGTATAGAAGTTGATGTTATTTGTTCAATTGGGCAAAATTTTTTTAATCTAAACCAAAATATTATGAGTAAATTTTTATTTTTTTTAAGCTTGTCTTTTGTTTTTCTTTCCTGTGAATCAGAAGGTAAAAAGTTAGATTTTGATCGTAATCAAAATTACAAAATTCAGGGAAAAGGTTTTTGGAATACTGCATTTGTTGATGCCGCAGGTGCTTTAGGTGGTGCAGGTTCTGTTGCGAGTGTTGCTGGATGGCTTGGATGGACTCCTGCAGCTCCTGTAGCTGCAGGTGCAGTTTTGTTAGGTGCAATTGTTGGTGGAGCAGGAGCTTCAATTGCTTATGCAGATAGTTATGAGGTTCCCATAGAGAATGATTATACATTTAGTCAATCTATGATTATAAACGATAATTATGTTGATGAAATTGGTGTTATTCACAATCAAATTGTGATAGATTATAAAGAGAAGTATGCTTTCTATAATGAAGAAGCTTATTTTTCTTTTTTAGAAACAAATAAAGAACAGTATGGTTTTACTGCACCTCTTTTAATTTCTAATAAAGTGAAAGAAGATATTGAAAAGTTAAAATCAGCATCCCATTCTGATGTTATTGAATATACACTTGAACTGTTGCCAAAAGAAATTAATCAAGAAATGTATATTGATTTTTTTCAGCACTTAGAGGTTCTTTCGGCGAAAGAAGATGTAATCTCTTTTATTAAGAAGTTCGAGCGCAGTGAACTTATTAAACAAGAATATAGTGATGAAACAAAATTGCTTTTAGGGGTTTATTTTTCTACACTGAGATACTCTTTATTTTTGTGGAATGAATAAAATTAGTATTCTTATCGTTGGAGGAATGCTCGTATTGATTTTAATCTATGCATTTCTAACTAGTCAATATAATCCTTTATTTTTACTGTTATTAGGTCCAGGTTTACTTGCAATTAGCAAAGGAACAAAGAAGAAATAAGCATAAACACAAAGGGTCTTTCGCTAACGAAAGACCCTTTTATAGTAAGAATATAATCTGCTATTTTACTTTTTTTGTCCAGGTATAAGCCCAAAAGGCAAATGGAATTGTTCCAACCATCACTAAAGCCGTGGATAAAAGCGCATCTTTGGAAAATAGAGATACAATAGCACTAGCAACGAAACACATACCTAATTGAATGGTGTTCTGTAAGGCGGCAGCCTTCCCTGATTGATGGGGAAACAATTTAAGTGCTTCTGCCACAACAATAGGATAGCAAGCTCCATTAGCTAAAGCCATAAAACAAAATGGAATTAACAAACTCGTTAGGGTAGGTGTCGTAAAAATCGCTAAAAAGGCTGTAACGGCAATAGCTAATGCAAATAAGCTAACAAAATAGGCGATTAATTTTGTGCCATCTATTTTAGCTGAAAGTGTTCGATAACCAAAACCACCAATTAGAAAGGCAATGGTCTGTGGAACAAAGCTAAAACCGATTTCTCCTTCGCTATAGCCCATTTCTTTTAAAAAGAAAGGAGATCCTGTCAGCCAAGCAAAAAAAGCGGCGGAACAGAAAGCATAAATCATGACATTGCCCACATACGGTTTAGATTGTAGCATGCTCCAATAGGTTTTCTGCTCTTCTTCTGATGATTCCCTTGATTCAGAGTTAATTGCATGGGATTGAGTATTCTTGACCGTAAAGGTGTATAGGATTAGCAATACTGCAATACCAGCTAAGGTTATAAAGATAGATCGCCATCCAAAATGTTCAAGTAAATAGACTCCTAACAATGGAGCTAAAGCTGGAGATAATGCAACTAAAGGCATGATTGTAGCAAAAACGCGATTGGTTTGTTCTTTTGGGTAACGCTCTACTACTAAGGCTTGCCAACTAACTGCTGCTGCACAAACACCGATGGCCTGTACTAAGCGCAATACTAAAAAGGCCGTAACACTTTCCGTAAAAAAGATGGCTAAAGAGGATAAAGTAAAAATGAGCAATCCGATCGTGATGGTTTTGGGCTTTCCAATTTTATCTGAAATGGGGCCCCAAAGCAATTGAGCTATAGCATAACCTGCTAAAAATAAGCTCAAGGTAGCACTAATGCTACTTTTGGTTGTATCTAAATCGACACGCATTTGTTCAAAGGCAGGGAGATACATATCTGTAGCTAAGAAACCAATGATACTCAAACCTGCTAAATACACTAAAAAGAAAAAATTATTCTTATTATTTTGTGGCATATAATTTAAAATTAATGAATCTGCAAAAGTAGGTTTTTTTATGGAGAGAGGAAAGGAGTCTTTTTGTGAAGTTGGTGAGGCAGTGAAATGCGGTGAGATGGTGAGATGGTGAGGCGGTGAGCAGATCTCACAAAGAACAAACCTTACAAACCTCACAAACCTCACAAAGAGCAAACCTTTTATGGGAAAGGAGTTTTTTGTGAAGTTGGTGAGATGGCGAAATGCTGTAAGATGGTAAGGCGGTGAGCAGATCTCACAAAGAGCAAACCTCACAAAAAAACAAATCTCACAAACTTCACAAAAAACAAACCTCACCTATTTAAAATAAGAAAAAGTTTCTCCGTTTTCTATTTGTAAAAGTGTATGGTAAATCAACTGAATGGTATGTTCTACATCCTGACGGTGAATCATTTCTACCGTTGTGTGCATATAGCGCAAAGGCAATGAAATTAAAGCAGAAGCCACACCGCCATTGCTATAAGCGAAAGCATCGGTATCTGTCCCTGTTATGCGAGATAAGGCGTTGCGTTGAAAGGGAATCTGATTTTTTTCAGCTGTTTGCTCAATTAAGGTGCGTAAATTATTTTGTACAGCAGGTGCATAAGCAATAACAGGTCCTTTTCCAATCGTATTATCTCCTTCAATATTCTTGTCTACCATTGGGGTATTTGAATCGTGGCAGACGTCAGTTACGATTGCTACATTGGGTTTGATGGTTTGTGTAATCATTTCTGCACCACGTAAACCAACTTCTTCTTGAACCGCATTGACAATATAAAGTCCAAAAGGTAATTCCTTTTTGTTTTCTTTTAATAAACGCGCTACTTCAGCAATCATAAAACCGCCAATGCGATTATCTAAGGCTCTACATACCCAACGTTTGCCGTTTAATACGGTAAATGTATCTGGGTAGGTAATTACACAACCAATGTGAATTCCGAGGTTTAAAACTTCCTGTTTGCTGTCACATCCAACATCGATAAAATTAGTTTCGATTTTTGGAGATTCCTCTTTTCCAGCTCTATTTCGAATGTGGATGGCAGGCCAACCAAATACTCCTTCTATAATTCCCTTAGGGGTATGGATATTTACGCGTTTTGATGGAGCAATCATATGATCACTTCCTCCATTGCGTACAACGTGGATAAATCCATCTTCTGTAATGTGCTTCACATACCATGAAATCTCATCCGCATGTCCTTCAATAACCACTTTATACGCTGCATCTGGATTAATTACACCTACAGCATTGCCATACGTATCGGTGATAAAAGTATCTACATAAGGTTCTAAATAACTCATCCACAGTTTTTGCCCTACGTGTTCGTGTCCAGTAGGAGAAGCATTATTTAAATAGGCCTCTAAAAAATGCAGGGAGTCCTGATTTAATATTGTATTTTTATCCATGATTATTTTTTACACGAATGTACTGATTCGCTTGGAAATACTCAATCTAATTCTTTACATTTGGTTATATTTTTAACATATGAAAAAACTGTATTTTTATTTTTTTGTCTTCTTTAGTATGACCTCTGTTCAAGCACAGGAAGAGGAGTTGAAGCCAGTGCCTAGTTTAGTGCCCATGGTTGAGATAGAAGATGATACGCTAAAGTATAGTATTCCAGAGATTTATATTGGTTCCAATACAAAAGAAGATCAGTATCGCCAGGACATGAATATCTTGCGCAATCGCATTCGCAGAGTGTATCCTTATGCCCGTGCAACAGCTGAAAACCTGCTTATACTAAATGAGAATTTAGAAAAATTAGAAACCAATAAACAGAAAAGACAGTATATAAAACGCTCTCAGAAGTATCTTGAGAGTCAGTTTAAGGATAAATTAAAAAAATTATCGCGCAAGGATGGAAAGATTTTGTTGAAATTAATTCACCGCGAGACAGGGGAGACCACCTTTACTTTAATTAAAGAATTTAGAAGTGGTTGGACGGCTTTTTGGTCTAATACTACAGCAAAGACCTTTAGTTTGGATTTGAAGTCAGAATATCATCCCGACAGTGATTTGCAAGATTTTTACATTGAGACGCAATTGCAATTCTTATTCTATACGTATCAATTAGAGCGCAGCGCAGGGAAGGAAAAAATTAATTTTAATGCATTGAGAAAAATGTGGGAAATAAAAATTTCAGAAGAAGAGTTTTTTCCACTTGAATTAAGGGAATAGTTTTGGCTTTATAAAAATTAAGCTACCTTTGCAGTAATAGTGATTTTATGGAACAATTTATCGTATCAGCAAGAAAATATAGACCACAAACTTTTCAAGAGGTTGTAGGACAGCAAGCCATTACCAATACTTTAGTAAATGCTATAGAGAGCAATCATCTAGCGCAGGCATTGTTGTTTACAGGTCCGAGAGGAGTTGGAAAAACTACTTGTGCGCGTATTTTGGCTCGTAAGATTAATCAAGTAGGGTATGATGATCCTACCGAAGATTTTACCTTCAATGTATTTGAATTGGATGCTGCATCGAATAACTCCGTTGACGATATTCGAAATCTTATCGATCAAGTGCGTATACCTCCTCAAACAGGTAAATATAAAGTCTATATTATAGACGAGGTTCATATGTTGTCAACAGCAGCATTTAATGCGTTTTTGAAAACATTAGAAGAACCGCCTCGTCATGCTATTTTTATTTTAGCAACTACAGAGAAACACAAAATTATACCAACGATTTTATCGCGTTGTCAAATATTTGATTTCAAAAGAATTACCATTGCTGATGCAGCAGATCATTTGGCTTTAGTGGCCAATAGTCAGGGGATTGCCTATGAAAGCGATGCCTTGCGTATCATTGCACAAAAGGCAGATGGAGCCATGCGCGATGCATTATCTATTTTTGACCGTGTCGTTTCGTATTGCGGGAAAAACCTAACTAGACAAGCAGTTGCAGAAAATCTGAATGTACTTGACTTTGAGTACTATATTCGCGTGACGGATTTGATTTTGGCCAATAATATTCCTGCTTTATTGACTTCATTCGATATGATATTGGCAAAGGGATTTGATGGACAACATTTTATCGCTGGTTTAGCTTCTCACTTTAGAAACTTAATGGTGTGTAAAACACCGGAAACAGCAGCTCTTTTAGAAGTAGGAGAGCATGGTAGACAGTTGTTTACAGAACAAGCGAATAAAGCTAGTGTTGGGTTGTTACTTGATGCAATCGATTTGGCTAATGAGGCTGATTTGAAGTATAAAGCAAGTCAGAATCAACGCTTACTCGTTGAGTTGTGTCTAATGAAATTGGCGTCTTTATCTTATGAAGGCGAAAAAAAAAAGATAAATCTTTCATAATTCCTGCTCAAGCACTAACGGCAATTGAACCGTTAGCGCCTATTGAATTGCCAACAGCTTCTATTGCAACTGGAGTAACACCAGTAACTGAACAACTGGCACCGCTTGTTGCTATACCAGCAACCGAGCAAGTAGTATCAGCCGTTGTGGAAGAGGTACAAGAAGATGAGGCGCCTAGTCAGGAAGTTCATACGCTCGCTTTCTCTCAATCAGAACCTATAGCTACAACAGCTGTGGAAGAGCACGCTGCAGAATCACCAGCGCTATTTGCTGTTGATCCTGTTACGCCAGCTGCACCAGTTGAAAAAAAGGTCTCAGCACTTTCATTATCTAGTATCCGTGCTCGTAAAGAGATGGAATCCTCTTTAGAGAAAAAGGTAGTCAATCCGGATGATTTGCCAAAGGAGCCTTTCACAGTAGAACAATTCATGGCCGAATGGAATAAGTATGCGGATAAATTAGCGCGATCAGGATTTATGTTAATGTCATCCTTGATGGGGATGGTTCCTCCTGTATTAAGTGGAACATCGGTTTCTTTAGTGATGCCTAATGAAGGATCAAAATTAAGCTTTGATGAGAATAAGTTCGACTTGGTTAATTATTTACGTAAAAAGCTAAGTAACTATGATTTGGAAATTGAAATCACAGTAAACGAAGAAGTTAAAATTCAAAAAAGAGTACTAGATAAAGATGATAAATTGGTTCGTTTTATTGAGCTAAATCCTGCTATGCAGTATATGAAAGAAATCTTTGATCTAGAATTTAAATACTAGTAAAATCTAATCGTTATGATTAAAATTGGAAATGACAATACGCTAAAAGTAGCTAGAAAGACGAGCATTGGTTTGTATTTGACTGATGGAGAGACGGATATTCTATTGCCAAATAAATATGTACCTAAAAATATAGAAGTTGAGGATGAAATCGTTGTTTTTGTCTATTTGGATCAAGAAGAAAGACCGGTAGCAACTACACTAGAACCTTATATTTACCTTAATGAATTTGCCTTATTGAAGGTGAGTTTTACCAATCAGTTTGGAGCATTTTTAGATATGGGATTGGAGAAGGATTTATTTGTTCCATTTGCAGAACAAGCACGTCCGATGAAAGAGGGAAATTATTACTTGGTATACATGCAGTTGGATGAAAAGTCGAATCGCCTTGTTGGATCAAGTCGTTTGAATCAATTCTTGGATAATGATACAATTACCGTTAATATTGGGGATGAAGTAGAGTTAGTGGTTTCACATATTACGGATTTAGGAATTAACGTTATCATTAATGAGAAACACAAAGGACTGATGTATAAGAATGAAGTCTTTGAAGATTTGCGTACTGGTGATCGTATTGTGGGGTACATTAAGAATATTCGCCCAGATGGAAAAATTGATGTATCGAGAACACGTGTAGGTGTAGAGGCAATTTCTGATGGAGCAGAACAAGTTTTAGCTGCATTGGTGGAAAATAATGGATTCTTAGGCTTGTCTGATAATAGCCATCCAGAAGATATTCGCACGGTGTTGAACATGAGTAAAAAGATGTTTAAAAAAGCTATTGGCGGATTGTATAAAGACAAAAAAATCACGTTGACAGAAAAGGGAATTTACTTAGTAAAAGAATAATTTTAGTAAACGTATAAAAAATAGAAGCACTTGATTTTCAAGTGCTTTTTTTGTTTAATCTAAAGAGAAGATTTAAGATGTTCTTGTTGATTATTAGACTGCTTTAAAGCCTAGATTAGGGCTTTTTTTTTCAGTATGAGACCGTAAAAAAGGATAATCTAGCGTGGTGTAATCACAAGCCATCCCACACGACCTTCGCAGTATTTGAATGATTTAACATTAAAATTTTCAGGTAAGGGATGTGTAGTAAAATAAAAATCAGTATCTTAGGGTTTAGTTAAAGGAGAAGCGAAGACTTGTGTTACTTGTTTTCTCTGCCTTCTAAGTAGAGAAGTTCGTATGTATAGCGTTTAAAATACGACTCTCGGGGCTAGGATAAATTTCCGAAATAATTTTTTTTATTGTAAATCCGCAATTTTAGCCCTTGTGGATTGACATTTCTTCTTAATAAAGGGTTAATTTAATCCCTCTTTTGTCTATTCGGCAGTTTTTAACTTTTTTTTGGTTGATTTTATTTTACGGAAATTTAGATATAAAAAAGTTTTCAATAAAAATATTCATATATTTATCAAATATAAGTAGTTCGTCTGCCATTGAGGCTAGAAAGGCTGTGGCTATTCAGCCCTTTAGAAGAAGTGTGTATTGTGATGAATTATTTCTTACACTCAAAATGTAGATTATTAACAACCATAAGAATGAACAAAACAAACAATTTCAAATCTCCCGGATTACTTTTTAGGGAGGCAATGCAAAAGGAAAGTCCCCTCCAAATTGTAGGTGCTATTAATGCGAATCACGCGTTATTAGCTCAACAAGCAGGATTTAATGCTATTTATTTATCTGGTGGTGGTGTTGCTGCGGGATCATTAGGTGTACCTGATTTAGGAATTACAACCTTAGAAGACGTTTTAATCGATGTACAACGTATTACCAATATATGTGATTTACCATTGATGGTTGATGTTGACACTGGATTTGGTCCATCAGCATTTAACGTAGCAAGAACTGTAAAATCATTAATTAAAGCCGGAGCGGCAGCTTTACACATAGAAGATCAAGTGGGAGCTAAGCGCTGTGGTCACCGTCCTGGAAAAGAAGTGGTGAGCAAGCAAGAAATGGTAGATCGTATTAAGTCTGCTGTTGATGCCCGTACAGACGAACATTTCGTTATTGGCGCTCGTACTGATGCCTTTGCTAATGAAGGATTAGAAAGTACATTAGAGCGCGCTATTGCTTATAAAGAAGCTGGTGCAGACTTCATTTTTGCTGAAGCAGTGCCAGATTTGAGTTTTTATCAAAAATTTGTTGATGCAACAGGTATTCCAGTACTAGCGAATATTACTGAATTTGGAATGATTAAAATGTATACAGTAGAAGAATTAAAAGCAGCTGGAGTAGGACTAGTTCTTTATCCGCTTTCTGCTTTCCGCGCAGCAAATAAAGCAGCGTTGAATGTATACAATCACATTCGTCAAGACGGTACACAAGCTAATGTTTTAGATACCATGCAAACGCGTGAGGAGTTATACAGCAGTATCAACTACCATGATTATGAACAAAAATTAAACAACCTATTTAAAAAACAATAAGCATGTCAAATAACGAAACAAGCTTCAAACCAAAGAAAAGCGTTGCGCTATCTGGAGTTGCAGCTGGTAATACAGCGTTGTGTAGCGTTGGAAAAAGCGGAAATGATTTATACTACAGAGGATATAATATATTAGATTTAGCAGCAAATGCAACATTCGAAGAAGTGGCTTACCTATTAATTTATGGTCATTTACCGAATGAAGCACAGTTGAGAAACTACAAAGCAAAATTAAAATCGTTGCGTGGTTTACCAAAATCAGTGCGTAGCATTTTAAAAAATATACCTGCCGCGGCACATCCAATGGATGTAATGCGTTCTATGGTATCCGCTATCGGAACGATTCAACCAGAAAAAGATGACCATAATACTGCTGGAGCGAGAGATATTGCTGATAAATTATTAGCGTCTTTTAGTTCTGGATTATTGTATTGGTATCACTATACACATAACGGAAAAGAAATCGAAGTGGAAACAGATGACGACACGATTGGTGGTCACTTTTTACATTTGTTACACGGAGAGAAACCTTCTGAATCTTGGGTAAAAGCCATGCAAGTATCTTTAATCTTGTATGCAGAGCATGAATTTAATGCATCTACCTTTACAAGTCGCGTAATTGCAGGTACAAATTCAGACTTCTATTCTTGTGTGACTGGAGCAATTGGTGCTTTACGTGGACCAAAACACGGAGGAGCTAATGAGGTTGCTTTTGAAATTCAAAGCCGTTATAATACACCTGATGAAGCAGAAGCAGATATCAGAAAACGCGTAGAGAACAAAGAAGTAATCATTGGTTTTGGACACCCCGTTTACACGATTTCAGATCCAAGAAATGAAGTAATTAAAAAAGTAGCGGAAGAATTGTCTAGAGAAGCGGGTGATATGCTTTTATATGATATCGCAGAGCGTTTAGAAACCGTGATGTGGGAGGAGAAAAAAATGTTCCCGAACTTAGACTGGTTCTCAGCCGTATCTTACCATCAAATGGGGGTACCTACTTTAATGTTTACTCCTCTTTTTGTAGTTTCTCGTATTACAGGATGGAGTGCCCATATTATGGAACAACGTCAGGATGGAAAAATTATTCGTCCAAGTGCTAATTATGTTGGGCCAGAAAACAAAACTTTTGTATCAATCAAAGACAGAAAATAATTTAATAACTAAAAAATAAGAATTTAAAATGTCATTACACATTTCAAACGAACGACCACAACCAGATCAAGTATTAGTGGACATTGCGGATTACGTATTAAACTATGAGATTAAGAATGATTTAGCTTGGAAAACAGCACATTATTGTCTATTAGACACGATTGGATGTGGTTTAGAAGCGCTAACATACCCAGCATGTACTAAATTATTAGGACCTGTAGTAAAGGGAACTATCGTTCCAAATGGAGCAAAAGTTCCAGGAACACAATTTCAATTAGATCCAATTCAAGCTGCTTTCAACATTGGAACAATCGTGCGTTGGTTGGACTTTAATGATACTTGGCTAGCAGCAGAGTGGGGACACCCTTCAGATAACTTAGGAGGTATTTTAGCTACTGCAGATTGGTTGTCAAGAACAAATATCGCAGAAGGAAAAGCACCTTTAAAAATGAAACAAGTTTTAGAAGCAATGATCATGGCACACGAAGTGCAGGGAGTTATGGCTTTAGAGAACTCATTTAACCGCGTTGGATTAGACCACGTATTATTAGTTAAATTAGCTTCTACAGCAGTTGTAGGAAAGTTAATTGGTTTAACACGTGATGAGTTAATCAATGCAATTTCGTTAGCATTCGTTGATGGTCAAGCGTTGAGAACGTACCGTCATGCACCTAATACAGGAAGCCGTAAATCTTGGGCTGCTGGAGATGCAACTTCGCGTGCAGTGCGTTTAGCTTTAATGGCTAAAACAGGAGAAATGGGATATCCATCTGTATTAACTGCTAAAACATGGGGATTCTATGACGTTTCTTTCAAAGGAAATGCTTTTAAATTCCAAAGAGATTACGGTTCTTACGTTATGGAGAATGTATTGTTCAAAATTTCATTCCCAGCTGAGTTCCACTCGCAAACGGCAGTTGAAGCAGCAATGACTTTACACGGGAAATTAAAAGAATTAGGAAAATCTACAGAAGATATCAAAAAAATCACGATTCGTACACACGAAGCAGCGATTCGCATTATCGATAAAAAAGGTCCATTAGACAATCCAGCTGACCGTGACCACTGTATTCAATACATGATTGCTGTTCCATTACTTTATGGAAGATTAACAGCTGCAGATTATGAAGATAATATTGCTTCTGATGCAAGAATTGACGTATTGCGTGATAAAATGGAATGTGTGGAAGATGTTCAATTTACTAAAGATTACCACGATCCAGAAAAACGTTCAATTGCTAACGCATTGACTATTACATTTAACGATGGATCATCAATTGATGAAGTAGTTGTGGAGTACCCAATCGGACACAAACGCAGAAGAGAAGAAGGAATTCCAGAGTTAATTAAAAAATACAAAATTAACTTAGCTCGCGTTTACCCAGAAAAACAACAGAGAGTAGTAATGGAAAACTCTTTAGATTATGCTACCTTGATTAATCTAAATGTAAATGAGTTTGTTGACTTACTAGTTATCTAAGCTTATACTTACCCAAGAGTTGATTGAAAAATCAACTCTTGTTCCTTAAGGAACAACCACCAACCCGAATAAATTATAACAACTATGACACAAAAAATAAACTTATACATAAACGGTGCATTTACCGCTAGTACTACTACAGCCTATTTACCAGTTGAAAACCCAGCAACACAAGAGATTATCGCAGAAGTGCCATTGACAGAATTAAAAGAGATTGATCAGGCGATTGCTTTAGCAGGTGAGGCATTTAAAACATGGAAAGAAGTAGCTACACCAGAGCGCGCTAGATTATTTTTGAAATATCAACATTTATTAAAAGAACATCAAAAAGAAATCGCAGAGATTTTAGCTACAGAGAATGGAAAAACATTTGCTGATGCGATGGGAGATGTTTGGAGAGGAATTGAAGTAGTAGAACACGCGTGTTCTATCCCTACTTTAATGATGGGAGAAACAGTTGAAAATGTGGCTCGTGCAGTAGATACGTATAGCTACATCCAACCGTTAGGAGTGTGTGCTGGAATCACGCCATTTAACTTCCCAGCGATGATTCCTTTATGGATGTTTCCAATGGCAATTGCTTGTGGAAATACCTTTATCTTAAAACCGTCTGAGCAAGCGCCGATGACGGCTATGAAATTAGCTGAGTTATTCCAACAAGCAGGATTCCCTAAAGGCGTTTTAAATATTGTTCACGGATCGAAAGACCAAGTGAATCACATTTTAAATCACGAGGATATTCGCGCAATTTCATTTGTAGGATCTGTACCAGTAGCGGAACATGTTTACCGTACAGGAACGCATAATTTAAAACGCGTTCAAGCATTTGGTGGAGCAAAAAACCACATGGTTGTTATGCCAGATGCAAATAAACAACAAGTAATCAATAACTTAGTCGGAGCTTCTTGTGGTGCTGCAGGTCAGCGTTGTATGGCTATTAGTGTAGCTGTATTAGTAGGAGAAGCGCAAAACTGGGTAAATGATATTAAAAATGCATTAAGTACAATCAAACCAGGTGTTTGGTCGGATGATGCAGCAGCTTATGGACCACTAATCAACAAACAGTCGAAAGACAAAGTATTGCGTTTGATTAAGAGTGGTTACGACCAAGGAGCTGAAGT
Source organism: Myroides odoratus (assembly GCF_001549985.1). GTDB lineage: Bacteria > Bacteroidota > Bacteroidia > Flavobacteriales > Flavobacteriaceae > Flavobacterium > Flavobacterium odoratum_A. Next base: position 93,062 of record NZ_LROZ01000010.1, on the reverse strand, counting down.
TTTATTAGACGGAAGTGATTGTGTTGTACCAGGTTATGAAAAAGGTTACTTCGTAGGACCAACGTTGTTTAACAAAGTAACAACGGATATGGACATCTATAAAGAAGAAATCTTTGGCCCTGCCTTATTATTAGTAACCGCTGATACTTTAGATGAAGCTATTCAAATCATCAATGACAACCCTTATGGAAATGGTACGTCAATTTTCACTAATTCAGGAGCAGCAGCTCGTAAATTCCAACACGAGATTCAAGTAGGACAAATTGGAGTGAATCTTCCAATTCCTGTGCCATTACCGTTCTTCTCTTTCACAGGATGGCGCAAGTCGTTCTTTGGAGATTTACACTCGTATGGAAAACAAGGGGTTCGTTTCTATACAGAAACCAAAACAATCACAGCACGTTGGTTTGAGGAAGATGTACCTGGAGGAAATGTGAATATGACGATTAATCTTAAATAAGGAAGAAAGAGTATTATGCAATTTAATTTAGATGAAAATCAATTAGCTTTTCAAGATGCGGCAAGGAGTTTTGCAGAAAAAGAATTAGCTCCTTATGCCTCAGATTGGGATGCAAATAAAATATTTCCACGTGAAGCCATTCAAAAAGCGGGAGAACAAGGCTTTTGTGGGGTTTATACGCGAGAAGATGTAGGAGGATTAGGGTTCTCAAGATTAGATGCTGCTATTATCTTTGAAGAATTAGCAGCGGCTTGTCCGTCTACAACCGCTTATATTACCATTCACAACATGGTGACCTGGATGATTGACCAATATGGAAAAGAGCAAGTAAGACAAGCGATTTGTCCAGCATTGGCATCAGGAATGAAATTTGGATCCTATTGTTTAACTGAGCCTGATTCAGGTTCAGATGCTGCTAGTTTGAAAACGACGGCAGTAAAACAAGGGGATACGTACATCTTGAACGGAACAAAAGCCTTTATTTCAGGAGCAGGAGAGAGTGATTACCTTGTTGTAATGGCTCGTACAGGAGATGCAGGAGCAAAGGGTATTAGTGCCTTTGTTGTACCTGCGGATGCAAAAGGGATTAGCTTTGGTGAAAAAGAAAAAAAACTAGGATGGAATACACAGCCAACGCGTTTTATCTTTTTAGATCAAGTTGAAATTCCTGCTGAAAACCTACTGGGAAATGAAGGAGATGGTTTCAAGATTGCTTTAAAAGGGTTAGATGGAGGACGTATCAACGTAGCCATTTGTTCGGTTGGAGCAGCGCAAGGATCGTTGAATTTAGCTCAACGTTATATGCATGAACGCATGCAGTTTGGCAAAGCATTAGCTCAATTCCAAGCCTTGCAATTTAAAATTGCAGATATGGTAACAGAGTTAGTTGCAGCACGTCAAATGGTATATTTAGCTGCATTTAAGCTAGATTCTAAAGATGCGAATGCCACAACCTATTGCGCCATGGCGAAGCGCTTAGCAACAGATAATAGCTTTACGGTATGTAATGATGCTTTACAGCTATTAGGGGGGTATGGATGTACACAAGATTTCCCTGTTGAACGTCTAATGCGTGATGCGAGAGTACATCAAATCGTAGAAGGAACCAATGAAATTATGAAATTGGTGATATCGAGAAAGATATTAGAAGAAGGAGCAACTGCTGAAATACGTTAAGGAGAAAATCATGAGTTTAATACTAACAGAAGTAAAGAATAAAGTAGGTTTTATCACGTTGAATTCAGAAGCAACGTTAAACTCTTTGAATTTAGAAATGATTGAAGCGCTTACTGTTGCGTTAGAATCGTGGAAAAAATCAAGTGAGGTTGCTTGTATCTTTATTCAAGGAGCAGGAGAAAAAGCGCTATGTGCTGGGGGAGATGTCAGACAATTGTATGACAATATTCTAGCACAACGTGAGGTAGATGCGACGCAAGTGCCTCAAGGTTGCTTTGATTTCTTTGCGAAAGAATATGCTTTAAATTACGCCATTCACACGTATCCAAAACCTATTATTGTATGGGGACATGGTATCGTAATGGGTGGTGGTATTGGTGTCATGGTTGGCGCTTCACACCGTATTGTAACGGAGCGAAGCAAATTAGCGATGCCTGAAATTACCATTGGATTATTCCCAGATGTTGGAGCGACCTGGTTTTTAAATCGCATGCCTTCAGCTTATGGAGTTTATTTAGGATTAACAGGGGCTCGTTTAGATGCTGCTGATTGTCGATTTTTAGGCTTAGCAGATTACTATATGGAATCAACTGCCAAACAAGCGGTGGTTGATGCCTTAGTCCAAGCTACTTGGTCTGAAAATGTAGAAGCACAAGTAGACGAGATGTTAACCACATTGGCACAACCCTATACAATTGGTGCATCACAAGCAGAAGCGCATCAATCGTTTATTCAACAATTTGAGGCAGTCAATACGCTGGAAGAATTCCGCACTATTTTGATGAATTACAAAGACAAAGATAGTTGGATTGAAACAGGGGTACAGAGTTTTGAAAAAGGCTCGCCTAGTTCAGCACATATTATTTTTAAACAGCTACAAGACGGAAAAGAATACAGCTTAGCTCAAGTGTTCCAAACGGAATTAAACTTGGCTTGTCAATGTTGTATCCATCCCGATTTTGCAGAAGGTGTACGTGCTTTATTGGTAGATAAAGATCAATCTCCTAAATGGCAACCTGCTACTTTAGAAGAGGTTACGTCTGATTGGGTAGAGGGTTACTTTAAGCCTCTTTGGACGAAAGAAAATGACGTTTTAAAGGATTTAGGTACAAACTAAAACGAAAAAGTATGGCAAAAATAGCTTTTATAGGCTTAGGAAATATGGGTGGTCCAATGGCTGCCAACCTAGTAAAAAAAGGACACGAAGTAACGGGATTTGATTTAAGTGAAGCTGCTTTAAATCAATTGGTTGCTCAAGGAGGAAAAGTGGCAAAATCTGCTTTGGAAGTTGCAAAAGGAGCAGAAGTAGTTGTTTCTATGCTACCTTCTGGTAAACACGTTGCTGATTTGTATACCGTGGAATTTATGGATCAATTGCAACCGCATGCTGTATTAATTGACAGTAGTACAATTGATGCAGTTACGGCTCGTTCTGTTGCTGCTTTAGCAGCTTCACAAGGACATGCAATGATTGATGCACCAGTATCTGGAGGTACTGCAGGAGCACAAGCGGGTACTTTGACTTTTATTGTTGGAGGAGCAGCAGCTGATTTCGATAGAGCGAAATCCATCTTAGAAGGCATGGGGCAAAACATTTTTTATGCAGGTGAATCAGGAGCAGGACAAGTGGCTAAGATTTGCAATAATATGTTGTTGGCTATTCACATGATTGGTACTTCAGAAGCCATTAACTTGGGAGTGCGTCATGGATTAGATCCTAAAGTATTGAGCGAGATTATGCAAAAAAGTTCAGGTAGAAACTGGTCTTTGGAAGTCTATAACCCTTATCCAGGTGTGGCTGAAAATACGCCAGCATCGAAAGGATATGCTGGAGGTTTTGCGGTAGATCTAATGAAAAAGGATTTAGGCTTAGCAGCAGCGGCTAGTTTAGATACAAAGAGCTCCACTCCATTAGGTAGTGCAGCACTTAACTTGTACAGCATGTGGAGTGAAGCAGGAAATGGCAAGTTTGATTTTTCTAGTATTATTAAATTTTTAAACCAGCAATAGTTATGAATTTTGAGACGTTACAATACCAGCAAGAAGGATATGTTGGCACCTTGACGATCAATCGTCCAGATGCGTTAAATGCATTGAATAATACGGTATTAGCAGAATTAAAATCATTTGCAGAACAAGCGAAAAACAAAAGCGATCTTCGCGTTTTGATTATTACGGGTTCTGGAGAAAAAGCTTTTGTTGCAGGAGCGGATATTAAAGCGATGCAAAGTATGACCGCAGCTGAGGCAACGGAATTTTCGTATACCGCACAAGCTGCTTTTAATGCGATTGAAGCTTTGCCTTTTGCAGTTATTGCAGCAGTAAATGGTTTTGCTTTAGGTGGAGGTTGTGAATTAGCCTTAGCTTGTGATATCATTTTGGCAAGTGAAAAGGCTAAATTTGGTTTACCAGAGTCTACGTTAGGTTTATTACCTTGCTTTGGTGGAACACAGCGTTTACCTCGTGCTATTGGGCTTTATAAAGCGAAAGAAATGGTCTTTACGGGCGATTTCTATTCTGCCGCTGCTTGTGAGGCAATGGGCTTTGTTAATCGCGTAATTGCTCCAGAAGAATTGTTGAATCAAGCGTCTGCTATGGCTCAAACGATTGCATCTAGAGGACCAATTGCTGTAGCGAAAGCAAAAGAGTCGATGCACACTGGTTTTGATTTGTCTTTAGCAGATGGATTAAAACAAGAAGGCGCATTATTTGGCGAATTGTTTCATACCGCGGACCAAAAAGAAGGAATAGGGGCTTTTGTAGAAAAGAGAAAACCTGATTTCAAAGGAAACTAATCCAAGTATAAGAAATAAAAGAAAGGGCGTACGATTTATCGTACGCCCTTTGTATTTTAAGTCACTTCACTTATAAAAGTGCAGCGCGTAATTCAGCAGGTGATTTGGGTGATAAGTATCCTAATGGAATGTCAAATACTGTTTTTGCTCCCTTATGTCCTTCTTTCGCCATTTTGGCAACTGCACGGGTAAAGGCCACTAAAACAGAAGCTGTAAATTCTGGATTACTCTCTAGCTTTAAGCCAAATTCCATATGCTGTTGATTTCCTTTACCTGTTTCCCCTGATCGCAACACAAACCCGCCATGTGGCATGGCACTGTGATTCAATTTTAGTTCCTCTTCTGAGATAAAGTGAACTGTTGTGTGATAAGGTTCGAAGTAATTGGGCATCGTTTGAATCGCTTGTGTAATTTGCTGTTGATCTGCACCTTCTTCTGCAACAACATAACATACTCGTTGGTGCTTCTCAGCTGCTGTAAATGTGGGGTTTTGACCTGCACGTACTTCTTCTAATGCTTTTTCAATTGGAAGTGTATACTGTACACCATTTTTAACACCAGCTAAACGGCGAATGGCGTCAGAGTGCCCTTGACTTAGCCCTTTACCCCAAAAAGTATAGGTTTCTCCTTGTGGTAAAATGGTTTCACCCAATAAACGCAACATGGAAAACAAACCTGGATCCCAACCTGTTGAGATTAGACTTACTGTTTGATTGGCTTTCGCACAGTGGTCCACTTGAGCAAAATAAGCGGGAATTTCACCATGGTTATCAAAACTATCTACGGTATTAAAATGAGTTGCCAATTGGATGACTTGTTCTGGTAAATCTGTAGAAGATCCCCCACATAAAATCATGACGTCAATTTTAGTTTTATACTCCAATACTTGATCTAAAGCAACTACTTTCGATGTTGTTGGCAACGATTCAGGCGAACGTCTAGTGAAAATAGCCACTAGTTCTAAATCTGCATTTTGAGCAATCGCGTGTTCAACGCCTCTTCCTAAATTACCATATCCTACAATACCTATGCGAATAGGGGTTGTTTCGTGTGTCATATCCTGTTATTTTTAAGCATTCCCCTGTATGGGGTTCAAAGGGGCCAAAAATAGACAAAACTTTAGATAGATTGGGAAATTAGCAGACTTTAATTTCTCTTTTAAATTAAAATATACGCCCTGTTTTGTCCCTATTGGACTGGTTCCGTCTAATTTAATAACGCAGATCTGGACGTGGTAGAGGCTGAAACGGAGGGAATTTAGGGTTTTCATTGAAGTAAAAAGGAATCACGCGAACTTGATAACTTTTAATATAGCCTTCTGTAAGGTGTAAACCTGATTTTTGAATGGTAATTTCTTTGGATTCCCCTTTGTGTAGTAGTATTGTATCAGACGTTAGTTTTTTGTTTTCACTGGTTATGGCTTCAACAAAAATATAGTTTATACTATTTTCTAAGGATTGTACATTGAAAACAAAATTAGTACTTGTTCCATCGTACGTTGGTTTGAGGTATTGGATACGTACTTCGTTGTTTTTGGCGATTGTACTGTCTTCAGTTGTACAACTAATCGCTACTAGCAACAGACTAATTGCTAGCACAAATTTTACATTTAATTTCATTGATAAGGTTTTATTCGCTGTAAAATAAGTTATAAACTTCAAATTTATTTATACAAAATAAAAGGTTTAACGCAAGTTTATTACGTTTTTTAAAGAAAATGCTATTTAATTGTCTTTTTTACTTCTGGTGTAATTGCATATTGTTTTTGAAATTATATTAAAAATAAACATCTTCTAATTTAGTTGTTATTTTATTTCGATATTTTAAATTTAGTTAAGTTATACTCATTTATTTAAGTCAAAATATGATTAAACCGTTTTGGTTTGTTACTTTTGTCCTGTAAATTTTAATTCAAACAGATGAAAAAAATAAAAACAGCACTTATTCTAGTCTTATTTAGTTATTTCAGTGCATTTGCACAACAGGATTACGATAAATTGACTAAGGAGGGACTTCTTACTGATTTTGACTTTATCGTCAAAGTAATTAAAGAACAACATCCTAATCCTTTTCGTTTTATTACAGAAAAAGAGTTTGACCAAAAAGCGACTGTATTGCGAAAAAAGATTGAAAAAGAGCCTACAATAGAGAATTTTTATTTATCTGAACCGTTAAGCTTAATTCGAGATGCTCATGCAAGCCTTGTTCCAGATCCAACTTTATTTGATGATGTGCTTAAAAATATGCGTTTCTTTCCTTTCAAAACAACAGTATATGATAATAGAGTGTTTATTAATCAATATACGCATGAAATACCTCAAGGAGCAGAACTAATTACAGTCAATCAAATGAAAGTGGAGGATATCCTCAATCAAATCCCTAGTAGAGTAGATGGTGATATTCAGGCAAGTACACAGAAAGAATTTAGCCAATATCTTTCTTTTCGATTTCCGAAAGCAGAAGCATTTACCTTAACCTATAGAGAAGAAGCTAACGGAAGTTTAAAAACAATAGAAGTAAAGGCTGTAGATTATGAACGCTATAATTACAATGGGAGAAAAGCTATTTTACCTTTGAATCTCCTTGCATATGATACGGGTATTTATGGATCACAACTAGATAAAGATACATACTTGCTTTCTATTAAGTCTTTTAACTTATCTGAAGAATATGCCTATTATATTTTAAATAATATTTTCACAGCGATTAAAGCGAAGAACATCAAACAGGTAATTATTGATGTTCGAGATAATGCAGGAGGTGCGCTGTCCAACATTCCTTTATTTTACTCCTTTATCAGTAAAGAAAAGCACTTTAAAAACATCTATAAATACGCCACAAAAGTACCAACCATTAACGTCCGAGAAAATCTGATTGATGAAAATAGTAAGTTATTGAATACAACGGATATTATAGCGTACGACAATTTCATGCAACAGCGTTTTGATAAGAACGAAAGTGATGGGTTCTATTATGGCAATAATCGCTTGGATGAATCTTACGTAGAAAATTACCCGCAAGATAAAAATGCTTTTACAGGAGAGGTGATTCTTTTACAAAACAACAATACCCTTTCTGCAGCAGCTTATTTTGCCTATATGTTTGAATTAAATAAAAGGGGATCGATTGTGGGACAAGAAACGCAAAGTTGCAGTAATTTCACTACAGCTGCTTGGTTTTTAAATTATAAATTGCCACACACTGCATCCATCGTTGTTTTACCTCGATCTGAAATCTTTTTTAATACTGTAGCCAATAAAGACTCCGCATGTAGAGGTGTATTACCAAATTTCACCATTTCAGCGAATCAATTTCAAAAAGGATTACAAACAGTTCAGGATGCTGAATTAAATTTAGCGCTTGACTTGAATAAAAAGTAAATCCTATACTGCATAAACACAAATGGGCAAAGAATCTCTTTGCCCATTTGCATTAGTAATCAGTAAGAAATATAATAAAAATAAGCGTATTTTTACACTTGAAAGAGTTATTTTATGCTTCCAACATTTTTTCATCGGTTTAATTTATTTACGACTGCGGAAATAGCTACGATTCTTGCTTTATTTCAACCGCGGAGTTTATCTAAACACAGTTTTTTAATTCGAGAGGGGGATTACTGTGAGGAGGTTGCATTTGTTGAATCTGGTCTTTTCCGTTCTTTTTATACGACAGATACAGGCAATGAATTGACCTATTGTTTTCGCTTCCCCAATGATTTAATTGGAGCATACTCTGCTTTTATAACCCAAGGGAAAAGCGTGGAAAACATTCAAGCTATTGAACCTGCGGTGCTCTGGGTTATCCAAAAAAAGGACCTTGATTTTTTAGCAAATCAATTGCCTCAATGGACCGTTTTTTTAAAAGTAATAGCTGAACAACAGTATTTGGAGCTCGAACAACGCGTGATGCAATTACAGCGAGAATCAGCTCAACAACGCTATAAAAATTTAGTACTGCATCATCCTAATTTTATTCAATCTATTCCGTTGCATTATTTAGCTTCTTATTTAGGGATTACACAACGTCATTTGAGTAGAATTAGAAAAGAGATTACTTTTTAGACATTTGTCTAGGTTTTTAGATTCAGTGCTCTAGTACCTTTGTGGAATAATCTTCTGCATCACAGAATGAACAATCATGCAGTAAAACAAAGGAATACAATGAAAAAAATAGTGATTTTGAATGGTCATCCTAACCCTAGCTCTTTTAATAAAGGCTTGGTGGAAGCGTATTATACAGGCGCAAAAACAAAAGGAGTAGAACTCAAAATAATCACCATCGCCGATTTGGCGTTTGAACCCAATTTGCGCTTTGGTTACCAAAAGCGAATGGAGTTAGAGCCTGATTTATTGGAAGCGATTCAATTAATTCAATGGGCAGATCACCTTGTGTGGATTCATCCTGTCTGGTGGGGTGGGTTACCTGCTTTATTAAAGGGATTTATTGATCGAACTTTTTTACCAGGGATTACCTACCAATATCGAGATAATAGCCTGTTATGGGATAAATTGCTAAAAGGAAAAACGGCTCATATTATTACAACACTTGATCAACCTGGTTGGTACTATCGCTTGATGTATGGTAGGCCTAGTGTAAATCAATTAAAAAAATCAACCCTTCAGTTTTGTGGAGTATCTAAGGTTAAAGTGACCTATATTGGAATTGTGCGAAATTCAACAGAAGCTCAACGAGCGAAATGGTTAAAGCAAGTAGAACAACTTGCTTCGCGTTAAAACAAGGGAATCACACGCTATTATATGCGCAACCTTCATGGATGGGAAGTATTGAAATTGTGCATGTTCTAGTGTACTTGAGCCAATTCAAAATGCATGCCATCTTTTCTCTTAAAATGGCCACCCCAATAAAAGCCGTATTGATGAGCTAAAGGAACGAGTTCCCGTAGCGAACCAAAGGCTCCTAACGGTGCGGGATCAGTATTTAGTACATTCCATTGCATGTTTAGATCAAAGGCAGTACCAAAAGCATGATTGGATAGTTTCGTTTTAGACCCACGAATCAATCGCGGCACATAGCTTCCACCATAACTTAGAAGTAAGCCTAACATCCCATTTTGTTCAATCGCATGGAAGAACTCACGCAATTGTTCAGCACCCTTTCGATGAAAGTAAATGGTGGTGGCTGCACCTTGAGTAATTTTTTGCAGTTGTGGAATTTTAACGGGTATGATATTTTTAGCTGCAAAATTATTGGTAATCGCAATCTGTTCTGGGTTTTGTGGGTTTGGATTTGGTACAAACTGAATTTCTCCAAACAAATCAACTAAATCTTGCCAAGATGTTATCGGTTTAAAACTAGGAGGAGGGGGAAAACTCATTTTTTGGTTGGGCGTAAAGACCATGCCTTCTTGATAAGCCGCCAACCAGGTTAGAGGGCCAATATAGCCATCTACAAGTTCTTTTCTTTTTGGTATTGTTTGATCACTTGAATAAAACTTGCTTCATACGCATCATCAAAAGGACCCTTGTATTGACCTAGTGTATGTAAAAAGGCTTTCCATTGTATGATTAAAGGAGTTTGTGTATGGGGTTTAATGTGTTCAATATTCATTGGTTTACTTTGTTTTGCGTTAGGTAATTTGACGTTTTAAGAAATTTTCATATCCTTCCGTAAGAATGCGTAGCCCTTCGGTGGTTTCTTGTGGAGTTAACGTTATTTCTAGTTTACCAAGATTGGTTTTGGTCTTCTTTTTAAGCAACGAAGTCTCTGGTTTTCCAAAGTATATCTGCAATTCATCTTGTACAACTTCCATTTCAAACTCGGTGGTAAAAGTCGCTTTCTTAATGCCGCACATTTCCATGGGAACCATGGAAATCAATGGGACTTCAACAGGTTCTTGAAAAGAGGTGAAATTATTTGGATTGGCAGTGTCTTGTGCTTGTGTCTTCTGAGGGTAAATTAGAGTTACCATTTTGGGAACCCGTGTTTTTTTGATTATTTCCCTTCCTTTTTCATCCAATAGTTTAGATTCGTGTTCTTCAAAATATTTGTCTAGGAGGTTTAAATTCTTTTCTATTATTTGTTCACTTGAAAGTAAAATAGCGGTATGGATGACTTGAATAAATTTTTTAAAACTGATGGGAGTCATATTTTATTTTTTAGTTGTTGATGGTAAAGCATTATAGGATTGAACAGCATCTTTTACGATACTTTTACTATTGTCGGCTAAGCCTATCGCAGCTTGACAATTCGAACAGGTAAATCGAGTTCCCATTACTAATTGGGAAACTTCTATGCATACTGGAGTATGACATACCGGACACGCGATGGTTACGGTTTTTGTTTGCATAATTATTTGATATTAAAGGGTTGAATATTTTTACTGTATAATTCTAGCATATTTAAAATGCCCAAAGGCAGTGGAAGAGGACCTGCTTGAATATCAATTTTAAGCCTGCGCTGATTTGATTTCATATAACCTGGAGCTCTACTACCGTCATGATTGATACTGGATATTTTTCCATTTAGTTGCGCTTTTCGCTCAATGATTGTATTTGATTGGTTGATATAACTTGTTGTAGAAGTAATATCTAAATTAAAGGAGATCTTCATTTTTTGAATGGCAATGGAGTTCAAAGGGGCAATTGAGAGTAAAGGAACTTGAAAAACAACGTCATAGGGTTTTGTTTCCTGTTCTACGTTCATGAATTTTGTCAGTACCATATTGATCATTTTGGGTTGGTAATGGTATTTTATTATCCCTTTATCTCCCTTCTTTTTACTCTTTGTTTTTGTAAAATATTGATCCAATAGGGAGGTCGCTTGTCCATTTAAGATCATCGTATTGGCTTTTGATAAGGCAATTAACGGAGCTGAGATAATAGATTCAATATTAAGTTCAGCATCTTGATCTCTACTGTAGGAAAGTATTTTATTGGTTTGATTCATCTTTTTGCCTGTTTTGAAATGGATTCCAACGCAGTTGGAATCCATTTGTTGTTACTTAAAATCAAAGCTTTTGCTTGTGGTTACTCTACTTTTTTAGTAGAAGCAACAGGATCAATCGATTTAGAGAAGGCATCAATAATTGTAGTTACACCTATGGGTAAAGGAAGTTGGCCTGCATGTACTTTTAAGCTGTATTTAGCAGCGTTATTCTTCGCATAGTGTTGACTTTTTTTACTGGTAGTATAGCTATCATAGCTGACCATACCTTTGATGGTTGCTGAGAATACCCCAAATCCAATTTTTGCTTCCAAGTCAGCATTCGCTGCTTTGCTTGCATTTTTTTCTTTGGAGTTTTCTTCACTGTAGCATGAATTCACCTCCATGTCAAAATTAACATCAACAGAATCAACTCCTAAAGAGTTAATGGGCATAATAGTTAGCAAGGGGAGATTAAAAGTAGTGGTTACTTTTTCAATCGTTTCATCCTCTTGAACAAAGGTGCGTTCCAACTCCATTTTAATCAAAACAGGTTGATACGATACTTCATTTTCTTCTCCTTTACGCACAAAACAAGTATCTAAGATAAACTTGGTTTGTGAAATCGCCATTTTAGCATTGGCGTCTGCAGCGGCATTTAAAGGTCCCCCAATTAATGCATCCATAGGTAATCCTGTGAATTGCTGCGCAATTGATACTAGATTTGTACTCATAGTTATTATTTTTAAATTTCTATTAAAAATACAGTGCTAAAAATCTTTTTTATAGGGTGTAATCCCTTGATTCCGAGAGGGAAAATACCTTTTGTGTCCAAGCTGTATTTTCCTTGTATAATCTCGTTGATTTACCTTATTGTGGCGTACTATTTGTTTAGCTTAATGGGTTTGGGTGTTGAATTACTATAGACAACTCATCCTTGTAGATACCAAGTATAACGTCCAACTATTACTTTACATAGACCTCATTGTCTCACTATCCAATAAGATTGCCTTTTTAAAATTAGGGGCTAGGGAATGCCTAGAATCAATACAATTTTATTCATACCGTATGAAACATAAAATTACCCTCATGGACAAAGACACCTTACTTCTCGAATTAATTAAGAATTTTTTTAATGCTTCAGCTGATTTTGAGGTAAGCTATTCCTTTGTACATATTTCTGGTTTATATGCTTCATTTTCGACTGTTTGTAAGAATACAGATTTGATTATTATGGACTTTCAATTGGGCGATTCAACAGCGGAACAGGTAATCACTCTCACCCAATTAGAGCAGGTTGTTATTCCTGTATTGGTATTAACTGCTCAATATAATCAAGCTTTGATTGGGTATATGCTCAAGTTAGGGGTGGCTTGTTATATACCAAAATATATTCGATTAGCAGAATTTGTTTGTATTGTTAAAGAAGTATTGGAAAAAGGCCATTATATCAGTAAAGAGCAATTTCCGTATCTAAAAGAATCTATTGAGGATCACTCCAGAGAGTTGGCGATAAAGAAATACAACATTTCAAAGCGAGAATTGGACATTATCTATTTGCTTGCTCAACAATGTACCGCAAAAGAGATAGGAGAGCGTTTATTTATAGCTCCAAAAACGGTGGAGAACTACAAGAATACATTATTTGTAAAAACGGAAACAAAGACCGTTGTTGGCTTAGTCCTTTGGGCCATCCAAAGGAGAATTATTGCTGTAGATTTAGTGGATCCGTTGTAGTTTTAGAAAGTTAAAAAACAAGGGAATAAATGCTGTTAAAAAGGTGTTTTTAAGAAGAACTAAAGCCTTGTTTATTGGGCTAAAAAAAGGAAAATGCTTATCTTGCTAGTTCTACAAAAAACCTTAAAAATCAACACAAACATGTTAGTTAAACTCTTTTTTCTCTTCACCAAAATTGGCATTTTTACTATTGGTGGGGGCTATGCTGTCATTCCCTTAATAGAAAAAGAAATTATCAGTCGGTCGTGGTTGACTTATGATGAATTTTATGAACTTTTGGCGATAACAGAATCACTACCAGGCGTTTTTGCAACGAATATTGCGGCTTTGGTAGGCTTTAAAATAGGCGGGATTAAGGGAGGTATTTTAGCGGCACTAGGCACTATTATTGCTCCTTTCGCAATTGTGCTTTTACTTGCTGTATTTTTTAATCGATTTCAGGATAATGTGTATGTCGTCAAGGCATTTAAAGGATTGAGACCTGTTGTTGTCTCCTTAATTGCAGCCCCTTGTTACACCGCCATACAAATCAATAAAATGTCGATCAAAACCTTATTGCTTCCACTAGTTGCTTTAGGTTTAATGTGGGGTGCCCATGTATCTCCAGTGTGGATTATTCTAGCTGGATGCATAGGAGGGATAGTTTATCATAGTTTGCGTACTAAAACCATTTCTTAATTATGATTTTTTATCAATTGTTTTGGGTGTTTATTAAAATTGGAACTTTTGGTTTTGGTGGGGGGTATGCGATGCTTTCTCTTATTCAAGAAGAAGTAGTAGAGCATCACCACTGGATTTCTAAAAGTGAGTTTACGAATCTAGTTGCTGTTTCTCAAATGACGCCAGGGCCTATTGGCATCAATACGGCAACATACGTTGGCTATGCAGCCTTAATCAATGAAGGATATCCTGTCTATATTGCGGTGCTGGGGTCTGCTTTAACCACTATTGCTCTTTGTTTACCTGCATTTCTTATGATTGGTTTGATTTCCTATTTTTATTTCAAATTTAGGTCGAATAAATTCTTTGCATATGCTATTTCTGGAATTAAACCTTTAGGTATATCCTTAATTGCGTTAGCCGCTTTGTCCTTAGTTAATAAAGAAAGTTTTCCTGACTATCTCAGTCCAGTTCTCTTTGTAGCTGCTTTGGTCAGCTCCATTCGCTTTAAGGTACATCCTATTTTAATCTTGTTTGGAGCAGCATTGGTGGGGATAATCTTGTATTAAAAGCAAAACTTAAAAAATGAACAAGTAGGTAATATTTTTTTTGATTTGGGTGATGTGGCTGATTTGTCATTTTTTTATCTCTCAGGATTAGGGGCGTTTTTATCGTTTATTCGCAATTTGTGTAATTTATTTTTATTTATGTATTAAATTATAATTATTGGTTAAAAATATTTGATTTTTTAATAAAAAAACCTAGATTATAGGAACTAATAATTTAAATGGATAAATATGAAGGGACAAAATAATGAATTAACTGTAGCAACTATCTTTCAACCTGTGCAAATAGGTCCCCTTACTTTACGCAATCCTGTGATAAAGGCGGCAACAAGTGAAGGACGTAGTCCAGAAGGAAAAGTAACGCAAGCCTTGATTGATTTTCATCGCGGATTTATTGAAGGAGGGATTGCTATGACAACTTTGGCTTATTGTGCTATTTCTAAAGAAGGATTTGCGGCGCCAGGTGAAATTCTAATGGTCAAAGAAAATATTGTTGGATTAAAAAAATTCACAGAGGCCATGCACCAAGCGGGAGGTAAAGCCTCAGCACAGTTAGGACATGCAGGCCCTGTTGCAACAAAGAAAATTACAGGTGCTCGTCCAATTGCTCCTTCTACTTTTTTTAATTTAACGAGTTTACAAACTTGTCGAGCGATTACACTGGAAGAAATGGAAAAAATCAAGACGCAATTTGCGGATGCAGCGGGAGTTGCTGTAGATGCGGGTTTTGATGCGATTGAGTTGCATTTTGGTCATTTGTATTTAGTCTCTTCTTTCTTCAGTCCTTGGATTAATAAAAGAACCGATCAATATGGAGGATCTATTGAAAATAGAACGCGTTTTGCTAAGGAAATTTTGTTAGCTGTCAAAGCGCGTGTACAAGATCGACTAGCAATTATTGTTAAGCTCTCTATGGATGATGGAATTAAAGGTTCTATTTGGTTAGATGAATCTACTAGAACAGCGCAAATTTTAGATGAAACTGGGGCAGTAGATGCGTTTGAATTAACGATGGGGTCTTCGGTTTCTAGGCAAATGTATTTGTTCCGAGGAGCAACAGATATTGATGGGATGGCCTCTACTCAAAAGGGGATTATGAAACTAGGCGTTAAATGGTTTGGAAAAAAAATCTTAGGTGAGTATCCGTACCAAAATTTATATATGCTTGAATCTGCTCGTCAGTTTAAACAATTTGTACATAAGGCAAAATTAATATTACTAGGAGGAATTAATACTTTTGAACATATCGCAACCGCTATGGAAGAGGGGTTCACAGCGATTGCTATAGGAAGAGCATTATTACGCGAACCTGATATGATTCAAAAGATTAAAGCGAATCCAAACAAAGCAGGTTTGTGTATTCATTGCAACAAATGTATGTTCTCTGTTTACTCTATAACGAATTGTGTATTTACAAAAGATTATGCAGTCACGTCACGCGCGTCAATTGTTTAATTTTCTTCTCTTATTCAACGGATCGAGCCACATAGTATGATGTGGCTCGATTTTTTTTTACCCCTTGAGGATACCCTTATTTTCGATATTCACTCAAAGAAAATTGCGTTTCTCTTTTAAAAAATCGCCCCATATAGGAAGGATCATCGAAATGAAGTTCTGCTGCAATTTCCCCAATACTCTTATCGGTTGTTCGAAGAAGTGTTTTCAGCTCTAGTATTACCTGACGGTTAATCAAATCTTTGGGTTGATCGTTTAGGTACTTTTTTGAAATTTGGGCAAGATAGAAAGGAGTGATATGTAATTTTTCAGCATAAAATGCCACCTCACGATGTGTTTTAGCATGTTGTCCAATAAGATCCCAAAATTTCCAACACAATTCTTCTTTTCTACTGAATTTTCGCTGTGTGAATGTACCTTGTTCATCCATATAGGCTGCAAGCCGTAGAAATAGATTTTGAAAGTGATTGCGAACCATTTGTTGGAGGTGAGTGGTCTTGTTTTCAAGCAGGTAGAGTAGCTGTTTATTCCAATAGACGAGTTGTTCTTTCTCGCGTTTACCTAAGTGATGTACTGGATAATCATGGATAAAACCAAACAATTGGTTGGGGAGTTGATACGCGATTTCACTAGCTAAACTTCGGTCAATTAGGTAACAATCCACATTGAAATTTGCTGATTTCTGCTGCATGATAGCCACCGTATCACTAGAGAGTACCGTTAGGGTATCTTTCGTGATTGTATAGTCCTTAAAATTAAGAGTGATGGTAGCCTCTCCGTCTAATCCAACTAGTACAACTAAATAGGATAGCTTTAAAGGGTACCCCAATTGATTGTCCCAGGTTGTTGAGCCGAAGCTCATCCCAATGGATGAAGTTTGAAAGCTTGAAGTCTGCATATTTAGTTTTGATTATGACGTAAATATACATTTTTATAGACTATAAATCTATTATTTGTTTTCAAAAGTACCTAAAGTGCTTAAATTAAGGTATACGATATGCCAAGTATACCGAGTACTTTTGCCCTAGAAATTAATAGAAGTAAAAAAGATGAAATTTACAACAGAACGTTTAATTCTCAGACCATGGGAAGTAACAGATGCAGAAGATTTATTTCGTTATGCTAAAGATGAAAACATTGGACCCGTTGCAGGATGGCCTGCACATACTAGTGTAGAAGAAAGTAGAAGTATTATTAAAGAGGTCTTCTCAAAACCAGAAATATACGCTGTAGCCCTAAAAGAAAACAATCGCGCTATTGGGTGTATTGGTTTATTGATTGGCAAGGATAGTAATTTCCCTATTAGTGAACAAGAAGGAGAAGTTGCTTATTGGCTTGGTGTTCCATTTTGGGGACAGGGTTTAATCCCTGAAGCACTGGAGGTCATTATCCAACATAGTTTTGAAAACCTTAAACTAGAGACACTTTGGTGTGGTTTTTTTGAAGGAAATGAAAAATCCAAAAAAGCGCAAGAGAAATGTGGTTTCCAACACTCTCATGTTGTTGAAAATCAATACAATCAATTCATGGATGACTACCGTGTAGAGTACATTAGTCGTTTGAATAGAAAGGATTGGCAAGCGAGATAATAAATAAAAAAGGAAAACGTGTATCAATCGTTTCACATTGTTATGCGTTTTTCCCTATAAAAAATTGCTTTTTATTTACCCTCGCTTTACAGAAATGGTTGAATAAAATAAATAGAAGAAGATGATATTTCCATCTAATTATGAAGAAAAATGCGGATTCACAGCAATTCGCGAGATGCTTAAGGAATTGTGTTTAGGTTCTTTAGGTATTGAAAAAGTGGATGAATTAACCTTCCATACTAATTTTGAGCTACTTGTTCACCAACTAGAGCAAGTAGAAGAAATGAGGGGATTAGTAGAAAGAGAACGCCGTTTTCCACTAACCGATTATAGTGATACGCGTATAACAGTACAACACGTTATTGCAGATGCAACCAGTTGGTTAACAATAGAAGAGGTGTTAGCTATCCAGCAAACCTTAGTTAATGGAAAACAGTTATATGAAGTACTTACGCAGCAAGTAGATGATCAATACCTGTATCCAAAAATGGCACTTTTAGCTAAAAACTATGTCCCTTTGGAGGAGTTAGTTGAGGCGATTAATCAAGTAGTTGACCAACAAGGTCAGGTTCGCGATAGTGCATCTAAGGAATTGGCTTCTATTCGCAAAGAAAAAATACAGGTCAAACAGACGATTCAAAAGAAGTTTGATTCCCTATGGCGCAAAGCACAAGCCGCAGGATTAATTGATCAGGAAACGCCCTCAAGTATGAGGGATGGGCGCATGGTGATTCCAATAACTGCTTCATTTAAACGCCGATTTAAAGGGGTGATACACGATGAATCTCGTTCTGGAAAAACGGTTTTTATTGAACCAGAAGAGCTAGTTAGTGAGAATACCCGACTCTTTGTTTTAGAACAAGAAGAAAGAAGAGAGATTGTACGACTACTCGTTGAATTGACTCGTGCTGTTAGACAAAGTGAGATGCGATTATACCAATTGTATACCTTGATTGGTGCCGTGGATTTTATTCGTGCTAAAGCGATACTGGCTCAAAAAATAAGAGGGATTAAACCCCTTATGGTGAATCAACCTTTAGTCGATTGGAAACAAGCACATCATCCAATATTAGCGCTACATTTAAGAGCAATAGGTCAAGTGCTTCATCCGTTGACCATTCGTTTGACAAGGGATCATCGTATCTTAGTAGTTTCTGGAGCAAATTCAGGAGGAAAATCAGTAACCTTAAAAACAGTGGCACTTTTACAGTACATGTTGCAATGTGGTTTACTAATTCCTATTGATGCTACTTCAACTGCTGGAATATTTGAACAGCTATTTATGGATATTGGCGATGGACAAAGTATGGAAAACAATTTGAGTACCTACACTTCTCATTTGACTACGATGCAATTTTTCTTAACACAGGCCCATGCTCAAACGCTTATCTTGATCGATGAATTTGGTGGAGGTACAGAACCTGAGTTAGGTGGTGCAATTGCGGAAAGTATTTTAGAACAGCTCAATGAACAAGGATGCTTTGGATTGATTACGACTCACTTTTACAATTTAAAAGGATTTGCGCAACGCACCCTAGGATTGGAAAATGGTGCTATGTTGTATGATTTTAAGGAAATGAAACCTTTGTATCAATTGTCTCAAGGACATCCCGGAAGTTCTTATGCCTTAGATGTAGCACGCAGAATCGGATTGTCTGAGACGATACTCTATAATGCTTCGCAAAAGATTGACGCGAACTATCTGGCGATTGAAGAAGAATTACAACGCGTAATAGCAGAAAAAGTAGCGGCATTAAAACAGAAACCTAAACGACTAAGTTCAGATGTTGTAGAAAGCATACTGGAGCCTAAAGAAATAATAAAAGCAAGTGAAAAAATAGAAATTCCAGCTCCTGTAAAACAATTGGGAATTGGTATTTCAGTACTAATTAAATCCAATGCAAAAGTAGGAGAAATCCTCGAAGTAAGAGGGAAGAAAGCCCTTGTTGCTTTAGGTGGACTTAAACTTACGGTTCACGTAGATGATATAGAAGTGATATAAAGAAGAGAGGATGCGGTTCACGTCATCCTCTTTTATTTTTATAGATGTGTTCCTTTGAAAATCATTTCTTCACTAGTAGGAGTAAAGGGATTAAGTTCCCAATCTCCAAAGATGTTTGCAACAGTTAATCCCGCTTCTTCTAAAAGAGCTAAAATGGAACCTTGTGATGGAAAATCAATAAGAGAAGATGCATGCCAGAGTTCAGTCGTATCAATGGTTTGGTAATAGGTATGGTAACAAAGTAAATGATCTTGTTTTTCCCAATCATTCCAAGCCTTGACTACGCCGTAGGTGGGGTGTTTAAAATAGCGGATAGAGGCTTGAGGGGTCCAAGTTTTCCATTCTTCCACTAGAGGGTTTCTACTATCAAAAATAAAGAATCCCGTAGGTTTTAAATGATGTTTAATCTTTTGAAAAAGTGCCAATCGATCAACATCTGATTGTAACGTTTGAAAGCTATGACCAGATAATAAAATAACATCGAATTGTTGATCTAGGGAGAAGGTGCAAATATTTTCTTTCATCCAACTAACAGTTGAAGATTTGGTTTGAGCTAACGCCAGCATTTCTGTAGCAAGGTCAATACCGTAGACCTTTTGACACTTTTTAGCTAGTTCTGCTGTTAACGTTCCAGTTCCACAACCTAAATCAAGGACAACATCTGTTCCTTTGATTTGATGCAATAGAGTTGTAAAACCCTCAGACCAAGGATTATCATAATCATAAAACTGTACAAGATTGGCATCTTGGTATAAAGTATCAGTTATTGGGTTTGATTGATTCACGTAGCTAGTTTTTAGTATTTTATCGGCAATTTAGCGTATTATTCTAATTGATTCAAAAAAAATCTTTCAACTTGAACGATGTAATTTTTTTAGTTTTATCAACTAGAAGTAAGTAATTTTACAATACATAGTCCTAACTATTATGCTTTTAGAAAAACTATTACAAGAATATGCTATTCCGCTAGAGACCTTTACATCGAAAGAATACGATTTGTTTGATTCTTTTTTTGAAAAAAGGAAGATCAAGAAGAACACTTTTTTAGTTCGAGAAGGAGAAGTAGAAAACTATAGTTACTTCATTGATCAAGGCATTTTTCGTTGTTGGGTATTGGATCAAAAAGGAGTAGAACAGACCTTTTGGTTTTGTAAGCCTGGTACATTTTCAATGTCTAATATTTCTTTTACCCTTAATCAAAGCGCAACTTTTTATGTACAAGCTGTGATGGATTGTGAGGTGTACCGTATTGATCGCGTACAAGTCGAGCAATTGTATCAAGCTATTCCATCTTTGAAGGCTGTTTTTGATCATTTAACCGCCATCTTACTCAATCGACTTTTAGAACGCCAAGTCCACATGATTAAATATTCGCCAGAGCAGTACTATGTAGCATTAGTAACTTCTTATGGGGCCTTACTTAATTTTATTCCCCTTAAAGATATTGCCTCATTCTTGGGGATTACACCACAAGCATTAAGTAGAATACGCAAGCGTATTTTTTAACCCAGGTTCAGTGTTTTTAGTTTCTTAGTTCCGAATTTTGTACTTCTAAATAAGATAATGATGATACGACAAATTACTCCAACAGACTATACCCGTTTACTACAGATTTGGGAAAGTGCTGTTTTAGCCACCCATGATTTTTTAAAAGAAGAAGACTTTTCTTATTACAAAGAAAATCTACCTACTTATTTTTCTTTTGTTTCCCTTTGGGGCTATGAATCGGAAGGGCAATTGGTTGGTTTTATGGGACTAGCTGAAAATAGTTTAGAAATGCTTTTTATAGATGCTGCCATCCGCGGTCAAGGAATTGGCAAGAAACTACTTGATTATGCTATTCAAAATGAAGGAATAACGCAAGTGGAAGTAAATGAACAAAATGGACAAGCCGTTGGTTTTTATGAATATATGGGCTTCCAAGTTCAGAGTAGAGCCGCATTAGATGGACAGGGAAAACCTTATCCAATTCTTAAAATGAGCTTGGGTGTATAACCCAATACAGCCATAGCGAACTACATCTAGTTCGCTATGGCCTTATAATCCTTCAATACCTTCAATCCAATATCCTCTGGTATAGACTTTACTCGTTGTCTTATCTTTTATTACTTTTCTAAAAATCTGTATGGATTTTGCATTTCCTGTTAATAAGAAAATAGCATCTTTCCATTGTATTGACTCGATTGGCGCTAATTGTCCAATTGTTCGCTCGTTTCTGAATACCTTATTTTTAGCATACACTACAGCATGTTCAAACCCAAGTTGTTCGGGTATATGTTTATTTTCTTCATCTAGTTCAAACAAAAAGAGAAATTCGCTATTCATTTGTTTCCATTTCTGGTATAAGGATAACCCCAATCCTAGGGATGTTTCATCTCCGAAAAAAACAAATTTAGTACTCGGTAGATCAAGATAATTGCTATTTGAACGCAAGCTGTTCATGCTTATTTTATCTCCTATCGTTAGTTGGTTCATGAATGCTTGCCCACTGCCTTTTTGTTTGTGTAAATAGACAATAAACTCCAAACATCCTTTTGCCTTATCCAAAGAAGATACAGTATATTTTCTAGTTTGGGTATAATTAAGTTTAAAACTCACATAAGATCCACTTGTAAATTGAAGCTTTTCAAATTGCCCTTTTAAGCGAATTCGCTTGATGGAAGGGGATAAACTATCGATATCGACTATTTCTGCCTCAGGAACTTTAACAGGGGCAATGCCTAGAAAGTCCAATATTCGTCTAACACTATTTGATATCATTCGTTTTTCTTTCAAATTTAAAACAAAAAAGAATGCGAAGTATGAGAATAAAAGCAGGAGAGAATGGACAAAACGCAGTTTATAAAGAGGAGTAAATGGACAATAAGGGATTGTGTGTTGTGATTTAATTAACATAAAATAGATTTGTGTGATTTTTACTCTATTTTTTATTGGTGTTTATTTTAAATATTTGCATAAAAAAATAATGTAATTTTATTATAATTGCTATATTAGTGCCTATATGTAAAAATATCCAAATTCACCAAAAGTAAAAACAAGTGATATTTGCCAAATAATTTAAAATTATTTATATAAAAATTAACACTTAACTATAGAAAAACTAGGGTTTATTACCCTCGTATAACCAGCTAACCAACTTAACCAAATGAAGAATTATGACTAAAAAACTACTTTTAAAATTCTTTTTAATCTTCCTCTTTTTATCGGCACAGCTAACTAAAGGACAAAATTATACTCCCTTAGTTGTAACTTCTGGTTTTAATGAGGATGTTATTGCAGAGGCTAGGCCTGCATCTACCCATACTACAGCAGCGGTTGATGCAACAAGCTCTGGTGCCAATAATGCTTTTATGAGTATTAATTACCAAAATGCAACAGTAGGTCTTCCTGCTAATGGATTAATTACGTCTATAGCAACAGCTACACCAGGATTGACTTTTCAATTAGCGCCTTATGATCAAAATAACAGCTTAAAGATTAATGCGAATAATGGAACAGGTACTTTAGTGGTTCAAACCACCGATAAATTAAGTAAATTATATATTTTAACGACTTCAGGTAGTTCAACTTCAACGTTTACTGGAACGATTACCTTTACAGACGCAACAACGCAAACCTTTGCTTCTCAGTCTGTTCCAGATTGGTACGATCAAGGTACACCAGCAATTGCGATTCGAGGAATTGGAAGAGTGCCGCGTACAGGAACTGAGAATCCAGATAACAACACCACGAATCCAAAGCTATTTCAAGTAGCTATTGATATTAGTTCAACCAATCAAAATAAGATTATTCAACAAGTTGCCATTACTAAAACAAGTTCAACGAGTGGATTTCTAAATATTTTTGCTTTATCCGGTGAAATCACACCGACTTGTATTAAACCGGATGCTTTAGGCATTCAAAATCTTACTGCTACAAGTGTTGATTTAACTTGGACAAGTCCGGGAACTACTTTTGATATCAAATGGGGAGAAAGAAACTTTAACGTTACTACCGCTGGAACTTTAGTTACAGGTTTTGCGAATGGCGGAACACTTTCTGGTTTAACTGCTGATACGAATTATGATTATTATGTACGCCGTGATTGTGGCGCTGTAGATGGAGTAAGTGCTTGGGCAGGTCCTTTTCAATTTAGAACAGGATATTGTATACCTACAGGAGCTACTAATAATTCGGATGAGATTAGAAACTTTAAACTATCCAATTTAAACAACAACTCAGCAGCCTCTGAAGGAACAGCTGGATATAAAGATTATTCCGGAACAGTTGAGCCAGCGATATTAGAAATAGGGGAGGCTTACGTGGCTTCATTGACTAGTGGATCCGGAACTGGAACTCACGGAGCTGCTATTTGGATTGACTATAATAATAATCTCATTTTTGAACCCAATGAAAAAGTGAGTATAATTGGCAATACCATTTCACCGAGTACCACGGTCAATTTTCCTGGTTTTACTGTTCCTGCAACCATACAACCCGGTATCTATCGACTAAGAGTACAATATCAACACAATAAATCCGGAGCTGATCTAGATCCGTGCACGATTACCTCTATCTATGCAGAGACGGAAGATTATGCCGTTCAAATTATGCCAGCACCCACTTGTTTTCCGCCATTAAATGTTACGGCACAAAGGATTACTAAAAATTCAGCTCAAGTGGTTTGGGAGGCTCCTATACTGGGAAATCCACCTGCTTTAGGCTATAAAATTGAAGTTAGAACCAGTGGTCGTCCAGGAGATGCTACCGGGTTAGTTCAAACACTAACTACAACTAATTTATCACAAACGATAACAGGATTAAGTGTTGAAACAGAATATCTTATCTATGTTCAATCACTTTGTGCAACAACAGATGAAAGTACGTGGAGTAGAATAGCTTTTACTACATTATGTAATCATCCAGATTATGAATTAACGACAAGTGCTTCAGATTTATCGTTCTGTGGTTCGCGTGAGGTTACTTTAGAAGTAAATACGCAAGGAACTGTGAATTGGTTCAATTCAGCAACATCAACGACTCCAATTCATACAGGAAATACCTATACTACGACGGTATCTGCTACTTCTTCATTCTGGTATCAAATATCTTCTCTTGAATCAGCTACAATGCCAACAGGTCCGTTAAATGCGGCAGCAGTAAGTACATCATCAGGTAATTGGGGGACAGAATGGGATGTGTATTTTACTATTTTAGAACCGACAAAATTAAAGAGCATTGATATTTATCCTTCTACTGCAGGACAAACTGGTAGAATGACATTTAAGCAAAGAGGAGCAACAGGTTCCGCTACCGTTGGTACCATTAATTATACCACCGTTGGAGCAAATAGAACTGTAAAACAAGTAGTTCCTATTGATCTGCAGTTACTACCAGGAACCTATGTAATAGAAACCACTTTGCCCTCTGATGGAATGTTGAGAAATACGAGTGGTGCATCTTATCCTTATAGTTCAGCAGTAGCCTCTATTACAGGCAATGAATACCTGCCTTCTTATTATATGGGATACTACAACTGGATTTTTGAAACAGGATGTAAATCGCTACGAGAAGAAGTAGTCGTTACAGTAATCCCTCCTGAAACAATTACGAATGCAGTGGTAGATGTTACAGCAGCGGAAGGTTCTACCTTACATATTACATCAGCAGCTTCATCATTTACTATTGAATATGGATTAACAGGTTTTGAAAGAGGACAAGGAACTACCGTATCTGATATAGAAGATTTATATGTATTCCGCAGTTTGCTTGCACATACCGCTTATGATGTGTATATACAAGCATTACCTTGTGGTATATGGTATGGTCCTGTGAGATTTACTACGCAAGCAGCGACAGATACACAGCTCATTACAGCGGATAATCTCGTTAAGAACTATGGGGATGAAGCCTTTACACATGGAGAATCCGATAGTGGTTTACCTGTATCTTATGCTATTGAAAATGAAAATATAGTTGTAGTTGAAAATGGAACATTTGTAATTAAAGGAGCAGGAACTACGCGAATCACAGCAAGCCAAGCAGGGGATTCTCAATATTTACCTGCTGAAGATGTAGTTTTTAATTTAACAGTCAATAAAGCTGTATTAACGGTTACAGCAGACAGTGACCAACAGAAGGAATATGGAGCTACTGATCCAATCCTAACTTATACTGTGGAAGGATTTAAATATCAAGATGATGAACGTATTTTACTAAACGAATTGAGTAGAAATGCAGGAGAGAATCTAGGATTTTATCCAATTACACAAGGTAACTTACAAGGAGGTCCTAACTATACCATAACCTTTATTGACGCTGATTTTGAAATTATAAAGGCCCCTCTAACTGTATCTGCAAACGCTTTAACTAAATTGTACGGTGATGCAGATCCTGTATTGACTTATACTGTTACAGGAGCAAGATTTAATGACGATCAACTCGTTGCAGGTCAATTAGCACGTGTAACAGGAGAGAATGTAGGTACCTATACGATTAACCAAGGAGGATTACACCTAACAAATGCTAATTATATTTTGGTTTATGAGGAAAATCAATTCCGAATTAATCCAGCTATGTTGTCTATTCAGCCGACAGCGGGAATGTTTAAAACATATGGTGCTGTAGACCCTGCATTTGCTTTTATGGCTACAGGCTTTAAATTCGGCGATACACGTGAAACAGCCTTGAGTGGTACTATTGCAAGAGCAGCTGGTGAAAACGTTGGATTATATGCTTATGAGCAAGGTAGTTTGAGCTCAACATTAGGTAATTATACTTTTGTTATCTTAAATGATAGTAAATTTGAAATTAAACCTGCGCCAATAACTGTTCGCGTAAATGAGAATCAGCGTAAAACATTTGGACAAGCAGATCCTCTCTTCACTTATACGATAGAAGGATTACAACGTGGGGAGCAACAATCTCAAGTAATGTCAGGTCGTTTAACGCGTCAAGCAGGAGAAGCTATCGGACTTTATCCAATTGCACAAGGAACATTAGCTCCTCGAAATAACTATAGCATTGAAACCTTTGTACCAGCAGATTTTGAAATTAGTAGTGGAACAATTATAGGCTTGTCATTGCCTTCTCGTACTTTTATTTATGATGGAACTGCAAAAGCCCTAGAAGTACAAGGAAATATACCTGAAGATGCTGTTATTACCTATACCAATAACAACCAAGTATCGGTTGGAGTGTATCAGGTAACTGCGCGTATTGATTTTGGATCAAACTACGATCCACTTACTTTACAAGGGGTATTAACAATAGCTAAAGCTGACCAAGTGATTACTTTTGAACCTCCTACCGAAGTGGTACTAGAAGATACCCCAACGTTGCAACTGGTAGCCACTGCTAGTTCATCTTTACCTGTTTCATTTAGCATCGATTATGCTGAAGATCGCGAAATAGCCACTGTTAGTGCATCAGGTTTAATTACGTTCCTACGTCCTGGATTTGTAACTGTTACAGCGAGACAAGTTGGAAATGAAAACTACAATGCAGCTGTACCTGTTGCACGTACGATTGAAGTTGTGAGTAAGAATACAGCTATTCTCAATTTAATCGTTGATGGAGTATCGTATGGTAGTATTGAAAAAGAAGTAGTTGTAATGATAGGATGTGAATCAGAACAAAAAAGTGTACTAATCGAAGTAGAAACAACGGACGGTACGATAGTTACACCTGGGAAACACTTTACAGTACAAGTTCCTGAGTATGGTCAATATGAGCAAATGATTAAAGTACAATCAGCCTACGGAACGAGTGAGACCTACAAGGTTATTATTGACAAGCGCATACCTACCGAAAAAATTGTCTATCAGAAATACAACAATGTATTGTTCGTGAACAACAATAAGCAAACCAATACCGGTTATGTATTCACAGCATATCAGTGGTTTAAAAATGGAGAAGTTATTGGTACAGGACAATCTTATTCAGCAGGTAATAATTATGGTGATGTTTTAGAAGTTGGAGCGACTTATCATGTGGAGTTGACGTTGCAAAATGGCAAGAAAATTACCAGTTGTCCAATTTACATTGATGCACCAACAAGCAGTGAATTAACTGTTTATCCGAATCCAGTGAAGCGAAACCAACTTTTACATGTTCAATTCGATCAAACAATGCAAGAAACTTCAAGCTATGTGATTTATGATCTTAAAGGACAGATGATTAAAAGAGGGGAGTTAGAAAGTGGAAATTCAAGTATTGATATTCCAGTAACAGTCGCCTCAGGTTCTTATTTCTTAGTATTAAAGACAGCTAATGGACAGCAAAGCGTTCAGTTTATCGTCAGAGAATAAATCATTTGCTTTAACAAAGTAGGGTTCGATTGTGAATCCTACTTTGTTTATAAAGAATAACAATAAAAATAATAAGTTCGTATTAAATTAATTTGGAATGAAAAAAACAGTACTATTTGGAGCTATCGTTGCATTAGGCTTGGGAACCGTAGGTTGTTCTAGTGATGATTCTAACTCATCACAGCAATATAAAAATGACATTCAAGGCGAATGGGTAGAAGTAATAACACTCTTTTTAGACGAAGATCGAAAAATAATTGCTGAAGAATTAGCGACAGATAATGAGGGCTGTGGATTTGATGAGGTAGAATTCAAAGGATATAAATTAATCAGCAAATCACCTTTTAAATCAGGAGAAGGGGCAGATTGTCAAGTGGACATCGAAGAAAATGAATTTACCTTAGCTGGTAGAGCTATTACAGTAAAAATTCAGGGGGAAGAAGAAGAAGTTGAAGTATTAACAAGTACAATTGTTGAAGTAAGTGCATCGACATTAACTATTGAATATAAAGATGTCAAGGATGATTTCCCAGAAAGAGTAGCGTACATTCAAACAAAACACAGAAAAAAAGGAACGCTTTCAGAGTAGAATTACTATAAAAAAACAGGAGATATCTCCTGTTTTTTTTATTGCAAATCCCCATTTTCTTACTTTTCTATTTGTCCTGATTTTCTAGAAAGTAATACGTTTCTTGATGATAGAAACGACAACTAAAACTACCGCAAGACTTGTAAAATAAAAGGATGATTTATTTTCTGAACTAATTCTTTGTTTAAAGAAAAAATTTCTTAATTTCGCGCGTGAATTTACTAACAAAAATTATGAAAAAAATTTTTCTATTTGCTAGTGTTGCTATTCTAGGATTAGCTTCAGTAGGATGTACAAGCGATGATTCTAATTCATCCCAATTTGATAAAGATATTCAAGGGGTTTGGAAAGAATCAAGAACACTTTATTTGGATGACAATAATAAAGTAATTGATGAAGAGGAAGCTTATGATGAAGGTTGTGGCTTGGATGAATTAGAATTTAAAGGAAAAACAATTATATCTAGATCGTTTTATTTAGATGAAAAGGGTTGTGAAGCAGATGAATTTGAGTCCACTTTCTATATTAAAGGAGATATGCTTTATGCTCGTGAAACGAACGAAAGTACTAAGATTGTTGAATTAACAGCAACTAAACTAGTCATAGTTGGTGAAATACTAACGGATGAGGATGTACCTGTAATCGGGGCATTTGGAGAAACAGTAGATCCATACGAAAATATTAAAACCGTTCATGTGGAATTTGTACGAAAATAAATAACAGAAAGGATAACTCACAAGGTTATCCTTTTTTTATTTTTTTAGCACTTCAAAAAGCATTTATTTCCGTTACAAATTGTACTTTGTACAAATGAATCTACGAGAAGAAATCAAGACTTACGCATTCAATCCTTTACCTGTCGAGATAGAGGTGAAGGACCTTGCTTTTATTCGCCAAGTTCCACATATTTTAGGTCAACCACATAAGGCTCAATTCTATCAAATCCTATGGGTCAAAACAGGTAGCCTTACTTGTCATATTGATTTTGAACCTGTCACGATACAAGCGAATCAATTGCTTGTTATTACTGCAGGACAAGTTTGCGAATTTGATCTTACTTCTACGTATACTGGACGATTAGTTTTATTTACAGCTTCTTTTTTTACACGTACAGAAGAAGATTCAAATTTTTTGCATACCGCCGAAATACTAAGTCTGGTTGGTTCAAATAAGAAAGTATTTGTTTCTGCCTGTATGATTGAACATCTGTTTGTGTTACTAGAAAAGGAATTAGCAACTGAGATTGATCCATTCCAATTGGCAATTGCACAAAACTATTTGAGAATTGTATTACTAGAAGCGGAAAGACAAGTGAAACCTGCACCTGTACTTACCACAAAAACAATCACTCAAAATTTTTATAAGGCTATTGAGTCTCATTTCAAGGAAAATAGAAATATCAATTATTATGCAGAATTGTTGGGAATATCAGAGAAAAAACTCACCCAAGAAGTAAAGCATGTAACAGGCTCAACTCCCAAAGTTTGTTTGGATGCTCGTGTCATCTTGGAGGCTAAGCGCTTATTGAGTTATAGTGTTTTATCTATTAAAGAGCTGAGTTTTGCCTTAGGCTTTGACGAATCTACCAATTTTATTAAGTATTTCCGCAAACATACTCATGTTACTCCTCAAGTATTTCGGGATAACCAGCGCAAAAAGAATCAGCGCTAATTTACCCTCTTTTGGCGTTCATGTATTATTTCTTTTACTGTGCACGGGGCTACCTTTGTTTTAGTAAAATTTAAAAAAATAAAAGATGAAAAATATAGTATTACTAGGAGCAAGTGGATTTGTTGGAACTGCTCTTTTACAGGAAGCTTTAGAGCGCAATATTCAAGTAACAGCCGTAGTTAGAAATCCAGAAAAGATAGCGATTCAACACCCCAATCTAACAGTTGTAGCTGGTGTTATCGAAACAGTAGCACAAGTAGCTGCTTGGAGTAAAGGAAAAGACGCTGTAATCAGTGCATATAACCCTGGTTGGTCCAATCCCAATATATACGAAGAAACTTTACGTGTCTATCCCATGATCTTAGAAGGAGTAAAACAAGCAGGTGTAAACCGTTTACTTATCGTAGGAGGGGCAGGAACTTTATTTGTTCAGCCTGGTTTACGCGTTGTAGATTCTGGAGCTATTCCTGAGGCTATTATGGGAGGTGTTAAATCACTGGGAGAGTTTTATTTAAATACCCTAATGCAAGAAAAAAATATAGATTGGGTTTTCTTTTCGCCAGCCGCTCATCTAGAACCAGGGCAACGAACAGGCGTATATCGCTTAGGTAAGGATAATTTGATCGTGGATCAACAAGGAGAAAGCCGTATCTCAGTTGAAGATTATGCCAAAGCGATGCTAGATGAATTGGAGCATCCCCAACATCACCAAGAACGCTTTACTATTGGATATTAATAGTAAAAAGAAAGAAATAAAATGAGCAGTAGAGGATTATGATTCCTCATCTGTCTTCTTTTTACATCGAAGCGATTCACAATTAGTGAATGCATTAAATAACGTAAAAGCACCCAATGAGTTGGGTGCTTTTGTTCTATACCCTATACCTAGTTAAGTTCACAATCTATAGTACCACTTTTGAATTAAAATTAGATTCCCACGATTTTTATTTAAAAAAACAAAAGCCCTTGGGTTAAAAAATAAAACTTGTTCTTTCTTTTTTAGTTGAATTTCTTTGGAAAGTTGTACTTTGGTTTAGTACAATCAATTATCTTTTTTATTCCTTATGTTTGAACGTGTTGATAAAACATCTGCTGTTAGTCAAGCCTTTATTGATAGCTATCGCCCTTATTTCAAAGAGCAATCTTATGCAGCTAAAACAGTCCTATTAGAGGAGGGAAAAGTAGCACATAAGATCTTTTGGATTAAAACAGGATGTATGCGCGTTTGGCTGAATAAAGATGGGCAGGAAATTACCTTTCAATTTTTCTTAGAAAATAGTTTAGTTTCTTCGATTGAGAGTTTTTGGCAAGGTACACCTAGTAAATTTACATTAGAAACAATTGAACCTACCACCGTGTGGGAAGCAGATAAAGTAGCCATTCAACCTTTATTAGAAGAGTCGCTAGCTCAACCTGTATATCGAGATTTGTTTATTGATGTACTTTTTCAACGTACTTTTGACTATGTCAATCACAGTCTTTCTTTTGTTCAATCCTCACCTGAAGAGCGATACCAGAAGCTCTTTGAAACACGTCCTGAATTGATTCAACGCATTCCACAGCATTATCTTGCTTCTTATATCGGAATCTCCAAGGTCCATTTAAGTCGAATCAAAAATAAACAGCTCAAACGATAATTTGATAACATTTGTTATCGTCTAAACGACGCTTTTGCTTCTACTTTTACATCAACTTAAAAGGTAAAAAATGAAAGCTGTTATTGTACAAGAAAAAGGACAAGATCCTATTTATGTTTCTGATTTTAAGACTGCAACCGTTAATTCTAGCACAGAAGTTTTAATGCGCGTTCAAGCAGTTGCAATTAAGAATTTAGATCGAGCGATTGCTAGTGGAGAACATTATTCTGTAGCAACTAAACCTTTTGCTCCCTTTGTGATTGGAACTGATGGTGTAGGGGAGTTGGAAGATGGACGACTAGCTTATGGATTTGGCACATCAGGAATGCTTAGTGAATATGCTGTTGTGCCAAAAGATCAAATGGTTCTCTTGCCGGAGGGTCTTGATTTAGCTTTGGCTGCTGCACTTCCCAATGCGCTGTTAGGCTCTGCGATGGCCTTGGCTGTACGTGCAAAGTTACAGCAAGGAGAAGTCGTATTAATTAATGGAGCAACGGGTGTAACGGGGCAACTTGCCCTACAACTTGCTCGATATTATGGAGCACGTAAAATCATTGTAACTGGACGTAATACCAAAAGTTTAGAAGAATTAAAAGCATTAGGCGCAGATGTTATTATTCCTCTGCATCAAAATCAAGAAGAATTAATAGCTACTCTTCAACAGATACACAAGGAATCTCCTATAGATGTCGTTCTTGATTATTTATGGGGAGCAAGTGCTTCTGCAATTCTAGCCGCTTTAAAAGGAAAAGGAACCTATCAACATAAAACGAGATTTGTCAATGTTGGAGCGATGGCAGGAGATCGCATCGAGGTTTCTTCTTCTATTTTAAGAGGAACAGACATTCGCTTATTAGGTTCGGGAATTGGTAGTTGGACAGCTGAGGAAATGCAGTATTTTTTTACTGTATTGGCACCAGAAGCTTTTGCTTTAGCTGCTAAAGGTGAACTAAAACTTCATACGGTTTCTCATCCTTGGGAATCCATCGAAAAAGCTTGGCGTCTACCGTTGCCAAGTGGACAACGGTTGGTTTTTACAACAGATACGGAATAATAAAAAAGACAGCGATCGAATAGGCAAGGCCTATTCGATCGCTGTCTTTTTTATAGGGTAATCCTTATGTTAGAACTACTTTTTCTATCAACAAATGTATAATTTACTTCGGGTTAATGCTTGCGTATAGCACATGATCAATATAAACCCCATCTTTATAGGTATACGCTTTTAAAAGCCCTTCTTTTTGCATGCCTATTTTTTCCATAATTCGGCCAGAAGCTTCATTATAACTAAAGTAAGAAGCAAAGATTCGTTTAAGGTTAAGTTCATTAAATCCAAAAGACAATAGGGCTTGAGCTGCTTCTGTTACATAGCCTTTATTCCAATGAGATTCATCTAACCAATAGCCAAGCTCTGCATTGTTGTTCACTTTATTAATACCTAGTCCAATCCCCCCAATAATAGAAGATTGACCTTTTAGGCGAATGGCAAAAATGTAAGCAGTTTTCTGATCTAACCCTTGTGCAGCTAATTCTACCCAAAAACGAGCGCTTCCTTCTGTATAGGGAAAGGGGATATTGGTTGTATTTTTATTGTAGATGGGATTCTTCATAATCTCCAGTAAAAGAGGAATATCCGTTTCTTGTGGTTGATTTAACAACAATCGATTGGTTTGTATTACTAGATGTTTCATGACTTTAGGTTTCTATAAAAATAATAATTTTACCTCAGGCTTGATGCAAAATAAGCAGATAATTTCTACTCCTATTATCAAGTCAATCACCTGTTTTTAGATCATAACTTAAAAACAAGATAACCAAGGGGAATAAACAGAAACAAAAGGAGCTAGTTCATCCTTTTGAACTAGCTCTTTTTTAGTATTTAATTTTTTGCTGTTTTTAGCAATCTCCTAGAAGAGCTACCATAGCGTAAGCTTCGTTATAACCGCCATAACCAGCAATAAGGTCTTCAGCAAATTGAACTACTTCTTCACCAGTGAAACATCCTACTTCGGTTTGAATTAATTCTCCTGTATGGTTATCGTAAATCTGAATACGATATACCGATCTTTCCACTTCATCATTATTTTCTACAACTGATTTTTGAATTGTTGTAGCTGTTGCAACTGTACTTGCTACCATTGTGCTTGCTCCTAATACAAATAGAGCTGCAGCTAAAAATAAACCTTTTTTCATAATAATATAGTTTTAAATTAATTATGTTAAATTAATATTTATATTTTATTTATTTTTAAAATTATATATGATTTAATTATTTTAAAACAAAACCTATTCTTGATGTTAATTTTTTTAAGAATTATGTATTTTTAAAAATTAGAAGATTAAATTCAGCCTCAATCATTTTTATTTTACTTATAACACTTAGATAAATGAAGGGAAAATCATATTTTAAAAGCAATCTGTCTTCAAGCAGTACAAAATCCCTATTTAATGGTAGAATAGTCAAGATTTGTGCTATTTTGACATCGAAACAGTTACTACATTTGCCTCGTTAATCTAATCAATACTGCCGATATATAGGTGTTTAACTAGATAAACAATAACTTTTCTAACCTCTATCACAGATCTAGTATTTAGTAAAGAAAAGTTAAAGTCTTAGTTCCATTCAGAAGGTAGAAAATACTATTTCGCCAGGAAGTAAGACTGAGAATAAAATTTGACTTTAGTGTAGGACTTGAAGCTAATAGTCAAATCAAAAGGGCCTTAAGTCTAGGCGCCTTTATTTGTTTTAGTTGAATGTATATAGTGAATTAAAGAGGAAAGCGATGCATGAATTGTCAATCGTGAAAGATATCTTTTCTACATTGGAAGAGCATTATGAGGCTAGAGTAGAAGATATCCAAAAAATAGAAATTACAGCAGGACTACTATCTAATGTACAACCTGTTTTGATACAAAATGCGTTTGATGCTTTTATAACGGAGCATCAAAACTATAGACACATGGAGCTGGACGTTGTAGTGCAAGATATTATTGCCCATTGCCAGAGCTGTAACAAAGATTTTAAAGTAGAATATCATCGCTTTGTCTGTTCTTGTGGTACCCCCTCTACGAACATTGTACAAGGCAATGAATTGTATATTTCAAAAGTTATCGTCAAACAATCCTAATAAATTATTTTTTATGGCATCAAATCCAAAAAGTTTGGGAAATCGCGTAGGTTCACTACAATGTGATAATACGACGTTACATTTATTAAAAGCCAATGACTTTGTAGCCAATGCAATTAGACAACGTCTAAAAAATGTATGTGTAATCAATGTTTGTTCTTCCCCAGGTTCTGGTAAGACAACGTTAATGCAGGAAACAGGAAAACGCTTAGGTAAAGATTTAAATATTGCTGTTTTAGTTGGGGATCCTGAAACGGATCGCGATGCTGTTCGCATGAAGGAAGTAGGGTTAAACGCCCTTCAGATTGTTACTGGAGGAATGTGTCATATTGAAGCCCAAATGATTCTTCAAGCCTTAGATCATATCGATTTAGAAAACCTTGACTTATTGTTTATTGAGAATGTCGGCAATTTATTGTGTCCTTCTGCTTTTGATTTAGGTGAAGATTATCGTGTCACTTTATTAGCTACAACAGAAGGAGATGACAAACCTAAAAAATACCCTCGTATGTTTTTAACTAGTGAATTGATGTTGGTCTCTAAAGCAGATTTACTACCCTATGTTCCGTTTACGGTTGAAAATGTAACCCTAGATGCAAGAGAAGTGAATCCTAATATTGAGGTTTTGACTATCAGCACATTGAATGGAGAGGGAATCGATGTTTGGTATGAATGGTTACAGGCTCGTGTAGAAGCTAAAAAAGCGCAAATCGCGGAATAACTCCTCCATGCAAGAGAGTATTTATATCGATGAAGTTCAATTCCAAGATTCGCTCATTGACGGAGTTGATTGGTTTGAAATCGAATGGTTTGAAACGCAAAAACACTTGTTTAAGCGAAAAACAAAACAGGGGATTGAACTTCATATCGAAAGAAAAGAGGCACATATCTGGCAGCAAGGAGACGCTCTTTATTGCAATGGCCTCGTAGTAGCTCAAGTCGTAATCAAACCAACCTGGGCCATTCAATTTTCAGTAACAAATGGTGCGCCAATTGCAGATTTTACTTACTATATCGGCAATAGACACCTGCCAATTTTTATTGAAAAGGAAAAGAATCAATTATTGGTGCCCTATGATGGTCAGTTATACGAACAAGTAACAGCAAAGTTTCCAACTTATATCACCTTAGTCAAACAGCCATTGCATGCTACGCAGCTTTTGACGCAACAACATACACAATTATAGATTCATGAGAAAATTATTTTTCTTTCCGCTCTTGTTCCTTTTAAGCCTCTTACAAGCTTGTAAACAAGAGACTAAGGCACCTTCTGCTGTTGATGCAGACACAGCAGTACACGCCATTGATAGTAGAGGTAAAGAGGTTCAATTACCCAAAGCAGCTACGCGTGTTGTCGCTTTATATGAAGCGCTCGTCGACGATGTTTTTATGCTAGATGCCCAAGATAAATTAGTGGGGATTCCTCAGCAAACTTATTTAAATGAAGATGCTTTTGCTTTTTTTTCAACCTTAGATAGTCGCATGGCCAAAAAGGAAATTGCTACTCCAACTTTTGGAGGGGGTTCTTCGAATGTGGAGGCTTTGGTTGGACTACAACCAGATCTTGTACTTACTTTTGATCAAGATAAAGAAGTGGTGGCTCAATTAGAAAATTTGGGTATTGCCGTATACACCATTGCCAGTGAGAATCAAGAAGGTATTATGAAGGAGTTAGAAGGAATTGGAACATTACTTGGTAAAGAGGAACGCGCTAAAAATATTACAGCCTATATTCAAAAGGAAATTGCAGCAATGCAAGCAACCCCAATAACCAATCAAAAGAAAGTCTATTACGCTTGGTCTAAAGGACGTGTTCTTTCTACTTCAGGAAAGGGAACATTAATGGATATGGCTATTTCGCTTTCAGGGGCTGTCAATGCTTGTCCACTCGAAATGCAAGCGCCCAATGTTGGAGCAGAAATGCTATACAAATGGAATCCGGATATCATTCTATTATGGAATTCTAATGAAAGTGATGTATATGAATTAAGTGAATTAGCGAATTTACCCGCAGTTGTTCATAAACAAGTAAAAGTAATGCAGCCGTCTTTTTTATTTGATCCTCATACCGTAAAATTTTTATTATTTGCTAAACAGGTAAGGCAGTGGAGCTATCCCGCCTATACTGAAGAAGCTTTACAAGCAGATTTAATGGAAGCGATGCACACCCTATACGCTACTAAAAATTAAAGGTTTACTTGCTATATGAAAGTTAGTTTTACTCTTATTTTATTGGGGATTGTGCCTATTCTATTGCTGATTGGTTCCCTGTTGTTGGGAACTACAACGAATCTTTCACCTGTAGAATTAGTTCATTATATCAGTCAAGCGCTACATCATACAGGAGATACAATAGATCCCATTGAAACGATTTTGTGGAAGGTGCGTTTACCCCGAATTATTTTAACTTTTTTGGTAGGGGCCGCTTTGGCGGTATCTGGGGGCGTGTTGCAAGCTATATTTAGAAATCCTATTGTAGATCCTTTTACCCTGGGGATTTCTTCTGGTGCTGCTTTTGGTGCCGCCTTAGCTATGCTATTTCCCTTTATTTCAGTCAATGTATCTGCCTTTGTATTTGGTGTGTTTGCTGTTCTTTTAACTTATATGGTTTCTTATGCAGGACAACGAACCTCTATTGTCAGTATGGTTTTATCAGGAATCATTGTCTCTGGTATTTTTACGGCTTTACTAACCTTGTTGCAATATTTAAGTGACCCGTATAAACTACAAGCAATTGTACAATGGACCATGGGAAATCTACATACCGCTTCTTGGGCGAAAGTACATACGGCTTTTGCACCCATTTTAATTGGTTTGTTGGTTATTTTGCTCTTGCGTTGGAAATTGAATCTTTTAGCGTTAGGGGATAATGAAGCATTAGCTGTAGGGGTAAATCCAAAATACCTCAAGCTTCTATTGATTGGTGTAGCCACCATGATTACCACATCGGCTGTAGCAGCTGTAGGAGTTATTAGTTTATTTGGTTTGATTGTCCCTCATATCAGCAGGATGATCTTTGGACCCAACAATACCATTGGCGTTTGGGCGAATATTAGCATTGGCGGTTCTTTTTTACTAGTCATTGATGATTTTTCTCGTGCTGTGATGCCTTTTGAAATTCCAGTTGGTGTGTTTACCATGCTAATAGGAGCGCCAATTTTTATTTATCTCATGAAGAAAAGTTTAACCCAGTGGAATGCATGAAACAGTTTATTCAGTTACACCAGGTATCCTTTGCTTATGAGAAGCAATTGGTCTTGGATCAAGTCGATGCTTCTTTTGAAAAAGGGAAATTATCAATCATTTTAGGGCGAAATGGCAGTGGCAAGTCAACCATGTTCAACATCTTGGCTGGGTTAGAAAAAAAATACCAAGGTCAGGTTTTCTTTGATGGCATCGAGCGAAAAGGGAAACAAATACACCCTATTCGATTGGGGTTTTTAAACCAGTTTCATCAAACGACTTTTCCTTTTACCGTACGGGAAGTCATCTTAACGGGACGCGCTTCTTTCTCTGCTTTTAAGCCTTCGACAGAAGACCAGCAAGAAGTGGAAGAAATCGTAGCTCGTTTTCAATTGTCTCATTTAATCGATAAACCGTATACCGCACTTTCAGGTGGAGAACGACAATTGGTTTTACTCTGTCGTGTTTTGGTTCAAAAACCAGCAGTATTGATGTTGGATGAACCAACAAATCACCTCGACTTACATTACCAAGTGGCGGTTTTGAAATGCATCAAACAATTGGCTAATGAAGGAACAACGATTCTCTGCGTTATGCATGATCCCAATCTGGCTTTTATGTTTGGTGATCGTTTTTATTTGATGCAAAATAATCGATTAATTGATATTCAATCTCTCGAAAATAAGGAAATTCAGCAAGTGTTAGAAGAAACGTATCAATTGCCTTTGCATCCGCTTAATAATCAGGGCAAATTAATGTTTATGCCCTTAATTGAAGTTTAATATGTCTGAAATTACCATAACAAGGGTAGGCGAACGTCAAATGGAAGAGGTGCTGACGTATGTCAAAGCTTTTCGCCAGCATTTATTCTCTATGCTTGACAATACAAAAATTCCCAATGACTTACTTTATTTTAAGGCAACTTATTTGGATCATTCTCAAGGGTGTTTTCTACAAGCGAATAATGAAAAAGGGGAATTAATCGGCGTCATTGGCATGATGCCTTATGATTACCGTTTTGATTACCTTGATTATCAGCATCA
The DNA here is from genome assembly GCF_001549985.1 of Myroides odoratus. Taxonomy (GTDB): domain Bacteria; phylum Bacteroidota; class Bacteroidia; order Flavobacteriales; family Flavobacteriaceae; genus Flavobacterium; species Flavobacterium odoratum_A. The sequence continues at coordinate 54,201 of NZ_LROZ01000010.1, read as the reverse complement.
ACGAACGGTAGAAGTTGCTCGCCTTTTTGTTGAACCTGCTTATCGAAGAACGGGATTAGCAACTCAACTATTTCAAGCTTTAGTTGAAGTAGCCAAAGAAAAAGAGATTGAATGTTTGTATTTACATACACATCCTTTTTTGACAGGCGCTTTTGAGTATTGGCTTAAACAAGGCTTTCAGCATCGTACCACTTCCATAGACGGGGGATTTACGACCTGGCATATGGATAGGATGGTTGACGGTTGACGGTTGATTACTATATAATTTAAAACAATGAAAAAACAGATACAACAACTAGGAATAGGGGCATTATTGCTTTTATTTCCTGCTGTGCTTATGGCACAAAGCTCACAGCGTATTGCGGGGCGTATTTTAGGAGAGAAAAACAACCCCATTGCTGCAGCAACGGTGGTTTTAGATCAGCATCATATTGAACAAAGCAATAGAGAAGGGGCATTTGAAAGTGCAACTGCATTAGATTTTCCATTGGTCATTCAGATTCACGCTCCAGGGTATAAATCCAAGCAAGTAACCCTAACAGAAGCCAATTACAAAGCAGGTTTTGTAGTTCAATTGGAGGAGGATACGAATCAATTGGATGAAATTGTTGTAACCTCAAGACGAGATAATTCTTATTTAACGAATTCTACGGTTTTAGGTGGGAAATACAATGGTCGAATTAAAGATTTACCACAATCAATTTCGATTGTATCTAGTGAGTTAATGGAAGATAAACAAGTCTTTCAAGTGGCTGATGTTATTCCAGATTTAGCTGGGGTTACACAAGCATCTGTTTACGATGAATTTGTAATCCGCGGTTTTAAAAGTGGGTATGACAATGGGATTCGATTGATTAATGGAATGCGTTCGGCTTATGGTTTTGGAGAGAGTTATTACCGTTCACCAATGACGATTAACTTTGAGAGTATCGAAGTGCTAAAAGGACCTGGGGCTTCTTTATTTGGAGATATCGCACCGGGTGGAACCATCAATATGGTCACTAAAAAAACGAGAGAAGAACACAAAGGAATTCTTTCTTTCTCAGCAGGGAGTTTTGAAACACTCCGTACAACTATTGATGTGGGTGGTCCATTAGACAAAGAAAAGAAAATCTTATATCGTTTGAATGCGGGATATGAAACCTCCAAAACATTTAGAGATATCAACAACCGCAAGAACTTTGCAGTGGCGCCTTCGTTTACGTTTAAACCGGTTGAAGGAACTACCTTAGATGTCGATTTAGTATTTGACCAATTCAATGGGTATTTGGATCGCGGAATGAGTACTAAAGGGGGAGATTTATATGGTTTACCGCGTACGTTTACGTTAAGTCAGCCTTCAGATTATTTTAAAACAAAAACGACAACGATTAGTGGGCGTTTGACCCAGCGTATTGTAGACAATTTAAATCTACATGTCAACTATATGAAGTCCATCTATGAAGAGGACTTAAATGAACATCGCACACTTAATACATATGCTAATCCAGAAAATACGATTGTCAATTTGCGCTTTTTTGACCGCCATGGGAAGGAGTATACGGATAATTTTGTGTCTTATTTGAAATGGGATACCTATGGCAAGTATTTGGATCATCATGTTGTAGTGGGAATTGATTATGCTCAATACAAAGGGGATAAAAATAGCTACCAACGAGAAGCGCGTAGTAAAAACGTAAATGGAGAAACGGTAGCGTTGACCTTTGACATGAATAATCCTGTATACCAAGGAGCGGATATCACAAATTACGTTTGGCGATCGAATACACAATATCCTTTTATGAGCCCTTATAAGAGTACGGGAATCTATATTCAAGATCAAATTTCGGTTGGGGAAAAATTAAAAATGGTTCTAGGAGTAAGACATGAAAGCTATCAATCAGAAACAACAGATCCCAAAGAGACATTTAAAGCGACACAAAATGTATGGTTACCTCGTGTAGGGTTGACGTATCTCATCAATGATAAAATCAACTATTTTGCAAGCTACTCCCAAGGTTATGTGCCAATTGCAGCCAACTTTGTTTCGAATTATAAAGATTATGGTGCAGACAGTGCTTTCAAATCAGAACGTAGTTTTCAAATAGAAACAGGTTTAAAAACGGGTTTCTTTGCAAATCAATTGCAAATGGATCTATCGCTTTTCCGCATTGAACGAAAAGATATGCTTCTTGGAACAGGACAACTCACTGAAGCAGGATTACCTGTTTACAGACAATCGGGAAAAGTTATTTCTCAAGGGGTAGAGTTAGATGTACGTGGACAAATTACCAAGGAATTTCAAATCATGGCGAATTATACCTTCAATGATACACAAATTAAGGAATCGGCTATCCCTTCAGAAAAAGAAGAACTATTACCTGGAGCACCGAAAAACTCCGCTAGTGTTTGGTTGAAATATGTATTCTCAGATACTGCTTTGAAAGGCTTAGGATTTGGTGTAGGGGCTTATTATGTTGATCAAAGACGATTGAGTGAAAGTGTAGGCAAAGATGCCGATGGAAATGCTACATGGGGGTATCTTCCGGCTTATACTACAGCGAATGCAGCGGTATATTATCACCTGGATAAGTTTAAATTAGCCGTAAATATGAATAATATATTTGACAAGTATTATTTCTTAGGTGGTTTTGATTATACCCGCGTATTTGCTGGAGCTCCTCGTAATGTGATGGTAGCCTTAAGCTATAATTTTTAACCTTATCCTAGAAACAAACGAATTATTTTACTTGAGTTACTTTTAACCCTCAAAGGAAGTAAAATTTCTTGAGGGTTTTTTAATGCTATGGGATGCCAGGATAAGCGAAACCATGGAACAAAAAAACAATAGACTCATTTGGTAACTAAAAATTCGTTAGCTAGAAAAGGATTTAGCGCCTTTTCTATTAAAAAAATCAAATATTTTATACTAAATTTATATTTATTGACTCAAATTAAAACTTATGTTTACAGAAAAGGACAATGTATATTGGAAAGCATTTAGTGATACTATTCAAGCCGAGTTTGTAGAACGACAATATTGGTATTCTCCAAAAGCAATTTACACCTATAAAGGTTTTTCTATTGTTTTTGATAATTACTATTTTACTAGTACAGTGGGTACTAGAAGCTACGAGTCTTTTATTACTCGTGTTTACTGTAAATTTAATTATCCTCAATCCTTAAAGATTCGAATAGAAAAAGCAAGTTTCTTAAATCGTTTAATTAATATATTTACGGGTAATTTATATCGAACACTAGATGCTGAATTTGATCGTCAGTATCATGTACATGCGACAAATCCTAATACTTGTGTTTTCTTATCTCCCGCGATTAGACGAAGCTTATTGGACCTTAACATAGAAGGTTTATTTATAGATACGCAAGACGGAATCTGGGGAGATCCCTTAATTGGTAGTCAGTATGAAGTAGCGATATATGTTGAGTCTAAACGATTAGAAGAACATGAGTTAATTGCTTTAAAAGCGTTATTTGAGACGATTATCGATTCACTTTGTGATAAATTTTATATTACTGAAGCACTAGCTTAAGCTACCTTACTTCACTATTTACTTCTTTTTATTTACCTGAATTGTCTTAAAAAAAGTACTAAAAAAGAGTATCTTGCACCTTTAAACTGCATCGATATGATACATTTTGAGTGTACTTCTAAAGGCCTTCAAATCAATGGAAAGGAGTATAGCTTTCCGCTAAAAAAAGAAACGCTAATTGAGCTATTTGGACCTCCAGTTGTTTTTCCGAGTGAATACAATGAGGTTTATATTTGGCATGATTTGGGATTACGAGGGTTTTCAAAAGACAGCATTGGCATTGACACTCTTGAGGTTACCTATCAAGTGGAAGAGTATACGAGTGCAGTCCGTTCTAGTTTTAGTGGTCTATTTATTATGAATGGAGAAGTAGATCCTCGTGTTTATTATGATACACATAAAAAAGAACGCGTTAAACTATGGGACGGTGATTCGTCGGGTGCCTTTGTGTTTCAGGATGTATCCGTTTGGTATTCCATTCGCGATACAATCCTACATTCCCTTTCCTTAAGTGCATATGAAGAACCCTTAGTGGAGTCTGTTGAGATCTTGCCTTTGGAAGAGGATTTTGCCTATTTACACGTCGTTTGGCAGGATTGGAAAACTGCAATTGAACAAGTTATTGATTCGGATAATCGCTATTACAATCTGACTCATGGCCTTACACAAGAGCAATTGACTCAAGTGGAAGCAGAGTTTGACGAAATAAAATTACCTCTACATTTAGTTAATTTTTATAAAGCGGGTAATGTAAAATGGGATGCTGTAACTTCTGCTTTTAGTATACACGTAAATGGTTGGGATTATGATCTACTACCTTTTGACCGTATTCCTCATGAGTGGGAGATGATACAGGAACTTTTTGACGAAGAGGAAGAGATTGATGAAGAAACAAAAGCTCAGTTTGATACTAAACTGAAATGCAATAGTTATGCGAATAAAGGATGGATTCCTTTCGCAGAAGGACGAAATGGCGATTATTTATTGTTTGACACCGATCCGAGTAAAACAGGGGGGTATGGACAAATTATTGAATTGCAAAATGAAGCCTGGACTCGTATGGTAGTTGCACAAAGTTTAGAAGAATTGATTTATCGTGCAATTTCTTCTATCCAGCAAGAACAAGCTGAAAAATATAAGTTTATTCTAGAAAATGGCGCTTTTTAATTTAAAAATCACAAAAAAAAGGGAACAGCAAGCCTGCGCTTTCAAACAAATGGGATGGCCAATACTAAACAATAGATCTTTTTAAATAGTGCTGTCTACTTTATGTGAATAGAACAAAGAGAATTAGGAAGGCGAAGTGATGAATAAGCTGTAAAAGGCACAAGAATTGCCTATTTTATCCTAGCTTAGTCAAGATTTGTGCTATTTATGAACCCCGATTGAACTTATCTTTGTTGCGTAATTAAAAACAAGGTGTAAGACTATTATGAAAGCATTATTTCGACTATTCGTTTTGTGTTTTTTTCTTTTGCGTTTTGGCTTGGGATTTGCCCATCAACATGCAAAAGTAGAGTCTCATGTTGTCGTCTTGGATCAAACTTTTATATCCAATTCAACCCCTAAAAAAGAGAGTAGTGTTGACTTTTGTTCCATTGAAGTAAATCTAGAACTTATTACTTCCGTTGAGAACCAAGATCTTCCTATTCAAACGATCGACTTAAGCGATTCGTTTTATTTTTTTATGACTTCTGTTTTTGAGTTAGCTTGGACTAAACCTTTGGTAGGAGCACAACAAGTTACTATCGTGTTGCAACAGCATCGAGCGAAGTACTTGTTATATCAATCGATTAAGATTCCTTATCGTTTAGCCTAAACGATTCAGATGAGATCGCTTCCTAAAAGTGATACCACCTTTATTACAAAAGCATGTTTTTTTTATGGTAACTACCTAGTTTAAAATAGGGTAGCTACTCATCTATTGTTCAATTTTAATTAAAAAATAGTTATGCATTTATTACCGAGAGAGACGGAAAAATTGCTTTTGCATTTAGCTGGGGAACTGGCTAAAAAACGCAAGGCGAGGGGGGTAAAATTAAACTACCCCGAATCGATTGCCTATATCAGCAGTGAGCTCTTAGAAGCTGCACGTGATGGAAGAACTGTGGCTGAACTCATGCAGTATGGTGCTACTTTATTAACGCGTGAGGATGTTATGGAGGGAATTCCTGAAATGATTCACGACGTTCAAATTGAAGCGACATTTCCCGATGGAACAAAGTTAGTAACGGTGCATAATCCTATACGTTAATTAAGTCAGTAATACCATGGTTCCAGGAGAATATTTTAGTAAAGAAGAAGCTATTATCTGTAATGAAGGTAGAGCTATAACTACCATTACGGTAGTAAATAAAGGAGATCGACCAATTCAGGTTGGATCACATTATCACTTTTTTGAAGTGAATAAAATGATGGAGTTTGATCGAGCTGCGGCTTTTGGAAAACGCCTCAATATTATTGCAAGTACAGCTGTTCGTTTTGAGCCCGGAGAAGAAAAAGAAGTTGAACTAGTGGTTTATGCCGGAGCACGTAAGATATACGGGCACAATGATTTGGTTAACGGAGAAACTCATTCGGAAGAAGCTAAAATAGCAGCGATGAAAAAAGTGGAAAAACAATACTTTAAAAACAAAAGTGTATGAGTTTAAAAGTTAGTAGAGCAAACTATAACGCTATTTTTGGTCCCACAGTTGGTGATCGTGTGCGTTTAGGAGATACAGCTATCATCATTGAAGTGGAAAAAGATTTTGCAAGTTACGGTGATGAAAGCAAATTTGGTGGGGGAAAAACAGTACGCGATGGAATGATGCAATCGTCCAATCATTTGAGTCATGAAGGCGTACTTGATCTAGTTATCACGGGTGCCATTGTCCTTGACCATTGGGGGATTGTCAAAGGAGATATTGGAATTAAAGACGGTAAAATTGTAGGAGTAGGACGTGCAGGAAATCCAGATACAATGGATGATGTAACGCCTAATATGATTATTGGAGCTTCAACAGAAGTACACGGTGGTGCAGGTTATATTGTGACTGCTGGAGGGATTGATACTCACATCCATTATATTAGTCCAACGCAAATAGAAACGGCTTTATATAGCGGTATTACCACCATGATTGGCGGCGGAACAGGTCCTGCTGATGGAACAAATGCTACAACCGTAACACCAGGAAAATGGAGCTTGAAACGCATGATGCAAGCCGTTGATCACTTGCCGATGAACTTTGGTTTCTTCGGAAAAGGAAATGTTGGTACAGAAGCCCCAATTATTGAACAAATTGAGGCAGGAGCCTTAGGGGTTAAAATACACGAAGATTGGGGAGCGACGCCAGCTACCATCGATAGAGCTTTAACTGTTGCAGATCAATATGATGTTCAAGTAGCCATCCATACGGATACCTTGAACGAAGGAGGTTTCTTAGAAGATACCATGCAAGCAATTAATGGCCGAGTAATTCACACCTTCCATACCGAAGGAGCAGGGGGTGGACATGCGCCAGATATTATTAAATCTGCCATGTATCCCAATGTATTACCTGCGTCAACAAACCCAACTCGTCCATTTACGAAAAATACGATTGATGAACATTTGGATATGTTGATGGTTTGTCATCATTTGAGCAAAGATATCCCAGAAGATGTTGCTTTTGCTGATTCACGCATCCGCCCAGAGACGATAGCGGCAGAAGATATCTTGCAAGACCAAGGCGTGTTCAGTATCATGAGTTCAGATTCGCAAGCCATGGGACGCGTTGGAGAAGTTGTCACTAGAACTTGGCAAACGGCAGATAAGATGAAGAAGCAGCTAGGACCATTAGCGGAAGACGAAGGAAAGGACAATGATAATTTCCGCGCTAAACGCTACGTAGCCAAATACACCATCAACCCAGCAATTGCACATGGAGTTTCTCAGTATATCGGATCCATTGAACCTGGAAAAATAGCGGATTTAGTCATTTGGAAACCTGCTTTATTTGGTGCAAAACCAGAGATGATTATCAAGGGGGGAATGATTGCTGCCTCTAAAATGGGAGATGCAAATGCTTCAATTCCAACCCCACAGCCGATTATATTACGCACCATGTACGGTGGTTTGGGTAAGGCCGTAACGCAAACGTGTTTCAACTTTGTTTCTCAGGTTTCTTTAACCAAAGGCATTCAAGAAGAATACGGAATTGAACGCACCTTACTTCCTGTAGTCAATTGTAGAAATATCTCCAAAGCAGATATGATTCACAATCACGCTACACCTGAGATTATTGTGAATCCAGAAAATTATGAGGTAAGCATTGACGGTAAAAAGATTACCTGTCAACCCATAGATGAAGTTGCTTTAGGACAGCGTTACTTCTTATTTTAATTCAGTAGAGAAACAACAAACATAGCCCAATTCAACTCGAGAATACAAGGATCACACAGTGGCCTTGTATTCTCACTTTTTCGTTTAAAAATGATTATAACACAAGCCATACGCAATTGCCTTCCTCAAGAAGTAGAAAAGCAGATTGATTTTTTGTTTATCGCTTGGTACCAAACAAGCAAACGCATCCAACGACTTACTACAGCTGATGGGCAAGCGATTGCTATTCGATTTTTAGGCAAAAATCAACGGTTAACTGAGGGAGATATTTTATATGAAGATGAATCTAAGGTAATTATGGTTTATATTTTACCTTGTGAGGCGCTTGTTGTTGCTACAGATCACTGGAGTCAGCTAAGTTGGTTGGCGTATGAAATTGGCAACAAACACGTTCCTCTTTTTGTAGAAGGAGCCTATTTGTATATGCCTTATGAGCGTCCGATGCAAGATTGGTTAACGAGCAAAGGATATGAGCCCAAAGTAGAGCAAAAAAAACTGAGTAATCCGTTGAATGCCAATGTGGATTACGAACAACATAAAAAAATATCATTTAAACTACCTCAGGGCGGTTTAGTACTAAAGATTTAACTCATGCAAGAATCATTTTTAGGTCGACTATTGCATTTAGCAGATCCAACTTTGCCCATAGGAGGATATACCCATTCTAATGGATTAGAAACCTATGTACAGAACGGAGGAGTCTGTGATAAGACCACGGCAGATCAGTATGTCCGACATTATTTGTGGTATAATTTAAAATACAATGATGCTGCCTTGATGAAATTAGCCTATGATGCAACACAACAGGCTCAACTAGAAGAATTAATTCTTTTAGACCAAGAATGTAATGCCTTAAAAGCGCCAATGGAAACGAGAGTAGCAAGTCAGAAATTAGGTTTGCGGTTGTATAAAATATTTAGTCGATACCATCAAGAACACCCTCTCGTACAAGCGTGGGGAACCCAAATACAAAATAAAGCCATATACAATCACTATTGTATTCTGTATGGTTTATTTGCTGCTATCATGCAAATTCCCTTAGTTGAAGCCATGCATGCCTATTACTATAATGCTGCTATTGGTATGGTAACCAATGCGGTTAAATTAGTGCCTTTAGGACAATTAGATGGACAAGACATTCTGTATTACTTACACGATGACTTGCTTCAATTAAGTGAAGAATCCCTGCAAATGGACCGCAATTTAATAGGATTATGTACCATTGGTTTTGACATTCGCTCTATGCAACACGAGCGATTGTATTCAAGACTATATCTATCCTAAATCACAAATTAAACAGATTAAATAATCATGGAAACTAGAAAATATGTAAAAATTGGCGTTGGAGGACCTGTTGGATCTGGAAAAACTGCCTTATTAGAACGCTTAAGTCGCCGTTTATTAAATGAATACGACTTAGCTGTTATTACGAATGATATTTATACCAAAGAGGATGCTGAATTCATGGCTAAAAACAGCTTACTGGATCGAGATCGAATCATAGGAGTAGAAACCGGGGGGTGTCCCCATACTGCTATTCGTGAAGATGCTAGTATGAACCTAGAAGCCGTGGAAGAATTGGCGAATCGCTTTCCTGACTTGGAATTAATTCTCATTGAAAGTGGGGGAGATAACCTTTCTTCAACTTATAGTCCTGATTTAGCAGACATTACCATCTTTGTAATTGATGTAGCAGAAGGAGAAAAAATACCGAGAAAAGGAGGGCCAGCTATTACGCGTTCTGATTTATTATTGATTAATAAAATCGATTTAGCTCCCTATGTTGGTGCAGATTTAAGTGTGATGGAAAGCGATGCGAGACGCATGCGCAAAGGAGCTCCTTTTCTTTTCTCTAATTTAAAAACAGGAGAAGGATTAGAAGAGATTGTGGGATGGATCAAAAAATATGCCTTACTCGAAGACATTGATGAACCAAATTTAGTGCGATAATATGGTTTCTTCTTTAGCCATTCAGATTGAACAGCGCGAAGGCTTATCTTATTTAAAAGATGCTTACGTTACGCAACCTTTCCGCATTGTACCTGTTGGACAATACAAAAAGGACAAAGCGGCGTATTTGATGATTATGAGTTCATCCCCTGGATTATTAGATAATGATGAACATCAGATCACCATTAATCTTGCACCAAATACAAAACTACAATTGCAAACACAGGCGTACCAACGTCTTTTTCACATGAAAAACAAATCGACACAAACGACGACGATTCAAATGGAAGAGGGAAGTGTATTTGCTTATGTTCCACATCCTGTGGTGCCTCAACGCGCTTCTACTTTTATTAGTCGAAATAGGGTAGAACTAAAGGCCAATTGTCATTTTTTATTGTCTGATATCATTACTTGTGGTAGAAAACTATCGGGAGAGGAATTTGAATATGATCATTTTCAAAATCTCACTGAACTCTACTATGAAGGAAAGCTCCAACTGAAGGATAATGTGTTGTTACAACCAGAGTTAATGCCGCTGCAAGGATTAGGTATTCTAGAAGGGTATACGCATCAAGGAACGTTGATTTATTATAATACGGCTAAAATAAGCGTACAAACATACATCGACTTTTTTCATGAGCAATATGGAGAAATGGAGGCCATTGCCTTTGGAATTAGTGCAGTAGAAGGAGATGGTTTTATGGTTCGCCTTTTAGGACAAGGCGCAGAGAAACTCTTTACCATTTTTCAAGCGATTCAGCAGAAGCTCTGGGATGATCTCATGCTATCTTAAATACAACATAAACCCCGACAAATACTAAAAATAAAAACGAATGAAAGCACTACTAATCCATTGTTTTAATGCCTTTTTTAAGGGGTTTGGACAAATTATGCTGCAAGCGAATGCGCTAACGGGGATTTTATTCTTAGCCGCAATCTATTATGATTCAACGGATATGGCCTTGGCCGCGTCTTTGAGTAATGTTGTGGCCATCTTAACGGCTAAACTATTAAAGTACGAGGAAGAGGACATCGAAAATGGACTGTATGGCTTTAATCCTTGTTTGATTGCTATAGCGTTGATGTTTTACTTTCAGCCTAGCTTATGGGTGTATCTTTTGATGATTGCCTCATCCATTAGTTCAACTGTACTCATGCATTGGGCGATGAAACGCGAATTGCCAGCTTATACCTTTCCCTTTATTATTTTTACATGGATTTCCTTGTTTATTTTGAGTATTCCCGATTTAGCGATTCGCTCTGTTCCAGAACATTTCGTCGATATTCAAGAACTCGATGATTTTTTAATTCAAGGGCATGCTTTTGGTCAAGTACTTTTTCAAGGGAGCTTTGTTGCAGGAGTCGTTTTTTTCTTAGGCGTCTTTATCAGTCGCCCTATACAAGCCTTATATGGATTTGTAGCCGTTATTGTCAGCGTTTATATTTCACACAGCAATCACGCTTCCAATGCGTTAATTAACGAAGGTGTATTTAGCTTTAATGCTGTCCTCTGTGGAATAGCCATGGGAGAGGATAAAGTACGTGCTGGGATGTATGTGCTAATTAGTGTGATTATCTCCACCTATTTTGATATCTTTATGATTCAATACGGATGGACCACTTTAACCTTTCCGTTTGTATTTGCCATGTGGGTAATGTATCCCATTAAGCGATTGGACAAATGGATTGTATTAAAACTAGATGAACTAGGAATAAATAGGCTATGGAATGAATTATTTCATTCGAAATAATAAAAAATTAGTTCTTGATTACGTATGATGTTACCTTTATTTTATAAACTTTGTTTTATTTTTTGGATTCAACATGTCGAAACCTTCTATTGAAATATTAAACAACTATCAATATAAAAAGTTGTTTTTGCCTCATTTGAGTGATAGTTATTTAAAAAACGATAGTAAAATACAAGTCTATCGTTTGGAAGACTATTTGCGAGGTATTTTAATGCCAGTTATTCCCTATCGCACCACATTTAATTTTTTAATCTTATTGACTAAGGGAGAGATGACACAATATTTAGATAGTGGGGCGTACACCTTATCCCAAAATGAGATTATCAATGTTAAAAATGGCAATATTACTGCGACTTTATCTATTTCAGATGATATTCAAGGGTATTTTGTAGTATATGAAAATGATGTGATTACCGATATTTCATTGGGTGCGAACGACTTGAAGTTTTTCACCATGAATCCCTATGTCAAATTAAATGAAGTCAATGCCAATTGGGTCGGGAGAACGCTTGATTTATTGGAGGAAGAAAGCACCAGTGAACAACGCGATGAAGAGATTTGTATTACGTTGTTGGAAACGGTTTTAATGAAGGTAATTCGCGTAGATATGGAAAAGAAAACACCTATGAGCCGACAGCTGGATATTGCCTTTCGCTTTAGAGAAATGGTTCAAAAATTTCACATCGATCACAAGAATGTTTTATTCTATGCTAACTTACTTCATATTTCAGAAAATTATTTAAACAAATGTGTCAAAGAAGCTACAAATAAGCCACCCAAGCAATGGATTAACGAGATTAGTATCTTACACAGTCAAATTTTATTACAGGATAAAAGTAGAGATATTGCAGGGATAGCCTTTGAATTAAAATACAATTCGCCTTCTTATTTTACCAGGTTATTTAAAAAGGTAACGGGATATTCTCCTAGTGATTATCGCCGACATAAATTTATTTTATAGTCTGATCTCACGTATAAAATAACTGCAACCTGTATTGGTCTCGCTCATCATGTTATGTTTATTTTGTTCGTATTTTGCATTGTTTTTTATGCCGATATATCTTTTATTCAAAAAACCATCCGTTTGTCAACTGTTTTTTAAATTAAATAAACAATATTATTTGAATTATTTTAGCAGCCAACAAAAAACAAATTCATTTTTGCTTAAAATTAGCTTAATATTGTAATTAATTTAAATGGTACATTATGAAGAATGTTTTTTTATTCCTTTTATTCCTTGGAGTTGGACTTTTAACAGCAAGTTGTTCTAGTGATGATTCCGACTCTGTTATTGTTTGTCCTGGTATTGATTACTCTACTGCAATTAAGGGAATCTGGGAGGAATCAAAAATTGTGTATTTGGATGAACACAAGAAAATAGTAAAAGAGATAGATGCTTTTAATATTCATAATTGTCCATTAACGCGTCTTGAGATTAAAGAACAGACTTTAATTGAACATTTCAGTTATCAATATGAGCATCATGATAGTTGTCAAGAAGGCACAACTTCGCATAGTTATACTTTAGATAACCATCAACTCGTAACTGAATTTCGCGGAGATGATTATATAGATCTTACTGAATATGAGATCATAGATGTTGATAAGTCAACATTAGTTCTTCAACGAGCATCTACTTGGTATGATCACGCACCAGAAAAAACTCGTTTTATGAAGATTGTTTACCTCAAAAAATAAGCTAAATATCATTTTTTTAGGTTCTTAATTTTTTTAAACTTAAAAGTTAGCGGGATTAATGGGGTTAAATAATAGGAAATAGTATCATAATAAAGGTTTATTTAATACCAAAAAAGAGGATAAACAAATTATACTTATTTCTTAAATCCAGTATTTTATGTTAAATAAATATAGGATTTACATAAATAAACCCTATAAATACTTCATATTCTTGTTTTTACTACCTTAGTAGAACGATTAAGCCTAAATAAAATAGCTGATCCAACCGGTGCTATTTTAATTTTGAAAAGCTACTAATAAAAAAATAAGATGAAAGAAACAGAACAACATAATCTTCGTATGGCTACGCTGACATTTGCTTCTGTTTATCCACATTATATTGCGAAAGTAGAAAGTAAAGGAAGAACCATTGAAGAGCTGCATCAAGTCATTGAATGGCTGACGGGTTTTGATCCAGAAAAGCTAACTAAATTGGTGGACGAAAAAGTTACTTTTGAAGTCTTTTTCGAAAGAGCCCAATTAAACCCAAAAGCGGAAGAAATTAAAGGCGTTATTTGTGGCTATAAAATTGAAGAAATTCAAAATCCATTAACCAAAAAGGTTAGGTATCTCGATAAACTAATTGATGAACTAGCCAAAGGAAAGAAAATGGAAAAGATATTGAGATAACTGTTTTCAAAAGAACAACTTAATTCTAAATTAATTCACAGTAAAAATTACCCATTCGCATGAAAGCAGTAGGAAGTACAGTAGACGAAATTTTATTACATATACCAGCAGAACGAGCAGAGGCTTTTAAAAAATTACATCAGACTATCGTCGATCATTTGCCTTCCGGTTTTGAAGCTGCAATTAGTTATGGAGGATTGGGTTATGTTGTTCCTCACAGCCTTTATCCAGCAGGATATCACTGTAAACCCATTGAACCTTTGCCTTTTGCAGGACTAGCTTCTCAAAAGAATTCGATTAATTTTTATCATATGGGTATTTATTCAGATCCAACTTTATTGGATTGGTTTGTTACAGAATACCCTAAACATAGTAAGCAAAAATTGGATATGGGAAAAAGCTGTATTCGATTTAAGAAATTAGAGGAAATTCCTTACCAACTCATTGGAGAATTAATGCAAAAAATGAGTGCTCAACAGTGGATTGATTTATATGAAAGTAAACTGAAAAAGTAACCTTAATCTACTTTTTATGGCAAACAAAGTAACTTTACATCGTGTATTTACGGCAAGTCCAGCTAAAGTCTTTAAGGCATTTGCTGATGCTGATGCACTTGTTTCGTGGTTACCTCCCTATGGATTTACAGCCAAACTTCACCACATGGAGTTTAAGGTAGGAGGGACGTACGAAATGTCTTTTACCAATTTTTCAACAGGAACGAGCCATGCTTTTGGCGGACAATATGTTGAGATTATTGACAAGGAAGTAATCAAGTATACCGATCGCTTTAATGATCCTCAACTACCTGGAGAAATGATAACCACCATTCGTTTGAAAGAAGTATCATGTGGTACGGAAATTATAGCTACACAAGAAGGTATTCCAGATGCTATTCCTGTAGAAATGTGTTATTTGGGCTGGCAGGAAAGCCTAGACAAATTAAAGAAGCTAGTTGAACCTACAATTCCTGATAATTAAACGAAGTTTCTATCCTCACGTTATAATCCAATCTTATAAACCATTAAATCCAATCAAATTATGGCTACAGTACACACTTATTTAAATTTTGACGGCAATTGCGAAGAAGCATTTAACTTTTATAAATCCGTTTTCGGTGGAGCATTCACCTATATTGGAAGACTAGGCGAAATGCCACCACAAGAAGGATTTACAGTTCCTGAAGCAGATAAAAATAAAATAATGCACGTGAGTTTACCTATCGGTAATACGGTATTAATGGGTAGTGATACAGGAGGAGATTGTACTCCTACATTTGTACAAGGAAATAATTTTTCTATTTCAATCAATGCCGAAAGTAAAGAAGAAGCAGATCGATTATTTACTGCTATTTCTGCAGGTGGACAAATTATTATGCCGATGGATCAAATGTTTTGGGGAGCCTATTTCGGTATGGCTACAGATAAATTTGGCGTAAACTGGATGGTTAATTTTGATACCGTTCCACAATAAAAACAAACACATCGTACAAACACGGCTTTCTTTAGTACTCCCTGTTTTCCATCAAGGAGAATTCGGGAGAAAGTAATGTTGATATTATATTTATAAATTGTGTTCAAAAACAAAAAGGGACCGTCTTCCAAGACAGTCCCTTTATTTATTCTTCTTATTTATTCTTCGAGCAATCGCTTTCTAATTGTACTTACAAATTCAGCTGTCACCCCTAGATAAGAGGCAATGTAATATTGCGCCACTCGTTGGGGGATCGTTGGATACAATGAAATAAATTCCAGATATCTATCAGATGCTTTTTTTGAAATGGTATTAATTAAGCGATTTTGTACACTCGTTAGATTTCTTTGGACTAGTATTCTAAATACTCTTTCGAATTTTGGAACTGCTTGTACTAATTGCTCTTTTGTTATAGGAGTAAGTACATAGAGCTCCGTGTCTTCTAAAGTTTCAATATATAAATCTGAAGGCGTTTGTTCGTGAAACGAAGCAATGTCACTTACCCACCAATCTTCTATTGCAAAGGAAATAGTAACTTCAAAACCATCTTCATTAACATAATAAATGCGGATACAACCTTTTTGTACATACCCTTCAAAATTACATATTTCCCCTTCTCGTAAAAGCTTTGTTTTTGCAGGGATAGTTTCTTTCTTTAAAAGACTGATAAAGATTTCTTCTTCTTCTTCAGTAAATTTCACAGACCGCCCCACATTGTTAAGTATATTTATATACATCTATTTTTAGTTTTTGAATGATGTAAATCAGAAACACACGATATCCTTTCTTTTTCAAGCCTACTGCCACTTCTAAAATACTCCACCACT
The DNA here is from genome assembly GCF_001549985.1 of Myroides odoratus. Taxonomy (GTDB): domain Bacteria; phylum Bacteroidota; class Bacteroidia; order Flavobacteriales; family Flavobacteriaceae; genus Flavobacterium; species Flavobacterium odoratum_A. Next base: position 37,943 of record NZ_LROZ01000010.1, on the reverse strand, counting down.
TTGATCTTTTGGCCAATAGAGAGATTTATGTGTTTCAACTGATTTTAACGAAATCTTCTATTCCCTTTATTGATGCTGATAACCACCAAAATATTTTACAGGACTCCAGTTTGGAATCACAGGAAGTGGTGTAGGGGCAAACATTTTATATGCTTTATTTCCATAAACAATTTTCCCATCTACAATTGTTAGTTCACTCGTAACATTTTTAATCGCCTGGTCTGGTATTGTCAGGTAATCCTGATCTAAGATCACAACATCTGCGTAGTATCCTTTTTGAATTTTCCCTTTATTAGGTTCTTTTAACAACTCATATCCTTTGTGTGTTGCTAATCGCAAGGCATCTATACGGCTAATCGTATTACTTTTAGCCATCACTTGATTTCCTCCAACCGTTTTACCTGTTGTTATCCAATATAAAGCAATCCATGGGTTATAAGAGGCTACACGTGTACCATCAGTTCCTAATCCAACAGGAATATCCAATTCTAGCATTCGCTTAACTGGAGGAGAGGCAAGCGCTGGGGTTTTACCATAGCGTTTGATAAAGCTTTCTCCTTGGTAGGCCATGCGATGTTGAATGGCAATACCACCGCCCAATGCTTTAATTCTTTTCATATTTTCTTCGCTCACCGTTTCCGCGTGATCAAAAAACCAAACAAGCCCATTTAGTGGCGTCTCTTTATTTACCTCTTCAATTACATTTAAGAATCGCTCAATACTTTCATTATAAGTAGCGTGTAAGCGGAAAGGCCATCTATTTTGAACCAAAAGACTAATTACCGATTTTAAATTATGTTCCATGGCACTGGGAAGTATTGGGCGTGGAAATAGAAAGTTTTCAAAATCACCAGCATCACCCACTAAATTTTCACCACCACCTCCCACATGATAATCAATATCATTATGACCATTAGGTGCGTGTTCATCTATATTAACCATACCCAACCATTTGGTGTAATCTTTCAATTCCGATCCTCTATTTTGAGCAAATAAGAAATAGGGTAGTCTAACCGTAATTTTTCCTTGTTTATTCAACTCATCTGTAATCGTATAATCATCAGGGAAGTTTTGAAACCCACCCCCCGCATCCATAACTGCAGTAACACCCAAGCGATTTAACTCTGTCATATATTGCAGGGTTGAATTCACCTCTTCTTCTCGAGTCATCGTTGGAAGTTTAGCTAGGGTAGAGTATAGGATAAACGCATTCGGTTCAGCAACGAGCAATCCAGTAGGATTTCCCTGTTCATCTTTTTGTATAAGGCCTTCTGCTGGATTTGGCGTATCTCCAGTAATATTTAAGGTTTGGATTCCCGCTTTATTTAGCCAGGCTTTTCCATATAGATATAAGATAAAAGTGGGCACATCACCTGTAGCTTCGTTAATTTCCTCTAGGGTTGGTAATCTTTTCTCTTCAAATTGATATTCATTCCAACCACCAACTACTCGAATCCATTGTCCTTTTGGCGTACGAGCAGCTTGTTCTTTAAGCATTCCTAAAGCCGTTTTCAATGAAGTAACACCATCCCAGCGCAATTCTAAATTATAGAATCTACCTCCGCGAATAACATGTAAATGACTATCAAATAGCCCTGGTATTACGCGTTTCCCTTTGGCATCAATTAGTTTTGTGTTTTTTCCTTTATGCTTCAAAATGTCTTTATTTGAACCAATATCCAATATTTTGTTCCCTGCAATAGCAATTGCTTCTACTTCTTGTTTTGTATCACTGAGTGTGGTAATTTTTCCATTGGAGATAATAATATCTGCTTTTTGCGCATACAATGAAAAAACCGTTATCAAACTCAATATGAAAACAGTATATTTTTTTTTCATCACTCTAATTTTAAATTAAAAAAAGCGGATACGTGTTAACGTATCCGCTGTAAGATTAATGTTTCAACATTTCTCTAGAATATTGGATACCTATACCATAAGATCCTCCATACTTAGCAATCAAATCGTTCACTGCTTTATACGTTTCTTGGCGTGCCCAATCTCGTTGTAACTCTAATAAATATTGAATTGAAGTCATTGGTTTTGCTCCAGCTTGAATCATTCTAGTCATCGCTTGATTATGTGCTTCTTCTGAAACATCTCCAGAGGCGTCACTAATGACATAAACATCATATCCATCATGTAAAGCAGATAATGCAGGTCCAACAATACATACACTAGTCCACAATCCTGCCATAACTATCTTCTTTTTTCCTTTTCCTGTAATTGCTTTATGAGCCTTTACATCTTCCCAAGTATTCATACTAGTTCTGTCAACATAGTTTGAAGTAGCTTGTGGATAAAACTCCATAATTTCAGGGAAAACAGGCCCACTAAATGATTTCTCTGCTACTGTGGTAATCACAGTGGGTACATTAAATATTTTTGAAGCTCCTGCTACAATGGCCGTGTTTTGTCTCAATTCTTGCATTGCAATACTATGCGTCGCAAAAGCCATTTGCCCTTCATGGTCAATCAATACTAAGGAATGATTGGTTGGACTCAATAATTCTGGACTTGGTTTTTGTCCAAATGCTGTTACTGTTACTAAACCTAAAACGAAAGTTAAAAATACTTTTTTCATCTTTTTAAAATTTAAATTAGTTAGTTATTATTTTCTTATTAATTGTATCTCAGCCATCAATTGGATATCATCACCTACTAAAACTCCACCTGTTTCTAGCGCTGAGTTCCAGGTTAATCCAAACTCTTTTCTATTAATTTTTCCAGTGAGTGAAATACCCGCTTTGGTATTACCCCAAGGATCTTTCATTAAGCCACTATATGCTGCAGCTAAAACAATCCTTTGTGTCTGATCTTTAATGGTTAAGTCTCCGTGTATGGTATACTCTCCTTCCTTGTTTTTCTCAATTTTTGTTGATTTAAAAGAAAGTTTTGGATAGTTTTCAACATCAAAAAACTCAGCACTTCTTAAGTGTTTATCTCTATCTCCATTATTGGTATCAATAGAGTTGGCTTCTGCTGTAAATGAAATTGTAGACGTTTCAAAATTGTCGTTTTCATTTTCTATTACGGCCTGTATTGATGTGAATTTTCCTGCTATATTGGTAAACATCATGTATTTAACCTTAAATCCGATTTCGGAATGTGTTGGATCAAGCACCCAAATTGATTTTTTCATAGTTATCTTGATTTTAGTGTTGTCTTATTTTATCAGTAGGGGAGTCAGGAAAACTTCATCTGTATAATTTCTGTTCCTCATGACATCCTAGTCTTTCATTTGATAGTTCAAAGGTAGACCGAAGAAAATCGGATTACATTGAACTAGTTAAAGAAAGAACAAAGAAGGATACTTGTTTTTAGCTACAGGGGTATGTAATTAGATGGGAGTTATGTTTTACTGTATTTCTTACTCAATCAAACGAAATAATCTTTAGCGCGTACTATAAAATAAAGAGGCTACTAAAACTCGTTTAACCATGTCTTTGATTAAAAAAAGTAAAGGTACTCCATACAATTACCTGCCGAATAGCTAAGCATTCACCATATAATTTTTTGTTTTAGTTTGTATCGACAATCGCTAGATGTTGTCTTTCCCTAAGTGGTTTGATCCTGTTTACAGGATAAAGGGAGTATTGTACTGGTTGAAGTAGTGTATCAGTTAACGTTTAAAGATACTACTAGAGAAGTGATATAATCTAGCTTTCATTCATAGAAAGCTGTTTTGTTGTTATTCTCCTTAAAGCAGCAGTAAGATATAGTATATATTTCTTAAGCACTAATTCAAAACATGTTAAAGGTATTTAATTTATTTGGAATAACCTAATTCATTAACAAAATTTAGTAAAAACAATATAAAAAAAGGAGTATTTTCTCAAAATATCCTTATATACACCTGAATATTTCGCTTTGAGAGAATACTAGCATCAGTATAGATCGTATGCAATTTGAGGGTTCTGGATGTTTTATTGTTTAGGTTTAAAATTCTCATTTTAACCGAAATTCCCAAGGTTTTAATTAAACACCTGTTTGCTCTCGGCTTTTCTAACAACTATCCCATAAAAAAACAGCTAGACTAAATGGATTTAGCCTAGCTGTTTTAAAAGTAATAAAATTGAAACTAATTGCATCGACCATTATCATGCATTGAGATCTGATAATTGTCGTAGATATCTTCTCCAAACGGTTCAAGAATTCTTTGAAAAATAGCAGGAAGCTCGGCTTCTGTCGCACAAAATGTTTCCTGATAAACTAAGGTACCTGTGCTAAGTTCTTCAATAAAGATTGTATAACTGTAAGATTTCGTTGGGTCAAAACTTTTTTCTACAGCATCCGTCGTCAGCTGCACAGGAGTATGAGCCAACATTGCACCTCCGGTTAACAGAAATAGAAATGCAAATAATACTAAACTTTTCTTCATTTTGTTTGTTTTAAGGTTGATAATTTAAAATTACTCGTAAATTTTAACACTATTAATTGAATTAACGAACTGTTAGTTGAATATGCAATTTTGCTGTATCACTTGTTAATACCCTAAGAGATGAATCATATCGGTTGTTCTATTTTTATATTTCGAATCCTTCCTATGAAGGATAAACGGGCGCAAGTGAGTACACTATAACAGCAGGATAACAAAAAGCGGGCGTTCTAGAAGAACGCCCGCTTTGATTAAGTAGCATAAGAAAGGACTATTTTGCGCATTGAAAATTCATTCTTTCTCTGATCCAATTATTATTTATAGCGAGTAAGTACTTAATGTCCTGCACCAGCAATGATTTTTCCAGCTCCTTTTTTAATTAGAATTAGAATAAAAGGAATACAGATTAAGAATAAAACGCCTAAGAACATAAAGACATCCATATAGGTCAATACAGTTGCTTGTTTGGTTACACTTAAATCGAGTAGGGTATACGCTTTCTGTAAAGCTTCATCTGCTGTAAATCCTTTTGCTATAAAACTTTGTTGTAAAGCTAGCACGCGATTTTGCACTTCTAAAGAAGCGCTGTCTAAATGACTAACCAAAGCCAATCGGTGGTTCACGGTCCATCGGGAAATAAAAGTAGTAATTAAAGCAATCCCAAAAGAACCTCCTAATTGACGCATCATTCCCGTAAATGCAGCTCCTTCACCAATTTGCTTATTTCTCAAATTAGATAGAGAGAGCGTTGTAATGGGCACGAATAGTAAGCCCAAACCAACTCCACGTACCACTAAAGGCCAAAAGAAATGCTCGCTACCTGTATCTGGAGTCAAAATATTATGAGCCCAGAAACTATAGATAAAAAAGACTAAAAATCCAGTGGCTACTAAATATTTAGGTGGCACCCCTCGTTGTAACATTCTCGCAATAAAAGGCATCATAAAGGCTGTCATCAAGGAGCTAGGTACTAACAGCATTCCAGCATCTGTAGCCGTCCATCCTAAAATAGATTGGGTATAAATCGGAATAATAAAGGTAGAACCATAGAGTCCGAAACCTAAAATAAATGATAATACCGTACCAATAGCCAGATTAGAATCTTTCAGAACTCTTAAATTGACAATTGGTTTTTCACAAGTTAATTCCCTCCAAATAAAGAAAAAGAATCCCAGTACCGAAGTGATCGATAGCGTCAGGATGGTCGAATTTTCAAACCAATCATCTTGCTGTCCATGTTCTAGTACATATTGTAACGATCCAACTGCAACGGCAAGTAGGATAATTCCCAAGAAATCAACTTCATTTAATTTACTTTTTTCAGCATATCTTGGACTCTTCACATAGAGTAGGGTTAATATTGTTGCTAAAATTCCAAGTGGTACATTGATATAAAAAATAAAAGGCCACGAATAATTATCAATAATATAGCCCCCGAGCGGTGGCCCTAATGTGGGACCTACAATTACCCCCATACCGTAAATGGCTTGTGCTACTCCTCGTTTTTCTATAGGATAACTTTCTGTTATAATCGTTTGAGAAGTGACCAATAATGCCCCTCCTCCTAAACCTTGAATAAAACGGAACAGAATAATCTCCCATAACGTCGTTGAATATCCACATAAAAAGGAGGCCACGGTAAAGATAATAATAGAAGCAGCAAAATAATTGCGTCTTCCAAATTGTTGTGAGAGCCAGCTGGTCATAGGCACTACAATTACATTGGCGATAGCATAAGCTGTCACCACCCAAGCAATATCGGTTAAGGAAACACCGATACTCCCTTTCATGTCATTCATTGCCACATTGACAATTGTTGTATCCACAATTTCCAATAGTGCACAAAGAATAGCTGTAATGGTAATGATAATTCGACGATAGCCGTGCTCTACTAGGCTTTCTTCACTCATAGTTATCTCGTTTATCGTCCGCTTTTAATGTTGACATCAATATCTACATTCATCCCTGGTTTTACATAAACCAACATTTCATCTTCTGGGTTTGTAAACGTAATTTTAACTGGAATACGCTGTACCGTTTTCACAAAGTTACCTGAGGCATTATCTGGTGGTAATAAGGCAAATTTAGCACCTGTAGCAGGCGACATGGAATTAATTACTCCTTCAAATTTATGTTTGGGAAAAGCATCAACTTGAATACTTACAGGTTGTCCTTCACGCATGTATTGCATTTGTGTTTCCTTAAAGTTAGCAACTACCCAAATAGCCCCTTTTTGTACGGTATTGAATAATCCTTGTCCAGGTTGAATTAATTGTCCTGCTTGTAAATTGATTTTTGAAACTTGTCCATCTTCTTTTGCTGTAATCACGGTATAAGACAAATACAAAAGAGCATGATCTAAATTGGCTTTTGCTTGATCAACTCCTGCTTTCGCTGCATCAATCTGAGAAGTTGAAGCAACTGCTTGTGATTTACTAATATTCACTTGTTGAGCTACCGCTTGTGCTTGTTTTTCAACTGCTTTTAGTTGTTCTTGTAACACAACAACTTGTTTTTCTGCGGTTTCTTTTGCTGCTAAAGCTTGTTCATATTGTTGTTTGGTAATAGACTGACTTTGGTATAAACGATTGTAACGATCATAGTCATTCGAAGCTCTCCACAATTGCGTTTTCGCTGCGTCAATATTGGCTTGAGCCGTAGCGACATTCGCTTGAGCTGTAGAAGCACCCGCCTGAGAAGAAAGCACTGTCGATTGGCTTGTATGTTCTCCTGCTTCTGCCACTTGCAGCTGGCTCAAAGCAGCTTGATAATTTGCTTTTGCTTGTTCTACTTGAATCGCGTATTCTGTATCATCTAAACGAATTAACGTATCTCCTTTTTTCACAATCTGATTATCCTGAATGTAGATTGTTTTGATATAGCCTGGAATTTTAGATACAATAGGCGTTATTTTAGTTTCAATTTGGGCATCATCTGTACTCTCATGTGCTAATGAATGTACATATTTATAGATTCCATATCCACCTCCGAATAGTACGATTGCTCCTAAAGCAACGATAAATTTCTTGTTTAGTGGTTTTTTAGTGGCTGTATTATTTGTTTCCATTTAGTTTTTTACTTGTAAGTTGTCCATTAATTTACCTGTCTTGTACGCATATTGATAAAGCGTCAAGGTTTCGTCTGCTTCACCTAACATTGTATCTATTTGTGCTTGTAACTGTTGTACATCTGCTTCTAATAGATGATCAGTGTCTGTCAATCCATTGTCATATTTATCTTTGACAATACGGTAATTTTCATTCGCTTGAACCAATGCTTTTTCCAAAACAGCATTCTTTTTTAAAGCTAATTCATACGCATTATAGGCTTCATCAATTTCTACTTTAGCCAAATCTTCAACCAATTGTGCTTGATAGTCTACCTCGATTTTTTTAGCTTTTGCTTTATTGACTTCTGTTCTATTTTTGAACAACTGAGTTAAATCGTATTTCACCCCAACACCCACGCTTGTTGCATTGGTAATGTCTACTACTTGATCCAATTGGATAGCCGAATATCCCGCTGTTAAACCAATAGAAGGAAAGAAGTTCCCTCTCGCCATTTTGATTCCCGTTTGCGCAATTTCTTCCATTTTTTGTGCACTTTGCACATCCTTACGAGAAGAGAGATCATCCGTTTTGGTCGGAAAAATAGCTACTGGTTGTACTTTTTCGGCCAAAATAGGTTCCCCTTCTTCGAGATTAAGTAAGACTTTCAATCGGGTGGTAATATTTTTTTGCGTATTCTTGGTTTCTTCTAACGAAAGCTCCACATTAGCCTCTTGTAATTGGGTTCTCAGATAATCATTTTTAGCGATGATTCCTTCAGCTAAGAATTGTTCAAAATCAAGAGTACGTTGGTGGGCGCGTTTTAAATTCTCCGTTAATAAAGCAATCGACTGTTGTGTTTTGTACAGCGCGAAGTATAAATTAATCGTTTGATAAACAACATTTTCTGTAGTAGATGCTTCATTTAATTGAGCGAGAGAATAATATTGTTTGCTTTGTGTAACCGCGTTGGTAATTTTAAAACCACTAAACAGGGGAATATTGGCTTTTGCTTGACCGATCATCAAATGCTTGGGTTGTACGTCGGGCATTTGTTTGTCTTCTGAAGAAGCAGGTAAAGGTACTTTTAGGTTGATGTCTGTACCATTAAAAAGACGGCTGTAGGTTCCAGATACTTCTAATTCAGGATAACGCATATTTTGCGCACTGTGAATCTGAAGTCTAGAGGCTTCTGTACTTGCTTTTACTTTTTTTATTTCCTTGCCGTTTTTTAAACTCAACGCAATAGCCTCCTCTAAGGTGATTGGAGTAGGGGTTTGAGCGAAAACTTGGGCAATAAATAATGAAGCAAGTAAGACGTAATTACTTCTGTTCATTGTAGATTAGTATTGATTTAAAGGATTGAATTAAATGAGGGTATATCTGTTGTTTGATATGTAAACTAAATTCGTCGTGATTGGTCAGATTCCAATATTCATAGAGCATGTGCTCGTGATGAATCAGATAGGTTGTTACACCCATAGAGAAAATGACAAAGGTGATGGGATCTGGTTTGGCTTTAAATAAACCACTTTCATATCCCTCTTCGATAAAGCGATTGATATGTTGCATGATATCGCGCTTTAATAAAACAATACCTTCTGAAATTTCAGGTACATTTTGTTTCTTAGCCAATTGATTCATCAAAATCAGATGAAAATCTGCATTATTCAATTGTACAGCCATAAGATGCTCTACAAAAGCCAATAGCTTCTCAAAAGAATTTAGAAGCTTATTATCCGTTAAGTCGATTAGTTTTTCTCTAGTACGGGTTAAACGTATTTCAAAAAGAGCACTGACCATGGCACTTTTTGAGCCAAAATAATAATTAATCATAGCAACATTAATTCCAGCAGCTTTCGAAATATCACGTATGCTGGTTCCGTCAATTCCCTTTTGAGAAAATAACTCTTCTGCAATTAATAAAATCTCTTTTTGTTTGTCATTTAATGCCATGATCTATTTTTTTATCGGGTACAAAATTAAACAAACGTTTAATTAGTTTTTACGTTTTATTCATTTTTTTTCAAATAAAATAGTTTTAATTCATTAATTAATAGTATTGAATAGGTTTAATGTAATTATAAGTTTTTGATTTTCTGTAAATTAGAAGTTTTAGGTATAATAGGTGAGTCCCAAAAACAGATTCAATACAGTCGTATTGTTCTCAAAAGAAAAGATTTTAATCGTAAAATAATGCATAAAAAAAAGACCTAGATGAAGCATCTAAGTCTTTTTTTACACAATTTACATTTAAAATTAGCGTATTTTTTTATATACTCGTGTCTGATTGCCAAGGAGTAAAGTCAAACTATCATTTTTTAGCGTAAAATCATAAGTTAGATTAGTCTCTGGTTGTTGGTTCTCTTTTGTAGTTAAAACAAGTTGATTTTCTTTTATCTCATAGATTCCTTGCATATGAGGTTCTGTTGTGCAGGGTTTAATCTCTTGAAAACTATGCGCAGCTTCAAAGTACAAACGCTCTTTTGTTTCAACATTTTCCCATGCTCCTGTAAATGGATCACTTCCTAAATATTGTTGCTTTAAAGTAGTGAGTAGTACAAAAAAACCGATAAAAACTAAAGGAATATAGACGTACTTCACTTTATTTATTTTGTGGAACCACTGTGGCCTATCTATATTTGTAAATAAAGGTGGTTCTTGAATAAGTAAGGCAAAAAAGACTTTGAAATCTGATAAAAAAACAAAGAGTCCCATAAGTGTTAACAATACTGCCATGCCTTTTGCTCCTTGAATATCATAAGCAAAATCTACCAATACAATATTGACCATAAAGGTTAAGAAAAGTAGAATACCTATTCTCGTTGTCTTTCTAAAAAATAACAAGATGGCGCTTGTTAATTGAGCTGCTGCAATTACTGCTCCATACCAAAAAGAATATCCATAATAATACCAAGTGAGTTGAAATCCAGATAAATCAGAAATAGGTTTATCATAAACACTAGGTTGAGTTGTAAATTGAGTTTCTACTAATTTGGCTAGGGCATAGGAAATAATTATGGTTGCAATAAAATATCTACAAAAAGTGTAAAGATAAAGGTGGTATTTTTTTAAATCCATCATATAGTATTTGGTTAGTTTACAGCAAAACTAGGCGAACGCTAGCTTTTTAAATTGTAAAAATGTAACCTACTTAAATAAATAACCAAATATTTTCTTGAGATGTATTGACTTGATTAAAAAAAGTTTGCGGTGTATGCCCAGTAAGAAGTTTAAAATCTTTATTAAAATGAGCTTGATCATAAAAGCCATATTGAGCTAATTCCGTATAATTCTTACTTTCTTTGCGTTTTAGAATTGAATTTCTAAAACGTTGAATTTTTCTATACTCAGCAGGAGATTTCCCTAAATGTTTAACAAATAATCGATTCATATATTGTCTCGTAATATTATGTTTTTTAGCTATTTCTTCTATTTTGCTATCCGCATCTAGATCACCAACTATTTTTTCTATCAAATCAAGTTTTTTTTCATGTAAGAGAACTAATAAATACGATTCTAATGCATCAATTTGAGCTTCTATATTTAAATCAAATAGTTCATTCATTTTCTGATTAAAATCAGGAGAAAAGACAAAGTCTATATGCACTCTTTTTTCAAATAAGGATTGGGCATCTGTCATAAATTGATTAATTCCCAGAGGTTTAAAATAAATAGTTAATTCATCGATAAGGTCTTCATAGCAGATCTGCATAGGTTTGGTATAACGAGAGACTAAAGACGTCATGCTATTCAAACAATCATGAGCACGTAGCACAACTCCTTCTTCATTTTCTTGAACACTAAAGTTTCGATTAAAAGTAAGAATACAATAATTATTAGGATAGGTCCAATAGCGAATTGGTTTGGAAAGATTTTTATCCCTGTGAAGAAAATAATATCCTTCAATATACTTAGCTAGGGTTTGACTTTTAGGCTGGTAAAAATCTATTTTCATTGAATTAAGTGACGTTAGGTCTAGGTCATGCGAAGATAAATAAATACTCTTTTAAAGGAGTAGATTTGACAACAAATTATACCCATCCCATCTTTCCACTGCTCTATTAATAAATAAACACTAAAATAAATAGGCTGAAAACCCCTTATTTTAGTGTTTATTTATTTTCTTATTTAAAACTAAATTAACCTAGCATCTTCTTAAACCAATCTTTTGCTTTTTCATATTGTTCTACGAAGAAAGACTCATGGTCGTCTTTTCTTTTTTCTACTGTTGGCAAAATATGCTCATAATAGGTGCCTTGCAAGAATTTGCGCAATAGAGCTTCACCTACAATAGGTTGATCATCATTTAAAGCATGAGCTGCTTTGAGTAAGTGTCGAATATCATACTGCAAAGGAAATATATCAGGTACTTGTTTATTTAAATTAAGTAGTTGATACACCGCTTGTCTACCTGTACGCACCGAGCTTTCCATGGTAAATACAACGTCATTATGCGTCTCAACAAATTGCCCAATTAAGGCTAAGTTTAGACAGCCTTCGGGAACCACTTGCGGTCTGTCCCCTTGAGCACGCGGCATAAACATAGAGGTGATATAGGGCATATAAGCCGTTCGAACAATGGTATTTTCAACTACTTCATTGAGTGAATCAACAATACCTAAATGATAACATAATTCAGCTAAAATCTCATTTCCCGTACACGCAGGCATTGTCTTTTTGACATAATTTCCATCCTTGTCCATAAACAAAGCATACACCCAAAGCACCAAAATATCATCAGGTTGCGTAGGGAAGTGGGGCTGACGATTACAAGTAAAACTCATCAACCAGTTGGAATCCGTTATTGTAATAATACCACCCGTAACAGTTTTTCCAGAATACGGATCATTTACTGCATATTCCTTCAACTTATCAATGAGCGGAGAAGGTTTACAAGTTAAAGTTGCAGATTCCCAAGACGATTTTTCAATATTTGAACAGAATTTCTCTGGGCGTCCAAAAACAGGTGATTTTGCAGCTAAATTTTTCCACAAACTCCAACCTGGGCTTTTACCACTTGTTGTGTTATCCACTTGGGGGATAGGAACAGTAGTATTCGTTCCATAAGAGGTATCTTCTGTCATAGAGCCTGTTGTAATCACAACAAAATCTTGCTCCTTCATCTCGATACGCGTTTCTTGTCCGCCTTGATTGACAAGTAATCCTTTTACTATTTTTCCGTCTATCGTACTGTGTAAATCGACATCATGTACCAAGGTATCCAATCGGATTTGCACCCCTAATTCAGCAAGGTGATTTCGAAGCGGTACAACAAATGTGTCATATTGATTGTATCGAGGAAAGACAAGAGCGGATAAATCTTTTAGCCCGTCAATATCATGCAAGAAACGATGCATATACAATTTAAATTCTAGTAAACTATGCCAGTTTTCAAAGGCAAACATGGTTCTCCAAAACGTCCAGAAGTTGCTTTCCAAAAAAGAAGAATGAAAATATTGTTCTATTGTAATATCATCTAGTTCTTCTTTCCTTTTTAATAGCAATTTGATGAGAGCCATTTGATCTTTCTTGGAGAGTCCAAATTGGCTAAAATCTTTAATTTCTCCTAATTGATGAATGAATCTAGATTTAGAATAATTCGGATCATTGTCATTAATCAAACGATATTCATCTAATACACTATAAGGCTTAGGAAGCTCTAATGCAGGTATATCTTGAAAGATATCCCAAAGGTTTTCATAGGTCATGTCCATTTCTCTTCCTCCGCGGACGATATAACCTTCTTGCGCATTACCTGCACCATCTAAAGATCCACCATCAATGGGTAGTTGCTCTAAAAAGGTAATATTGGCTGCAGGAATACGACCATCGCGTATAAAGTAATAAGCAGCTGCCATTCCTGCGATTCCACTACCTACAATATAGACTTTGCTTTGAGAAAAATCTTTCGAAGGAATCCCCTTATTGCGTTGATAATTACCTGGTTCATCTGCAAAGGGCATCGAACGTTGAGCCGTATTAATAGGAGGTTCTGTATTGCCATTAGGGGCCTGATTTACATGCCCATACTTAGAGGAAGTCTCTAGTATCTTATCAAACTTCTGTGTATTTACTTTCATTTTTTGGTTTTATTATAAATATTTACTTAAAATTAATCAAATATTTTGTATTTAACTCCGCTTAAAATAAAATTAATACAAATAGTTCTTTAATTTAACAAATCAAAATATTCCCTATTTTTTGTACCTAAAATTCTTTTTTTTCTAAACTAAAATGAAATTGTACAAATGATTTTTTTCTTTTTTTGCAATGCTAGCTTGGATGTCGTCCTATGATCCATTCTAAAACTTCTTTTGAGGATTACTTCGTTTATAAATTGAGAGAAATCTGTTATATTTACTCAATAAACGAATCGCAGAAAAAGAGAAGATATGAACTTTTTTAAAAGACTAACGAATGAATTCATTGATATCATTGAATTCTTAGATCCGACGCAAAATACTATTGTACATCGTTTTGAGCGTTTTCAAAATGAAATCAAGAACAATGCGAAGCTCGTTGTTCGCGAAGGACAAATGGCAGTATTTATTAATGAAGGACAATTAGCCGATGTTTTTCGTCCAGGGACTTATACCTTGAATACACAAAACTTACCCATTTTAGCAACGCTAAAAGGGTGGAAATATGGTTTTAATAGTCCATTTAAAGCGGAAGTTTACTTTGTCAATACCAAAACATTTATTGATCAACGTTGGGGAACAAAAAATCCAATCATTCTAAATGACAATCGCTTTGGCATGATTGAGGTACGTGCTTTTGGTACGTATACCTTTAAAATTGCGGATGCAGGTCAATTTATTCGCGAGATTGTTGGAACAACAGGAACGTTTACAACGGAACACATAACCGATCAATTGAGAAGTGTTATTGTTACGCGCTTTACAGATTCTATTGGAGAAGCCAATCTTCCGATTGAAAATTATGCAGCAAATCTCAACGAGTTATCTACAGCGATTTTCTCTTATATGAAAGATGATTTTTATGTCTATGGAATGGACGTAACAAAATTCTTGATTGAGAATATATCGATGCCAGAAGAAGTGAAGAAGGAGATTTTTGAACTTAGTCGATTAAACCATGTCGATTTAAATAAATTAACTCAAATGAAAGCGGCTAAAGCAATGGAAGCTGCAGCGAATAACCCTTCAGGAGTAGCAGGAGCAGGAGTAGGGATGGGTGCTGGTTTTGCGATGGCTAATCAGTTTGGGCAAGCGATGGCACAAAGTCAGGCTGCTGCACAAGCACCTCAAGCCAGTACCCCTCCGCCAATACCTCAAGCAGCGCTTGTTCACTATTTTGTTGCCCTTAATGGTCAACAAACAGGGCCAATTGATTTAGAACAGTTAAAACAAATGGCCGTTCAAGGACAGGTAAACCGCGAAACTTTAGTTTGGAAAAATGGAATGAGTGCTTGGGATAAGGCTGGAAATCAAAGCGATTTGAATGTCTTATGGACACAAACACCACCACCTTTACCTCAGGTATAAACAGGATAAAGCTACTAGAGACTATTGAATCTAATCTCTAGTAGCTTCTTTCACAAATAGATGTACCAACTTTCATCTAGCAACAGGTCAAATCCGATGCGATAGCACCTGCACTAAATATTTTTTAATTCCTATTGTAGTGACATCAGAAGAAATAAAACGCAATACCGCTGAATCCACCTCTTGTGACACATGTGGTGCGCCTATGACGTATCAACCCAGTTCAAGTGCACTGGTATGTGAATATTGTGGCAGTAAAAAGAGTATCGAAAAAGGAAGCAATCTAATACAGGAACGTGATTTCTTAGGTTTTATGCAAAACTATGAGAAAGAGAACTTTACAATGACTAAAGTTGTAGAATGCAACACCTGTCATGCGCAATCTACTGTAAACGAACAGGTCAAATCCATGCGTTGCCCTTACTGTTCGACTCCGTTCGTAGAGCGAAACATACACGAAGAACGCTATATTCAACCCGAGTATATTGCTCCTTTTGTCGTTGATAAAAGTCAGGTTGCAGGATTGTTACAAGGTTGGATTAAAGGGCTTTGGTTTGCTCCAAACAAAATACAACGAGGTTTATTTGCCGCTGAGCATTTAAGTGGGGTCTATGTTCCTTTCTGGACCTACGATATGCAAACCTATACGCAGTATAAAGGCGAGCGTGGAGATGCCTATTATGTAACTGTGGGTAGTGGAGAAAATAAAAGAAGAGAACGCCGTATTTCGTGGACCAATGTAAGAGGGACAGTCACGCATTTTTACGATGACATCCTCATTTCTGGAAATAAAACCCTCAAATCGGATTTATTGCAATCTTTATCTTCTAGTTGGAATCCTAAAGCCATACAGCCGATTAAAGCCGATTACCTCAAAGGATTTATTACAGAGAAGTACCAAATCGATATCAAAGAAGCCTATGATGTGGCGAAGCGTATCGTGTCTGAACAAGAGAGAGAACGCGTGCGCAGGCATATTGGCGGAGATCAACAACGCATCCATCAAGTAAACACCGATTTATCACAAATTACATTTAAACATATTCTTTTACCTCTATACGTCAGTTCGTTTTCCTATAAAAACAAACAATACACCTATTATGTCAATGGAGTAACAGGTAAAATCACAGGTGAACAACCCTATAGTGCTTGGAAAATTGGATGCGCTACTGTGCTTGCTATTATTCTTATTGTTCTATTTGTTATCCTTATTTCTAAAAACTAGATAGGCGAACCGGATAAAGAAAGTGCTATAGTATAGTTATACAGCAAACGAGTAAGAATCACATCAAATTGTACAACAACTCATCGAGGAGTAGGTTGTACAATTTTTTTATTTAAATAAAGGTAAAACTAGAATCTTATCTTTACTAGATATAATATATTTGCAATCCAACAGAGGTAGAGCAAAATGTCCATAAAAAAAAACAAAATGTACCGCAGAACTCGTTATTTGCTGTACAAAGAAACACTAGTTGATTTTAAAGAACACTTTTGGGCTTTTATAGGCTCATTTATTGGTTTAGGTACCATTTGTTATCTTCATTTTGAAGCTTTTTCACAATACGATCTGACGCTTTTGATTGGGTCTTTTGGGGCGAGTTGTGTCTTGATTTATGGTGCAATTGGAAGTCCTTTAGCACAACCCAAAAACTTATTCTTAGGTCATATTATTTCAGCCCTGATTGGGGTGACCATTTATAAACTACTAGGCCATTATATTTGGGTAGCAGCTCCTTTAGCTGTTTCCTTATCCATTATTGGCATGCAGATGGCCAAGGCGCTTCATCCCCCTGGAGGTGCAACCGCTTTGATTGCTGTTACTGGTGGGAGTAGTATTACCAACCTTGGATATGAATATGTAGTTTCGCCCGTGATTACAGGTGTGACTATTTTGTTCATTGCCGCGCTTATTTTCAACAATATTCCGCACAAACGACAATATCCCGTTCGATCATTTATCCTCCTACATAAAGTAAGAAGAAGAAAAAGACCTAAATAAACGCTATTTTGCAGCTAGATTAGCTTCTTTTTCGGCTAGATAAAAATCATACGTATAAACGTTATAAGGCAAGATGCGTTTTGCAAAATATTTAGCTGTAAAACTTCCCAATAACAAGGGAATGAACAGTTGATATCCATTCGGCACTAAGTTACAGACCAAAATCAAAGCCGTTAATGGTGCATAAATAGAAGCAGATAAGGTCGCTGCGGCACCTACTAGAGCGAAGTTAAGCGGGATAAGTGTTAGTCCGAATTGAGCATTGCAAATATGAGCAAATAAAACGCCTAAGAAAGCACCAGCTACAATACTAGGTGCAAATACTCCACCATCTCCACCTGCCCCTAAAGTTAAAGCAGCAGCTAAAGGTTTCAGTAGCATTAAAAAGGCTAAGCTATATAAGGTTATAACATGCGTTGGATTGAGAATCTCTTTTAATCCGTGATAACTATCTCCATACAACACTGGAAATAGAAAAATAAAAATCCCTACAGAAATAGCTCCCAGATTAACACGTAAGAAATTGTTATTAATATTTCCAAATAACTTTTTCATGCGAGTAACCAATAAGGTAAAGTAAACGGATAAAAGTCCGCACAATACACTCAGCACTAAAAACAAAGGAATTGCATATTCATTCCAAGTAGTTATTTGAAAGGGCAATAGAGGTTCGTAGTTAAAGTATAAGATGAAGGCCAAAGACAACAAGGCAGAAGTACCACAACTGATGAATAACGTTTTACTGGTCTTTCTTGCAATCACTTCTAAAGCAAAGAGTAAACCCGCCAAAGGGCTACCAAACAATAAAGCAACACCCGCTGTAACTCCAGCACAAATTAATTCTTTTTTATATTTATTTGCCGAGAAATGCTTCGTGTGAATCCTATTTCCTACCGTTGCGGTGGCAACGACAGAAGATACTTCTATACCTGTAGATCCTCCAGTAGATACCGTTAAAAAGCCATTAATTAAGTGAGAAGGTATTTTAAATAGAGGGAGGTGATCTTTGCGTTGGTCTAATGTTTTGTATATTTCAGTAATTCCCTTATTCTTACGCCCTTTAAATACTAGTTTTCGCAAAAAGTAAATCGCAGTTATTCCAAGGGTAGGAAGGAGAATAAACAGCAATTTTTGTGTTTCAGATACGGTTTCAAAAATGAGGTGTTCTGCCTTTTCCGTTAGTTGTTGGGTAATAAAAACTAAAATTAAACTGCTTATACTTACAAGAGCAGAAGCTAGGATTAATTTAAATACATGCTGATTGGCAATTTGCTTTCTTTTCATCTATACTGAATATAATGGTAGTTTAGTTTTACCTGTCTATCCTCACTACAAGAACGGCAGCAGTAGGTCTACATCTCTTTTCCTACGAAATCGTTGCAAAAGTATAAAAAACACAAAAAAATGACCGTTAATTTGCTGTCTTTTTTTGAATCACCCGTTTGTGAATGAAACATCTAGTAAAGAGTTACCTCATCTTGAACGTAAAGTACCTGCCTCATTTTTTGATTTGAATTTATTTTCAAAAATCATAAAGAGAGGTAAAAAAACTTTACTTTTATCAACCTAGCACTAGATTTAAAGTTATTTGTTATGCGTTGGAATATCGGTTTTTTACTTTTTCTACTTTTATTCGTTGTTATTGGTTACTTTTTTGTTATTGGTAGCAGTGATTTTGAGCTTGATAGAATGCAACATCAAGACTGCGTATTTGAATCAAAAGGAGAAGAACTCTCGGCTACTTTATTTATACCTGAGCATGGTATCAGCAAGCAGACTCCTGTAGTGCTACTGATTCATGGGGATGGTCCTCAAGATCGAACCTCAAATAAAGGATATCTACCCCTCATTAACTATCTTGTAGAAGAAGGAATTGCTGTATTTTCTTGGGATAAAAAAGGAGTAGGAGCGAGTAAGGGGAATTGGCTTAATCAATCCATTGAAGATCGAGCAATTGAAGCAAAAGATGCCTTTGACTTTTTGTCTAGCAATGTTGGTTTTGCTCCTGATAAAATGGGGTATTTAGGTTTCTCACAAGCTGGATGGGTGATTCCTAAAGCAAGCACCCTAACGAATCCAGCTTTTTCAATTATTATTGGAGGTGCAGTAAACTGGTTAGATCAAGGCGATTATTTTACCAAAATACGCCTAGAAAAAGAAGGATATTCTCAAGACCTCATCGCTAACAAACTTGATTCCATAAGAAAAAACGACAGCGCCTTATTTAGCAATTTTACTGCACATACTATTGAACAATCGGGTATAGAAAAAGATCGTTTTTTATTTGTTGCTCGAAATTTAAAAGCAGATGCAACAGAGGATCTTCTTACCATGAAAGGCCCCTTATTGGCCTTATGGGGAGAAGAAGATCTCAATGTTCCAGCGGAAGACAATGCTCAAAAATACCGTGAAATAACAAAAGGACGAAAAAATTATAGTTCAACAATAAAAGTATACCCCCAAAGTACACATGGTTTGCTCAAGGCTGCTTATTTTAACTATCAATTGACTTCACAGTGGCCAGCATGGAAAAAGGGATTATTTATCTGTATGGGACGCAAAGCCTATACAGCAGAAGCCCTTTCTGATTTATCAGATTTTATAATCCAATCGACAGAAGAAAGGTAAAAATCTCCAGTATCAACCAGCAGATAAATTTCAAGTCAGCGAATTAGGAAATCATCTTATCTCTTTTGTCGCATTTCAAGGGGGCGTACTCCTGTATATTCCTGAAAAGCATTGCTAAATGATCCTAGTGTTACATATCCTACCGTATTGGCAATTTCACTAATAGAATGTTCTGTTTTTACCAACAATTCAATGGCTTTTACGATACGTACTGTTTTTAAATACTGCAAGAACGAAATCTGAAGTTCTGCTTGAAATAAGCGAGAAACTGAACGTTCACTAAGATTAAATTTATCACTAATCGCTGCTAAGGTTAATTGCTTGCCAAAGTGTACGTCCAAGTAATCTGTTATTTTAATGATACGAGGATGATCGCTAGATGGCAGCTGTAACTGCATATTCTTATTTATAGAAGAGGGAAGTATATTTTTTAATGCTTGTAAGAACTCAAAGTTTGGTGTTTGAGGGTTTACCATCTGATTGTGCCAACACTCCGTATAGGCAATCATTTCCACGACCAAATCAGAAGCTGCGTAGATGCCAAGTTCAGCGTAAAAAGGATGCTTGGCATCATCCTGGGTATAAAAATAGAGCGAACGCAATACAGTAGCTGAGTGACTCAGTTTGAGTATATGGGGAACTCCCTTCGGTATCCAGAAGAAATATTTAGCCGGAACCACATAGGTAATATTATCTACAGTAACATATGTAATTCCTCCCTCTACATAGGTTAATTGTCCCTTTTGATGTTGGTGTAGGGGATAGCGTTTATCTGATTTTTCATGTGTTACAAATACACCATCTTGGACCGTATCTATAAAATCTAAGGAATCAATGATTCTCATGGGTTCTTTTACTTATTTTGAAGTACAAAAGTAGCAATGATTTTTGTCTGGTTTCAATAAAAGGTTGACTATTTTCGAAGTACAAGATATAGTGTACTCCCTTTATTTTTGCGCCGTTTAAAAATCGTATATGAATCTCGGAAGTCAATTTCTATTTCCTGTGTTTGCCTGTAGTACTTTGATAGGCTATGGTCAAATCACTACCCCGTCAATGGTTCAAAAAGACACCATCAATCTAACTTTATCTGACGTTTGGCAACAAACGGACGTCCAAAGTAAGCAAGCCTTACTCCACAACAAAGCACAGCAGATCAGCAGAGAAAACACAAAAGATGCTGAAATGGGAAGATACCCTGTATTTAATGGTATAGCAAGAGTAGAAAAGGCCAGTAACATTCCCGTGTATTCGGATGGCATATTCAACAAGCCTGAACAGCATGAGGTTATTCATACGCTTTATCATACAGGAGTTTCGATGTATCTCAACCTCTACAGTGGAAACCGTCAGAATTTAGAAATAGCAACCCGCAAAACCCAAGAGCAAAAAACAGCCGTTATGGCCGAATTATCTCAGTCAGAAGTTCGCCTAGAGACTGCGAAACATTATTTGACACTAGCTAAAGTCTTGCGTTTTAAAACTGTTATTCAGCACGATATTGCTGATCAACAAGAGCAATTAGCCGAAGTAAAAAAGCGCTATGCACATGGCGTTATCCTTAAAAGTGATGTACTACGCGCTACGATGGAAGTATCTAAGCGCGAAATGACATTGGTACAGATAGAAAATGACATTCTAATTGAAAATCAAAAATTAGTGCTACTCCTAGGACGCAAGGATACAGACTTTATCAAACCAGTAGCCTGCTCAACAGCAATTTTGCCTTTAGAATCCTATGAAGAGGCGCTAGAGATTGCCTTTGTACATGCTCATAAACAAGTATTGTCAACCACAGATTTAGCCCTTAGTGCAATTGAGCAAAAGAAAGTAAAAGCGCAAAATAAACCCAGTATAGGACTAATAGGGAATTTTACCATGGCCAATCCGCAAATCTTTTTATACCCTTATAACCCCAGTTGGTATAGTTTAGGAACCCTTGGCGTACAAGTATCCATTCCTATTTCCGCTCTGTATCACAATACGCATAAAGTACGCAGTCGTGCTTTAGAACACGAAAAAGAAGAAATACAACATCACTATGTACAAGATCAGATAAAACAAGAGGTACAAGAAGCCTATTTGCGCTATACTGAATCTTTAGTACAAATAGAAGTTTGTACAAAGAACAGTACCCAAGCAGCGGAGAATGCCCGTATCATGAAACAGACCTACTTCAATAAGTTGGCTTTACTTACTGATTTATTAGATGCGAATTTACAGCATTTGCAAACACAATTTGAATTAGAAGCGGCTAAGTTAGATAGCCTTTACCACTATTATACACTTCAACAAGTCAAAGGATTATTATAATGGATACTAAGAGACGTATTAGAATTACAGACCGCTTTATTACGCGTGTAACCCGTTACATCGCATTAGTTGTTTTATTTTTTAGTTGTATCTGGGGGCTTCACACCCTTTGGATTTATTGGAAATACGAGCAGACCAATGATGCACAAGTACAAGAGTATATTAACCCTGTTATTGCAAGAGTAGGAGGTTACCTAACGGAGGTTCGCTTTGAGGAAAATGAGTTAGTTGCTCAAGGAGATACCTTACTCATCATAGATAACAGAGAGTATATTTATGCACAGGCAGAAACTACGGCTGATATAGCGAAACAATATGCACAATTGAAAGAGTTAGAAGCTCGTCAATCTACTTTGTCGCTCACTGCCGCTGCCGCTCAAAGTCAAATCCAAGGACGAGCGTCTAAATACAATCAACAGCAATTAGATTACAATCGATATTATGAACTCTATCAAGCGGACGCAGCTACTGCTCAACAGCTAGAAGAAAAACGAGCACAACTCGATCTTGATCGCAGTGCTTGGCAAAGTAGTGTAGAACATGCACAAGCAGCTAAATCTAGCATAGCTGACATCGAAGCACAGAAGAAAGTATTAGAACAAGAAATTGCTCGATTGGAGCAACTTCAAAACTACAAAGACCTCACAGTGGGTTATACTGTCATTACCGCTCCTTATCGCGGTAGAATGGGCAAGCGAAGTATAGACTTAGGACAGATGATTTCACCAGGTCAAGTGTTAACCTATATGGTCAATGATGAAACACCTAAATGGATTGTAGCCAACTTTAAGGAAACACAGATTAGAAACATCCATTTAGGTGATGAAGCAATCCTTGCAGTAGATGCTTATCCAGATACTCAATTTACAGGAAAAGTAATCTCAATTGCACCGGCTACTGGATCGAGCTTCTCTTTATTACCACCCGATAATGCTACAGGGAACTTCGTTAAGATTGTACAACGAATCCCTGTGCGTATCGAGATTACAGCCCCTCGTGATTCAGCAGAATTGCTCAAAGCGGGGATGAATGTTCAGGTGCTGATTTCAAAAAAACAAGTCCATGCAAAATAGCGAACCAACAGCATTATTCGTTGATTGGGTCCCAGAATGGGCCGTACGCGTCATCCTTTTTGTACTTTTGATGCCGAGTATTGTGCTCTTTTTTCTACCTGCTGCCAATGCTACTGCAGCAGCAGGTTATTTTGGATGTGATCCTCGAGATATCCAATTTTCAGTTTCCTTACTGTATGCAGGTTTCGTCTCTTTTTATAGTCTAGAGCGACGTTTTTTTATCTATCTCGCAACGAAAGAATACTTCATTATTTTTACTGTTTTACAACTCTTAGGTTGCCTTGTATTGTATCATGTGCAAGCGTGGTGTATTGTATTTCCTATTCGTTTTTTACAAGGAATGTTGTTTGCGAGTACGGTAAATCTGTGTATCTCAACGCTGTATATACGACTAGAAAGCTCAAAAGCTAGGGAAATATCTTTCTCTTGTTTTTACGGTATTTTAATCTGTGCAACCCCATTTAATCAGCTTATTACCTCCGATTTACTTGATCAGTACGACTATGCTTTTTTATATCAAGCCGCTGCCTTTTCTTTTATTCCAGGTTTAATTTTGATTATGCTTACCATGCATCACGTACGACTGAATCGCAAGTTGCCTTTGTATAGTTTGGACTGGGAGAGCTTTGTCCTTTATGCAGTTGCAATTGTTCTCTTTGGGTATATTGCAATTTATGGACAACAGTACTATTGGTTTGAGGATGAAACAATTCGTTGGGTAGGATTGGGGATACTACTCGCGCTAACAATTTTTGTCCTTCGCCAGAAACACTTAAAAAGACCTTACATCAATTGGGAGGTATGGAACTATAGAAACTTTAAGATTGGACTGTTTTTGCTCTTTATCTTATACATCTGTCGTTTTGCATCAGGTATAACCAATACGCACTTTATTAACTCCCTTCATTTAGATCCTCGACATTTGTCTTATCTCAATGTCTACAACCTAATTGGACTAGTAGGAGGTGTCGTAGTTGCCTGTATTTGGTTATTAAAACGATGGCCTATGCGCTTAATTTGGAGTTTGGGTTTCCTTTTTCTATTTGTTTACCACCTGGGGATGTACTGGCTGTTTGTTCCCACAGCGAATACAAATTCCTACTACGTTCTATTGTTTTGTCAAGGATTTGGAGTGGGACTATTGATGGTGCCTACGATTATTTATTGTATTGCATCTGTGCCTGTAGAATTAGGAGCTTCAGCCGCAGCTATTTGTTTAGCTATCCGCTATCTGGGTTATACGACGAGTATTGCCTTAATGAATTACTATTCCCTCTATAGTAGCAATCTTCATCAGAGCCGTTTTGCGGATTATTTAAATTATGCTAATCCATGGCTACAACAAAAATTAACGCAAGGCACGAGCAAATTAGAGGGGAGGGGACTCCTACATACACCCGCAGAGCAAGCCAGTACAAAGCTCTTGTTTACTGACTTAAACAAGCAAATCGAATTGAGGTATGCGATGGATTATTATGAACTTATGTGCTGGATGTTATTCATTATCATCCTATTAGTTATTTTTACTCCCTATTTAAGCAAAACCTGGGTGTATCTAAAGTCTAAAACTGTCTCTCCTTTCTAATCTAATTGGATCAAAATTGAGGGAAATACAAGTTCCTAAAGGATCAACAACTGTTCCTACAAGTATTAATCTAAGCAATGATGATCAACACCTCTAGGAGCGGTTGTTGTACTATACTTCATGAATCAACGCTTGCATTTTAATCCCTAGGTTTGGCTAAATGCAACTGAAGTAAACCCTGTTTTTCTTTGTGGGTTATCATTTCAAATGCCGTATGGAATGGATGATTCCTACCTAAAAAATCTCCCTCTCCTGTGAGTATCGGACTTACATTCAAATAGAGATCCGTTACTAAATCTTTTGCTATAAACGCATTGAAGGTTCCTGTTCCTCCACCAATTGCGATTTCCTTTATTCCTTTTTGGGCCATATAGGCTATTGCTTGTTCTGGTGAATCCACACCGACATACCCTTCTATGACTTGAGTCGTATTGGAGAGGACTATAATTTCAATTCCCTCAAAAAGATCTTTCACTTCTTGTGGGAAGTTTTGGAAAGTTTGAAAGGTTTGTCTTCCTATAACTAGGTTTCCAACTTGATGGGCCATTTCCAGGTAAAAAGCTAGTGCTTCTTGTGGCAATTGATGGGCAGGATTATCAGATACTAAGATTCTGCCATTGATTGAAATATTGGCGATTAAAGCTACTTTCATTGTATATTTATTAGGTTCTATACAAAAGTAAGACGCACTTCTTTTATCTTTGCTATGACTTACTTTGAGGTTAGTAACGAACCATATGACAGCAATAAAAAACGATCCAGTACCTACAGAAACCATTTTGGCCCTACGAGATGCTCTTGAATTATTAAGTGGAAAATGGAAATTTTGTATTCTTCATCATCTTCACACCAAGGGAGAAATGAGGTTCAAAGACTTGCAAGAAAAAGCGAAGGGAATCTCACCTAAAGTATTGTCTAGTGAATTACAAGCATTGGAAGACAACCTATTTATCACAAGAACGGTAAACAAGACTAAACCCATTACAGTCTCTTATCAACTAACAGCACATGCCCAAGAAAGTTATCCGGTATTAACTTCACTTATTGCATTTGGTTTGAAACACAGAGAAAAAATCAAGAATAAATAGAAAAGCTCCTTATTCTTTTTCTTATTTCACGCTAGCCTTAGTTACACTCAGGGCAAATCCCCGAAATAGTAAAATTTACACTTTTGATTTTGTAAGTTGGAGGTAAGGTAAAAGAAGGTTCCACTGCCGTAATACAAGTCGTCGTTTGACAACGTTCGCAAGTAAAATGAAGGTGATTGTGGTTGTGTTTTTCTAGCGTGCAGTTTTGACAAATAGCATATTTTATGGCTCCTTCTACCGTAGCTATTTTATGAATAATGCCTTCTTCCGTTAAGCGATCAAGGACTCTATAAATCGTAACTCTATCACATATTCCATTTAGTATTGCGAGTATTTCCGCAGGTGATAATGCCACCTCTGAAGTTTCGATGAGCTTGAGTATTTCGGTCTTTGCTTGCGTATTTCTAGTTTGTTTCATGGGTTAAAAAATTAATGCAACATTGTTGCAGTTACAAATTTAATCATTATTATTGCAACTCAATTGCATTAATAAAAATAAAGACCATGATATACAAAGAGCAATACGATGTAATTATTGTTGGAGGAAGTTATGCTGGACTTTCAGCAGCGATGGCTTTAGGGCGTTTATTAAAATCTGTGCTAATCCTAGATAGTGGGTTGCCTTGTAATAGACAAACACCCCATTCGCATAATTTTATTACCCAAGATGGGCAAACACCTGCTGCCATTTTAGCCAAAGCCAAAGCACAAGTGTTGGCATACAAAACGGTATCCTTTTACGAAGGATTAGCGCTTTCTGCTCAACAGACAGGCGAAGGATTTGAAATCACAACAGCAACACAGCACACTTTTAGCAGTAAGAAGTTAATCTTTGCTACAGGTATTCAGGATCATTTACCAGCTATACCAGGTCTATCAACGTGTTGGGGGATATCTGTTATCCATTGTCCGTATTGTCATGGTTATGAATTTCAAAATAAACGAACGGCTATTTTAGCTCATTCTGATAAAGCCCTTCATTTGGTTTCTTTGGTAAAAAATCTAACTCCACATATTACCCTTGCAACCCATGGAGGACCTGCATTTTCTCAAGAACAACGAAATAAATTGGAGCAAAATAAGATTTCAATTATAGCAGATCCTGTGATTGCAATAGAACATGATCAGGGCCATGTTCAAGCGATAATTTTTCAAAATAATTCCAAACTAGATGTTGAAGCAGTCTACGCAGCAGTGCCTTTTGAACAACATTGTAGCCTGCCGTTTGATTTAGGTTGTGAACGAACAGAATCAGGACACATCAAGGTAGATGCTTTTCAAAAAACGACAATTGAGGGAATCTATGCTTGTGGAGATAATACAACCCCGTTCAGATCAGTAGCTGCAGCTGTTGCTAGTGGATCACTAGCTGGAGCAATGGTAGTAAAAGAACTTACGGATGCGTTATTTTAAAGTAAAAAACCATCCCTAGAGATGGTTTTTATGTTCATTTTACAAACAAGTATATCTCACTAACTAATTGAATTTAATCCTTTTTCATAACAATTAAAAACCCCTTTTCTAAACTGTACGGTACCAACAAGTGTATATCCTTTTTTGAGATAAACAGCATTAGCTGTATTATTTAAAGCATAAGCATCAAAACGAATGGAAGCATAGTTATTTTCTATTGCATATTGTTCTACATATTGAATCATCTGACTAGATATCCCTTTTCCTTGAGCTGTAGGTTTTACAAAAAGACGATGGATTACAATAAATGGCGTAGAGGTACTCCAATTTAAATCATTATACTCTATATCATATTCTTGATTTATGACCATATAAGCCAAAACTTCTCCATTTTCACTGTAGATATAGGCTTGTTTTTTATCTAAATCTTCTTGTATCGTCTTTTCATTCGGGTAATGCTCATCCCATTGATCAATGCCTTTGGAATACATATCTTGTTTTACCTGACGAAGTACTTTAACGATTTCATTCATATCACTGGCTGCTATTTGTCGTATCATAAATTATTTTACTCTTTTTACGAAGGTATAAAAATAGAAATAACCCCTATTTAATTCTTCTTTTTTTATTTAAAAACCATTGATACCCTACTCAATTATCCATTTAAAAAAAGAGAATTAGCTACCGAATTGTTTTTTTCAAGTAAAAGATACTCTCCATAGCTAATACACTTAACAACGAATAGAGTAGGGTTGCAATAATACATAACGTCCCTAAAAAGAGGAACAACTATCGTATTAAGTGCCTGTAAACTTTGATTGGCTCCTTATATTTTTCCTTGTTCATCTTCACTTACAGTCATAGAAAGTAAGTTCATCTACGAAGATGTATCTCTCAAATGATAAGTACACAATTGAAGTAATAACAAGGGTTTAAATGTATGTAGTAATGCAGAAACTTATCTTTCAACAAGGAGTTTGGCTAGATAATAAACAAGTTTAAAAAAGCACCCTAATGGATGCTTTTTTTAATCTATATTATATAAACTCTTGATTAAGAACTGTTACATAGATAGGAAAATAGCCATGCTCACATATATAATCTTGTACCATTTGAATAATTGCTTTCGATCCCATTGAGCTTATGTTTTTTCCACAAATTTCCAGAGAATATTTTGCATGGGGTAAATCGCCAAAACCAGTAGATGTAACAACTTTAAGAGGACATGCAGGTTCAAAAGAAAACGTATAATAACACAATTCTGGTCTACCTTCTTCAGGAGGCTTGGGACCTTGAGCGAATACTCCCATAGAGAACATAAATGCTAGTACTAAAAGTAAATTTTTCATAATAAATAGTTTAAAATTGGTTATTCTAAATGTAAAGATTGTTACTGTACATTAAAAATAAACCACTGATAATTAACAAAGTAGGTAGTTTAACTATAGAGCATTTTATTCCTTCTTATCAGATTTTGCTCTTTAGTTGTATAAAGAAATCCCTAACGCTTTAATTGTCTGTTATTTTGATTAAAGCACAACTCAATTGAGTTATCTAAGGCTGAGAAATTATGACAAGCTTTGTATTGATAAAAATAATTTCATCGAAATCTAGCAAACAATTTTCACTACGGGAGCCTTTTTGCGTTTAGGTAAGGCTATATTGTAGGGCAAGATAGCATGAGCAAAAGCGGATGAGATATAAAAAAGCTGCACTTACTATTGAATCATTCAATATAAAACACAGCATTACACACTTAATTTTGTAAATTTAAACTCAAATGTAAGTAGTAATGGCAAATGGTCATATAAATGCTCGAACGTTGCACGAGCTGTATCAACAGCTTGGTCTGTCTACCGATTCCCTAGAAAAAGAATCGGGTTTTACCGTTCATTATCTCGAAGAGACTTTCAAAGATTTACCTTTTCGTTCGGAACCCTTTCGCCCGAACTACTTCAGTTTTCTTTTTATTAAAAATGCCTTTGGGCATTATACAATCGACGACCAGCGGTTTGAAGTGACTTCCAACACGGTCTACTTTACCAATCCGGGGAACTATCGGATATTTGAATGGGAGAAACTGGAACATACCTGCCTGATCACTTTTGGAGAAGGTTTCTTAAAGGAATATGTGCACCATGATGTTTATTCTGATTTTTCTTTTTTACTGTCAGAAGTTGTCTCACCGCGTATTTTGACACAGCATCAATTTGACCAAGTGGAAGAACTGTGTGGCCTGCTATATAAAGAGTATAAAGGCAATGCTCTTTATAAAAATAAAATCATCGGCGCACTAGTTATTGCTTTGCTATTAAAAATCAAAGAATATTTCTTTCAGGATTATAACCCTATATCCGAAGGAAATCGAAGCTCTCAAATTGTAAAAAAATTTAAACTAAGTCTCGAACATCACTTCCGGGATTTAATCAGTGGAAAAACAAACACCCAGCTAAGGGTTCAGGATTATGCGGATATGCAGGCGTTGCATGTGAACTACCTGTCAAGTGTCATCAGCAGTAAAACGGGAAAAACCATTAGCTCCTGGATAGCTGACAAAAATATTACAGAAGCTAAGATAATGCTACAAGACGAGGCACTCAGCATTAAAGAAATTGCCTCTCGTTTAGGTTTTCTGGAAACGCCTCACTTCAGCAATTACTTCAAAAAGCATATGTCCATCAGCCCTGCTGGCTATAGAAAACAATATTTCAATAGCCTTTCTTAGATATTTGCAACACCTGCTATGATTTTTGTACGTTAGCAGGATTACGAATAGACCAACTTTGTCTTATGAAATTAACACTAAAATAAAGTATCATGCGTACATTAAATAATAAAGTAATCCTTGTGACGGGAGCGTCAAGAGGGATTGGTGCTGAAGTAGCACAACAATTAGCTGCTGCTGGTGCAAAAGTTATCGTAAACTATGCTCATGGAAAAGCGGCTGCAGAAGAGGTAGTTCATTCCATTAAAAACAACGGGGGTGATGCAATTGCCTTACAAGCTGATGTAAGTAATGCCGAAGCGGTAAAACAATTATTTGACCATGCCATTAATCACTATGGAAGAATCGATGTGTTGGTTAACAATGCAGGCATCATGATCACCAAGCTAATCAAAGACACTACGGACGAAGACTTTACCTCCCAGTTCGACATTAACGTAAAAGGTGTATTCAATACGCTTCGTGAGGCTTCAACTAAACTTGCTGACCATGGCAGTATCATTAACTTTTCTTCCACTACGACAAGGTTGTTGATGCCAACCTATGGTATATATGTTGCTACCAAAGGTGCAGTGGAGCAATTGACCCGTGTTTTTGCCAAAGAAATTGGCGCGAGAGGAATTAATGTAAACGCTATCCTTCCCGGACCGACCAACACCGAATTATTCACGAAAGGCAAACCACAGGAAGTAATTGACCGCCTGACCTCACTAAACGCCTTTAACCGTTTGGGTGAACCAGCAGATATTGCCAAAATTGTGGTTTTTCTTGCTAATGATGATGCCAAATGGATCAGCGGACAAATAATTGGTGTCAACGGTGCTATGGCGTAATAACTTAATCATCAACATCGAACAGTAGATAATGGAAATTAATCGCTCTTCGAGGGTTTAAAATCAATTAAAAAAATTTGAACCAATTATTACTGGCCCTTTTTAAGAAACTTAATAAGGGTTTAGCAGTATAGTTTTGTATCATATTTGTTTTAAACTAGTTAAAAAGAAAACAAATAAAATCAGAGAGTTTAGAATTTATTTCTTTGACCCAAAAGATCATTATTGAGTTTAACGTCCCATTTTATTTCGATACTCCGTAGGAGTACATTTTAAAAATTGTTTAAAATACTTGGTAAACGTACCTCTTGAATTAAAACCACAATCCTCAGCAATCACTTCAATTTTGTGATTCGGTTTTTCCTTCATTCGCTTTGTCGCTTGTTGAATTCTATAAAAAGCCACTAAATTATAGTAGTTGGTATTTAATTCATTGTTTATTTTCTTTGATATTTCATGTACTGGAACACCAATTTCCTGACTTAAGGTATCAATATTAAAACTTGGGTTTAGATAAACGGGTATATTCGTTTCAAAAAAATACAGGATTTGCTTTGTTATCTCTGAATACTCTTTTTCTTTAATGAAATCAATCATCAGGGTCTGGAATAGATTGTGCTTTAGATAATGAATCAAAGTCAATACAGAATAAACGAGAATGTAAATCTGAATTAAAATAGAGGTAAATTCCAAAAACGGATTTACTTCACTTAACCCATACCGTACATTGATTAATACGTTGATAAGCACTAAAAATAGCGTAGCAATAGAAGTATGGTGCAAATATAAATGAATGGGCTGATAGCGATATTGATTGATATTACTAGGTTTTAGGAAGTAGAGGATACCTAGTAAGGTAAGACCAAAAGAAATGAGATAATAGGCATTGCTAGTAATAAAATGCTGTTTGAATAACAGAATCGTGCCAACCTCTAAAGCAATTAAAAGGAAATAAAATCTATAACTACTAATATTAATGAGTATTAGAATAAGTTGCACGATCAAGTAAAAATAAACATCAGCATAAGAGTACTTCATGTTTATACTTAGTTTAATCCCGATTAAAAGTATAATGAGACATAAGAAAAGTTTCTTCTTTAAGGAGGTGTTAGCTTTGGTATTTAACATTTTTTTTATTTAAAGATAAGGCTTTAAATAAATATGCATATCCTTTTAAGGTACCAATATTCATAAAAAGTCGAATTTTGCGATTTTACTATTGAATAAGTCCGAAAATTTATTAAATTTGATATTGTATTAATATAATTTTAGTGTTAAACATCTTGTCTTTGCTTAATTTATGTTTAATTCTTTACAAATTATAGATATGTATATTCTAATTACTTTTCTTGGTATTCTTATTCTACTAGCTGGAATTCAAGAACATAGACGTTATATAAAAGCTAAAAAATCACTTATTGATTATGATGCTTTTCGACTTTTAAGTATATTAAGTTATTTGATTTTTATTCAGATTGTACTCGTACTCGGACAATTTTTAATGGCTAAGAATTTTGAAGTTCATCCGCTATGGATATCTATCTTCATCTTCTATGGGCCACATGTATTTTTATTGCTCTCTTATTATCGAAATAAGGAAAGACAACCTCTGTTTAGAAATTATTTTAAAGATTACTATTATCTCGCTATTTCATTTTTTGTGGTCTTTTTCTGTATCTTTTTTCTATCAGAAGGAAATATTGCGATTGATCAAAATACGCTACATTATTTTTTATACGTATTCCTTATTGTTTACCTCTTATTCTATGCGATCAAAAGTTTTTTTATCCTCAAGGAGGAAAACAACCTCTTGAATCAAACCCCTTTAGATAATTTTAAACTAATTAAATTTCTATCTTATTTAATTAGTTTTCTAATTATTTTTTCTAGTATCACGGTTATTTCAATCGTGTATAATAATGATCCTATTGTATTTTTTATCGCTATACTGTTTAGTTTGATCTGC
Source organism: Myroides odoratus (assembly GCF_001549985.1). Classification (GTDB taxonomy): domain Bacteria; phylum Bacteroidota; class Bacteroidia; order Flavobacteriales; family Flavobacteriaceae; genus Flavobacterium; species Flavobacterium odoratum_A. The sequence continues at coordinate 5,381 of NZ_LROZ01000010.1, read as the reverse complement.
TTTTATTTTACAGTCCTTTTCCTTCGTTATCGCGTTTCAACTTCCTTTTTTTTCCAATACGAAACAAACAATAGGGGATTAGATTACAGTGATGTTGAACTTGCCCTCCGGTTAGTACAAGCTGAAGAAGAAAGTAAGCCAGAAGAGGAGCAAAGGGATCCATATGATGGGAAATATGAAAAAGTCAAATTAAGCGATGAAACATTAGCTCAAATTGATATCAAAGTAAAGCAAGTCATCTTAAAGGAAAAAGCGTATTTAAATGCAGATTTCAAGATTAGTGAATTGGCACATAAAACCAAAATTTCGCGTTATTATTTAGCGCAGTACTTTACTTATATACACCAAATGAGTTTTAGAGAGTATATCAATTCACTTAGAATAAATGTAATATTGGAAACGATTAACAGTCATGAAGATAAAAAGCAATTTACAGCAAATGAACTATTTTATCAAAGTGCCTTTAACTCTAAAGCTTCTTTCTTTAAGAGTTTTAAACAAGTTACAGGGATGACGCCTTTTGAATACATCAAGCTGATTTAGCTTGTTTGACATACAATTTTACTACAATTAGTATAGCCACTACAGTTTAACTGTTAGTGGCTTTTTTTACTAGTACAATTTAGCTATGGTACTTTGTTTATAAGTAAAAAAGCAAAGAGAGCACTTCTCGTAGCGATTCCTATCCTTTTAAAATTAAATAACACTAGTGGAAACTGACTTTTTGTTTCATTTCTAGTAATGCAACACCTTATATTGAAAAAATATTTCATTTGATAGAGAAAAAATATATAAATATAAAATGTTGTTTTACAGTAATTTATGAGTTCATTTTTGTTAGGATACTTTTATTTTTTTGTTTTCTTAGCTTAAACGTACTCGATTATAACAAAATAATACCTATCCTTTTGACTTTATGATGAGTTTTGATTTAAGCATAAGACAGATAGTAAAACAACTAGTATTAAATGGTAAAATAAGTAAGTTCATTTTTTTAATTGTTGGATAAGAAAGAGTAAAAAAGACAAGTCAAAAACACATTCTTTCTTTTCTTTGATTTCGTAAAGCAATAGGCTTAACGATGAAATCTTAGGTCCACAAGGAGAATATGAAATCAAAGAAAAATCTACAATTGAATTAAAATGAATGGATCTTTTAAAGCAGTATTCCAAAAAGGATGTTAGGCAGTATTTAATTGTTAGCCAATAAAACAAAGCAACAACGGCTATTTTAGTTTTGTTAAGTTGTTCATAGGAATAACAAAAATAGACTCAATTTAAAGCAAATACTTTGAAATTCGTTGGTATAAATGGACAGATTATGAAAAAACAACTACTAAGAATAAGTGTATTAAGCCTATTTTTTTTGACTGGGGTCAACATGCATGCCCAACGAATAACGGAAAAAAAAGCGGATAAAGAATACAATATCCAAGCGTATAGTGAGGCTATTAAAAGCTATGAACGCCTTGCTACAAAAGGATATAGCAATGCAGACTTGTTACAAAAACTAGCTAATTCCTATTATTTTAATGGGAAATTAACCGAGGCCAACACCTGGTACCAACAACTTTTTGAAGGGGAGTATGAGGATAAGGGGAAAGAAGAAATTCCATCAGAATATTTCTATCGCTATGCACAGACTTTAAAATCAGTTGGGAACTATGAAAAGTCAAGCAAAATGATGGAAGCTTTCACCCGTTTAGAAGCAACTGATTCACGAGCTAAACTCTTTAATTTAAATAAGAATTTCTTAGCTGAAATTGAGCATAAAGAAGATCGATATGAAATGAAGTCTTTGGCTTTGAATTCCACTTATTCAGACTATGGAGCAACGGTGTTCAATCAACAACTGATCTTTACATCAGCCCGAAATGAACAGACAACGAAGCCTGTTCACGAATGGACGGATGAACACTTCACTAGTTTATATGCGGCAGCAATAAAAGCTGATGGTTCTTTCTCGACGCCTAAACTATTTGCAAAAGAAATCAATTCCAAAGTAAATGATGCTACGGCTGTTTTTACGAAAGATGGCAATACGATGTATTTTACCCGTAACAATTCCAATAAAAAAGGAAAACAAAAAAATAATACGGATCAATCTTCCTTGTTGAAATTATATAAAGCAACCAAAAACAAGGACGGTTTATGGGGAGAAGTAATCGAATTGCCGTTTAACTCAGCTGATTTTAATACGGCTCATCCGGCCTTAACTCCTGATGATAAATGGCTTTATTTTTCTTCAGATCGCCAGGGTACACTAGGGCAATCGGATATTTTTAGAGTATCCATTTCTTCAACAGGTGAATATGGAGCAATTGAAAATTTAGGCGATAAAATTAATACCGCAGGGAGAGAATCATTTCCCTTCATTTCAAATGATCAGTATTTATTTTTTGCTTCTGATGGTCATCCGGGATTAGGAGGGCTTGATCTATTCGTGGCAAAGCTTACGGATGACGGGCAGGTAGGTCCTGTCCATAATATGGGAACTCCGTTTAATAGTCCATTTGATGATTTTAGTTTTTATCTTGATCCTCAGAAAAATAAAGGTTTCATAAGCTCGAATCGAGCAGGAGGTAGCGGGGGAGACGATATCTATTCTTTTATCGAAAAAATATGTCAGACTACTTTAGAAGGAATTGTTTTTGATTCAGAAACTAAAAATGTACTAAATCAAGCTAAAATCACTATTTACGATAATGAGTATCACGTAATTGCTACTCAAGTTTCAAATGACAAAGGGGAATATAAAATACCAGATTTGCTCTGTCATAAAAAGTACCATATAAAAGCAGAAGCAGCACAGTATAACACCTCAGAAGAAGTACTTGTACTAGAGGCTAAACACCAAGAACGTTCTAAACACAATATTGGATTAGTACCCATCCAAGAAACAAAAAATCCAACGGATGATTTATTTAAAAGTTTAAAACTAAATCCTATTTATTTTGATTTTGATCAGTCAGCAATCCGCCCTGATGCACAAATTGAATTAATGAAGATAGTGGAAATGATGAAAGCGCATCCAACGCTAAAAGTAGAGGTACGCGCTCATACAGATAGTAGAGGAAAAGATGCGTATAATTTAAGTTTGTCGAATCGCAGAGCAAAAGCAACGGTCCGTTGGATAATTAACCAAGGAATAGAGGCTCAACGCATTACCGGAAAAGGATATGGTGAAACTCAATTACTCAATTCATGTAGTAATGGAGTCCCTTGTTCAACAAAAGAACACCAAGTAAATAGACGAAGTGAATTTATCATACTAAATAGATAAATAGAGTACGAAATTCTACTGATTTACAGCGAACTACTAGATTACATAAATAAAATGAATGTTGAATGAAAGTAAAACAGCAATACTTTGAGTAGGTTGAAATAAATGGGCTTAAATTTTGTGTTGCGCTCTGATAAAAAAGGGCTTTCTAAACAACAATCAAAGTATTGTTCTGTTTTGCTTTAGTTAATAAAAATAGTAATCTAACGTTTAAAAGAATCGAAAAATAAGGTCATAGTTGAAATGGTGAAAACAATACCTTGAGGTTTTGAAAGGAAAAGGATTTTTTTGCAGATCGTGTTGTTCCTTTTAGTAAGAACTTTCAATAAACCAAAGAGGTATTGTTTAACTTAACTAAATTTCATCTAGGACATCAGGGATATAATTTTACTCGCTTCGATTTTTATCGAGGGAATAATAGAAAAAGACAAATTACGTCAAATTTGTATGGGGATTACTGTAACGACAACAATACCTTGAAGTTTTTGGAGGTTAAAAGGGCTTTATTTAGCTGGTGTTGTCTCTTTTAAATAAAGAGCTTCCAAAAAATGAGTAAGGTATTGTGTCGTTTTTAAAAAGAAGAAGAACTATTCGGTTTGATTCATTTTGTAAGAAACTTACCATAAAACAGCGGGTAGATCCTTTGTTTTATCAAAATAATAAATTTCAAAACAACTATTTTTTCCTACGATCCTGCTGTGGGATCTAAAATTTACAGGTAGCCAAAAAAGAGGGAACATTCATTCGTTTCCCTCTTTACCATTTACAACCAATAATAGTCATTTTTAGTATTACATATTACATTGATTTGATGCTTGACTTATCTAAAGTCAGATGTTGTTTATGAAAGGGACTTCGTTCAGCCAAGTCCCTTCATTTAAAAAAGAACGTTTAGGTTTGCTATTGAAATATTTTTTTTCACCATCCTGCTGTAAGATGTAAAATACAGTTTAACTACTTAAAGAAAGAGAGAGAACCAATAAAGTTCTCTCTTTTTTTGTTTCTATCGTTTCTTATTGCCGCGTTTTTATCTATTTCTCCAAACATAAACTCCATAATTTGATATTATGCTGTTCGTTTATCTTATTTCAGAACAAGATAACTAAGAAAGAAAAGTTGAAGGAACTGATAAACGTAAAAATAAAATTGCTCCTTTCCTCATCCCTTATAAATAGGGGGCTAATCGAGAGGGTATTGAATTGTTAGCGTGCTAAATGAGGGAATTAACAAAGTGTTTTAATTTTGTTAACTTGCTCTAAAGAATAACAAATGTAAACTCTTTTTGAGGTAATTGTTGTGACATTCGTTTGTATAAATCAACGAATTATGAAAAGACAATTACTTTGTGTGGCAGCTTTTTTATTTGTGTTGTCCCTAAAAGCTCAAGTTGGTATTGGTACAAAAACACCAAACAAATCTGCGGAGCTTACGATTATTTCTAAAGATAAAGGTTTACTTATTCCAAGTATAACATTAGAAAGTACAGGTGATACCCAAACAATTTCCAATGGAAATGTAGAGAGTCTAGTAGTGTATGCTAGTAAAAAACAAGGAGATATTCTTCCTGGTTTTTACTATTGGAATGCCACAAAATGGGTGCGAATCGTATCCGATGTGGATATTAGTGATTTAGTAATTAAGAATTTTGAAGAAATTGTCAAAAATGAGACGGTTCAAAATCTTATCAATAAAACAGGAGGAAATGTATTTTATGATGGTACTCGATTTGAATACCTTGACCGCTCAGGTTCAAGAATCGAATTGCTTTTATCAACAATAGTAAAAGCCAATGAAACCGTAACTACCTTGCTTGCTAATACCGATGGAACGTATACCTACAAATCAGAAAATGGTACAGAAACCATCATCGATATTCCAGCTTCTGTAGCGAACAACTTTGAAACGATTGTCAACAACAATCCAGAGAAAGTAAAAGAGATTATCGAGCAAGTTGCCAAAGATGTTGAGGGCAATGTGACCTATAACGGAACAGATTTGGTATACAAAGATGCTACGGGAAATGATCAAGTAATCAACTTAGATCAATTAGTAAAAGCCAATGAAACCGTTACAACTTTACTTGCTAATACCGATGGAAC
>NZ_LROZ01000001.1 GCF_001549985.1 Myroides odoratus | reverse complement strand
GCGTACATCAAAGCAGGAGGAGAAACAGATCCAGCAAATTGGACGGCTGTTCCAGCAGGTGCAATTCACGTAGATGTAGTAGGTGGTGTGATCAACAACATCCAAGAGATTTTAGAATCACCAACCAATCTTACGATTAACACAATAGAAGGAAGTAGAACCTTTACTACAGTAGAAGAATACATACAATATATTTCTCAATATTCAGATGGAAATGTAGTGTACAGAGAGATTGACGATCCAGCCAATGCAGGTCAGAAAATTTGGGTATTCCAATATTGGGATGATGCAACAAATACGTACAAAACGATTAACATCAAGGATTTAGTTGAAGCAGCTGAGACGAATACAACAATTGTTGTGTACAACAACAAACAATACTACTTATCAGAAGCGTACATCAAAGCAGGAGGAGAAACAGATCCAGCAAATTGGACGGCTGTTCCAGCAGGTGTGATTCACATAGATGTAGTAGGTGGTGTGATCAACAACATTCAAGAGATCTTAGAATCACCAACGAATATCACCATTACTACAACAGAAGGTGATAAAACGTTTACCACGGTAGAAGAATACTTACAGTACATTTCTCAATATTCAGATGGAAATGTAGTGTACAGAGAAATCGACGATCCAGCCAATGCGGGTCAGAAAATTTGGGTCTTCCAATATTGGGATGAAGCATCTAATAGCTACAAGACTATTGATATTAAAGATTTAGTTGCGCAGACAGAGACGAAAACACAAATTAAACGCACTGAAGTTTTAGTAGATGGTACATTGCCAACATTTGGAGAAGTACGTACAGCACCAGTAGCGGGAGATGTGAAAAAAGGAGAAATCTTCTATGAGTACAATGCTGAGGGAGGAAATGTAGATTACATCAACATGACGGAAGATATCTTAAACTCAATCAACAACAACGAAGAGATTAAGAATGCAATCACGAATGTATTGAATTTAGGAGGTAACGTTTACTTCGGAGATCACGATAATGATGATAATACTCCTGCTGTATTCTACCAAGTAATTACCAAGCTAGATGGTACTAAAGAGAACAAAGAAATTGAATTACCAGCTTCTTTCTTAGTGAACTTGATTAACAAGTACAAAGATATTGTGAAGCAAGCATTAGGTGATACAATTATTAATGAAGGAGATACGGTGTTTACTGGAAATGTTTACAATGGATATAAAGTGTATTTAGGAAAAGGAGCTACAACAATCCAAGTGTATTCTGCAGTTGCTGCACCTGTGTCGTTCAATACTTTAGCAGGGGATAAACAAATCAGACAAGTATTGGGCATCAAATTACTAAATGCGGCAGGACACATTGTAACGGAGAGTACAACAGATGTTGCTGTAGAGACTGGAACAACAGTGAAATTTAATATTGGTGTAGGTAATCAATATATGATGTTGCCAGCAGGTAATTACGAAGTTGTAGTTGAATATGCATCAAACGAGCAAGTTCAACCCTAATTAAAATTAATCAATAGCAAGATGATGGGGTTTTATTGTAACAGATAAACTCCATCATTTTAAACTTAAACAAAACAATAAGATGAAAAAGATATATTTAGGATTCGTATTTTCAGTATTGAGCACTGTAGGATTTGCTCAAACTAAAGTAGGAGGTACACCAACAATTAATGCGAACGCGATGCTTGAAATCGAAGCTGCAAATAAAGGTCTATTATTGCCAAGATTAGAGTTGGTTAGTACAACAGACTTTGCTCCATTACAAGCGCATGTAGCAGGTATGACGGTTTATAATATCAAAAGACAAAATGATGTAGTACCTGGGTTCTATTATAATGATGGGACAAAATGGCAACAAATGGTAACTTCAGACAATAAAGCAGTGAAGTTTTTCTATATGCCTTCTATTGTTTTTGATACGGGAACACTTGGTGCTGGAAATAAAGACTTGTACCAAGAATATGTAAAACAATTTACATTAGTGGGTAATACAGCGAGTAGTATTGGTGCACCTGCGGTAATTCCACATTTCCCTGAGGCAACTGATTTGTATTACTATGTAACAGATTATGATACAACTGTTTTTTCTGATATTTCCATTACAGCAGATGGGAAAATGACCTATACCGTAATCGGTTCAGGGAATCCATACGCTGTGATGAATATTGTTTTCGTTGTTAAAGAATAAGGAGAGATGAGAATAAACCACAAAATCTTGCTTGGTTTTTTTGCTTTGACAGGAGGTTTAGCGTTTGGACAAACCGTTAATTACGGCGGTTTGTACATTATGCCAAATACAGAAATGGCAACGCTCTTTCCGATGGAAAACAAAAAGGAAGCTTCGGTATTCAACAACGGGACGTTGTATGTGTACCATAACTTGGACAATGATGGGCTGTTCGCTTTTAGAGAAGATGGAAAACTGAAAAATTCAGGTAAAACAATCTTTACTTCTAATCAACAACAAATCATTGGAGGAAGTCAGGGGATTAGTTTCAACAACCTCGAACTGAATAATTCAACTGCTGAAAGTGCTTTTTACTTAAGCAATGATATTTCAGCAAAAGGAGAAGTTGAGTTTATCGATGGCATTGTAACGATGGAAGACAATAAAGGTTCTTTTGCTTTTATGGAAGGAGCCAAAGCGAATAACCCAACGGACCAGAGCCATGTGAATGGAACGGTAGATAAAGTGGGGAAGGACGCTTTTACTTTTCCCATAGGAAATCACGGATACTATCGTCCGGCTCATATTACTGCACCAGAAAATAGTACAGTTTATGTGGGGGAATATAAGTACAAAGACGATGCTTTTTTTCATGATAAAGCAAATACTTCAGGTGTAATCAAAACCTTGAATACAACGGAGTATTGGTATGTAGATAAAGAAACGAAAGACGAGAAGAAAAACAAAGAAGAAAAAAATATCATCCTAGAGTTAAGTTGGGATGATCGTACAACTTCTCCTACTGTACTCGAAAATCCAGAAAAAGATCTACATATTGTTCGTTGGGATGAGGAAAAGAAAATATGGGTAGATGAAGGCGGAATTGTCGATATGAGTACCAATCGTATCATCACTCCAGCAACAATAAAAGGATTGGGATACTTTACATTAGCAACTGTAAAAACAGATTGGTTATTAGAAGGAGATGTCGTAATCTATAACATTGTTACTGCTGACGGTGATGGAGTAAATGATTATTTCCTTATTGATAACATCCAAAGATTTCCAAACAATAGCGTTCAAATCTTCAACAGATGGGGAGCTAAAGTGTTTGAAACGAAAAACTACGATTCAAATGGCAATGTTTTTACAGGCTATTCGAAAGGGAAAATGACCTTAAACGATAGTGAGAAACTACCTTCAGGAACCTATTACTATATTATTGTTTATGAAGTAGAGAAAGACGGCGCATCAAGAACGATTAAGAAAGCAGGGTATTTACATTTAGAAACGAATTAATAGTAAGGATGAATTTTTTAAACAAACTCAAAAAAGTTGGAACAGCCTTAGTATTGATAAGTGCTGCTCAACAAGGTTTCGCACAACAGGAACCTCAGTTTGCACAATACATGTATAACACTTCGGTTTATAACCCTGCGTATGCTGGTACAAGAGAAGTATTAAGTGTATTTGGAAATTATAGAACACAATGGGTAGGATTAGATGGAGCTCCAAAAACAGCGAGTTTTTCGGTAAGTACGCCTATTAGTGATTCTAATGTAGGATTGGGACTCTCTTTTGTCAATGATAAGATTGGTATTATGGACGAAAACAATATTGCTATTGACTTCTCCTACAAAATAAAACTGAACTATACCTATCAATTGGCTTTCGGATTAAAAGCCTCTGCGGATCTTTTGAATGTGGATTATGCAAAAGGACATCCTTTTGATCCTTCAGATATCAATATCCAAGAAAATATCACCAATAAGTTTACACCTAATATTGGTGCGGGGGTATATCTTTATTCTGATCGATCGTATTTAGGGGTATCAGTGCCTAGCTTTTTAGAAACACACCGTTATGATGATAACGAAGTAACAACAATGAAACAACGTATGCAGTTGTATTTAATCGGGGGATATGTATTTGATATCAATCCAGATTTAAAATTCAAACCTGCATTCTTAATGAAAACGGTACAAGGTGCACCTTTACAGATTGACTTAACAGCAAATTTCTTGATTTTTGAGAAGTTAACTGCGGGAGTTGCCTATCGTTGGGATGCTGCTGTTAGTGGATTGGTTGGATTTCAAATCAATGAAACCCTATTTGTAGGGTATTCATATGATGCAGATACTTCCAAATTAAGACATTACAACAGCGGATCACATGAGTTTTTCTTGCGTGCCGATATCTTTAATCGATATACGAGAAAAACATCGCCGCGTTTCTTCTAACCTAAAGATGATAAATTATGCAAAAGAGATTAGTTAAATTACTAGTTTTATCTTCAATCGCGTTGACAACATCAATAGGATGGACACAAGAAAGACGTGAAAATAAAGCAGATCAAAAATTTGAAAAGTACGAGTATATCAATGCTATTGAGATCTATGAAAAGGCAGTCGAAAAGGGATTTAAAAGCGTAAACACGCTGCAAAAACTAGGAGATGCCTACTATTTTAATGGCAAGCTGACAGAGGCGCATAAATGGTATCAAGAACTATTTCAATTCGCGAAAGAGAATCAAGCCTCTATTGATTCGGAATATTACTATCGTTATGCACAAACCTTGCGTGCGATGCAGCAATATGAAGAAGCAGATGCCTATATGACAAAGTTTACGACTTTGGAACAAACGGATTCTCGCGCTCAATTGTTTGAAGCAAACAAGGATCATTACAGAACGGATATTGAGAAACGTTCAAACCGCTATGAAGTAGAAGCTTTGCAAATAAACAGTGAATATTCAGACTATGGAGCAGCGATTTTTAAAGATCAACTGATTTATACGTCTGCACGAGCATCCAAAGATGTTTCGGGTAATAAAGTACACAAATGGACGAATGAAGCCTATACCAGTTTATATGCTTCAAAAATAAAACAGGATGGAACATTTGATGAACCCCATACCTTCTTCAATGGAGATGGAAAAGACATCAACCAATCAACGGCTGTTTTTACCAAGGATGGCAAAACGATGTACTTTACTCAAAATGCAAGTGCAACCAAAGATGAAATCCAACAGAATCGATTTAAAAATGCCCTATTGCAATTGTTCAAATCCACGTTACAAGAAGATGGAACTTGGAGCAAACCTGTAGCATTGACAATTAATGATGCTAAAGCAAATAACGCACACCCTGCGTTAACGCCAGATGATAAATGGTTGTATTTCGTTTCAGATCGCAGTGGGTCTATCGGGCAAAGTGATTTATTTCGTGTAGCCATACAAGAAGATGGAAGCTTTGCGAAAGTGGAAAATGTAGGAAAGCAAATTAACACCGAAGGACGTGAAACTTTTCCGTTTATTTCAAGTGATTTTATGCTCTATTTCTCAACCGATGGTAGACCTGGATTAGGTGGATTGGACATCTTCATGGCGAAAATGAATGTAGATGGATCTTTTGGAACCGTTACAAATATTGGAGAGCCAATGAATAGTCCTGCCGATGATTTTGGGTACTACTTTGATCCTAAAACCAAAAAGGGATTCGTTAGCTCCAATCGAGCTGGTGGAATGGGAGGAGATGACATTTACTTCGTTCAAGAGAAGAAAGAAATTATTTGCAAACAAAGTATTGCTGGTTGGGTGTTTAATGCTTCTACAAGAGAATCGTTAGCGCATGCTAAAATCACTCTATATGATGCTACTTACACGGTGTTGGATAGTATTCACGCAGATGATCAAGGGAAGTTTAATTTAACCGACTTAGATTGTGGTAAAAAATATCGTTTAAAAGCAGAAGCTGCAGGATTCCAAACCAAAGAAATTGCGCAGACAATGGGGTACGAATTAAATGCAGTCGAGCAAGTGGAAATTGGATTAGAACCACTCCAAGAAACGATCACGGAAGATGATGATTTATTCAAGAAATTGAAATTACAACCGATTTATTTTGATTTTGATAAAGCAACCATCCGACCTGATGCAGCAGTAGAATTAGCACAAGTTGTTGAGGTATTAAAAATGTATCCAAACATCAAGATTGACGTTCGTTCGCATACTGATAGCCGTGGAAATGATGCTTATAATATGAAGTTGTCAGACCGTAGAGCAAAATCAACGATGCAATGGATGATTAAACAAGGCATTGATCCAGCGAGAATCTCAGGAAGAGGTTATGGAGAAAGCCAATTAATCAATGGATGTAAAAATGGTGTTCCATGTTCACAAGAACAGCATCAAGAAAACAGAAGAAGTGAGTTTATCATTGTAAAAATGTAAAATTAGTACTGCTATAGACACATTATTTTAATTCCTAAAAAGGCCACTCGGATCGAGTGGCCTTTTGTGTTTGATACAGGCTAAACAAGACCAAAAACAAACAAGAGCTCCTTTTGGGAGCTCTTGTTGTATAGGACTGAAACATTAGGAGGTGGATCTACTAGTGTTATATATGGATTCGAATGGATGACAGGTTGGTAGAAGTACAGTTTGTCTGTAAAGCGAAGGCGATCTTTTGTTTGCGGTTGTTCCAATACCTGTGCAATAAAAAACGTTTCACAGCTGATGTTGGTCGCCTTACAGCTTTTGCTCTTGGTTGCTTTTCCAGTATCTTCTGAAGGAGAAGCTCCCAATTGGTATACATACATATTCGCAATCGGACAGAAAAAAAGCTTGTCCTCACAATTTTGTTGAGTGAAGAAATTGATTTTTTCTACACCTAAAAAAACAAATAGGAGACACAAAAATTGGGCGATATGTCGATTGTACTTCGTCATGAATGAAACAAATATATTTAGTTTTGGGTCATCTTCCTTCCTTTTTAGGGAAAGTTTAGGAGGAAAAAATAGGGAATCACTTTTTTATAAGATGTTATAGAATTGATTACCTTTAATAGATAACTCAAAATAACTATAAAAATAGTAACGATGAAAAAAGGGATAGTACTAGCGATTATGGCCGTTGTATTTGCCTCATGCAAAGACGGTAAAACGCCTCAATCAGATGCTGTGGTACCGCAAGCGCAAACAGAAGCAACCCAAACGGCGAATTTAGACTGGCTTTTGGGAAATTGGAAAAGAACCAATGATGAAGCAGGTCGTTCCACGTTTGAAACTTGGAAAAAAACAAGTGCTTCTCAGTATGATGGAATCGGATATACACTTGCCCAAGGCGATACGTTGAGTAAGGAGTATATGAAAGTAGAACAAGTAAATGGGCAGTGGAGTTTGTTTGTGAAAACCTCAGATGAAGCCGATACAGTCGAATTCAAAGTCTCAGAATTAAAAGAAAACACGTTGCTTTGCGTCAATGAAGCACACGATTTCCCAACGCATATTGCCTATCATTTGGAAGGAGATCAACTAAAAGCAAAAGTTTCAAATAAGGATATGGTGATTGATTTTGTATTTGTGAAAGAGTAGCAGTAATGAAGAAGAAATAGGATCTAAAAAAGATATTCTTTTTAAAGCAATTCCTAACTGTTATATCTAATTGTTTGTGCGGATCCAGAAGAAAAAATAGGTTGTAGCTAAATCCATTTTTAAATAAAAAAACCGCCAATTAATGGCGGTTTTTCGTGATATTCGTTATGGTAAATAACTTAAATATCGAAGTAAAGTGAAGCGTTAGTAAGGCTCTATACTTCAAGTAAAATGAGATTCTTCTTCTAATGCAATACTAGTATTACATGTACTTCATTGTTTAATTTAGTTGCAATAGAAGACTTTTTTGAATCACACTTAGTTTTTAATAACAAGGTAAGCCTAGTCCGTAAGTATCAGCTTCTTCTTGGTCAATGCATTTGTTGTCTAATGCTTGCTTAATCACTTTAACAATAGCTAAACAGTTAGCGTCAGATTGATCTTCATTATACTTGTTATAAGCAGTTTCGTATGCTTTAGTAAGTGCAGCTTCATCGCAGCTTCCACTTCCACTATCATCACTACTACAAGACATAAACATAAATAAAGTAGCTACAATCGAAATTTTTAGAATTTGTTTCATCATTTGGTATATAAGTGTTTTAATTAAATTTAGAGCTATTGTAATTTGAATATCCTAAATTACAGTTGCGTTTTTTGATATAATATATAGGTAGGATTTTACTTTTTGAGCATTTATTTTTACTAGGATTATCAATTTGGATTGTGTTTTAAATTGTTCTCCATGTCAAGATATTCGTTGTCACTTTTTAACTTATAAGCCTTAACACGAGCTGTAACATAAAATTTTTTTCCTTTTTGATCTACCATATAAACTGGATTTAGCACACCGTCTGCCCCCGCTTTTATCGCTGCTTTTTCTGCTTCCATAAAAGCAAGCTCTTTAAGTTGATCTACATTGTATTTCTTGAGTTTTTTCGTGTTAACTACAACACCTTGGTATTGCTGATCCATCATCGTATAATCACTTCTTTTTAATTTTGAATCTACACGCTGTGTTTGTGAGTTAACTCCTGTTGCATAAGGTTGCGTCCCTCCACAAGAATTAAGCATAAGTGATAAAACAAGTAACGATCCAAATAAGTAGGGTTTTTTAACCATTTTGTTTTGAATTTTTAGTTATTTATTAATAGTTGAGTAAGTCGATATTAAATCCATTCTCTGTTTGGAAATTTGCTACAAATGTATAGCCGTGTTAATTATTCTTCTAGGTGAAAATGAAGCAAAAACTTGGCGTTTTTTGCGCATAAAATAGTTGAAAAATAATGCATAAATAGATTAAGTAGTTGATTGTTAGGTTGTTATATTGATTGAAGTAAAGGAGTGTTTTCTTTTTTTAAATCAGAAGATGTACTAGGTTTTAGTTGCTGTTACCTTCTTTTTAGAATGAAGTGATGCTGATTGTTTGAAGCTATAAAGTTGTACGTTTTTCTCTTTTTGGAGCATTCTTCCAAGTCTTTCTTAAAATGTGTTTTCTCTTGATACAGAATTTTATCGTATGAAGGACAGCTTCGGTGAGTAAGAAATAGAGAGATACTATTGATGTAAAACGGGGATGTCATACTGCATTAAAACGTACATGGTATTCTAAAGCGAAAGATAAATAATGAAGTTGTTTTTAATTTTATCATATATTGTATGGTCTTATGTGGTTTTTATTGTGTATAATTTATTTGATAAGTTTTTTTTTAAAAATTTGTTTTGTTAATTTCGCGCATTTTAAAATTCGCCTAATGAACAAGTGCTTTTCTTTCTTACTCCTATTTTTCTTCATTCATTCTACGCTTTTTTCACAATCAGACAAACAGGTGTTAGAAAACAAGATAGATTCCCTAACGAATATTCTTACTAACAAAACCATTACAGATACTTTGGCAGTTAGTCAAATGAATGCACTTGCCCGTCTTTTGGTTCAGGAAAAACAATTTGATCGTGCTTTTAGTTATGCTCAAAAGGCACTAAAATTATCAGAAAAGCTTGATTTTAAAAGAGGAAAAGCAAATACATATCATGTTCTAGGCAAGCTTTACGAAAAACAAGAAAAAGATCTTGAAGCAGTGAAAAATTTCGCTGTGGGTTTAAAAATATATGAAGAAATTGGAGATGAACGAGAGGTTGCCTATTCTTATTACTACATTGGAACGCTTTATGATTATCAAGGAGACTTTCCGGAAGCACTAAAAAACTTATATGCTGGGCTAAAAATATTTGAAAAAATAGGATATAAAAAGGGAATTGGATTGTGCCATAGTGGTATTGGTATTATTAATGGAAATACGGGTAAGCACGAAGAAGCCCTGCAAAATTATACAGTCGCATTAAGAATATGGAAAGAAACTGGGGATGTATTAGGAATCTCAGAGTGTTATAATAACATTGGACTTATTTATGAGTATCAAGGCAAGTATCCCGAAGCATTAGAAAATTATTTTGCCGCTTTAGAAATAAAAAAAGAATTAGGAAATAAACGTGGAGTGGCGGGTGTTTATAACAATATTGGTGCTGTATATCAACGACAAGGTAAATACACGGAGGCTCTGGAGAGTTTTTTGAAATCTTTAAAAGGATTCGAGGAAATTGATGAAAAGGGTGGAATCGCAACCACATACTTGAATTTAGGGATTATAGAATCTAAATTAAATCGACCAGCCTCAGCTAAAGAACAGTATAAGAAAGCTTTATCTATTGCTAAAGCAATAGGACGAAAAGAGCTTATAATGAATATTTACCACAACGCTACTTTGGATGATAGCACTTTGGGGGATTATAAAGATGCATTCGAAAATTATAAACAATATATTGTCTATCGCGATAGCTTGATGAATGAAAACAGTGAAAGGCAAAGCTTGGCGATCGCCATGGAGTACGAGTATGATAAAAAAGAGGCTGTAATCCAAGAGGAACTTAAAACTAAAAAATTACAGCGAAACTTTGCATTGGCAGGTTTAGTTGTAATGGGGCTATTTGTCGTTTTTGCCATTTATCTTTTTAGGTTGAGAAATAAAAAATTGAAATTTGAAAAACAAAACCTAGAATTGCAACGTAGAGAAGTGGAGACCATTAAAGAAACGGAGCAGTTTAAATCTCGATTTTTGGCTAATATTTCACACGAGTTTAGAACACCCCTTACATTAATCAACGGCCATATTGAAGTATTAAAAGAAAATGGACGAAAAGAAGATTTTTCTCATTTTGAGAAAATAGAACAAAACGGAAAAAGGCTGCTTACTTTAATTAATCAATTGCTTGATCTATCTAAAATGGAAAGTGGAGAATATAAACTTCACTATAAAAAAGGAGATGTATTGAAGGAAGCAAGTATGCTAGTGCAATCTTTTCATTCCTATGCAGAACAACACAATATTGTATTAAAACTAAACCAAACCGAACGCGTAAAAGTATCGTTGATAGAAAATCCGTTTATCTATTCTTCTGAAGCATTAACTGTAATTATTACGAATTTACTGTCTAATGCTATTAAATATACTCCTCCTGGAGGAAGCGTAACGGTTGAAATAGATTATAAGGATGATAAACTGTTGATAACGGTTACTGATACAGGTAAAGGAATAGAGACAGAGGACATAGCTAAAATCTTTGATCGATTTTATCAGGTGGATGATTCCGGGAAGAGGGCTTATGCTGGTTTTGGTATTGGGTTAGCTTTAGTAAAAGAGCTCACACTACTACATGGAGGAGATATCATAGTAGAATCTCCATCTGATGGTGGCTGTACTTTTACTTTTTGGATGGATAGTGCAACAACAGAAAATAGAACAAACCTAGCGTTAACTGAGCAAAATATCGTTTTTCCTATAAAAGAGGAATATCCGCTTGAGCGTAAAGAACAGCAAGACACAGCGCTTCCACTAGTACTTATCGTGGAGGATCAACCCGAATTACGTCATTTTATTACTGAGAATCTTGGGAAAGAATACCAGTATGTAGAAGCTGCAAATGGAAGTGAAGGACTAAAATTAGCAGAGGAATTAGTACCAGATTTAATCATTAGTGATGTAATGATGCCTGATACGAATGGGTTTCAATTATGCGAAATATTGAAAAATAACATAGCAACTTCCCATATTCCAATTATATTATTAACTGCAAAAGCGGAGCAGAAAGATATATTGTTGGGCTTGGAAACAGGAGCGGATGATTATCTTGCAAAGCCTTTTTCCTTGGCAGAATTAAAGCTTCGGGTAAGAAATATTCTGAAATTTAAAGCACTACTTCGCGAAAAATTTAAAGGGAATAGTGTACCGTCAGAGGAGACAACCCCTGAATTAAACAAGAAAGAAAGAAAATTTATTGACGATTTAGAATTAGCTGTTCAACAAAACGTTTCTAATGTGCAGTTTGGCGTAAATAGCTTGGCAGAAATGGTATTTCTGTCTGTGAGTCAACTTACTCGAAAATTGAAAACCATAACGGGAAAAACACCTGCTGATTTTATACGTGCGCTTCGTTTTGAAAAAGCGATTCAATTGTTAAAAGAGGGGACAAGTGTAGCAGAAACTTCATGGGCAGTAGGATTTGAAGATCCAGTTTATTTTAGCAAAGTATTTAAAAAACACTTTGGCTTTCCTCCTTCTTCGGTGAAAAAATAAAGGGTCGTGCCTTCTATAGGTATTAGATTTTAAAATGTCAATATTGCACGTACATTTAATAGACGGGAGCGCTAACTTTTTTGTTTCGCTTTCAACTTTTGACTTGATTCAGAATGATTACAACCAATCGTTCACTGTAAACCAAAAAAAAAGACCTAATCTTTCGATTAAGTCTTTTTGCCTTGTAGCGAAGACGGGAGTTGAACCCGTGACCTCAGGGTTATGAATCCTGCGCTCTAACCAACTGAGCTACCTCGCCATATATTGGACTGCATTATTTTGTTAATGCGAGTGCAAATATAGAACAAAATATATAGAATGCAAGGCGCAAAAGCTCGATTTTATGTAGAGTTTTAAATTTTAACATTTATTTTTTACCCCTTTTTAGCTATCCTGTTTGTAATCAATAACTAACATGATTGTATTGCTTTCAGTAAAAAAGTAAGAAAAGTAAAAGGAAAGCTTATACTTTCGGTTTAACCATTTTTCCAACGGTATAATTTAATCCAAAAGCAGAAAGTAAAAAGATCGACCCCATCACGATCCACAAGGTATTGTAACCAAAGTTAGCTGCAATTTTCGTTCCTAAAATAGGAGCAATAATGAATCCAACGGCAAATGTTAATCCATTGACCCCCATATAAGCCCCCTTACTTGAATCATCCGCACGCATAGCAGTAACTGTTGAGGTATATGGAAAAATAAGCATTTCCGAAGCACTTAATAATGTAATAGAAAGGAAAATGGTAAATAAGCTGTGATCCAACAAGAAAACACCAAAAGCTAGGGGAGCAATTAAAGCCCCATAGAAAATCGTTTTCTGCGTGGTTAAATGGCGTTCTGCCATGTGTACTAGTAGCATTTCCGTTAAGAAAATCAACAAACCACTATACCCTAATACAATTCCAATTTCAAACTCATTCAAGCCACCTACTTTTTCATAGAAAATAGGTAAGGTACTAAACAGCTGTAAAAAGGCAATGGAATATAAGGTACAGAAAAAACTGTAGAACAAGAATAGCCCATCTTTATAAGGTGATTTTCGTTTAATACCCGAAGTACCTAAAGTAATATCGGCATCTTCTTCAACTGATACCGTTGGTTTAGGGTTTTCTTTACGCCCTTTAAAGAAGTAGATGAATACAACTGCCGCAAAGAAAGCTGCACCTGCATTGATGTAAAACAATAAGGCATAAGAAATTGCTGCTAACATTCCTCCCATAGCAGGACCAATAGAAAATCCAAGGTTAACCGCCATGCGGTTTAAGGAAAAAGCACGCGTAATATTTTCAGGTCGAGCGTATTTTGTAATAGCAACAGAGTTCGCAGGGCGAAACATTTCACTAATAGTACTTTGAACGAAAATCATTAAAGCTAAACTAATGACAGAAGTAAAGTGAGGCAGTAAAATAAACATCGGAATACTTCCAAGTAAGCTCAAATACTGTAATTTGTAGTTACCGATTTTATCCGTAATCCACCCACCTAACATGGAACCAGTCATCGAACCAAGTCCGTAACAAGCTAAAACATAACCCGTTTGTTCATCTGTAAAATGAAGTTCTTTGGTCATGTAAACACCTAAGAAAGGAAATACCATCGATCCAGCTCTATTGATTAACATAACGATGGCTAACATCCAAGATGCTGAGGATAATCCTCGATAAGAGTCTAGATAAATTTGGTATATTTTTTTCATGACGTGTTTAATCTATAAAATCAGGGTTTGGGTTTTTCTTTCTTGAGTTTTTCAGCTTCTCGCATGGCGTTATAATACGCAGCTCTACTCAATGGTTCATATTCTTCTGTTTCGCCAAGCATAACAATAGCATCACTAGCAGCCTTTCTATAGCTATAATGCGCCAAGTTACCCGTGCGTGTACATACTGCGTGTACTTTGGTGACATATTCAGCAGTCGCCATTAAGGCTGGCATGGGACCAAACGGATTTCCTTTGAAGTCCATATCTAAACCAGCAACGATAACGCGAATACCCGAATTGGCTAATTCATTACAAACATTGACAATTTCATCGTCAAAGAATTGTGCCTCATCAATACCAACCACATCGCAACCACTAGCTAAAAGTCGAATGCTATCTGCTGTGGGTACTGGAGTAGAACGGATTTCATTCGAATCATGTGAAACCACATATTCATCGTGATATCGCGTATCTACAGCAGGTTTAAAAATTTCAACTTTTTGCTTGGCAAATTGGGCTCTTTTTAGTCGGCGAATCAGTTCTTCTGTTTTTCCAGAAAACATTGATCCACAGATTACTTCGATCCAACCAAACTGTTCTTTGTGATTAACAGGAATTTCTAGAAACATTTTGTAATTTTCAGGTCGAAACCAGTAGTTTTTTTGTTACTTTGTGAAGGACAAATTTATCAAAAAAAGCTTGTATAATTTACTAATGAAATTAAAAGTTATGAAGAAAGTCTTAGAGGGAGAGTTGTTGAGCATCGTTCATCGTGTCTTACAGATGAAGGATACTGATGTGGATAAGTTATATGTTGAAGCCAAAGAACTATATGAGAAGCTTCAAATTTTAAAATTTTATCAAGATAACCTAGCATTAGGACTTGTAAACGACATAACTGAAGATCAGTTAGTAGCAAAATTAAGCGCGGTAACACAGGCCGAAACAAGCAAGCAAGAAATTGCGATGATCGCTACTCTAGAAGAAGATGCACGATCTCAAATTCCAGCAGATCTAATCGTAGAAGATTATCCGATCGTAGTGGAAGCTGAGAAAGAAACAGTGGTAGACTTTGATTCACCTACTTTGGTTGAAGAAGAAATCTCAGAAGAAGAGGAAACAAGCCTTGAATTTGAACAAGAAGAAGTAGCCAATGAAATTGAAGATGAGCAAGAGGAGGAGGCAGAGCAAGACGAAGTAGCAAATGAAACGGAAGAAGAGCAAGAGGAAAAAGAATTTGCAGCTCTTGTCGAAGAAGAGGTAGAGGAAGAACTAGAAGAGGAACAAGAGGAAGAGGAGCTAGAAGAAGAAGAGGAAGAATGGACGGAAGAGGATGGAACAGAAGTATTGGAGGAAGAAGAATTAGCGGATCAAGTGGTGGCTGAAACGACTGTAAACGAAGAAACATTCGAATTCCAAGAGGAAAAAACAGAAGAAGTATTCGCTCCTTTAACTGGCGATCAAAGAGAAGATAATCCGTTTGAAGGATTTGATTTCGGAGAGATTGAGTTTATTCGAGTAGAAGATTTAGCAAAGGAAGATACGATTCTCGTAGATGACAGTAGGTTTGAACGAGTAGGAGAACAAACAGCTCCAGTAGAAGAAAATCAATCGACAGAGAACTTTTTCGCTCAACAAAAAGAAGAGCAAGTAAAAGAACAAGAGAAAAAGGAAGAAGACAAGGTTGAACATCAACAAAATATGTTGTTCAATTTAGATCAAGTATCAGTAAGAGAACCTCGTATTGTAAAAAAATCAATCAATGACATCTATCGTGGTACGATTGTAGTAGGATTAAATGATCGCATTGCTTTTGAAAAACACTTGTTTGCCAATAGTTCGGAAGACTTCAATCGCGTATTGTCGCAGTTAAATACGGTAAGCACTTATGATGAAGCAAGAAGTTTTGTGGAGCACTTGGTGAAACCAGAATACAATAATTGGGAAGGTAAAGAAGAATATGCTGAGCGTTTTATGGCGTTAATTGAAAAGCGTTTCGAATAAGATTATGGGGAAATTATATGTTGTACCAACACCGATTGGCAACTTAGAAGATATGACGTTTCGCGCCCTTAAGGTGTTGAAAGAAGTCGATTATATTTTAGCAGAAGATACAAGAAACAGTGGAAAGCTGTTGAAACATTTTGAGGTGAATACACCGATGATGAGTCACCACATGCACAATGAACACAAAACGGTAGAAGGTTTAGTGAGACGCATGCAAACAGGTGAAACATTTGCGTTGATTTCTGATGCAGGAACACCTGCTATATCCGATCCAGGTTTTCTATTGACTAGAGCCTGTATTGAAAATCAGATTGAAGTAGAGTGTTTGCCAGGGGCAACGGCCTTTGTACCTGCCTTGGTGAATAGCGGTCTACCAAATGATAAATTCGTGTTTGAAGGCTTTTTACCAGATAAAAAAGGACGTCAAACCCGCTATCTACAATTAGCAGAAGAAACGAGAACGATGATTATCTACGTTTCACCCCATAAATTAGTCAAGACATTAGGTGAATTTCAAACCTATTTTGGCGAAGATCGCGTGATTTCAGTCTCTAGAGAACTGTCTAAATTACACGAAGAAACCGTAAGAGGAACGGTCGTAGAAGTGCTCAAACACTTCGAAGAGAAACCACCTAAAGGGGAAATTGTCGTTGTAGTAGCAGGAAAAAAATAGAAAAAGGAGCTGTGTTGGTATGCACAGCTCCTTTTGTCTTTTACAAACACCACAAATAAGTGAATAGCTGCCAATTTCCGTTTTTGATGAAAATAGGCTTAAAAACTACTTGTAGTAAGCAAATTATTGAAGAAATTACTGATTTTAGGAGTGTTAATTATTAACGTTTTAAAAGGATTAATCCTTGTTTTTTTTTGATACATTTGATAAAAACGAGAATATATCATGTCACATAAAGTTACAACTACTTGGTTAGAGAATATGCAATTTGAGTCCACGAATCCAAGTGGAGGGACCATGCAAATTGATGCTGGACCAGAAAATGGAGGAGATAATAAAGGTTTTAGACCTAAAGCCTTGATGTTATCTGCTTTGGCAGGATGTTCAGGATTAGACGTTGCTTCTTTAATCAAAAAAATGAGATTGGAAGTTGCCAATTTTACAATCGAAACAGAAGGACTATTGACCGATGAAGATCCGGCGGTTTATCATACGGTAATCGTCGATTATCACTTTTATGGGAATAATCTGGATGAAGCAAAATTGAAGAAAGCAGTTGATTTATCTGTAGAAAAATATTGTGGTGTAATGCATATGTTTACGCAGTTTGCGAAAGTTGAAACGAATATTCATTACCATAAACAACAATAATGCGGTGGACTTTAAAAAAGGTAAAAGATCAAAAAAGTGTTAATCATCTAGTTCAAGTATTGGGAATTGATTCCGTTTTAGCTCAACTACTCGTTGACCGTGGAATTACAACCTATGAACAAGCAAAGAGTTTCTTTCGTCCTTCTTTGGATGAATTGCATGATCCTTATTTAATGAAAGATATGGATAAGGCAGTCAAAAGAATTGAAGAAGCGATTGATAGAAAAGAAAATATTCTGGTTTTTGGCGATTATGATGTAGATGGAACCACAGCAGTAGCTTTGGTCTATTCGTATCTTCAATCGTATTATCCACAAGTAGATCGCTACATTCCAGACCGATACAAAGAAGGGTATGGGGTATCCTATCAAGGAATTGATTATGCAGCAGATAATGATATCAAATTAATCATTGCGCTGGATTGTGGAATTAAATCCGTTGAACACGTAGCGTACGCGAAGGAAAAAGGAGTAGATTTTGTGATTTGCGATCACCACTTACCAGGAAATCAAATTCCCGATGCAGTAGCGGTATTGGATCCCAAACAAAGTGATTGTTCCTATCCTTATAATGAATTATGTGGTTGTGGTGTTGGTTTTAAGTTGGTGCAAGCTTTAGCAGCAAATCGCAATCAAACCATCGCAGATTTAATGCCTTATCTGGATTTGGTTGTTACGGCAATTGGAGCAGATATTGTCCCAATCACGGGAGAAAATAGAATTTTAGCCTATTTTGGATTAGAGGTTTTAAATAGCAATCCAAGACCAGGAATAAAGGCATTGCTGAATGTATACAAGCAAAGTAGCTATACAGTAAGCGATATTGTTTTCAAAGTTGCACCGAAAATTAATGCAGCAGGAAGAATACAACATGGTAATTATGCCGTAGATTTACTGACGCGTTTCTCAATGAGCGAAGCAGAAGAAACGGCCGAAATGATTATTGCCTTTAATGAAGAAAGAAAAGTATTAGATCAAAATATAACAGAAGAAGCCAAAGATCAGATTGTAGAAAATAGGGAGATTAACAACAAATCGACAGTGGTTTTTCATCAATCTTGGCATAAGGGCGTGATTGGTATTGTAGCCTCTCGTCTGATTGAAACATATTATCGACCGACAATTGTGTTTACAGCAAGTGGAGATGTGTTAGCCGCTTCAGCACGTTCAGTGAAGAATTTCGATTTATATGCTGCTTTAGAAGCGTGTTCTGACGAGTTGATTCAATTTGGAGGACATATGTATGCCGCTGGAATGACGTGTAAAAAGGAAAATTACGTCAACTTTAAAGCAAAATTTGAAGCAATAGTGGCCAATACGATTCAAGAACGTGATCTGATACCAGAAGTTGAAATTGATGCTATATTGAATTTTGCTGAAATTACACCCAAGTTCTGTCGGATCCTAAAGCAATTTGAACCTTTTGGTCCAGAGAATATGAGTCCTGTTTTCTTGACCAAAAACGTCTACGATACAGGATATGCAAGAGGGTTAGGAGCAAATCAAGAACACCTGAAGATGTATGTCAGACAACGTGGACATTTAGACAAAGGATTCAGTGCGATAGGCTTCTCCTTTGGGAAGTATTTAGACGAGATTCAGAATCGTGCGTTTTTCGATTTAGTGTACTCTATTGAAGAGAATGAATGGAAAGGCGAGGTTAGTAATCAGTTGCAAATTAAGGACATGCAATTAGTATAAAAATAAAATAGAATAATTATAATTTTTATTATTTAAAATGAAAGTAGCAGTAGTAGGCGCTACCGGTATGGTAGGAGAGATTATGCTAAAAGTATTAGCAGAACGCAATTTTCCAGTAACAGAATTAATCCCAGTGGCTTCTGAGAAGTCCGTAGGAAATGAAATAGAGTTTAAAGGAAAGAAGTATACGATACAATCAATGGCCGAAGCTGTAAAGATGAAACCAGAAATTGCTTTGTTCTCTGCTGGTGGGTCTATTTCATTGGAATGGGCTCCTCAATTCGCAGCTGTTGGAACAACGGTTATAGATAATTCATCTGCTTGGAGAATGGATCCCACGAAAAAATTAGTAGTTCCTGAAATTAACGCTTCGAGTTTAACAAAAGAAGATAAAATCATTGCCAATCCCAATTGTTCAACTATTCAAATGGTTATGGCGTTGGCTCCTTTAAATAAAAGATACAAGGTGAAACGCGTGGTTGTTTCTACCTACCAATCCATTACAGGAACTGGAGTGAAAGCCGTAAGACAATTAGAAAATGAATATGAAGGGAAGTCTGGAGAAATGGCTTACCCCTATCCGATCCACCGCAATGCATTGCCTCATTGTGATGTTTTTGAAGATAATGGGTACACCAAAGAAGAAATGAAGTTGGTGAATGAAACCAAGAAAATTTTAGAAGACGATACGGTATTAGTAACGGCAACCGCTGTGCGTATTCCAGTTGTTGGAGGACATAGTGAAGCTGTGAATGTAGCTTTTGAACAAGAGTTTGCTATTGAAGACGTTCGTCGTATTTTGCATGAAACACCTGGAATTGTAGTACAAGATAATACCGACACCCATACGTATCCTATGCCTCTTTATGCACAAGGAAAAGATGAGGTTTTTGTTGGGCGTATCCGCCGAGATGAAACGCAACCCAATACATTAAACATGTGGATTGTATCTGATAACTTGAGAAAAGGAGCCGCGACCAATACGATTCAAATTGCAGAATATTTAGTAGCCAACGGATTAGTGTAAAAAACATACCATTTAGTTATAGGCCAATTAGCTTGCTAATTGGCTTTTTTTATGCTTTTAATGAAGTAATGGATGATACTTTTAGGATAAAAATGACCAAATGGGAATGAAGAATAGAAAAGGAAGGACGTTTTTTTATTACATTAGCGAGGAATAGTCGTTATGTCTATTCTGAACTTTTAATCTTTTTGGGGAATTGATTAAGGGGGTTACAGCATAGCGTTTCAAAAACTTAATTTAAGATAGTAAAGATTGTTGTATGAAAAGAATTTTGTTGGTAGATGATCATCCTCTGATTTTAGAAGGATATCGAATGGCATTGCTGAGTCATGCTGAATTTGCTCAAGGTTATATTTTTGAAAAAGCATTCGATTGTACTGAGGCAAAGCAAAAAATTGATCAAGCAATTGCTCATAAAGAACCCTATGATCTCGCACTTGTGGACTTTTCATTGCCCAAAGGAGAGGAATCGAAATGGGAAGATGGGGGAGATATCATCCGCTATATTAAGACAGAGATGCCTACGTGTCGAACTATTACCATCACGGGACATACAGAGATATTGACAATTTATGATATCGTAAAAAACATTAAACCTACAAGTATTATTGGCAAAAAGGAGATAACACCTCAAGTATTAATTGATGTTGTTCGCTTGGTTATTACGGGACATGATTATCAAAGTCCGTTGGTAAAGAAGTGTCTGGAAGAAATGGTTGCTAAGGAAGTGATGTATGACGATTATAATCGAGCAATTTTGCTGTTATTAGCAAAAGGGCATAAGCTGATTGACTTAGACCAATATGTGCCTTTATCTGCACCAACAATCAAAAAGCGCCTTGCTAAAATGAAAGCGGCTTTTGGTGTACCAGATTCAGCAACCCTCTTGCAAGAAGCAATTAAACAAGGTTTTGTATAAAAAAAAGGCTGTTCCGCGGAACAGCCTTTTGTTATTTAGTTTTTCAAGAAATCCCTTAATACATATTGAAGAATTCCATCATTTTTATAGTATTCAATTTCAATCAGTGAATCGAATCGAGCTAAGGTTTGGAATTTAATCGTTTGATTAGCCTCATTGACTGCGGTTACTTCTACTATTTTATGTGGAGTTAGATTTTCAGCTAGTCCTGTAATAGTATACGTTTCTTTTCCTGTTAATCCTAAGTTTTCTGCAGATTGATTGGGTAAGAACTGCAAAGGAGCAATTCCCATTCCAATTAAGTTACTGCGGTGAATACGCTCAAAACTTTCGGCAATAACCGCTTTAATTCCCAAGAGATAAGCCCCTTTTGCTGCCCAGTCACGAGAAGAACCACTACCATATTCTTTTCCAGCGAGTACAATCAGCGGTGTTTCCGTTTCTTTATACTTCATCGCAGTATCATATACGGTCAACGATTCATTCGTTGGGAAATAGGTACTATATCCTCCTTCGCGTTGTGCTACTTTATTCTTGATGCGGACATTGGCAAACGTTCCTCTCATCATCACCTCATGATTTCCACGTCTAGATCCATAGGAGTTAAAGTCTTCGGGTTTAACCCCTTGTGACAATAAGTATTTCCCTGCTGCTGATTCTTCATTGAAAGAACCTGCAGGTGAAATATGATCTGTAGTTACGGAATCACCTAAGTACAGTAACACACGTGCGCTCGCGATATCTGTTAAAGGTTTAGGTTCTTTCGGAAGGTTTTCAAAGAATGGAGCATGACGAATATAAGTAGAGGATGGATTCCACTCAAAACTAGCGCCTGTTGGAGCATGAAGATTCTTCCAGTTTTCTTCTCCTTCAAAAATTTGATCGTACACTTCTTTAAAGTCTTCGCGTTTTAAAGAGTCGTTGATAACTGCTCTAATTTCTTCATGTGTTGGCCAAATATCTCTTAAATATACAGGCTCTCCATTTGGATCATAATCCAACGGATCCGTCATTAAGTTGATATCCACACGACCTACTAATGCATAGGCAACAACCAGCATAGGTGACATCAAGAAGTTCATTTTTACTTGAGGATGAACCCTTGCTTCAAAGTTTCTATTTCCTGATAATACAGAAGCTACAACCAAATCACCTTGGTGTACGGCTTCTGCAATAGGAGCAGGTAATGGTCCACTATTTCCAATACAAGACGTACAACCATATCCTACAGTGTGGAAGCGCAAAGCTTCTAAATCTTCAGATAGACCTGAACGATCTAAGTAATGTGTAACTACTTTAGATCCTGGGGCTAAACTAGTTTTAACCCATGATTTTGTACGCAATCCGCGTTGTATGGCTTTTCGAGCCACTAATCCAGCACCAATCATTACTTCAGGATTGGATGTATTGGTACAGCTAGTAATTGCTGCAAGCACAATACTACCGTCACTTAATACATATTCTTTGTTTTTCTGTTTGATGCGAACTGCACGCATATTTTCTTTGACTACTTCAGTTCGTTCATTTGTAGGTTTTTCTGCCTGTTTGTATATAAATTCAGTTCCTGATCCTCCTTCTGATAACCAAGCTGATTCACGTCTGTCTTTCACAGATACATAAGCACGATTGTATTCTTCTTCTAATAAAGTAGAGAAAGTTTGATCTAATTCGCGTACTAAGATTTTATCTTGTGGACGTTTTGGACCTGATACTGTTGGTTCTAAGGTGTTTAGATCTAGTTCTACAACAGCAGAATACGTGATGTCTTCTTTACCAGTACGCCATAAAAGATTTTCTTTACAGTATTCTTCTACTAGTTGCACGTGGTTTTCATCGCGGTTGGTTTGACGCATATAGTGTAACGTCTGATTGTCAATAGGGAAGTAGGTAACTGTACATCCAAATTCAGGAGACATATTGGAAATTGTTGCGCGATCAGTTACAGAAAGATGATCTAAACCATCTCCAAAAACTTCTACGAATTTACCTACGACACCTTGTTTGCGCAGTATTTTTGTAATGGATAATACCATATCAGTCGCAGTGGCTCCTTCTGGTATTTTTCCAGTTAGTTTAAGTCCTACAACCTCTGGACAAGTAAAGTATATGGGTTGACCTAGCATCGCTGCTTCTGCCTCAATACCTCCAACTCCCCATGCAATAACTCCAATTCCGTTAACCATAGGGGTGTGAGAATCTGTACCTACTAAAGTATCTGGGAATAACCAACCATCTCTATTGATAACCCCTTTTGCGAGATATTCTAAGTTTACTTGGTGGCAAATACCCATTCCTGGTGGTACAACAGTAAATCCTTTTAATTCTTGTTGTGCCCATTTCAGTAGTTCATAACGTTCGGCATTGCGTTCATATTCTTTGGTTACATTTTCTTTATAGGCGTAATCTGTTCCAAAATAATCCACTTGTACCGAATGGTCAATGACTAAATCAACAGGAATAGCCGGAGTAATTTTCTCTCCATTTTTTCCTTGACGCACATACTCTGCACGTAAAGAAGCTAAATCCACTACGCCAGGAACACCCGTAAAATCTTGCATCAATACACGAGCAGGTTTAAAAGGGATGTCTTTATCCGTAGGTTGAGGTTGCCAGTTGACTAACGTATCGATATGCTCATCTGTAATAGCAAATCCGTCGTGATTTCGCAATACGTTCTCCAATAGAATACGAATTGAAAAAGGCAAACGATGAATGTCTTTGCCCTCATCTTGTAGCTTTTTAAGCGAGGCTATTTTGTAATTCTTCATAATTGTTAGTTTTTCCCAATTTACAAAAAAATAATGGATTCTCTCTGGGAAGAAGAGGGATTTAATCTTAAAATAAATCTAAAATCCCTGAAAGATTCATGATAATTGTCATTTTTAACCCCCTGAGGATGAATTACTTTTACATAACAAAATAGTGAATCATGAAAATCGAACAAATTTATACGGGATGTATAGCGCATGCGGCCTATTATCTTTCAAGTCAAGGCGAAGCGGCCATTTTTGACCCTTTGCGTGATGTACAACCTTATATCAATCGAGCAGCAGAAGATAAAGCCTCAATTAAGTATGTTTTTGAAACGCATTTTCATGCCGATTTTGTGAGTGGACATTTGGACTTGATGCAAAAAACAGGAGCACAAATTGTATTTGGCCCAACCGCATCACCCAATTATGAGGCGATTATTGCAACAGATAACCAAGTGTTTCGTGTAGGAGGGGTAAAAATACAAGTGTTGCATACACCAGGGCATACCATGGAAAGTAGTACATATTTGATTTTTGATGAAGCAGGAGAACCTCATGCTATTATTACTGGAGATACGTTGTTTATTGGAGATGTAGGACGACCTGATTTGGTGCAGTTGGTCAAATCAGAACTGACGCAAGAAAAACTAGCAAGACATTTATATCAGTCGCTACGTCATAAAATTATGCCATTACCCGATCATCTTATCGTTTATCCAAATCATGGAGCGGGAAGTGCATGTGGTAAAAATATGAGCAAGGAAACAACCGATACATTGGGCAATCAGAAAAAAACAAATTATGCCCTTCGCGCTGATATGTCGGAAGATGAGTTTGTGGAAGAGGTATTAACTGGGTTGGCAGTTCCTCCTCAATATTTTCCGAAAAATGTCTTGCTTAATATAGGTGGCTATGAACAGTTAGATGAAGTATTAGATCGCGCATACAAACCATTGACTTTAGCTATGTTTGATGCGATGCTCGCTACAGGAGAAGTGTTTATTTTGGATACTCGATCACCGCAAGACTTTGCTTCAGGGTTTATTCCCCAAAGTATTAATATTGGATTGAATGGTCCTTTTGCAGTATGGGTAGGGGAGTTGATTAAAGATATTCAACAACCAATTGTGTTGATTACGGATCCAGGAAAAGAAGAAGAAAGTATGATTCGCTTATCTCGTGTGGGATACGATCATACAGTTGGATTCTTAGAGGGAGGGATAGATACTTGGAAAAAAGCGAATAGACCTTTACATGAGATTTCACGTTTGACAGCAGAGCAATTAGATGCTTATATCGAAAAGGAGAAACCTATACTGGTTGATGTCCGAAAAGAAAGCGAGTATAAAGCAGAACATTTGGTTTCTTCTGTTTTTGTTTCCTTGAATACATTGGAAGAAAAAATGAACACCTTAGATAAAGAACAAATACAAGTTGTGTATTGTGCAGGAGGATATCGCAGTATGATTGCAGCTTCCATGTTACGAGCACAAGGTTTTTTAAAGGTAGTAGATGTTGTTGGAGGCTTTCAAGCGATCGCCCCTGTAACAACATTAGATAAGACTGCTTTTGTATGTCCTACTTCCTTGTTATAAAATAGTAATTCAGTTGTTTAGACATTCTTGTGGTTCTCTTCAGTTGGATCATAAGAATGGTTATTATGTTTTTAGTTTAAGACAGCTCTCTGTGTGTTTGGGAGCTGTTTTTTTATTTCTCAATGGTACGGAACGTCAAGTTGACTCTTGGATGATGGACGACTTTGGTCGGAGGTAAGCGATGCAACCAAAATGTTTGCGTTTCATCTTTCATGACGAGCAGGTGCCCACTGGCTAAGGTAAATTCAACTTTTTCGGCTGTGGATTTGTGTTTGAAAAAAAATTTTCGCGTCGCCCCTAAACTCAAAGAAGCAATAGCGCCATTTTTCTTTAAATCCTTTTCTCCATCACTGTGCCAAGCCATACCTTCACTTCCATCGTGATACAGGTTTAACAAGCAAGAGTTATACGTTTCTCCTGTTGCTTGTTCAATACGCGTTTTCAATTCCAATAATTCAGGGGTCCACGGTAAAGCAAGTTTGGTTACGTTAGAATAGGTGTAAGGGAAGGCTTGTGAACCATACCAAGCCACTTTGCGCTTTGTGATTACCTTTTTACCAAAGATGATGGCTTCATCATTTTTCCATTCAATATGGTGAAGTAAATGCTCAAAATAGAACGAAGATTCTTCAGCCGTTAAAAGAAAGCCATAGAAGTGAACGGTCCCACCATAAGGCAAGTAATTGTGTTTTGTATCTTCCAAAGAATTAAATAAGTCCATCAGTACTGTTTTTTGATTCGTTATTTCCATATACTTGTGCGCCCTCCCAGCCTATAATAGCCGTTTTACGCGTCGCTCCCCACATATAATTACCAAAGACACCCGAGGATTGAATAACGCGATGACACGGGATTAAAAAGGCTACGGGATTGTTTCCAATCGCTGTACCCACGGCTCTGGATGCTTTTGGATTATCGATCGCTTGTGCAATAGTTCCATACGTAGTTAGTTTTCCCATAGGCACTGCAAGTAAGCTTTGCCAAACTTTGAGTTGGAACTCCGTTCCTTTCAAGTGTAATTTGATTTGATTCAAATCGGGTTTACCTTGTTGAAAGATTTGTAGGGCTTGAAGTTGTAACTGATCGGTTTGCGCTCGAAAGGTAGCCTGAGGGAATTTCGCTTTCAGTTCTTGTAAGGCTACTGCTTCTTCTGCTGTAACAAAGACGAGGTGACAAATCCCTTTTGCCGTTGAAGCAATCAAAATGGGACCAAAAAAACTAGAAGCAAAGCTGTAATTAATGGTCAGTTGCTGTCCCCCATGTTGATACTCTGCGGGTGTCATCCCTTCTAAGGTAATAAACAAATCATGCAAACGACTGGTGCTGGATAAACCTGTTTCAAAGGTGGCATCAAATAAGGTTACTTGTTGCTCCTTGAGTAACCATTTTGCATATTCTAAACTAGTAAATTGTAGGAATTTCTTTGGACTAGTACCTGCCCATGCTGTAAATAAGCGCTGAAAATGCGCTGGACTTAAATGTAAAGCATTCGC
Source organism: Myroides odoratus (assembly GCF_001549985.1). GTDB lineage: Bacteria > Bacteroidota > Bacteroidia > Flavobacteriales > Flavobacteriaceae > Flavobacterium > Flavobacterium odoratum_A. Next base: position 660,157 of record NZ_LROZ01000001.1, on the reverse strand, counting down.
AACTTCTTCTAAACGAGGTTGTCTTTTGAAGTTTGTCTGAATGTATTCAATCGCTTCAGCAATACGAGTATAGTTTAAGGTTGCTTCTTTCATAATCTTTGGTTTACAGTGTACGGTTAACGGTTTACAGTGTACGGTTTTTGAATTCATCTTTTCACTTCTCACTTTTCAACTTTACTCCAAAACTAGGTTCATAAAGAGATAGCTTAGGGAGTTGAATAAGGTTCTTTCGAGTTTCCTTCAATACTTCTTGGACTTTCCTTCGACTTTACTAGGACATTCCTTCGATAAATAGGTATATTTTCCTAGTATAATCCAAGCATTGTCCAAGGAATGTCCAACAAAACTACTATAAACCCTTTCCTAATGCACTTCTTACCATTCACTTTTTATACGCTGTCAACTGACAACAAATATCGCTAGGTTTTATCAGTTCTAAAATCCGAAACATGCTAATTTTTAGCGCAAAATGACGTACTACCTGGCAGAAGATCAAAAAGAAAAAAGCTTGAGGGTTACTCAAGCTTTTCTATCAGTTGAAGAAAAATAAATTATTTCTTTTTCTGTAAATCGTATAAATCTAAACGTCTATCCTTCATGATACGAACACTTCCGTGTTCATGTAATTCCTTCAATAAGTCTAGGTTGACATCGACAATTAGCGTCATCTCAGTATTTGGGGTTGCTTCTGCTTTGACTCCATTGGTAGGGAAGGCAAAATCAGAAGGGGTGAATACAGCGGCTTGCGCAAACTGGATGTCCATGTTATTTACTTTTGGTAAGTTACCCACACATCCTGCAATGGCTACATAGCACTCATTTTCAATGGCACGTGCAGCGGCACAGTTGCGAACACGGGTATATCCGTTTTGTGTATCCGTTAAGAAAGGAACAAACAGGATTTCCATTCCTTCTTCTGCAAGTAAACGCGGTAATTCTGGGAATTCCACATCATAACAAACGATAATTCCGATTTTTCCACAATCGGTATCAAAGGTTTGGATGGCTGAGCCTCCTTGCATTCCCCAATAGTGAACCTCATTTGGGGTAATGTGAATTTTCGAATACATTTCATAGGTTCCATCGCGTTTGCAAAGGAAACCAACATTGTATAATGTTCCATCAATGATATACGGCATACTACCGGAGATAATATTGATGTTGTACGAAATAGCAAATTCTTGGAATCGCTTGCGAATAGGTGTCGTATAACGAGCGAGTTCACGAATAGAGTCTGCCTCGGATAAGTGGTTATAGGCAGCCATTAAAGGCGCTGTAAACAACTCCGGGAACATGGCAAAATCACTTTCGTAATCAGATACTGCATTGATAAAAAATTCAGCTTGATCAAAGAATTCCTCTAAATCATTGAATGGACGCATTTGCCATTGAATTAGCCCCAAGCGAACCACACTCTTTTTGGTATTGATGAGCTGTACTTCTTTTTCGTAGTAGATGTTATTCCACTCTAATAAAACAGCATAATCTTTCGATTCTTTATCTCCATCAAGGTAATTGCGCATTAAGCGAACCATGTGAAAGTCATTCGACATTTGGAAGGACATCACAGGGTCATTAATTTCTTTCGCCCTAACTTTTTCTAGGTATTGTTTGGGTGTAAGTTCATTCGCATATTTGGCGTATTTCGGGATTCTTCCTGCAAATACAATCGATTTTAAGTTGAGTTGTTCACACAATTCTTTTCGTGCATCATATAAACGACGACCTAGGCGCAATCCTCTATATTTTGGGTGAATAAAAACGTCAATCCCGTATAAAATATTCCCTTTAGGGTTGTGTGTACTAAAAGAAGAATAACCTGTAATTTGATCGTAATTATGGGTGGACATGGCTTTCTTCTCATCAATGATAATAGAAAGCGCCGATCCTACAACAATATCATCCACTAAAACGACCAACTGTCCTTCTGGGAAAATACTCAGTAGGTTTTCTATCTCACTTTTATTCCAATAAGGGTCTTCCATTCCCGTATAGGATTCAAGCATTGAATTTTTAAGCTCCAAATAATCGTCAAGTTGGAGGTTGCGAAGTTCAATCTTGTTAATTGTAGTATCCATGAATTTTTTATTGCAAATTACAAATAATACTTGTAATAAGTAAATATTTTAGAAGGTAAATGGGGATAACCCCTTGGGTTTGGTGTGTTTTTTGCTAAAAAATAATGAGAGATTATTTAATTTAAAAAGACAGATTATGAGTTCACTACGAAACCGCGTTCAACTAATCGGACGAGCAGGGCAAAATGCCGAAATTATCGTTTTTGGTTCGGATAAAAAACGAGCTACTTTTTCTATTGCAGTCAATGAGTTTTACTTCAATGACAAAGGAGAAAAGATTGAAAATGTACAATGGCATAATGTTGTCGCTTGGGGCAAACTAGCAGATATTGCTGAAAAATATGTTGTAAAAGGGAAAGAAGTTGCTATTGAGGGGAAATTGGTGAATCGATCATATGAGGATAAGGAAAACAACAAAAGATACATCACGGAAATCGTTGTTTCGGAGTTGCTTTTTTAGCTGATGAAGAAAGGATTAAAACGGAATTAGAGGTTGTTTTATAGGATAAATAACCTCTTTTTTTGCAAAAAGACTTATCTTGCTCAAGATTAATTTAAATGGATAATCTTTTGAGTCAAATATTAGTAATAGAAGACGATATTCGCGTTGCAGAATTGCTTCAACGCAGCTTGCAAGATCAGAACTTTGCTGTGGATGTAGCTTATGATGGCTATATGGGAAAGAAATTGGCCCTACAGAAAAAGTACCAGTTGATTATTACCGATGTCATCCTGCCAAAAATTAATGGAATTGATTTGTGTAAGGAACTCAAACAAACCTTGCCCAATACGCCCATTATTATGTTGACCGCCTTAGGAACAACCGATGATAAAGTAGAAGGATTTGATGCAGGAGCGGATGATTATTTGGTAAAACCTTTTGAATTAAGAGAACTCTATGTACGCATTCGTGCCTTGTTGAAACGCTTTGAAAATGCTACAGAAACCAATAATCCAATTTTAAAATATGCCGACTTAGAGATTGATTTAAATCAGAAAACATTCAAACGGGCAGGACAAGAAATTCACTTGACCCCCAAAGAATTTAATTTGATGCAATTCATGATGGAAAACCCAGAGCGCGTCTTATCGCGTACGGAGATTTCGGAAAAAGTATGGGATACTCATTTTGATACAGGAACGAACTTTATTGATGTGTACATCAATTATCTAAGAAAGAAGATTGAACTCGATGCGAATAACAAATTGATTCATACGAAATCGGGTATGGGCTTTATCTTGCAACGTCATGAGAATTAAAACGAGACTTACGCTGCTATTTACGTTGTTGGTGGCCTCGATATTATTGGTTTTCGCTAGTGTTATTTATTGGTCTTCCTCCAAGAGCAGAGAAGTTGAATTTTATGAAGAATTGGAAAAAGAAGCAATTACGAAAGCGAAACTCTTTTTAGAAGCTCAAGTAAAACCAACGACTTTGCATAAAATTTACCTCAACAATAGTGAAATTATCAATGAGGTTGAGGTGGCTGTTTATGATTATGATTTCAACTTGTTGTATCACGATGCAGAAGAAATTGATCGGGTGAAGGAAACCAAAGAAATGATTAGAAGTATCATTGATAAAGGAAGTTTACATTATACGCAAGAAGATTGGCAAGTTATCGGAGTGACGTATTCCTTTAATGATCAAAACTATATTGTTACGGCTACAGCATATGATGAATATGGTTACACCAAGTTGCAAAACTTGTTTGTTACCATTGTAGTTTTGGTTGTAATTTCGCTCTTAGTCATCTATTTTGTGGGGTTGTTTTTTGCAGATAAAGTATTGCTGCCCATCAAGAAGATGAATGATGAGGTGAATCAAATCACAGCTACAAATTTAGATTTGCGCATTAGCACAGAAAAAAATAAAGACGAACTAGGGGCTTTGGCCAATACGTTTAATGAGATGCTGAATCGCTTAGAGAATTCCTTTGATTCTCAAAAGCAATTTGTATCTAATATTTCACATGAGTTACGAACGCCATTAGCAGCTATTATTGCGGAACTTGAATTAGCCTTAAGTAAGGAACAAAATCAAGCCTATTATATTCAGACAATTCAGAACGCCCTAAACGATTCACAAAAAATCGTGCGTTTATCCAATAGTTTATTAGACTTTGCTAAAGCAAGTTATGACCCAACGGAAATTGTATTTAAATCAATTCGCGTGGATGAGGTAATCTTAGATGCTTGTCAGAAGTTGCAAAAAATGGATGCGTCGTACAAATTTAATTTTGTCATTGATGAATCGGTCACCAGTGAAGAGATGATGATGGTACATGCTAATCCTTATCTTTTGGAGGTAGCCTTGGTTAACTTACTTGAAAATGCGTGTAAGTTCTCGGAGCAGAAAGCTTGTACGATTCAAGTGAAATATGAAGATTATCACTTAGTCGTTCAAGTGATTGACCAGGGAATCGGTATTGCGGAGGAGGATTTAGAATCTATTTTTGTGCCTTTTTATCGCGGTAAAAACCAACACTACAAAGAGGGAAATGGCATTGGTCTTCCCTTGACGAATAAAATTATCAAGCTACATAAAGGAACGTTGCATGTCGACTCTCAAGTAGGAGAAGGAACGACATTTACGATTCAATTTTAACTCATCAAGCGCTTACTGTACAGTAGGCGCTTTTTTTTTCTAATAGAATTCTAATTTTTTTCTAAAGGCTTTCTAATAGTCGCCAAGCCTCATTACATCTACTTTTGTCCCATCAAAAAAAATAAATGATGGACACAGAATCCTTTCGAAGAAAAGAATGTTAACTGTCCTACTGCTTGTTTATAACGGAGTTTGTATGCACGAAGTAGGAGCAAAAAAATGAAGTTATGGCAATTACAGTATTTATTTTAAGATTATTACTTGCTTTTGTTTTAGGAGCGTTAATTGGTGCTGAGCGCCAAGTAAGACAAAAAAGTGCGGGATTGAGAACCAATACGCTGGTTTGTATTGGAGCAGCAGGCTTTGTATTGATGTCGTATCAAATTGGAGGAACTGCTGTAGGGCGTGTTGCTTCTTATGTGGTAAGTGGAATTGGTTTTTTAGGAGCTGGCGTGATTATGAAGGATGGATTCAGCATCCGCGGTTTGAATACAGCAGCAACGATTTGGTGCTCCGCTTCGGTTGGCTCGATGTGTGGAGTAGGTTTATGGCAAGAAGCAATCGTCATGACTATTTTAATTGTAGGTGCACACTTATTGTTGCGTCCAATTGGAAGTTTAATGAATAAGCTGTCCTTTGAAACAGAAAGTGATTCCTCCGAAGTATTTTACGAAATCATCGTGGGGTGTAAAGAGCAAGTAGAGAATGATATTCGTGTGATGGTGCTAAAGCACTTAAAAGCTCAAAAAGAATTGCAAATGCGTTCGTTAAAAAGTTCAGATAATGGCAACCCTGCCTTTTCCTATCTCAAATTTGAGGTGTACTGTATCGGACGTAAGGATGATATTTTAGAACAGATTACACAAAAAGTTTCTTTAGAATTTGGGGTGTCTGAAGTTTCATGGGAGTTAATTACATACTAATCGTTAAAAAGGAATGTCATGAGAACAATGAAGTACGAACACACCAGTTTACGCAAAATCGCACAAGATTTTCAAGGAGTAGATCAAATGATGAAAATGCTTCCTGTCTTGAAAAAGATGCCCATTATTGATGTGAGTGAGGCGCTTTCTTTGATGGATACAAAAGAATTGTTTATCATTTTACGCGAATTTCCATTAGAGCATCAAGCGGAAATCTTTGCCGCTTTTCCCTTAGTCAAACAGCTATCTGTTTTTCAGCAGTTGAGTATGAAGCGCTTTGCTCGATTATTTGAGCAAATGCCCTCCGAAGATCGCGCTGATTTATTTCAAATTTTAACGCAGCAGGAACAAATTGATTTGTTGCCATTTTTGACGAAACAAGTACGAGAGAATGTATTGGCTTTGAGCTCTTATCCGGAAGATACCGCAGGTGGAATTATGAGTACAGATTTTGCCACGGTTAGTAAGGATATGACTTGTTTTGAAGCGATTCACAAAGTACGCCAAGATGCGCCCTCTAAGAAAACGATTTATTACATCTATGTAGTCAATGAAGACCAAACCTTATTGGGATTTATTACCCTAAAGGATTTAATTATAGCAGAACCACATCAATTGGCTGAAGAAGAATTACACCGTGATTTTGTTTTTGGGTATGTCGATGAAGATAATGAAGCAGTTGCGGCTAAGATCGACAAATACGAATTAGTAGCCTTGCCTATTCTCAATCGCAAGAAGCAGTTGGTGGGGATTGTAACCCATGATGATGCTTTAGATATTATTCAGGCGGAACACACAGAAGACATGCAAAAATTTATGGGCGTGATGGGAAGTAGTGAAGATGCAGATTATGAGCAAACTTCTGTTTTCAATCACTTTAAAAAACGCGTGTTTTGGTTGGTAACTTTAGCTATCGTTGGGTTAATATCTGGGTTAATCATTCACAATTTTGAAGGCGCTCTTGCGCAAATGGTCATTCTCGCTATTTATATGCCTATGGTGGCAGATGCTGGTGGAAATGCTGGAAGTCAGTCTGCAACGGTAGTTGTACGAGCAATAGCACTAGGGCAAATAACAGTAAAATCATGGATGCTTGTGTTGTGGAAAGAAATGAAAATCGGATTAATGTTAGCCTTGTGTTTAGGTGTGTTAGCTTTTAGTAAAGTTGTCCTGTTGAGTTGGGAAACGGAATCGCCAGAAGCGTTTAACTTGTGGGTTATTGGTGCAGTGATTACAGTGGCTTTGTTTTTGCAAGTTATAGGTTCTACTGTCATTGGAGCTGCTTTGCCGCTGCTTGTAAAGAAAATGGGGGCTGATCCAGCTGTGGTAGCAAGTCCAGCTATTCGAACCATTGTCAATATCCTCGGACTGTTAATCTATTTTGGTTTGGCCGCTTATGTTTTTGATTTGCACTAAGTATTCTACATGTAAACAGGACTATAAAATAGAATAAAATGAAGAAAGGACGGTTTCGTTGTGATTTGACCCCTTATGGGTAATGGATAGTTGTTTTTATTGTTAAATAAACGTAATGTATTATTATAATAATAAAAATTATAGCTTAAAATTTCGTAAATTAAGAAAATATTATAAAGTAAAAATTTTAAAACAATCATAATGGCAAAAAAAGTACAAATAGCAGGAGTTCTAGGCTTGAGTATCTTATTGAGTTTTTGCTCGGATAAAAAAGAACAAACGAGTGACGTTACACCCTACGAAGTGCATAATCAGGTCATTTCTTTGACAGAAAATTCAAACCTCAAAGACAGAATTAAGGTAACAGAAGTAGAAGTGGAAGATTTTACCTTCGATTTAGTCACTGCAGGTTTAGTAAAAGCAATACCGAACCATTATGCGGAGATTGCTTCTCCTTTTTCAGGGAGAATTATCAAATCGTTTATCAAATTAGGGCAAAAAGTAAGTGTGAATCAACCGTTATTTGAGGTGTCATCACCAGATTATTTTGAAGCACAAAAAGATTACTTTGATTCCAAACAAGAATACAAACAAACGTCTTTGAATTTAAAAAGACAAGCAGACCTATTAGCGAATGGCGTTGGAGTTCTTCAAGAGTATGAAGAAGCTGAAACGGAAAATTCAATAGCAAAAGCCGCTTTTGACAATGCTACTGCAGCCATCAAAATATACAATGTTCAACCCACCTCTTTGGTGTTAGGACAGCCGTTAATTGTGCGTTCTCCTATTGAGGGAGAAGTATTGGAAAACAATATTGTATTAGGACAATACATCAATGACGATGCGGATCCCGTAGTTAAAATTGCCGCATTGAACAAAATTTGGATTATAGGAAAAGTCAAAGAAAAAGATATCCAACATTTGACGAAATTGAATAAAGTTCAAATTGAGTTATCTGCTTATCCAGGTGAACCTATCGAGGGAACTATTTACCATGTGAATGAAATTGTAGATGAAGAAACGAGAAGTATTGATGTGTTGATTGACGTGAATAATAATGAACGCAAGCTAAAACCGGGTATGTATGTGAATGTACGTTTCATTGATCAACCAGAAAAAGTGATTTTGGTACCCTCAAGAGCCGTATTGCAAGGAGAAGATGATTCTTTCGTTTTTGTTGAAGTAGCACCACACGAATACATCCGCAAAAATGTAGTCATCGGTGGGGTTTCTGGTAATCAGACCGTTATATTGTCTGGGTTAGCAAAAGGAGACAAAATTGTAAGCGAAGGGGGTATTTACTTACCACAGTTGTAGTAATCCTATAAAACAGCAAAAAAATGAAAAAAAATATAATAGATATAGCTATACACAAAAGATGGCTTGTTGCTGCTTTGTTTGGCTTACTGTGTATCTTCGGTTATTATTCTTGGAAGCAATTATCCATAGAAGCGTATCCTGATATCGCAGATACAACCTCACAAGTCGTGACGCAAGTACCAGGTTTAGCTGCGGAAGAAATTGAATTACAGATTACAATTCCCATTGAGCGTGCACTAAATGGAATGCCAGGTATGCACGTTATGCGTAGTAATAGTACGTTCGGGTTATCCATGATTACCCTTGTTTTTGAGGATGGGGTAGATGATTATTTTGCTCGTCAACGTATTCAAGAACGTTTAAATGCAGTAGAGCTTCCTTATGAAGCTATTCCTGAATTAGACCCCTTAACCTCGCCAATTGGAGAAGTCTATCGTTATATTATCGAAGGGGACGGTTATAGTTTGCGCGAGCTCACGGATATTCAAAACTTTATCATTATTCCAAAATTAAATCAAGTTTCAGGTGTAGCAGAGGTAACAAATTTTGGAGGGATTACGACTCAATTTCAAATTGAATTAGACCCACATAAATTAGAACAATACGATTTATCGTTAAGTGATGTAACGGAAACAATTGAAGAAAACAACGTAAACTCGGGAGGAAGTGTGTTGACACGAGGAGATTTAGGGTATGTTGTTCGCGGAATTGGCTTGGTGAAAGATTTAGAAGACTTAGGGAAAATTGTGGTTAAAGCGGATAATGGTATTCCCATTTTCTTAAAAGATCTAGGGCGTTTAAAATATGGAAATGTTGAACGCAAAGGGGTTTTAGGCTATTCTGATAAAGAGCGTAATTATTCCGATAGTATTGAAGGGATTGTACTGTTGTTAAAGGGAGAAAATCCATCGGTAGTATTGGAGAAAATCCACCAATATGTGGATGAATTAAACAACGAATTACTGCCAGAAGGCGTTAAGATTCACACGTTTTTAGACCGTACAGAATTAGTAGATACAACACTACATACCGTATCAACAACGTTGATTGAGGGAATTAGCTTAGTTATTATTGTATTAATTGTATTTTTAGGTAGTTGGAGAGGAGCTTTATTAGTAGCCATTACGATTCCGGTGTCTTTGTTGTTTGCATTTATTCTGATGCATTTTACGGATATTCCAGCAAACTTATTGTCTTTAGGAGCAATTGACTTTGGTATTATTGTCGATGGCGCTATTGTGATGATGGAGTCCATTCTCAAGAAGCGAGAAGATAATCCGAACGAGGAACTGAAGGAGAAATCAATTGCACAACGTACGAAAGAAGTAGCAAAGCCTGTATTTTTTGCGACAATTATCATTATCACGGCCTATTTGCCTCTTTTTGCTTTTGAACGTGTAGAAAAGAAACTATTTACGCCTATGGCATTTACCGTGGGATTTGCTTTGTTGGGTGCTCTTTTAGTGGCATTATTCTTAATTCCAGGACTAGCGTATGCAGTGTATAAAAAACCAAGAAAGATATATCACAATAAGTGGTTGGAAAAACTAACGGGATTGTATCATAATCGCATTGCAAAGATTATGAAAAGACCAAAACAAGTGTTTTTACCTCTTGCTATTGTATTGGTGATAACAGTTGGATTAACGGTAAAAGTGGGGAAAGACTTTTTACCGCCTTTGGATGAAGGATCTATCTGGTTACAAGTGACTTTACCACCAGGAATTTCCTTGGAGAAATCCAAAGAGATGAGTGATACACTACGTGCGCGAACAATGAAATATGAAGAGGTAACTTATGTAATGGTACAAGCAGGGCGAAATGATGACGGTACCGACCCATTTACACCGTCTCATTTTGAGTGTTCTATTGGTATTAAACCTTATAAAGAATGGCCAAGGGGCAAAACGAAAAATGATTTAATTGAGGAGTTGGCGGCAGAATATGAATCGCTTCCTGGTTTTACAGTAGGATTCGCACAGCCCATGATTGATGGTGTAATGGATAAGATTTCTGGAGCGCATAGTGAATTAGTGGTGAAAGTTTATGGAGAAGATTTTCATGAAACGAGACGTATTGCCAATGAGGTTCTGGGAACATTAAAAACAGTAGATGGGGCCGTAGATTTAGCGATTGATCAAGAACCACCTTTACCACAATTACAAATTCATGCAAATCGTGATAAAATTGCGCAATATGGATTGAATGTAGCGGATGTAGCGGAATTGATAGAAGTTGCTATTGGTGGAAAAGCCATTTCTCAAATTTTTATTGGCAATAAGGTCTATGATATTAGTGCACGTTATACGGAAGAAAGTAGAAATACACCAGAGAAGATTGCCAATTTGATGTTGACTTCGAGTAGTGGAGCGAAGATTCCGTTGTCACAAGTGGCGGATGTAAAAACCAGTACCGGAGAGAGTACCATTACACGTGAAATGAACAGACGTCATTTAACTGTAAAATTAAACGTTCGTAATCGCGATTTAGGTTCTTTATTGAAAGAAGCGCAGCAAAAAATAGAGGATAATATTACGTATGACCACGGCAAATTCCACATTGAATGGGGAGGACAATTTGAAAATCAAAACCGTGCATATAATCGTTTGGCAATTATCGTTCCGCTTACCTTGTGTTTGATGTTTGTATTGCTATATGGTGCATTTGGCCAATTCAGACAAGCAGGATTATTGATGGTTGTGGTTCCTTTAGCTCTTTTTGGAGGTATGTTAGCCTTGAATGTGAGAGGTATGTCCTTGAACGTGTCTTCAGCCGTTGGATTTATTGCATTATTTGGGGTTGCTATTCAGAATGGAGTAATTATGATTTCTTATATCAATGACTTACGCAAGAAAGGACATGCTTTGCTAGAATCCGTTTTGTTGGGGGCTGAGCAACGATTTAGACCGGTATTAATGACTGCCACAGTAGCGATTTTAGGGTTATTCCCTGCTTCTATGGCAACGGGAATTGGTTCAGACGTTCAACGTCCATTAGCGACAGTAATTGTATATGGATTGTTATTCGCTACTATTTTAACCCTCTTTGTATTGCCTGCTTTGTATTATTTAGTGGAACGTAAATGGGGGAAAGACAGTGACTTTGTGAAAGTAGAAGAAACAGAAGAAAACTAGCATTGAGATGAATATTGTAAAGAAATATATAAGTATAAGTGTGATGTCAATCGTTTGTGGTGGCACAATGTATGCGCAAGATGGGCATACGGAGCAAGCTACAAATAAAAGCACATTGACCTATAAGGAGTTTCTATCCAAAATGGTAGTAAACAACCTGAGTTATGCTGCAGAAAAGTATAATATCAACATCGCAGAGGCAGAAGTACAGGCTGCTAAAGCATTTCCTGATCCAGAATTGAGTTTTGGTTGGGCAGATAACCAACAGAAACGCATGCAAATGGGGTATGGATTTGAGGCAGAATTGTCTTGGGATCTAGAACTTGGAGGCAAGCGAAGAGCAAGAAAGAACTTAGCACATGATCAGAAAGTATTAGCAGAATTAGAGCTACAAGAGTTCTTTCACACGTTGCGTGCAGAATCAACGATTACTTTTTTGGAGGCTATGCAAAACAAGATGTTGTTTGATATTCAAAAAGATTCATATGAATCCATGCGTCAAGTAGCACAGTCCGATAGTATTCGCTATTCTTTAGGGCAAATTAGCAAAGTGGATGCCATCCAAAGTAAGTTGGAAGCCAAGTCGATGCTTAATGATCTACAAGATGCAGATGATGCTTGGGAAAATAGTTTGATTGAAGTGCGCAATATCATTAGTGCGCGTCGAATGGATTCTATTTATTTACCAGTAGGTGATTTTAATCAATTCGTTCGCCTATTTGCCTTGGAGGATCTCATTGTAACGGCTCAGAATAATCGTGCAGATTTTCTAGTTGCACAACAAAATAAAGTAGTTGCGGGACGTCAAGTTGCGCTAGCGAGAGCAGAACGCGTGATTGATTTAGGATTGAATTTAGGGGTTGAAAATAATTCATTTGTCAAAAATGCAGTAGCACCTACACCAGGAAATACTGTAGTGAAAGCAGGTATTTCGGTTCCTCTGAAATTTTCAAATCGACGTGATGCAGGGTTGAAAACGGCTTTGTATGAAGAGAGACAAGCAGAGTTGGAATATGATATGGTTGAATTGGAGTTGGAAAAAGAAATTACACAGGCCTATCGCAATTATTTAACCAAACAGAAGCAAATTCAACGGTTTGAAAATGGCATGTTAGATGAAGCGAAACAAGTATTTGAAGGGATTAAGTATAGCTACCAACGTGGTGCTAGTAGCTTATTAGAAGTGTTAGATGCACAGCGTACCTATAATGAAACCCAACAAGCATATGCAGAGACTTTATTCGGTTATGCAGAATCGTTGGTAGAGTTAGAAAAAGCGGTGGGAATTTGGGATATTGATTTTTAAGAAGCGTAGGATGAAACACATTATATTTAGTTTAATAGTATTAACTGGGCTTTCGATGAAAGCACAGGACTTCAATGAAGATCTAAAAGGAAGAACCTCTTTTAGTGTAAAAGCGGGTTGGTTACAATCCACACTAAAAGGAGGTGACGTGAATGAATTAGCCATAGCGGGCAAAGTAGATAAACGCAATAATTTTTTTGTGGGAGTGAGTGTAGATAATAGTATCGGAACCTATTTTGGATTAAAACATGAATTGTACTATCAGAATTACGGAGCAGATTTTAAACGAGAGTTAGAGGAACATACGTTTAATGCAACGTTAGAAATGCACAGTTTACGTCTGAATCCAATTAGCCCGACGTTTAAGATAGGGGGATTGCAGCTTTATGCAGGACCTTACATCAATATGTTGTTGTATTCGTCTATTACTTCCGTTGATGAAAATGGGAAAACGTATAAGGATCATGGAATCTTTGGCGCTACAGAAGATGATCAAGAAGATAGTAAATACCTGCAAAAAATGGATTATGGAATTACTGCAGGCCTAGAGTATCAATTTAAATTTGGGTTAATCGTAGGTGCACAATATACCCGAGGATTTGCTTCCATTTTTGATAACTCCAATACGTTTGGGGTAGAAGAAAATACAGGAGCGAATGACCTCAAAATCTACAATCAGAATTTTGGTGTTTATGTAGGCTATCGCTTTTAGTGAAATCGAACAAAATGGAGATTCCTAGAATACCCAATCAATCGATGAACAAGTGCGATATAGAATAAAATTGTTTATGAAATAGAAAAAGGAAACCGTTGGGTTTCCTTTTTCTATTTTGTATAAGTCTTATATCCTCCTAAAAATGGTAAATTACATCAAGTATGAGGAGGATGAAAACCTTAGTTTAGTGTTTTATAACTTCCAACTAAAGAACCTCCACCTGAACAGTAGTACGATAAAACTCCTCTATCACTTTCGTTTACGGTATCAATGCTTAATTCCCCTTCTTTTAAAGTAAAGTTTACAGGAACTTCTTGTAAGATGGCTTGATACGTATGGTCATTTAATTGGGTTGCTGCGGTTTCTAAAGAGCAAGTAGGTTTTTTAATGTCTTCTCTCGAAGTCACGAGAATAGCAACTTGATCTTTTTCTAAACTTGTTATGTTGATTTTTACCCAATCCGATCCATCTTCTTTTGTTGCATAGCCTTCTGATACAAAAGTTAGGTTAACAGGTGCTGCTTTTGTTGCTTCTGTAACTTGACTCGCTTCCGTTGCTTCTGGAGCAGTTGTAGTGGCTTCTTTGGTGTTTTCTTTGCAGCTTGTCAAAAGGTAACCTGAAGTTAAGGTTAGGGCTGCTAAGATTAAAATTCTTGTTTTCATCGCTTGTTTATTTTTTGTTTTTGTTTTTTGTGTAGATCAAACCTATTACAACAGGCCTTTAATTTCAGATAATTTTTTAATGGAAGTGAAATTCTCGTGAATCACAGGGTGTTCAATGTGTTCGTGTAACCAAGTTGTATGAAAAGGAACATGTACAGCATAGCCACCTAGCTCCAGGACGGGTAACACATCAGAGCGCAACGAATTTCCAATCATGATAAATTCCTCTGGTTGTACGTCTAATCGCAGTAGTAATTTTTCATAATCGATTTTTTCTTTATCCGTCATTACTTCAATATGGTGAAAATAGGAACCTAACCCCGACTTGTGTAATTTGCGATGTTGATCTTTTAAGTCTCCTTTGGTAGCAACGACCAAACGATATTTTGTTTGTAATTCTTGGAGAATTGTTTCCACATCATCAATCAATTCAACAGGTTTAGTCAATAAATCCTTTCCTATCTTGACAATTTTATCAATAATTTTTATGTTTAAAGTTCCTTTAGAAATAATTTCAGCGGATTCAATCATGGAAAGCGTAAATCCCTTAATTCCATAACCATAAAGCGGTAAATTATCAACTTGAGTTTTAAAGAGAATCTGAGAAATACTTTGATGGGTAAGGTAATCTTCCATCAAGATACAGAATTGTTGTTCTGCTTCTTTGAAATAAGGCTCATTAATCCAAAGGGTATCGTCTGCATCAAATGCAACAACTTTAATTTTATTCATGTTATGTTGTTATAATCAGCCTAAAGGTAAGTAAAGATTTAGGCTCTTCTAGTATAAAGAGGCTAAATTTAATGCAATATAGGATTAAACATCTTTGCGTATGCGGCTCAAACTAACTTGTGTAATTCCCAAATAGGAAGCAATATGTTTGAGTGGTACGCGCTGAATAATGGTAGGATAATTGGAAATTAAATCTTTATAACGCGCTGTAGCGGATAGCAAGTCTCGAGAAATAATACGCTTTTCTACGCGCATTAATTCCTTTTCTGCCAATTTGCGCCCAAAGTTAGCGATGTGGATATCTGTCAAATAATATTCACTTAGTTCATGAACATTGACCTGATAGAGTTCACAATCAACCAAAAGCTCAATACTCTCATAGCTTTTTTGATTTTCTACATAGTTATTCATGGATAGAATAGTCCCTCCCTCTTCGCCAAACCAAAAGGTGATTTCTCCTTCTTCATGAGAGGAAAAAGCGCGAACTACCCCCTGTTTAATAAAGTAGATGTTGTGCTCAATGCGATCTGCTTCAAGTAAAATATGACCTTTCGGTAGATGCAATTCACTACACAAACTCTTTAGTGCTGTTAGGGAAGGCTCAGGTAGAGGATAAATAGCCGTAAGAATTTGATCGATATCCATGATAAAAGGTATGAAATTGATTGAGTTGTGAATACACAAAGATAGGGATTCTCAAAGAAAGGTAATGGTGGAATTACAAGAGTACGAAAGAATAAAATTTTTAATTTATCTAGAGGATTATTGATATTTAATATTGAGATAATATGAAATTAGGGCAAAAAGCCTTTATTTGTCAAAATGAATTTTTTAGGTGATTGAATATGCTAACAAACTTTATGATGCAAGATGTTTTCTATGTAGAATGACTTTAATAGCTTTGTTAAACCTTATTAAATACTTAAATAACACCCAAATAAAGAAAAAAATGAAGATTAAGTCAACGGTAATTACAGCCATGTGCTGCTTTTTTTCATTTGCTGTTTTAGCAAGTGAAAAATTAGAAAAACCAAAATTAGTGGTGGGTCTTGTAGTTGATCAAATGCGCTGGGATTATTTATATCGTTATTATGATCGATATAGTGAAAATGGATTTAAACGCTTATTAAACGAAGGGTTTTCCAGCGAAAATACGTTAATTGATTATGTACCAACGTATACTGCAATTGGACATAGTACTATTTATACAGGAAGTGTACCTGCGATACACGGAATTGCTGGAAATGATTTTATTATCCAAGCAACAGGACAAAACATGTATTGTACACAAGATGACAGTGTTCAGGCAGTTGGGGGTGAAGGAAAAGTAGGACAACAATCACCGAAGAATTTATTGGTGTCGACTATTACGGATCAATTAAAATTGGCTACTAATTTCCAATCTAAAGTAATTGGAATTGCAATTAAAGATAGAGGAGGAATTCTCCCTGCAGGACATTTTGCCAATGCTGCGTATTGGTTAGATGGTAAAACAGGAGATTGGATTACGAGTACCTATTATATGAAGGATTTACCAAAATGGGTAAAGGGATTCAATAAAGAGAAGTTGGTCGATCAGTACTACAAACAAGGATGGAAGACGTTGTATCCTATAGATACCTATGTGTTGAGTACAGCAGATAATAACGAGTATGAAGAGACGTTTAAAGGTGAACAAACACCAACATTTCCACGTGATTTAGTAAAACTAAAGAAAGAGAATGGATATGAATTAATTAAAAGTACTCCTCAAGGAAATACCTTAACGTTAGATTTTGCTAAACGAGCAATTGAAAACGAGCAATTGGGGAATAACCCTTTACAAGTAACGGATTTCTTAGCAGTAAGTTTATCATCAACGGATTATATTGGACATCAATTTGCGATTAATTCAATTGAAATAGAAGATACGTACTTGCGTTTGGATCGAGATATTGCTGATTTCTTGACGTATTTAGATCAACATATTGGAAAAGGTAATTATACTTTGTTTTTAAGTGCAGATCATGGAGCTGCTCACAATCCAAAGTTTTTTGCAGATCAAAAAGGAAATTCGGGTTACTTTGATACAAAGGTTATCCGCAAAAACCTGAATGAGCAATTAGCGAGAAAATTTGGAATTGAAAACTTGGTAAAAAGTTTAGCCAATTATCAAGTGCATTTAAACTATGAAGTAATTGAAACGAATAATGTAGAGGAAGAGGAAGTTATTGATGCTGCGATTAAACTATTGAAAAAAGTAGAGGGAGTAGCCTTTGTCGTTGATATGAATGAAGCATCGAAATCATCAGTACCTCAACTATTAAGAGAACGCATCATCAACGGATATAATTATAAACGAAGTGGAGCGATTCAACTTATCTTAGAACCGCAATGGTTTAGTGGAGCAAAAGATGGAAAAGGGACTACACATGGTAGTTGGAATTCATATGATGCACATATTCCAGCAGTATTCTTAGGATGGGGGGTTAAGCCAGGAAAAACAACTCGTCAAACACATATGACAGATATTGCACCAACAATAGCACAAATCTTGAAAATAGAGTTCCCTAATGGAAACATTGGAACCCCAATTCAAGAAGCAATCGAACAATAAGAAAGATGAAAACGCCTTTAGTGAAAAACGGAAGGCGTTTTCTTTTTTAACCCGATATTATTTTTGTGTAAGAAAAGAGAATTATGTTTAGCTTTGGACTTACAAATTACTATTTATGAAAAAAAGATACCTATTGTTTGGTTTTATATTTTCAATGAGTGGTGTATTACACGCTCAATATAAAACACTTACAAAAACGGATGGCAATGGATTTACCTATGAATATGTAGAAAATGATCCAGCAAATGCTAGAATTTATACCCTAAATAATGGGCTAAAAGTATATCTGGCACAAAATCACGATGAGCCGAGAATCCAAACGTATATTCCTGTTCGTACTGGTTCAAATAATGATCCAGAAGACAATACAGGATTAGCACATTACTTAGAGCATATGTTGTTCAAGGGAACTTCTAAATTAGGAACAGTTAATTGGGAAGTAGAGCAAGCGTTGATTAAGAAAATCTCTGACTTGTATGAGCAGCATAAAAATGAAACAGATTTAGAAAAGAAAAAAGCAATCTATAAAAAGATTGATGAGATTTCGAAAGAAGCTTCTCAATATGCGGTTGCCAATGAGTATGATAAATCGGTAGCTTCTATTGGTGCAACAGGAACAAATGCACATACTTGGTTTGATGAAACCGTATATAAAAATGTCATTCCTTCCAATGAATTAGAAAAATTCTTAATCATTGAAAAAGAGCGTTTTTCTCAATTGGTTTTGCGTTTATTCCATACGGAATTAGAGGCAGTATACGAAGAGTTTAACCGTGGTCAAGATAATGACTTCTGGGCATCTAATGAGAAGATGATGGCGATGTTGTTTCCAACGACACACTATGGAACGCAAACGACAATCGGAACTTCAGAGCATTTGAAAAATCCTTCGATGGTAGCCATCCACAATTACTTTGATCAATATTATGTACCAAATAATATCGCTGTAGTATTAGTGGGAGACATCCAATTTGATGAGACGATTCAAATGGTGAACAAGTATTTCGGTACAATGAAAAAAGGAGTTCAACCGAAAGAATATGTAGCAGTTGAAAAACCGATTCAAGGAATTAAATCGGCTGAGGTATTTAGTCCACAGGCTGAGCGCGTAGAGATGGGCTTCCGTTTAGGAGGTGCAAAAACACAAGATGCTTTATATGTAACGATGATTGATATGCTATTGAGCAATGGTCAAGCAGGTTTGATTGACTTAGATATCAATCAAAAACAAAAAGCATTATACGCAGGTAGTTCGTCAATGATCATGAAAGATTATTCCGTTCACGAATTAACAGGTATGCCTAATGAAGGACAAACCTTAGAAGAGGTAAGAGATATCATTTTAGAGCAAATCGAAAACATCAAAAAAGGAGAATTTGACGAGTGGTTGTTACAAGCGGTAATCAATGAATTGAGAAAGAACTCAATGAAAGCATTAGAAGATAATGACTCGATGGCTACTGAAATGTATCAAGCATTTATCCAAGGTAGATCTTGGGAGGAAGCAGTGAGCGAAATTGACCGTATGGAGAAGATTACCAAAGCGGATATCGTGCGTTTTGCTAATGAAAACTACAAAGACAACTATGCAATTGTGTACAAACGCCAAGGAGAAAATAAAGATTTAGTTCGCGTTGAGAACCCTGGGATTACACCAATTGACCTAAATAGAGATAGCGAGTCAGCTTTCTATAAAGCATTAAATCAAGTTGCAGTTAAAGATATTCAACCAGAATTCGTTGATTTCAACAAAGCCTTGAAAAAGGAGAAAATCGGAAAAATCAAAACCACGTTATACAGCATTGAAAATGTAACGAATGATTTAGCTACTGTGACTTATATCACACCAGTAGGATCTGATCACGATAAAAAATTGAGTTTAGCATTAGAATACTTGGATTATATCGGAACGAATAAATATTCTCCAGCAGATATTCGTAAAGAATTCTACAAATTAGGGGTTGATTATTCGTTGAATACAGGAACAGATAAATCATATATCACGATTTCTGGATTAAAAGAGAATATTCCAGCGGGAATTAAATTATTAGAGCACTTATTGACGGATGCAAAAGCAGATCAAGAGTCATATGAGAATTTAGTAGATCAGATTTTAAAAGCTCGTTTTGATGCGAAGTCAAGCAAAGGAGGAATCCAACGTGCTTTAAACAGTTATATTGTTTCAGGAAATCAATTGAGCCGATTCAAAGACATCTTGAGCGAAACAGAATTAAAAACAATTAAACCAACAGAATTAGTAGGTCTATTGCATAAATTCTTCGACTATAATCAAGAGGTTTTCTATTATGGAAATGATTTAGCAACGGTAAAAAAAGCAATCGTAGCCAATCATAACTTAGGAAAAGGAAAAGTTACACCAGTGAAAAAAGTGTATGCTGAACCAATGACAGATGGAACGGTTTATTTTGCTCCTTATGATATGGTACAAGCTGAAATTTCTTACCGCGGTAGAGAAAGTAAGTTTAATAAAGACTTATTAGTTACATCAAGTGTATTCAATAGCTACTTCGGTGGAGGAATGGCATCTGTGGTTTTCCAAGAAATTAGAGAATCTAAATCCTTGGCTTATTCAGCTTATGCTTATTATGCAAATGCAGGAAAATTAGATAAGTACAACTACGTAATGGCGTATGTAGGAACACAAGCTAATAAATTACCACAAGCTGTTGATGCGATGATGGACTTGATGAATGATATGCCTCAAGCGCAGAATCAATTTGAGAATGCTAAGAATTCAGCATTGAAAAATATCGCAACACAGCGTTATACAAAAGCTCAAATCTTCTATTACTGGTTAGCTTTACAAGAGAGAGGAATTGACTATGATATCAACAAAGATATTTACAAACAAACCCAAGAAATGAAAATGGGGGATTTAGTAAACTTCTTTAACCAACATGTGAAAGGAAAAACATTCAATGTTGGTTTATTAGGTAAGAAAGAAAACTTAGATTGGGAAGCCGTTAAAAAATTCGGAACAATCAAAGAATTAACTTTAGAAGATCTATTCGGATATTAATAAAAAAAACACCAACGTTTCAGTTGGTGTTTTTTTTTGGAGATGGAAAATTGGAGAAGGGTTTGATATACAAATAGATGAAATCCAATCTAGAACAGAAAAGGCTTGCATTCGCAAGCCTTTTCTGTTTTGATAGATGACTATCAGTTTTTTTTAAATAGCAGAAACAATGTTTGGATTGAAAAATCACTCTTCTCCCTTTTCTCATTTCTCTTCTCCATTAAGTGAGGTTTGTGCTTTGTGAGATTTACCGATTAAAGGTTTTCATTCACCCATAACCCTTACCTCATAACCTATAACCCACAACTCATCTCCATTTTATTTCATTTCATCAATTCCTGCTAAATATTCCAATGCTTTTTTAATCGATTTGACTTGTTCAAAAGATAACATCAAGCGCAAGCCATTTTTCGTTTCTTTTTCTCGCATTTTACACAAGTGAGAACTTTGTTGAACAAAGGTTAAGACTTGTCTAAACTTAGGAGAGGTATAGTAACCTGATTTTTGATCTCCAATAAAATAGCAAATCATTTTCCCTTGTTTTAAGATCACTTTTTCAATTCCAAGGTTACTTGCATGCCATTTGATACGCAAACTGTCTAAAAGCGCAACGGCCTGTCTTGGAAGAGGTCCAAAACGGTCAATCAAGCGCTGTTCGTATGCCTTTAATACAGGTTCTGTGGTAATGGTACTTAGTTCATTGTATAAGTTTAAGCGCTCAGAAATATTGTTGACATATTCATCCGGAAACAAAATTTCAAAATCAGTATCTATTTGACAATCGCGAACAAATACTTTGTTTTCTTCTTTTTTATCCTCGAGATATAAATCTTTGAATTCATTTTCTTTTAGTTCTTCAATCGCCTCTTGCATGATTTTTTGGTAGGTTTCAAAACCAATCTCATTGATAAAACCACTTTGTTCTCCACCTAAAATGTCTCCAGCTCCTCGGATTTCTAAATCTTTCATGGCAATATTGAATCCACTACCTAAATCGCTAAATTGCTCCAAAGCTTGGATGCGTTTGCGTGCTTCTTCCGTCATTGCAGAATAAGGAGGACAAATGAAGTAACAGAAGGCTTTCTTATTGCTTCGTCCTACACGACCACGCATCTGATGTAAATCAGATAAACCAAAATTATTCGCATTGTTGATTAGAATTGTATTGGCATTAGGCACATCCAAACCACTTTCAATAATGGTAGTAGCTACGAGTACGTCAAATTCGCCATCCATAAAAGCGAGCATCAACTCCTCAAGTTTCTTACCATCCATTTGCCCATGGCCAACACCAACCTTTGCATCGGGAACTAAACGTTGAATCATACCTGCTACTTCGCGTATATTCTCAATGCGATTATTGATAAAATACACTTGTCCACCGCGTTCCAATTCATAAGCAACAGCATCGCGTATAATCTCCTCATTAAATCCAACAACATTGGTTTCAATTGGATATCGGTTGGGTGGTGGCGTAGTGATCACGGATAAATCTCGTGCCGCCATCAGTGAAAATTGGAGGGTTCTTGGGATAGGGGTTGCGGTTAAAGTAAGGGTATCAACATTCTCAGAAATCGTCTTTAATTTATCCTTTACTGCGACACCAAATTTTTGTTCTTCATCAATAATAAGTAATCCTAAATCTTTGAAAACTACATTTTTGTTGACCAATTGATGGGTTCCAATCAGGATATCAATTTGTCCAGCTTCCAGATCACGTAAGATATCGCTTTTTTGCTTGGCTGTTCGGAAGCGATTAATATAACTTACGCGAACGGGCATATCTTTCAAACGTTCAGCAAACGTTTTAAAATGTTGAAAGGCCAAGATTGTGGTAGGAACAAGAATAGCAACTTGTTTGCCATTATCAACCATTTTGAAGGCGGCGCGAATCGCAACCTCTGTTTTTCCAAATCCAACATCTCCACAGACTAAACGGTCCATAGGACGATCTAGTTCCATATCGGCTTTTACTTCTTGGGTGGCTTTTAATTGGTCAGGAGTATCTTCATAGATAAACGAACTTTCTAATTCATGTTGCAAGTAGCTGTCTGGCGCACAAGCAAACCCTTTTTGTGTTCGTCTCTTGGCGTATAATTGAATTAAGTTAAATGCAATGGTTTTAACTCGTGCTTTCGTTTTCGTTTTTAAGTTTTTCCAAGCAGAAGAACCTAATTTGTGAATTTTAGGAACAGCACCATCTTTTCCATTGTACTTGGCAATCTTGTGTAAGGAGTGAATACTCACATAGACAATATCATTATCCGCGTACACTAATTTAATCGCTTCTTGCGTTTTGCCTTCTACTTGAATCTTTTGTAATCCCCCAAATTTTCCAATTCCATGATCAATATGCGTTACATAATCACCAACCGTTAAGGAAGAGATTTCTTTTAACGTGATTGTCTGCTTTTTGGTGTATCCATTTTTAAGGGTAAACTTGTGGTATCGCTCAAAAATTTGGTGATCCGTATAACAGGCAATTTGTTTCTCTTCATCAATGAAACCTTGATAAATCGGCGTAACAACTGTTTTGTATTGTTGGACCACTTGGTTCTGATTTTCATCACGCATGGCATCAAAAATATCCTTGAATCGACGCGCTTGATTTTCGTTAGCACAGAACAAATAATTGGTATAACCATGATCTGAATTATCATTCAGATTGCGGACCAATAAATCAAATTGCTTATTGAAAGACGGTTGAGGTTTGGTGTGAAACACATACTGTTTTTTGGGAGTAATGTGCTTACTATCGGTGAGCTCAATGTAATTGAATAATTCCACTTGACGTAAAAAGGTGTCCCCATGCAGGAACATCTCATTCGGATTGGAATACTTGAGTTCTTTGTTTAATTTTTCAAAAATGGTCTGAGCTTTTTCAAAATTGTGATTCAATTGATCAACAATAAAAGCTGTATTTTGTGCAAAAACAACTGTTTTCTCTGAAATATATTCTAGGAAACTTTCTCTTGTTTCAGCAGTAAATTTATTTTCAACATTGGGAATAATGGTGATTTTCTTTTGCTTATCGACAGATAACTGGGTCTCCACATCAAAGGTTCGAATACTGTCAATTTCATCGCCAAAAAATTCAATGCGATACGGATTGTCATTCGAAAAAGAAAAAACGTCAATGATTCCACCGCGAACAGAAAATTCACCAGGTTCAGCAACGAAATCTACGCGTTTGAAGTTATATTCAAATAGTGTTTCGTTCACGAAATCAATCGACAATTGATCCCCAACGTGTACTTTTAGCGTATTCTTCTCTAATACCTTTTTGGTGACTACTTTTTCAAAAATGGCTTCCGCGTAGGAAACAATAATCGCTGGTTTTTTGCGTGAGCTAATGCGGTTTAATACTTCTGCACGCAAGAGTACATTCGCATTGTCTGTTTCTTCAATTTGATACGGACGACGATACGATCCTGGATAGAAAAGTACATCTTGTTTGTTGATGAAGTGTTCTAAATCATTAAGATAATATGCGGCTTCCTCTTTGTCGTTGAAAATTAATAAAAAGGGAAGTTCAGTCTGACGAAAGAGACTCTCCAGCTGAAAAGATAGAGCAGATCCTAGTATACCTTTAAAAAGTAGGGGTTGTCGACTATTTAATAAATCTTGTACAACTTGTTGGGTTTGTACAGCCTCATTAAAATATTGTTTTAATTCCATAGGTTATTCTAATTCTTCTTCGGGATTTGCTTTTCGCATATCATTTCTAAATTCTTCCATTTCGTGTAGCATCGCATCTTCTCCTGCTTCTTTTGCATAGTTTTGACGAACTAAATTTTCATCCATCATGCGCACGATATCATCCAAGTTAAGTTGAATATTGTCCAACCACTCGTCGACTTTTTCGATATTCACAGGATTTAAATTGATATACATATCCAAATTCTGGAAAGAAGTCAATAAGGTCGAGTATCTGATTTTGATGTCAGGAGTATCTAAGGCAGCTGGATATCCTTGATAAGGAAGGTTTTCTGCTATTTCACTCAGGGTGACCGCCTTTTTTTGGAAGGCCCCAATCGTGGACACTGGACGTAACTTCAATTCATTGATGAGGTTTGTCCACGCTTTCCAGTCTTCGAGAATAGGGGTTAGTTCTTTCGAGGTTTTCGGAATCTTGAACTTCCATTCCTTCATTAAATGCGTAAACACACTATCGTTGTATTGTTGTAATTTGGTTTGCTCTATGGCACTTTGATCCACTTCTTTCTTACAAGAGGTTAGATTCAAACTAAGTACCAACAGTATAATCGTCCAAATGTTTTTCATATCCTTGAATTTCAAACCTCAAATTTACGAATGTTATTGAATTTATTCGACTTGCTTTGCGATAAACCATAGCGAATTTCAATCAATTGATGGGAGATTAAAGCAAAATTTTATTTGTTCTCTGATAGAATTGTCCTTTTTTACATTGATTTATTGTTTGGCAACGGCTATATTTGTGCAACTAAATACAAAACAAATGGGAACCAAAATATTAATTATTGGAGCTTGTGGACAAATTGGCTCTGAACTTACGTTAAAGTTGCGTGGTATCTATGGAAATGACAATGTTATCGCTTCTGATATTAGAGAGGGAAATGACGCTTTGATGAGCTCAGGACCTTTTGAAATTGTCAATGCAATGGAGTTTGATGCTGTTGCTCAGGTGATTGAAAAACATCAAGTAGAAGAGGTTTATTTAATGGCTGCCTTGCTTTCAGCAACAGCAGAAAAAAATCCTGCTTTTGCTTGGGAGTTAAACATGAACTCTTTATTTCACGTTTTAAATTTAGCGAAAGAAGGAAAAATTAAAAAAATATTTTGGCCATCTTCAATCGCCGTATTTGGACCGACAACTCCAAGAGAAAATACACCTCAGTATACCGTAATGGAACCAAGTACAGTATACGGAATCTCAAAACAAACCGGAGAGCGTTGGTGTGAATATTACTTCAATAAATACGGAGTTGACGTACGCAGTATCCGTTATCCAGGTTTGATTTCTTGGACAACTCCTCCAGGTGGTGGAACGACGGATTATGCGGTAGATATTTTTTATAAAGCAATTGAAGATAAACACTACAACTGTTTCTTATCAGAGCAAACAGGATTGCCAATGATGTATATGGATGATGCATTAGATGCTACAGTAGGAATCATGCAAGCACCAAAAGAATCGGTTAAGATTCGCTCTTCATACAATTTAGGTGGAATTTCATTTACACCTGAGGAAATTGCAGCGGAAATTACCAAGCATATCCCTGACTTTACAATTGCTTATGAACCCGATTTCCGCCAAGCTATCGCTGATAGTTGGCCAGCGAGTATTGATGACAGTTGTGCACAACAGGATTGGAACTGGAAACACAAGTATGACTTATCTTCTATGACTGAAGTGATGCTTGAAAATTTAACTCAGGTTTTAAAGAAATAAAAGGTGAACTACTTTGAAAAGAGTAGTTGATATATAGATAAAGAAACAGTGATAAGCAGTAGCTTATTGCTGTTTTTTTTGTGTTTTGATTTTTGGTAAGGCTCCGTTTTTCTTCGTTTATAAGATACCCTAAGCCGTTCACCGTAAACTGTAAACCGTAAACTGTAAACTATAAACTGTCAACCGTAAACTGCCCACCGTTCACCGTAAACTGTCAACCGTTAACAATAATACTATTTCTTGCGCAGTTTGATAAACACTAAACGATATAAAGAAACAACGATAAAAGCGAATCCAATTAGGATAATTACGGTGCTAATTCCAGTTGTGATGATTTGGGTTGCTTTTAAAATCAAGCTTAAAGCAAAAAGCACGAGTCCGAAGGTTAACAATTTTACATTTTTATCCATGATGGTATAATTTGATTCTACAAAGATAAACGTTATATTGAAAGGATGGCTTTTCTAATTTTGATCGCGGTATAGAATTTTTTTCTAAGCAGTGGGTCAGAAGTGAGCTTGTAAAAGAATCTTGTCTTTTTTTTAGCAAGAAGTAAGATTAGTGTAGACGATGTTGTAAATTTAGAAGATAAAAGACGCATTACTATGAAAAAAGAAGTAGAAATTAGAATAGAGCAGGCAGCAAGTGCTTATCAAAGATGGAGTAAAATTGCCTTGGAGGAGCGCATAGCCTACCTCAAAAAAGTAAAAGAAAAGTTATTGCTCAACAAAGAGCGATATGGTGCGGTGATTACGCAGGATATGTTCAAACCTTTGAGTCAAGCAATCGCTGAAGTAGAAAAAAGTGCAACCTTGATTGATTATTATATTGCAGAGGGGGAGGAGATTTTGCAAGGACGTCACATCCAAACGAAGTGGTCCGAAACCTATATTGTCCATGATCCTATGGGCGTTATCTTAGGAGTAATGCCTTGGAATTATCCATTTTGGCAAGTATTTCGCTTTGCTATTCCCACCTTATTAGCGGGGAATACCGTTTTGCTGAAGCATGCGAGTAACGTACCTTTTTCTGCTAAGGCCTTAGAATCCTGTTTTGCTGTAGAAGGTTTTGAGCAAGTTTATTTCAATTTGACTTTGCCTGGAAAAGAAGTGGAAGAGGTCATTGAACATCCTGCGGTCAAAGGGGTGTCCCTAACGGGAAGCGAACCTGCTGGAAGTGCTGTGGCTCAGAAAGCGGGTAGTTTAATTAAACCCGTGTTATTAGAGCTAGGCGGAAGCAATGCATTTATTGTGACTAAAGATGTTGATTTGGATGAGATTGTTCCACTTGCAGTGAATGCACGTTTTCAGAATACAGGACAAAGTTGTATTGCGGCTAAGCGTTTTTTAGTACATGAATCTTTACGTGAAGAATTTACCTTGCGATTAGCGAAAGAAGCCAAAAAACTAAAACAGGGAGACGTAATGAGTCTTTCTACAGGAATAGGTCTCATGGCAAGAGAAGATCTCGCAATTGAGCTAGAAACGATCTTAAATGAGTCGGTTCGCTTGGGTGCTCGTGTGGTTTGTGGAGGAAAACGCGATAAGAATTGGTTTGAGCCTACGGTGTTAACGGATGTTACAGATCAAATGCCCGCTTTTACGCAAGAAACGTTCGGTCCTTTAGCGGTGGTAGTTGGATTCGAGACCATAGAAGAAGCAATAGCCTTGAGCAATGACTCTCGTTTTGGTCTGGGCGTGTCTATTTTTGGCAAAGATATTGATCAATTAAAAAAATACATACACCTGTTTGACGATGGCGCTGTCTTTATTAATGAAATGGTCATCTCTGATCCTCGTGTACCTTTTGGTGGGAATAAATTTTCTGGAGTAGGAAGAGAAATGTCAGTTGAAGGATTGCTCGCATTTGTCAATAAGAAGACAGTGGTAATTAAGTAATAGCGAAAATACGGTTTGATCTATGAATGAGTTGATGGAAACCTTTGTGAAGTTTTGGTTGGCAATTAAGTTTGTTGATGTAATTGAGTTTTTTGGTACCATTGCATTTGCCATTTCGGGTATTCGTTTAGCCTCTGCTAAGAATGTCGATTGGTTTGGCGCTTTTGTCGTTGGTTTTGTTACCGCAACAGGTGGAGGTACATTGCGTGATATATTACTGGGGGTTACTCCCTTTTGGATGTTGACCAGTGTATATATCTGGTGTACGATTGTCGCTTTGATGCTGGTGATTATATTCCCGCAAAAATTAATTCGCTTAAATAATACGTTTTTGTGGTTTGATAGTATTGGGTTGGGATTATTTGTGGTAGTAGGTACCGAAAAAACCCTAGCGTTAGGTTATCCTTTTTGGGTGGTTGCTATCATGGCTACCATAACAGGAGTGGTAGGAGGTATGATTCGAGATATTTTAATCAATGAGATTCCGGCTATTTTTAGACAAGAATGGTATGCACTAGCTTGTATTTTTGGGGTATTTATCTACTATATACTCCAAGCTATTGGTTTAGATGCTGCCATTGTTCAAATTTCTACTGCAGCCTCTGTTTTTGTAATTCGTTTGATAGCAACTCGTTATCGTTTGGGATTGCCTACACTCAAAGGAGAGAGCTGAAAAAAGTGAGTTTTTTTCTTTAAAATATTTGCAAAAAGCAGAAAACACACTATATTTGCATCGCAATAAAGGTAACACACCTTCCTCCTTAGCTCAGTTGGTTAGAGCATCTGACTGTTAATCAGAGGGTCCTTGGTTCGAGCCCAAGAGGGGGAGCAAAGCAATGCTTTAAACGTGTAACCTTTAGGTAGGTATAAAATACCTTCCTCCTTAGCTCAGTTGGTTAGAGCATCTGACTGTTAATCAGAGGGTCCTTGGTTCGAGCCCAAGAGGGGGAGCAAAAAAAAGTCTTACAAGAAATCTTGTAAGACTTTTTTTTTGGATTTATTTTTAGTCCGATTAGATGCTCTTATCTACAGGAGAGCGTATAGTAATGAAAAAAGCCCGATTCGAGAGAATCGGGCTTTTTTATAAGGTATTAGCTAATTAATTAGCTAAAATAATAATCTTGTTATCACTTAATTCAACAGTACCCATATTGATAGGTAAGTGGTACGTATCGTTGCTAACTTTAACGAACTTTGAATTAAATGGCTCTTTAATAGAAATGTTAGTTCCAGTAAACTTCACGTTTCCTTTGGTCAATAAAGAAACAATAGCCGCGTGATTGTTTAGCATTTGAAACTCACCATTAACACCTGGAACTGATACAGAAGTAACTTCTCCAGCGAATAAGGTCGCTTCAGGTGATACAATTTCTAATCTCATAATAGTTGTTTTTTAAGTGATTATTAAACTTCAGCAAGCATTTTCTCTCCAGCTGCAATCGCTTCTTCGATTGAACCTTTTAAGTTGAAAGCTGCCTCTGGTAAATGGTCTAATTCACCATCAATAATCATATTGAAACCTTTGATTGTATCTTTAATATCTACAAGAACTCCTGGGATACCTGTAAATTGCTCAGCAACGTGGAAAGGTTGAGATAAGAAACGTTGAACACGACGTGCTCTGTGTACCGCTAATTTATCTTCTTCAGATAACTCTTCCATACCTAAAATTGCAATAATATCTTGTAATTCTTTGTATTTCTGTAAGATTTCTTTTACACGTTGTGCACAAGCGTAGTGCTCATTTCCTAAAATGTCTGGAGATAAAATACGAGAAGTAGAATCTAATGGATCTACTGCAGGGTAAATACCTAACTCCGCAATTTTACGAGATAATACGGTTGTAGCATCTAAGTGGGCGAAAGTTGTAGCTGGCGCCGGGTCAGTTAAGTCATCCGCAGGTACATAAACTGCTTGTACAGAAGTAATAGATCCTTTTGTAGTAGAAGTAATACGCTCTTGCATCGCACCCATTTCTGTTGCTAATGTTGGTTGGTATCCTACTGCTGATGGCATACGTCCTAATAACGCTGATACCTCAGATCCTGCTTGTGTAAAACGGAAGATGTTGTCAACGAAGAAAAGTACGTCTTTTCCTTGGTCGTCTCCAGCACCATCACGGAAGAACTCAGCAATTGTTAATCCTGATAAAGCAACACGTGCACGTGCTCCTGGTGGCTCATTCATCTGACCGAATAAGAAAGTACATTTAGAGTCTTTCATTAATTCGCGGTCTACTTTTGATAAGTCCCAACCTCCATTTTCCATAGAGTGCATAAAGTCATCACCGTATTTGATAATACCTGACTCTAACATCTCACGTAGTAAGTCGTTTCCTTCACGTGTACGCTCTCCAACTCCTGCGAATACAGAAAGTCCACCGTGACCTTTTGCGATATTGTTAATTAACTCTTGAATCAATACAGTTTTACCTACTCCAGCTCCACCGAATAGTCCAATTTTTCCTCCTTTTGCATAAGGCTCAATTAAATCGATTACTTTAATTCCGGTGAATAATACTTCTGTAGATGTAGATAAATCTTCGAATTTCGGTGCAGGTCTGTGGATTGGCAATCCATTCGCTCCTGCTTTTGGTAAGTTACCAAGACCGTCAATAGCGTCTCCAACAACATTAAACAATCTACCAAATACCTCTTTTCCAACGGGAACTTGAATAGGAGATCCTGTAGCAGCTACTGCGTAACCTCTACTTAATCCGTCTGTTGAGTCCATTGAAATTGTACGAACTGTATCTTCTCCAATGTGTGATTGTACTTCAAGTACTAATTTAGAACCATCTGGTTTAGTGATTTCTAATGAATCATAAATTTTTGGAAGTTCGGCATGCTCAGTGTTGAAGACTACGTCAACTACTGGTCCGATAACTTGCGCAACTTTTCCTGTAACTTTAGACATTGCTTATGTATTTATTTAACAGCTATTTACGTTTAGTGAAAAAAACTACTTTTTCAGAGTGCAAAGATAGTTTTTTTCTCTTAATATGAAAATGATTAAAAATTTATTTATATATAAAAAAATGCGAGCCCGATTTGGGTTCGCATTTTATAGTTATTCAACCGTTACCGACTTCGCTAAATTACGAGGCTGGTCTACGTTACAATCTCTTAAAACTGCAATGTGGTACGACAATAATTGGAGTGGAATTGTGGTTAAAATAGGGGTTAACGCTTCCGAAATACCAGGTACTTCAATTACGTGATCCGCTAATGCTCTCACTTGTTTGTCTCCTTTTGTTACAACGGCAATGATCTTTCCACTGCGCGCTTTAATTTCTTGGATGTTACTTACCACTTTGTCGTAGTGCATTTGATCTGGTGCAATAACAATGACAGGCATATGCTCATCAATTAATGCAATTGGACCGTGTTTCATCTCTGCAGCAGGATACCCTTCTGCGTGGATGTATGATATTTCCTTTAGCTTTAAGGCTCCTTCTAAGGCAACTGGATAGTTGTATCCTCTTCCAAGATATAAGCAGTTTGTTGCGTCTTTATATACTTCCGCAATCTTTAATACCTCTTGGTTTTGTACTAAGGCTTCTTTTACGCGTTCTGGAATTAATTCTAATTCGTGTAAATATTTTAAATACTCTGAATTCGATAATGATCCTTTGGATTTAGCTAAACGCAAAGCAATTAAAGTAAGCACAGTAATTTGCGTGGTGAATGCTTTAGTTGATGCAACTCCAATTTCTGGACCAGCATGGGTATAAGCTCCCGCATGTGTTTCTCTTGATATTGAAGATCCTACCACATTGCAAACACCAAAAACGAATGCCCCTTTGGTTTTTGCTAATTTTATTGCAGCTAATGTATCGGCTGTTTCTCCAGATTGAGAAATCGCAATGATAACATCATCACTGCTGATGATTGGATTTCTATAACGGAATTCAGAAGCATATTCGACTTCAACAGGGATTCTTGCAAATTCCTCGATAACGTATTCAGCTACTAATGCAGCATGCCAAGATGTTCCACAAGCAACGATAATGATGCGTTTTGCATTGAGGAATTTATCTAGGTTATCTTCGATACCTGCCATTCTAATTAAGCCCTGATCAGCAAGTAAACGCCCTCTAAATGTATCGCGGATTACGTCTGGCTGCTCGTAAATCTCCTTTAACATGAAGTGATCATATCCGTTTTTCTCAATTTGCTCTAAGTTTAATTGTAGCTCTTGAGCATAGTGATTAACCAAAGAGTCATCTTTGATCTTGCGAATATTTAATGGCTTGTGTAAGCGAATAATAGCCATTTCTTCATCTTCTAGATAAATCGCATTATTCGTGTATTCAATAAAAGGAGACGCATCAGAGGTGATGAAGTATTCGTTCTCACCAATTCCAATAGCTAAAGGACTACCTAAACGTGCAGCTACAATTTCATTGGGTTTTTTAATATCCATGACTGCAATTGCATAGGCTCCAATAACTTGGTTTAATGCAATTTGAACTGCTTTTCCTAGTTTTACTTTTTGCGTTTTTTGAACGTCTTCTATCAAGTTAATTAATACTTCGGTATCTGTTTCTGAATGAAAGATATAACCGCGTTTGATTAATTCTTGTTTTAATGAATCATAATTTTCAATGATTCCATTGTGTATAATGACTAATTCACCTGAGTTGGAAAAATGAGGGTGTGAATTTACGTCGTTGGGTACACCATGTGTGGCCCAACGGGTATGACCAATTCCTATAGTTCCTTTTTTAATTGCATCTGTAGCTTTTTCTTCTAAATCAGCAACTTTTCCCTTTGTTTTGCAAAGATTAATCGTTTCTCCATCAAAAACAGCTAATCCAGCACTATCATATCCACGATATTCCAGTCTAGTTAGTCCTTTGATGATTACCGGATATGCATCTCTATGACCTATGTATCCAACGATTCCACACATAAATAATTAGTTTTTAGTTTTAGTATAAAATATTTGCAGTGTCATTTTTTTGTCTGAGCTAGTATTCGTTCCGTAAACTACGGTACCCAATGGGTATACTGCCGACAGGGCAGGCACGTAAGTTACGTTTTCAGGTGTGTTTGGTATTTCTGTCTTTAATTTGCTATTGATTCCTTTAGTCACGGTGCCTAATAAAACATCGTTGTAACTATAGGTTGCAGCAATTGCTAATTTTGGACTTTTTAATTCTTTACTTTTTAATAGGGTGCGAATGTATTCTGTAATTCTAAATTTGTAGAAGTTTCCTTTTACTTTTGTTTCTTCATTCGCTGTTTGATAAATTCCACCATAGACCAATTTGCTGTAATCAGCATTTGCGCTATTGTCATTCAAGAAGTCTGAAACAGGGGTTCCATTGTCGTAATTATACAAGTATAGACGTTGTGGAATCTGATCTTTTTTCATGGCTGCTTGATCAACATGAACGGTTAGAATTGCATCGTTGATTAAGTATTCTTTCTCTTTGAGTGCTTTTAATTCTTCAAAACCATTGGCACCAAACAAATCGATAACGGCAACATTTCCTTCGCTTCCTTTGATGTATAAAAACGGATCTCCGTTTGTTTTGTCTCCTTCTTGAGTATGCGTATTCCCTTCATTGGTAGTTAAACTAACATTGATATGAGAATCGAATGCAGTAGCACCATCACTTACAGCATCTTTAGTGAATGGAAGTATTATAGTTACACGTTGCGTTTTCTTGATTTTCTCTCCTTCGCTATTCGTTTCTTCAATTTCTTGGTGGTATTTGACTACCATTTTACCTTGGGTAATATTCAATAACCCTAAGGCTCCAGTTGAACTATTTCCAGTAGCTTTGAAATACAACCCACGGAAGTGGTTTTTAAATTGCGATTGATCTTTGAAAAGGTCTTTATTATCTACGAATTTTTTGAAATAATCCGTGTTCAAGTCTAACCATACTCCAGGAGCTAAACGTTCTTGTTCAGTCGGTTTATTTGTTTTTTCATCATAGATGATATTCCCTTTATCATCTCTTTTATAAATGATGATGTTTCTCTTGGTGAAAGAAAAATCAGTATTCTGTTTGGTGTCGTTTGAATCGTTTAACAGGGTTGGCTTTTTGTATTGCTCAAACTGTGCTGTTGCATCAGAATAATACGGTATGTCTTTTCCTGTTCCTGGATTCACATTATTGAGGTAATATCCATTCTCATACACTTCCAAATTGAAACTTCCTTCGCCAGTTACGTTTAATAATTTGTAGTACGTAATTTCATCTTCTACTTTGTCATATTGAGCATAGTAGGGAATGTATACATAAACAGAGTCAATAACAGCATTGCTTTTCATTAAATCAAAAGAAGTAGAGGCAGACAATACTTGTGTTACAAAACTGCTGTTTGTTCGACCAAATTCACCATTGTCAATTGAACCAAAAGGAACATTAGGTAAGTTTTTGGTACTCAAAGCACCATAAGGTTGGGTGTAAGCTGTTATATCTTGAACTTGATACGTGTCAATATTTAAGTTGTTATCTCCGATGATATCTCCACCAACTTCACTAAAATCTTTGTCACATGATTGTAAACTAGCCATGCTTGCTAGGATTACGAATGTTTTTACGATGCTTTTATAATTCATCTACTAAATCGAATATATGCGTTAGTATTATAAAAATTGGTTATAAAAAGTAGTATATGCCTCAGCAAATGCTTCTTTAGTAGCGTAAGGTAAGAAAGGTTTATTAGAAGATTCTATATATTTTGTTAAATCTAAAGGGATGTTCTCAGAAGCGAGAATCACTCCATCAGAATTCTTAACCGCATTAACCATTATGTTGTGATATGTTGCTTTTTCGAAATCAGCAATATCTTCTTTTGGCAAGTTGTCAAAGGCAACTTTGGTATGCATAGATGTGCTTAAAGCACCTTCAAATCCTTCATCAAAGATAGAAGTGACAATTTTTGTGTCTGCAAAAATCGCTTCATCTTTATAGTAATTTTTTAAGTACGTTGGCAATAGCGAAGCCATCCAACCTTGTACGTGGATGATATCCGGAACCCAGTTTAATTTTTTAATTGTCTCAATTACGCCTTTCGTAAAGAAAATAGCTCTCTCATCATTATCTGGGTAAAGAACGCCATCTTCGTCCGAAAACGTTGATTTTCTTTTAAAGTATTCATCGTTATCAATGAAGTAAACTTGAATTCGCTCTTTGGGTATAGAAGCCACTTTGATAATCAAAGGCATATCCATATCATTTACGACAAGATTCATCCCCGATAGGCGGATTACTTCATGTAATTGATGTCTTCTTTCATTGATGCTACCGTATTTCGGCATAAAAATTCTTATTTGCCCTCCCTGTTCATTAATCATTTTAGGCGCATCATAAGACATTAATGAAACTTCATTTTCTGCTAAATAAGGTACCACTTCAGATGATACGTACAATATCCTCTTATCTTTCATCTTCAAAAATAGTTTCTGTTGAAATAAATAAAACTGTGCAAATTTACGAAATTTTATGGAGTTATTTCTCGAATTAACTAATTTTGCCATTATTTAAAACGCGAAGCAGATGTTTCTTTTTCATACAAAAGTCGAATTACAAGCTTATTTGGAGACTTTTCACAAGGCGAACCAATCAATTGGTTTAGTGCCTACAATGGGGGCTATACACCGTGGACACCTTTCTTTGATGGAACAATCCCTACAAGAAAATGGTTGTACAGTAGTGAGTATTTTTGTCAATCCTACGCAGTTCAATAATGCAGAAGATTTGGCGAAATATCCCCGAACTTTAGAGCGAGATTTGGATATTATCCGCTCATTATCAGAACAAATTGTCGTTTTTTCGCCTTCAGTAGAGGAAATTTACGCGGGCGAAACGGTAGCTAAAAAGTTCGATTACGACGGATTAGAATTCGAAATGGAGGGGGCACAACGACCTGGACATTTTGATGGTGTTGGTACAATTGTCAAAAAACTTTTTGACTTGGTTGAACCAACGAAAGCCTATTTTGGAGAGAAAGATTTTCAACAACTTCAAATCATCCGAAAATTGGTTGAAAAAGAACATGTTCCTGTTACAATTGTTGGTGTTCCTATCTTTAGAGCAGCAGATGGATTGGCAATGAGCTCTAGAAATGAACGTATTTCTACAACGGGATTACAGCAATCAACCTTTTTATATCAGGTTTTGAAACAAGCACAAGAACTGTTTAAAACTGAATCGATTGAAAAAGTTAATCAATTTGTTGAGTCTCAATTTAAAAATAATTCTACCTTTGACCTCGAATACTTTACAATTGCAGATGAGGATACGTTAAAGGTAGCTACTGCTAAACTAGCAGGGCATAAGTATAGAGGTTTCCTTGTGGCTCATATTGAAGGGGTTCGATTAATTGACAATTTATCTTTTAACTAAACTATCGCGACATGCAAGTTGAAGTAGTAAAATCAAAAATTCATCGTGTAACCGTAACAGGTGCCGATTTACATTATATTGGAAGTATTACCATAGACGAAGCTTTATTGGAAGCAGCCAATATGATTGAGGGTGAAAAAGTTTCTATTGTGAATATCAACAATGGAGAACGCTTTGAAACATATGCGATTCCTGGTCCTCGAAATAGCGGGGAAATTACCTTAAACGGGCCAGCAGCTCGCAAGGTACACCAAGGGGATATCGTTATCATTATTTCTTATGGAATAATGGATTTTGAGGAAGCTAAAACATTTAGACCTTCTATTGTTTTTCCAAATGAAGAAAACAATAGTCTAACTTAATTCAGCATATTGAAGAAAACCGTTAATAAACTTATATCAATTATACTCCCACTTGCGTTGGGAGTATTTTTAGTTTATTACGCTTTTGCTAAATTTACACAAGAACAGATTGAAGAGATAGTGATGCACTTTAAAGGTGCGGATTATAGCTATATTATCATCGCTTCAATCTTTTCTATTATCAGTCTTTGGGCACGTGCCCATCGTTGGAAGTACGCTTTGAATTACATGGGGTATTCATCTTCTACTGCGACGAATTTTATGGCCATCAACATTGGTTATCTCATGAATCTTACCGTGCCTCGTTCTGGAGAAGTCTCTCGTGCATTGGTGCTGCAAAAATACCAGCAAATTCCTTTTGATAAGAGTTTTGGAAGTATTGTTTCCGAACGCGTAGTCGATCTAATTTGCTTGTTACTTTGTGTATTTACTGCGCTTGTCCTGCAGTATGACGTACTTAAAGATTTCTTACTGCAATATGTTCCCGTAGATCAATTGATGTGGTTGGGACTTTTAGCCGTTGTAGGATTTGTGCTGGTGGTGGTTGTATTTATGTATGTGACCTGGAAGCCCATCGCTTTTGTCAAACAAAAGCTCAAAGGCTTGGTTGAGGGGGTGAATAGTATTTTTAGAATGCCTACTAAAGCGGCGTTTTTATTCTTTACGCTGGTTATCTGGTTGGGCTATATTGCTACTTTTTACTTTGGTACGTTGGCCTTAGCCGAAACGAGTGTATTAACCTTTCCGATGATTATGTCGGCATTTGTAGCGGGAAGTTTTGCCGTATCCTTTACCAATGGCGGTTTTGGAGCTTTCCCTTTACTACTAGCAGAATTACTCGTATTGTACCATATTTCTACTGTTGCAGGAACCGCCTTTGGCTGGATTTTGTGGACGACACAAACGGCTATCGTCGTTGTTTTAGGTGCGTTATCTTTCTTTTTATTACCTCTATATCACACAAGAAGAAAATAAGATTACATTCTTCCTAGTTCTTCTTCGTAAGCATTGGCTCTTTGTTTAACTTTCAAGGTGCTATGTCCCAATTTATAACTTGCTGAAAAGCGAATGGCGCGATTGTCCCAATTATTTTGAAAGCGCTGCATGGCTTCCGTGGTTTCTTTATACGTAGAATTTACGCTGTTTAATACATTGCTCAATTGAAGAGATAACTCCAGTTTTTTGTTGACTAAGAGGTATTTTACATTCAGGTTGACATCTGCATAAGCTTTGGAATGAAAATTATCTGATACTCCTTTAAAACTTTGGGTATAATTAAATCCTGCAAATAAAGTCTGGGCAGTATTCAAAATAAAATCATTGGAGGTTGAAAAATAAGCCGCTGTTCCCTTTACTCGTTCTTCATTTTCTACTACTGGAACTGCAGAAGAGTAAGTCAAGGTGAATTCATTCGAACTATTCCACCACGAGGTTGGTTTAAAATAGATGCTTTCTGAAAGACCAATTTCTTTTACATCTACATAATTCATCCAAATGTAATTGTAGTTTTTAGTTTCGGCATCAATCTGAGAAACTTGTGAAATACCATCTTTCATTTGGCTGTAATACACCTTAGATTCTAATTTTTTATAGGTATAAATGAATTCTAAATTAGAGGTATAAGCTGGTTTTAAGAAGGGATTTCCCTCGTGATAGCTATAGGCATTATAGGTGGAACGCGTGGGGTTCAAACTCTCAAAATTAGGTCGGTTGATTCGTCTAGCATAATTGAATCCCAATGTTTGGTCTTCATTCAATTGATATTGGATATAAAGCGTCGGGAAAAACTTGACATAGTTATTTCTATTGGTTTGATCTAATGCGGAGGCATATCCTTTCGTTTGGGTAGCTTCTACGCGTAAACCTGCTTGAAGCGTCAAGGCATCTAACCAGGTTTTAGTCCCTGACACATAAACAGCCTGGTTGTTTTCGGTATAATCAAATTGATTGTGCTGTACACCAGTAGGTAGGATTGAATTGTAAATCAGTAATTTATTTTTTGTTTTTGAAGTAGCAAGCTTTGCTCCTACATTAAAAGTGAAATTTTGGAAGGGCAGATTGACATCTAATTTTCCGATATAATTGTCAATGGTATTTTGATTGTCATTTCCTCCTTGTAGCAAACTGTTGGGAATACTTTGATGCAAAGGATTGAGGCTTTCGGATGTGAAATTTCTGAAACTCGGCTGATCACTGCTGATATAATCTAAATCTAAGGTCAATTTTTTTCCTAAAGTATCTAGTTTAATCTCATTAAAGTAGGATATAATAAAACGATCTGATTTAGATTGTTCCTTGGAGTCTTCTGTAATATAGGAATGAATCTCTTTGAGATTTAAACGCGTGGTTTTGCCTTCCATAATTCCTTTGAAATTATAGTTGTTTTTAGCGAATTTTATTCCCATTTCCCAGCTTTTACTCCATTGGTAAGAGAGGTCAACATTGAGGTTGTAGTAGTTGTTCTTACCATCAGTTGTTGCTCTATTTTCCCAAGTTTCATCTGTATAGAATAAATCATTACTCCAAGTTCGAAGAAAGCGTACATCACCAAAATTTGCTGTTGCTTTGGCTTTCCATCTTTTTTGGTTCAAATTAAAACCCGCATTGTAGCGCATCGTATTTCGCTTGCCACGTTGATAGGTGGAACCTACCGTTGCATTCCAGGTGTCTTGGGGTGTTTTTTTGGTTACAATATTGATGATTCCACTATTTCCTTCCGCTTCATATTTGGCTGGAGGGGTAGTAATCACTTCAATGCTTTTTAAATCAGCACTACTGATGCTTTCTAGATAACGCGTAAGTTCATCTCCTGATAGATACGTCGGTCGGTCGTCAATTAATACTAAGACTTGATTTTTGCCAACAATGGAAATACCAGACGGAGAAACTTGAACGCCAGGGGTTACTTTTAATGCTTCTAATGCATTGCCACCTGTACCTACTACTGCTGATTCTAAATTGAAGACCAAGCGATCAATTTTGCGTTCGATTAGGCGTTTCTGAGCAACAATCTGTACTTCTTCTAGCAGTTGATTTCCCTCAATGCGAATCGTACCTAAGTCAGTATCGTGGGTAATGTCAAGGTCCATTTGATACACTTCTTGGTTGTACTGATGCAGCGTCAAATGGTAGGACGCCGGTGCAAGTGCTATGGTAAATCGACCTGCATCTTCCGTAAAGGTCTGAACGAGCTCTTGTGATTGTGTATTGGTGAATCGCACGGTTGTAAATTCAGTGGGTTGTTCTCCTTCATAAATCTGTCCAGTTACTTGAACAGTCTGGCTAAAAGAGAAAAAAGAAATCAAAAAAAAGAGTAGAGTGTATTTCATGTTTATTTGTTTGAGACAAATATGCGACGATGCAATCAACCTATTTTTTATTTTAGACCAACGAATTTTTTTTTCCGATGAAGATGTTGGTCGGATATTTTGTATCGTTGGTCGAAGAACAGCAAAGCGTTTTGATTTTAGACGTACCTTTAATGCGTGTTTTTAGCAAATCAATCATGACAAAGAAGCAAATTAGTCTCATTCACCTTGTTTTTTGGGTTATTTTCATTATTCGCACTTCCACGCGTTTTGATTATGATACGCTACAATTTGAATTTGCTTTTTGGAGAAATGCAAGCGAACAAGCGGTGTTTCGATTTTATCCCGTCGTTTTTACGTTGTTAAGTGCCCTCATTTTTTACTTTAATTATCTGTATGTGATCCCAAAATTCATTGGATCCAAAAAGTTTGGGCGCATTGTATTTGGGGTCGTTTTGATTTATAGCTGCTTTATTGGATTGCGTTATTTTGTGGAAGAATATCTCTTGAATCTCTTTTTTGGATTTACCAATTACAGTCCAGTTTTACCCGCTTCGTTCTATATTGTTGACAATTTATATTTTGCGAGTCTAAGTATTATTCCCTCAATTACCATTTGGTTGATTGTCCAGTTTGTCCAATCCCAAAAGGAAAAAACAGAAGCTGTACAATTGAAAATACAAGCGGAAATTAATTTTTTAAAGTCTCAAGTCAACCCGCATTTTATCTTTAATACCATGAATAATATTTATTATTTGGTGTATCAAAAATCGGATTTAGCCTTGAATGCCATTGAAAAATTAAGTCATTTGATGCGTTATGTAACCTATGAAAGCCAGCAACAAACGGTCTCTTTAGAAGCTGAAATAGCGTATATAGAAAATTATATTGAGCTAGAGTGTATGCGAATACAAGGAGAGAAGTATATTAAAATCAAAAAAGAAATTCAACAGCCTCAATTGCAAATCCCGCCCCTTTTGTTATTACCTTTTGTTGAAAATGCTTTCAAACATGGTGAGGTAACAGATTCCAATCATCCTTTTTTAATTACCATTATCCAAAACAAGCATACCTTGGTTTTTGAATCGAGTAATAAAATTAATCGGTATCAAAAGGATAAACAGCAAGGGATTGGAATAGAGAATATAAAAAAGCGATTGGCGTTGCATTTTCCTGAGCAGTATACCTTGACGATTCAACAAACGGAAACGTCTTATTTTTGTAACCTAACGATTGAATTATGAATCAAATCCGCTGTTTTATTTTAGATGATGAACCT
The DNA here is from genome assembly GCF_001549985.1 of Myroides odoratus. GTDB lineage: Bacteria > Bacteroidota > Bacteroidia > Flavobacteriales > Flavobacteriaceae > Flavobacterium > Flavobacterium odoratum_A. Next base: position 618,978 of record NZ_LROZ01000001.1, on the reverse strand, counting down.
CTGGCGATTTCGCTTTTAACGGAATACACCAAAATGATTCCCCAATTGCTGTTGGTTGGATCAAGTACTTCCGCCTTGGATGCATTGAAACTATTGGAAGAAGAAACGATTGATTTGTTGTTCATCGACATTCAAATGCCTGAATTGACAGGGTTGCAGATCATGGATATTGTAGGGAATCGAACCAAGTATATTGTAACGTCTGCTTATAGTGAATATGCGCTAAAAGGATATGAATATCAAGTGTTGGATTATTTGCTGAAACCCATTTCGTTTGAGCGTTTTTACAAGAGTGTTCAAAAGGCAAAAGCGCATTTTCAACCAGTTATTCAATCAAGTACTCCAACTAGCTTAACGCCAACAATAAAAGGAGATGCCGATTTTTTATTTGTCAAAACGGATGGGAAATTAGTCAAAATATTTTTGAAAGATTTACTTTTTGTCGAAGGATTAAAAGACTATTTGTGCTTAAATTTAAGACAGGAAAAAATCATCATTCTCGATACGTTTCTCGAATTAGAAAAGAAATTGCCTTCGGATGATTTTATGCGGGTTCATAAATCGTATATTGTGCGTTTGGATCAGATTGATACCATTGAGCGCAATCGGATTTTTATCAACGATAAAGTTATTCCGATTGGCAAAACCTATGTAGAATATTTTCAACAATGGGTGAAAGAACATTATTGAGAAGAGTAAACGAAAGACAATGCATACCCTACTAAATTTTAACATTCAATCCAAAGGAGCGTTGTCTCAAGCGTTCCTTCATAGAGGCATTAATACTTTTCAAGCGGCAACCGTCTATATTTGTGATTTGCCTTATGGACGAAATTCCAATAAAGACGATCTACTTTCGTTTTTTGCTGATGGTAAGGGAACTTGTAGTACCAAACATGCGGTTTTAAAGCAAATGGCTGCGGAACAGGGCTATACAGATTTGAAATTAATCCTTGGTATATTCAAAATGAATGGACAAAATACTCCATTGGTGGGCAATACCTTGGCACATTATCAACTCGATTATATTCCTGAAGCACATACTTATTTAAAATACAAGAATCAGCGTTTTGACTTTACTCGAACGGGAGCTTCCCCAGCAGATTTTCAATCGGATTTATTGGTGGAATACGAGATTCAAGTCAATGAAATTGGAGCCTATAAAGTGCAAGTTCACCAGGCATTTATGGCGCAATGGCTTGAAGAAAATGGAGCTATTCCTTATTCTTCAGCTGAAATCTGGGCGATACGAGAACAATGTATCCAAGATTTATCCGTTTAATTGCTTGCATGAATCGGTCTACCTTTTCTTTTATCCTGCTGTATTTATAGCTAAAAAGAGGGAATTCAAATCTAAACTTTTAATTGTAAATTTGAGTTTTAGAATTTAAAAGTAGAAGGTCGTATGGCAAAAGTAAAAACCGCTTTTTTCTGTCAAAGTTGTGGTGCTCAATCTCCCAAATGGATGGGGCAATGTCCTACTTGTAAGGAATGGAATACGCTGGTAGAGGAGGTGATTCAAAAAGAAGAGAAAACCGCATGGAAGGCAGTTAGTTCCAATGCATCTACTTCAAAGCGTATAGCAAAACCGTTAAAAGTAAAGGAAATTGACAGCGCAGAGGAAATCCGCATGAATACCTTGGATGGGGAGTTGAATCGAGTGTTAGGTGGAGGATTAGTCCCTGGATCTATGGTTTTACTCGGAGGAGAACCTGGAATTGGGAAAAGTACATTGCTTTTGCAAATCTCTTTGCGTTTACCTTTTAAAGTACTTTATGTTTCTGGAGAAGAAAGTCAGAAGCAAATCAAAATGCGTGCAGAACGCATCAATCCCAATAACGAAAACTGTTATATCTTAACAGAAACCAATACCCAAAATATCTTTCGTCAGATTGAAGAAATTCAACCGGATGTGTTGATTATTGACTCTATTCAGACTTTGCATACGGATTATATTGAATCCTCAGCCGGGACGGTTTCTCAAATTAAAGAATGTACCGCAGAGCTGACGAAGTTTGCCAAAGAAACAGGTACCCCTGTGTTGATTATTGGGCATATAACCAAAGATGGAAGTATTGCCGGTCCGAAAATGTTAGAGCATATGGTAGACACGGTGCTACAGTTCGAAGGGGATCGCAATCACGTGTATCGTATTTTACGCGCCAATAAAAACCGCTTTGGCTCTACGGCTGAATTGGGCATTTACGAAATGCAAGGCAGCGGATTGCGAGAAGTGTCTAATCCATCGGAAATTTTAATTTCCCACAAAGATGAAGAATTATCGGGAACAGCTATTGCTGCAACGTTAGAGGGAATGCGTCCCTTGATGGTGGAGGTGCAATCGTTGGTGAGTACAGCGGTTTATGGAACGCCACAACGCAGTGCAACGGGATATAATCTCAAGCGATTGAATATGTTGTTGGCGGTGTTGGAAAAACGTGCAGGTTTCCGCTTAGGACAAAAAGACGTTTTCTTAAATATTACAGGAGGAATTTCAGTCGATGATCCTGCAATTGATTTAGGTGTAGTGGCTGCAATTTTATCTTCGGATCAAGATATCTCCATTCAAAAAGGGGTGACTTTTGCTGGAGAAGTGGGGCTTTCAGGAGAAATTCGTCCGATTAATCGCGTGGATCAACGCATTCAAGAAGCTGAAAAATTAGGCTTTTCTGAAATATTGGTTTCCAAATACAATAAGATTTCCTACACCGGAACGGGAATAAAAGTTATTTTAGTAACGAAGATCGAGGATGTGGTAGAACATCTCTTTGGATAAAAATTGAAAAAAAAGTAGCATGAGAAAAGGAATTGTTTTAGCTATGGCATTAAGTGCTGTAGCAGTGTGGGCGCAAAAACCCGTCTATACTAAGGCGAATTTAGAAAGCGCACGGGTGTATTATGATGGTGCTGAATTAACGCAAAATGCACAAGTGACTTTGCCAAAGGGATTGTCTGAAGTAGTCATTACCAATGTTTCGGATCAATTGATGGAAAATACGATTAAAGTAGGTTCTATTAATGAGGTAACCGTGATGTCCGTACAGTTCTCCAATGCCTATATTGAAGAATATGACAATGTGAATAATTCCCCTTTAATGAAACCGTTGCGCGATAGTATTGCAGCAGCAGAACTAAAATTGGAGAAAATAACTAATGCAATAAATGCTGATACTCAAACTATTAATTTATTGGATCGTACAAGTGCAAGTGAAACATTTACAAGTTTTGGGTTTACTGATGTGACTAAATGGGTAGAATACTACGGAAAGAAACGTCAAGAATTGCAAAATGCTGTATTCTTAAAGAAAAAGGAAAAAGCAGTGATTGAAGCCAAATGGAATGATTTGAAGGGACAATTAACGCTTGGTGGGGATAAATCAGAACGTATCAGTCGCGGAAAACTAATTGTACAAGTAATGAATGGGAGAGAAGGGAATGTTCCTTTCCGAATTAACTATGCCACCAATCAAGCACAATGGGTTCCTTCGTACGATTTGCGTATTGATAAAATAAACGCACCAATTAAGATGATGTATAAAGCCCAAGTAGTGCAAACTTCGGGTATTGATTGGCGTAATGTAAGATTGAGTTTGACTTCAGGTAAATTAAACCAAAATTATACCATTCCGACTTGGAATACTTGGTTTGTTCAATATGAAAACGATAGGGGAGAAATACGTATCATGGAGAGAATGACTCAAGGTGATGCAGGGGTGAATCCTAGTTATGAAACAGCTTCTATGAGTCGCAAAGATGTAAGAAAAAACCAAGGTTATGTTGCTACTTTAAATGAGGTGTCTTATGAAGATAGACAAACGCTTGCAGAGTATACAACAGTAAATCAGAGTGAACTGAATGTAACTTTTGACATTGCAATCCCGTATTCGATTTTGAGCAATGGCAAACGCCACAGTGTGGATTTGAATACGTTTGATATTAGTGGAGACTATAAGTACTATGCTGCACCAAAATTAGATGCGAATGCGTATTTAGTTGCGGAAATAAAGGATTATGGGAAACACAATTTATTATCAGGACAAGCCAATGTGATTTATGATGGAATGAATATCGGACAAACGTATTTATCTACTGAAAATACGGAAGAGAAATTGCGTCTGAATATTGGAAAAAGATCCTAATATTTCGGTTAGTCGTACGTTGATTTCAGATAAATCAGGAACGAAAACACTATCATCGAAAAAGGAGCAAACGTTTACGTATGAGATTACAATCAAAAACAATAAAAAAGAAGCCGTTGCTATTCAAGTAGAAGACCAATATCCAATTAGTACGGATAATTCAATTGAGATTACATTAAACGAATCGCCAAAAGGAAAAGTGGACGAGGAGAAAGGTTTAGTAACATGGGACGTTCAATTGCAACCCAACGAAGTTAAAAAAGTACGCATGAGCTACTTGATTAAATACAGTAAGGATAAAAACCTAGAAAATATCAGTTATTAATATAGAAGTAAAAAGCCACGCTTAGCGTGGCTTTTCTTATTTTTTAAGCATTCGTTTTAGGGCGTTTTTCTCTTGACTAAATACAACTACACCGAAAAGGAGAATCGCAGCAAAACCTACGAAATAGTTTTCTCTAAAGTGGTAGAAGTAGATATATGATAAGAGCATGGATAATCCCATATACAGACCAATGGCTTTTTTATCATAGGGAATAGGGTAGTATTTTTGGCCTAATACATAGGAGACAATCATCATCGATCCATACGCCAATAAGGTAGCGATAGCAGATCCCATATAACCCCATAATGGAATTAAGGCGTAATTGAACAGTAAGGTTAATACCGCTCCAAAAATGGAGATATAAGCCCCCATACTTGTTTTATCGCGCAACTTATACCAAACGGATAGGTTGGTGTAAATCCCCATACATAGGTTGGCTAAAATAATGAGAGGAACAACAATCATGGCGTCCCAATAACTTTCATTGCGAATAAACAACACTTTTAATACATCCGAAAAGACTACTACACCTAGCATAATAGCACTTCCCATTAAGATGAAGTACTTGGTTACGGTAGCGTATTTAGTTGGTGCATCGTCATTTTTGGCGTAGTTAAAAAAGAAAGGTTCGATTCCTAAGGTATAAGCTTGTCTAAACAAGACCATAAAAAGACCTAATTTGTAACAAGCAGCATATTTTCCAACCTCAGCAGAAGCGATATCCGCAGGTAACAAACGCTGTAATAAGATTTTGTCAAAGCTTTCATTGATAGCAAAAGCCAATCCAGCAACCATTACAGGGAAACTATAACGCAACATTTGTTGTAATAATTCCTTGTTTATATTGAAATTCAACTGCCAATAATTCTTCGTAAATACGAAGAATGTAGCTGCACTAGCCACTAAGTTGGCAATAAAAATATATTCTACTTGAAAGTTTTCAATATAGAGGGATGCAAAAATGGACGAAGGCGCTTGTGCTGCCCATTGAGGCAAGAAATATAAAAATAACACATTCAGCACAGAATAAATACAGACATTTCCAATTCGAATAGCGCTGTAATACATCGGGCGTTGATCGGCTCTTAACTTAGCAAAAGGCACAATCACCAAAGCATCCAAAATCAGAATCCACAGAACATAGTGTAAGATATTGGTTGGTATATGGAGAAGTGTAGACCAAAAATCAAGGAAAGAGAACCCTACTACTGCAAAAAGGAGGGTAGTTGCGCCCAAAAAGAGCATGCTATTGTTGATGACTTCTTGTTTATTGTCTCGAGTATTATAAAATCGAAAGAAAGCGGTTTCCATACCAAAAGAGAGTATGACATTCAGCAACATCATGATGGAGAAAATCACGCTATACTCTCCATAGGCGTCATTTTTCATCAAATCCGTGTGAAACGGAACTAAAAAGAAACCAATTACTTTAGGGAAAACAGCTGCTAAACCATAGATAGCGGTCTGTTGAAAGATTTTTTTATAAATACTCACAGTGTCGAGCGTTAAGGGTCAATGCTTTATTTTTCTGCTGCTATAGGATCCAAGTTTACCTTTAAAAAAGGAAGGACACGGTCTTTCGGGAAATCAATTTTTGTTGGGCCATTGTAATGTGCATCATCATCCACCGCATTGTAAATAAATCCTACCGTATCTTCATAAAAGAAAATACTTTCTGGGTATTTCAATTGGTTGTTTGTTGTCCAAATATCCATTTTGTCTTTCAGTTGGAGTGCCATGAGTTTTTGCAACTCATCCCAATTGCCAATTAAGTCTTCCACGCGATATAAATCTCCCGTTTTTGGGTTGAAATTTAGAGCCATTTCACTTTTAAATCCATAAGCTCCGCCTGCAAAAGTGTAGTATTCTAAAGCAATAGAAAGTAAATCTGCATTGTAAAAGGTAATGTCTCCTTCCACTTCCGCTTTCCAAGCAAGCGTTTCATCGGGATATTTAGCAACAAAAGCTTTGTAGTTTTTGATGTAATTCTGTGTAAGTTCCTCTAGAGAGGTGCTAGTTGCAGTGGCGTCATCTACTGCTACAATATTGTCAATTTCAGCGATAAGATGTCGGTTGATTTTTGCTGCAATTTCGTGATCTTCATTGGTCATCACCGGAAGACTCAGCTTAATTGTCGTGCATTCATCAGCGATGCAATTGTCTGAGGATTGAACAAATTCTTTTTGCTCAAATTGGAGTGCCTCTGAAGATTTGTCTTTGCTAGTACAACTCACCATAAAAGCAAGTAGTATGGATAAATAGATAACTTTTTTCATAGACTTTCTTTTCTTACAAAACTAAGAATTAATGTGCTGAAAGTTAAGAGAATTTGTAAAATGCTTGTTTTTTTATTTCCCTATCCAGTTCGTACACGTATTGTGATGTACTTTTTTATTGCATCAAAAATGGATTGATTTTCTCACTGTTATAAGAGTGTGATCTTTCTTTTTTGTTTGTTACAACAAGCTAATCTTAATGTTGTGATCATTTTTAATTTCGCGCATTACAAAAGAGCTATGTGTACTTCCAATACTGTCCACCATAGCCAACTTGTTGAAAACAAAGTCCTGATAATGACGCATATCATTTGCATACACTTTTAATAAAAAGTCATATTCCCCTGAAATATTATAACATTCTACTACTTCTTCAATATTGAGAATATCGTCAATAAACTTATTGTTGATGATGCGTTCATGCTGTTTTAGCTTGATATTGCAAAAAACGACAAAACCGCGATTTAACTTTTCCGCATCAATTAAGGCGATGTACTTTTTAATGAAACCTTCTTGTTCCAATCGTTTTACACGCTCAAAAACAGGGGTAGAGGATAGATTTACCTGTTGAGCTAATTCCTTGGTTGTTACATTGGAATTTTCTGATAATAAGTTGAGTAGCTTTAAATCTATGTCGTCTAAGTTATGCATGCTTTTTTGTGTTTAAGAGTGTTATGCAAAGGTAGGAGAAAACGAATAGGATTAGTAAAAAGTGCCATAGGATTTATAAGGAAGGATGAAAAAGATCGCAGATCAGTAGAAGGATTCGTATCTTTGAGTACCGACAGGACAAATTATGCTATACGAAAATCTATTTGCACATATTGAACAAAAAGTTCGATTAACCCCAACAGAAAAAGAACAGATATCGTCTTTTTTTCGTGTAAAAAAATTGAGAAAACGCCAATTTTTATTACAAGAAGAGGAGGTGTGTATGAACTTTGCTTTTGTCAGTCAAGGGCTTTTAAAATCGTATGTATTGGATGAAAAAGGCAATGAAAATATCAATCTCTTTGGATGGGAAGGGTGGTGGATTGCAGATTTTCAGAGCTTTTTGTTTCAAACACCTGCTACGTTGGCTATTGAAGCTATAGAAGATTGCGAATTATTGTTGTTGTCTCGCATTAATTATGATCAAATGCTGGAGGAAGTTCCTGTAATGGAACGCTATTTTCGCTTGGTATATGAGAGGAGTTTGGCTACGAAGGACCGACGACTCATTTATGCTCAAAGCTATTCTGCTGAAGAAAAATACTTCTATTTAATACACACTTATCCCGAATTGATACAGCGAATTCCGCAGAGTTTACTGGCCTCTTTCTTGGGACTTACCCCAGAAACATTTAGTAGAATAAAGCATAAAAAAAGAGATTTATCTTGATTTAGATCAAGGGTTGTTCTTATTGTAGATCAAAGGACAGTTCTGAAAGTCGAGCTAGCTTTGTTCTATAAATATGGAACAGATGAAAAACAGTGCATTAGTAGTAGGAGTAAGCGGAATTGCGGGAAGTAATTTGGCTGAAGAATTAGTTGCTCAAGGTTGGGTAACCTATGGATTGGCACGCAATCCAAATGTGGGGATTGCGGGAGTGATTCCTGTGGTAGCAGATCTTTTAGACCCCATACAATTGCAAGAAGCATTAGCAGATCTTGCACCAACCCATGTGTTTTTTACCGCTTGGGTACGCGGGGCTTCAGAAGAAGAAAATATTCAATGGAATAGTGCGTTAGTGCGCCATGTTTTAAAGGCATTATCTCCTAAAAAATCCGTACAACACGTCGCTTTGGTTACAGGATTGAAACATTATTTAGGTCCATTCGATGCTTATGCAAAAAGTGGAATTCTTCCTTTGACACCGGTGAAGGAAGAACATCCTCGTTTAGATTTACCGAATTTTTACTATGCTCAAGAAGATGAGGTCTATGCTGCTGCTATTCGCGATGGTTTTACGTGGAGTATTCACAGACCTCATACGATAGTTGGAAGGGCGAAAGGAACTAATTTGATGAATATTGGGACAACTTTAGCTGTATATGCGAGTTTGTGTAAAGCAGAAGGGAAACCGATGGTTTGGCCTGGTTCTGAAGCCCAGTGGAAGGGATTGTCTGATGTAACCGATGCGAAGATTTTAGCCAAGCAACTCGTTTGGGCAAGTGAAACGCCTCAAGCGGCTAATCAGGCATTTAATGTGGTTAATGGAGATGTATTTCGATGGAATCAATTGTGGTTTGAACTTGCATCTTGGTTTGGAATTGAGGCAATAGGTTATGTGGATCAACCACAACCTCTTGAAGAACAAGTACAAGGTAAGGAAGCGTTATGGGAAAATGTTGCAACAGTTCATCAATTAAAAATTCCAGCTTTGCATGAGCTTATTTCACCTTGGCATACAGATTTAGATTTAGGTCGTCCTCTGGAAGTGGTAACGGATATGTCTAAAAGTAGAACATTGGGCTTTACTGCCTATCAATCTACACGAGATTCTTTTTATGCTTTGTTTCAAAAGTTGCGCGATGAACAAATCATTCCTTAAATTAAAAACGGAGAGCTCTAGCTCTCCTTTTTTAGGTATGTGATAGTAGGGGAATCAGGGTTTGTTGTTCCGTAAAGTAAGGAACAAGGGAGGGAGTAACAAAGAGGGTTAGGTCTTCTTCTTTATAGGGGATAAAGTCATATCCACTAGCTGTGGGGGTAAAACCCAATGTAATACGCGTTGTCTGAGCTGTTGCTAAGGCATTAATTGCTTCTTCTATGCGGTTTTGCTGTATATAATAGGCTTGGAGTATCAACAACGTATCCTCCTCTTGTTGGGCAAGGACAATCGTTTCTAATTGAGGGAGAAAGAAAATGGAATCCGCAAAGCCAAATTCAGGATTGGCATAACAATAGAAATGGGCTAATCCAAAACTTTGGGTGTCAAAACGACAAGCGGTGTGCCCGTTTTTTAGGTAATGCTGAAATAAGGCTAAATCCTCTTGATAGTTGAGGTTAAGTTGTTTTACCTCATAGTCATTCGCTTGTTGTTGAAATGATTTTGTGGCCTGAAATTCAGGAACCGCAATAAAACCAAATTTAGGATAAAACTCCAAGACGGTATCATTGGCAAATAAGAAATAACCATCCAATGTATTGCGATAGGTTTCCATAATATGCTGCATTAAGAAACGCGATAATCCTTGTTTGGTATGTGTAGGCTGGGTCATAACAGTTCCTAATTGACCAAGACAAAGCAATTGATTTTGTATTTTCGTTTGAAATATACTTAAAGTCGTATGGGCGACGATAGTTTCTCCATCAAATAAAGAAAAAATAATGCAAGTATCGTCCCAATATCCCGATTGATAATAGGATTCAAACGTGAATTCCCAAAAATCAAAGGTCATGGCATTGAATGCTTTTCGCAGTGTATCATTGTCTTGATAAGCGATGTGCAAGGTGTATGTTTTGTCGTTTACTGTAATCTGTTTGGTCTGCATAAATACAAATATAAAGGGCAAAGTACTCTATTTCAATTTGAATAGGTGTCGATGATTCACCTGAATTAATGTGCAAAAGGTTATATTTGTAAGTGAAATGTAATCGAAAAATGCAGAATATTCAAGTATTAACCACTCCGGAACTTTTTAATCTTTGGAATCCTACTGCAATACAGCAAGAAGGACAAATTATTCTTTCGTATTGTATCGCAGGAACGGCAAATGTAACCATTAACACCCAGGCGTATCGTGTTGTTCAAGGGACTTTGATTACTTTATTTCCCCAAAGTTTGGTTTTTACTCAGCAATATAGCAGTGATTTTCAGTGTATTCATTTAGTGTTTAGTTTTCAGACAATAGATGAGATGATTTTACCGACGAACTACAATTTCTTAAGTGTATTAGTTCAGCAGCCTCTCCTTGTTTTAGAGCAGTCAGACCAAGTTATTTTTGAACAATATCTCACCCTTTTTCAGCAGCAGCTGTCTCTGGTATCTATTTTTCAAGCAGATGCTTTACGCTATCTTTTGTATTCGTTCATTGCCCACATCAATCGGGTATATCAACAAGAAGAACAAGTGATGCAACCGAGTTCACGAAAGGATAGTATTGTGTTTCAATTTTATAACTTGCTCCATCAGCATTATCTTGTGGAGAAGTCAGTGCGCTTTTATGCGGATCAATTAAAGCTGACACCGAAATATTTGACGACACTAATACGACAACGCACAGGGAAATCTATTTCGAAGGTTATTACGGAATTAGTTGTCATCAAGGCTAAAACATATCTAACAGCAACGGAACTACCGATTTATCAAATTGCAGAGCAGTTGCATTTTGCCGATTCAACTACCTTTTGTCGTTATTTTAAAACCTATGTGGGACAGAGTCCCATGCAATATCGTTTAACTCATACCTAAAACAGAAAATGAACGCATGAAGACAGGACGTATTCAATCTTTTCCACCTTTACTCAGTGCTACGCCTAAAGTTTTAATTTTAGGTACAATGCCTAGTGTTAAATCTTTAGAACAACAGGAATATTATGGCAATAGACAGAATGTGTTTTGGAAGCTGTTATTTGCTGTTTTTGAAGAACCATTATCAACGGTATACCAGAGTAAAGTGAATTTAATTCAAAACCATCATCTTGCACTTTGGGATGTTTTACAATCGTGTGAAAGAGAAGGGAGCTTAGATAGTGCAATCAAAGCGGAACATCCTAATAATATTCCCCAATTACTCCAAGATTATCCCAGTATTCAGCTGATTGTTTTTTCTAGCCAAAACGCAGCAAAATACTTTAAAAAATACATTGGAATAGAAGTTGGGATACCAATGGTAACCTTACCGTCTCCTAGTGGAGCAAATGCAAGAATGACTTTTGATGAAAAATTAAAAGCTTGGAGCAGTTTAAAGGGGTGGTGTGAATAACAAAAAACCGATTAGTTACTAATCGGTTTCAAATGTTATTGATTTTATTTTTTTGCTTTTGCTTCGACTTCTCTAACGGTATACGTATAAGTTATGTCGAAGGCTACTAGTTGATCTGCTTTGGGTCCATCATAGTAGATGGCTTTCGTAGGTAAATTAGCCTCATTATAAGTAAATTCGACCTCATTAACTTTTTTGCCTTCTGTTAATGAAGTTATATTGTTGGGAAATTTATAGCTGTAAGGGAATGTGTGATTAAAATTGAGTAGTAAACTAGTCAAGTCATATGGAAGATTATAGAATGGGGATAATTTATCGTCATAAGTTAAATGAACGGATTGATTATTATTCCCTTGACGGTTAACCTTAAATTGATTCACTTGTTTTTTTTCATTGTAGGTATAATCTATATGTATATTATCTCCTGGTGAATCAGCTTCTTGTGAATGATTGCTAACCATTAGTTTGTTTTCATTATGACTAAACGTTGCTGTAACGGCCTTACCTTGTTGTACAAAATTAAAGGTTGTTGATTGTAATAAGTCATCCGCATACGTATAGGTGTATTCTTCTACAAGTATAGGAAGCTTTTTAATCATAAAGGTTTGTAACCTTCCTTTTTCGTCTAAAGTGTGTTGCATTTCGAAGGACTGTTCTCTAACTACCTTCTTATTAATATAGCCTGTATCTTCATATAAGATTTTTTTCAATTTAAAATCAGCATCGTATTTTAATTGATAAGTCACATGAAGTAAATGCTTTTCCTCTGTAGTCTCATCTTCATCATAATAGTTTTGTTCTATAGAACTAAGCTGGTATACCTTTTCCATCTTTATTGAGGCACTATCATCCGAATTACAGCTGAATAGGAATAAGCCAAGACTGGCAAATAATGTTGTCTTTACTAGTTTTTTCATTTAGTTTTATTATATGTTTTTAAATTTTGATTAAAAATAGAATATAATATTTATATGTTAAATTAATTTGATAATTATTAACTTAAAATAATATATGTTTTTTAACTAAATGTGAAAGCACTGGTTGAGTATTAGTTGTAACGTATTGTGAGTTAATGTTTTACTTCGTTTCTGCTTCAATACAAAAAGAAAAATAATTGCTGCATTTTTTTTCTGTGAGCTTTTCTAGAATACAGCTATATTTAGGTAAAAATTCTATGCGTTTACTAAGTATACTTATGGGGTTGATTTCGTTTACGTTATCGGCACAACCTCAAGCTATTTTGGACCAAACCTCTTATCAATTTTGGGTCAATGAACCTAGTGCAGTACAAGAGAAAAACCCATTGGTGATCTTTTTACACGGGCGAAGTTTATCTGGAACTAATATTGAGCGTGTTAAGCGTTATGGCCCGCTAAGAGGCATTGAAAAAGGATTAAAATTACCTGCTTATTTGGTCGCTCCTCAATTGCCTTCAGGCCCTTGGAATCCTGATAAAGTAGATGAGATTGTACAATACATGATTGAACATTATGCCATTGATGAAAGTCGAATTTACATTACAGGTATGAGTTTGGGTGCCTATGGCACATTGAAATATGCAAGTAAATACGCGAATCGCCTTGCCGCTGCTATTGCCATTTGTGGAGGAGGAGAAACACAAGATGCCTGTAACTTAACAGGTTTACCAATTAAATTAATCCACGGGGATAAAGATTTTATTGTACCACTAAAGGAATCGAAAAAAATAATGACGGCGATCCAAAAATGCAGTGCAAAAGCTCCTGTTGAATTACAAATAGTCAAAGGAGGGAATCACGGTAGTGTAGAGGATTTATATCGTCATTTAGATTTATACAACTGGTTGTTTCAGTATACAAAAAAAGAATAACGTTATCGCGTTATTCTTTTTTTGTTTTTGGGGTAATGTAATACGAAATAGTTAAGACAGTCAGCCCCCAAAGTTTTAGTTGTTGATTGGCTGTTAATCCATCAGAATGGGTTTGTACGATAAGTTTATCCTTAAAGGAAGGAATAAATCTTGCCCAATACTTTTCTTTGCTATCTTGTAGTAGAAAATAGAAGCCTGCATCCCCCCATTTATTACCATTAGAATGTAAGATAAATTCTCCTTGTGCTCCCACTTGCGGTTTTAGCAATACGGTAGCATTGCCATTGGGTAATGGAAAAACAGCTTTTATAGCTTGTTGACCTGAGGGTAATTGGCAGGTTCCATAAACCCCAGAAAATATAATTATACCTGTTGATGGAAAGGTTCTCAACCAAAACGTATAACGAACTTCTTTTGTATCAGGTGTGATTAATTGAATAATCTCACTGGTTATTCGGGTTTTACGTAATTGGTTGTTTATGGGGATATGTAATTGGTTGAGTCGATTGCTAAACAAGATGTTCACAAGGTGACCGAACCCTTTAAAAAAGGGATTCCAGCGCAAAGTAAGCGTTAGGTTGTAGGCTGATGTTTGTTCATAAAAATCAATAATAGCTGGAGCTATTTTTGATTCTTCTTCTTGAGATAATCCTAATATTTTAAAGGAAGGTAGTAAGCCTGCATTTGTGCAATTGCGTTTGAGGAGTAATTGTTCTTGTTGCGCTAATTGATGAATAAAATCTTCTCCAGTATCACCCACTTGCCCAAAGGGACCTATTAACCAAGGAGATACTGTCGGATCAAATTTGTTTCCACAAGTGATTACCCATTGTTGGGTAAGCCAATCTTGCATATTTTGTTTAGCTGATACTCGTTGCATTTTTATTCTTTTGGTTTGCTCGAACAATATAGTCTTGTTGACCTTTCCAGGTACCATACTCCGCAATGGGCTTAAAGCGCAATGTACTAAATTCGATATGAAAATCCTTTCGATTTCTTTCCTTCATCGCCTCTTTGTGTCTTTGAGGTTCAGTAACTTGACTATGCCCTTGGACCATGTCGGTCATACTTTTTACAGAAGGCCAAATTGAAAAGGTAGAAATAGTCGTAGGAAATTTAAACGATGCTAAGGCTAATGTTGGCGCAGGATGATCGCGGACTAGTTTTTCGGTTGGACGACCCCAACGAATAAATCGAGGAATTTGAAAATATTGCATCCGCGCTAAGGTGACAGCAATGACAGCTTCACTTTCGTTGTCTAGTGTGACACCTTCACTGGGGATTTTATACTTAGAAAGTGTTCCCCATTGTCTGACAAATAATAAACGCGTATGCCAACCTTGAGCTAGTTTTTTTCCTAAGGTATTCGTCTTAAGATAGCGTTCTAAAGCTTCTTCATTTTCCCATTGAGCAAAGACAACAAGTTGACGGATTAGAAATCGTGCGGGTGAAACGACAGGTGATCCCAATATCATGGTATGCATGGTATCGGCATGAACTAAGCCTGGAATATTTTTTGCTTTTGGTGGAAAGAATAGGAGGTGTAAACTAGTAATGAAAGATACGTGTACTAAATGATAAGAAAAAACTGTCATATAAGTGCCTCTATTTTTATTTCCACATTTTAAGTTGACAAATCCAATAGAGTCCTCCAAGAGGAATACCAACAGTCCAAGCAGATTCTATAATACCATTGCCACTAAAACCAACGCCTAAAAGAAATTGAAAACTTAAGAAGTTAATAGTTAGACCTCCAATAGCAGCATAGCTGAATGAAGGAACATTCAATAGAATTACAGCTAAGTATTTGATCCATTTTTTCTCTAATTTACTTCGTTTAATTTCTCGTATAACGTAGAGGTTAAATAACAGTACCATTATCGGAATAATAGCAGACAACCAAAACAAAAAAATGTTAGGCTTGTCTACTTTAATATCTAAAGCACGAATATCTAGGATTTTATTTGTTTCGTCATCAAATAAAAGCTGAAGGACACCTAATTCATTGCCATTATTAAACTCTATAAAGGCTCTAGTTGTGTTGGAAGGCGTATTTTCACTAGCATTAGTTGATTTTGTTTTTTGCCATTTGACGAAGTTGTATTCATAAGGTTTTTCGCCAAAACTATGATGTAAGAGTTTTTTGAAGTGATCAAATTCCACACGTAAGGTATCTACATTTAAACGTTGTCCTTCCGCATTTTCCAATTGCATAAGTGAGAGACACGTATCAAAATCATCTTGTTTTAAGGCTTCGACAAAGGCTGAGGTTGTAGTTTCATAGTTGGATGAATCTACTAGAAGATTGCAGCTTGTGAAGAATGAAAGTACGAAAAAAATGAAACTTAGTTTGATATATTTCATTAGCTATTTTAGGTTGTTTAGATTTCAAAAGTACCGAATAAGAATACCGTAACCAACATAAAATGAAATATAATGATGTTAGAGATAAATTATAATTTTGGTACTATCGATATTTTCTTGCTGAATATCAAATAGAAGTGATTTGGGTTGATATTTTGGACTATCAAGACCTATGATACAGGTATCATCAAAATGAGAAAGTTGTAATACGCGAAATAGCTGTTGATAAATGGTTATTGTGAGATGAATTAAATCTAATATTGCGATTTGTTGTTTTCTTTCAAAAGTCCATACGGGAAGAGCTAATCGTGTACTTGTTTCATTCCAGATTACAGGACCACCCACCCAATCATGGATTTTTAATTTCTGATTATTTAAGACTAGATAGCAATTTCCTCCGAGTGGTGCACCCATGGCGATTTCGTGCAAATCCCCGTATTCAATTCTATATTGTTGATCCGGTGAAATGAGATTGATATCTGTATTGGAAAAATTCCAAGGATTAGGATAGGTGTTAATCATACTGTTTTTTTATCTACAAAACAGGGTCTTTAGCATTAGTTAGACTCTGTATTAATTCCAAAAGTGCTCGTATAATTTCGGGCAAAGTTTTTGCATACTTGCAGGTTCTTCATCGCTCCAATCAAATTCAAAAGAAGGATAGTTGCCTTCATTGGTATCAAAGTTATCTTCATCAATATAATCATATAGTTCTTTTCCTGTTTGATTTTCAAAGGCTTCTAATGCCACATACCAAAAACTCTCAAAGTCGAATAAATCATCTTCTGCTTTATCTTTTTGACTAATCAGCGTATCGGGATTGGCTTTGGCTTGTTCATAGACTTCTTTTCCTCTAGAAATTACCCAATTCCTAAAGTACTCAAAGCCATCATCCGAACAACCACCATTCATCAAATATCCCGCACACCACATGGCAGAATCATACGTGTCATATAAAAGTTTATCTGTTCTCAAACGAAAACCAATAATCTCTTTTGGTGTTAATTTCTCTAAAGCTTGAATCAAATAGGCTTCTTGCTCGTCTTGGGAATTGCTGTGTTGTAAAGAAGTTTCAACAATAGTCCAGAATTGAGTTTCATCGAGCATTTCTGCTGTTTTTTCTAAGGTATTCATGGGGCTTATTTTTTTGTACGTTATAAAAAAGGACGTTCTATTTGTTTGATTTGAGTTGAGCTAGATTTTTTTTCTGCAATTGATTCACATTAAAGTAAATCCCAGGTAAGGTATAATATTCTGGATCAAGGGTTAAGAAGTCACATGTCCCATCAGAACTTTGATCAATATACTGTAAGTCAAAAAGTTGAAGCATGTGATATTCATGCTCAGTGGCGATAACGTGTAATCCTGTTTTACAAGTTAATCCATCACCAGAAGCCATAATTGCTTTTGCAAATCCTTCAAAGTGTTTAGTTAGTAATTCCGATTTTTCTTCTTCTCCGTTGAGGTGATAAATATAGGCGAGAAACATCATAGCAGTAAAATCAAAAGGAAATTCATCCAAGGCTTCTCGCAATAGAATTTGTAGACGAGGAATATCCTTCATGTCTGGTTCTTTTTGATAATAGGTATCAAGTTCTTCTTCTTTTGAGAATACTGCATAGGGATTGTAGGCCGTTTGAAAGACATAGCCATAATACAAATGCTCATATTGACTTGCCGTGAGGACAGCCGCTCCTGTTTTCAGTTGTTGCATCAGTTTAGGATAGTAATAGTCAGATTGCGTATTTTGTATATCCTTTTCAATGGATGAATAAGCAGGAGCTTTAAAATCCGTAATTTGACCAAAGCCTACAATAGATAGGAGTAAGAAACAAGTGGTAATTGTCTTTTGTAGCATGTTTTTTGTTTAAAGATAAAACAATGTGTACCGAAACAATAGAAAAAAAGAAATTAATCGGTTAATGAATCCGTATTGTATTTGATTTTAAAGGCTTGAATGGCTTTTCTTTTTTCCTCTTGGGTGAAGTTCAAGTTGCTAGGCGTAAAGAATTGTTTTTTCAATTCTTGTAGCGCTTTTGTTTTCTCATATTCAAATTCTTTATCGTAGATTTTATCGCTTCCAAAATACAGCTGATCTTCGTGAAAATAGAACAAGCCCCAAGTAAGAGAAGCGTCAAAAATCAGTAGATCATCAGCAAAGAAAAGACCTTCCCAATAGTGAAGTACCATTTTCCAGGTGAGTAATACTGCTTGTCCACTGCGATCAGCATCAACAAGAACAAAGTGATCAAAGGGAATAGGCTTTTTATACAGCCATTTTTTAACGTGCTCTTGTGTATTCGTTGTAATCTCAAAGGTTTTAACAGTCTTGAAATAGCGCTCGTTAAAGGGGTTCCACAAAGGACCTGTCACCATTTTAGCACTCGCTATATACTGTTGCACAAAAGTGGTCGCTGCTGCATCGAGGAAGAAAATCTGGTCTTTATGAGTCTGCGGAATATCCGCGGCTTCTTCAGGTGACCCTAAAAAAGTCCAAGTCTTAGGAAAATCAGTAGCATGGGTTTTTAGATTGTCAAAATGAACCATTAGCGTACGTTTTATTTTTTAATTTCAATACTTTCAAGGATTTGCTCAAAGGTATGCATTTCATCTTCGTAATGTTTTAGTTGTGAAGGAGCTAAAACAATATTCCATAAGTCATTATCTACGAAAACAACTAGGCGTTTAATTCTTTTTTGGATGATTTGATCCGTACTTTTTATATATTCCTCGACCTCAAATATGCCTTCTGCTGCGGGTAATCCTTTAAAGGTAATGGCTTTGGGGGCTTTGGTGATAGTAAAGTTTTTCCAACCAAAGGCTGGGTCATTATCTACCGAATGTTTGATAGAACGGAAGCGACGGGATAAAACCGCTACAGGAGTATCTTCTAAAATTGTTTGACTGTTGGGTTGAATGGTTAAATCGACTTCATGATCAATAGAGAAGATACTTTGCAATCCATCTTTTTTGATGCAATCCAAATAAAGGACATCCATGTTATTAAAATCGGTCAAGTTTCGATATTCCCAGGGCATAGTAGCCGTTAGGTATTTATTGTCAATTTGAACTTCATTTGCACATCCTAGGAATAGAAAAAGCAAGGGAAAAATAACAAAGGTGATTTTTTTCATACGCATAAAATGAGACATTTATTTTCATGTTAAAGATAGTACATGTAAATAGAAGTAAGTAAGTGAATAATTCGAAGACAATAAGAGTATATTGATGTTGAATAGGGAATTAAATTAATTCCATGATTTCGTCGATTGTATTCCCTGTAGTTTCAACTATTATTTCTTCAGGAAAATCACGAGAATGTATGATTCCTATTCCACCTTTCGGGTGTAATACAAAAGTGTTCTCCAAGATAATTTGATAATTGAAATCCACAGTATTTGAAATTCCTTTTTGATCAAATTGGTTGAAAATAGTGGGTTGGAATTTTTTATACTGTTCATTAGGGGTTAAATAACCCGATAAAACACCCATCGTTTCATCAAGAATAGAAAGGATTAATATGCCAATAGGCATATTGTCAATGTATATATTTGATTTGAAACTCGGTGTTCTCATCAGAGGTAGCACCCATTGGAGTTCATTTTGTGCAGTCGCATAGTAATCTATAATTCCTTTTTGTACAAAGGTTGAACAATTAAAACCTTCTTCAATATCGTTATAATATAAAATCTTGTGATTATATTGGGCAATCACCCAAAATCCCCCACCTTCATGTCCCATTGTATGTTCAACCCATTTTTCTGGAGTGATGCGAATCTGTTGCCAGAACAGCAATTGTTCAGCAGTCATTTTGTTTACTCCTTTTAGAATCTCGAGATATAATTCTTCAAGTGTTATGGGATGCCAAGTCATACAATAGTTTAAATGGATAAGTAAGATATGAAATATTTTGTATGTATGGAAAAAAGAAAAGCGCAGTGACGTACTGCGCTTCCTATATAGCCTTTTAGAAATTAAATAACAGCTAAATATTTCAAATAAGGCTCTAGCATGGTTTTGTTAATCAAAGGTGGATATGGCATTTCACTATCCTTTATGAAGTCCAAGGTATTCTGTGAATCATAATAGTACGTATTTTGATACACTTCTTTTAATGTGGATTCCCCATGTACTTTGTCTGTGAACATTCCAAGTAAAGGGTACAAGGGATCATCTTCATTATTCTTCCATAAATTTAACCAATCCTGATACGGAAGAGGTTTCATCTTAAACCCAAAGTATTGATTAATTCGATCAAAGAAGTCATTAATGGATACATCCCCTTCAGGAAGCGGGGTTAGGTGAAATTTTTTACCTAAGGCTTCTTTTTGACGAGAGATACGCACAATACTCTTGGCCATATAATCTACAGGAACAAGTTGGGATTTAAAACCTAGAATGGATGGATAGGCATTATTGGCAATGCAACTTCTAACTAATGCACCCCACCATTGGTATATGGCGGTTGAACCCGTCTGTGAATTACTCAAAGCATAGCCCAAACGGAAAACCATAACAGGTACTCCTTTTTCTTCTGCTTTTGCCATGATTTGTTCCATGACCCATTTACTTTGTACATAACCTAGATCACGACTAACGGCTTCTAAATCTTGGTGAATATCGTCGTTTTCCAATGCAAATCTCTTTTTTGTAAATTGATGCCCAAAGCTAAAAACAGCACAAGTGGAAAACAGGGATACCGGTTTTACTTTTCCTGTAGCAGCAAATTTAATCACCTCTTGAAGGCCTAAAATATTGGCTTTTCGGATGATAGGATAAGGTTCAATAAAATTTACGGAACTTCCTGAATGGTAAATACAATCTATTTTGTTTGCTAATGCATTGAATTGTGCTTCACTGAATCCCAATAAAGGCTTATTCAAATCTCCAGTCACCACTTGAATTCGACCAGTATCAAACCAATGCGAAGGGATTAAGAATTGCTCAAAGGCTTGACGCAAACGTTTGAATCCGATTTGTTCATTTTCGGCGCGAACTAGACAGTAAACCGTAGCTTCTGTTTGCTTCATTAATTCATCAATGACATGCACGCCTACAAATCCGTTAGCTCCTGTTAATAAGATGCTATCTGGGGCATTCATAATTGAAGTATCTAAAGTACCTGTTAAGTTAATTTCAGGTATAAGCTTTGCATCTTCTAATAATTGCTGAATCATTTTTTCATTTTGATCATTTTCTTGATAAGTAACATCGGTATTAATTCGTTCTTGAATAATTTGGGCTTGTGACTCAATCGTTTTGTGGATAAATAAATCTTGTAATTTGATGTTATCACGATAAAGATCGGGCAATCGGTTATACAACTTAGCTAACAGTAAAGAATGTCCTCCCAATTCAAAAAAGTTGTCTTTTACTTCAATAAAAGGATACTGCAAAATCTCTGTCCAAATTTTATAGATCGTTTTTTCAAACTCATTTTTAAATTCTTTACTCTCATCAAAAGTTACTTTTGTGTTTTTATAGTTTTCTAGCAATGCTTTTTTATCGATTTTTCCATTGGAATTTAATGGGAATTTCTCCATAATTACAAAATCATGCGGAATCATATAAACAGGTAGGCGCTGAGTAAGCACTTCTCGAAACTGTTTGATAAGGGCATGTCTCCCTTTTTCATCAAGACGCAAACTAGGGCACTCTAAAAAGCCTAGAAGTTTTTTATCATAGTCACTTGTGGATTTAACACGAACAACTGCCTTTTCTACGCCTTCTAGTTTAGCAATATTTTCCTCTATTTCTTGGAGCTCAATGCGATACCCTCGAATTTTGACTTGATCATCTATTCTGCCAATGTATTCTATTTCACCATTTTCTAACCATTTTCCTAAATCCCCAGTTTTGTATATTTTTTTACCAGGTTGTAAAGGGTGAGCTATAAATTTAGTTTGAGTGAGTTCAGGCTGTCCTAAATAACCACGACTCAATCCAATACCCCCTACACAAATCTCTCCAACTTCATTTATAGGTTGTATTTTATCTTGATGTATAATATAAATATCCGTATTGTCAATGGGTCCACCAATAGTATATAAATCAGCTTCAGAATAAATCATCTTACACGTAACCCAAATGGTGGTTTCTGTAGGACCATATACATTACAGATGGTGTGATTTCCATCTAACAAGATTTTGCCAAGTGTTGGAGATAAATATTCTCCTCCACAAATAATATGCATTGGTTTTACTTTATGCCAATTGGTTGTATCAGCTAACATAGACCAAGTGCTTGGTGTTGTTTGGGCTACTGATATATTGTATTTCAAAATAAGGTCAACGATAGCTTCTGGGTTGAGCTGATCTTCCTGCGAAGCTACAACAAGGGTATGTCCCGTCATCAATATAGAAAAAATCTCAAGCACTGAAATATCAAAGGCATAAGTGCTAACTGCAAGCATATAGCCTGTGGATTTATGAATAACGTTTTCAATAAAATAACTTAAAGCATTGACCACACTTCTATGTTCTATGGCAACTCCTTTTGGGCCTCCTGTAGAACCCGAAGTGAACATCACATACATTAAATGATGTGGTTTGAGATTTCTTATCGGAATTTCTTTTGACATCTCCCAATCTACTTCTTCCCAAGTGACGGTTTGTGAATTTATTCTTTGCGCAACTTTTTCAAAAGCTTGTTCAGTTAATAACAAAGAAATCTGACTTTCCTGACTAATGGCTTTTAATCGATCTTCAGGATATAAGGGAGGCATAGGTACATAAGCTGCTCCTGTTTTCATAATCGCTAAAAGGGAGATAATGAGCTTTTCACTGCGATCCATCATCAAGCCAATGCGGTCATCGGGTTTGATTGCTGCTGAATGCATCAGGTGATGGGCCAATTGATTGGCTAATTGATCCATTTCACGATAGGTTAGTGTTTTATCTTGGAAAATAAGCGCCGTTTTATCAGGTACTAATCGCACTTGTTCCTCAATTAAATCAATGATGGTTTGATCGAGGGGGTGGGCATTATTTGCGGTTTGATTAAAGGATAAAACCTGTTCTAATTGTTTAGCTGTAAGCGTTGGTTTGTTGATCGTTAGTGGATCGGTGTATACATTTTGGTTCATAATACATTGTAATTGGTTGATAATCATTTTAAAAATGATAAGAGCCTTGGGACATCCTAGGATTAAATAGGAATAAAAAATACAGTATCAATGAAAAAATAATAGGTTGGTGCAAAGGAAAAAGTAAGCGCTACCCCTTTCTTAGATAAAGAAGAGATAAGGTAAATGTTTTCCTAAATTTTGAGGGGAAATGGGGAAAAATGACGTATGAAGGTGGTTGTTTTAAGTCATACGTCTTGGGCTGAGGATTAATAAATCAGTGCGACTATTAGTATCGAATACCCCTATAAAGAGGTTAATCTAACTTAATAGGATGATAGTAATGAATTAATATCATGGATCTGTTGTTTTACTATTTCAATTGGCTTCTTTGTATTGGTTGCAATCGTACAACAATAAGCATCAGAGAGCAAAAGTTCCTCTAGGTACCAAATGGTGGTATCCACAGAGGCTATATCATGCGAGATGAAAACGTTTTCCAAGGGGAAGGATAAACCTCTTCCATCTGCTTTTAGACAAGCTTCTTTTTGGGTCCATAATTGATAAAATGCACGATCTTTTTGGGTAGATTGATCGATTTGAATCTGTTCGTCCTTTCGCAATAGAAAGGTATAATCCTCTTGGGGAATTGGATTTATTTTTTCAATATCTACTCCAATACGAGATGTAGTAGTCAACACACAAATGATGAAATCATCTGAATGTGAAATCGAAAAAGAGAGATCACTTTCAGCAAGAGATGGCTTGCCATGTGAGTCTATCGTTAGCTGTTGAAGGAGCGCGTTACCATCAAGGCCAAGCTGGATGAAGCCATATTGAAGGAGTAGTTTTCCTACTATACTAGCTTCTTGATCCGCACTGTTTTTATACTTTAAAATAGCGTTTCGAATAACAATTGGGAAACTGCTAATCGCTCGTTCTAATCGTTCGAATTCTAAACATAGTTTAGAGCGCTGTAAATAAAAAGCATAAATCATCACGCCTGGTTCGTTGTAAACATGGAATACACCGCTTCATCAAATCATCGAATAAATTGAAATCGTTGCAGTATAAAATTGTCAATTTATTAGGTTAAAAGTAAATATTAATTTGCTTATATACAATAGGTTGTGTGAAAAAAAATACAAATAATGTAAATTTAATTTTTGATAATTATCGCTTTTTGTACTAAAATAATGGACTAAACAAAGGAAAATTCTCATTTTTCGGATTGTTTTTTTTACTTGAAGCCAGCTTCTTTTTTTCTTACTTTTAGCTTTTAGACTAGAAGAACTATTTATGTTAGATTTTAATTTTACTACTTCGCCTATACTAGAAACGGAACGTTTAATTCTGCGCCAAACTAATTTGGAGGATGCTCATGAAGTGTTTGAAATGCGTTCTAGTGCAGAAGTCATGCAGTATATTCCCGTTCCATTAGCCACAGCGCTCAAAGAAGCGGAAGAGTATATTACTTCCTTGCAGGAGCGAATGGCAAATAAGGAATGTATCAATTGGACGATTACCTTAAAAGAGAGTGGGGAAATGATTGGAACGATTGGTTTCTATCGCATGCAGCTCCAACATTACCGCACGGAAACAGGTTATATGTTCCTCCCTGCTTTTTATGGAAAAGGCTATGCTTCTGAGGCACTCCAGCGTTTAGTAGATTTCGGATTCAACAATCTAGGGTTCCACTCCATCGAAGCAGTTATCTACCCTGAAAATAAAGGCTCCATTCGAGTAGTGGAAAAATGTGGTTTTGTACGAGAAGCGTATTTTAAAGAAAAGGAATTCCACAACGGCAAGTTTGTGGATACAGCGGTTTATTCAATTGTGGCTGGATAAATTGGTAGGTGTAATCGAGCGCATCAAAAGATAAAGGATTCTCGTTCTCTAAATGATCAGTTTCAATATTGAAAGAGCAATATGTCATTCCATATGAAATGAAAATGTTTTTCCATTTTGGACTATTTTTTGTGACTGAGTTAGAATAGTCATTCTAATTAGTTAAGTCATGAGAAAGTTAATTTTAATTTTATTCGGGATGGGATTTCTTTTTTCCTATGCAAGTGAGGAAAGAAAAAATGTACCGCAAAGTAGCCAACAAATTGTAATGGAAGATGATTTGCAATTTAAAGAGGATGTGATACGTGATGTTAAAATCAAATCTCTAAATCCGTTAGTTATTGAGTCTAGTCTTTTTGAAGTAGTGGTAATGTATAATAATGATACGGGCGAGACTGGTTGTGGCGTTATTCAAAAATATACTTTACATTCGAATACAAGTGATTTTGACTATTCTGCTATTGTGATTGCAACTAGGAGTGGAGATAGGGACGGTTATTATTTTTACACGAAAGGAAATAGAACTTGTGGTATTTATGGAACATATGGTGATGATGGAAGTTTTACAGCAGCAAGTAAGGCTACACAGGTCTTAATGAATTTTTGTTTTGATGGTATACTTGCAATCAGTTGAAATATTGGGTATGATGAAGTTTTTTTTACTATTCTTTATGGTATTATGTTGTTCGTGTCAGGCTACAAGGAAGCATGATAGCATAGTACAGAAAAGAGATTCGATTCCTCGTGCATGGGTTCCTTTAGACGAGAAACATGTATTGAAACAGTTTGATAGCCTTAGAATTAATTTAGATGCCAATGAAACAAAAAATGCACCTATTTTGTTAAAATAAGAGTGGAGAAATAAAAGGAAAATCATTGAATACAGCCAATCGTATGTACGGTATTCAATGATTTTTTGTTGCTCTCTATTTTCGAAAATAAAAAATGTTTTCAAATAAATGGTTAGGCTAAAATAACAGTTTTTTAGCCATAAAGTTGGCATGTATTCGTTTGAATTTTAAGTCTGATAGTTGTGGTGCAATACTTAAAGCTCAAACGAGAACGTATCACCAGGACAATCTATGGATTTGATGATTTTGGAGTCCACTCCATTGAAGCGCTTATTTACCCAGACAATATTGGCTCACAATGCGTGTTGGAAAAATGTGGATTCGTCCGAGAGGCCTATTTCAAAGAAAGTGAGTTTCACAACGGTAAGTTTGTGGATACAGCGGTTTATTCAATTTTGGCTGAATAAATCAGCAGGTCTAATCAAACGCATCAAAAGATAAAAGATGTTCTTTATTTTGGTAATCAGTTTCAATATAGAAAGAGAGATAAATCATTGCATAAAATTTGCATTTTTTTTAATTTTTCTGGGTCTATGTGTGATTATTCGATAGTAAGGTTCGGAAAACGCTCTTTAAACTTGGGTAAATCCCGTTCTTTTTGATCTGAAAATGAAACAGTTCTTTTTTTACTATTAAAATATATTTCACCTAGATATTTTACTTTTCCTTTTTCAATCGTAAAGTCTAAATTTTCTAAAGGAACTTCATACGATACTGAAATATAGCCTTTATTACTATGTAGCCTTAGAAGCGTAAGCGCATATTTTCCACCTACATCTTTAATAGAAAAAAGATAAACAGCTTTTGTGTTATCCGTGAAATCAGGTTCATATTTCATCTTCCATATTTGATGAGGACGTATTGTCAGCATTCTGTGTTGTCTTAACTTTCTGTCTCCTTCTGCTTTGTAATGATAGAAATATCCATTGTATATTGGTTTTTTATTTTCAAAAGCAAATGTCCCGACAACCATCCCTTCATTGAAACTTTCAGTAAAGCTTTCAAAATGTTGAGGGATTTTCGTCGCTGTTGTCGTAGCACAAGAAGTAAATAACAGCAAAATCAAAAATAATGGTAAGAGTTTTTTCATTGTAGTAAAGTTTGTTTTAATATTATGCAATATTAACTTATTTTAATTTATTTACTGTGATGAAAACAAGAAGTCTAATGTTATTGTTCTTTTGTTAGATATTTAACAATTAAATTTTATTTCGAATTTTACTACTGTAGAAAGTAAGCAGAGCTTTCTGTATCAGGCTTACTTGTGTATTGATAAAATTGTTTTCCTCATTAGAAGGATGAGCGCTCTGTTTAGAGTTTTGCCAATGTACAGGTTTGATGAATAGTCCTGTAGCAAATTGCTTTCTTTGTTCTTTATAGGTCAGCCTACACGTAATAGGGGCTGAGCCTTGTTTATTTGTTCTACTCCTATATAATCTTCTATAAAACTACATATATCTACAAATAGAAAAAAACAAGTGATAATCTATTAAGTGTTGATTATAAGAGCCTTATACAAATAAAAAAACCACCAACATCTGTTGGTGGTTTTCCTTGCAGAGAGGAAGGGATTACCTCCGCTACGCTACGGTTTTCCCTAATAAGGGTATTTTTCTCAAGAAAAACCACGCTCTCATTGCATTCGAGCTCATTTTTTTATTTGTAACATCTCTTAGGTGAGTGGGACTCCCCACGAGCCTTATACAAATAAAAAAACCACCAACATCCGTTGGTGGTTTTCCTTGCAGAGAGGAAGGGACTGCTTTTTTAAGACCTATACATGTTTTTATAGATAGGTGTTATGTTTGTAAGTTATTGTTATTATTGTGTTTAGTGTGTTTTTATGGTGTTTGTAAAATCTGTTTAAATCTATATGTATACGATGTTAATGTGTTAAACTATACAAATGCTATACAAATAATCTATCTTTGTTGAAAACAAATTCTATGGCAACAATAAGCTTTTTGTATCGTTCAACAAGAGATTCTTCTTTTTTAAAAGTTAGATTTTTTCATCGTGTAGATGGTAAGAATATGTTCTTTGAATCAACATTAAAAACAATGGTTGAAAAAGAATATTGGGAAAAACACCACTTTGCTAAGCGTATTTCCGATATAAAGGTTAAAAATCGCCAAACTGAATTGCTACAAGAATTAAATGCAATTGAAAATCATGTGTTCGATAAGTATAAATCCTATACTGGAGAGTTAAATAAGAAGTGGTTGGATGGTGTGATTGATTCTTTTTATAATGCTGATAGGTTGTCTGTAAGTGAGCTTTTAGTTTATTGGATTGACGAGTATAAAAAAGATAAGTCTAAGTCTGTTTCTGCTCGTACATTGGAGAAAGCTGATACGGTAAAACGTATTGTCTATTTAATGGAGGTTGATTGGAAATGTGAGCTAAAGGTTAAAGATATTGATGTTTCTTTTGTACGCCGTTATGAGGCTTTTTGTTATGAAATGGGATATGCTGCGAATACTATCGCGAGAAATCTATCCTATATAAAAACAGTTTGCAGACATGCTTTTGTTAATGGAATAGAAGTGAGTAATACATTGTCGTTGGTTCGAACAAAAAAAGAGCGAGTTGAGAATATTTATTTGACTGAAGAAGAGATTGAAAAAATAGCTAAATGCGATAAACTATTAGATTATCTTGATAATGCACGAGATTGGTTATTGATATCTTGTTATACAGGGCAACGTGTATCTGATTTTATGCGATTTGATAAATCGATGATCCGTAAGCAGAAAAATAAAAAGGGTAAGAATGTCGTTTTTTTGGATTTTACTCAAGCTAAAACAAATAAACTAATGAGTATTCCTTTGTCAAAAAAAGTACTGTCTATTTTGGATAAAAGGGAGGGCGATTTTCCTAGGGCTATATCAGACCAGAGGTATAATGAGTATATTAAAAAAGTATGTGAGGCATCGGGAATTGTTGAAGAAGTTTTTGGTAATGGAAGAAAACAATGCGAGGATAAAAAGTGGAGAATAGATAAAGGAATGTTTAAAAAATACGAGCTTGTTAGTTCTCACATTGGCCGGCGATCCTTCGCAACCAATAATTATGGAAAAATACCTACAGTACTGCTTATGAGTATGACTGGGCACAGCTCTGAAAAGATGTTTTTAACCTATATAGGAAAAGGATCCAATGATTTGACAATGGAGCTTAGTGAGTATTTTGATTAGAATTACACATGATTTAAAAGGTTTTATTAGTGGTTTAAAATAACCGTTTTGTAACTTAAGTTACTGTTTATGTTGATTTTGATGATTAATTTTAATATTGTTAATTTAAAAAATATAAACTATGTCACAAGAACATTTTTATCAAGTCAATCTAAAGTGGAAAGAAGGTAGAATAGGAGTGTTGTCTTCACCTGTCTTAGATACTGTAATTGAATGTGCAACACCTCCTGAGTTTGTCAATGGAGTTCCAAATATTTGGTCTCCAGAACATTTATATGCCGCAGCTATTAATAGTTGTTTTATGGCTACATTTTTAGCTATTGCAGAAAATTTTAAAATTGAATTTGATCATTTTGAGTGTAAAACTAATATCAAACTTGAACTTGTTGAAAGAAAATATCTTATTACAGAGGCATCGTTATTTCCAATAATAAAACTTAAAAATTTAGAACATTTGGATAAAACTTTACGTGTGATTGATAAATCTAAAGAAAATTGTTTAGTAACTAATTCAATGAAAACACAAATAATAGTAACTCCTGAAATTGTATAAAAAAAATAATTACATAAAACAGCTTTCTGTATCTAACAGGAAGCTGTTTTAAAATATAGTTGGAATGGAGAATAGATAAAGGAATGTTTAAAAAACATGAGTTAGTCACTTCTCATATTGGCCGACGATCATTTGCAACCAATAATTATGGAAAGATTCCAACTGTATTTTTAATGAATATGACGGGCCACTCTACGGAGCAAATGTTTTTGAAGTACATAGGAAAAGGCTCCAATGATATTGCAATGGAGCTTAGTGAGTATTTTGATTGATTTTTAGAGTCTTTATTAAATATAATAGGCTATCATTTTCATGATAGCCTATAGTTTGTTATTTTTTTAATTGGTTATAATCCTACGATTACATCTTCTAATTTTCGGGCTTGTTTAGTTTTTGACATGTCTTTCATATAATTTAGTTCTTTTTCTTCTATATAAATATACAAAATATATATTGCAAAATAATATTATTTGGTATTGTTTAACTCTATAGAGTCGCCAAATTTAAAGTTTTTATTTGAAATACATTGATCTGTATGAAAATCTTTGGTAAAGATACCATTTAAACCTGATAAAGAGTGTTTGGCGATTATAGTTAGTCTTATATAATCTGAATTATCGCCTGTTAAAAAATCTTCGATATTGGTTTGTGTATTTATTATTATGGCGTATGTGTGATGTTGGTCGTTTGGATTTTTATAAGGAGGTATAAAAGAAATCTTAGTTGTTTTTAATTCAAGCGTTGTTTTTTTTAGGTTTTGTCCTTGAAGTACTCCAATTGGTTTGTAGCTGCTTAAATCTAGTGTGATATCAAACAATTCGTAGTTAGTTTTATTTATGAATTTAAAAAGATAATGTGTTTGTCCTTCTATAGTTACTCTGGAGATATAATCAGATATCTCTACTGTTGGTTTTAATTTTTGTAAATAATGTTTTAAAAAAAGATAAGAAGCTATGATACCTGTGAGTACTCCAATGACTAGGCTTATTACTGCGTTAAAGTAAGTGTTAGGGTCTTTAAAAAATTCCATATTAGTTAGTGAATTGTTAAAACGAAATTATACATTTTTTTAATATTAAAAAAATGTATCGTGATGGAGTTAGTTTTTAATCCATGAGCTAAATCAAATCCATTTCCAATAATAACAAGTCTATTCATTTTCATTACTTTATTTCTTCTAATTTATCAACTGTCAATTTAAACGTTTCTTGTACTATTTTCTTAGCCTTTTTCTTCATTTTAAAATCAATATAACCATCAGTTGTATACATTTTAAATTCGGAAATGACATTGTCTCTTAAAATGGGGGAAGCTTATAAGTATTATTAATACTTCCATTTTGAATCAAAGTTGAATGTAATTTGTTGTTTTACAACCTAATTTTCAGAATTTTTGAGTAAATTTCTGAGTAAAATAAAACCATGAATGGTTATTTTATTATTATTTTGTATAATATTAGAAGTAACCAATTCCTCTTTTAAGTGTTCATTAATATCATCATTATTTAAAATAGTTAAAATAAATTCTTCTGCAGTTGCTCTGTCAAAAGTGTCATATGAATAACCGAATATACTTAGTAATCTTTTTAATTTAAACTTAAGTGAATTTGATATTTTTTTTGTTAAATTTATTTGATTTAATTTTTCTCGTTGAAGCTTTAATTCCCTTTCTAAGCTAAAAATTGTACGCTCTTTTTCTTGAAGTGAGTTTTTTAAAGAATCTTTTTCCTTTTGATCTAGAGTTGATTTATCGATAAGCTCTTGTACTAGTTTGTTTCTCTCATCAACGGTCTCGCGTATATTTTTTTCTATTTCTTTTTTATTATCTTCAACTGCTTTAACATCTTTTTCAGATATAGATCTTCTGTCAATTTTATCTAACATCACACTATATCCTTTATCTAAATTTTGAAGCTTTTCTCCAAATCCTGCTTCAATTCTTCCTAGTATTGTTGAAATATCTTTAGTAAACTTATAGGTATTGTCGTAAAATTTATTGCTACTATCATTTGATTTAAAATAGAACAGCATTGATAAAATGATGGAAAAGAATGCTAATAAAAATGATAGAAGGATTGTGTAATCTATATCTTTAATTTGTATGATTAATTTATCAGTTAGAATACTATAAGTAATTGTAACTAGTATAACTATTCCGAATATAAATTTAAATATTATCCATAGCCTTGTTTGTAAGTCTTTGTTATCTTCACTTTTTGGATTAGCAGTATTTGTTTTTTTATTAAAAAAATTCATATTTAGTGTTAGTAAAATGGTTTAGTAAATTTCTTCTATATCTCGTTACTTTGACAATGTTAGACTAGTTGTTAAGTAAGTCATCAATATGTGTAGGGATATTTCCTTTTTTATTAAGTACAGTTGGGATGTAGTCGATTTTTTCTACTCTATCGTGACTAATAGTGGATATTTTAGTCAAGACGATTTTACCTATTTTAGTTTTGTCTTCTAGTGTTTCTTTAAGATTTATGTATCGATTGTATTCGCTTTGTATGCTATCTTTTGGTTGTAAAAGCAAATTCGTGTTTTCACTATAGTATGTAAAGAGTAGCGCACCTGTTTTCCTTACTTCGAAATTTTCAGGTGTTATATCGTCTACTTGTAAAATTTCTATTTCGATTTTTTCCTTGTCTTTCTCTTTTTCTTGGTAAAACTTATTTATTGTAGAAAGTTCATAATCCGTATAGTTATGATTGTTATTGGATTTTGTGTTACAAGAAATTAACGATATGCAGAATAGCACAAGTATTATTGATTTCTTCATAGTTAGTAAGGTGATTTGATTATCTTCTTCTATCTCTCATGACTTTGACAACGTTAAACAACTTGTCAATGTGGGATAAATTTAACACTTTATTCTCAAACATAGGGTTTAATGAGTGAATGGTGATATTTCCTGAGTCAACATCGTGATCAATGATGCGTTTAACAATAACCCCTTCTTCTTGGTCTACGATGACAAAATCCCATTGATTAATATGTAGCTTGCTTCTCCAGTAGTCTTTAGCTACATTTCTACATACTAATATATCACCATCAAATAAACTTTCTTCAGGATGCTCTTCTGATATCATACTGTCTCCGCTCACTTCAAAGCAAACGTATTCGCCTTTTGGTTCTTGTTCTTGGGTTAGTATTACGGGTATTGTAGGTAAGGTTTCCATGTAATTTTCGTCGGCAAAACCGCTAAGATAACCCGCTTTCGCATATTGCGAAACTAATGGAACATATTTTACAATTCCTGCTGTAATGGGAATTGCTTCTTGTTTTTTCTCTTTGCCTTTAATCATTTCTCCTTTACCAGTAAGGAGCCATTTTTCACTTATTTCAGGATATTTTGATAGTAATTTTTCTAATGTTTCGACTGATAATCCGCTTTTTTTGTCTAAGACCCCGTTGGATATTCCGGTTTCTTGATAGAATCTATATTTACTAATACCTTGATTTTCAATAAATTCCAATACTCTTTCTTTTGTAGTAGAAATTTTACTCATAAAAATTACTTTATTAGATTTTTATCTCATATATTTGTCTTGTCAATATGTTATTAACATAAGGTTAATGGTCTCTATTGTTGTCTTGACAAGACAAGGCACAAAAGTACAAATAATTCTATTGGTGTAAAGATATAAAGACATAAAGATATAAAGATGGTATGATGACAATAGTAGCTGCAAATGAGGATATAGCAAAAAAAATAAGAGCAATCAAAATCCTTAATGAATTTATCAGTAAGGGCTTCGTTGAAAGAAAAGCCTTTGTGCAAGTTGTTATGGAAGAGTGTCCAGAATTGAACAACTATAATGGTACAACGAAGCTTAATAATTTTTGGGCGTTGAGAGATTTTTCTATCAATGACAAATTAGAGCAAGTATTAGAAAACTTAAAACAATCTTAGTTATGGATGGTAAAATAATCTTAGATGGTATTTCCGCAGCTGGATTAATTGCTGCGATTACTGAAGTTGTAAAAAGCGAGCTTGGTAAATCGGAACCTGAGGAACTGATGACGCGTGAAGAGGCAGCTGCATTTTTAAAGGTGAATTTATCTACTTTGAGTAAATGGACAACAGAGGAGCGATTGAAAGGTTATGGAATAGCTGGTCGCAGATATTACAAGAAGTCTGAATTGATGGCATCCTTGGAAATCATGAAATTTTAAATCGTGTATTATGGTTTATCAAACTTTCGAGCAGTCTTGGCAAATATTTAGTAACAAGTTAATCCAACAGATCAATGAAACATATATCAGAGATTCTAAAAGAAATACCTGTGGTAGCTCAAATAGGGCAAAACTGCAAGGTGAAGCAAACAACGGTTAATCCGGCTAAGTGTGAAGCAAAAACTAAAGCATGTCATCCAATGGATGTTTTCGCGGGAATTGAAAAATGTAGGCGATGCGGAAAAGGATTCTGATTGATGTTTTGTGGCCCGCGTTTTTGGGCGCGCTAATGGCGGTTTTGCTATTCAGTCTAACAATTTAAAATTACACCAAGGAGTAAGGTGATTGGTTCACAATCTCATAGCTTTTTACTTGTTTTTAACCATACGGGTTCGAATCCCGGCTCCTTGACTAAACTATTTTTTAAAAATTATGGAAGATAAAAAACTTAAAGTTAAAGGAAAAATCCGCGCTCTTCTGAATAAAACAGTTGAAAATGGTGCTTCTGAAGAAGAAGCGATGTTGGCTTTAAAAAAAGCTAATGAATTAATGTTAGAAAACTTTCTGTGTGAACGTGATTTGGAAGGTGTTGCACCTGAAAAAATTATTGAAGTTAGAGAACCGATTGTGGTTTCTTCTTATGATTTCAGTTGGTTTTATGGTGATCTAGCAAGGCTGTTTGATTGTGAGTGTTTCTGGACTACTGGAAGAAAAGGAGATATCGTATTCTTTGGTTTTGAATCCGATGCAAAGCTAGCTATGTATTTCTATCAAATGATTATGAAGCTAGCTTTTTCTTCAATAGAAGAATATAAAAATAGCTTTGAATTCATCCATGCTAAGAGTTTCTACAGAACTCATGGTCGAACTCTTGTGGCTTCTTTTGTAAAGGGTTTCACGATTCGATTAGGGGAGCGATTGACTGAAATGTATCAACAAAGAAAAGCGTCTATTCCTTACGGAATGGGGCTTATGGTTATTCAAAAAGATGAAGAAGTAAAATCTGAATTTAAAAAGCAACATCCAAAGCTAAAGGTTCATAAAGTGAATTTGGATAATCTCGAAGAGGCTGCTTTCCGTTCAGGTCAAGAAAAAAGCAAAGAAGTTGATTTGGTTCAGCCATTGAATGGTAGTACTGAGAATTTAATGCAATTGTCGATGTAGTGAATGAAAGGAAAAAAAACGGAATACCCGTAGCTCTGTTAGTCCTCGGGTATTCTTTACTCTTACTGATGCTTAGCATTAAAGAGCTGGCACCGACAATAGCTGAGAGTGATGTTGCAACCGCTATTATGTGGTTTGTAAAATGTGTTTTGGGGTGTTATCAGCTTTGGTTTAGTTGGTGGTGGTTAAAATCTAAATAACTATGGATAAAAAGTATACTATCTCAGAATTTAATTTGTCTGAGGAAATGATCATTGAAGATGGTAAAAGAAAGGGTATGAGATACACTCTAGAAGTTAGATCTAGATCATCAGAATTAAGGAATTTGTATATGTTGAATCTATTTGGGCTAAAACCTTGCAGTTGTGGCAACATTTGCAAGAATCGAAGTAATCTTTTCAGACGTTTCTGGAATAGATTGTTTAAGTGAGTCCATTTCAAAAATAGCACTTCCAAGGTATTGACAATTTCGTCAATAGGTAGTTGAAAATTAAATAAATAACAATGTAAAATACAGTTACATGGAACCAGGATATTATGCTATCATACCAGCGTCTGTGCGGTATGATAAGGAATTGCAACCCAATGCAAAGTTGCTCTATGGGGAAATTACAGCCCTTGCTCAACGTGAGGGATTCTGCTGGGCGGGTAATGATTATTTTGCTGAATTGTATGCGGTGTCTAATGAGACAATTTCACGTTGGATATCGGCTTTAAAAAAGGCGGGATATATCGAGGTTGAAATCTTGAAAAATGAGGGCAATAAACGCAAAATAGCTATTGACAAAAAAGTCAAGACCTATTGCGAAAATAATCAAGACCTATTGACAAAAAAATCAATAGCTATTGACGAAATCGTCAACTCTAATATAAGGATTAATAATACAATTAATAATACAGAGAATAGCGCTCTCAGTTTTTTTAAAGAAAATAATCCCAGTTTATACGAAACTTTCTTAATGCAATATCAATCGAAAATCAAAGATTTTCAAAAGTTCTGCGAGCTGTTTAATTGCAAAGTTGATGAAGAGGATTTGGAGTGGACGGGAAAAAAGATAAATGCACGATTAACTCGATTTGCAATTAACTACATCGAAAACGAAAACAAAGCATTTGCAATACAACAGCCTTCAGTACAACAACAAACACAACAATATTCTAAAAATCACTTTTAATCATGAGTCAAACAATTTCAAAAGGATTAGTTCCTCCGCATTCAAAAGATACTGAAGAAGCAGTATTGGGAGGAATGATCAATAGTAAGCAAGCGCTTGATGAAGCAATGCAAGTGATCAAAGATTCTTCTGTGTTTTATGTTCCGGAGCATATGCAAATCTTTGAAGCGGTTCAAGAATTGTATTCAAGTTCTCAACCGGTTGATATGATTAGCGTTTCACAGAAGTTGAGAGCGAATGGAGTTGCTGCTGAAGGATTGGTTGTGGAGCTTGTTCAAAAGAGCGTTTCTGGTGCGCACATCGAATATCACTCTCGAATTCTTTTGCAGTATAAACTTCGTCGAATGATTGTGAGTTTTAATGCTAGTATTAGTGCAGCTGCAATGGATGAGAGTGTTGATGTGTTTGATTTACTTGCGCGTTGGAACAAAGAGTTTGATACCGTTACCGAGTTAATCACAACGGGGCGTTCGAGTGTTACTATCGCAGAATCTTTACAGGACCTAGCAAAGCGATTGGAGTTCATTTCTAAAAGCACGGGTGAGAGTAAAGTAACTGGAGTTCCAACAGGGTTTAAGCGAATTGATGCGTATACATCCGGTTATCAAAATGGAGATTTAGTAATTGTTGCTGCGCGTCCTGGTATGGGGAAAACAGCCAAGGCTTTAAAAACGGTTATTGAAAATGCTAAGGTTGGTAATGCAGTCGGTGTAATCTCTTTGGAAATGCCCGTATTGCATTTGACTGGTCGTATGATGTCGATTGATTCTAATTTTCATCTAGGACAATTGTTGAAGACAGGGTTTGATAAGCCCGAATACTTTCAAACGTTTATGATGCACTCAGGCCGAATGGCTAAGTATCAAATCGTAATGAAGGATTCGGGTGTGGATGATATCTCGGACATCATTGTAGAGGCAAGAAGCTGGAAGCGTAGGCATGATATCAAGCTTTTGGTAATTGATTATTTGCAATTAGTAAGTGATAAAACTAAAGGGAACAACCGAGAAAATGAGGTTAGTTCGGTGAGTCGTCGATTGAAACTCTTGGCAAAAGAGTTGGATATTCCTATCATCGTGATGTCGCAGTTGTCTAGAGCAGTTGAAACGCGAGGCGGTTCTAAACGTCCGTTGTTGTCTGACCTTAGAGAGTCGGGGTCCATTGAACAAGATGCGGATATTGTTGAGTTTATCTATCGACCAGGATACTACAACATCGAGATTAATGGTAACCCTGAGTATGATGAAATGACTAGGCAAGGAGCTGATACAGAAATCATATTTGCTAAGTATCGCGCTGGGTCTGTTGGAACTACATTCTTGAAATGGATTGGTGATAAGACAAAGTTTATTGATCCAACAGATAGTAACGAGAATGGAAGTAATCAGCAGGAAGTGAATGTGTATAGTAATGCGAAAGCTTATGTTCCGACGGTTAGTGCAGCAGAGGCTTTTGGAGGCGATGATACGCCGTTTTAAGAATAAAAGAAGGCCTTAAGAATATAATCTCTTAAGACCTTACAGTGGATTTATTTCAAAATTTCCATACTAATATTGGCTTCAGGATATTTTTCTGCCCATTTTTCTTGCTCTATCAAACCTTTCCTAAAACAGTCATCTTTTCCTTCACGACCTGTGTAGATTTCAGAAGCGATTTCTTCTTCAGTGTCAGGATGATACGCTCTAAGTTTGAATTTACAAGGCTTGTCTTGTTCTAATACTTCTTTCTCAACAGGTTCTCCATTAGATGCAAATGCACTACCGCTAACAACAACAAGTGCAAATGCACATAAAATTAATTTTTTCATAATAAATAATTTAAAATTGGTTAGTGTTAAAATAGTAAATGTTAATTAAAACAAAAAATAAAATATTGATTATTAACCAGATGTACAGTTTAAATGTAAATAATGTTAATATGAAACTTCCCACTTGAATTTGTAAGTGGTTTATGATTATGTCAATTGAAAAAGTAGAAATGTATGCAGTTTCATGTGATAACTGCGGAGAAGATTTAATCACAGTGTACACTGATGAGGAATTAGCTAAAGAAGGAGCGATTGAAAATGATTGGATTAAGTATAAAGGCGATCATTTTTGTCCTGATTGTTGGTCATATGATGAAAATGATAATTTAATTATTAAACACAAAGACAGTTAAAAACATTTTAAAACTTCCCACTTGAATTTGTAAGTGGTTTATTGAAATGGAAGGAGAATGGCAAATAGAAAGTGTAGATAGTTTTTATTACAGAAGTAATCGATTCTATTCATACACATACAAAGAGATTACGTATTGGTTTAATCCTAAAACGTTTGAGAGAAAAGAAACTGAAAGAGTTAAGTGTATAGAGAAAGGACAGGAGTATGATTTACCTGCCTGGTGTAGTAGATGTGAGTATCGAAAGAGATTAAATTGTGAGTAAAGTATGGCAAAGAGAATAGATAGTATTAAACGTCCTTGGGTAGTAGAGCGCAAGCCGTTTGAACGAAATGTAAGAAGCAACTCAGAGTTCTATAACTCGAGAGCTTGGCGCAAGTTGAGGCGATCGTTCTTAGATGCGAATCCGTTGTGCGTGGAGTGTAAGAGTGAAGGCTTGGTTACTCCTGCAACTGTAGCAGATCACATCCAGCCGATCAACCAAGGAGGTGAACGACTGAGTGAAGGTAACCTTCAACCGATGTGCGCGAGCTGTCACAATAAAAAATCCGCTCGCGAATCGCATGGGGATATGGGGTAAAATCTCCCGAGAATATGCTCCCTGTACATCGCATGTTAGTCACATTTTTACTCACAATGAATTTAGGGGAGGGGGGTATGAGTAATTGATAACTAATATTTTACAAGAATGAAAGAGAATAAACTTTTTAATATGAGTGGTGAAATTGTAGAATGGGAAAACGCAACTACCACAGGAAAGAATCAACAGCTTTATGATGTCTTGGATAAACTTCCTGCACCAATGGCAAAGTTTGAATTAACAAAGGACCAGAAGTTTTGGTATAAATATTTTGGAGAGCAATTGATTGGTTCTAAAAAATTGACTAAGCCTGATTTAGTGCATTTGCATCGATTGGCAACTACGATTGATTATTACATTCAAGCGGAAGCAGAAATCAATTCAAGAGGTTTTCATGGTGGCTTGATTCAAACCTTTGCAACCGGAGCTACAAATGTGAGTGGCTATGTGACCATTCGAGAAAAGATGATCAAAGATATGGATGAGCTTTCAAAGCATTTTGGATTTTCATTTAAGGATAGAAATAAATTGGTGGATGTGCCTAAAGGAGATCCTGGACAAGGTGATTTGTTTACGGGTTTTTTAAATCAGAAATATAGTTAATAATGAAGCTAACAGATAATATTGAGATTTTACATGAGGATAATATGGAATTAATGAAACGTTATCCTGATAAATACTTTGATTTAGCTATTGTTGATCCAGAATACGGGATAAATATTGCCAATCGGAATGGAAGCTTAGGTCAAAAAAAAGGTCAAGGAAGAATTACAAATTATAAAAAAAAGGATTGGGATTCTAAACCAGCAGGAAAAGAATATTTTGAAGAGTTGTTTAGAGTGTCCAAAAATCAAATTATATGGGGAGCTAATTATTTTGTAGAACACTTACCTGCTGCTAAAAATTGGGTTGTGTGGGATAAAGGGCAACCTGAAGGAGTTTCATTTTCAATGTATGAACTAGCTTTTACGTCGTTTCAAAAAGGTCAAGCAATGATTTACAGAAAGACTTTTGCTAGCTCATGTAATAAAGTAGCTAATAACTATCAATTAGCAAAAGTTTATGCAAAAATTCATCCTGCACAAAAACCAGTTGAGCTTTATAAATGGCTTTTAGATAAGTATGCAAAACAAGGAGATAAAATATTAGATACTCATTTAGGAAGTGGCAGTATAGCAATTGCTTGTCATGATTATGGTTTTGAGTTATTAGCTTGTGAAATTGATGTTGATTATTTTGATGCTTCGTGTAAAAGAATTAGCGATCATATATCTCAGCTAAAAATATTTTAATTATGAAACTAACAAAAGAAATGCTTTCCTCACCGGCTTTTCAATATGCTCAAATGGTGAGGAGTGGAAAGCTGAAAACAGGAAAGAAAATACAGCTCGCAGTTGAGCGGTTTTATAAGTTCATTGAAGAAGCAGATATAAAAGGATTTGCAATTGATCATGATAAGGGAATGCGAGCCGTTAATTTCTTTCCTAATTTTCTAAATCATACAACCGGAAAGATGGCGGGCCAACGATTCTTTTTAGCTCCTTTCCAAGCATTTACCATTTACAATATTTTCGGATGGATTAACAAAGAGACGGGAGTACGTCGATTTAATACCGTATATGATAAACGTGCCAAGAAAAACGGAAAAACCGCAGAAATGGCTGGGCTTGCTTTGTTCTGTATGTCGTTTGATGTCGAGATGGGGGCGCAAATCTACGTTGGGGCGACCAAAGAAGAACAAGCGAAAATCTGTTGGAATCAAGCTAAGATGTTTATTGATTCTCCAGTTTCAAATCCTAACCTTCGAAATATGGGATTCCAATGTTTTCAAAAGGAAATCAAGTTTGGACGAACTCAATCAGTTATGATGCCACTTGGAGGGGATTCTAAGACGCAGGATGGAATCAACGCTCACGTGGCTATCATTGATGAATATCACGCACATAAAGACGATACGGTTAAAGAAAATTTGGAATCAAGTTCAGTATCCAGAAAGCAGCCAATTACTTATCATATTACAACAGCGGGTGTAAACTTAATGAGCGCTTGTAAGCGATATGAAGAATCAGTTACAGAAGTGCTGGAAGGAAGGAATCAAGACGATCACTTGTGGATTATGATTCATGATTTAGACGAAGGTGATGATTGGGAAAATGAAGACAGCTGGTTTAAAGCTAATCCGCTTTTAGGATTTGGTTTGGATATTGATAACATTCAAAAAGAATACATCAAGGCGCGGAACCAACCCAGTAAGATTCCAAACTTTAAAACGAAACATTTAAACATGTGGGTGGATGCTCCAACGATATGGATTCCCAATGAAATATGGATGGCTAATAAAGTAGATGAAATTCCGATGGATAAGTTTACACAATTCGGTTCTTTTGGAGCGCTTGACCTTTCGACAACAACGGATATTACTTGCTACTTAGCAGTGTCAGAACCGGACGAAGAAATGAACCGATTTGTGAAGCCTTACTTCTTTTGTCCGAAAGATACAATTGAGCATCGAAGTAAAGAGGATCGAGTACCTTATCAGTATTGGGTGGATGCGGGATATCTAATTGCAACCCCTGGTAACGTGGTAGATTATGAATATGTGAAGGACACGATTCGCTCAACCTATAAAGAATTGAATGTAAATCGAATTGAAGCGGACAAATGGAACTGTGAACAGATGGCGCAGGAACTTACAGAAGAAGGCATGGAGGTAAGTTTCTTTAGTCAGGCAATAGGAGTAATCTCCTTTCCAACCAAGCAGTTTGAAAAGTTGACCTATGAAGGAAAGATAAAACATGATGGTAATCCGATTTTGCAATGGATGCTTTCCGGTTGTGTTATTTATCGCGATGCGAACGATAATATCAAGGTTCACAAAGGGCAATCCAATAAAGGAGGAAAGCGAATTGATGGAATTATTGCAATTATTATGGCACTGGGCGGATCTATGTCGGTTGAGGGAGATGAAGGAGGTAAATACAGCAAGCCTGGAGCTGAAGTTTATATTTAACCAATACGATGAATTATGACGATAACACAACATCATTTAGCGGTTCAGGCAGAAAATGAACGGCTAAAAAAAGAAAATGAATTGATGAAAAAGATTGCTTCGACTGAAGGGTTCTATAGTTATTACTTTACACAGATAAGTTATTTTAGGAATAGAAGAGAGGCTTTTAAATATGTAAACGATTTATATAAAAAATATTTTGGTTGTTATCGATATTCGGATTATGATTCGTTTAGAATAACAACTAATAGAAAAAGATGATATGAAAAGATTTATAAGTTTTATAGTGCTTGTTTTATGCGCAATTGTTGTGATGTTAACAACAACAGTTTTTTTAGATATTGAATTTATTCAAAAATACATTATCCGTCAAGTAATAATATATATATTCATTCTTTTTGAGTTTCTTTTATTCAGTAGAATATTTTATCTAAAATTAAAAAACCAGTAAGCATTTACTTACTGGTTTTTTTTATGAATGTGTATTTTATTAGTTTATCTACATCATATCCTCTGCTTAATTCAAGAGTGTTATCTGATAGGTTTTCTATTTTATAAACTATCTGTTCTGTTCCTTTTCTTATAACTAATTCCTTTTTTTTTGTAAAGTAAGATATTTCACTTATTTGTATTTTACAATCTGTGTCGGGATGATTTTTAATTACTGTAGCTAAGCTTTCTAAACCATCACCATTATTAAAAAAATCATAGCTACTTCGGCAGTTTGTACTTATTTCTATAGTTTCTAAAATATTGTAATTGAAGTCTAGTATAGTTACTTGGTTATCTTGTGTCCAGCTTGAATTTTGAAGATTATAATCTAATTCATTGTTTTTATTGTCATCTGACGTACATCCTAAAAAAAAGAAAACTATAAGGAAGTATAATAAGTAATATACAATTTTGTTCATTTGATATCAGTGATTTAGATGGTTTTTAATATTAAGTCAAAAGTACATAGAAAATACTTAAAAAAGGTAACATTGTTACAACCTTGTCAAGGTTTTAGTGTCTAAGTTTGCTCATGTGATCATCAAATGATAAGATAATGAGTGGATTGTTAGACAAAGTTTTTAGACCTTTAGAAAGTTCGAGTTCTTCGAGCTTTATGGATTTTCTTCCGTTTTTTTCGGGTAATAAAACAGTTGCCACTGCACAGTCGGCATTAACACTTGCGGCTTTCTATAATGGAGTGGACCAGTTATCCAATGACATTGCAAAGCTTCCTAAGAATGTATACATAAAAGAAGGTGATTCGCGTAAAAAATATGTCGAGCATCCATTGAATTATCTTATCTCCACAGAACCTAACGAAATGATGTCGGCTTTTGATTTTTGGAAGTTAGTAATTGTGTTGGTGATTTTGAAAGGGAATTGTTTTGTATTAGTGAATCGGAACAATATGGGGGTGGAAGAAAGCTTAGTCATCCAAAATAATGCAGATGTATGGGTGAAGCGTGAGGGTGACAAGCTTTTCTATTTTATTAAAGGAAAAGCGTATTTGTCAAAGCAAGTGTTGCATTTTAAAGCGTTTTCATTGGATGGTATTTTAGGAGTTTCAGTAATTCGTTATGCAGCACATAATTTAGGAGTGAATTTAGATGCTCAACAATATGCTTCTGACATTTATTCTGATCGTGGTTTAGGATATGGAGTTATTGAGAGCGATAAGCAAGTTCAAAATGACGCTAAAAAACTTATCTCAGAAGGATTTACTAAAAAGATGTCTGAGAAGAATAAGTTTAAAGTACCTGTTCTTGATGAAGGGTTGAAATACAAAGCTATTAGTGTTACTCCTGCTGAGGCTCAATTTTTAGAGACGAATAAAAATGCAGTTATCGAAATTGCTAGATGGTTAAACATTGCGCCTCATAAGCTAAAGGATCTTACTAACGCAAATTATTCGAACATACAGGCTCAGTCTATTGAACACGTTCAGGATTCTTTAATCCCTTGGATTGGTAGAATTGAATTGGAGCTTAATCGGAAAATGTTTACTAGAGAAGATTCTGAAACCTTTTATGTAAAGCTAAATGAAAAGGTTCTGCTAAGAGGAGATTCTGAAGCGCGTAAGAATTATTTAACCCAATTGGTTTATGCAGGTATTCTTACTAGAA
The DNA here is from genome assembly GCF_001549985.1 of Myroides odoratus. Classification (GTDB taxonomy): domain Bacteria; phylum Bacteroidota; class Bacteroidia; order Flavobacteriales; family Flavobacteriaceae; genus Flavobacterium; species Flavobacterium odoratum_A. The sequence goes on along the minus strand of NZ_LROZ01000001.1, from coordinate 575,217 downwards.
ATGAAGCGAGGGCGTTGGAGGATTTGGACCCGATTGAAGGATTGGATGAACCACTTACACCCGTCAATGCGCAGCTGTTGGATTTTATGTTGAAGAAAAATGAAAAAGAGTTAAAAGATGAATAAGATTGAAAGATATGTATATGCTAGAGCGGTAAGTGAGGAGCAGGCAGAAAAGAGACAAGCCGAATTTGTGATTAGTACAGAAACACCTGATACTTATGGAACTATTTTCGAATTAGGTGGATGGAATTTGGAACGCTATAATAGAAATCCGGTTGTGCTATATGCGCATAAGTCTCATTCTGATAATCCCGATATGGTAATTGGAACTTCTGAAGTAAGAATTGATGGCGAAGAATTAGTTGCTATAGTAACTTTTGAGGAAGCAGAAATCAATCCAATTGCAGAAAAGGTTTATCAGAAAGTAAAAGCGGGCACATTACGTATGGCTTCAGTAGGAGCAGAAGTGCATGAGGGACGATTCGGGGATTTTGAAAAAGGGGAGAATCCGGATTTATTCCGATTTACCAACCAAGATTTATTAGAGTGGTCTATTGTTCCTGTGGGAAGTAATCCTGATGCATTGAAAAGAAGTGCAGATAATTTAGAATACATTAAAAAACGATTTTCTAAAAAAGAGGAATCTAGGCAATATCCGAGCCTTGCGGTTAGAGAGGCGCAAATGAAGTTGAACAAAAGAAAATTAGAGTATTAGTTATGTTGAAATCAGACAAATTAAAGCAAGAACGCGCAGCGAAGATTAAAGAACAGCAGCGTATTTTAAATCTTGTAAAGACAGAGAAAAGAGAGTTGACAGAGGAGGAGAATACTTCTTTAGATACGTTAGATGGCGAGATTGAGTCTTTGGATGGAGATATCGATAAGGCAGTAAAAAGTGAGGAAAGAGAAAGAAGAATCGCTTCTATGGCTGGTGCTTCTGGAGGAGATGACGGTAATGATTCGGAGCAACGTGAAATTGATGGAATGGTAAAAAGGTTCTCTTTTTTAAATGCTGCTAGAAGTGCGTCGAAGGGAATTGCTTTGACAGGAGTTGAAAAAGAAATGAATGACGAGGCTATTAGAGAAGCAGGAAGTTTAAATCTGGGGTTTGAAGATAATGCGAATAGTTTTTCAATCCCTTCTAAAATGGTTCGTGCTGCATCTCAAACAGTAACAGAAGATGCAGGGAAATTTGGAGGTAAATTGGTTGCTACTGATATTAATGTGGTAGAGGGATTTATTCCTAAGTTGTTTCTTGAAGAGGCTGGAGCAAATTTTTTAACTGGTTTAGTAGGAAATGTTTCATTGCCTAAATTTTCTGATTATGCTTATAAATGGTTATCTGAAAGAGAAAAGATTGTTTTAAAAGCAGAAGATATTGATGGGCCGGTAATGAAACCAAAAAGAGCTGGTGCTGGTGTATCTATTTCTACTCAATTATTGTCTCAAACATCTACTCCTGTTGAGATGATGATTTATGATAAATTACGCCAAGCGGCTGCAAGAGCCTTGAATAAAGCCGCTTTAAATGGTGATGGAATTAAAGAACCATTAGGTATTTTGAATATGACAGGAATTCAATTAGCAGCTGCTATAGCTGAAGAATCGATGTCTTATGATGCAATTGTAGAATTATGGGGATTAATTGCTGGGGCAAATGCTGATAACGGAAACGAAGTATTTATTTTAAATTCAAAATTAGCAGCCGCAGCCAAAACAACTAAAAAGGATGCAGGAAGTGGTCGCTTTGTAATGGAAGATGGAAAATTCGATGGACAAAATACTATCATTACCAACTTAGTTGAAGAATTAGCAGGCTTGCAAACATTAATTTACGGGAACTTCTCTGAATTATATATCGGTCAATGGGGTGGAGTAAACTTTACTGCGGACCCGTATACAGGGGCTAGTACAGGAGAGGTATTATTGTATTCTAATTTATTTGCAGATGTTCAATCGGCTAATCCTGAAGCATTCGCAGTAAATAAATTCTTAAAAGCGTAATGAGTACTGGAAATAAAAAAGAACAAGGAGTTGAAGCAACTTCTGTTCTTACTGAAGAGAAAAAGGCTACAGAAAATGGAGAGTTGCTTGATCATGTAGTTGAGGGTTTAGAGGCTGTAATCGCCGAAAAGGATACTAAAATATCTGAGTTAGAAACAGAAAAGATTGAATTGCAAGGTAAGTTGGAGAAAGCTGAAGCTAAGATTGTAGAGTTAGAAAAGAAACTACCTAAAGCAGTAAAAGTGAAGAAAAACGAAGTTGTCATTCGTTTCACTTTATCTCCAGCAGGAAAATTTAAACTTCCTTACAATGTAGGTCAAGAAGTGGCATTACATGAGGAAGTAGCAGCAGAAATCGTAGAAGCGAAATACGCGGAATACGTTAAATAAAAATCTTTCATAATAAATAGTTTGGTTGGTATGAATGCAGATGTTATTGCTATAGAAAATGTAGAAGTAGTGAAGTTGGAATTGGCGAAAAAGCACTTGCGCTTGGATGCTGATAATGACGAGGAGAATATGTTGATTGAGGTAGCAATAGCATCTGCTATTACTCAGGCAGAAAACTACACGGAAAGAGTTTTAAAGAAGGGTATAATTGAATTCTTGACTCATAATGCTGAATCGATAGTTATTGAAAGATCTTCTTTGAATGACGAGATTCAAAAAGTAGAAGTTGTGGAAGAGGATGTTGATTCAGTTCTTCTTCCTGCTTCTGCTTATTCTCAAACAAAAAGAGGTCCTGAGATTTATGAAGTGTCTTTTAAGAATGTGAAGTTAGAACCAGGACAACAGTTAAAAGTTACTATTGAATTGGGATTTGATTCGGAAACATTACCAAAAGATATTTTGTCAGCAATACTTTTGATGGTAGGGGATGCGTATGAAAAGCGAGAGGATAGAAATCAAGGAAATAATACAGCAGTAAATAATCTTTTAAGACCGTATAGAAAATGGCAGTAAGAAAACCGTATATCGGGCAAATGGATCGTAAGATTGTTGTCTATGAAAGTATTAAAACACAGAATGATATTGGAGAGGCTAAGAAGGAAAAGAAAAAGATTGCTGAGTGTTGGGCAAGAGTAGATACAGATACTGGTTCAGAAAAGGTAGAAGGGAATGTTCGACACTTGATAAATAAGAGTTTTACGATTCGCTTTAACCAGGTCATTTTCGAACGCGGGAATGAATTTGTGATAGAGGATAATAAACAGTTTTACAACATCACGCATGTTGCTGAGATTGGGAGAAGATCACATCTACAATTAATCTGTTTTATTTATGATTAAGGCAACGATTCAAGTAAATAGTAATCTTAAACAATTAGCAGATGGGGCAAAAGAAAAAGGGCGTTATCGAAAGATATTGAATGAGGTGGCTTCTGAATTGTCTTCATCGGTTAAGAGTAAAACCCCAGTTAAGTCAAAGGCTGTTTCTTCCGGTCGAAAAAATGGAGCGGGTAGAGTTCAGCAAAGAGCGGGTAATCTGAAGGAATCAATTGGTGTTTTTGATTCGAAAAGTCAGAATTATGTCCGAGTTTGGGTTGGTGCTAGAGTTCAAAATGGTTTTGATGGTTGGTATGCGCAAATGGTTCACAATGGACATCGAATTTATCGAAATACTAATTCAGTAAAACGAAATCCTTTGAAGCGATGGCGTAAAAAAACACTACCCGAAAAAACACAAGGGCAAGTTAAAGCAGATCCTTTTATTACAAGAACATTCGAAAGTAAAAAAAGTGGTTTAGAAGCTTCTTTGAAAAGTAAAATCGGTGTAAATCTAGAAACTTTAATAAAACAGAATAATGCTTGAGTTAAGTAAAGAATTGTATATGCTTTTCTCTAGTTCAGATTTATTTACTTCTGTGGTAGAGAAAAGAATATTTCCGGTTGTGGCTGGTGAAGGAGTAGATTATCCTTTTTCGATTTATACCATGAATCAACTACCAGCTTCCTTTGATGGTGATGAATTTAGTGTGGGATTACACACTTATTTTTCTCCAAACAAAATTAGTGAAGCAATGGGATTTGTTGATTCATTACGAGATTTTATAGATGATCATTTCATTTATGAAGGTTCCGGAATTGACTTTATTGAAAAGGATCAAAGTATAGTAGTTTCAATATATTTTAAAACAATAGGATAAAATGGCGAGTGAAAAATTTTATAAAGGAAAGAAAGTGCGTATTTCCTTAGATGGAAAAACGCTTTATCATGCTACTTCTTGTAAGGTTGATATTTCAACTGAATTAGAAGAAATAGCAACAAAGGATACAGATGGAAAAATTAGCGTACCAGACGGGTATTCATGGAGCGCATCAACAGAAGCTTTGGTTGCAGACAAACCTGCAAATTCAACACAAGCTGATGCGATGGATTTAATCGATTATCAATTGGAAGGAAGAGAACTAGATTTTGAATTTACAACATCGGTAACAGGTGATTTCTTATTAAAGGGAAAAGTATTGGTTTCTCAAGCTTCTGTTGATGCGTCAACAGGATCAGCGTTAAAAGGTTCATTTAGTTTTGTTGGCCAAGGAGATTTAACAAAAGAGGTGGTTGTGTAATATGAAAAGGCAAATTAAAATAAGTGTTGAGGGTGTAGATGTAAATCTGCACTTTCCTTTTTCTGTTCTATTTAAGCTAGGAAAAAGATGGAGAATTGAATCTGTTAATGGGATTCTTGAAAAAGTAGTTAAGGTGTGTGCTGTTGCGGATGGTGATATTAGTTTAGAGGCTTTGGATGTGCTTTCAGATATTTTAATGGAATGTTCGGAAGATAAAATTAGCAAGGACGATGCTTTGAATTACTTAGGTAGTAATCCTGAAATTATTGTTCAAGTTATTGAATTGTTAATTGAATCTATTTCGTCTCCAGGAGGTGAATCAAAGCACAATGATTTGGGAAAGTAAATAACCTCACCTGGGATGATTATGAGCAATTAGCCTGTGGTGAGATTGGCTTGCAGTTGGATTATTTCTATACATTGACTTTGCGACAATTTTCTAATATCTGTCAAGGGTATTTTAAAAAGAAAATCTTCCAACAAAATGAAGCATTAATAAGAGTCCGTAAAATAATGTACGCATGTCTTTTACCATATCAAAAAAAGGGATTTAAAGAGCAAGATTTATTCTTATTGGATTTTGAAAAAGAATTGGATCCGTTAGTTGATTTAGAGGAAGAAATGAGAGAAGTAGAGGAGCAAAGAATGTATTGGGAAAAGGTAGATAAACAAAGAGAATTAAATAACAAAGAGTGATATGGCAGTAGCGTCAATAAATGTAGGTTTTCAGGTTAATGTAAAGGAATTGGCTGATAAATTAAATCAAGCAGCTGCTAAGCTAGAGGAGCATAAAGCGAGGTTTGAAGAGATTGGAGATGCTATTGGTAAAGCGGGAATGTACGTTGGTCGTTATGTAGATCAAATGGCAGGAACCGTTATTTCAACAATAGGTGGTGTAGTTTCCTTTATTCCAGAAATAGTATCAGGAATTTCTAAGTTAAATGCTGTGATTGCAGCGAACCCATGGATAGCTTTAGCTACTGTTATTACGGCAGCGGGTACAGCTCTTTACTTTTTTACAAGAAAAGGCAGTGAAGCAGCTCAAATGCAAAAAATGCTAAACGATGTAAATGCTGAAGCGTTGAAGAATACAGCAAAAGAACGTGCGGAATTAGATTCGTTGTTAGTTATTGCTCAGGATGAAACCGCCTTAAAAAAAGACCGTTTAGATGCGATAAAAAGATTGAATGAGGTTTCTCCTCAGTATCTAGGAAATATAAATCTAGAAACCATTAATACAAAAAAAGCGACTGATGCGATTGAGCAATATATAGATGCTTTAAACTCTAAAGCTAGAGAACAAGCTTTGGTGACAAAGAAAACGGAGCTTTTTCAAAAAAAAATTGAGCTTGAGACAAGTAAGTTAGGTGAAACGGGGTTTTTGCAAGATGCTTCAGATTCATTTTTCTCTTTTTTAGGTGTTCAATCTGATATCGTATTTTCAACTAAGCAAGAAATTTTAGATTATGCAAAATCTTTAAATAAAACTGAGGAAGAGACAAAAAGACTATTGGCTGTTTATGAACCATACTTAAAACAAAGGGAAAAAGATTTAGCGATGTATGATAAGCAAATTGCATCATTGGATAATTATGCGAAAGCAGAAAGAAATAGAGCAGGTGTGGTTAAAGATTCAAGTCAAAACACCATCTCATACTATGAAGAGCAAATTAAGTCATTGCAAAAACTTCAAAAGGAAACGGCTAAGTCGCCTGATCAATACAAAGCGATTCAGAAACAAATTGATGAGTATAAATCTAAAATTTCTGATATAGAAGGAGGGGCTTCTGTTTCGAAACAAAGTACGAAACATCTTGAAGCAATCAAGGTCGATACAATCAAGTTTTATGAATCTCAAATAAGTGAATTAAAAAAATACCAAAATGAACAAGCCTTAACCGCTTATGAGTTTAATGCTACTGCTGTTCAGATTGAAACAATTCAACAAAAGATTGATGCTATTACAGGAAAAAGACAAAAAGCAACTACGGTAACGGTTGATTATAGTCCAGCGATAGAAGGTTCAACAGTTGCATTAGAAAAGCAAATTAAAACATTAGAGAAACAACGTGAAGCTATTCGGGTTGTTTTTGGTGAAGCTAATATTGCATATCAAGCCTTGTCTAATCAAATTAAAGACATTGAATTTAAGATTAAAATAGATATTGAGGAATCAGGTTTAAATTTAAATCAATTTAAAGCTTCGTATGAAAATTTTCAGTCTTATGTAGAGTCGCAGTCGCAAATTAGTAGTGAAGCGATTAGAAAAGAGCAAGAAAATGCTCAAATGTATGCAGGAATTGCTAGCGATGCATTTGTGGCTTTTGGAGATTCCTTTGTTCAATCAATGGGAGAGGCGCAGAATGGGTTAGAATATTTTGGACAAGCAATGATGCAAGCTGTAATAAAGATTATAGCTATGGGAATGGCACAATCAATGTCTAACACTGTTGTTATTGGGACAGAATCAGCTAAAGGATTTGGTCCAATGGCAGCTTTCGTTTTGCCAGGTTTGATAGCGGCTGCTATGGCTGCTGTAATGGGGGCTTATTCTCAGGTTCCCAAATTTGCAGATGGAGGGGTTGTATATGGTCCTACTTTAGGATTGATGGGAGAGTACGCTGGAGCAACTAATAACCCTGAAGTCATTGCTCCTCTGAATAAATTAAAAGAATTAATTGAACCTGTAAGTAGCGGTGTAACTCAAATTTTATTAGGAGGCAAATTGGTCGCTAGTGGAAGTGATTTACAGTTAGTGTTAGATCGTTACGCAACAAAGAGTAAAAGAACAGGGTAATATGAAGCAGGTTGTAATAAAAATAGTTGATACACAACGTAATATTATTGTTCAGGCTATAGATTCAACGTTTTTTCCATTTGAAACTATTGAGAATCAAGCAGCGAAAAGCTCTATTAAACTTACGTATGAAGGGGCTGATGATAAGTATCAATCCTTAATGACTTCGTCTTTAGTATTTGATTTATTGGTTAAAGATGGAGCTGATGGTAAGTTTTATCATTTGTTTACAGGGTCCGAAACTAGATATCGGGTTGATTTAACAGATGAAAATAATGTACTCTTATGGCGTGGTTTTCTATTGCCAGATCAATATTCTGAACCTTATAAGTCTCCTACTTTATTTGTTTCAATGACTGCAACAGATGGTATAGCAACGCTTGAGGGAAAAGATTTTCCCGATAACAGTTACTATTCCCAAGATAATTCAATTATAAGTTACCTGTGTAAAGCATTAGAAATGACAGGGCTTAAACAAGATTTGTATTTCTGTCCTTCTATTGTTGCTGGGAATGGTTTCCGTTGGGATGAAATTTATGTAAATGGCAGGTTGTATACTGATGATTATGAAGAGGATGAATTTGGGATAAGTGATACTTGGGAAAAAGATACAGTCTATGATGTTCTTGAAAATATTGTACATGATTTAGGTTGTAAGTTATATACTTATAATGGGAAATGGTGGTTGATTGGTATCAATCAACAGCATAAAGAACAATTGTCTTGTTTCCGTTATGGGTACGATGCAACTTACAAAGGTATCGAACAAGTGTCTGTTCAGAATAAGAAACTAACCTTTGTAGCGGATCCATTAGTTTCAGTTCAATCACCTTGGAAAAGAGTAGAAGTATCAGCTTCTTATGATGCGGATAAGGAGGTTGTAAATGAGAAGTTCTATGAAAAGGATCAGACTATTTTCACTAATGATCCTTATGTTCATTGGAATAGGATTAACTGCGCTATTAATGAAATCCCAACTGAAGGTAAATGGTTTTATGAGTTTACCTATCCTGGGCAAACATTACCAAATATAAATCCTGGATGGCCTAGAGTAATCGGCCCAGCTGGATGGAAAATTGAAAGCAATATTCGAGGTTCTTATATTGAGTTATTAAATCCTATATGGATTGAAAAATCAGATTCACAGTGGGAATGGAAAAATTTGGATTTTGAATTAGAGTTAGTTGCTTATACAGGTAATGGCACTAAGGAAAAGTTCGATAATAAAGAATATGAAAATGTAATGCGTTATGAGTTATTGCTTGGTAATGAAGTTCTTAATTCAAATTTCCCTGATTCCGATAAATACAAAGATTCTGTATTGGATTTAAGATTTTCTCAAGGGCGTAATGAGTGGAAAGATGATAATAATACTGGTGTTAATCGTGTATGGGTGGAAAAGAGAAGTTCGTTGGAAGGCAAAGTAAAGAAAAAACATTTGCTTCTTAATAAGGGTGGATGGTTGCAATTAAGGCTTTATCCTCCGGCGTTACTAAACAATTTTTCTCCTACTTTTAATGATATAGGTATTGCAAAATTATCCATTAAGGTATCTGCGAAAAATAAATTCCTTTCTAACAAGATTCGTCAAATTGATTATTCAACAAAAAAGACAGTAGGGCTATTTCATATTGACAATGCGCAAGATAATAGTTTTAAGAAATTTATTTTTAAAAGAGCGGGTGTTAGTGAACAAAAGTCATGGCGTCAAAGTTGGAAGCGAAATGGAGTAAATGAAAGTTTGAGATATGGGGAGTGTTTTGCTCGCATGATTCATGATGTACAACCCAAGCCACATATTAAAATCGATGGTCGAGCTGTAGGTGTTTATGCTCCTTTGAATTTGTTTGAATTTCATTGGCGTGAAAATAAAAAGTTTATTCCTACTCGTATTGAGCTTGATTTTTCAGAAGGTAGAACGGAGTTGACAATGATTGAAAATGTATTTGAACATGTTACAGATGTATATTGGTGATGATTGGGTTCGACATATTATATTTATTCGTGTGCCAGGCGAACCATTCGGCCCTATAACAAGAGAAAGAATTTATTGTGTAGATGAATATTGTGTAGAAGATTATGTCAGATAGAATAGTATACAGAAGGGAGAAAGGAAGGCAATTATTGTCAGCTGAAGTCGATGGGAACTTCCAATACCTAGATGAAAGAATTGATAAAATTGCTCAAAAGGACTATTTCATATATGATGCGGGTTATTCATTGTCTAATAGTAATGTATTAATCAATCCTCGTTCTAAATGGTTGATTGGTGGTTTAGAATTAGAGAATACAGTTGAGTTTACATTTAATATTCCTCGCGCAGATTGGACTAAATATCGAGTGGATATTGTGGTAGCGAATGAAAACGGTTCGTTTGAACTCATTACCGGAATTGAGAGTTTAGAAGGTTATGTTGTTCCGCGTATAGTTGGAAACTTTTTGCCTTATCTCTATTTATATGTGAGTGATGCAGGTTTGCAAAATGTAGGATCAGAAGCTGTAGGAGATTTTGTTTCTAAACTCTCGTATCGATGGATTCAAGTTGATCATCGCGATAAGCTTCTAACTGCTGATGTGAATGAGCGAAACATTAATATCATTGGAGGTAATAGTTTTATTGATGGAATTATGAATGGTATTTTTGGGATTGCCATTGATGAAAATTATCCTGATGGTTTTGAAGTTTCAATTAGAAATAAAAGAACGCATTATTTAACGATTATACATGATGCTTTAGGAGTTGCTTTTCCAATTAAGTTATACACCCAAAAGAATTACTTTCTGAGGCCAAATGAAACTATTGTTCTAAAATATGTCAAAAATGAAGCGTGCTTTGTTGTAAGTGGAGGATTGGATATCCAATTGACTTACCAAAATGTGGATGATATCCTGGGAACTGATTCACTGCACTTATTCATAGATTCTTCAGAAGGCGAAACCATCGCAGCAGATAATCTCCAAACTACTTTAACGGCAACCGTAGAGCGCTATTTCAATGATTTCACAAACGAAGTTGTCTCTTGGCAATGGTTTAGAGAATCAGGTGATACACAAGAAGATCGCGATTCGGATGCTATTTGGTCGCAAGGTAAAACAGAACGAATCATTCACTTAACAGCAGCTGACTTTACACCCAATATTTACTCAAGAAGTATTGTATTTGTATGTCAAGCAATTATACAAAATCAACGTTTAACCGCACAAACAAACATAGGATAATGAAACAAGGAGTTTTAAATATAAAAGTAGATTACAAACCACTAGATACGTACAAAAACGTTACAGTTAGAAGTGGTTCAAATAGGCAAAATTACAACGCTAACACGCGTTATTTTGAGCCAGACAGAAGGATTGACCCTTACGTAGTATTGGTTGAATGTGGTGTAAACGATGTGCATAATATCGTTTCAGGATTAGTGAATGCAAATCTAACGGATGTAAGTTGGAAGCAATTAACTCCAGCTGGTTATAAAGATATTTTAAACACGGACAAGGAGTTTAAAATAGGAACGGGAGCTGATAAAGGCAAAATCACCATCTTTAAAAACGTGAGTGATATTGAACCGGTGACTATTTTATTTACAGCAAGATTCATGGATAACACAACAAAACGCGTGGTAAACTTTCAAGAATCGTTTAACCTAATTACGCTTCCTGTTGCAGAATCACCGGTGCTTTTGGAAACATCTGCGCCTGTTGGCTATAATTTATTCCCAACAGAAAACAACCAGGGACTTATCTGTCAAGCTGATTTATATCGAGGTAAAGACAAAGTTCCTGCAGCTTATTGGTGGTATTCAAATGGTGTTTTAATTCAATCAAGTGGTGGATTTGAAGGATACTATACCAATAAGTTATTCGCAAAAGCTTCAAGAATTGTAAAAGAAGGATTGATCGTAAGTGTTGAAGTTGCTGATTGTTCAGAGTATTTAAATGGCTTAATTATGGATAAAGTAGATAAAGATCCTGAGGTAATCCAGTGGAGAGAATTATATCAAATGAATGGAGAGAATTATTATACTAAGTCAAATGATTGGATAAAAGCATGGATTACAACAACTCCTCAGATATCGTCAGCTAATGATTCAGCTTTGTTTGCAATTCCGATTCCTAAAGGCAAAGAAAGTTGGACTATTAGTGGTAATGCTTCAGGTTCATCAATTCTTAGAAGTGGCTATATTAAAAATTCTGTAATAATTGGATCTGAAGTTTTTGAGTCTAATCGAAATACTAGTTTTCCTAGAGTAATTGAAGTATCTGATGATGCGACTTATATTGTTGTTCAAGTTGCTCAGTCTTATGCTGATATCCTTAAAGAAACATTAAAATTAGAAAGAGGAAAAATTTCTACTCCTTGGTCTCCATCTAAACAAGATTTGCAAAATTTGATTAATCAAAAAATAGAGTGTTATAAATCAAATACCTCGTTACCGCCAAATTATCGTCCTAGTCGAAACTCATCTCTAAAACTGTATAAGTCAGATTTCATGTTGATGAAAAAATTACCAGGTTACACTGAAGAGATTTTATATCCAACTTCTGTATCACCAGAAGCAAGCTCTGTGCAAGTGGAAATGGTGTTGAATACCAATAATGGTGTTATACAACAACCGGAGCAATTCTTATCTGTGGGATGGCTCAAACAAGCTAACGGGACTTTTAAATATAAAGGATTCAAAGTAAATATCTCAATTGCGGATATCAAGGCTTTAAACGAGGCAAACAAGCAATTGGATTATGAATTAAGAGAAGATTTAACCTTAAAACCATAGCTGCTATGAAGTATGTAATAATGAATGAGGAATTGGCTATCGAAAAAGAAGTCATCCCTGCAGATCACTACTTTCTTCAAAAAGAAGGAGAGGTAATTTTTAAAAAGGATATGTTGACTATCTACAGTCAAAAAGGAAATCAAATCGATTTTGAATATGAAGAATTAGAAACCGCGCAAGCATTAAATATTATTGACTCATGGAATTAGTAAGAGGTAAAAGAACAATTAAGATAGGTAAGAAAGGAGATACGATATCTTCTTCTTTGATTGCTGATAAACCACTTGTTGCAAAGTATCAAAATGGAGTTGTTGTAGGGAGCTGGGTAAATGAAGCAGAACAGCGCACGGTGTATGCGCAAGTATTAACCTCACTTACTAATACTCCACTTTCAACAGCTCAATTAACTGCTAATGTATGGAAATTTAACGGGCAAGTAATTGGTGATACAGATGCACGATTTGAAAAAACAACGTACAATATTGGTTCAATTCAAGTTCCTGCATTAAAGATTAAAGCAGATATTATGAATAATATCGATACGACTAGTTCGATTGAGTTCAATGCTAATGCGTACACAGGGGGCTACACAACAGCAATTGCGGCACTAATTAATGTAGTAAAGGAAAATATAAGCGCGAACACTTATACTGCCTACATCGTTGATGCAAATGGTCGAGGGGCAACGATAACAACAACCTATCCGTCGGTAACACTAAAAGCAATTTTGGAAAAAGGAGGAATTGCCGTAACAGAAGGAATTACGTACCAATGGTATAAAAGTACCTTGGACGAAACAGAAGACTTGGCTAATGATTCTATCGCAGACAACCGCATGTTGTTGCCAGGGAAAACACAGCAAACAATAACGCTTACTGCAGCAGATATTCAAACGTATGATACCTATATTGTTGAGATAAAAGAAAACGGTCAATTGGTAAAATCAGCGATGATGTCTGTACGTGATGAAACTGATTCATTGGAACTCATGTATAATGTGGAAGGGATTGAGGACGATTTACAACCTGGGGGATCAATTAAATACACGCCAAAAGTTGTGTATAGAGGAACAACAACGCCTGCATCAGGCTCTTGGATTTACAAATATCAAAAGGTTAAAGTGGATGGAACAAGTGTTGGAGCGCAAACAAGCGGAACATCGGTAACGGTTTCTTATGGAGAAATCGAAGCTGCAGGAGTGAGTGAAATTAGTGTACTGTTCGAAGCAACTGAAAATTAAAGACTATGGGGCAAGTTAATGGATCAAGAACAATAAGGCTTAGAGAGCGCATCAAATCGGTGCGCATTCAGGCTACAGGTACACAGTTTCAAAACAATACACCTTCAACTATTACTTTAAAGGCAGTTGCAAACAATTTTGAAGCGATTAGCTATGCTTGGTATAAAGGAACCGGAACAACAATTGTAGGAACGAATCAAAACTTTGTTATAGCACATGATCAAGTCTCAACAGTTGAAACCTATCGCGTTGTTGTAAAAAATAATCAAGATCAAGAGTACGAAGATTCAATCTCAATTTCTAAAGTTATAGACGGCCCACAAGGTCGTCCAGGGCAATTACCTATTCAACGTGAATGGGTAGCTGGTGATGTTTATCGAAATAATGAAGAAGTAGTTGATTATGTATATCATCGTGCAACGGATAGTTGGTGGAAACTAAAGCCGGGGTATAACAATGTGACTGCGCAAATTAATCCAACAAACGAATTCATCCGGTTGAACTCTATGGAGCAGTTAGCTGTGAACCTTTTAATTGCTGAAAATGCAAACATTGCGGGTTTTGTTTTTAAAGATCAAAAGATGGTGAGTCAATCACCAAGTCCATTGAATCCAAATTTAACCTTGGATGGTGTTAATGGTCAACTCAAAGCGTTAGCAGGGCAAATTGGAGAATTTCAGATTAATGAAGGGCTAGAATACAACAAACAAGGGTTTAAGTTTATTGATTCACAATTAAGAGCCTATCAAAAATTTTTCAGATTTGATAGAGATGGACTCAAATTAATTAATGATGATTGGTACACGGGAGCATTTTGTGCTGAATTATCAAATGGCAGTCTAGTTTGTGTGTCTGGAAACAATCATAACGTAAAATATGAGGTGTCTACAGGCGGGGTTGATTATTATTTAAAAATATTTGGTGAAGGAAAATTCCGAGATGAAACATATAAAGCTGCCCTGTGGATTCAGGCAGTTTCTCAGGCAGTTGATGCTATATTAATTGAAAAAGGAATGATTTCACTAAAAAAAGGAGGTATTCGTGTGCGTGATGTTAGTAGTAAGTGGATTGCAGGAGGTGGTCATGCACTATGGGCAGATAAAGGAGATATCAACCTTGTTGAAGGAAATTATTGTGCAAATGGAATGGTTGGAAAAACTGGGGTTTTAAATATTTCAGGCTTCAGAATACAAGTTGAAAAAGGAATAATAGTTGGTTGGTAGAATGAAGTATTTAATCGATTTACAAGAATATCTGTTGTATAATCTGCAACAGATTGGGGTGAGTGTAAAATTATCAGGAGTAGTGGGAGTATTAGCAGTTGTTGTAGGAAATGTATCTGGAGTATTTACGCAGTGGTGGAGTGAGAATATCGATTATGTTGTAATTGCTTTGGGATTAGTTGCAGTTGATCATTTGTTAGGTTCAGGAGTGCATCAATGGTTGAAGAAGGACTTTCAATGGGCAAAGAATATTATTGGTTTGCTTATTAAACTATCCATGGTCCTTTGTGGTGGGTTAATCTTTGAAGGATTGGCACATATTACCAAAGAACAAGATTTAGTCTATACTTATCTTAAAATGACAACGCGTTTAATTGTATGTATTTATCCTGGACTATCTGCAATGCGAAACATGAACCTGGTTACGAGAGGAGTTTTTCCTCCAGCTGCATTAGTAGGAAAGTTTGATAGCTTCCAAAAGGATTTAAGTGTTGAAAAATTAAAAAAAGGAAAAGAAAATGAAGGAGATTAATTTTGAAGTATTTGAAGCGTTGTCACTCGACAATGCTTTAATTTTTGTAAACCAGTATAAAGCAGCTGCTAAAGAAATTGAGAAACAAACAGGATTGAGTTATATCGCAATTTTAGTGCAAGCAGCACTTGAGAGTGGTTGGGGATTGAAAGTTGTCGGAAATAACTTCTTTGGTATTAAATGGACGGGGAAAGGGGAGAAGCAACTCGTTACTACAACTGAAATCCTTTGGAGTGCTAATGCACAGTTTCCAGTTGTTCTGTCAATGACAAAGCGTGCAGATGGAAAATATGTGTATAAAGTGAAAGATTACTTTAGGAAATACGATACACCGGAACAAAGTTTCCAGGACCATGCTTTATTCTTTCAAGAGAATAAACGTTATGCTAAAGCTTGGAAGGTTCGTGGGGATTACAATCGCTTCTTTGAGGAGGTTGCCGAGGCTGGATATGCAACGGCAGATAATTACGCTGACTATTTAAAAAGCGTAGCTAAATCGGTAATTAAACGTTTATGAGAGTAGTGGTTGTATTGTTGATTGCGTTGTTAGGATTGGCAGCGCAATCTTGTGGATCTCGTAAAGTTGAAAAACATAGCAAGTCATCTTTGGAGGAAACGAGCACTTCTCTCCAGGAACAAACAAAAGTTACCGAGATCCAATTTGACCGTAAGAAGGTATTTGAGATTATGAGAGAGCTAAATGTTCGCAATGGTTCCATTACTTTTAATCCGGATGGTTCTGTCACGGCTAAGGGTGATGAAATTGATTTGAGTAGTAAAGATGCTGGTGAGGAATTGGAATCTACGAAAATAAAAGAGGAAAATGCTCAGTTGAGTTTTGATCAGGATGAAAAGAAAACTGAAGAGGAAGATGGGAAGAAAGTTGATCGAAAGCAGTTTGGTTGGTGGGGGATTGTAATATTGGTGTTTATAATATTGGTGTTTAGTTTGAAAAATAAATTGTTCTAGATTTTTATTCTAAAGAATTCTTAACTTTGAAATAAAAAAAATGAATATAAGCGATGTATTAAGTGTTATAAAATTAAAACCAAAGTTTATTTTTATACTTAGTGTGTCTTCTGGAGTTATTTTATTTATTCCGAAAGACTATAAAAAAACCTTATCGCTAGATTTTGAAGGGATTTATAATAATATTCTAGGCGTTACATTTGTTGTGTCAACTATTCTTTGGCTATATATTGTAGGAGAGTTCATTTATAATAGAATTAACCGATCTATTAGAAGTAACAAAATGGGAATTAAGGTAGAAAATAAAATTATTGAGATGTTAAATGAATTAAGTGTAGACGAACAGAATATTTTAAGTCAGTTTTATTTTGAAGATAAAAAAGTTTTGAAACTAAATGTTTTTGATCCTATAATAAATGAAATGTGCAATAAATCAATTTTAGATATAGTTTGTATGCCAGGAACAAATAGTTACGAAATTGGGCATGAGGGGACTCCGGTAAAAATAAATGAGTTGGTTAGGAAGCGTATTAGGGTGACAATTATTGAGAGACAACCAAATAAAGGATATAGCTATCGATTTGGTGTTTTAGAGTCTAAATAATTTAAACTATACATCTACTATACGAATATGATGAAACAAAAAACACAATCACCTTATTTATAGGTAATTGTGTTTTTTTGTAGCAGAGAGGAAGGGATTCGAACCCTCGATACGTTGCCGTATACACACTTTCCAGGCGTGCGCCTTCGACCACTCGGCCACCTCTCTCTATTTATACTTCCATTTCGCCACAAATCGGCGTTTCGAAAGCGAATTTAAAATCTTTAATATTGGGTTGAGCCAATAAGAACATCAATTTGGTAATGGCTGCTTCTGTTGTAATATCTTTTCCAGAAATAACACCAATTTCTTTCAATTCTGTACTCGTTTCATATTTCCCCATCATGACACTACCACTAGAACATTGGGTTACATTGATCACCTTTAGTCCCTTTTGGGTAGCACAACGCAAGGTTTCTAAGAACCAAGGTTCTGTAGGCGCATTCCCCGAACCATAGGTCTCTAGGATAATCCCCTCTAAATTAGGAATAGCTAAAATAGCTTCCAAAACTTGTTGTTGAATACCTGGAAACAAACGCAAGATCATCACATTGCGCGACATCTTTTTGTGTACAGTCAGCGGCAAAGATAGCGGTTTTTGTAACAATAACGAATGGTTGATGCGTAAATTCACCCCTGATTCTGCCAAATGTGGAACATTGGGTGAGGTAAAGGCATTAAATAACTCCGCACTTACTTTGGAGGTGCGGTTTCCGCGGTATAATTTATATTCAAAATACAAACAAACTTCCTGAATAACAGGGGTATTGTTTTCTTGTAAAGCTGCAATTTGAATAGCCGTAATTAGATTTTCCTTTGCATCTGTGCGCAAATCTCCAATAGGCAATTGAGAACCCGTTAAAATGACAGGTTTGTGAACATTCTCCAGCATAAAACTCAAAGCCGAAGCGGAATACGACATCGTATCTGACCCATGTAAAATGACAAATCCATCAAAACGGTCGTAATTATCTTCAACAATGCTCGCCATTTGTACCCATAAATCCGGTTGCATATCCGAAGAGTCAATCGGTACATCGAATGAATAGGTTTCTATAGCACAATCCAACAAATGCAATTCGGGAATGCGTTCAACCAATTGATTAAAGTTAAACGCGCGCAGAGCACCCGTTTTAAAGTCTTTAACCATACCGATTGTCCCGCCCGTATAGATGAGTAAGATAGTAGGCTTATTGTTCATCTTGTAATTTTAATTTATTCACAACAGGATTTGCATACATCGCTAAGAAGTTGTCTACCACTTTTTGCTCCTGTTTGTTTACGCGTAGCTCTAAACGACGTTCAAACAACTGTTTTTCCTTTTCACTATAGCGATCCGCAAATTTGTTGGTATTATTTAGAATATCGTAGGCAATATAATTCGTCGGCCATAGGTGGTAATTGGTGATAATCGAATGATCAATCACTTGAGCCAAGGCCTGTAATTGTTTATTAGGTTTATCTGCAATGGCCTTGATTTGGTCTAATTCCGTATCAATCACATCGCCAACGTGAATGTGAATCCCTTTCTTTTGACCGATAATTCCACTGTATAAATTGACAAAATCCTCATTTTTTTCCTTGATGTATGCTTCATTATTTGCAATAGCTAATAATTGAGGCATCTTCAAAGCATCTGTAGGATCATACTCATAAGAAATAGAAACAGGAACGATTTTCAACTGCTTGAAATAATCCATCAAGTTTTCGTCACCTGCATCCATACCGAGCATTTTTAAAACGCCTGTATGGGTAGCATCATTGCCATCTTTCGTTCTTCCTTCGCGTTGTGCAATCCACACCGAACGATTTTCCTCCACAATAAGACTGTGAATGTATTCGGACATCAAACGAGAACTTTCTAATAATTCTCTTGGTGTTAGTTTACGGCGAACTAAAAAGTTGCGGTTTACTTTGGCTAAAGCCAATAAAAAAGACTTCTGTACCAAGTTGTCTCCAACAGCAGAAGCAGTCATGGTTAAGCCGTGATCCTTTAAGGTTACATTCAATAAAGACGTATCCATGATGATATCACGGTGATTGGAGATATATAAATAAGCCGTATCTTTTTCTAACTTCTCAAAACCAGAAGTTGAAAGTCCATTCGAACTTTTTTCTAAGATGCGCAGAATAGAATAATAGGCAAATTCCTCTTGAAATTGCTGTATTGAGGTTACTTTGCTCAAATCTTCCATCCATTCCTGTTCGGTTTTATTTGGAAAAGTAAAACCCATTAACGCTTTGACCATAGGGTGTTTAGAGATTCTTTGTAGAACCTCATTAACCTCGTGATCATGGTAATGGCGTATTGAATCAAACTTAGACATTAGTGTTTTAAATATTTATGTAAACTTAAATGTTATGTTTCTATGTTGTACAATTAGATGCCAAAAACTGCTTTTGAATTTGCAGTCGTTTGGTTTGCAATTGTTTCTAATGGAAGTTCGTATAGCTCTGATAGCCTTTCTGCTATGTTGAGAATATAAGCACTTTCATTTCTTTTGCCCCGAAAAGGCACTGGTGCAAGATACGGAGAATCAGTTTCTAATACGATATGCTCTAACGGTATTTTGTTTAAAAATTGATCAATTTTTCCGTTCTTAAAAGTTGCTACACCGCCAATTCCCAGTTTCAGGTTGTAACTCAGGGCTTGTTGGGCTTGCTCTTCGGTTCCCGTAAAGCAGTGAAAAATACCCCGAAGTTCGTTGTCTTTTTCGAGTTCTAAGACTTCAAAAACTTCATCAAAAGCATCTCTACAGTGAATATTAATTGGCAATTGATGCTTTTTCGCAAGCTGAATCTGCCGCTGAAAGGCCTCTTGCTGGATGGATAACGTAGTCTTATCCCAATATAAATCCACGCCAATTTCCCCTACAGCATAGTATTTCCGACGAGCTAACTCCTGTTCTACAAAGGCAAGCTCTTGCTTATACGTCTCTGGTTTTACATCCGTAGGGTGTAAGCCCATCATCAAGAAGATGCAATCAGGAAACGCCGCTTCCAAATCAAACATCGCCTGTGCGTAGCTTGAATCGATAGCAGGTATAAAAAAACGCGTAACTCCATTTGATATTGCGCGATTTATTGTTTCTTTGCGATCTTCCGCAAATGCATCTGAATAAAGATGTGTATGAGTATCGGTAAAAATCATGCTTTGGTAATATTCTACAAAGTAGTATCTTTCAAACTACAAAAGTACCTTATAAAAAGTATTAAAACTAAACTTAATTGATGGAAAACTATAAAGATTGGTTAAAAAAAGAACGCTATAAACAAATTCGCTTCAAAATAGCGAGAACAAACCACCTTTTTGTACGTGTAAAAGTAAATGGAGTATGGGGAGATTTTATCTTAGATACGGGTGCTTCTAATAGTTGTATCGATTTTCAAAGTATCGACCATTTTAATTTAACTACTTCGGAGTCAGAAACAAAAGCATCTGGTGCTGGAGCAAATGGGATGCTGACTCAAGTGAGCTACCATAACGAAATTCAAATGGGACGATGGAAAAAAGATAACTTCAATTTTGTCTTGTTGGATTTGAGTCATGTGAATACCGCACTCACAGAGTATAAAACCAAAAATGTACACGGAATTATAGGGTCTGATGTGTTCGCATTGGGTCAAGCAATTCTCGACTACGGACAACAGACCCTATACGTGAAGTAAGTCTATTTCTTATAGTATTCTTTGGCTACTAATTCTAGTTCTTCGTACCACTCAGAACCATATTTGCGCGTCAAAGGATCTTTTAAAAATTTGTATACTGGAACTTCTAGTTCTTTTCCTAGCGCACAAGCATCACTACAAATATGCCATTTGTGGTAATTTACTGCAGAAAAAGAAGAATATTCCTTGATTCGAATAGGGTATAGGTGACAAGAAATCGGTTTTTTCCAATCGATTTTCTTTTCTAAATAGGCTTTTTCAATCCCACATAAAGCCATGCCATTGTCATAAATAACATAGGCACATTCTCCACCGTGAATTAATGGGGTTTCATATTCCCCATCTTCCCCTAGGATATAGGTTCCTTGTTGTTCAATCGCCGCAATACCTTCAGGACGTAAATAAGGTTTTACCGTTTCAAATATTTCATCTAAAATAGCAGTTTCTTCCTTCTCTACGGGGGCTCCCGCATCTCCATCAATACAACACTGACCTTTACAAGCCGTTAGGTTGCACACAAATTCTTTTTCTAAAATATCTTCCGATACTAAGGCTGAGCCAATTTGAAACATGTTTTATTTATTTTTTGAGGCTACAAAATTACGAATCTTTCATGGATGTTGACCGATTCAGCTAATTCAACCCCTATTTTATAATGATACTAAATTAATTGCTTGATTTTGAGCCTCTATTTAGGCTGATTGTGTAAGGAATCAAAACCCGATAGAAAGAAAAAGTGCGAAATCAAAACCGTTATACTGCTAAATTTCGCAAGAAGATGAGGGGTTGAAATAAAAAAATGATTTCTTAAACAAGAATATATTGCATGTTTCAAAATTTAAATCGACTTTTAATGGATAAACTAAAGACAATAAAAACATGAAAAAAATAGCATTATTGTTTGTTGCAGGAGTAGCTTTTATCTCGTGTAAACAAACGCCAAAAGAAGAGCAAGTACCTGGGGTAGAACAACAGGAGGAGGCTACAACAACAGCTGCGGAATCAGCACCAGCGGTAGAGACCACTCTTGATTTAACCAAGATTCCATATACGACAGCAGATATTGGTGATTTTCCTTACTTAGCTTTACCAAAAGGGATAAAAGAATTAAATAAACCTTTGTTGAGGGAGTTTGACGTTTGCCTTTTCCCTGTAAATGGGGTGATGACTGAAGTAGAAGGACGATTATATAAAGCTAACTTAACAGCTGTAAATGGCGAGCAATTTTCCGAGCGCTTTTTTAGACGCAGCATGGAGGATTATTTGAAATCAATTGGAGCAGTAGAAATCTTTGACGGCAGTATTACACAAGAAGAATATGACCGCTACAATCAGTTAGATCCACATAAAGGAGATGAAGGAGATATTGGATATGCAGGAGAGCCAATTAAGTTTTATATCATTCGTCATAAAGAACAGGGAGATATCTATATTCAATATACAGCAAACAATGCAGCAGCTAAATTGAATGTACTGCAAACCAAAGCATTTGAACAAACCATGACAAAGATTACGGCAGATGAAATTGCTAAATCATTAGCGGATACTGGAAAGTCGATTTTGTATATCAACTTTGATCACGATCAATCGACAATTACTCCAGAGGGAAAAGAAGTCGTAAATGAGATTACAGCAGCACTACAAAAAAATGGTCAATTGACGATTACAATTGAAGGGCATACTGATAATGTAGGAGATGCAGCACACAACAAGAAATTATCAACTGCTCGTGCACAAGCCGTAAAAGCAGCTTTAATCGAACAAAAGATTGCTGCTACACGCTTAACAGCAGAAGGTTTTGGCGCTGAGCGCCCGCTAGTAGCAAATGATTCAGAAGCTAACAGAGCCAAGAATAGAAGAGTTGAATTAAGAAAGACAAATTAATAGCCAAAGGCTCCCTGAAAAGGGAGCCTTTGTTGGATAATAAAGGGAAGAAATCGCTTTGGTTTATGTTAAAAACCCCTTTTTTGTAGACGTTAATTTTTAGGTAAGATGAAATAATGAAGAGGTTAAATCTTCTGGAAAAAGAATTAGTTACAAAATAACAGGATCTAAAAATCAGGAATAAGAAGGAGGAGAAACTTCTCTAAATGGGAGGGAATAAAATGGAAAGTTCTCTTTTTGTGCGTTTTGTGAAGGAGAAAAAGAGGTAAATATTCAAACGATAGCGTTGTTAAATTATATAGTAGGAATGTTAAAGAGGCTTCTACGTGATTTTTATTTTGTACTTTCGGACAATAGAATTAAAATCTTTTTAGAAATAATGAAAATATTCAGTTACATTATTATTGCATTTGTTGTTGCCTTAATTGTATTAAATATCACAATGCTTGATTTTAATAACTTATTTCAAGGGGACAGTTTGATTGCTATAATTGGTATTGTAGCACTTTTATGCGCAGTTTGTATTCTGTTGATTTACAGAACTTCAAAGTTAATTGACGATAAAACAAAATAAATCAAAAGATGTTGGTTTATGATGTTTTAATTATTGGAGGAGGTGTCTCTGGTGTTTCTTGTGCCCAAGTGTTAGGTAGCGCTGCCAAAAAAGCTTTTATGGAAGGAAAGACAATTGGTATCGTGATGCACCAAAAGGCAAGTATGTTACAAGATGCCGTTTTTAATAATGCATTCGGTATTCAACCGGGCACTTTAGGAAGTGATTTACTTACGCAAGCCAAAGAAAATTTGAAAATCTATGCTCACGTGACTCAAATAGAGGGAGAGAAGGTAAGCAGTGTACAGAAAAATTCAGCACAGTTATTTGTTGTAGAAACGAATAAAACCGAATATGTAGCGCGTATGGTGGTCATAGCTGTTAATTCAAGTAATACGTTTGCCATTGAGGGATTGATGGACTATGTGGAACCCCACAAAAAATCTATTCCCACGAAGAATAGAATTCAATTGAAAAATATAGATCACCTTGTAGCCGAGGGGATTTATGTAGCAGGTACGTTAGCGGGACACCGCAGTCAACTTGCTATTGCAGCTGGAAGTGGCGCTGCTGTTGCAACAGATATCCTGACCCTGTGGAATGATGGTGTTGAAACACATAGCCATGACAGTATTAGAAAATAATAATATTAGATCATTTTAGTACCTAAAAGGATATTCTTCGGAATGTCCTTTTTTTGTTTCTGATGAACGAAAAAGTGAACGTCCCTCCTAGTTAAAAATAAACTAGGACTACCTGATAGCAGATAGTCCTAGTTTTATTTTTCATTACAATTGTAAATAAAGAGAAGATCGTTTATGCGTTATCTTCTTCTGAATTTTATCTTTCTCCAGTTTTTGGATCACTACCAAATTCATTATCACCAACTGTACCATCTAAACAAGCAAAGTAAAGTACGACGAAAGCACCGATTCCTGTTAACCCTAATAACATCCACCATCCACTTTTTCCAGTATCGTGTAAACGACGCGCTAAAAGTCCTAATGAAGGTAGTAAAACTGCTAAACTGTAAATATAACCTGTAAAGCCTATTCCAATCTTTCCTAAGATTGAATCAACAATTCCTAAAACAATTGAAATAATCACACTAACCAATGTAAATGACCAATATTCTCTACGTCTAACACGTCCATTAAAATCTGTATAGTGATTTTTTAAAATATTGATAAAGTTCTCTTTTAACGTAGTAAAATTCAATTCCATGTTTTTTTTATTTATGTTTTATGAGGACGAATGTAAAATTCTTTCTCTAAAGTGTTGCAAAGAAGGCTTAAATTTCACTATAAATGGGGAGTATGAGGGGGAATTGAAAAGGCTGATAAAATTAGAAATAGTGCAATCCTATGGTGCACTACTCATTCCTTTTACTGATAAATTAAGCCCACATTATCAATCCACAATCTGCTATTTTCGTTACCGATATAAGCCCCTCCATTACTCGAAGAGAATTGAACAATAAGATGGGTAACGGGATCATCAGCATTTCCCCAGCCCTCCTCTAAGATAGGTGTCATTTTTCCCTTACTATTGCGAGTGTAATCTGTAAATTCACCTGTGCGAAGGGCCATTTCTTTTTTGTAGATGCCTTGATTTCGGATGTCACCATAGTTGATTTGAAGTTGGAAATTGTTTTTCCATTCTTTTTCTGTTGTTGTTAGGTTGAGCCATGCTGTTCCCACGCGTTTTGCATGGACATTACCGTCCTTGTCTTCCCATCTGTTTTGCAATAATATGCGAATCTCCGCCTTGTCTTTTTGATTCAAAACAGTGCCTTTACCCATGCCGTTTACTCGACTAGAAGTCCCACCTGTAGTAACTTTATAATCAAATTGTAAAGCCTTAGGTTTTTTGGTAAAGGGAATTCCCGTGATGAGCTTGCTTTGTGGGTTCTTTGTATCAGTAATGGGTTCTAACATCTCTCCTAGAAATATTGTTCCACTAGCCAAAACATTAATGTTGATAACACCTAGTACTCTAACACGTTCGATTTTCGTCTCTAAACGAGCCGCATAGCCACTGCCTCTTTTTTCTGGAAATACTGTAACACTACCTTTGGTAATACCACTTACAACAGCTAGTACAGACGAAGTAGCCCAAGGAGAACGCGTGTTCTTATAGGGCGTATTGTCTTTGAGTGTATCTTTGGTGTCATTAATCGAATAGAGGTAACGCATGTTTCCGCCAATCAATAATGATTCCTTAATCTCTCGTACTTGCCAGTGGTTCATATTTCCAAAAGGAAGTAATTCGAAACGCTCTTTTTGTGCCCAAAGACTCGTGGATAACAAAAGGCCAATTAGTATAGGAATCAATCGTAAATAAGTCTTCATATTTTTATTTTTTTAAATTCAATTTTTTTATTTGTTCAAAATCTTCCGCTTTTAAATTCATCTGTTGATAAGGAACTGCCAAGTCATGATCATTTAGATACTGTCGAGGTATTGCCTTAAACTGTGGATGAACAAGAGAAAATTCTCGTTTTAGGTAAGGGGTTTGTATATCAGCCGCATCAAGTAAGGTGTGAAAAATAACATGTGTACTGATGGGGTCTTTTTTGCGTTGTTGGGCGAGTTGATATTGCTCTGGATGCGCATCAATAAAGGAGTCCGAAAACCACAAGAAAAAGGGAATATGCAATTGGTAATAGGACGGTGTCGGAGAGGAATGTAAGAATAAACCGCGATCATCATCAAATAAATCTTCTCCATGGTCGGAGGTGTATAAAACCAAACTTGGGATATTAATCTGCTCTAAAGCCTGTAAGGTAGAGGAAAGAAAATAATCCGTGTACAAAATACTGTTGTCATAGGTATTGACTAGCTGTTCTTTTTGTCTGCGACTTACGGCTGTTAAGTTATCAGGGGTAAATTTTTGATACGCTAAAGGATAACGCTCTTTGTAATTAAAGTGCGAACCATAGCTATGTAAAATAATAAATAAATTACCCGTGGTTTTTTCAATTAAATTCATCATAATCGGAATCAAATCTTCATCTGGACGATTCACGGTTAATCTTGTTTTAGGATCTGTCGTGCGAATCGTTTGATAGATATCTGCTTCTTTGGTGAAATATTCAATAAAAGAATTGTTCTCCGATTGATTGGATAGACAAATTGTGGTAAAACCAGCTTCTTTAAAGGCTTGTGCAATACCCTTTCTTTGGTAAATCTCTTGGTAATTGGTTGCATTGACATCCGATAAAATCATGGATACACTTTTGTGTGTTGTATTGGATTGAGTCAAGGCATCTTGATAAAATACGGTGTTCTGTTGTTTTGATAAATGAGGGGTTGTTGGGCGGTCATAACCATAAACCTGCCAATTATGTGCTCGACTAGTCTCTCCTACAATTAAGACAAAAATTTGGCGCTGATCCTTAGTTGAAGTTGAGGTGCTGTTGAAGCTAAAACCCTTAGATGTTTCAGGATAAGCCTGAACTTTTTTCCACTTGTTGATGGCAAAATTTAAATTGTAATATGCATTGATGGGATATACATCTATCGTAAAATCAAAAGTATTGCGATTGGTGTTTTTGGCCCCTAAGGACAAAAGGAGTGAACCAATTAAAATCGCTATACCAGCGATCAACGCTTTGGTTCGAAAGTATTTAGGTAAGTATGTTTTTCTCTTCCATTGGAGGATAGCCCAAATAATAGTAGGAATATACAACACACAAACAAAAGCAATCGAGGGAAGTAGACTTCCCAATAGTTCCGTAATTTCAGAGGTGTTGGTTGTAGCGACATTGAGGTACATATCAACTGCAATTACATCTTCTCCAAATAAATAGAATAAAACAATTTGAAAGGCGTGAATAAATAATACAGGAAACAAGAGAATCTGTGTGCGCCCCATATTTTTAAACAAAGAAAAAACAAGAAGATATAAACTCAAAGGAAAGAAGAATACGGTTGCTTTTCCCAAGAAATTGAGTGGTTGGAATAAAGCAAAATATAGAGAGGGCACCATATTGACAAATAAGTAAATATAGAATAGGGCCACCGCATTTGTACTCAGTCTACCTAATAGACTTCTTTTTTGTATTTGTTCACGCATAAATAGTATCTTAGAACGCTTCGTTTATATTAAAGTAGAAGCCACTTTGTCCTTTGGCAATTCCATAATCGAAGCGAATGTTTACTCGATTTTTAAATTCCCAACGATAACCGATGCCATAGGTAGGCAAAGCCTCCGCCCAGTTGACGTCTTTAAATTTGTCAAAAATAGTACCAACTCCACCCCAAACAACTAATCCGTGGCGGTTGTATATCTTCTGACGTAATTCTACTTGTGTATTTAGCTCCTTTCGATCGCGGTATTGCCCAGAAAGATAACCGCGCATTTGTCTAGCTCCACCTAGTTGAGCCATCATATTCCAAGGAATATCCCCATTGTTGAATATTCCATTTGCATCAAATGCCAAAATAGTCTTTGGTGCTAACTGTTGAAAATAACGAGCACTTGTTTCAATTCGACTGAAGTGAATATTACTTCCTAAGGTACGGGAATAAAACGTTTGTTGGTATTGTAGGAAAATCCCTTTGCTCGGATTTGGAATAAAATCTCGGGTGTCATAGGATAGGATAAAACCACCCCCAACAAGTGTAGTCGTCAAATTTTCCTGTGGTTCAAATTCCACTTTTTCAAAATCACTTCCTTTCACATTCTGTGCAGCAAAGGTGAAACCTACATAACCGTTGTTTATTACTTCTGCTAAGAAATCCGCTTTGAGGGATAAACGATATTCTTTGTATTTTGAATATTCTCCTGAAGCTCCTGCATCATAACCAACGCCATAGTATTTACTAGGCATATAGGTAAAGGACATATCCGAATTGATACGGAATTTGTCCTCTGGGAAAATAGTGCTATTTTCAATTCCAATGGCAAAGAAACCACTGGTGGTGATATTGGAATAAATAGAAACGTTAGAAGGAGATAGCTCCATGTTTTCTTGATCTAGACGATATAAACCAGAAGCGACAAGCCCAATACCTAATTTAGTATCTACAGAATAACTTGGCCCCCCAATAAAGGAGATGTCAAATTTATTTTGGGATTTATCTTTTTTTGCTTCTTCAAAATAGTGAATGATCCGCTCAAAAAACTTTTTATTTTCAAGCGTATCTTTTGGTTTATCTAGCTCCGTTTGTGCAAAGGCACCCAGGCTGCTAAATAAAATCAGCAAGAAAACGATATAGTTTATATTTCTCATGATGGATGTAAAGTGTTTGTTTTATGTTTATTTAGTGCTGTAAGGCAATTTTTATCTGTGCATAAATAATAATCGCTGCAAGGATAAAAATGAGGGTAATCAAAATAATTTGTGTAATAGGGATGGGGTGCTTGTGGTAGTTCATTGCCTTTAGATATAAATATTGAGGAATGAACAAAGCTAAAATTACCCCTGCAATTGCAGCATAACCTAGAGCAAGAATGAACCCTTCTGGGTAAAATAAAGCAAATAGCAAAGGCGGAACAAAGGTTAATAACCCCGCGAGACTAATTGTTGCAAAACCTCTCGTTTTGGGGTTCAATACATCTTTATAATAATCAAAAAGACCAATACTCACCCCTAAGAAAGAAGTTCCTAATGCGGTAGCTGCAAACAAGCTAAATAGTGTTTCAATATGGGCAGAATGTGTCATTTCTCGGATACTCAAAATAAGCCCTCTTAATTCCGAGTTTTCATTTAAAATTTGCATGAATCGAGTTTGATCGATACTTCCCATAACGACAACCTGCCAAATCAGATAGATAATTAAAGGGAGTAAACTCCCCAAAATAAAGGCACGGCGAAGTTGTTTTTTATTTCCATCAAGATAATTGACGATACTAGGGATGCTGCCATGAAATCCGAAGGAAGTAAAAATAGCTGGAAGTGCTGTTACGGTAATACCAACAGATAAAGGAGCATGGAGTAAATTAGCTTGTTGAATAAAAGGAAACAACAAAGCAACGAGTAAAACTAAGAAAATAAGTTTGGCAATAAATAAGCCTCGGGTTAACCAATCCACCCAATGAGTTCCAATGACAACAATCCCTCCAAATAGTAGGGAGAATAGCAAAATAGCGGTGCGTATATCAAAATCGGTGTCCAACAACAAATCAATATTTGTTTTGAGAATGGTTCCTCCCCCAGACATATAAGCAGCTGTAAGTCCATAAATCAAAAACATCAGGCTAAATCCTGCAAGCTTGTTGATAAAAGAACCGGTGTATTTTTTCGTCAAGGTGTTAAATCCATCTGTTGACTCGTTGTAATCGTAGATGCGAATCATAAGTAGGGCAGTATAACACATGGCAAACCAAATAATAAATAGCAATAAGGTGGTTCCCCAAAACCCAACACCTGCAGATGTTATAGGCATAGCAAGCATTCCTCCTCCAATACAAGAGCCTGCAATAATTAAGATGCTACCAAGCAATTTACTATTCATTACGTTGAAATTTAGACCAAACACAAAGATAAAAAAGCTTTTTGGCTTATTATTTTAATGTTAAGATAATTTTGTTTTATAAAAATGAGTTAATTGTTAAAAATACAACATTTAATTGGTTGAAATGCATTCTGCTTAAAAAGAGTGTCTTACGTTGTGTTTTGGAATTTGGTATTTATTTGAAGAATAAGGTGTGATTTTCTCTTTCAGGGTTAGAATATGCTATTCTTATTGATAGAGAACGTCTAATTTTTTGGTAAAATTGTTACCCTCTCTTTAAATGCTGTCTTTTGCTAGTGTTGGCGTAAAATCAAATAATCCTTAGTAAATCATCAGTTTGTAGAAGATTGAAAAAGAGGAAGTGTTGCATTTAATGTAATAAACTGTAGAAAACCCAATAGATGAAGGGAAGTTCAAGGCAATACATAGCCAATTTTACTCAGAAGAATAGAAACATCGAGGTTTAAAAAGCACTAAAAAAAACATAAAAAAAGCGTTAACTAAATATTCTGTAGTATATTTGTCACTTATGAGTAGAAAGAAAATGATAGCGAGAGTATTGTTAGTGGTAGCTTTTTTGTTTACCACCGTATTCCAATTGGTACATAGCTATCAACATATTTCTATTGCAGTTGCTTATGAACAGGAGCATCACACACATGCACATTACACAGAAGGACGAAGTGATCAAGGAGGCGTTCAGCTTACTGAAGACCACAGTCATATGGAGCATTGTTTTGCTTGTGATTTTATTCCCACTTCAGGATTAGAGCCTGTTCAAATAGAATGGCATGCAGTTGCTTATCAAACCATTCAAGAAGTACAAGAGGAGGTAACGTTGTTGTTTACCCCTTTATCTCACGTTTATTATTCCCTTCGCGCCCCTCCAGTATTGGTTTAATTATTTAGATTTTTTGTTAGACAATGTTATTGTCTGACCGCTATTTTATTAATTAAAACATACAGGATACAATGAGAATTCTATGTACATGGATAGTTCTGTTGTGCTCTTTTAGTATGCTTGCACAAGCGTTTACCTTAAAAGGAAGAGTGTCGGACTATCATGGAGAAGCCTTAATTGGCGCAACAGTTGCTTTTGAAAATCAAGCTTTTATGACAGATGAAAAAGGGAGATTTCAAGCAAAACCCATTGAAAAAGGAACCTATCAACTCGTTGTTTCTTACCTTGGTTATGAAACGTTAACAATGACTGTAAAGGTAGAAGCCAATCAAGAGTTGGATTTACATCTAAAAGAAAGTTCAACCCTGTTGGATCAGGTGGTGGTTTCTAGTCAGGCGAAACACAGCGTACAGCACGTCGATAAAGTATCCAATCAACAACTAGTAGAGAAATTCGCAGGTTCTTTAGCGAAAACACTAGAATCTGTAGCTGGAGTTAATTCGATGGATATTGGAGCTGGAGCTTCTAAACCCGTAATTCGCGGTTTGGGCTTTAACCGAGTTGCCGTGGCGGAGAATGGAGCTAAGCAAGAAGGACAGCAATGGGGAGCCGATCACGGTTTGGAAATCGATGCGTTTAGTACAGAAGAGGTAGAAGTAATCAAAGGAGTAGGAGCGATTGAATATGGAAGTGATGCGATTGGTGGCGTGATTAAGATTAACAATGAAAAAGTACCCCAAGTACATTCCTTTGATGGGAAAGCAATAGTTTATGGAAAATCAGTCAATGATGCAGTAGGTGCTTCGGTTCAAATCAAACAAAGAGGAGAGCGATTCTTCTATAAACTAAAAGTAACAGGACAAGATTACGCGGATTATCGCGTACCAATCAAACAAATTGATTATCTCAATACGATTATTCCTATTGAAGGCGGACGTATGAAAAATACAGCCGGAAATAATTTAGCGCTCTATGGGCAAATCGGGTATGTAGGTACGCAGTTTAAAAATATTTTGAGTATTAGTAATGTATACGATAAAAGTGGTTTCTTTCCTGGAGCACACGGTATTCCAAATATTGCTGCAGTTCAAGATGATGGAAATCACAGAAATGTAGAATTGCCCAATCAATCGGTCAATCACTTCAAGGTAACAAATACTGCTACTTGGGAATTCGATGCTAATCGAAAATTAAGTGTTCTATTGGCCTTTCAAAATAATAAAAGACAAGAAAATAGCTTGTTTCACACGCATTTTTCCAATCAAACACCTCCTGCAAATAATCCAAACCTAGAGTTAGAGTTTGTGTTGAATACATTTGATGCAGCGGTAAAATATGAGCATCTCTTTAGTAATGAACATAAATTGACAGTGGGGATTCAACAGAATTACCAAAACAATACCATTGGAGGATATGGATTCTTATTGCCTAAGTTCAATAAATTCGGAGTGGGTGCATTTGGAATGTATGAGTATTTTGTCAATGATCGCTTAACTTGGGAAGCTGGAATTCGCGCAGATTATGCGAGTGTACACGTAAAACCTTTTTACGATGAAATTCTATATGATTATTTAATCGATCGAGGACAATCCATAGAAACCGCTACAAATTACGCTCAACGCAGTCAAAAACAAGACCGTAACTTTAGTAGTTTCAATGGGATGATTGGAGCTAAATTCGATTGGACTGAACATTTTAATATTGCGGCCACGATAGGAACAAACTTCCGTTTTCCGACAGCAATTGAACTAGCGTCAAATGGAGTACATCACGGTGCTTTCCGCCATGAAAAAGGAAACCCAGATTTAGATCCTGAAAAAGGAATTGCCTTTGATTTCAGAGCGACCTATGAAACGAAAACATTTAGCACAACGATAAGTCCTTATGCTTACTATTTTACCAATTATATTTTCTTAAAGCCAAGCGGTACATTTTCAATCCTACCCGATAGTGGACAGATTTACGAGTATACCCAATCAAAAGCCTTAATTACAGGATTTGAGTGGAAAGCAGAGCAGCGTCTTTGGGATCGATTGACAGTGGAAGGAGTGTTTGAATTTATTTACAACAAACAAGTAGATA
Source organism: Myroides odoratus (assembly GCF_001549985.1). GTDB lineage: Bacteria > Bacteroidota > Bacteroidia > Flavobacteriales > Flavobacteriaceae > Flavobacterium > Flavobacterium odoratum_A. Next base: position 542,958 of record NZ_LROZ01000001.1, on the reverse strand, counting down.
ACGGTAAAAATGGGAATTACCCATTGCCATTTTCAACACCTGCTAATTTCTTTGGGCAGTTGAGTTATACGTTGAAAGATTGGAAAGTATTCCAGCAACCAGAAGTATTTGTCAATGGTAAATGGTATGCAGAGCAAAAGCGAATCGCACAAGGAGAAGAGGTTACCCCTAGTTCACAAAGCTATGGTTTGGGACTTTCTTCCACGATTCAGTTGGGGAGTGTAGCGGCCAAAGCAAGTTTAACCGCAACCAATATTTTTGATGCAAAAATATTGAATCACATGAGTTTTTATCGACCACTGGGGATTCCAGAATTAGGTAGATCTATTCAATTAATGATTCAAATACCATTTTAATGAAGAAAGCTAACATCAATGGTAGTAAATATGCTTTTTTAGTTGTTGTATTTTTTATTCCTCTAATTAGTAATTTACTGCATTATGTTATCATTGAACATGAGTTTGGACAGCGAAATCACGAAGTAGAATGGATTGACGGTAGTAAAGTACACTATTGCGATCAATACTTATTCAAGATTCATCCAGCCATTGAAGTACCAAGACTTTCTATTGATATTGTCCCCCTAGTTCTATACGAAACAACTGTTTTATTCATTTGCCAACTTGTAGAACAACGTGTAAGTTGTTTTTATTTTAATCGTGGACCACCCCTTGTGTAAAGAAGAAAAAAGGAAACAACAAAATAAACAAGAATGTAAACGATTAAAATTTAAAACAATGAAAAAATTACAATATTTAGCAATAGCATCAATAGCAAGTGTATTTACTTTTACTTCATGTTCAAGTGATGATAACACAGACACGGAAAAACCAGTCGTAGACTTAGTAGCACCAGCAGAAGGAGCTAAGTTAGAAGCAGGAAAGGATATTCACTTTGATATGGTGGTATCCGATAATGATGGTTTGGCTTCGTATAACGTAGACATCCACAATAATTTTGATGGACATAACCATTCAGGTGGGGATAACCATACGCATGCATTAGGTGTAAAAGAAGTTGCAGCTGAAGGAAAACCATTTGCCTTTAATAAAACATGGGATTTAGGAGGTGTAAAGAATGATAAAATTCACCACCATGAAATCATCATTGACGCGAATGCTAAACCTGGAGACTATCACTTTGTGGTAAAAGTATTGGATAAATCAGGGAATCAAACGATGGTATTTAGAAATATCGAAATTGTTGCAGCAGGAGAAGGAGATGGTGACCACGATCATGATCATGACCATGATGACCACAATCACGCACATTAAGTAGCCCGCCTTAATTGGTTTATATTTGTAGAAAGCAAGGTGTAATGCCTTGCTTTTGCATTTATTATTAATATATTTACTTTCACAGAAATTTAAAACAGAATTATTTATTATGAGAAAATCGTTTATGACACTTCTTGTAGCAACTTTGATTATTTCATGTAAAAATGAAGGAGCAAAGGAACAGGTGGCGGATATTCAATATCCTGAAACGAAAAAAGGAGATGTAGTTGATACATACTTCGAGGTTGAAGTAGCTGACCCTTACCGTTGGTTAGAAGATGACCGTTCCGAAGAAACTGCAGCTTGGGTAAAAGCACAGAATGAAGTAACGAACAGTTACTTAGCTCAGATTCCATTTAGAGATCAGTTGAAAAAACAAATGGAAGAAGCATGGAATTATGAAAAAATTGGTGCTCCATTTAAAGAAGGAAAATACACGTATTTTTTCAAAAATGATGGATTACAAAATCAATCTATTTTATACCGTAAAGATGAGAGTGGAAAAGAAGAAGTATTCTTAGATCCAAATAAATTCTCTACGGATGGAACAACTTCTTTAGGAAGTATTGATTTCTCAGAAGATGGAAGCAAAGCAGCTTACGCTATTTCTGAAGGAGGAAGTGATTGGAGAAAAGTAATTGTGATTGATGCAGAGACGAAAGAAGTAATCGGTGATACTTTAGTTGATGTAAAATTTAGTGGTGTTTCTTGGTTTAAAAATGAAGGATTCTATTATTCAAGTTATGATAAACCAGAAGGAAGTGAGTTGTCTGCTAAAACAGATCAACACAAATTATACTACCATAAGTTAGGAACTGCTCAAAAAGAAGATACCTTAATCTTTGGTAAAGACCAGAAAAGAAGATATGTAGGTGGATATGTAACAGGTGATAATCAATATTTAGTTATTACTGCTGCTAATTCTACATATGGAAACGAGTTGTACATCAAAGATTTGACAAAAGCAAATAGTCCAATTGTAACATTGGTAAATAACTTTGATAGTAGCAGTAGTGTTTTAGATAGCCAAGACGGTAAATTGTACATTGAAACAGATTTCAATGCTCCGAATTCGCGTGTGGTAACTGTGAATGCAGCAAAACCACAACAAGCAAATTGGGCTGATTTTATCGCAGAAACAGAAAATGTATTGTCGCCAACAAAAGGTGGAGGATATATTTTTGCTAGCTATTTAAAAGATGCTGTTTCGATGGTGAAACAATACGACTATGCAGGAAAAGAAATAAGAACAATTGAGTTACCAGGAATTGGAACAGCGAGTGGATTTGGAGGTAAAAAAGAAGATACAACGTTGTATTATTCATTTACAAACTATATCACGCCAGGAACAATCTATGCGTTAGACGTAAAAGATGGAGCTTCTAAAGTGTACGAACAACCAAAAGTGAAATTTGACGCTACTCAATATGAATCAAAACAAGTGTTCTATACATCAAAAGATGGAACAAAGGTACCGATGATTATCACGTATAAGAAAGGGATTGAATTGAATGGTAAAAATCCAACAATGTTGTATGCGTATGGAGGATTCAATATCAGCTTAACGCCATCATTTAGTATTGCAAATGCAATCTGGTTAGAAAACGGAGGAGTATATGCAGTACCAAACTTAAGAGGTGGTGGTGAGTATGGTAAGGCTTGGCACGTGGCAGGAACAAAAATGCAAAAACAAAATGTATTTGACGATTTCATCGCTGCTGCTCAATATTTGATTGACAATAAATATACATCATCTGATTTCTTAGCAATTAAAGGAGGATCAAATGGAGGTTTATTAGTTGGAGCAACGATGACACAACGTCCTGACTTAATGAAGGTTGCTTTACCTGCAGTAGGAGTATTGGATATGTTGCGTTACCATACCTTTACAGCAGGTGCTGGATGGGCGTATGATTATGGAACTGCAGAAGACAGCAAAGAAATGTTTGAATATTTGAAAGGATATTCTCCATTACACAATGTAAAAGCAGAAGCGTATCCTGCTACCATGGTAACAACAGGTGATCACGATGACCGCGTTGTACCAGCACACAGTTTTAAATTTGCTGCAGAGTTACAAGCAAAAAATAATGGACATAACCCAATGTTAATTCGCATTGAAACAAATGCTGGACATGGAGCTGGAAAATCAATAGCTCAACAAATTCAAGAGCATGTTGACTTACAAGCATTCACATTATACAGCATGGGAATAAAAAAGTTGAAATAAACCGTACAAGATTAAATAAAAAGGCTATCTCTTGCTGGAGATAGCCTTTTTTTATGTACTGTTTGCTCGTAGTGTTGAAGTAATTAATTTGCTTTTATTTTTGGAAAACCGCCATCTACACTGATTTCTGTTCCTACAATAAAAGAAGAATCATCGGAAGCGAGAAAAAGAACGGCTTGAGCGACCTCTAGGGCTTGTCCAAAGCGTTTAATCGGTACCTGAGGGGCAAAGGAAGTCGTAAACTGTTGAACCTGCTCTTCAGATAGATTAGAACGATCAAAGTAGTTGGTTTCGATTGGACCAGGTGAGACTGCATTTACTCGAATGTTTTTGCTGATAAGTTCTGCAGCAAAGGTCTTCGTAAAGGATTGAACTGCTGCTTTTGCGGCAGAGTAAACACTAGAATTGGCCATGCCAATTTCAGTAACAATCGATGTATTCAATACAATAGACCCCTTCGGACGTACAAGAGGGAGTACCTGTTGTACGGTGAATAAGGTCCCTTTTACTAGTACATCAAACATCTCATTATAATGCGCTTCATCGATGAGCTCCAAAGGCGCATATTTTCCAAACCCCGCATTGACAAATACAAGATCTAAATGGGATACCTGTTGACGGATTAAATCGTGCAATTGGATTAAATCTGTCATAGATCCTGCATCAGAAACAAACCCCAAGGTATTGTTTCCAATTTCAGCGACTGTTTGTTCTACTGTTTCTTTTGTTCGACCTGTGAGGATAACTTGAGCGCCTTGATCACTGAATAATTGAGCGGTTGCTTTACCTATACCACTTGTGCCACCTGTCACAAGGGCAATCTTTCCTTTTAATTTCATCTTTCTATCTTTAAAAGACCAAAAATAGGAGGATGATACAAACGCTACAATCCGTTTCTTGCTATGTTGATTTTAGTACTTATAATCTTTAATCCCTGCATTAATCTCCGCATTAATATCATTTTGTGGTGGTGGAATTGGGCATGAGAATTTTGGATTATACACACAGTATGGATTATACGCTAAATTGAAGTTCAAAATAATGGTTTCTCCTTCGGGAATTTCTAAATCGATATATCGACCCCCACCATAGGTACTAACGCCTGAAGTTAAATCAGTGAAAGGCAGGAATAAATGCTTTTCATATTCTTTCTGATTGCGCAAGTTCACATCTTGGAATAAATCTAATTTTTGAGGTTTACCATTCAAAGTAAAAGAAGCTTCTCCGTATTTGACATAAATGGGTTTGCGCTCGGTTGTTGTTGGCATCTCAAAAGGCACTTCGCCTGGAGTTCGAGTGAATTGAGCTTCAATTATAAAGCGTTCATTCACGGGGAAGAATTCGAGGCTAACAAATTTCTTTAATGCATCAGGCACTAAAGGTGAGGTTTCTTTATTTGCGAATTCTTTATTTAAGCTTTTTTGAAATAAAAGTGCTTTTTCTGTCTCCGTTTGGGGTGAAGACGTACAAGCGTACTGTAATAGAATGACAGCACCAAGCATAATCAATCGTTTCATTGTTTTGTTGTTCTGGGTTGGCTGTAAAAATAGCAAAAAAGGTTTGCCTTTTAAAGACAAACCTTTATAATAAATCAGAACAGCAAGATTACTTGATGTGCGCGCGTAACATCCAAGCTGCTTCTTCGTGTTTTTCTAATAATCCCGTTAAGAAATCAGCTGTACCTTGATCGTGCATATCGTCAATGGCATCGATGTTCTCTCTTAAATAGATAATAATGGCTTCGTGATCTTTGCACAAGTCTTTAATCCATGAAGCACTGTCGTTGCCTTGATTATCTCTTGATTCAGATAGTTGGGTCAAAGCAAGATATTCTTTTAAGCTACTAGGCGCATAATGTCCTAAATGGCGGATTCGCTCTGCAATAGCATCTACGTCTACAATGATAGCTTCATATTGCGATTGAAAGAATAAGTGCATGGAATGAAAATCAATTCCTTCTACATTGTAATGTGCATTTCTTGTTTTAGTATAAAGCACGAATTCATCTGCTAATAATTTAGCAAGCTTGTCTGTGATTTGTTGTCTTACGTCGTCTTTTAAACCAATGTTTGTTTTCATAGTATTTGATTTTAGTTGCTTACAAATTACAAAAAAAATAGAGATTAATCCCTATTTTATATGATAAATAAAAGGTAAAATTATCTTTTTTGGATAAAAAGATAAAATTTGTGTAGCATGTGCATAAAAAAAAGGATCTGTTTCCAGATCCTTCACATGATTATTTTTTCAATTTATCAGCAGCATTTTCTAAGCCTTTTTTAGCTTCTTTTGCTGCATCATTTACATTTTCTTTGGCTTTGTCTGCTTTCTCTTTCGCCTCATCTTTCATTTCATTCACTTTGCCTTTTGCCTCATCTAGTGATTTTGCAGCGTCATCTTTCAATTCTTCCGCTTTATCACCTACTTGGTTCACTACTTCTTCTGTTTTATTTTTAGTAGCTTCCCATGCTTTTTGTGCCTCGTCTAGTGTTTTTCTAGCTGCTTCTTCAGCGGCCTTGTCACCACTTTTTACTGCTTCCTCTACTGCTTTTTTCGCTTCATCAAATTTAAGCTCAGCTTCGGATTTAGCTTCTGTTAATTCTGTTGTTGGAGTAGTTTCTGATTCTACAGCTCCAGACTTCGTGTCTTTACAAGATGTAGCGAAAAGTAAACCACCAATAGCTAACGATAATACAATTTTTTTCATAACAAAAATAATTTAAGTTTGACTACAAGTTAGGAAAAATCTAGTTTAAATGAAAATTTTTAACTAAAAACGTGGTATTTTTTACTTCTGTTTCTTTTTCTTCAAATCCAATGGGCCATAACCCTTGATATAACGAGAGATGGTTTGTTTTCTCTTGCTCACATAAGGACCTGAATTTACAGGATTATAACGCCTTGGACTTGGTAAGATTACTGCTAGTCCAGCTGCCTCATTAACGGTTAGTTTCGCCGCACTTTTCTTATACCAATGTTGGGATGCTGCCTCAGCTCCATAAATACCATCCCCCATTTCAATGCTGTTGAGGTATACTTCTAAAATGCGCTCCTTCGACCATAACAATTCTATCAAGGCTGTGAAATAAGCCTCAAATCCCTTGCGAATATAACTTCGACCAGGCCATAAAAAAACGTTCTTAGCGGTTTGTTGTGAAATGGTACTGCCGCCTTTGATGCGTTTTCCCTTTTCATTGTTCTTCATCGCCTTTTCAATTGCTTTGAAATCAAAACCATTATGGCTTAGAAAATGCCCATCTTCACTTACAATAACGGCTTTCTGTAAATAAGGACTAATTTGATCTAAGGAAACCCAATCGTGTTTCAATGTAAAAGATTTGCCTTCCTTCTTTTGATCGTATAACCGAATAAACATCAAGGGTGTATAGGGTACAGGAACAAAGCGAAAAAAGATAACAGAAAAGATGCTTAATGCAAAGAACCACAACACAAGCTTCAGAATAAAGCGTAAAAGTTTGCGAACCATAGATTTATAACGTATAAAAACTGGTACAAATGTACTAACATATTGCGAAATGCAATTCATGGAAGTAAAAAAAAATAGAAAAAAATACATCTAAAAGTTTACAATATTGTAAACTTTTAGGTACATTTGTATCAGTATAAAATGAAAAATGATGTATGAGGAACAACCAAATTTTGTATCTCACAGAGATACTAACATTTTTAGATAGCATTGATCCAAAAGCTAGTGCAAAGATTATTTATAATATCCAAAAGGTATTGCATGCTAATTTTTTAGATAGTGATTTATTCAAAAAGTTAGATGATGAAATTTGGGAGTTCCGAACTCTTTATAGTGGTGTGCAATATCGTTTACTTGCCTTTTGGTGTCCTTATACTGAGTCTCTTATAATTGCTTCGAATGGTTTTATTAAAAAAACACAAAAGACACCGTTAAAGGAATTGAATCGAGCGAGGCTCATTAGGAAACAGTATTTGTTGGCCTATGAGAAAAAGTAATTGCTACTAATAGAAAAAAGGAGTTTTAATTTTATATTACACATTTAGTAAATAATATTTAGTTTGACATTATGAAACATTCTACCAATAACAAACCCATGGAACTTATAACAAATGATCAAATGATTGATCGATATATTGGTGAAATAGGCACTATCGAGAGGGAGGATTTTGACGCTAGTGTTAGCATTGATAAATTAGCCGCAGCTATTAAAAGATTAAGAAAAGAAAAGAATCTAACGCAAACTCAATTAGGAGATTTAATTGGAGTTAAAAAAGCACAAATTTCGAGAATCGAAAGTTCTACCCTAAATATAGGTTTATATACTTTACATAAAGTATTTCAAGCTTTGGATGCAAAATTAACGTTCAATGTAGAAAGTGATATTTCTTTAGACGTTTAAAAAAATTGGAGTATTCATAGGTAATTCATCTTTTGTTGTTCTTAGGTAAGGGGCATTATCTTTAGGCAGCTATTTAAAAACGATAATGACCAGAAAGAATACTGGTCATTATCGTTTTTTGAGGATATATTATATGGGATTTGTTGTCCACAAAGAAGCAGTTTTCAACATCGCTCTTCTTGGTAATTTTAGTGTTGCTACCAGCAACTCCGCAAAATCTTCCGGTTGTAAGATATGATCTGGGTTACCATCTGTTAAACCTAGTTCAATGGACATATCCGAAGCAATGGTACTTGGTGTTAACGTACATACGCGGATATTGTTTTTGCGAACTTCTTTCATTAGGGATTCAGATAAACCGATAACCGCAAACTTAGAAGCTGAATAAGCAGAAGTTGTTGGATTTCCATTTAATCCTGCTGTAGAGGCCACATTGAAGATATCCCCCTCATTTTGTTGAATCAGATGCGGTAATACCTCACGGGTTACGTTGTAAACTCCCATCACATTCGTTAACAAGATCTCTTCCCAACGATCAGCGGGCATATCTACAAATTTTCCAAATTCAGAAATACCTGCATTGTTGACCAAAATATCGATTCCACCTAAGAAATCAATAACTTTTGCAATTTCAGTGCGAACAGCTGGTTTATCTACGACATCAAATACAGCATACGTAGCTTTTACACCTAATGCTGTTAACTCCTCTACCGTTTGTTTGAGGCGTTCTTCGTTTCTACCTGTGATTGCCACGTTAATTCCTTCTTTTGCAAAGGCAAGTGCTGTAGCCTTTCCTAATCCTCTACCACCACCTGTGATAATTGCATTTTTTCCTTTTAATTGACTCATAGCCTTGTGTTTTTATAAATAGAATTAATTTGCTTCAATAGCGCGTTCGATTGCATTCCACAAACCATATCGTTTGATTAAAGCTTCTTTGGATACGCGAATCACCTCTTGCCACTTTTGTTCATCTGAACCACATAGTTCCGTAATCATTTGCATCGCCATAGGACCATGTTCATCACCATCTAATTCAATGTGTCGCTCAAAGTAATAAATTAATTTGGACAAGTCTGTTTCTGGAAAGTTAAGTTGAAATCCTTTTAGGATGGCAGTAAACATTTCAGGAATTAAATCTTCACGACCAAAAGTAAAAGCCGCAGCAATTTCATGCGGTTTCCCTTGCGCAATGATGTCAAAAGTAAAAGTCAAGAAGTCTTTAATATCTTGATCCACAGCTAATGCAGCAATAGCTTGTTCGATGCTTTTTCCCTCTTGTAGTTGAGCTAAAAAAGCATTTATGATTTGTACATCGGCTTGAGCATCACGCATCGCATCCACATACATTTCAAAATGGCTCAAACGCTGTCCATCCATGGCTAGATCGGATTCCTCCGCTAAGACAATCTCGTTGATTAAATAACGCGTCTGTGGATAAGGAGAAGCGAACCAAGGCGTAGTTGTACACGTGAGCTTTTGCTGTAAGGCTTTTAACAGGGACATAAAATCCCATACTGCGTATACATGGCCTTCCATGAATTTTTGTAAATGGGCAACAGTAGTAATTTTTTGATATAATGGATGCTCTAATAAAGCTTGACGTTCTGGAGTAATCAGTTGATTAACGGTTTGAATATTCATAATGATTAAAAGATTTATACAAAAATAAAAAAGCTTCTCGGTAAGGAGAAGCTCTTTATATAAAGTTTATCTATTTTGTTATAAGCTAGACTACTTGAATGCAGGGAATCCTGTTACATCCATACCTGTAATTAACAAGTGGATATCATGTGTTCCTTCATAGGTTACAACTGATTCAAGGTTCATCATGTGACGCATAATAGAATACTCACCTGTGATTCCCATTCCTCCTAACATTTGACGTGCATCACGTGCAATTTCTAATGCCATATTTACGTTGTTGCGTTTTGCCATAGAAATCTGAGCTGAAGTTGCTCTTCCTTCGTTTCTCAAAACACCTAAACGCCAAGTTAACATTTGTGCTTTAGTGATCTCAGTGATCATCTCAGCTAATTTCTTTTGCTGTAATTGTGTAGCTCCAATTGGTTTGTCAAATTGGATGCGCTCTTTTGAGTAACGCAAAGCGGTATCATAACAGTCCATTGCAGCTCCAATAGCTCCCCAAGCAATTCCATAACGAGCAGAATCTAAACATCCTAGTGGTGCTCCTAATCCTGATTTGTTTGGTAATAAGTTTTCTTTAGGAACTTTTACGTTGTCAAAAATAAGCTCTCCAGTTGCAGAAGCTCTTAATGACCATTTGTTATGCGTTTCTGGAGTTGTGAAGCCTTCCATTCCTCTTTCAACGATTAAACCGTGAATTCTACCTTCTTCGTTTTTCGCCCAAACTACAGCGATATCTGCGAAAGGTGCATTTGAAATCCACATTTTTGCTCCATTTAATAGATAATGATCCCCCATATCTTTGAAGTTGGTAATCATTCCAGATGGATTTGAACCATGGTCTGGCTCAGTTAAACCAAAACAACCGATCATTTCTCCAGTTGCTAATTTTGGTAAGTATTTATTGCGTTGTTCTTCGTTTCCATATTTCCAAATCGGATACATCACTAAAGAAGATTGAACAGACGATGTTGAACGTACACCTGAATCACCTCTTTCAATTTCTTGCATAATTAAACCATACGAAATTTGGTCTAATCCTGCTCCGCCGTATTCTGTTGGAATATAAGGACCAAATCCTCCAATTTCAGCTAATCCACTGATAATTTGTTTTGGGAATTCTGCTTTTTGAGCATATTCTTCAATAATTGGAGATACTTCTCTTTTAACCCATGCTCTCGCTGCATCGCGAATCAATTTGTGCTCTTCTGTAAGCAAATCATCTAAAAGATAGTAATCTGGCGCCTGAAATAAATCTGGTTTCATAATATTCTTAAGTTTATCAGTTGTGACAACAAAAATAAGTAATATTTACATATGTGCAATTTTTGGGCGTGAAAGTATAGCTAAATTGCCGTTATTTTACCTGATAGGGGTAGTTATGACCATTTTCTTGAATTCAAACACTCTTTTTGTTTGAGATGCGTTTTTTGCTTATATTATTTGTTAAAATAGAGTAAATTGCTTGTTGAATTTTAACCACCAATTTAAAAATTATGATTAAAAAGCTAGTATTAGGTTCTGCTATACTGCTAGTAGCAAATGCCTTTGCACAGGATGAACTTCATTTTAAAGGAAATATAAAAGGAATATCGAATGATGCACAAGTTTGGCTTAGTGTAGGAAAAGAACAAAAAGAGATTGAAGTCAACGATGGCGTGTTTGATGTTCGTATACTCCTTGAAAGACCCGAATATGTTTACCTCTATGTTCAGCAAGGGAATGATTTTAGGTATACTTCTTTTTATCTTGGCAATGAAGACGTGACTATTGAAGGGAATATAGCTGATTTTCCGATGAATATTCAAGCAAAAAACTCTCAGCACGATGCCTTGCGCTACCAAGATTATTTAGAAACAAAGGATTTGCAGGCGCAAATAGATGAATTGAATGATGAAGCGTATGAATTAATGGAAGGAGGAGCGGATAGAGATAGTTTATATGAAGTGTATATGGGCGTTCCTTCGGGTAAAATTACGGTATTGGAGGCGCAGATAAAAGCAAAAGAATTCGATTTTATTAAAAAAAATATCAATACGGATTATGGACGTTCAAAGCTTGTATTCACCACCGATGATTTTACTAGTGAACAATTTAAGATATTAACGGCACTTGTAGAACCGAAATATAAAAACACCAAAGAAGTACAATACTTGCAACATTTGGCTGATTATCCAGTGTTAGAAGCTGGGGATAAATACTATGATTTTAAAGCATTGGATTTGAATCAGCAAGAAGTTTCGTTTTCTTCTCTTTTTAAAGGGAAATATGTCTTACTTGATTTTTCAACCCTGCACTGTAGTTATTGTCAAACAGAGGCACCTCTAACGGCTGAAATAGCAGAACAACTGAAAGCGAATATGGATCATATCACTTATTACGTTGATGAAGATAAGGAAGGCGTCCAGAAGTATTATGAATTGAAAGGAAAAAAGGGACAGGTGCTGTGGAATAAAGAAGGTCGATTTCATCCAATACAAGCCCAATATCGAGTGAGCACTACTCCGAGTTATGTATTATTTGATCCCAAGGGAAAAGTAATCGCCAAATGGGTAGGGGCGCAACAAAATTTTCAAGAAAAGTTAGCACAATTAATCAAAAAATAGAAAAAAAAGCTGTCTTACTAGATAGATTTTTTTAGAGTAAATTTAAGTGGTAACGAACCGAACGGCCTGCTCTTGTTACCACAAGAAATTGTTTCTCTACCAAATCTTGTAAATCATGAGCCAATTATTAATCTTAATTGGCTCATTTTTTTATAATGTATTGATTTATATGGTTTTAATATAAATTCTAATGAAAGGAGAAAACTTACTTATTTTGGAGTTTTCTGCGTCTTATTTTTCTTCTGACAAAGAAGAGAATGGCTAGTAGGATTAGGATAAACGGCCAAATGTAGAATAAACCAAGGGTAAAGGAAACGAGGTTGTCCCATCCTTCTCCGATTGCGGTGGTGAATTCTGAACCAAATGTGGTGGTCGCAGTCTGTTTCTCATAAAATACAGCTGTTAAGGTACTATAAGCAATACTGCTTTTTAAGTAGTTCAATCGTCCTTCATAGGATTCAATATCTGAACGCAGTGCTTCAATTTCTTTTTCAATTGCTAAGATTTCTTCTACTTTATTGGCTTTACTCAATAAAGCTTTGTAGCGATTTTCCAACTCTTTTTTTGTTTGAAGACGCGATTCTACATCAATAAATTCTTCCGTAACATCTAACGCTTTGATATCTTGATTGTCTACTTTTTGCGCTGCAGTAGTAATCTCTGTTAGTAGTTTCTCAAAGTTTTCAGCAGGAATGCGCAACGTGAGGGTATAAACGGATTGATTAGCATAAGTTTCGGATTGGTCTTGTGCAAGATATCCTTTGTAAGTGGCCAAGGCTGCTGTAATTTGTTTGCGCGTTGCTGCAGCATTAGCTGTTTCAAAGCGAATACTTCCTTCTTTGATGATTTTGCGCTCAACCGTTTGTCCAGCTTCTAAATTTTTAGCAGGAGATGAATCGGTATCTGCAAGACTGAGATAATCTGCCGTTTCAGCCGCTACACTGTCGTATTTCTTATTACAAGAAGCGAGTGTTAGTAGGAAGATTACTCCTATAACGGTGTGGAATACTATTTTTTTCATAGCGTTTTTATTTAAGTTATAGGAGGTTGCTTGCCTAGCATGCATCCAACTTACTTGGATTAAAGGTATAAAAAAGATAGCTACACTTGTGAAAGGAACTGCGGATTTTGAGATAAATCACTAGATTTAGGGAGGGAAGACAAAAAATAAAAAGTTGTTGAGAAGTGTTTAGACTATAAGTTAATAGTTAATCATAATAGCTTAAATTGCAGGCCAACAAAAAATTTAATACAACTAAATAATGAAAAAAATACTACTCTTGTTTTTAGTTTTTGGTATCTCAACGTTAACCTTAGCGCAAGAAAAATTGCGTCTTCATGGAAAATTAAAGGGATTAACTGAAGATGCTAAATTAAGTTTATCTGGTGGTAATGAGGAAATAGAGTTTCAAGCAAAAGATGGAATATTTAACGTTGAAATGGAATTGGATGAGGCTCCAACCTCTATTTACTTGTATGTTGAACAAGGAGGGGATTCCTATTATACGAGTTTTTTTGTAGGAAATGAATCGGTTACTATCGAGGGGTCTATTGCTGATTTTCCTCATCATATTGAGGCATTAGGTTCTCAATATGATGGTGTTCGTTATCAAAATTACGTAGTTAATAAAAAATACAATGACGAGATAGAGCAATTGCAAGTAGAGGCACAAGACCTTATGCAAAAGGGAATTTCTTCTGATAGTATTGCATTAGCCTATTATAGTAATGTTGAACCCTTAGGAAAGGTGCAAAAAATTCTTAAGCAAGTGGAAGAGAATGACTATGAATTTCTAAAACAGTATATCAATACTGCTTATGGGAGATCTATGCTGCCATTTACTACGGAAAGTTATACAACAGAACAAATGAAAACGTTGCTAGATTTAGTTGAACCTCAGTATAAGAATACGAAAGAAGTTGCGTTTTTTCAAGCATTAATTGAATATAAAAGACTAGAAGTAGGGGATAAATATTACAATTTTACGGCGTTGACAAGAGAAGGACAGACCGTACAGTTTAGTGATTACTTTAAAGGGAAGTATGTACTGCTCGATTTCTCAACGATGCATTGTGGATATTGTCAACGAGCGGCACCTCAGACAGCCAAGATAGCCGAGGAACTAAGTGCAAAAATGGATTATGTGACGTATTATGTTGATAATTTTCCTATAACTATGGATATGTATTATGAGTTAAAAGGAAATAAAGGTGTTTTGCTGTGGAATAAAAATGGACGTTTAGATCTAGCTATAGCGAAGTATAAACAACGCGGAACACCTCATTACGTTTTATTTGATCCGGCGGGAAATTTGGTCAATGTTTTGGAAGGGTATATTGAAGATTTTGGTGATATATTAAAAGAATGGATACAGTACTAAATTAAAAAATGTCCTTCGGTATGAAGGACATTTTCATTTGAAATTTAGAATAAACAACCACCAGGAAAGGGGAAGGAACCAAATACTTTCCATGGTTAACTATAAAATAAGAATAAATAGATTTCGTTTTTATTTATCTGCCAAGCGAAGAATATCTCCAAATACCCCTCTTGCTGTGACAGATGCACCTGCACCTGCACCTTGAATAATGATGGGGTTTTCACCATAACTTTCGGTATAGATTTCAAATAAACTGTCGGATCCCTGTAATTGCCCCAAAGCAGAATGAAGGGGAACTGCGATTAGTTTGGTTTCTAAAATACCTTTGTCTTGTTGTAAATCACCAGATAATTCCCCCACATAGCGCAATACTGTATCAGGTTGTAATGCCTGTTTTATTTTTTCAAAATGAGGATTCAATTGTTCTAATTGCGAAAGAAAAGTTGGTGTATCGATGGATTGTAATTCCAATGGGATTAGATTCTCAATTTTAATTTCTTCTAATTCATTTTGTAAATCTAGTTCTCGTGCTAAGATTAATAATTTGCGCCCAACGTCATTTCCTGATAAATCTTCTCGAGGATCAGGTTCTGTATATCCTTTCGCAATCGCTTCTTGTAAAACCGTGCTAAAGGGTTGATCTTGAACGGAATATTGATTGAAGATATAACTTAGACTACCTGAAAATATCCCTTTGATTTTCGTGATATTTTCTCCGGATAGATGGAGGAGTTTAATAGTGTCAATTAAAGGTAATCCCGCTCCAACATTGGTTTCGTATAAATATTCTTTGTGATTGGCTTTTAACTCTTTTCGCAAGGCCTTGTAAAAGGTATAGGAAACGGTATTGGCGATTTTGTTGGATGAAATTAAATCAAAACCCTGTTGAACCAAGGGAATATAGTTTTCAATAAACACCTGAGAAGCCGTATTATCGATAGCGATGAGGTTTTCTAAATGATGATTTTTTGCAAAGGAAATGACATCTTCTATCGTATAGGAAACCCCTTGTTGTGCTAACTCTTGACGCCAATTGGTTGAGATTCCCGTTTCAGATAACCACACTTTTTTAGAATTTCCAATAGCGAAAATATGAAGGGTTATATTTTTCTTAGCAGCAATTGCTGCGGCAGAAGCTAAGACTTGATCGATCAAGGTACCCCCTACAAGCCCGTGACCAAAAATAGCCAGGTTGATTGTTTTATTGATACCAAAAATTTGACCGTGAATTACATGCAGGGCTTTTTTCGCATCTTCTTGACGAACCACTAAACTGATGTTTTTGCCAGTCACTGTATTGTGAAAGAGTAGGGGCGTGATTTTATTTTTGACCAAGGCTGTATACGGTTTGTCAAAAGTGGTGAGATCCTGGCCAATGATAGACAGAATAGCAACGTCAGGTAAGAAGTGAATGGTATCAACATCTTTGGTTTGAAATTCCACTTGAAATTCTTTCTGTAACACTTCGACAGCACGTGTAGCTTTCTTTTGTTCAACAGTAAAACCCAGTCCACGTTCTGAAGAACCCTGCGAAATAATACCCACACTAATGCCAGCTTGAGCTAAGGCAGTAAAAATACGGGCATCAATACCAACAATCCCCAATAAACCACGTCCTTCTAGCTGAATCAACGCAATATCCGATTGAACGGAAATCGATTTGATTCCTGTTGGTGTAGGGCGTGAAGAAATAAGGGTTCCTGTATTTTTCGGGTTTAAGGTATTTAAAATGCGAAGTGGGATATTGCGCTCTACCAAAGGAAGAATCGTCTTGGCATGAAGGATAGAAGCCCCAAAGTGTGCTAATTCATTGGCATCATCAAAATGTAACTCGTCAATCTTTTGTGCATTTTTAACCCAATCCGGATTTGCGGTATAAATCCCATTGACATGGGTGTAATTTTGTAGTTCTTTCGCTTCCAAGAAATTGGCCAATAATGCTGCAGAATAATTACTGCCATTGCGACCTAAAGTTGTGGTATCTCCTTTTTCTGTACTACCTATAAAACCCGTCACCACAGCAAGGGCTTGCGGAGGGAATTCCTTGAAATAGATGGAAGTTCTGGCTTTAGAAAGCTCTTCTTGTACTTGAGCTTGACCAAAGACTGAATCAGTAACAAAAAAATGACGACTGTCCACAGCAACAGCTGTTATCCCTTGCTGAAGTAAGTGATGGGTCAATACTTTACTCGAAATAAGCTCGCCTTGTGCTAAAACCAAATCTTTAATTTTAAGGCTGTAATCTTCGAGTAGTGAAACACCTTCGTATAATTTTTGTAACAGCGTAAATTCCTCCTTTAAATCAATACCACGATGGTAGTTTTTTGCTTGAAAATCGAGAAAAGGGGTGAGGTAATCAGCTTGATGTTTAGCTAAATCCAAGATTGCTTCTAAAACATCTGTAGTATCGCCAATAGCAGAAACTACAACAGCAATTGTATCTTGTTTCGTTTTGTCTTTTATAATTTGAATGACATGGTCGAAAGCTTGCCCTGAGGCAAGGGATTTTCCTCCAAACTTTAGAATTTTCATAGTTGTATGGATTTAAAAAAGAGGTTGTAATAAGGTTTGTAACTGTTGATATTCCATGAGAAAAGCATCGTGACCGTGTATGGATTGTATCTGTTTATATTGGATATCAGCACCATAAGCGTATAGTTTACAATAGGTTTCTCGTTGTTCTTTGGATGTAAACATTCCATCACTATCCACTGTTATCATCGTAATCTGCGAGCTGGTTCTTAAGGCAAATTGCTTGATTTGTTCTTCCGTCAGCGTGTTGCCGATGGTTTGGAGCAAGTGATTCATCAGTTGATAAGCTGCTAATTGAAAGCGCTTTTGCAAAGCATGACCGTGATAGGTCAACCACTGTTCAACAGGATGAATTTGATTCGTGCTTGGCTGGTCTCGAGTAAATTTCTGATTAATCGATTCTGGCGTTCGATAGAGCAGCATGGCGTGTTTGCGTGCATCTTCCAAGGGTTGGTTGGAGTGATTGAGAATGGCTTCTTGTACCACAACCTGACCAATCAACCAATCCGATGCTTGTAAATTAGTCGCAATGGGAATCAAGTGGAGGATGGCTTCTGGACGCTGTAAAGCCATTTCCCAAGCAATACTGCCACCTAAGCTCCCACCGATGACCGCATACAGTTGGGGAACTTGAAGAAAATGCAGCCCCTTCCAAAATATATCCGCCACAACAGCAGTCGTAAATGAAGTATAATTGGGGAGTAACTGCTCCGGTTGGTTTCCATAACCATTGCCTGGAATATTAAAGGCCAAAACAGTATATCGATTTAAATCAATCACTTGATCATAACCTACCACTTGGTTCCACCACCCTTGTTCTCCTGTGACTGTACTGTTCCCTGTTAAAGCGTGATTAACCAAAACAACAGGAGCTTGATGCAAGGGTTGACCAAAGATCTCATAGTTCAAGTACAAGGTTTGTACGGTTTGATCGGGTAAGGGGTAATCCGTAAGTTGAATGGTGTGTAAGTGATTCATGATGAAAATAAACCGTAAAGGCGAAATATTAATTATACTAAGGTTTTAAAAACACGAGCTAAATCTTGCTTTAAATCTTCTATAGCTTCAATTCCGACAGAAAGACGAACTAAATCAGGGGTAACACCTGTTGCCTTTTGCTCTTGTACAGTTAATTGTTGATGCGTCGTAGAAGCAGGGTGAATGATGAGTGACTTCGTATCTCCTATATTAGCTACTAAAGAAAAAAGTTGAGTTTCATTGGCAACTGTTTTGGCAGCTTCAAATCCTTTTTTCAATCCAAAAGTAAGGACACCACTTTGCCCTTCAGGTAAATAAGTTTGAGCTAGTTTATGATATGGACTTGAGGGTAATCCTGGATAGTTCACCCAAGCTACTGCATCTTGTTTGGTTAACCATTCGGCTAACGCTAACGCATTTTCACTGTGTTTTTTTAGGCGAATAGCTAAGGTTTCTAGGCCTTGGATAATTTGAAAAGCATTAAATGGACTTAAAGCAGCCCCTAAATCGCGTAAGCCTTCTAAGCGTATTTTGCCAATAAAAGCAGCTTTTCCAAGAGCTTCATGGTAGATTAATCCGTGATAACCTGCTGCGGGTTCTGTAAATTCAGGAAATTTTCCATTGCTCCAATCGAAAGTTCCTGCATCAATAATAGCACCACCTAAAGTCGTACCATTACCTGAAATATATTTGGTTAAGGAATGAATAACAATATTTGCTCCATGTTCAATAGGTCGGAGCAAAGCAGGAGAGGGAACTGTATTATCCACGATAAAAGGAATATGATGGGCTTGAGCAATTTGAGCAACGCCTTTTAAATCAATCACATCTAACTTGGGATTACCGAGACTCTCTACAAAAATAGCTTTGGTATTTTGTTGGATATTCTGACTGAAATTTGCTAAGTCAGTTGGATCAACAAACGTAGTGTGAATGCCTAGACGCGGTAAGGTCACATTGAGTAAATTATACGTCCCTCCATATAAACTGCTCGATGCCACAAGGTGATCTCCAGCTTTTAATAACGTTAATAGGGTTGTGCTAATAGCCGAAGCGCCTGAAGCAGTGACAACCGCACCGATTCCACCTTCAAGTGTAGCTAAGCGCTGTTCTAAAATATCATTGGTCGGATTGTTTAATCGGGTATAGATAAACGCTGGAATGGATAGATTAAAAGCTCCTGCTGCATGATCTGCATTGTCAAATACATAAGAAGAAGTTTGATAAATAGGAACAGCTCTTGATCCTGCGGTTTGATTAACTTGATGTCCAGCGTGT
The DNA here is from genome assembly GCF_001549985.1 of Myroides odoratus. Taxonomy (GTDB): domain Bacteria; phylum Bacteroidota; class Bacteroidia; order Flavobacteriales; family Flavobacteriaceae; genus Flavobacterium; species Flavobacterium odoratum_A. Next base: position 523,641 of record NZ_LROZ01000001.1, on the reverse strand, counting down.
AAAGCTTGGGTTGAAAAATGAAAATTGCTCATAAAAATTGGTATTAAGGAATGGAAAAAATGAAACAAAAAAAAAGCCCCATCGGCAGACCGATGAGACTTCAACTAATTTATCCTATTACAAAAGAGGTTAACTTGCTGACTTTCGGCCATGACGGGATATGAACATCATCATGTTCATATTCATTGGCATCATCATTTGGTTAACTTTTAAAATCATGGTTTGTTTTTTTTAATGCATCAAGGTCAAAAAGATGATTTCTTTAGTTTCCTTTTTTAACTTGATTGCAGAGCAAATTTCTGTAAAATATTTTGAATAGCAGTTATAAAAACTTGTAATACTATAATTTTAGATAAAAATTCTGTACAAGGGTAGTGAACTCAGGGGTGTAACAGTGTCTTTTTTCTTCAATTACCAGTTCATTTAGAGGAATTTTCTCTATGCGTTCTCTTGAAAAGGCAAGTAAACTGCGTTTGACCTCACTTGTAGGTGTTCCTTTTACACGTGTAACCTGTAGAGGGTAAATCTCAAACTCCGCTGCGAGATACATGATGCGTTCTTCTTCTTTAGTAGGAACGATGATGCTAAATACTCCTTTTTCGGATAAAAAATATTCTACGGCCTCAAGGAGTAAATCAAAAGGCAGCGAATCTTGAAAACGCGCTTGGTCTCTTTTTGCATCTTGGGTACGGTAGTCTTCACTATAAAAAGGAGGATTGGAAACAATTAAATCGTATTCTTCATCCATTCCATTGGCAAAATCTTCTAAACTTGCATGGTAGCAGAATAAACGATCTCCCCAGGGGCTATTTTCAAAATTTTCAGTGGCTTGTACGTGGGCGTCTGCATCAATTTCAACCGCATCAATTTGCTCTGCATCTGTGCGTTGTGCAAGCATCAAGGCAATTAACCCTGTGCCTGTGCCAATGTCTAAAATCTTGGTCGGATAGTGGTCAACGGGTGTCCAAGCACCTAAAAGTACGCCATCTGTACCTACTTTCATGGCACATTGATCTTGCTGTATCGTGAATTGTTTAAATTGAAACATAGGGATAAGTATAATTTTGAAAGTCAAAAGTACAAAAAATGCTACTGCATCTTGCAGTAGCATTTCGATCTATCGTGTGAAATTAACCTTTAATTTTAACAGCAGGTGTGATACTCGGACCTTTTTTTACTAAGCTTGCTAAAAACAAAGTAGCTACAAGACAAAAGACGGTGGATAGAAACAAAGGTAAACGCGTATATTCTATAAATACTTCTTTTAATAGTAAGACATGAAATGATTCACGTAAGGAGTAACCTGCAGCATTTAGTTCTATTAGGAAGACAATGAGGTTAGCGAGGAGAACCGTTGTAAAATTTGTAATAGAAAGAAAAAGTAATGTTTTTGAACCTTTTTTTCCATTGAATTTAATATAGCCTAAATATCCTAATACAGCGATTACTGACGCTAAAGCAGAATAGATAGTATTAAAATAATAAGCAACAATAATCCACATGATAATTCCTGGAATAGAAAAAAGTAATGCTCCAATAACTCCTTTGCTATAAGTTGAATTCATTTTTCTTTCATCACTTTCATGGCGATAAAATCGCTTTTTAAAGTCACTCGTGCAAAGCGCACAGAGTTGAACACCTTTTTCATTTAAATTGTAGAAGTTACTCGTGCCTGATTCTTTACAGTTTTGACAATAATCGGAAATAGGTAAATCAATACGCGTATACAAATCAGTTAAGAAATCAAGAAGGGCATAGATTGTTTTTATTTTGGTTAAAGCTAGATGTTCGTTGAAAGTGAATACAATGGTATTATTTTGAAAGGCGTAGGTTGAGAATTTCAAAGCCTGTTTATTTGCTATTAGTGTTTGTTCAACAAAGTTACGTTGGTCCTCTGAAATTAAAGTTATATCAGAAATAACGAATTTAGAAGAGGGTGTTGCTAATAAATTCGCATCGCCAATTTGAAAAAGGTAATTTTTATATAAACCAAATACAAGTTGGTTTGTTGCAAACCAGTCTTGCTGTTTTGCTATTTTTTTAGCTTTAGGGAATAACATAGATTAGTGAGGTTGATTATTGGCTATAAATATAATGTGTTTTATTCATTATGCTATTTTTTTGAAGGAAGAGATAGCGCGTAAAATTAAAATGTCCAATTTTTATAATACTGCATCAAAGCATTAAAAGACTTAATTCGTATAAAAGGAACACCACTTTGCTCAATTAATTGTTGGTATTTGACTTTGTTTTTGGGAACAGTAAATAAAATGTGTTTGAGCATCTTGAAGTTGAATTGCTGACGTGCTCCTTCAAGATTTCCTGCCCGGTTTTTATTGTTTTGAAGACTTCGTTTGATAAAGCGATAAGCAGACCCCCAGCGCGAGAAATCCAACCATATAATCGTGGTTGCTTGTTGAAAGCGTTCAGGCATTAAATAGCTGTAATTGCCCTCTATAACCCATTGTTCATGCTGAGCTAAAAACGCTTGATGATCAATGCGCAGAAGTGCGCGATCTCGCGGCTGCCAGTTGGTATTAGGAATATGAGCAATTTGATCCAAATGGCAAACCGCTATATGTAGGTGCTTACCTAAGTGTTGCGCTAAGGTTGATTTTCCAGCAGCACTGTTGCCTATAATGCAAATGCGCAATCCTAAGGTAGAGAGAGAATTCATGGTTGTTGAGGGTTTATCTCATCTAGTTTATATGTTGTTTTTGTATTTGATGAATCTACGTTTCGCTTCGATTTGGTGAGATTTGCAATTCACACGGTTTGTTTAAATTTTTCTTTTATAAGAAAATTACGCTTTGTAAAAGATAGTCTCATCAAAAGACAAAAAAGCAACCAACAAAGCACAAAGAGCAAAGAGCAAAGAGCAAAGAACGAACAACAAAGTTATTCTTTCTTTCGGAGTTCCTTCATTAAATCCTCCAAATAATCCACTTGCACTTCTTGAATCTCTAGTAATTTTTTGTTTTGATGAACCAATAAATGATCTATTTTTTCGCTGAGTAATTTGATTTCTAATTCCGCTTTGAGGTTGATTTTATAATCGTGTTCCCCTCGTTGACGATCTTTTTGCTCCTGTCTATTCTGGCTCATCATGATAATAGGAGCTTGGATAGCAGCTAGACAAGACAGAATCAGATTGAGTAATATAAAAGGATAAGGGTCAAATGGCTCGGTTGTCAATACCCAGATATTAATAACCATCCAAATAATGAGGAAGGTAAAGAACGTAATGATAAAGGTCCAACTTCCCCCGAAAGCAGCTACCTTATCTGCAATCTTCTGACCAAGTGTTAGTTTGGTTTCAATCTCATCCTGGATATTTTCAGATAATATTGCATTGTTCTGTATCGCATTCATTACATCTCGATCCAACAGGGCTAATTCCCCTTTTTCCTGCATCATTAATTCGGTCAGATATAAACGTCTGTATCGGTTGAGTTCACTCAACGTGATAAAATCTTCCTTCGTAATTGCAGGGTAATCTCGCTGAATGAGTTCAAAAATCCCTTTTCTAATATCTTTGGCTCGAATGTCTTCGCCTAGATTAATGGTCGTTTTACTTATGGCGCTGATCTTCATCTTTTTTCTATTAAATGTAGAGATTTTTTTGTGAAATGGCGGAATTGTTTTTTGGAGAGGGTGAGTTGGAGAGGTGGAGAGGTGGAGAGAGGGTGAGGTGGTGAGGCATTTCATCGCTTCAAAAAAAGCCCCAAAAGAAATTTCTTTTAGGGCTTTTTTTAAATTATCAACGATACAATTAATTCTCTAAATATAAATCTACTAAACCAGCAGGAATATGGAGGATTAATTTTTTGTTTTCGCGATCAACTTGTTCGATGAATTGATCAATCATTGGAACTAAAATTTGAGTTCCGTTGTGGTCAATTTCGAATAGGACTTGGTAATTGCTATCATTAATACGAATCAAAGTTCCTACAGAACCGAGGGTTGTATCAATTACTTCAAAACCTTCCACTTCGTGATAGTAAAATTTATTTCCTTCCAATGGAGGTAATAAATTCAAGGGCAAATATAATTCCGAACCAATAATACGGTCTGCATCCTCTTCGGATTGACAGTCTTCAAATTTGACTCTTAAGAAATCATTTTTGTGCAAAAAAGCGGCTTCAATAAAAAAAGGAACCAGTTGTCCGTTAAAGTCAACGAACACTGATTCCAAATTTTCGTATAACTCAGGTTCGTCTGTATCTAAATAGACCAAAACTTCTCCCTTGAAGCTAAATTTTTTTGCGACTTTGCCTAAATAGAAACAATCTTGTTTACGCATATCGCTCAGAAATTATGCTTGAGTTTCTTCGTTGTTTTCTTCAGCTACTTCTTCTGTTTCTGCAGGTGCAGATTCAGCAGCAACTTTAGCAACTTGAGCAGCAGCACGTTTAGCATTTGCTTCTTTTTCAGCAGCAAGCTTTTGAGCTTTCTCATTCGCTTTAGAAGATGATAAACCATCTTTTTTAGCGTTGATTTTGTTTGCTTTCTCTTCTAACCAAGCAGTGAATTTAGCATCTGCTTGCTCTTGAGTTAAAGCACCTTTGTTCACTCCACCTTGTAAGTGGTGTTTCAATAAAGCACCTTTGTAAGAAAGTAATGTTCTAGCAGTATCTGTTGGTTGTGCACCGTTGAATAACCATTTAACAGCTGAATCAACATTGATTTCAACAGTTGCAGGGTTAGTGTTTGGATTGTAAGTACCGATTTTCTCTAAGTATTTACCATCTCTTTTAGCGCGTGAATCAGCAGCTACTACCCAGTAAAAAGGTTTTCCTTTTTTACCGTGTCTTTGTAATCTAATTTTTACAGACATAATAATTTGTTTTGTTTGAGGTACCCGACCTCGGTTAAAAATTTGCGCAAAGATACTAACTTTTTTAATGCAACACTGTAATTAATTGTAAAAATATGTCTTTTAATCTCCTTGATTCTAAGTGGATTATCATTGATAACCTGAAACGATGGACTCTTTTCGGGGTGGGATATTTATATTTAATGAAAAATGGAGGCCCTGTTTGTTTAAGAAATCGGGAGTTGAAGTTGGAGTGGGAATAGGTAGAAAAGGGAAAAAAGTATTCAATTAAAAAAATCTAAAGAGAAAAGAGGGTATAAGGCTTAAAAATTGTATTTTTCTCAATAGAAATTAATTCTCAGTGGCACATGAAGCGGCATTGAAAATTTATTTTAAGGAAACGGAAAAATAAGTTCTTTTTCAAAGTTAAAGTTTTATTAAAAAAATTTTTTTATGAACAATAAAAAATATATTTTTGCGATGTATATATATCACTAATAGATTAGTATAATATGAGAAAGATAATAGGAATGTTCGCGTTAGTTTTGGGGTTCATGGCATGTGAAAGTGATGTTAAATTTTCAGATCCAGGAATGTATGCATCAATGACTCTTGATGCAATCACTGATTCAACGAGAATAAATGGTAATCCCTATAGTCATTATACGGAATACAAACCACAAACGTTTAAAGCATTTGTAGTGAATGAGAAAACGTTGAACATAGAAGCTAAAACGGATTCTACTACTTTGAGAATCTATTTGCCAGATTATGAATTTGGGGCAAAATATGAATTTAACGCAACAGATAATATCAAAGCCGATTATATCGTATATGATGATTATAAAAATACAGCGTCAATGTACTCTACGGATGCATTGAGCTTAATTACAAACAAACCAGTGAATCGCCCAGGGTATATTATTTTAGATCCTGCTGATAAACAAGTGCCAGGAACTATTTCTGGAACTTTTGTAATTAACATGAATGCTAGTATTTTACCAGATGACGAGTTGAATGATAAAAACAAAGTAATCAAGCGTTATGTGGATAGAAAAACATTTGATAGTGGAGTATTCTTTAGAATTCCACTAGGAAAAGGAGAATAAAGATTTGTGAAATTAATGATATTGAGAAAAGCTGCTTATTAACTAAGCAGCTTTTTTTGTACCTTTGAAATTGTTACAAATCTCCCTGTTTTTGGGTTAATATTCTATAAATCAAGTATGTATTTAATTTTTGATACGGAAACTACTGGGCTTCCGAAGAGTTGGTCGGCTCCCTTAACGGATACGGATAACTGGCCGCGATGTGTACAAATCGCGTGGCAGTTACACGACGATATGGGACGACTTGTTGAACATCAAGATTACCTAATCAAGCCGAAAGGGTTTAATATCCCCTATGATTCTGAGCGTATTCACGGAATTTCTACGGAATTAGCAGAAGAGCAAGGGATTGACTTAGAAGAAGCATTAGCCAAATTCAATATTGCGCTTTCCAAAGCTCGTTTTATTGTTGGTCAAAACATTGGTTTTGATGTGAATATTATGGGATGTGAATTCTATCGTATGGGGGTGGATAGCCAATTGACAACAATGGCTGTATTAGATACGTGTACAGAGGTTACTGCAGAAATGTTGAAATTACCTGGTGGACGTGGAGGGCGATATAAATTGCCTACCCTAACGGAATTACACACTTATCTATTTGGAGAAGCTTTCGCAGAAGCGCATAATGCAACAGCCGACGTGGAAGCAACAACACGTTGTTTTCTTGAATTGATTAAACGCGAAACGTTTTCTAAGGATGAATTACAATGTGATGAGACGTATATTCAACGTTATACCGCTTTCAATCCACAGCCTTTTCAACCTGTTGGATTAAAACATATCAACCTAAAGAAAGCATCTGATGAAATCAGAGCACGTCTGGCAAAATTACAAGGAAGTGCTACAGAAGCAATTTCTACGGAGGAACGTCAACAGTTTCAAAATGCTCGATTTGCTCATTTGCATGTGCATACGCAGTTTTCGGTATTACAATCGACAATTGGGATTCCCAATCTAGTTAAAAAAGCAGGAGAAATGAAGTTGTCTGCCATCGCAATGACAGACCACGGAAATATGATGGGCGCGTTTCACTTTGTTATGGCAGTAAATAACCACAATAAAGGAATTCAAGCGCAGAATAAAGAGCGATTAGAAAATGGGGAAGAGGCTTTGCCTTTGCTGACTCCTATTGTAGGTTGTGAATTTTTTATCAATGAAAACCACTTAGATCGAACTAAAAAAGACAATGGATACCAAGTGGTACTCTTGGCTAAAAATAAAAAGGGATACCATAATTTGGCTAAAATGGCCTCTATTGCGTATACCGATGGGTTCTACTATGTGCCGCGTATTGACAAGCAGGTCGTAGAGCAATACAAAGAAGATGTAATCGTATTGACGGGGAACTTATTTGGAGAAATACCAGGAAAGATATTAAACGTAGGAGAACGTCAGGCAGAAGAAGCTTTGCTTTGGTGGAAAGAACAATTTGGCGATGACCTATATGTTGAATTGATGCGCCACGGTCAAGAAGATGAAAATCGCGTGAATCAAGTGTTAATCGAGCTAGCTCGTAAACACAATATTAAAATGGTGGCGACTAACAATGCCTATTATTTAGATAAAAAAGACGCCAATGCACACGATATTTTGCTGTGTGTGAAAGATGGTGAGAAACAAAGTACGCCAATTGGAAGAGGACGCGGGTATCGTTATGGATTACCTAACCAGGAATACTATTTCAAGTCAGAAGAAGAAATGAAAAAATTGTTTGAGGATGTTCCTGAAGCAATTTACAACATACAAGAAATTGTCGATAAAGTAGAACCTTTTGTTTTACACCGCGATGTATTACTTCCTAAATTCGATATTCCAGAGGAGTTTCAGGATGCTCGAGATTTAGAAGGGGATGGATCAGGAAAAAGAGGGGAAAACAATTACTTAAAATATTTAACCTATGAAGGGGCTAAACGCCGTTATCCTGAAGTAACAGAGGAAATACGCGAGCGTTTAGACTTTGAATTAGCAACCATTGAGCGTACTGGATATCCAGGGTACTTCTTAATTGTACAGGATTTCATTGCTGCGGCTCGTCAAATGGGGGTTTCCGTTGGGCCCGGTCGTGGATCTGCTGCAGGTTCTGCGGTAGCCTATTGCTTGGGAATTACCAACTTAGATCCCATTGAATATGACTTGCTTTTTGAGCGTTTCTTGAACCCAGATCGTGTATCCATGCCCGATATTGATATTGACTTTGATGATGAAGGACGTAGCAAGGTAATGGATTATGTCATTGATAAATACGGATCCAATCAAGTTGCGCAAATTATTACCTATGGTAAAATGGCAACTAAGTCTGCAATCCGAGATACAGCTCGTGTATTGGATTTGCCTTTGTTTGAGGCCGATCGTATTGCGAAGTTGATTCCAGGAATGATGCCTTCCAAGTGGAATTTAGCTCGTTTCTTGTCGGAAGGAGAGGATGCGATTAAAGGCGTATTGAGAAGTGAGGAGTTTGATAAAGTAAAAGAGCTAATCGCGTTGGCTAAAGAAGATTCTTTAGCTGCAGAAACGATTCAGCAAGCGAAGATATTAGAAGGATCCATGCGAAACACGGGGATTCATGCTTGTGGGGTGATTATTACTCCTGATGATATTACCAAATTCGTACCTGTAACGGTAGCAAAAGATTCTGACCTATATGTTACGCAGTTTGATAACTCTGTAGCAGAGAGCGCAGGGTTATTGAAAATGGACTTCTTGGGGTTGAAAACCCTAACCCTTATTAAAGATACCATCAAATTAGTGAAGTATAGAACGGGAATTGAAATTGATCCCGATTTGATTCCGATTGATGATGAAAAGACGTATGAATTGTTCCAGCGTGGAGAAACGATTGGGGTATTCCAGTACGAGTCCGCGGGAATGCAGAAATACATGCGCGAGTTAAAACCAACGGTATTTGCGGATTTAATTGCCATGAATGCCTTATATCGCCCAGGACCTTTGGAGTATATTCCTTCGTTTATTCGCCGTAAAAATGGAGAAGAACCCATTGTATACGATTTAGATGCTTGTGAAGAATACTTACAAGAGACCTATGGAATTACTGTATACCAAGAGCAGGTAATGCTTTTGTCACAAAAATTAGCTGACTTTACGAAAGGTGAGGCTGACGTTTTGCGTAAGGCAATGGGTAAAAAGCAGAAAGATGTACTGGATAAAATGAAGCCTCAATTTGTGGATCAAGCGGCAAAAAAAGGACATGATCCTGTGGTATTAGAAAAGATTTGGAAAGACTGGGAAGCATTTGCTTCGTATGCCTTCAATAAATCGCACTCGACATGTTATGCTTGGATTGCGTATCAAACGGCCTATTTGAAAGCGCATTACCCTGCAGAATATATGGCTGCCGTACTATCAAATAATATGAATGACATCAAGCAAGTAACGTTCTTCATGGAAGAATGTAAGCGCATGGGACTTCACGTATTAGGACCAGATGTAAATGAGTCGTTTTATAAATTCACGGTAAATGATGAATATGCGATTCGATTTGGAATGGGGGCAGTCAAGGGAGTTGGACAAGGAGCGGTGAAAACGATTGTGGATAATCGAGCAAATGCTCGTTATCGCTCTATTTTTGATTTAGCGAAGAAAATTGACTTGAGAGCAGCGAATAAAAAAGCATTTGAAAACTTAGCATTGGCTGGTGGTTTTGACTGTTTTGAGAATACACATCGCGCACAATATTTCTATACAGATCCATCAGATCCGAATACTTTCTTGGAAAAAGCTATCAAATATGGAGCGAAGACACAAGAAAGTGAAAATTCAGCACAAGTGAGTTTATTTGGCGATAGTAGTGAAGTACAGATTCCAGAACCGATGTTGCCTGCTTGTGAAGAGTGGAGTACGATGGAAAAGCTAGCAAAAGAAAAAGAAGTCGTTGGGATCTATATTTCTGGACATCCCTTGGATGATTTCCGTTTTGAGTTGAAAAATTTCTGTAATGTTCGAGTGGAGGAATTGGTGCGTTTGGAAAACTTTACAGGACGTGTTGTTAGTTTTGGAGGAATGATTAGCGATGTTCAGTTTCGAACTTCAGCAAAAGGAAAAGATTGGGCAGCCTTTACAATTGAGGGATATGATGAGTCTTTTGAATTCCGTTTGTTCAATGAAGACTTCTTGAAATTTAGGCACTTTCTGTTGACTAATACGTTTGTATTTGTTCGCGTGCAAGTGAATGAAGGATGGATTCGCAAGGATACGGGTGAACGTGGAGAGCCTCGTTTGCAATTTATGGAGATGAAATTATTACATGAGGTGATTCCTGCTTTTGCGAAACAATTAGTTGTGCAAATGAATATTAAGGAGCTGAGCGAAACTAAACTCAATGAGATTAAGGCCACGCTAGATAAATATATGGGGGATAAGCAGGTTTTCTTTGATATTTTTGAAGTGGAGAAAGTAGAGTTGGAAGACGAAAACAAACCAATGCCTGTTATTAATATGACGATGAATGAAGAAGGGGAAATGTTGGATGATATGGAAGATGGAGAAGGAGCTTCTTTTGAATTAGAAGATAAAAGAGAAGAATTCAGAATTGTAAATCGCATTGAGATGTCAAGTCGAAATAGCCGCATTACGATTAGTGCAGATCTGTTAGAAGAATTAGAACGTCAACAGGTCATGTTTAAATTGAATTAAATAGATGTATTTAGTCATAGAAAACCGCCTTACTTCAACCAGAAGTAGGGCGGTTTTTATTTTTATCTAAGCGGTTGTAGCAGGGATGACTTTTTTATTTCTTGGCGTTGATACTTTGATTTAGTATTCGCTGAATTTTCACTGTGTTACCATGGGTGTGTTGTGGGTCATCCCCAGCAGAGAGTAGAATAAAATAGTTTTCTTGCCATTGCTGCGTTTTTTGCGCTTGTTTACTCGTTGGATAATCCCAAGTGGGATATACGCGAAAACCGCGCTTCCCTTCTTGTTTAGGTGTAGTTAGAATACCCTTTTCTCCCAAAATGGACTTGGGAAAAATAAAACAGCCGACTTGATTTGATGCTTCCGTCAGTATAATATAAAAATCAAAAGGATCTGAAAGAGAAAAGGGGGTTGTGATGCCCTCAGCATTCCGTTTCCATACCGTTACAAATTGACCGATTTTTTTAGGTGTTATCTTAGCTTTTCTAAACTTAATGGTGAAAACATCTAGTAAACAGGTAAATCCACAGTATTCTTCGCATTCGATATCTCTTGTTTGCGGAGTGAAATTCATTCCTGTGTGTTGTAGAAAAAAATCTTCCAGTTGTTGTAACTCCTTTTGCATATTAATTCTATAAGTAGGTACAAATATCGGTATAATTCCGCTTGAGTATTTAAGGAATTAGCTTTGTATATTTTGAAATAGATAAAATTGATTAAAAAGGATGAGGTAAGTATAATTATTTTAGTAGTTTTGTCTTATAACGTAAAAAAGTATTACCATGGCATTAGAAATAACAGACGCTACATTTGAAGAAGTAGTATTAAAATCAGACAAACCAGTTTTAGTAGATTTTTGGGCAGTATGGTGTGGACCATGTAAAATGTTAGCTCCAGTTGTATCTGAATTAAGCGCAGATTTCGAAGGAAAAGCAGTAATCGGAAAAGTGGATGTTGATAACAACCAAGAATTCGCTTCAAAATATGGAATCCGCAACATTCCTACTGTATTAGTATTCAAAAATGGAGAAGTTGTAGGGCGTCAAGTAGGAGTAGCTCCTAAAAAAGCATACGAAGACTTAATCAATGAAGCTTTATAAGAAGCTTTTTTCGATTAAAAAGATAAAAAAACAGCAGTAAATTTCGATTTGCTGCTGTTTTTTTTTGCTCTATTTTGTTTTTGAAGCACAAGAAAGGATAAATTTTAGTCTCAAAAAGAATACGAAAGAGAGGAAGGATGGAAAAAAAACGACAAAAAAGAGTAGAAAAAATCAAGCTGTAGTCATTAGGACGACAAAAGAAGAAGGAATTATTTCTTCAAAATGAAGGAAGATTCAAAAATGAGGAAAAAAAAGTTCATTTTTTTCATGCTTTTATAGTGCTGAAACTCAGGTGGCTTCTGGTTTTGGTAAAAAAAAGTTTGATTTTTTTTGTCGTAGGATTTGGAAGTGTAGAAAATGGTCGTATATTTGCACCGCATTACAGCAATAAAGACAAGGTTTGGTAGTTCAGTTGGTTAGAATACATGCCTGTCACGCATGGGGTCGCGGGTTCGAGTCCCGTCCAGACCGCAAAACTCAAGAGCAATTTTGAGTCAGCGAAAAAGACGAAGAAAAGAATAATTTTCTTTGTAGTTTTTAAAAAAAGTCTATCTTTGTCGCTGTAATGATTTTATGGTTAATACTGGTTTGGTAGTTCAGTTGGTTAGAATACATGCCTGTCACGCATGGGGTCGCGGGTTCGAGTCCCGTCCAGACCGCAAAACTCAAGAGCAATTTTGAGTCAGCGAAAAAGACGAAGAAAAGAATAATTTTCTTTGTAGTTTTTAAAAAAAGTCTATCTTTGTCGCTGTAATGATTTTATGGTTAATACTGGTTTGGTAGTTCAGTTGGTTAGAATACATGCCTGTCACGCATGGGGTCGCGGGTTCGAGTCCCGTCCAGACCGCCAGTAAAAAAGAAGCCTCTCATTTCGTGGGAGGCTTTTTTTGCCCTCTAATAATCACTGGATTATTAGATTGTAAAATTTAGTTGTGTTGTTAAGTGCGCAAGCACTAGGTTTAGTAGTTAGACCAATGAAAAGCTTTCCTGAAATTCACGGAGAGCTTTTTTGTTTTTATACGTACTGGAGACAGAAGGTGAGAAAATGGAAATGATGGACTAGATCAAACAACAACGTCTTTTTTAGATTCACTGTAAACCGTAAACCGTAAACTGTCCACCGTTCACCGTAAACCATAACCTGTCCGCCATTTCTCTTATCCCATCTCCCTTCACTTTTTACTATATTTGCACATCACTAAAATGGTTTATCTGAAAAGATAATGAAAAGGGAATGGAGTGAAAATCTCCAACAGGCCCGCTGCTGTAAGCTCACTGGTTTAACAAGCCTAGTTGTCCACTGTTGTAAAATGGGAAGGACCTTGTTAAGAGTAAGTCAGAATACCTGCCATTTTAGGTTTTGTTTAATATTTTCGATGCCAAAATAGTAAACGCTATCTACATACCCTTTATGTACTACATAGGGGGCATCTGTACCATGCGTTTGTGTGCGAAATGATTCATATTTATGCGAGTACAGTATTTGTTTTTCTTAGTGGGAAGTGTATGGTTTTTTGGAGGGCCTAGTGGATATGCGCAACAAACCCAAGATTCACTTAGAGCATTGAAGGAAATCATAGTAGTTAAAGAGCGAACAAGCGATATTATACTCCCCCAAACATTAGAAGGAGAGCAATTACGCCGTTTAAATGGCACTGACGTTGCTGATGCCTTGCGTTATTTAGCCGGAGTAAAGATGAAAGACTATGGCGGTATGGGAGGGATGAAAACAGTTGATGTGCGTCATATGGGAACCCACCAAGTCGGTGTTTTTTACAATGGAATTCAATTGGGCAATGCCCAAAATGGAGTGGTTGATTTAGGCAAGTTTTCCTTGGATGATGTTGAAGCGATTCAATTGTATAACGGACAAAGAAGCGCACCCTTACAAGCTGCTAAAGAATACGCATCTGCCTCAGCCATTTATATTCAAACCAAACGCCCTATTTTTAAAGCACAAGAGAAAATACACACGCAGCTTCAATATAAGTTAGGGTCTATTCAATGGACCAATCCTTCTGCTCGTGTAGCAATGAAAGTCAGTGATCACGTCAGTACAAGCATCAGTGCAGCTTATTTATATTCCAATGGCAATTATAAATTTAGGCAGAAGCGATTTAATCTGGATGGGACGGTTGCTTATGATACGACAGCGGTTCGAAAAAATAGCGGTATTGAATCCTTTCGTTTAGAAAATAATTGGTTTGGGCAAAATGAGGTCAATACCTGGCAGGTTAATTTGTATTACTATCAATCCCATCGAGGATTGCCAGAAGCAATAATCAAAAAAAGCGATATCACCCTTGCAACGGAGCAAAACAACGAAAAACAAAACGATAAAAATGTGATGGTGCAAGGGGAGTGGAAACGCGTGGTATCTCCTTTGTATCAATGGATGATAAAAGGGAAGTTTGCCTATGATCAACTACATTATCAATCGAGAAAAACAGTAGATTTTCAAGGAGAGGAAGTAACGTATAATCCTCAATTTGATAATACCTACCATCAACAAGAATGGTATGTGTCTGCTTCTCATTTATTTACACTAGCCCCCTTTTGGAATGTTTCGTTAGCAACAGATGTACAGTATAATAAACTAAATGCAACGCGATTAGGACAAGAAGCACCATTTACTTATCCAGAGCGCTATACTTTTTATACAGTGCTCTCAACAAGTGTGGATGTAGGTCGATTGAAAGCCCAAGCAAACCTTTTAGGCACTTTTACAGCGGAAAAAGTACAGTATAACTATCAAGCGCCGAATCGCTCTTTATTTACACCATCTGTTTTTTTGCGTTATAAACCTTGGGATAGGTCAAATTTTACGGTACATGCGTTTTACAAACAGCTGTATCGACTGCCTACGTTTAATGATTTGTATTACACCCAGCTTGGAACATCCCATTTAAAACCAGAGCATTCCCGTCAACTTAATGTAGGATTCACTCATCAAGTGGCGATTAAAAGCAAGCTGCTGAAAGAAGTTCACCTGACAGTAGATGCATACTACGCACAAGTAAAAGACAAAATAATTGCGTCTCCTACTTCCAGTATGATGCGTTGGATGATGTCTAATTTAGGAAAAGTGGAACAGTATGGAGTAGAAAGCCAAATCAAAACACATTGGGAGTTGATGCAAGGAATGACAGCTCAATTGGGAGCAACGTATGAATATACAATTGCCCACGATTTAAGCTTGATGCCTTCGGGTAAACCTTCTTTTTATGGAGACCAAATTCCGTATACTCCTTGGCATTCTGGATCCGCCATTTTCGGATTGGATTATTACAATTGGCAGTTAAATTATAGTTTTATTTATGTAGGAAAGCGTTACAATGGCAATAAAAATAATATAACACGTAATGAATTGCAACCGTGGTATACCCATGATTTAAGTGTACAAAGACAGTTGGAATGGAGAAATAAAACCATTCAGATTCGAGCGGAGGCCAATAATTTAGCCAATCAATATTATGAAGTAGTGACCAATTTTCCCATGCCTGGAAGAAATTTTCGTTTAACCCTACGTGTAGCCTTATAAGTATATGAGAAAAATTAGCTATATCCTGTTGATCGTAAGTTTGTTAGTAAGTAGTTGTCGCAAGGACGAATTGATTTTTGTTTCCGATCGTTCAGTAGTTTCTATCCCTGTACAATTAGAAGATATTCAAGGATTTTATCTTCTAAATGAAGGAAATATGGGAATGAATCGGGCGACTATTGATTGGTTTGATTATGAAACAGGAGTTTATACGCGCGATATTTTTGCTGAACGCAATCCTGCGATTCCTCGTGAATTAGGAGATGTAGGAAATGACCTTAAAATTTATGGAACCAAAGCATATGCAACGATTAATGCTTCTAATTTCATTGAGGTTTTTGATGTAGCAACAGGCAAACACATCAAGCAAATTCACGTGCCTAAT
Organism: Myroides odoratus; assembly: GCF_001549985.1. GTDB lineage: Bacteria > Bacteroidota > Bacteroidia > Flavobacteriales > Flavobacteriaceae > Flavobacterium > Flavobacterium odoratum_A. The sequence continues at coordinate 508,037 of NZ_LROZ01000001.1, read as the reverse complement.
TGTCGGTATTTAGCTTTTGCTGATGGAAAAGTCTATGTGAGTTCTTTTTCAGGAAAAATAGAAACCAATCCCAATGCAGAAATTGGTTTTGTAGCGGAGATTGATACGATTGCCTTGCAAGTGAGACGAAAAGTAGAAGTGGGGTATCAACCCGAAGAGATCGTAATTCACGGCAGTAAGCTGTATGTCGCTAATTCTGGAGGTTATCGAGAACCACAGTATGATACGACCGTTTCCGTTGTTGATTTACAAACGTTTACGGAGATAAAAAAAATAGAAGTAGCGCCCAACTTACATCGCATGCAAGTAGATCATAAGGGAGGCATCTATGTCAGTTCACGTGGGAACTACCAGGATATTCCCCCTAATTTGTATGTTATTGATTCAGCAGTGGATGAAGTCAAACAAAAATTGAATATTCCCGTTTCAAATATGACTATCGATGAAGATAAACTATACTATTATGCCAGTGCATATCAAACCAATACCAATACAAATGAAGTATCCTTTGGGATATTAGATACCAATACAAAACAAATCATACGTTCCTCTTTAAGTACAGATGGTACAGAAAAACAGATACTAATGCCTTATGGAATAGCAGTAAATCCGGAAACCAAAGAAATCTTTGTAACTGATGCGCAAGATTATATAGGGAATGGCTATATTTACTGTTTTTCTTCGAGAGGGGAATTAAAATGGAAAACAAGGGCAGGGAATATTCCCGCACATCTTGCATTTACAAACAAGTAAAGGGCAATGACAATTGCCCCATAATAGGAGCAATTGCTTGGTCAATGATTATCCATCCAGCAATTCATCAGAAGAAAATGAAAAAAAGAAGAATAGGAATATTTAGTTTATTGGGAATACCCCTATTGGGGGTAATAAGCTGTTCCAGTGATCATGATTCAAAGGAAGAACCGAAGCAATACAAAGCAACCATTACTTGTGTTTTGGAGTATGCACCTGCATTTGGACAATTCGTCAATGAATTGCCGCGATATGAAGTAGGCGATACAGCAGAAATTATGCGCGTAAAAGCAGAAAAGGCCTTAATTAATAATGAGGTTATCTCGTTGGGTGGATTTGGAGGCTATGTTGTTTTTGGTTTTGATCATACCATTGAAAATATTACCGGAAAAAGAGATTTTAAAGTTTTAGGTAATGCCTTCGTTCATAATGCAGAACCTGGGGTTATTTTAGTCGCCTATGACAAAAATAAAAATGGTGTTCCTGATGAGGAGGAATGGTATGAAATTGCAGGAAGTGAACATGGGAATAGCAAGACAATTAAAGAGTATAGCATTACCTATTATAAACCCTCCAAAGAGCATGATGCAGCTGATACAGCATTAGATCATTATATTCGATGGACGGATAATCAAGGAAATGAAGGATGGAAAACCAAAAATAAATTTCACCAACAAAGCTATTATCCGCAATGGATAGAAGCAGAATCGATTACATTTCAAGGTACTTTATTACCCAATAATGCGGTACAAGTAGGTCAAACAGCAACGAGTTGGCAGTTGCAACCTTTTGCTTGGGGGTATGCAGATAATTATCCCAACCGTCAAGAAGGAGCTGCTATCGATATTGATTGGGCTGTAGACCAAGGAGGAAACAAAGTATACTTACCTGGAATTGATTTTGTAAAAGTATATACAGGATTAAATCAAGAAGCAGGTTGGTTAGGAGAAACCTCAACTGAAGTCGCTGGAGCGATTGATTTACATCTAGAAGGAACATCAATACAAACACTTAAATAAATATGAAAAAAAGTTTTTTGCGTCTTAGCGCCTTATTTGTTCTTGGGCTAAGCTTAGCAACGGTAACACTGACGAGTTGTTCTAGTGATGACAGTAGTGTGTACAATGTATCAGTTGACAAAGGAAGTCTAGCAGCAGTTACCTTTCAAGAAGTTGTAATTGATCCACAAGTAGAAACACAAGGAGGCGTGTTTACTTGGTTTGATCATACAACGAATGTTGTGATATCAAAGGAAGCAGTTTTAAAGCATGCTTTCCAAACACCTGGAGTTCATAATATCTCATTAAAAATTGAACGTGGTAGTAACGTACAATTGTATAAGTATAGCGTTGATGTTGCAAAATCAGATGATTTTGGATACGTAAAATTGAACCTTGCTGATTTTGATTTCACTGATGGTGTAGCAACAGCTGGAGGGAAGATTTGGAAAGATACGTTTACAGAAGATGCCGCTTTAGAATCTGATATCTTTTCGTTTAACCATAATGCTATTGAAGAATGGGATACCTGGTATGGATTTACTGTTTCTAACAGTTCAGATAACAGCAACCACGTGGATACTGAAGAAGGCTGGGTGAAAAACCAATGGGGATCTATGGCACAAGGAGGAGTTGATGGAGTTGGAAAACCGTTTTTAGTGGCTTATGCGGATCATAAACCCGATGCAAGTGTATTACAACAAGGAGCAGAAATCGAGGTAGAGAACTTTAGTGCTGTAGTCACTTTAGATGATGAAAATAGATACAAAGCAGTAAGTACAGCAGTAGCGCTAAGCCCATGGGCTTATTATGGAATTGCTGAAGGAGATGACTATGCAACTAAATTTAAACAAGGTGATTATTTTGCACTTCAAGTGTATGGGGTAGGAGCAGATATGAAATTAACGTCTGCACAACCTGTAACTCATTATTTGGTTGATTTTAGAAATGGAGTTCAAGCAATTAATAAAAATTGGAGTACTGTGGATTTATCTTCTTTAGGTGAAGTGAAATACTTGTTATTTTTCCTTGAAACTACGGATGTAAACGCACAAGGATATGCCAATACTGCCCTGTATTTTACAATGGATAAATTAACGGTTGATACAATCGAAGAATAAAAACAAGATAAAAATGAAGAAGCCCTATCCAATGTGATGGGGCTTTTTTGTTTTGTCAAGGAAAAACAAAAATGCAAAAAACACCTGACCACAAGAAAAACTAACGTATTTTGCACAGTAAATGTAAAGCATACAATCTCATGGCAAATAAACCTAGAATTGCACTGTTTATAGGAATTTTGTGTATTTCTATTTTCCCTGTTTTAGTTAAAATGGCATTAGTGCCAGGCTTAATATCCGCCTTCTATCGCATGGCAATTGCAGCTCTGTTCATTGTGCCTTATGCGTTGTTTACCAAGCAAATCAAAGTATACGATCGCAAAACCATGGTATTGATTGTTTTGTGTGGAATGTGTTTTGGGTTGGATATTGGTGTTTGGAATATTGCTATTCAAGGCTCCACAGCAACTCAGGCCACCTTACTTGGTAACTTGGCTCCTGTATGGGTGGGCATAGGAAGCTATTTTTTCTTGCAGATTAAACCTACAATTAATTTTTGGTTGGGAACCATTCTAGCTTTGATAGGCATGGTGACGTTAGTAGGCGTTGAGGTATTTGTGAACTTATCATTTGATATTCCTTTCCTGTTTAGTATCCTGTCTGGGTTACTTTATGCAACGTACATTTTAATGAGTAAAAAAGTATTGGAACACGTAGGTGTTGTTTCCTTTATGTCCTATAGTATTTTTGTTTCGACTATTTTTCTCGCTATTTTAAATGTAATCATGGGGTCCGCTTTTACAGGTTTCTCTGCTGAAGGATGGATGACTTTAGTCGTACAAGGTGTTGTTTGTCAGTTATTGGCGTGGTTGCTTATTAGCTATGCTACTCAAAATATGAGAGCTACTCGTGTGTCGTTGAGTTTGCTGAGTCAAGCCTTATTTGCCGCTTTGTTAGCGTGGTATTTCTTAGATGAATCAATTTCGCTACAAATGGTCATTGGCGGTTGTATTATCCTTGTAGGTATAGGAATTACTTTTATCAATAAACCTCTAGTAGGACAATCCAATTAGAAACTATAAGCAGCAAACTTCTGGATGAGGAGTAAAACGCCCCAGATTAGAAAGGCAATACCTAGTACCACTTTCAAAAAAGTTGAAGCTAAGAATCCAATAAAAGAGCCAATAGCTGCTTTTAGCGCACGAGAAACGTCTCGACTATCCAAGATTAATTCACCAATCAAAGCGCCTAGAAATGGACCTAAAATAAAGCCAAATGGGATGGGAGCAATGATTCCTATGATTAGACCAATATTGGTTCCCCAGATGCCGTACTTACTTCCGCCAAAACGCTTGGTTCCTTGTGCTGGTATGACATAATCTAAAATAGACACGACAATCGTAATCAGTAAGCTTCCCCAAAGCGCAATCGAACTGATTTCAACTCCATCGACAAAATACAAGCATAGTATGCCTAACCAGCTAACAGGAGGCCCAGGTAATGCAGGTAGAACACTGCCAATAATACCAAAAATTAGTAGTAAAAGGCTTAAGATTAATAAGAAATAGTCCATCTCTATTTTTTTTGTATTTTTGATTAACTAAAGTACAACATTATTATTTCATGAAATCGAGTTGGATTATTTTCTTTTTTCCCATTGTATTCACTTCTTGTCAGTGGATGTCCGCTCAGCTTCCCAATGAGCAAGAATTGCTAGAGGAAGAGTTGAATAAAATTGATTGGACTAAAGTGGATACGTATCCCAGTGTAGCTAGTTGTGATTCTATTTTTGATGAAACAGCTCGAAAAACCTGCTTTTTCGACTATATCACAGCCGCTTTAGAGGAGAATTTACGCGTAGATACTCTTCGTGGTACCTTTGCAACACTGGATACCTTAAAAGTTCTGGTGACGATTCAAGCAGATGCTCAAGTTTCATTGTCTCTTTATCAATTAAATGACAGTTTAAAACAACAATTAAAAAGTGTAGATAGCTTATTGGTAGAAAAAAGCAAGAAATTTCGCGAACTTTCTCCTGCAACGAAAAGAGGTGTTCCTGTAACAAGTCAATTTGTGTTGCCACTTGTTTTGCATAAGCAATAAGAGAAAAGGCTCCGTAGGGGGCAAATGGCAATTTGGCATTAACTTGATTTATTGGTTGTAAAAGAGAATCAACAGAAAAGCAAAAGAGCAACAAACAAATTGCAACGCATGGAGATAAAAAAGCAATCAAGTTTATTTTTTTACTTTAAAAGTTAAGACAAAGTAGCTTCCAATAGAAATCGGTAATACAATATTCAGTAACCAAATTAGGGTAGCCACTAAAGCAACAACCCATTGATTTACATCCAAAGCAGAAAAAATAAACAGGGCGATACTTCCTTTTACGGCGAATTCTAAAAATTGAAAATTAGGGAGAGAAGAAGCTAAAAGATAAATAGCTGATACCGCGCATAACAACTCAAAATAAGGAATATCTACTCCAAAGAGATAGTATAAAATTACATATTGATGGGTGAATGATGCGTAGCGCAATAGAGCTAAAAATAAATTTTTACGATGCGTTTTTTGGGGAATAGCTCGAAGCATCTGAATCACAGTATTGATCGAATATCCCTTAATGCTTAAATGGCGAAAAGAAAAAACGAAAAGAATAATTATTGCAGCAATTCCATAGAGAATCCACAAGTAGTAAGGTGGAATAAATTGATGGGTGTAATTGAGAATGGTCAAACCAAGTAAACCAAACAAAATGGCATAAATCACTTGAACACCATTGCAAACCATATTGAGAAAAATGACCCTTCCAGTATCTTTTTTAGAAAAATACAAGGCTTTTCCTGCATATTCTCCAATACCATTGGGCGTGAAAATTCCTAAGGTTAACGCACTCAAAACTTGTTTTGTCGCTTGTCCAATTGTAACGGGTTGAATCAAAGAAGATAGATTCTGCCATTTCAAAATCTCAACAAAGCGATTGGAAAAAGTCAAGAAAAGCAAAGCCAATAAGGCCCAAGTATGTTGGGGATCAACCAAAACTTCTTTGAGCAAATTCCCATCCAAAGTAGCATCACTGGAGAGTTTGTTATAGATATAATAAAAAGCACTACTTACGACAATAATCTTAAGTAGAAGTACTAGGAATTGCTTAGTTTTGTTGGATACAATTTTCATTCATGCAAAGTAAATCATATTTTTTGGTCTTGATGAATAGGAAAGAAAAAAAGTAAAGATTTGACAATAGATAGAATTATATTAGGGATTGATCCAGGAACAACCATCATGGGGTTTGGACTGATACGTGTGGTAAATAAGAAGATGGAGTTTATTCAATTGAATGAATTACAGTTGAATAAATATGATGATCACTATACTAAACTGCGTCGAATTTTTGAACGTACTATCGAACTAATTGAAACACATTGTCCAGATGAAATCGCTATTGAAGCGCCCTTTTTTGGAAAAAATGTGCAGTCTATGCTGAAGTTAGGGCGTGCACAAGGCGTTGCAATGGCTGCCGGACTTTCTCGTGGAATTCCCATCACCGAATATGAGCCTAAGAAAATAAAAATGGCCATCACAGGTAATGGAAATGCGAGTAAAGAACAAGTAGCAAAGATGCTCCAACAACTTTTAGGATTAAAAGAATTACCCAAAAACCTTGATAGTACGGATGGTTTAGCGGCGGCGGTATGTCATTTCTTTAATTCAGGGAAAACCGTTGTAGGAAAGTCTTATACGGGTTGGGATGCTTTTGTTAAACAAAATCAAGATCGAGTAAAAAAATAATGGCTGGTATTTATATTCACATTCCTTTTTGTAAGCAAGCTTGTCATTACTGTGACTTTCACTTTTCTACTTCGTTAAAGAAGAAAGAAGAGATGTTAGCCGCTATTCAAAGCGAGCTTTTCTTGCGCAAGGATGAATTAGCAGGGGAACACATTGAAACCATTTACTTTGGAGGAGGAACACCAAGTATACTAGCTGTTGAGGAGATCAATATGTTGATTGATACCGTTTACCAGCAATATACTGTTGTAGAACAACCTGAAATCACATTAGAAGCCAATCCAGATGATTTAGATGCTGAAACGATTCAGCGTTTAGCACAATCGAAGGTCAATCGTTTGAGTATAGGCATTCAATCTTTTGGAGAAGAAGACCTCAAAATGATGAATCGCGCACATAATGCACAAGAAGCAATTAGTTGTTTAGAAGAAGCCGTACAATATTTTGATAATATTTCGATTGATTTAATATACGGAATACCCAATTTATCCAATGAACGTTGGATAGACAATATTCAGCGTATTTTAGATTTGGGGATTCCCCATATTTCTTGTTATGCACTTACTGTTGAGGAGCGTACAGCCTTAAATAAACTCATCCAAAAAGGAGTGATCCCCAGTCCCAAAGAAGAAGTCGCTCATGCGCACTTTATGCTGTTGATTGAAAAATTAAGAGCCAATGGATATATCCATTACGAGTTGTCTAACTTTGCAAAACCAGGATATTATTCTAAAAACAATTCAGCGTATTGGCTGGGGAAAAAATATCTAGGTATAGGGCCATCGGCCCATAGTTTTGATGGGCGATACCGAAGTTGGAATATTTCGAATAATCCTTTGTATATCAAAGCAATTGAAGCTGGTGAGTTGCCATCTGAGATAGAAGAACTCTCTGTTGTTGATCGATATAATGAATATGTCATGACGGGATTGCGAACCATTTGGGGAGTTGATTTGACGCGTGTTTCGAATGAATTTGGTGCTGAATTTTACAATTATCTCGTTCAAGAATCCGCTTCATTTATTGCAGATGGATTCATGCAAAAACAAGAGAATATTTTAACGATAACCGATAAAGGAAAATTTTTAAGTGATGGTATTGCATCTGATTTATTTTGGTTAGATTTGAACTAAAACATTGAAAGCAACTCTCTCTATTTCCAATCAGACTTATGCTGTTGACTTTTCACAGCCTATTGATATTTCTATTCCCTTGACGAATACAGATGAAAACCCCATTGCTTGGTATTTGGATAAACCTTCTATTGAACCAGTACGCATGGGAGATTGGGTAGGGAAAGTAAGTGAAGGACAATCTTCGACGAATTTTAATACCATTGCGTTTAATCCCCATGGACATGGAACACATACGGAGTGTTTGGGGCATATTACGCGCGAATTTTATAGTATTAATGATACGTTGAAAACTTTTGTTTTTCTCGCACAAGTACTAACTGTAACACCAGAACGACAAGATGATGGAGATGCAGTGATTACTTTGACACAAATCCAACGTCAATGGAATGAACAAGAACAAACAGCTGTTGTTCTTCGTACTTTGCCTAACCAAGAAAATAAAAAACACAGTAAATATTCCCATACAAATCCTCCATATTTAGCTGCAGATGCGGCGGCTTTTTTACGCGAAAAAGGAATCAAACACCTATTGATTGACTTACCAAGTGTAGATAAAGAAAAAGACGGAGGAGAATTAGCGGCCCATAAAGCTTTTTGGAACGTGAAGAATGTGAATCAAGTAAATGATGACGCTCAATTCGATGCGACGATTACAGAGCTCATTTATGTAGCCGATGAGGTGGTAGATGGGATGTATATTTTAAACATTCAGATTGCCTCTTTTGTCAATGATGCCTCGCCGAGTAAACCAATTTTGTATCAAATTTTTTAACCTCATACCCGATGGATGTACATGTGATTTACGATTATTGTTTAGCTAAAAAAGGAACAACAGAAGATTTTCCTTTTGATCAAGAAACATTGACTTTTAAAGTAGGGGGGAAGATTTATCTCTTGCTTAATTTGACGAAATGGGAGCAAGGAAACTGTTTTATCAATTTAAAATGTGATCCTGAAAAGGCAGAAGAATTACGTGCTGATTACAGTGAAATTGTGCCAGGGTATCACATGAGTAAAAAACATTGGAATAGTGTACACCTTGGTGGTGCTGTACAATGGACCTTGCTCAAAATGTTAATTGATCATTCGTATGCATTAGTGTATGCTAGTTTGACTAAAAAAGTCAGGGATAGTTTAGACGATGATAGGGTGTAAAGGGAAAGGGGCTACTTTTAGTACGGCTCTTTTTAGTTTGATACTTCTTCAATTTGGGGATAAGCTGTAATAGGAAGTGTCATTTTAAATCGCACAGGCTTTTCCTTGATTAGCGCAGGTTTCCAGGTCTCTAATTTTTCGAATGCGGTTCTTACATTTTGTTCGATATCGTATCCGAAATCTTTCAATACACTAATTTGAGAGACATGCCCATTTTTCTCTATGACAAATTGAACAACAAAAACTAATTTTCGCACAGAAGGATCAATTTTTGGCGGTTCAAAATTAGCGATAAAGGCTTTGTTAAAGGCAGATATTCCTCCAGGATATTCAGCTGGCGTATCAACAAAGGTATAAATATCGTTATCATCCTGTACTTGTTCCTTTTGAGTATTAGTAGGAACAAGTGTTTGCGCTGAGGTACGACCTAATGCAATACAAAATAAAAAAATAGTAAGGTGAATTTTCATTTAGTAGTTTTTAGGTGGATTAAAGGTAATAAAAAAAAGAGCGCTTAAACGCTCTTCTTGATTTTTTTATAAAAAAATGTTAACACCATAGATTACGCATGTTTTGCTTCTTCGTCTGCGGGATCAAGTTGTAGCGTAATAGGCAATGTAAATTGACTGCGTACTAATTTTCCATGGTCTTTTGCAGGAATCCATTTTTTGGTTTTTCTGATAATAAAAGGAACAAGAAGTTTTACCTTTAGGTTACTAAATAAAAAGGAAGAATTTTTTTTACGTTCATATTCTTCTAATAGTAGTTTATGAAGCTCAACAGACTGAAACATTTGAATAAATAGGGCACCTTGCGCACGTAACAATTGTTCTTGTTCATCAATACCTAACTCGTTCAAGGTGTTGGATTACTTTTTGTTGAACTACCACTGTATCTTGAATTTGTGCTAACGCATCGTAACCCAAACGCTCGGGGTAATTGACAAGGATAAAATCCGAAAACTTGGCTGTTCGCTGACAGAAGAGGCTTGGGGAAAAGATGATTCTACTTCTTTGATTTTGATAAAAGGATTAGCATCATAAAAAGATACATTTAGAAAATTAGTATAATTTTTAAACCTTGATGCTGCTGTCTGTGCAAGTCCTAGTGTTGTTAGTAACAAAAGGAATAGGGCATATAGTTTAAAAGATTTTTTTGAATTATATCTATATGGCTGGTTTTGTTAGATCTGTAGGATTGGTTTGATTTATTTGATTCGAATGATTTATTTTACCAGATCCAACAATAGTAATCGGTACGGTAAATTGACTGCGTACTAGTTCTCCATTGTGTTGAGCTGGAACCCAATTTTTAGTTTTAGCTAGTGCCGCTAGCGCTGCCTTGGATATGTCTAAACCAGGGTTTTGAATGACTCTCATATCACTTAAACTTCCGTCTTCTTCAACGATAAACATTAAGACAACACGGGTATCAGTAAATACGGGTCTTGAGAGTTTAAAGTGTCTTATAAAATCTTTATTAAATGTACGCAGACCTCCTGGGTAAGTTGCAGGATTTGAAGGGGTATCAATTATTTCGTCAGAAATTTCTTCTTGTATGGATTGAGATACAACAGCTTTTTTTTGGGATTTATCTTGTGCAAATACAGGAGATGCTCCCATAAAAATAAAGAAAGTCAGGGTACTCAAAAGAGAAAATGTGTGTTGTAGGTGTTTGGTTTGGTCTTTCAGCATGATAAAATGTGGGTTAAATAATAGGAAATAAATTTCTCAATGAATGTTCATTTGGTAGATAGGTTCAGTATAAGTAAACTGGTATAACTTTTCTTGTATTTAAGCTATATCTATTAAAAAGACAATATTTTATTTTATTTTTTTGATAAATATAGCTTAAAAATTGAAGCTGAGAAAATGAAATCTTCGCAATAGATTTTTTCTTTTACATAAAACTAAGTCGCACGCTATTGAAAAAGCAAACAATTATCCTTACGAAGAGGAGCTAAGCCTCTTTTGTTGTTTCATCTGCTATTGGATTTTGTAAGGTAATAGGCAATGTAAATTGACTGCGTACTAATTTTCCATGGTCTTTTGCAGGTATCCATTTCTTGGTTTTTGACAATGCATTTAGTGCTGCTTCTCCTACGCCAAAACCAGGATCTTTCAACACTTTAATCTCATTCAAGCTTCCATCTTTTTCTACGATAAACATCAGAATTACACGGATAGATTCTCCTTCAAATGCGGGTGATTCAAAGTTGGTAATAAAGTCCTGATTAAAAGCCTGTATTCCTCCTGGATAGGCGGCAGGTTCTGTGACTGTAATGTATACTTCATTAGGATCCTTTTTTTGTGTTGATTGGGATACAATAGGTTCTTGTTTCGGTTTGTCTTGAGCAAAAACGGTAGTCATACCTAAGAAGCTAAAGAAGGTCAATGTAGCAAACACAGCAAAGGTGTTTTGTAGTGGGTTGTTGTTTTTTGTAAGCATAGTAAAACGTTTTTTGGTTAAATTAAAATTGAATGAACTACTGAGAGGTTGTTCATTGTGTAAATAGGTTTGGGTTAATAGTAATTGTAGGTATTCTTGTGTTTTTTGTTGGGAAGAATTAAGCGTGTCATCGGCCAAAAATTCATGATTCAACGCCATCTGTTGTTGGTACCAATATAAAAGAGGTTGAAACCAAAAGAGTATTTTCAGCCCTTCAATCAATAAAATATCAAAAGAGTGATGCTGTTTCACGTGATTGTATTCGTGTAAAATAATTTTATTCGTCCAATCAATGGGAATATGAAGCGGCAGGTAGATGGTTTGTCTAAATGTAAATGCAGCATCTAGATGATGGAGTAATACAAATTTTTGTCCTTTTTCATAGACTTGAGTCCCCTGTTGTGCGAAGCGACTAAACCGGCGAAGCGAAAGAAAAAAGCGAACCAACATAATTAACACACCTAGCCCATAAATACCCCAAAGAAGCGTAGATAAGGTCCATATCGACGAGGCAGACGAAGCCACCTCGATTTGCGGTGCAATAATCACTTCATTTAATTCCTGTAATTTAGTATTTGTCGTGGTCAATATACTAGTTGAAGGTATTTTGATTAGAGGCAAAATAAAGATAAAAACAAGAGCAAAAAGCAAGTAATATCTTTTGAATACATGGATCTTCGTTGATTCTAAGAATAGCTTGTATAGACTGATGGTTAACAACAGTAAGAGTGTAGTTTGGATGAGGTATAGCAGCATAGGGTTATTTTTTTAGTTGATCTTCTACAATCTTCTTCAACGCTTCCAATTCCTTTTTACTCATCTTGCTTTTTTGCGTAAAAAAAGAAGCAAAAGAGAAAGCTGAATTATTGAAGTGTTGTTCGACCATGGTGTTAAGATGTGTTTCGAAATAATCCTCTTTTTTGATTAGAGGAGTATACGCTCTTGAGTTTCCAAACATTTCATACGTAATGAAACCTTTTTCTGTCAGTCGTTTAAGCAAAGTTGCTAAGGTCGTTTGTGCCGGCTTAGGGTCTGGGTATTTATCCAATAATTCTTTGGAAAAAGCTGTTTCTAAATCCCAGATATACTGCATTAATTGTTCTTCAGTTTGAGGTAGTTTTATCATAAGTATATGGTTGTATAGGAGTGAATCTATCTATGTAGATGTTATTCTACAAATATAGAATAAATAAAATAAAAACAAAGCAAGTACATTATTTTTTTTAAATCCTGCATTTGCTTTATCGGATTATAGAGGAAAAAACATGTAGTCTTAGTGTGTAAGTAACTGATTAATAGTTTGTTGTTTTTGATGGTATTTTGTGTTGCATCAGATAGTCAAAGGCTTCTTTCAGTGCTTGTTTATTATTTTTAGGACGAAACCCCAATTCATTTTTTGATTTCGAAAGATCAAAATTTTGCTGTAAACCAGAAAACATAGCAATATCTTTTCTAGTTAAAATAGGAGGATTTCCATTTAGTTTAGCTAGTAATTCCATTAATCCAGCCATGAAGTATAGTACAAATTTAGGAACGGATTGCGGAATTTTGAGGCGTAATTCTGGATAGAGTTCTTGTGCGAGTTTTGTGGTATCCGTTATCGTCATACAGGTCTCATTCGCTAGAATATATCGCTCTCCTGGTCGCCCTTTTTGTGCCGCTAAATAACAACCTTCAGCCACATCCTTCACATCAACCCAGTTTAGAGTAATCTTTGTGTCTAACGGGATTTTTTTATTGATAATGAGGTTCAATACCCCATAAGAAACATTAAGAGGTAAAAAAGCTTCGCCGCCAATCATTGCACCTGGTAGCACTGAAATAAGATCAATGTTGAACTGTTTGGCTAATTGAAAAGCAAGTTGTTCGCCGTCATTTTTTGAATTGTAATAGCTATCCCTACGATCTAAATTGTATCCGTTGCTTTCTTTTGTAGGTAAATAACGATAGTCCAAAGCAGCAATAGAACTTACATAAATGATTCTTCTTACTCCAGCCTCTGCAGCAGCTTCTAGTGTAAATCGCGTCCCTTGCATATTGACATCGTAAATTTCCTTTTTTGGGTCTTTGGCCCATAGTTTAAAGGCAGCACCTACAGCATAAAAAGTATCTACGTCTTGTAATGCTCTGACAAAAGAGGCTTTGTCCGTAATATCTGCTTGTACTATTTCGCAATCTAATCCTTCAAAACAAGTGATATTGTTTAGATTTCGAACAGAAGCGCGAACAGAATACCCTTTACGGAGCAATAATCGAACTAAATTATTTCCTAAATGGCCATTTGCTCCTGATACTAATACTAATTTTTTTGTTGTCATATCTGTTAACTTTTAAATGATGAAACAAAAATCACTATTTGCATTCAGTCTAAAGTTCTCAAATGTTACCAAATCATTTGCTTGCGAATTCTACTTAAACTTTTTGGATTCATCCCTAAAAAGGAGGCAATATATTGCAAAGGCACATGTTGCAGTATTTCGGGATAGTTTTGGGTTAGTTTGATATAGCGTTCTTCCGCTGTTAAAGTGGCTAATTCTTTGGCTCTATTTTCATTATAGACTAAAGACTCTTCAAAGACTTTCAAGCTAAAAGCTTTAAAGGCTAGACTTTCTTGAATGAGTACATCAAGATCACTTTTTTTAATACGCAGCAGCACACAGTCTGTGATACACGCTAAGGATTCTTCAGATACCTTCTGTTGAGTAAAATTGACATAAGAGGTGATAAAACCTGGAGGGCAGTTGATATGAGTGGTCACTTCGTCACCTTTCGCATTGTAGTGGAAAAGGCGAACGAAACCCGAAACAACAAAGTATAAATAGTGTGGAATCTTTCCTTTTTCTTCTAAAATACTGTTTTTGGGTACCGCAATGGATTCAAAATAGGAAATACAATTTGCTCTTTCTGATTCAGAAAGTGTAACGTGGTTTGAAATCAATTGGAGTAGAGAAGTATGCATCTAACAAAGATAAAGAATATCAGCTTACTCGTTTTGATTTCAAGAAAAAAGAAGAGTGAAATACAATTGGAATTCTGATGATTCTCAGTACATTTACTCTTGTCAATCACCCATGTACATTTTTATATCCATATGATTTTTGAGTTATTAGCTAAAGGGAATACCAGCTTAGCCAGCCGAAGGGACATTATTCAACAATTGTCAAAGGAGCATGAAGTAATTTCTATTTTAATTGACTTTACTTTTGATACGCAATCCAAAGTAAATGTTTTGGCTAGTATTGTTTTGGATGATTTAGTGCAAGCGAATCCCTTGTTGTTAGATGACCATGTTGAACGCTTTATTCATCAATTGCCGTCAGTCAAAGATGAAAGCGTCAAGCGACTAACAAGTAAAATGACGATTGTATTGGTTGAAAAACGCCAAAGTTTGTTGAATACAAGTCTTGAGGAAGCGATCCTCGATCAGTGTTTGATTTGGTTAACTTCAGAAACGAAAGTGGCAACAGAAGCCAATGCCATGCATATCATCATGCGGTTGGCTATGAAGTTCCCAGAACAAGCCAAGTTAATTGCCGAATTAATTGAAGTTAGATTTGCTGCCAAAACACCTGCTTACCAAAGTAAGGCTCGAAAATTATTGAAGAAAGTCAGCACATTGAAATAAAAAATGCGAGTGTACTACTCGCATTTGTATATTATCCGTGAATATGTTCTTTTGTTCCGTAGCTCTGAATTAAATTCCCTTCAAATTCCAACCACTCTTTCCAACGTTGATCTACATCTACGCGTTCCGTGTATTTGCGTGCGAATTTTAAGAAGGTCGTATAGTGGTTTGCTTCAGAAACCATTAAATCATAGTAAAACTTAGCCAATTCTTCGTCTTTGATATTTTGCGATAAAACGCGAAAACGCTCACAACTTCTCGCCTCAATCATAGCAGCAAAGAGTAAACGATCAATGAAAGCATCATTTCGACTTCCATCTTTTTTGCAGAATTTAACCAATTGATTGACATAATCATCCTTGCGTTCGCGCCCTAAAGTATAGCCTCTTTCTTTGATGATTTCGTGTACCATCTTGAAATGCTCCATTTCTTCAATAGCAATTGCGGTCAATTCGGTTACTAAATCCTCGTGTTCTGAATTGTACGTAATCAACGTAATGGCATTGGTTGCGGCTTTTTGTTCGCACCAGCAATGATCCGTCAAGATTTCTTCAAGATTTGATTCTGCAATATTTGCCCATCTTGGATCAGTTAAAAGTTTAAGTCCTAACATAGTTCCTTTTCGTTTGTAGCAAAAATACTAAATATAATAGAGATTAAAAATTAAGGAGAGATACTGCTTTAGAAGCTGTACTTTTGTAAGATGGAGCATTCGTTAAAAAGGAAAAAAATATTGATCATTGGGCAGGTTTGGCCTGAATCTCGTTCATCCGCAGCTGGTAAACGAATGTTGCAGCTATTGGAGGTTTTTCAAGGATGGGAGATGCAGATTTACTTTGGATCAACTGCGCAAAAAACGCCTTATAGTGATGATTTAGCGCCTTATGATGTGAAAGAAGTAGAGGTTTTCCTCAATGACGAGCGCACCGATCAATTCCTAGCGGATTTGCAGCCCGATTGGGTGATGTATGACCGTTTTATGATTGAAGAACAATTCGGGTGGCGTATCAACGCACAATGCCCTCATACGTTAACCTTACTCGATACAGAAGATTTACATTTTTTGCGCTATGCTCGCCAAGAGCAATACAAAAAAGGAGAAGGTAGCTTGGATGATTATCTGTATAGTGATCGAACAAAACGAGAACTCGCAAGTATTATGCGATGTGATTTAACCCTGTTGATTTCTAGTTTTGAATTTCATTTGTTGACAGAAACTTTTCAAGTACCCACTGAAGGTCTCTTTGTGCTGCCTTTTTTAGAAGAAGAAATCACCCAAGAACAACAGCAAAACTGGAGAACCTTTGAAGAGAAAGAAGATTTTGTCTTTATTGGAAATTTTATTCACGAGCCCAATTGGCAAACCGTTTTGCGATTAAAAACAGCGATTTGGCCCGTGTTGCGCAAGCGATTGCCTCAAGCAAAATTGCATATTTACGGAGCTTATCCATCTGCTAAAGTATTGCAATTACACAAGGAGCAAGAAAATTTCTTCATCCACGGTAGAGCGGAAGATGCTTTGACAGTAATTGCAAAAGCTCGAGTGCTGTTGGCTCCTATTACTTTCGGAGCAGGAATTAAAGGGAAGTTTATTGATGCCATGCGCGTTGGCACACCCAACGTAACCACTAAGGTTGGCATCGAAGCCATGGCAACTCCGGAAGAATGGTGTGGGTTTTGTGCGGATGAAGTAGAGGAATTTGTTTCCAAAGCAGTTGAACTTTATCAAGATGAAGCTCTTTGGAAAATCAAACAACAAAAAGGAATCGATTTAATTGAAAAGTATTATAGCAAAACACACTATACGGCCGCATTTAAAAAGAAAATAATTCATTTGGATGCGACGTTGGAACAGTACCGCAAGACCCATTTTTTAAAAGAAGTATTCAAATACCACAGTGCACAAAGTACAAAGTATATGGCTCTCTGGATTGAGGAAAAAAATAAACATAAAAAAAGCGAGTAAAGATATTTACTCGCTTTTTTATTATTTTGCTAATTCCATATAGTATTTATAGAACAATGGAATGGTTTCAATTCCTTTTAGGTAGTTGAATACACCAAAGTGCTCATTCGGAGAGTGGATCGCATCAGAGTCCAATCCGAATCCCATCATAATTGATTTAGATCCTAATTCTTCCTCAAATAAAGCGACAATTGGAATACTTCCTCCTGAACGTACTGGAATTGGCGTTACACCGAACGTATCTTCATACGCTTTTGCAGCCGCTTGATATCCAATAGAGTCGATAGGCGTTACATAGCCTTGTCCACCATGATGAGGTTTTACTTCTACTTTTACCCCTGCAGGTGCAATGCTTTCAAAGTGTTTTTTGAACAATTCCGTAATTTCTTCCCACTCTTGGTTTGGAACTAAACGCATCGAGATTTTTGCGAATGCTTTACTAGCGATAACCGTTTTGGCTCCTTCACCTGTATAACCGCCCCAAATTCCATTGACGTCTAATGTTGGACGAATAGAGTTGCGCTCATTAGTTGTATATCCTGCTTCTCCATATACTTCATCAATATCCAATGCCTTTTTGTAATCGTCTAAAGAGAATGGACGTTTTGCCATTTCATCTCTTTCTTCGCGAGAAAGTTCTTCTACTTTATCGTAGAATCCTGGAATCGTGATATGATTGTTTTCATCATGTAAGGAAGCAATCATCTTTGTTAATACGTTGATTGGGTTAGCTACTGCTCCTCCGTATAATCCAGAGTGTAAATCTCGGTTTGGTCCAGTTACTTCAACTTCAACATAACTTAATCCTCTCAATCCAGTTGTGATAGAAGGCTGTTGATTAGAAATCATTCCAGTATCAGAAATCAGAATAACGTCGTTTTTCAATTTATCGTGGTTTCTTTTTACAAACCATCCTAAACTTACTGATCCAACTTCTTCTTCCCCTTCAATCATGAATTTCACGTTACATGGTAAAGTATTTGTTGCAATCATATATTCAACCGCTTTCACGTGCATGAACATCTGTCCTTTGTCATCACAAGCTCCACGTGCGAAGATTGCTCCTTCTGGGTGAATCGGTGTTGTTTTAATTACAGGCTCAAACGGGGGAGAGGTCCAAAGTTCAATTGGATCTGCTGGTTGTACGTCATAATGACCATAAACCAATACCGTTGGAAGAGCAGGATCGATGATTTTTTCACCATAAACAATAGGATATCCTGGTGTTTCGCACAATTCTACATTGTCGCAACCTGCTTTTATTAAATTTTCTTTTACTGCTTCTGCTGTGTTTATTACGTCTTGAGAGTACGCACTATCTGCACTAATAGAAGGCTTTTTAAGTAGTTCAATTAGCTCATCTAGAAGACGTTGCTTGTTTTCTTGAACAAATTGTTTTGAATCTTTCATAGTATGTATAGAACCAGTTATATTATTCCTTACAAACATAAGAATAAAAAAAAATTATTTTTTTCTTGCGCATTAAAAAACAGGTTGTATATTTGCAACGTCTTAAAAGAACAACAGTACACAAGTGTACAGCGGTTCTAAGCCACCTGCGGGTGTGGTGAAATTGGTAGACACGCCAGACTTAGGATCTGGTGCCGCAAGGTGTGTAGGTTCGAGTCCTATCACCCGCACTAAAGCCTCTTCGAAAGAAGAGGCTTTTTTTATGCCTTGAAGTTTGAGTTCATCAAAACCTTATAAAAAATAGAAATCCAAAAAAACTGTCAACAGTGAACCGTAAACCGTTCACCAAAATCCCTACCTTTGCCAGATGAATCAAGCAGATATCCTTAAAAAATTGGAGATTGCAGCACTCAATGAGATGCAGCTTCAAACCCTTCAAACCGCGCAGGCGAAAAATAGTATGGTTTTATTATCCCCTACAGGGTCGGGTAAAACATTGGCTTTTCTGTTGCCAATTGTTCAACGATTAAATCCTGCAGTAAAAGGAGTCCAAGCCGTTATTCTTGTGCCTACGCGTGAATTGGCTTTACAGATTGAAACGGTGTTTAAGAAAATGGGAACTGCTTTTAAAATCAATGCCTGTTATGGTGGACATTCCACACGTACGGAATTGAATAACCTTTCTTCTCCACCTGCTGTTCTTGTTGGCACACCAGGGCGTGTGGCTTTTCATATTGAAGAGAATTCCTTTGATACAGCCCAGGTACAAAGCTATGTGATTGACGAATTCGACAAGGCTTTAGAAATGGGGTTCCAAGACGATATGGATTACATCATCCAATCGTTTGATCACCTGAAGTTTCGCATGCTGACCTCTGCAACGGCGCTTAAAAAAATACCTGCATTCACGGGAATTGAAAATCCCACCATCCTTAAGTTTTTGAAATCGGAAGCTATCCAACCGCAATTGACATTTAGCAAAGTAGTTTGTCCTGCGGAGGAGAAATTAGAGGCTGTTATTCAATTGATTGGAAAAATTGGCAAGGATACGATTTTAGTTTTCTGTAACCATCGAGATGCAGTAGCGCGAATCAGTGAAACCTTAACCAATAAAGGAGTCGCTAATGGAGCTTTCCACGGTGGATTACTACAAGAAGATCGAGAGCGTGCTTTGATGAAGTTTCGCAATAGAAGTTGTCATATTCTAATTTCAACGGATTTAGCCGCTCGAGGTTTAGATATCCCTGAAATTGGGCATGTTATTCACTATCAGATTCCAGAGAAGGAAGATGCATTTATTCATCGAAATGGACGAACTGCGCGTATGAAGGCGAAAGGAAAAGTATATATCATGGTTACTGACGAGGAACAGTATAGCTTTATTGATGCCGATATGCCCATCGAACAACTCAAAGGAACTTATACCATTGACAATACTACTGACTTTAAAACGATTTATATCAGTGCTGGAAAAAAAGACAAAGTCAATAAAGTAGATATTGTTGGTTATTTAATTAAAACAGGCGGTCTTCAAAAGGAGGATATCGGATTAATTGATGTACGCGATACCCAAGCTTTTGTGGCCGTGCGTACCGCTAAAATCAAGCCGCTCTTGCGTACACTAGAAAATACCAGATTAAAGAATAAGAAAGTTAAGATTGCTGTAGCTAAGGATTAAGTTTATCCTTAGCTGCATCTAATTGTTTTGATAATATACGCGCTGCTTACATTTATTTTTCGCTGTGATATTTCGTCTGAGCAGCTTTAAATTGCTGTTTCATTGCTGGAGTCGCTGATGGCCCAAACGTAGAGACAAGATAGATACTGAGTGCACTCAATGTAAATCCGGGGATGATTTCATACAACGGTTCAGGATAACCAAAAATAAAACCACCTAAAACCTGTTGTTGGAAGGAGGGCCAGAAGATTACGGTTAGTCCTCCAACGATAATTCCGGTTAAAGCCGCTCTCCCTGTTGTTTTAGCAGAGAATAAAGAGAAGAGAATCAAGGGTCCAAAGGCTGCACCAAAACCAGCCCACGCACGAGAGACCAAGCCTAGAATGCTGTTGTTTTCATCCAAGGCAAGGCACAAGGCAAGAAAGGAAATCAGTAAAACGGCTAAGCGACTCGTCCAAACTAATTCCCGTTGATGAGCGTTGCGTCGAAAATAAGAACGATAAAAATCGTGCGTTAATGTACTCGATGCCATGAGTAGCTGAGCACTTAATGTACTCATAACTGCCGCTAGGATAGCGGATAGTAGAATTCCAATGACCCAAGGATTAAAGAGGTAGTGAATTAGTTCAATAAAAATCATTTCATTGTTTCTTTGTACAGTGGCTGCTTGATTAGGATGAGCTTGGAAATAACCGATCCCCAAATAACCAATAGCAACAGCACCAAATAAGCAGAACAACATCCACGTCATGCCTATACGACGAGCATTGCGCATCGTCTTTGCACAATCTGCAGCCATAAATCGAGCTAGGATATGCGGTTGCCCAAAATAGCCCAAGCCCCAAGCAACAGCACTTAAAATAGTGATGAGATTGACGTTGTGGATGAGATTGGAATAGGGTATTTGATGGATTTGAATAGCCAGTTCCATCTGTTCTTGAATTTCAGACCATCCCCCAAGAGAAACAACAATCATGATAGGCGTTAGGATTAAAGCAAATAACATCAATGACGCTTGCAGGGTATCACTCCAACTGACGGCTAAAAAACCGCCAATAAACGTATAGATAATGGTAGCTAATGCACTAAGTAGTAAGGCTTGGAGGTAAGGGAGATGAAAGATAGTTTTGAATAGTTGGGCCCCTGCTACCATACCAGAGGCACAGTATAAGGTGAAAAACAGAAGAATAGCAAGAGCTGCGATTGTTTTGACTAATTGACCTGTAGAGCCAAATCGATGCAAGAAAAAATCAGGTAACGTCAAAGCGTTGTGGTTGCATTCTGTATGGACGCGCAATCGACCTGCTACGAGGCGCCAATTGAAATAAGCACCAATTAGCAAACCTATTGCAATCCAGCTTTGTGCTAATCCCGATTTAAAAATACTGCCCGGTAGCCCCATTAACAACCAACCAGACATATCGGATGCACCTGCTGATAAAGCTGTTACTAGTGGTCCCAAACGGCGTCCACCAAGAATGTAATCTGAAAAGTTTTTGGTTCTCAAATAGGCGATAATACCGATGCCTAAAATAAGCAACAGATAAAGGGAAAAGGTCAATACGGTAGGGTTGAGTTGCATTTTTATTTTTAAAACTAAATAAAAAAAATCGCAATACCTTGACGATGTGTGATATAAGTAAGTATTTGAGGGTAGATGTTTTAATTGTATACGAATAGTAGAAGCAATTAAAACGAGAACGAGTAGAATTAAAAAAATCAGGTTCTCAAAAAATGAGAACCTGATGACAATCAAAAAAACTAATTAGGGGGGCTATGCGTGTAACAACGCTATTTTGCTGTTGTTTAATTCTTCGAGGATCTTCGATTGATGATTCGTAAAATAAACAGTATCATCTGTGAATAGAGCTTCATAATAGGCGATACCAGCGAGTAAATTCGCTCTGGTTTTCTCTATTTTTTTCATTTTTAAAGGTGTCGATTCTAGTTCTAATTGACTTTTCTCCTGTTTGAAATGATCCATATACATGCGCAATTCCTTTAAAAAGAAATGGGGACGGTTATCATCTGCTATAATATTGGTTCGT
This sequence comes from Myroides odoratus, assembly GCF_001549985.1. GTDB lineage: Bacteria > Bacteroidota > Bacteroidia > Flavobacteriales > Flavobacteriaceae > Flavobacterium > Flavobacterium odoratum_A. Next base: position 485,970 of record NZ_LROZ01000001.1, on the reverse strand, counting down.
CCATAAATATGGTGCATCATATTTTTGAGCGACACTTCCTTAGTGAAATAGGCAATATTAGGTCCAGGACAAATAACAACGCCTTGTTCTTCTCCTTTGATTTGCAAGTCGTTTTCTAAAAAAGAAGCATTAGCTAAACCAATACACAGACATGCTTTTTCTGTAATGGCATTGAATTTCTGTTGATAAGCTGCTTCGGTTAACGTTTCTTTCTGACTTTTTAAAGCCTCTAGTTCGATGGTTTGATACTTGCGTGATGCAGTACAAATTCCTTCATTATCATGTGTTTTATCTAGAGCTAAATATTTGCGTGGGCATGAACTTCCCGCTTTATCTTTGGCAATGCGCTGCGCTTTGTGAAATTCATTTGTCGTTCCTTTAATGTTGTTAAAGGGAATACCCAATGGGGAAACGTGACTTAAATATAAATCTTCTTCTTTGGCATTAGCCAAAAGTTGACGGGTGGCAACATCCACAGAAGTCGCTTCGGGAACTAAGAGGAACGGAGATCCCCATCCCACAGAATCTACTTGGTAATAATCCAGTAGAAATTGATGCTCAGCCGCTGTTCCAACGCCTCCTTGAGCTGTAATTTTTAACTCCAAAGGCGATGAAGGTACAAAGCGCTTTTTCTGTGCTAAAGCCTTACACATCAAGTCGTGGGTAGTTTCAATTAATTCATGACGTTTGGTTTTGAATTCTTCTAAAATCACACCTAGTAAATAACCATCAGTAGCAAATGCATGGCCACCACAATTTAACCCAGATTCAATGCGGTATTCAGATACCCAAAGTCCTTTTTTTGCCAAAAAACTCCCCTGAATTAAGGCAGAACGGTAATCACTTACTTTTAAGATGATTTGCTTTTGTAACGTTTGATCAGGTGTCGGATAAAAGGCGTCAAATTCTTCAAAGTAGCTGAATAACTTTGGGTTCATCCCCGCAGAGAGTACCACTGAAGAATTTAAACTACTGTTGCTAAATCCTCGTAAAGCGGCATGTGCATCGTTGTATTTAGCCGGTAGTGATTCTTTTTTATCAAAGTTTTCACGATCTACTTTCGTCATAATATTGACGTCAATAGCTCCTGGAGTCAGATAGGTGTCGAGAATATTTTTGAGGTTGTCCACAGAAATCTTGTCGTCAATATACGTTTGTAATTGCTTGCGGATATCGGATACGGTAGGCAATAGATCAATATAATCTTCTACGTTTTTTTTACTTTGAAGTAAATCCTTTTTGAGGTGGTCAAATTTTCGTTTTACAATGGTATCCAGTGTGTTGAGGTAGGCAGTGATGCGCTTGGCTCTGAAATCTTCTATTTTTTTCGTAATCTCTTGGTAAGGCAATTCGAATTTCTCACAGTAGAATTTATTCATGCGCTCAATAAGCTCATCATCCATAACGGATAACGTTGAAGCTAGTCCATATTGTGCAACGCGTACAGGACTATCAATGGTGTAAGCGAGCCCCATCACAGGAATGTGAAAGGAATGCAAAGGTTTTATTTTCATTCGAGTTCAGGTTTAGTTGTAAAGGGCGAAAAATAGCTAAATTATGGTGTGCGAGAGGTGATATTTATCATACTAGAATGAATTTTTGAAAATCTTTTTATTTTTTATATCGTGTTGATAGTTTGAGGGTTACTGATGCTATTGGAGATGTTGAATGCCTATTTATAAGCGTAATGAAGGACTCTGCCGTACTTGTTTTTAAAGAGAAGCAATTAGATACGATTCTCGTGTTATCCAATTCGGATGTGTTGCAAGAAAATCTAAACTATTTTTCCTCTCTTGTATACCCTTAAAGCAAAGAGGAAATGGATTCAGATTTGTTTTTATTTGCCTCAATTCTTTCAATATTTCTTATAAAGCTTTAAATTTATCAATTGGATGGTTCATAAAAGTGACTTTTCAACGATTGCGAGTCCAAATAGTATAGTTAACTTAATAAGAGACTTATTTTGAATTTAAAACTACTGCTTTCTAAGTTTTTAGAATATGAGCTTTATACAAGCAAGTCATTGAGTATTACAATAGGTACGATTCTCTTTATCGTTTTTACCTTGTTAATCACCAAGTATGGATTGACCTTTTTGCGTAAAACCGTAATTAAAAATTCACCACCTGATGTTGCTTTGCGCTTGAGAAGTGTATTTAATTTTGTCAATTACTTCATCTATGTGATTATGTTCTTTTTCATTCTCAATGTAGTTGGATTGAATATTAGCATGTTCTTGACCACTTCAGCAGCTCTATTTGTTGGATTGGGGTTTGCCCTTCAAGATATTTTCCGGGATATCATTGCGGGTATCTATATTCTATTTGATAAAACCCTGAATATGGGGGATGTCATTGAAGTGAATGGACAAGTTGCTCGTGTAAAAGCGATTCACCTAAGATGTACGATTGTAGAAACGCGAAATTTAAAGGATATTGTAATTCCTAACCGCAAGTTAATTGATGATATTGTGTACAACTGGACACATGAAGATCCTATTATTCGTGCGCGAATTGATGTCGGGGTATATATTGGTACAGATGTAGAACTAGTTAAAGCTGTTTTACTTTCTGCTGTTGAAGATAATAAAGATGTATTGAAAAACCCTCAACCGATTGTTTTTATTGACCAGTTTGGAGATTCATCGATTCGCTTTATTCTGTATTACTTTATCGAAAATGCGTTTGATAATGACCGGATTTCAAGTAATATACGCTTTGCTATAGACAAGAAATTTAAGCTGAATAATATTGCACTTCCGGTACCGGTACTGAAAGTAGATCAAACACCTGTAGCGTAATTCAGTTGAATGACGTTCAGGTAAAATACGTACTTTTGTCTTTTTAATGTAATTATGGCTTCTACAAAATACGGAACTGGAAAAAATTCTCCCATAGCAGTTGTGAATCAAAAACAACCCGCAAGAAGAAAGCCAACGCCTCGACGCCCAAAGAAGAAGAAAAACACGGCAACATTTACACGCATCAAATGGGGGTGTATTGTGGTGGTTTTGCTAGGGGCAGGTGTATGGTTTGGTATTACTTTTCAAGAGGGAATTAAGTACTTTTTTAGTGCTCAACGCAAAGAGGCGGATGAGAAATCCTTTTTTGATTTTAGAACAGTAGAAGTATTACAACGTCACCATAATCGCATGATTGGTTTTGACGTTTCTCATTATCAAGGTGTTATTGATTGGGAGGTCGTGGATTCTGTGGCTCAACGTGCACCTTTGGAATTTGTTTTTGTACGCGCAACGATGGGGGATGATGGAAAAGATAAAGCCTTTGATTTAAATTGGAAAGGCGCACGAGCCAATCACTTTATTCGCGGGGCTTATCACTATTATCGTCCAGATGAAAATTCCATTAAACAAGCAGAAAACTTTATTGCAACTGTAAAATTATCAGAAGGAGACTTTCCTCCTGTACTCGATATTGAGGATCTACCCAAAAAACAGTCCATGGAAAATTTAGTTCTGGGATTGAAACGATGGATGGAAATGATCGAAGAACATTATGGCGTACAGCCTATCTTATATTCAGGAGAACACTATTATACCAATCACCTCCAGAAATGGTTTCCCGATCATATTGTTTGGATTGCTAATTACAATTTCTTTGTGGAAGAAATAAAGCCTGAATGGCATTTTTGGCAATTTACAGAAAAAGGAGTAGTAAAGGGAATTGATGGTAAAGTAGATCTAAATATCTACAACGGAAACAAGTCTGACATTCGCAATATCCTAGTCAAATAAACGCTATTTTCTCACGTCAAATGCATCGCGGATGGCGTTGCCTAACTGGGTAAAGCACATGACAATGACAAACATAGCAAAACCGGGTAATAGTGCCAAATACGCTTTGCCTACTAAGATATAATTGTAGTTTTCTTTAATCATAGCTCCCCAACTTGGTGTGGGTACTTGGGTACCAATACCTAAAAAGCTCAATCCACTTTCAACTAAAATAGCGGAAGCAAAGTTGGCTGCTGAAATCACGATAACTGGTGCCATGCAATTAGGTAAAATATGTCGGGTAATGATATTGTAATCCGAATAGCCTAAAGCACGAGCAGCGGTGATATATTGCTGCTGTTTCACGCTAATAACCTGCCCTCTAACAACACGAGCAACTTCCACCCACATAGTCAGTCCGACAGCAATAAAGACCTGCCAAAATCCTTTGCCTAACGCGAGCGTAATAGCAATAACGAGTAAGAGTGTAGGAATAGACCAAAAAATGTTGATCACCCATAAGATAAAAGCATCTGTTTTACCGCCATAATATCCAGCGATAGCACCTAAGCTAATACCGATAATCAAGGAGATGGAAACAGCAATGAAACCAATTGCCATTGAAACACGAGACCCTAATACTAATCGACTGTAGTAGTCTCTACCTTGATTGTCTGTTCCCAACCAAAAAGTTTTCTGTTGAATTAAATCTGCTTTTTCTTCTGCAGAGAAAGAAGCCAAGGCTAGTTTTTTCTCTTGTGCTAAATCACTTAGTTCAGTATAAGGTGTGTAAAATAAGGTGTCTTGTGTTATGCGATGACTAAGAAGTGGAATCTGTTCTCTGGGGGTCTTGCGGCCAAACCAATATTCGGGCCAAGTAGTAGTTGCAGGGGCAGGAAAAACCAGTACAGCGGTGCTGAAACCAGGATGTTTGGAACGAATAGCTAAATCCCCTGCATTAGCATGTTGCGATTGATCTGGAATGATGAAATACGCAAACACACTGACCAGAATAAAAAAAATGATGACCCAAAAACACAAAACGCCCCGAAAATCTTTTTTGAATTTTCGGAGCGCAATACTTGTGTTACTATTCTTATTTCTAGCCATTAAACTAGTTGCTTATATTTTTTTATCTGAAAACGTTTTCGTATTTCTTGGCGCTTTCGTTAGTTGTTGAATGTCTTTTAAGATTTTTACTCCTTCTTCAACATAAACATCACTACCTAAAGACTCATGCCATCTATCTCTTTTTTGTTCTAAGAGCGTATCCGTTTTTACACGTTCAATTTCACTCGGCAAAGAAGAGAATTTTAAATGGTTGTTGTATTTTGAAATCGACTTGAATTTCTTCACTTTTTCGTCTACTTCTTTTTGTTTTTTCTCATAACTCTTCAGATTCAAGGTGAAAGATTTTTCATCTTTTCGCTCATTAATCCACTTCGCATTTTCATCAATTAATTTGAATTGCTCATGACCTGCAATTCTAGATTTACTTTTGTTGATTACAGAAGTAAAGTCATTGTTGTATGGCGTATAGTTTGCGCGGTCAATTTTATCCCAAGGCATTGCATTGTCCATATCGCGTTCTCCCATATCGATATACGAATAACGATCTGGTAAAACAATATCACTTAGTACTCCTTCTCGCTGTGTAGAACCTCCATTGATACGGTAGAATTTCTGTAGGGTAATTTTTAAGGCACCCAAATCACCGTAAGGTTGTTTTTTCAATAACTCATTTAAATCAACGAGGTTTTGAACCGTTCCTTTTCCGTAGGTATGTTTACTACCAATGATTAACCCACGTTTGTAATCCTGAATCGCTGCAGCAAAAATTTCAGAAGCAGAAGCCGAGAAATTATTTACAAGTACAACTAATGGACCATCCCAAACAATTGGAGTTCCTTTGTCGTCTAAGATTTGTTGTTTTCCTCTGGATGATTTTACCTGAACTACTGGACCTTCTTTAGAGAATAAGCCCAACATATCTACAACCGTTTGAAGTGATCCTCCACCGTTGTTTCGCAAGTCCATGATAATACCATCTACATTTTGTTTTTTCAGCTCAATAATTTCTTTTTGAACATCAGTAAATGCATTGCGGTTATCTTTATTTTCAAAGTTGATGTAGAATTTCGGCAATTGAATGATTCCATAGCGATTATCTCCATCTTCAATAATACTCGATTTAGCAAACGTTTCCTCAAACTCAATAACCTCACGAGTGATGGCAACCGTTTTGATGGTTCCCTCAATTTTCTTGATTGTCAAGTATACCGTCGTTCCCTTTTTCCCTTTGATTAATTTTACCACATTATCCAAACGTACACCTACAACATCAATAGGTTCTTCCTCTTTACTTTGGGCTACTTTAAGAATGATATCTCCAACTTCAATTTCTTTTCCTCTCCAAGCTGGACCTCCAGGTACTAATTCATTAATTTCAACACCTTCTGTTTTCTTTCTTAAGACAGCGCCAATTCCTTCGATACTACCACTCATGCTAGCATCAAATTTTTCTTTGTTCTCTGGAGCAAAGTAAAACGAGTGTGGGTCAAAACGCTCCACAATAGAATTCAAGTAAACAGAGAACCAATCTTTGCGCTCTAAATCATTTAAGGCGTCAAAGTATTCATCTAACGATTTTTTAGTGCTTTCACGTGCCTCTTTTTCTAATTGTTCGAAAGATTTAATCTCTTTTGGTTGATCGTCTTTTTTCTTTTTCGCAGGTTTTGCTTTTTCAACAGTATTGCCATATTCATCTACTTCTTCCTCTTCCTCTTCTACAACATCTTTTCCTTCTTGGATTTTAATGTTATCAGTAAGTGTAGATAAGGCATTTAATTTCAACTGTTTTCTCCAACGATCTTTTAATTCTGCTGGCGTTTTAGCAAATTCGATATTGTCGTAATCTGCATCAAACGACTCCTCTTGCTTATAGTCAAAAGGTTCTGCTAACACATCGGTATAGATGGCTTTAGCCTCATTCATCCTAGCTGTAATGCGCTCATAGGTTAAATCAAAAAATGAAAGCTCTTTCAATTGAATCATATCATCAATTAAAAGTTCGTATTTATTGAATTCATCTAAATCAGATTGAAGAAAATAGCGTTTCATCGGGTCAAGTGCCTTGATGTATTCTTTGTACACTTGTTGTGAAAACTTGTCATCTAACTTGGGTGGATCATAATGGGTACGTTCCATTAGATAAGTGACTAACTCTAATAAAAGTTGGTCTTTTTCTGGATCCTCAGTTTCCTTTTTAGGTATAAAACTCCATAATGCTGCAGAAACTGCGAGTAGAAGAATGATAACCTTATAATTTCTTTTCATAAATGCCCAAATAGTATTCATTAAATAGTTTTGAACTAAAGTAGTTAAAAAAGCAAAGTAATTATTAAGTAAGCAGATAATTATTTGTTAAATCACAACATACAACTTCGAATCGACGTGTTTTAATGTTTAGAAAGTCTGAAATAACGGAATGTTTTACATAATAATTGTTACTTTTACGAAAGTAATTAAAAATTTGAGATGATGCAAAAACCATTAATACTTGTTACTAATGACGATGGTATCACGGCGCCAGGAATCCGTGCTTTGATTGATGTGATGAAAGAAATAGGAGAAGTAGTTGTGGTGGCTCCTGACAGTGCGCAATCTGGAATGGGACACGCGGTTACAATTAATAATACCTTGACGTTAGAAAAGGTTCAGATTGATGCGGAATTAGAGCATGAATATGCTTGTTCAGGTACTCCCGTTGACTGTGTAAAAATTGCGTTGGGCCAAATTCTAGATCGCAAACCAGATTTATGTGTTTCGGGAATTAATCATGGATCAAACTCATCCATTAATGTGATTTACTCTGGAACAATGAGTGCTGCATTAGAAGCGGGAATGAGCGGAATTCCAGCCATTGGTTTTTCTCTTTTGGATTTTAGCTGGAATGCCGATTTTGAACAAGTGCGTACGTTTGTCAAAAAGATTACAACACAAGCACTAGAAAAAGGAATTCCGAAAGAAGTGGTATTGAATGTCAACTTCCCAAGATTACAAACAGATGAAATCAAAGGGATTAAAGTATGTAGACAAGCAAAAGCTGTTTGGATTGAGGATTTTGATAAACGATTGAGTCCAAATGGAAAAGAATACTATTGGTTAAAAGGAGAATTTGTCAATCAAGACAAAGGAGAAGATACGGATGAATGGGCATTGAGAAATGGATTTATTTCGATTGTTCCAGTTCATTTTGATTTAACTGCACATCACGCCATTAACAGAATTAATAATTGGGAATTAGTATAAATGGGAAATAGAATTAAAGATATTCTTCTGGGCTTTTTAATTGGCTCGGGTTTGACCGTATTGGGCGCTGAACTTTATTTGAGGTTGTTTACCAATTTTGATTTATTTATCAATTTTGATCTCATTAGAAAAGCGGGATTATTAGGTAGAATTGTCGCAATTGGAAGTTTGTTGAATTTGGGGATTTTTACCTTTTTCATCAATCGACGAAAAGACTATTATGCAAGAGGCTGCATCTTTGCAGTAATTATTATAACGCTAATTACTCAGTTGTTGTAGATGAAATATTACATTATTGCAGGAGAAGCATCTGGCGATTTGCACGGTGCTAATTTGATGAAAGCGATTTATGCCAAAGACCCTCAAGCAGAAATGCGTTTTTGGGGTGGTGATTTAATGCAGAAAGTGGGAGGAACACTAGTCAAGCATTATAAAGACTTGGCCTTTATGGGGTTCGTGGAAGTCGTACAAAACCTGCGTACAATTCTTAAAAATATCTCCTTTTGTAAAAAAGACATTGCTGCGTTTGCACCTGATGTTTTAATCTTTATTGATTATCCTGGGTTTAATATGCGTATTGCGCAATGGGCAAAAGAGCACAAAATACCTACACATTATTATATCTCTCCACAAATTTGGGCGTGGAAAGAAAGTAGAATCAAAGCAATTAAACGCGACGTAGATTATATGTACGTGATTTTGCCTTTTGAGAAAGACTTTTATGAAAAAAAGCATCACTATCCTGTAACTTTTGTTGGACATCCTTTAATTGATGAAATTGAAGAGTTTCGCAGTCGAGAAAAAGTGGACTTCCGCAAAAAGTACCAGTTAGATGAACGCCCAATTATAGCCCTTTTACCAGGAAGTAGAAAACAAGAAATTAAACGACTTCTGGGCGAAATGCTATCTGTAGTGCAAAATCATCCGGAATATCAGTTTGTCATTGCAGGTGCTCCAGGACAGGAACCCGCATTTTATGAACAATTTTTAAAGGGACAAAATATCTCTTTTATTACCAATGATACGTATGCATTATTGGATGTTGCTTATGCTGCTTTAGTTACCTCAGGAACGGCTACGTTAGAAACAGCCTTGTTTAAAGTACCTCAGGTAGTCTTGTATAAAGGAAATACAATTTCGTATGAAATTGCTAAGCGAATCATCACTTTGAAATATATTTCATTGGTTAATTTAATTATGGATAATGAGGTGGTTGTAGAGCTTATTCAACACGATTGTAATGCTAAAAGAATCGCTGTAGAATTCGAAAAAATTGTCAAAAGTGAAAAAAGAGACAAAATTTTGTTGGATTATGAAGAATTAATTCATAATTTAGGCGGTCGAGGGGCTAGTGATTTAGCCGCGAATGAAATAATTAAAAATTCTAATTTAGGATTGACTATGTAAAACCCCCTTTTTGCTATGAAAAATAAAACAATACTTTCCACAATTTTATTCGGTTTGAGCCTGCTTTGCTCAAGTCATACACAGGCTGCACAAGCAGAAGTCGAGAACCCAGGTAAAAAGAAAGAAACGCTTGTTTTAAAAGAAAGCAAAAAGATGGATGACGCGATTCGCAATGAATTAGATGCTCTTTTAGAAGAAATGAGTACGTCCAAAAGTGTAAGTGAAGAGGTATCGGATCTTGTATTAAACGCTGCTTTTGACTTTGAAGGTGTTCGTTATCGCTTTGGTGGAACAACACGCAGTGGATTGGATTGCTCAGGATTGGTGATGAATGCATTTAATGATACGTCAATTAATCTACCTAGAAATTCAAGTGCAATGGCGCAAGTAGGAGATAAAATCTCTAAAAACGATGCACAAAAGGGGGATTTGATTTTCTTCCGCACAGGAAGAGGAAGTCGAATTAGCCACGTGGGAATTATCACAGAGGTGATTGATGACGAAATTAAGTTTATTCATTCTTCTACAACAAAAGGAGTAATTGTTTCTTCAACGAAAGAAGATTATTATAAAAGAAGATTTGTTCAAATAAACCGAGTTTTATTGGATCAAGATATTTAAATCAAAGGATTTAATTTAAAATGGAGAGAATTTTGATGTACTCAGGATATGAGTCCATTAAAATTCTCTTTTTTGTTTTATGCTACTGCAGTAGCCCTTGGTATTCTGGCTAAAGATGTGTGTAATCTGATGGCCATGAGCCTTCTTTTTGTTGTGCTACTTGGATTACTGGCTGTTGGTGCTTATAGTAAGAAAAATTGGCTTTTTCATCCTGTTGTGTTTTATGCAACAGGGATTGTCTTTTATTTATTGTGTTTTATTTTAGGTTTTCTGGTTGTGCATTATGCGGATTGGAAGGACAATCACGCTAGTTACATTTCACATATAACCGATCAACAATTGTATCCTGTGCAGTATCGCATTGTCGAAAAACAAAAGGCAAAAGGACAAACAGTGCGTTATGTTGTCGCAATTGAAAGAGTAGAAGGGAAGCAAACACAAGGACTGGCTTTACTCCTGTCTGCGGATAGTTTGACTCAAATAGGGGATAAATTTACTGCTATTGGTTCTTTTCAATCGTTTCCAACCACAGAAAATCTGGGGCAGTTTGATTATAAAGCTTATATTAAAAGGAAGCATATAGAAAAAAAACTAATGGTCAATACTTCCGTTTATCAAGGATCGTCTGAGAGCATGTATAGCTGGTTGATGCAAGGTAAAGCAGTGTTGCAACAACAAATAGACAACAATGTGCAATTATCCAGCCAAAGCAAAGCCTTGCTCAGTAGTTTGTTATTGGGAAATCGGAATCAAATGGATGAGCAGACTGTTACTGTCTTTCAGCGCTTGGGTTTGATGCATATCTTGGCTATTTCGGGCTTGCATATTGGTGTGATTACCGTATTCGTATCTAAAATCATCTCTTTTTTGCGAACCAGTTATCGCAATTGTATACTCTTGGTGCTTTTGTGGATTTTTGTTTTTCTAGCTGGTTTTTCTCCTTCTGTTTTCCGTACCGTTTTTATGTTTACCCTCTTGATTTTAGGGCAATTCTTGAAGAGAAAACAACCAACCAAGGAATGTATTGGTTTGGCTTTTTTTCTCAGTATATTGTTTGAACCCTATTGGCTTTTTGATTTGGGATTTCAGTTCAGTTATTTAGCTGTTCTCGGTATTGTATGGTTGATGCCTTTATTCAAAAAGGGATATACGGGATCGAATAGTGTCAATTATTTTTTAGGTATAGGCTATGTTTCGTTGATTGCTCAACTTGGTGTGTTACCTCTTCAATTGTATTATTTTAATTCTTTTTCTTGGACTTTTTTAGGCAGTAATCTAGTAATCATGCCCTTAACTACAGTCGTGCTGGTCGGAGGGTTTTGCTTTTTGTGTATCGGATGGATTTCAACATCCCTTGCGGATGGGGTAGGCTGGATGTTGGAGCAAGCGATCCAGTTTATTTTGGCTGTCCTTCGTGGGTTGGATGAGATGAATGGGACATTGCTCTCGTTCTATATTACCAAGGAAACGATGATAGCTATGTGTATTATAGGGATAGGAGTAGGTATGGTGTTGTATAAACCTCGCATTAAACAAATCACATACCTTGTACTAGCAACCTTGGTTATTCAAATTAGCTGTTTTCTCCTCGCCAATCACAAGGTAAATCAAGATGAATTTATTATTGCAGCTGTGCAGGGGAGAGAGCCCTTATTTCTTCAATATGCACAACAGCAATTGCTGGTATTTGGAGAGGAAGAACATACAAAAGGCGTTGTGGAGGGATATAGCAAACATTATGTACCCAAGGACGTAATCAAGAACCCCCGTAAAAATCTGTTTCAAGTAGATGCGAATCGCAAGTTGCTGGTACTTTCCCAAGCGATGCCTTATTACCAGTTGCAATTGCGTTTTGAGCTGATTTATTTGAGCGAGGCTATCCAAGTGAACATCGATCGCGTTTTGGCCTTACATCAGCCTCAAATGGTTATTATCGGCCGTGCTATGAGTACAGGTTATAGAGATAAGGTGATTCAGAGTTGCCTAAAACGAAATATCCCTTTTCACGATATGCGTGAAAAGGGATATTGGTCTTCTCTATTTCGTTGAGCTTATATTTTGCTCAACAATTGAGCAGGTGTATGATAACCCACAATCGATTGTTCTAAGTTTCCTTTTTTATCCAAGATAACCATCGTTGGGTAACCCGGTACACGTAAGAATAAAGTTAATTCATGCGTTGCATTTCTTCCTTTTCTATTCGCGTCATAGTTTGGGTTACTGTATTTTTTACCATTATAGGTAACTGTTTCATTTCCTTCAGCATTGAATTTTACAGCATAGTAATTTTTCGTTACATACTCTGCAAATTTTGCATCACTGAAAGTGTTACTGTCTAACATTTTACAAGGACCACACCAATCGGTATAAACATCCATAAAAATAGGTTTTGGATCTTTCTTTTGTGCAGCTAAAGCGTCATTTAATGACATCCACTTGATTTCCTGTGCTTGTGTTGTGAATCCAACCAAAATCAAGGCAAATAAGAATACGATTTTTTTCATTGTAATTAGGTTTGTTTTTATTTAACACCATGCATTAGACGTTTCATAACTGGATTTAGTGCAATTACTAAAATACCTGCAACAATCGGAACAATGGTAAAGATTAAGAAAAATCCAGATAAAGAGTATTTTTCTGTAATATTTTCAATTTGTCCCCCTAATTTAGCTGCTAAGTTATTTCCAATTGCAATAGCTAAATACCACATACCAAACATAAAGGCAATCATTCTCGCAGGAACAAGCTTAGAAACATAAGAAAGCCCTACTGGTGAAGAGAATAATTCTCCTAAGGTATGAAATAAATAGGCAAAAACAAGCCACATCATTGAAACTCTATTTCCTTCTGTAATTCCATGTGCTCCATAAGCTAACACACCAAATCCTAGTGCCATAATGATCAATCCTAGACCATACTTAATTGATGCAGGTGGATTGTATTTTGAATCCCATAGTTTAGAAACCAACGAAGCAAAAGCAATAATAAAGAAGGAGTTTAAGATAGAGAACCACGAAGCAGTAATCTCTACTTGATTATCTCTAATTTCTTTAACCTCTGCCTGAACAATATGTGGAGTTTTATCTTTCGCTCCATATTCAGCTACTAGTTTAGTTTCTATTTCTTCTGTTAGGATATGATACGTACCTAATTCTTCGTAAATCTTAATGGTAGAACCAATTTCATATTCCCCTCTATTGGAGATAATTGTGTTTTTTTCTACAATTTTATCCCCTTCTTTTGCTTGGAAAGCAGTAGAGATGGGTTGATAATGATAGGTTTGGTTTTTGTTCTCGTCATATTTTACTGTACCATCCTCATTGAGCACTGCTGTCTCTACAGTTTGGAAGTGTACTTGGTACGCATGAGAAGACCAGTCTCGGTCTAACATCCAAATTACAGCACCCCAAACACCTAAGAAGGTAAGTCCTAAGATGATATTAGAAATCAATGCTTTTTTATACGTTCGCTTTGCTAAGATGATCAATACCCATGAAATTAAAGCCAAAGGAATAATCGTCAATAGTGTATTGAATATCTTGAACAACAAAGCGGTATCACCAGAAAGTACACGTTGTGTATTATCTCGAGCGAAAATCACCAAAGAAGTTGCTCCCTGTTCAAAACTCATCCAGAAAAAGATAGTAAAGAAAGCGAAGATAATTACAGCAATCATACGGTGACGTACTATTTTTGCATAGCGTGCAATACGCCAAATCACCAAGAGTAAGAACACAATTAATCCGAATGCAATTCCAACGGTAGAACCATCTTGTCCAAGAATTGTTTTAGGGAATAGATTAATACCACCTACAATTCGGAACACATCATCAAAGGCATACATTAAACCGATAACGGTTGTAATAGCAATTAAGATATAATCAATCGTTGTAAAAGGATTGCGTTTAAGTGAATCCTTTTCTTCAGGTGTCATATTCGTTGTATCCACAACTTCTTCTTTATCGCTTCTTGCTTCTTTGGAAGGTATCTCTCCGATATTTCCGAAAATAGGTTTGGCCAACCAGAATTGTAAAGTTCCTAACAACATGAAGATTCCAGCTAATCCGAATCCCCAATGCCATCCAACGCGTTCTCCTAAATAACCACAAAGCATCATCCCAAAGAAAGCTCCTGCATTTACTCCCATATAGAAGATGGTATAAGCACCGTCTTTTTTCTCAGGAAAGGATTTGTACATTTCAGATAAAATTGAGGTCATATTCGGTTTAAAGAATCCTGTTCCAATAACCAAACACGCCAATCCAATATACATGAAGGTTTCTCCTTCTAGCGCCATAGCAGCATGTCCTAAGGTCATAATCAAAGAACCAATAACTACCGCCCAGCGATAACCAATGTATTTATCCGCTAGTATACCTCCAAAAATAGGAGTAATGTATAATAACATGGCATAGGTAGCAAACAAAGCTCCCGCATCTTCAACGCTCCAACCCCAACCGGTGTTGATCCCTATCACGGACATGGTTAAGAATTGAATCAATAAAACCCTCATTCCATAGAAAGAGAATCGTTCCCACATTTCTGTGAAGAATAACACAAATAAACCAGCCGGATGTCCAAGGACTTTGGTGTCAAAAAAGTTCGGCTGCGTACTCGAGCTTGTCTGCATAAATAATTGTTTTTTAAATTGGTTGAGAAAGATAGCTATTTTTATTTAGTTTAAAACGCTATTTTTTTTGTTCTCCATAATTTTAATATAAAAACAATCAATTATTTCTTGTTTTCGATGGGTTTAATCACCAATTTGTCATAGATCATTAAGGTAATAACTGAAAATACACCAATAGCAACAATCACATACCAGATTTTGTTTGGATTGTAGGTCGCCCACAGCATATCGACCATTTCCCAATGTGACATACCTAGCTTTTGTTCTGCTAAGGCAAAGTATTCATTTTTAGAGAAAGGGAAGTGTACTTGGCTAATGTCGATACTCTTAGATATCGCAAAGTCTTTAAAGGATTGTATTACAGTAGGCCAATCTACAGCTTCAGCTTTAAGATTAAATTGCTTTTCAAAAGCATTGATCGACATGTTTAGCGTTTTGGCTCCTTGTTCTATAAATTGTTCGTGGCTGACTACTTCAGGCATTGGAACGTTGCGTGTTGCCATCTCTGTTTTTAATAGGGATAATTTATCAGACCACGATTGGTATAAGTTTCCTGAGATGTAATCGGTCACAAAGTAACTCGCTGCTACAGGTAAGAAGTAAGTCCCTTGGTACAAGCCATCTTTTCCTTTAGGCGTGATTAATGAAATAAACGAAGATACGGTTGGGCTTGACATCATCTCCCCAATAGAGAAGATCATGGTACCTAAAATAGTGAAAAGCGGATTGTTGGTATAGAAGGTTAATCCAACTCCAATACTTGCAATAATAGCTCCGCGGATTACGGCATTGATATGACGCATTTTAGTTACGAAATAAGAAATAGTGACCTGGCAGATAATAATCATAAAGGAATCAATATTGGTAAACCATTCTGGTTTTACCTGACCATCTTGAGTTAGTAACGTCCCTAAGAAAGGTATGTTTTCATTAATCCATTCACTTAATACCGCAGAGTTAACCCAGTCTTCGATAAAGTTTGGTAGTGTATTGAATAATTGATTAAACATGGTCCAAAACCCAATCATTAATAACAAGAGAATACCTAAACGGACGTCTTTTAAAGCTTCAAAGATACCTAGTACAGAATCTTTAATGGCTTTTACGATAGAGTCTTTCGGTTTTTCTACTTTTGATTCTTTATAGAAAAACAATACGACAATTAAGTTAATAGCGATTACCACAGCCGCTTGGATGAAGATGATGTTCCAACCATAGGTAGTGCGTAATCCCGATGACATCGCTGGTCCAATAAACCCACCGATGTTTACCATCATATAAAAGATACCGAAACCTAAAGTACCCGTTGATTCATCGGTATTACTTGCAATAATGGCGGATGCTACAGGTTTAAAGAAAGCTGCTCCTACTGCAACTAATAAAAATGCTGCATAGACATTGGAAAAGGCAGTTACTTCCCCTAAAAGGTAATAACCAGCAATCATGATAACAAAGGAAATAATCAATGAAATTTTATAACCGATACGGTCAGCAATAACACCAAAAAACAAAGGTAAGAAGTATAAGATACCTACAACACCTCCCATGATACTTCCTTTTTGAACGTGGTCAAAACCAAGACCACCTGTGTCCGTTGATCCGACTAAGTAAAGCCCTAAAAGGGTATAAATTCCATACCATGCCCAACGTTCCATAAGTTCCATGAAGCTGGCAATCCAGAAGTTTTTATTGAACGATTTTAAAGTCTGTCCAAAGGTTTTATTATTTTGTGACATGCGTATAAAAGATTGTTAAAATTAAGGAGCGTAATTTAATCCCTATATTCTATATAGCAATGGATTCGGTGTTAAAAAAAGCGGATAAAAAACAAAAAGCGGCTCTTGAGCCGCTTTTTGTTTTTCTATGATAGAAGAAGGGATATAAGATTATTTCACTTCTTGCATTAATTTTTTCATGAGTGGTGAAAGTGCAATTAAGATTACCCCAGCAATTACAGCATATAGACCTAGGTCTTTATATCCGTCCGTATACGAAAGCAAAGCATCGTAATTTGGGTGATTTCCTGTTACAGCTTCTGTATGTCCTTTAGACATTGCTGCCCCAATGATACCTGCTACATATTGTCCATAAGCACTTGCTAAGAACCACATTCCCATCATCATTCCTTGAAGATTTGCCGTAGAAAGTTTGGTCATAATAGACAATCCAATCGGTGATAAACAAAGCTCTCCTAGGGTGATTATCAATAAAGCAAAAGTAAAGAAGTCTAATGAAGTCATACCTGCTGCATCAGCGAAGAATCTTGTTCCAAATAAAGCATAATAACCAGCCCCTAAAAGAATAAATCCTAAACCGAATTTCATTACAGTGTTTGGCTCAATTTTCTTTTTCGCCATCCAAATCCACAACAATCCTAATAAAGGTGCGATGAAGATAATGAAGAAAGCACCTCCTGAGTTATTCACTCCATTTGGATCTAAGTGCATCCCTAATAATTCAGCATTTAAGTTTTTCGCAGCGAAGATGCTTAACGATCCTCCTGCTTGTTCATAGATTCCGAAGAATAAAATAGAGAAGAAAATAAACACTAAAGCAGCAATAATCTTTTTGCGTTCTGCCGCAGTCAATTTCGTCATTTCATAAAACAAGTAGGCTAAAGCTAATGGACCAACGGTGTACATAAAGTAAGCCGTGTAATCTGTATTATCAATCATGAATACGATTACTGGTACCATAGCAAAAGTCAAGATATAAGTACCCACTTCTTTCCATAAGGGCATTCTCACTTGCTCTCCATTTGCATTGGTTTGCATCGGTTGAAGTCCAATAGGCCCTAAGTGTCTCTTCGTGAAGATGAAGTTGATTAAACTCACTAACATCACGAAAGCAGCCAATCCAAACGCAACGCTCCAACGATTTTCTACTGCAATAGAATCTTCAAATAAGTGTCCTTTACCAATAGCGATACATAAATATCCCCCGATAAGAGCCCCTAAGTTGATCCCTGCATAAAATAAAGAGAAACCAGCATCGGTACGATCATCTCCTTTTTTGTACAATTTACCTACCATGGTAGAGATATTCGGTTTAAAGAAACCAGTACCAATTACGGTAAATGCAATTCCGATAAAAAAGTAAGCATGAGGGTCAATGGCTAGGATTAAACTTCCTAGAATCATCATGGCTCCACCCCAAAACAGCGATTTTCGGAAACCTAAAATTTTATCTGCAAAAATACCCCCTAAGAAGGTAAAGGCGTATACGAATGCCTGCGTAGCACCGTATTGTAAGTTAGCTTGTGCTTCTTCAAATTTAAGTTGGTCAATCATAAAGAAAACCAACATTCCTCTCATTCCATAGAACGAAAAACGTTCCCACATTTCTGAGAAGAATAAGCTCCAAATTTGCTTCGGGTATTTACCAGAGAAATTTTGAATCTCTTCTAATGTCTGTGTTTGACTCATTTTTATAGTTTTTATTTATTGTGCAATGCACGGTGGGTTAGCGAACACCGTGCATTAGTTTTTTCAATAATGGGTTTACTACCATCACCAAGATTGCTGCAGCAGCTGGGATTAAAGTAAACAAGAAGAAGAAGTGACTCAATGAATATTCTTCTTTAATATTCTCAATTTGACCTCCTAGGATCGCTGCAAATTTCTGCGCAATTGCCAAGGCTAAGTACCACATACCGAACATGAATGCTAGCATTTTTCCTGGTACTAATTTGGATACATACGATAATCCAACTGGTGAAATAAATAATTCCCCTAAAGTATGGAATAAGTAAGTTAAAACTAAAAATATCATCGACATTTTTACACCATCACCTAATCCCATAGATCCTAATCCTAAAATTAAGAATCCAACAGCCACTAATAACAAACCAATACCGTATTTGAATGCAGCAGGTGGGTTGTATTTAGAATCCCATAGTTTGGATACAGATGATGCTAAAGCAATGATAAAGAACGAGTTCAAAATAGAGAACCAAGAAACGGTGATTTCCGATACTTCTTTTGAAAATTCAGCGTTTAACATATAAATAGCCATCGCCCAAATACCAGCGAAACAAATGAATAAGATGACGTTAGATAATGCAATTTTTTTCCAAGTTGCTTTAGCTAATAAAATCAATACCCATGATATAATCATCAGTGGAATAATAGTTAAACACGTATTAACCACGTTGAATATCGTCAAAGCTGTACCTTCCAAAGTTCGATCTACATAGTCTCTAGCAACTAATACTAATGAAGTAGCACCTTGTTCGAAACTCATGAAGAAAAACATCAAGAAGAAGGCCAATAAAATAACGGCAAACATACGATCTCTAATTACTTTTCCATAACGTAGAATACGAGATATCACTAAGTATAAGAAACCAATTAAGGCCAAGATAGCCATGATGTTTTGTCCACGTAAGAAAGGAGTATCTAAGCTTTTAAATAGATCAAATACACCATTTTTAGAGAGCGGATCGTTGAAAGCATACAATAAACCAATTACAGATACTAAACCGATTAAGATGTAATCAATGATAGTGTAAGGATTTTTTGTTTCCTCTTCTTCTTTAATTTCTTCGGCTGTTTTTTCTTTCGTAGCATCAACTTTTTTCAATTCACCTAAATCTCCAAATAGAGGTTTAGCTAACCAGAATTGAATGGTTCCCAATAGCATGAAAATACCTGCTAATCCGAATCCATAATGCCATCCTTTTGTTTCAGCTAAGTAACCACAAAGCATCATTCCGAAGAAAGCTCCTGAGTTTACTCCCATATAGAAAATAGTATACGCTCCATCTTTCTTTTCAGGAAGGGCTTTATACATTTCTCCTAGCATCGAAGGCATATTCGGTTTAAAGAAACCCGTTCCAATAACCAAACAAGCTAATCCGACGAAGAACCAAATTTTAGAGATTCCCTCTGCTGCCATAGAAGCGTGACCAAGCGTCATAATAATCGCACCAACGATTACAGCCCAACGAGAACCAATGTATTTATCGGCGATAACTCCTCCTAAAATTGGAGTTAAATAAAGAAGCATAGCGTAAGTACCGTATAAGGCTCCGGCTTGCTCTGCTGACCAACCCCAACCTGAAAACTCACTGCCAAAAAGCACTTGAGCGGTTAAGAATTGAATCAATAAGACTCTCATTCCGTAGAAAGAGAAACGTTCCCACATTTCTGTAAAGAAAAGAACGAAAAGACCTGCTGGATGCCCTAAGACATTAGACTTAAAAAGGTCCGATTTAGTAGCTGTTTCTGCTGCCATTTACGTTAAGTTTAATATAGTTTGTTTTAAAGTTTAAACTATAGTTGTATAGTTGATCGTTAATAGTGTTATAGGTTGTTTAAGACGAAATTAGTCATCTTAGTATACAGTTGTAAGCGTGTGTTTCCGCCGTAGATACCGTGGTTTTTATCTGGATAAATTAACCAATCGAAATCTTTGTTGTGTTGTACTAATGTTTCAATCATGGCCATGGCATTTTGAACGTGTACATTGTCATCTGCACTTCCGTGTACCAATAAATAACGGCCTTTTAATTGGTTGGCAAAGAAATACGGCGAGTTGTCATCATAACCAGAAGGATTTTCTTGTGGCGTTTTCATGTAACGCTCTGTATAGATTGAATCGTAAAATCTCCAGTTGATTACTGGTGCTACAGCAATAGCCATTTTGAAAACGTCGTTGCCCTTTAACAAACAGTTCGTTGACATAAAACCACCATAACTCCATCCCCAGATTCCAATTCGATTTGCATCTACATAATTTTGTTTTGCTAGATATTTAGCAGCTTCAATTTGATCCTCAACTTCGTATTTTCCTAATTCATACTGTGTTGTTTTCTTAAACGAAGCTCCTCTAAAGCCAGTTCCTCTACCGTCAACGGTTACTACAATATAGCCTTTTTGTGTCAGCATTGCATGCCAATAATCGTTGGAATCCAACCATTTATCCGCTACTTGTTGTGATCCAGGACCGCTGTATTGATACATGAATACTGGGTAGGTCTTCGATGCATCGAAATCAGCTGGCTTCATGATCCAAGCGTTTAGCAGTACCCCATCAACAGTTGGAATTTGAGTAAATTCTTTTTGTGGCAATAGGTACGCCTGTAATTTCTGCTCTAAAGCGGTATTATTTAAAATTTCTTTCACTACTTTCCCCGTTTTACTTTGTTGTAAGGTGTAAAGTGGGGCTGTTGTAGTAGAAGAATACGTGTTGATAAATAAATCAAAATCAGGACTGAAAATAGCAGTGTTCGTTCCTAATTGATTGGATAATAGCTTTTTGTTTTTTCCGTTTAAGTCAATGGAATAGATGTCTCGGTAAATGGATCCTCTTTCAACCGATTGGAAGAATAATTTCTTGTTTTTTAAATCAATACCATAGTAATCTGTTACTTCCCAGTTGCCTTTGGTGATCTGATTTAATAATTTTCCGTCTTTGTTGTAGTGGTATAAATGGTTGTGGCCATCTCGTTCACTTAACCAAATAAAGTCGTTATTGTCTAAAAAAGAAAGCGTATGTACATCAACATAAGCGTTGTCCTTTTCGTTGAGAATTAGCTTTTTCGTTAAAGTAGAGCCGTCGACAAAAAATACGTTTAAATCGTTTTGATGCCTATTGATTACTTGTACACTCAGGTGTTTAGCATCATTGGTCCACTTAATTCTAGGAATGTAAAAATCAGAAAATTCAGATAGATCTACACGTTTATTCGTTGCCTTAGGTACATCATAGATGTATAAGGATACTGCGGCATTTTTTTCTCCTGCTTTAGGATATTTGAAGGTGTCTTGTGTTGGGTATAATCCACTACCATAGACATCCATGGAATATTCAGGCACTTCTGTTTCATCAAATTTTACATAAGCCAGTTGATTACTTGCTTTGTTCCAATCAAACATGCGTACTACGCTAAACTCTTCCTCGTATACCCAATCCGAAATACCATTGATGATCTGATTTTTCGCTCCATCTTGAGTTAATTGCGTCGTTTGTTGTGTCGCAATGGTATAAACATATAAATTGTTTTGGTAAGCATAGGCAATCTTAGTTCCATCCGGTGAGAATAAAGGCTCCATGATGGGATGATTGGCTATTTTAGTCGTTTGATTCGTTTTGGGATTAAATAAGTAGTAATCCGCTAAAAACGAACGACGGTAAATAGGTGTTGTATTCGTTCCAATTAGAATTTGTTCCTCTTTTGCATCAAAAACATAACTTTCAATCGTTTTAATCTCAGGAAAGTGCTCATTACTAAATACAGTTTTCGCTTTTTCTAACGTTGCAAAGTTGTATAAGTTAATGACTTGGTGTTGCTTAGCGATGCGCTCAATACGCGCGTATTGATTCGTAGTATTTAGCGTATTAACCGCTTGCATGGCCTCCGTTTTAAAGGTGCCATCCCAAATTTCTGATAGCTCGATCTTCTTTTGTGCAAGACCAATTTGCGTGGCAATCACACAAATCAGAGAGGTGATTTTAATGTATTTCATTATCTAATTAGTCGAAAAAACTTCCAATTTTACTGAAAAAATATGATTTATGCCAATTTTAATTGAGATTAAACAATAAAAACTTAAAATTATTGACGCGATATTGGTAGTGAAAATCATAATACCTTGAACAAATCGTATCTAATTTTCGCTATTTACATTTTTTACTCCCTCATGTTTAGAGTATCCTTGCATCATAGATAATTTGGGATTTCCACTGGTTGCTTTTCCGTTAGTTGCCTTTTATCTCCTCTAGTTTATCTTTTGATTTGGTATTCGATGAATCTACACTTCGTTTCGATTTGTTGGTTGCTTTTTTGTTGCAACAGGGGGCATTTTATTTTTATTACCCAATAATTTTCTTTTACACCCAAGCGCTAAGAGCCAAATACCAAATACCGAAAACCAATACACAAAAGCCAAAAAGCCATTAGAATAATGTATCTTTGTCTTTAAAAAGTAATACATCATGATAGGGAGTATAAATGGGTTTTCTAAACTAAACAAAGAAGAGAAAATCAATTGGATAGCAAAAACATATTTAAACAACCAAGAAGCGGTCGTAGATTTAATCAAGCAATATTGGAATTCAGATGAAGAATTACAAAAATTGCACGATGAATTTATTGAAAATACAATTACGAATTTTTACTTACCCCTTGGTGTAGCTCCTAACTTCTTGATTAATGATACTTGGTATACCATTCCCATGGTAATTGAAGAGAGTTCTGTGGTAGCGGCAGCATCCAAAGCTGCTAAGTTTTGGGCAGATCGAGGAGGGTTTAAAGCTTCAATTTTAAACACAGAAAAAATTGGTCAAGTGCATTTTATCTATAAAGGAGAAAAGCAAAAATTAGAACAATTTATTCAAGCCATACAAGATGTTTTCTTCACAGATACATTTTCAATTACGCAAAATATGCAAAAACGAGGAGGAGGAATTCTCTCTGTTACCTTGCGTGATAAAACGGCAGCTATTCCAAACTACTATCAATTACACGTTACCTTTGAAACGAAAGATAGCATGGGAGCGAATTTTATCAATTCGTGTTTGGAACAAATGGCAACTACATTGAAACGAGAGGCTTTGCAGTATGAGGCATTCACTGATGAAGAAAAAGCAATTGATGTAGTGATGAGTATTTTGTCCAACTACGTACCGAATTGTGTGGTACGCGCTGAAGTATCGTGTCCTGTTAAAGCATTAAAATCAAGTGAGATTCAAGACCCTGTGCTTTTTGCAGAGAAATTTGTTCAAGCGGTGCGCATTGCAGAAATTGAACCGTTCCGAGCGGTTACACACAATAAAGGAGTGATGAATGGCGTAGATGCGGTGGTATTAGCAACTGGAAATGACTTTAGAGCGATTGAAGCAGGCGTACATGCTTATGCTTCTAGAAATGGACAATATAGCAGTTTATCCCATGCTTCTATTGAAGAGGGAATTTTTAGATTTTGGATTGATTTACCATTAGCTGTGGGAACAGTTGGTGGACTAACTTCTTTGCATCCAATGGTGAAGATTGCCTTGCAAATGTTGCAAAAGCCTTCAGCAACACAATTGATGCAAATCATAGCAGTAGCTGGATTAGCACAGAATTTTGCAGCGGTGAAATCCCTAACAACAACGGGAATTCAACAAGGACACATGAAAATGCACTTGATGAATATCCTCAATCAATTCAAAGCTACAGATGAAGAACGCGTTAAAGTAGTGACGCATTTTGAGAAAAATGTAGTTTCACATAGTGCCGTGGTAGAATTATTAGAAACGCTGAGAAAGTAATTTCAATGGAGTTTTATAGTCACGGGAAATTATTGGTATCTGGCGAGTATGTGGTTTTAGATGGAGCAGTTGCTTTTGCATTGCCTACAGCAATGGGGCAATCGTTATGCGTAACAGCAATCGAAGAACCTATATTGTATTGGACTAGCTATGATTTCGATGGACAGGTTTGGATGCAAGAACAAGTGCCAATTGAAGAAATCATAAGTGAAACTGCAATACAAGGATCCTCTTATCTTCAAACGTTACGGGATGTCTTGCGTGCAGCACATCGACAAAATCCACAGGTACTCACCAAACAAGGAGGAT
Organism: Myroides odoratus; assembly: GCF_001549985.1. Classification (GTDB taxonomy): domain Bacteria; phylum Bacteroidota; class Bacteroidia; order Flavobacteriales; family Flavobacteriaceae; genus Flavobacterium; species Flavobacterium odoratum_A. The sequence goes on along the minus strand of NZ_LROZ01000001.1, from coordinate 461,704 downwards.
TTCGAGTAGAAAGTAAACTGACGTTTCCACGTTTGTGGGGGCTAGGAACTTCGTCAACGTGGATCAATAATGTGGCGCAATGGTTTAACTGTAACCCTTATCAATTGTTGGAGGAATCTTTTGGAGGAAGTGGATATGATATTGCTTGCGCACAATTTAAAAGTGCGCTGTTGTATCAACGAACTTCTCCTGTTCAGCCTACAGTTGATTTAGTGGAGTTTCAACCTGCTTTTGCCCAACATATTTACTTTGTCTACCTCAATCAAAAGCAAAGTAGTAAAGAGGCAATCGCTGCATATCGAACGAAAAAAGGAGAGATTGCAGAGCAAATACAACGCATCACAGCTATTAGTCAGCAGTTGGTAACTGCAAAGACAAGAGAAGAATTTCAACAGTTGATGACTGAACATGAGTCTATACTCAGTACCATTTTAGGTATTCCACCTATTCAACACCAATTATTTGCTGATTTTGACGGAGCAATTAAAAGTTTAGGTGCTTGGGGAGGAGATTTTGTTATGGCTGTTGCTGCGAATGATCCAACAAGCTATTTTGAGGAAAAAGGATATACTACGGTACTCCCGTATGCAAAAATGATTGCGATATAAATAATAAAATAAAAAAACTCGAAGTTAAACTTCGAGTTTTTTTTGTGCTTTTTAGCGTCTAGTACAAGATTGTCTAGTGCAAAAAACGAGAAACTTTTTGTAATCCAGTCCTTTTGCTAAGGATATCAAATGAGATGTTTCATTCGGTCAACAGATTAATTGATTTCTGATTGTTTTACTAGGTATTATTGAAAAATACGGGGTTGCTTTCTTAGAAGGAGGTAGTTTTAGTGGAATTTAGTATATTTATAATGTTTTAATTCGTTGATAACTCTATTAGTTTCCGAATGTGTTCAATTGTATAGTAATAGCTTTTGGTATGAGCAATATAGGAAGAAGCTATTGAGAAAAGAGGGTGTTCTAAAAGATTACCCTCTTTGTTTTTAGGACGGATCAATCAATCTCATACTATTCTAACTCTAATTTCTTCTTTTAAACCTCTTTTGTTCGTTTTTGTTATTATGGTTTTCAGTATCTTTAAATAAAAAGAAGAAATGAAGAAGATCAAAGACATTATTGCAGATACTGCGCATAGACCTTGGGTGTTACCCTCTGGATCGTGGAGCTATTATCAAGAGTGGAATCGATTGCTCTTCTTGCACTTTGAAGTTCCCTTTGATGTTTTACGAGCTTTAGTTCCTGCCGCATTAGAACTAGATGGATTTGATGGAAAATACTATATTTCAGTCGTTCCTTTTACGATGGAGAAAATTCGCCCTCGGTTTTTACCTGCTGTTGGTTTTATTTCCAATTTTGATGAACTCAATGTGCGCACCTATGTAAAAAAAGAAGGGAAAGCAGGGGTTTACTTTTTAAATATTGAAGGAGGAAAGTCGATTTCTGTTTTTGTTTCCAAGCAACTATCTGGATTACCTTATGAAAAGGCGAGCATGAAACGAAAAGAAGGAGTGTATACCTCTTCAAATGCAAAGAAGAAGTTTCAATTAGAGGCAACCTATACGATTGGAGAAAAAGTACAACAGAAAACGCCTTTGCAAGTATGGTTAACGGAACGCTATTGTTTGTATGTATACGTCAATAATAACTTGTACCGCTATCAAATTCACCATGAAGTTTGGCAGTTGAAAGAAATAACCTTTGATCAACTGAAAGTAGATTATGCTTTAGCTGGTATTCACTTGACCGAGGATGATGTAATTGCTCCCAATTATTCGGATGGTATTCAAGTCATGGCATGGAGTAAGGAAAAAATAGCAGATTAAAATCTAGAGCAATGAAAATATATACCGTATTAATGGGGTTTCTTTTGAGTAGTTTGTCCTATGCTCAAGATTGGATCGGAACATGGAAAACGAATGAACTCATTACCTATGAGGCAATGGATGAGTATGTGTTAACGCCTGCCAATTTAACTGCGGAAGCAACGAAAATAGAACGATTTGGAAACTTTATTGAATTTAAAGAAGACCAAACCTTCTCGTGCTATTATACTGCTCCTTGTGGCAATGATTGCTTTACTTCTACGGCTGGAGTTTATACTATTATTGGAAAAAATCAAGTAGTACTAACCTTGCAACGCCTCCAACAGGATGGAATGTGTATGCAATCTCGGGAAGAAACGGTTGAACTTGGTGTTTATGATATCAGGAAAGAAAAAGACATTGTACAGGTAGTAAAACATAAAAAATAAAAACTTTAATTATAAACGTATTCCATATGGCAAAATATATCATAGACATCCCTAAACCTTGTTCCGAAGATTGGAATCAGATGACGCCTTTAGAAAAAGGAAGGCATTGTGCAGTTTGTGAAAAAGAAATTTACGATTTCTCGAGTTATACTGAGCAAGAATTAATTGAACAAATCAAAAAAGGAGGTAAACTATGTGGGCGAATTCCCGTAAAGTTTTTAAATATTCCTTTAGATGATGGATTGCATACTTCTAGAGGATTTCGATTCAATGGATTAGTAGCAACCTTTGTAAACTTATTGGTTTTGACTACTGTAACGACTATTCATGGACAAGAAAGTAATAGAACTGAACATTTTAGTGTTGACAAAAAGCAAGATAAAAGTAAGGACGAAGCTACATTGTATAAGAAGAGAATTTTAAAAGGATATATTGTAGATGAAGAAAATTTCCCTTTGCCTGGATGTGTGATAAGTATTCTCGATACAAAGGAAAGTGTAGAAACAGATGTGAACGGTGAATTTAAACTTATTATACCTGATTCTGTAGAAAATGAGTTAAATATCCAGTCTACATTTATGGGGCTAACAACTCAAATTATTAATGTTAGGGATTTTGATACTTTACTCAAGATAACGATGGTTGAAGAGGTTAGAGAGGTTGAAGATGTTGTGATTATGGTGGCGGGTGAGCCTACTATAGTTAGAATGAAATAAGAAAACGAACTGATTAATTTAATCTTAATTTATTTATTTTTTCTTGTCGATTCCAATCGTGTGTTTGTGTGGTTTGATTAATTACTAAATAGAGTATTAAAGCTGTTTTTTTATACATTAAACTTGTAGATATTGACGATGTTTGTTCTGTAAGGGTTACAAGCAGATCGGCGAGCAATTCCTGATTTGTAGCGTCAAAAGAAGGATGTGAGGCGAAAAAATGCTGTACTTGAAGAGGTGTTTCTAAGGTTAGGAGTAGGTCTAAATCTACAGCTGTTTGGCCTTTGAGGCTGGACGTAAAATTCTCCATTTGTTGTTCATGCGACTCCTCTTCCAAAGGCAATGAATTGAAAAAGGCCCTTAAAATAAGAGCCGTTTGTTCTATGAGTCGTAAAATTGTATCTCGTGTTTCCATTAACGTACCGGTCGTAGCGTATTGCTAAACGTTACTTTGAAAGGATTGTCTTTGCTGCTGTTTTTCATCACATAGATAAACTTAAACATCTTTGCATGATCGCTTTCAATCACTACTTCACTATTGGTGTAGGTGTCAACAATCGTAAAGTCATCGGTGTTGTCTACGCGAATGGATTTTGCAATTCCATTGGACAAATCACTCATGGTCATTCCTTTGAAGAATGTTTTACTGCTGTTTTTAACAACAATATTCTCTCCTTTGAATCCTTGAGTCAAAATAACCACACTGTATTTATCTCCCGTTGCTTGCATCCCTTGTAAATAGGACTCTTTTGTCTTGTCTGTGACTGAGCGGAAATCGTCTCTTACCTGGGCATAAGAAGGTAAATCAATTACGTCTTTGGCTTCTGGTAATCGGTTTTCTTCTTTGATTTCTTCTAAACGCTCTTCAATAGATAAATCTTTGGAAGCGTTACTACTGTTGGCGTTGCTACTACTTGAACTACTTCCAGGTGGAACAGATTTACACATGGCAAATAAAACAAGCAGGAATAAAAAGGGCAATTTTTTCATAATCTTAATTTTACAATGATAAGGATGCGATTGTAAGTAAGTATCTTTGTGGCTGTAAAGATAAATGTTTCATGTAAAATAAAAAAAAGGATCTTTACTTAATGGTTAAATACAGAAGGTATGTATTATGATGTTATATTGGTAGGAGGGGGAGCAGCTGGTTTTTTTACGGCAATTAATATTGCAGAACGCAAACCTGGTTTGCGCATTGCTATCGTAGAACGCGGAAAAGAAGTCTTGTCCAAGGTGAAAATATCTGGAGGTGGGCGTTGCAATGTGACACATGCTTGTTTTGTTCCTAGTGAATTGGTGCAGTTTTACCCTAGAGGAGCTAAGGAATTACTAGGCCCTTTTCACCAATTTTGTTGTGGAGATACGATTGCGTGGTTTGAAAAACATGGGGTTGAATTGAAAATCGAAGAGGATGGACGTATGTTTCCTACTACAGATTCTTCACAGACAATTATTGATTGTTTTACTCAAGCAACGGCTAAACACAAGATTGAGGTGATACAAGGGGTAAGTGTACAAGGGGTCTACCAAAGTGAGAAGGGATGGAAACTCGATACCACCAAAGATAGTATGACTTGTGCTCAGTTGGTATTTGCCACAGGAAGTAATCCAAAAATAGGACAACTGATGGGGGATCTTGGACATCGTTTAGTTGAACCGGTACCTTCTTTATTCACTTTTAATATCAAAGATAAACGTATTCAAGACCTGATGGGAGTTTCAACAGAAGCATCCATTAAAGTAAAGGGAACAAAGCTAGAAGCAACAGGACCGTTATTAATTACCCATTGGGGGATGAGTGGTCCAGGTATTTTGCGTTTATCTGCTTGGGGAGCTCGAATTCTAGCAGAAAAAAAGTACCAGTTCCACATTATAGTCAATTGGTTGCCAACGGTAGATCGAGAAGATTTGTTGGAACAATTGAAAGATTTTAAACGCGAGCATGCCAAGAAAATGGTGATGAAACGAGGATTGTTTGATTTTCCAACGCGTCTGTGGGAACGATTCGTACAAGCTGCACAAATTGAAGCGACCCAAACTTGGGCGGATGTCAATAACAAACAATTACAAGCCCTTATGCTTCAATTGCAAGAGGGAGAATTTCAAGTGAATGGGAAGAGTACATTTAAAGAAGAATTTGTAACAGCTGGTGGAATTGATTTGCGCGATGTTAATTTCAAAACAATGGAAAGTAAAGTCAAAGCAGATTTATACTTTGCAGGTGAAATTCTCAATATTGATGCAATTACAGGAGGATTTAATTTTCAAAATGCTTGGACAACGGGTTTCTTAGCCGCTCAAGCAATTGCTTCAAAATTTTAAAAGAACAATATGAAATTCAACTATTATAATACAAGTAGTCGTATACTACTCTTGCTGCTGTGTTTAGGTCCTTTTTTATCCATTGGAATTTTTTTCCTATTGGTTGCTTCAGGTATCGTTAAATTTGTGGCCATCCTACTATTTTTCTTGTTTTTTGTTTTTCTGTACAAAGTATGTTGCATGAAAGTGATTATTGACGAGAAAGGAGTAAGCTATAAAAGCTTGTTCAAAGAAAAGTTTTTACCTTGGTCAGCGATTAAAGATGTTTTAATTGTTGTCAGAGAACGTCGTTCTATTCCAGATTATTATAAACTAGAAGAATGGATGCAAGCGGGACGCTCAGGGAAAAGTTACTTCCTGCTGTTCCGAACATCGACTGAATTTCCTGCAAATCCGATGTTTATGTTTAGTGCTCCAATAGATGAGGACTATATCAGCGTGCAAAGTAGAAAGGAAGTGATTGAAAAAATTAATCAATATTATTACAGCTCTTAATCTTTTCTTAAATAAAAGAGAATTGGTGATAACATTGTTGATAAGTTTATTTTGTTTTGGTAGTGTATGCAAGTTTTTTACGTTCCTTTGGCAAACACACAACGAATAAATTAGACTACTTCAAGTATGATTTAAAGATGTATGTAATTTTGTAAGTGCTAATAGAAATATGGAAGGTATCCCCTTCCATATTTTTTTTATTCTTTCGTAAATGGAGGGTAAGCTACAGTCAATGATCGTTGATACGCCTTAATAAATCGCGTAATAACGGTTAAGGTTGATAACCCTACTAATGTTTTTAAATACCAATTCTCAAAGGGAATAAAGATGAAAATCAACACAAGCGCACTAATAGTAGCATACATTCGAATGTTGTAATTTCTAGTCTTAATAGGATGTTTGTACAATAACATGAAAACAAATAGGACAATAATCGTACTGCCTAAGAGAAATAAAAATTCTCTCCAATCAGAGTTGGTAAAAATAGAATAACCGATGGCAATGCTACCTGAAAGTGAGGCTAAAATCCAATTGGTGTAATCCAATAGGTTAATCGGATTGCTTACACGTAGTTGAACCGCTAAATTTTCTGTTAGTTGTACGGTTAGTTGTTTGGCTTCTTTGATTTCTGCGAGAGAAATGTGCTGTAAGGTATGCCCATCGGTAATAAACAGATCTGGCGTGTGATCATCTAAAGCTATACTAGACGAAGTGGTGCAATCGAGCTCTTTGATCAAATTCGTCCCTGAATAAATGGAAATGGATTGGATCCCCTTCAATTTATTTTCAGTGGTCGTTGTAAGGTGTAATTTAACCATGTTTTAATGAGTTTGTGGGTTCGGTGTAGAGCGAATATAATATATGTTTGTATATTATCCAATATTCAACTATTTTTTTTGCAATAAATACATAAAAACTGTATGGATTGTGTGGTAAAAACTGTGAAAGATTTGGTTATAAGCAGTTTTTAGGGATGTGGAGGAGAAAACTCGGTATGTGATAAAAAGGTAGTATTTTTGTCAAAATTTTTGAAAGGAATGACAAGCGCAACAGATTTTATTTTCGATGCAACTGCAACAAAGGGAGAACTAGTACAAGAGGGAACATTTACATGGAGTGCACCAAGTAATATTGCCCTAGTGAAGTATTGGGGAAAAAAAGAACACCAGATTCCCGCAAACCCATCATTGAGTTTTACGTTGAGTAACTGCAAGACCATTACCACATTGGGATTTAGAAAGAAAGAAAGTAACGGCATTATTTTTGATTTGTTATTTGAAGGACAACCCAAAGAAGATTTCAAGCCAAAAATTCAAAAGTTCTTTGAACGTATTTTACCCTATTGCTCTTATATTGAGCATTATCACTTTACAATTGATACAGCAAATACGTTTCCTCATAGTTCAGGAATCGCATCTTCTGCCTCTGGAATGGCAGCTTTGTCGATGAATATAATGTCATTGGAACAGGCATTAAATCCTGCTATGACACACGATTATTTCTTGAAAAAAGCTTCTTTCTTAGCGCGTTTAGGTTCTGGAAGTGCTTGTCGAAGTATTGCAGGTGAAATTGTCGTTTGGGGAGCGCAGGCCGAGGTAGCAGGTAGTTCTGATTTATTTGGTATTGAAGCACCTTTTGATGTACATGCTAATTTTAAAAACTACCAAGACGTTATTTTATTAGTGGATAAAGGAGAGAAACAGGTATCAAGTACCGTAGGACATGATCTCATGCACAATCATCCTTTTGCAAAGGAGCGTTTTAATCAAGCCCATCAAAACCTAAGTCAATTAAAAAATATACTACAAACGGGAGATTTGAAACAATTTGTGGCTTTGGTAGAAAGTGAAGCATTGACCTTACACGCGATGATGATGACGTCAATGCCTTATTTTATTTTGATGAAACCCAATACACTTCAAATTATTGAACAAATTTGGGACTTTCGAGCTAAAACAGAAATTCCAGTTTGTTTTACGCTAGATGCAGGGGCGAATGTACATGTCCTTTTTCCAGAAAGCAATAAAGAAGTTGTACTTGCGTTTATTCGAGAGGAATTAAGCAAATTCTGTCAGAATGAACATTTTATTGAAGATAAAATGGGAACAGGAGCTTTATTAATTAAATAAAAAGCGCTATATTTACCTTAGAAAAAATAGTGTTTAATTTTTAAAATTCAAGCTATGAAAAATGTTATAAAGTTATTCGGACTCGTGATATGTAGCTTGTTAACATATCAAGTTAGTGCACAAACTCCTATTTTTGATCAGAATCCCAACTATCGTGTAAGCATGGAAAAATACATGATGCAAAAGGATTCACTTTTAGTACATTTAGGGGAAACCGTACAAGATACTTATAAAGCGTTTGATTGGTATGAAGCCAAGCAAGAACGCAAAGCGCTAAAAAGACAATACCGCCACGAAGAACGCATGGCTCGTGCAAAATATGGCCGTAGTTATTATTCGGATTATGGCTATAACTACAATTCAGGTTACAACGGTTATTATAGAAATTATAGCAACTGGAATTGGTCACCTCGTATTGGTTTTAGAACAGGTAATTGGTGGTTCTCTATTTAATGAAAAAATTAATGAATAATAAAAAAAGTATGCAAATTAAGAAGATAGCATTAGCTGCAATTTTAGCAGCCTCAGGTTTATTTATCACATCATGTGGTCGTCAAGTTACACGTGTTAGCACAGATGAAACAATCGACATAAGTGGTAGATGGAATAACTCAGATTCAAGAGAAGTTGCACAACAAATGACAAGACAAGTATTAGATGGTGCTTGGATTGGTGATTTTCAGGATGACAACAACAATAAAAAACCCGTAGTTATCGTCGGAATGGTTTACAACAAAAGCCATGAGCATATTGACGCAGAAACTTTCGTAAAAGACGTAGAGCAATCATTCATTCAATCTGGACGTGTTCGCTTAGTACAAGGAGGTAAAAAACGCGATGAGTTAAGAGGAGAAAGAGCAGATCAACAAACAAATGCTTCTGCTTCTTCTATGAAACAGTTTGGATTAGAACAAGGAGCAGATTTTATGTTACAAGGTTCTATCAACTCTATCGTTGATTCACACAAAAAGAAAAAAGTAGTTTACTATCAAGTTAATTTGGAATTAACGAATCTTCAAACAAATGAAGTTGTTTGGATCGGTGATAAAAAAATAGCGAAATACGTAAAAAACTAAATTTATAATTGATGGTTTTCAATCGAACCATATCTTCAATATTAAAAACATTAGTGCCTTTAGCGCTAATGTTTTTCGTATTTGGATGCGCCACTTATCACGATCGGATTACGGATTACTACCAGCGTATGACCCAACAAGATTACGCAGGAGCCGATAATGCCTTGGATAAGAATAAACTACTACAAAAAACAAGAAACTTACTTCTCTTCTATATGGAAAAGGGGCGAGTGGAACACCTTAAAGGGAACTATGCCTTGAGTAATCAATACTTAAATAAGGCGGATCTTTTAATTGAAGATCAAGTGACGAAAGTTGGGGATGTAATGGTAGGACTTTTCTTGAACTCCATGTCTCAAAGTTATAAGGGTGAGGAATTCGAGATTTTCATGATTCACTACTACAAAGCATTAAACTATTTATACTTAGGACAATCTCAAGAAGCTTTAGTAGAAGCACGTCGTATTTCCCTTCAAAACTATGAGCAAGGAGATAAATACAATAACAAGACGACGCGTTATTCGAAAGATGCTTTTTCTCTAAATTTACAAGGACTTATTTACGAATCCACCGGAAATTACAACGATGCGTTTATTTCATATAGAAATGCCGTAGAAACGTATCAAAGTGCAACAGGTGGTCTGTATTATGGAGTAAGTATTCCTGAAAACCTGAAATATGATGTCATGAATATGGCAAATAAATTGGGCTTTACGAATGAATTAAAGAAATTCGAGAAGGAATTTTCAATGCCTTTTAAAGCATATCAAACGGCTGATGGAGGAGAATTAGTGGTCTTCTGGGAAAATGGAACTGCCCCAATTAAAGAGGAAGAAAATATTGTCTTCTCGTTAATTAAAGGAGATAGTGGAGCTTTAGTTTTTACCAACGCTTTAGGAGTGATGATTCCTTTGGATTTTGGTATTGCAGGCCATACTGATTTAAGTGATGTCCACAGTGTAAATATCGCTTTCCCTAAGTACATTAGTATTCCCGTACCGTATGTAAAAGCACAAGTGCAAGTGAATGGTGCAGCAACTTTTGTCTTAGAGAAAGTACAGGATATAGATGTTGTTGCAGTTTCTACTTTAAAAGAAAGAGCCGGAAAAGAGTTAGGAAAAATCTTAACGCGATTGGCTGTAAAGAAAGCGGCTGAATACGCCGTAAAATCTGTAGCTAGATCCAATGATAATAATGCAGTATTGGAAGGTGTTGGTTTGGGATTGCAGCTGTATAATTTGTTTTCGGAGAAAGCTGATACGCGTAACTGGCAAACCTTGCCTGCTGAGATCAGGTATGCTCGTGTACCCTTGACAAAAGGAAAGAATCAGTTGAGCTTGGAGTTGCAAAGACCGCAAGGCGAAATGGTAAAACAACAGGTCGAAATTGAAGCAACGGGAAACATGAAGTTCTACAATTTTGCTACCATGAAGTAGAAATTATGACGAAGAATAAAGTGTGTACACACTGTAAAACTCCTATTGATTGTCAACCAGAAGCAATTGATCAATGTGCTTGCACTCAAGTTCAGGTCAGTTCAGCTACTCGAAACTTCTTGCGAAGCTCCTTTCATAAATGCTTGTGTCCAAGCTGTCTAGAAAAAATGGAACAGTTGGTACAAGAGGGCCAAACGAATGAGTTTCCACGCACAAGAAGTGAAATGGTAGAAGGAAAGCATTATTACATGGAGAATGGCTATTTTGTTTTTACTGAATTGTATCACTTTCTGAAAGGACAATGTTGTCAAAATGGATGTAGACATTGCGTGTATGGTTTTAAGAACCGTTACTTATAGAAAAAAATAAAACAAAATCACCTAAGCGTGAATATTATACGTACCTTTGCAGGGTAAATTACTTTTATCAGCTATGAAAGGACCTTTATTTTATTCAAAAATTCTATTATTCGGAGAATATGGAATTATAAAAGACTCAAAAGGGTTATCTATTCCTTATAATTTTTATAAGGGAGCCTTAAAAATGGAAGATAACCTAGAGGGATTCGCTAAAAAATCAAACGAAAGCTTACGAAACTTCGCTGCGTATCTAGAAGATATGCAAGAGGCTGAGCCTGCTTTAGTACAATTTGATCTCGATCGCTTACAAGCAGAGATTGAAAATGGATTGTACTTTGATTCTAGTATTCCACAAGGATATGGTGTTGGTAGTAGTGGTGCTTTAGTTGCTGCAATCTACGATCAATATGCACTAGAAAAAATCACCGTTTTAGAGAATCTAAGCAAAGATAAATTACTGAAATTAAAAGGGATTTTTGGTAAAATGGAAGCGTTTTTCCACGGAACAAGCTCAGGGTTAGATCCGTTGAATAGCTATTTGAGTTTACCAATTTTAATCAACTCCAAAGATAATATCGAACCAACAGGAATACCTTCTCAAAGTTTAGACGGAAAAGGTGCTGTGTTTTTAATCGATTCAGGAATTGTAGGTGAAACTGCACCTATGATTACTATTTTTATGGAGAAATTGAAAGAACAAGGATTTAGAAAGGTATTGAAAGAAGAATTTATTAAGCATACAGATGCTTGTGTTGAAAACTTCTTGAAAGGAGATCTGAAAGCCTTGTTTAACAATACGAAAGAACTTTCATCTGTGGTGTTTAATCACTTTAAACCCATGATTCCAGAACAGTTTCACAATGTGTGGCAAAAGGGAATCGAAACCAATGATTACTATTTGAAATTATGTGGTTCTGGTGGAGGTGGTTATATCTTAGGATTTACTCCAGATATCGACAAAGCAAAAGAAACGCTTAAAGATTACAAATTAGAAGTAGTATATCAATTTTAAGCAAGAAATATAGAGAATGTTATAACCTTTTTTAATCACAAGAAAAAATAAATATGTTATCTAGGAAAAATAAAATCCTCTTAGCTAAAATATTCAGTCTGTTTTCTGTGGTGAGAGGTTATAACATTTTTGTTATTATTTTAGCCCAATATTTAGCTTCCATTTTTATCTTCGCTCCAGAAAAAAGAGCTTTAGATGTTATTTTAGATTGGCAGTTATTTCTTATTATATTGGCTTCAGCCTTAGCAATCGCTTCAGGCTACATCATCAACAATTTTTATGACGCAGAAAAGGATTTAATCAATCGTCCCACTAAATCAATGTTGGATCGTTTGGTGAGTCAAACAACAAAATTGAGAGTCTATTTCTTTCTCAATTTTCTATCTGTTTGTATTGTACTGCCTGTATCTATACACGGGGCTATTTTCTTTGCCATTTACATTTTCCTCTTGTGGTTTTATTCTCATAAGTTGAAAAAATATCCAATCATTGGGAATTTATTAGCCTCATTGTTGGCTATGCTGCCTTTTTTTGCTATTCTCATGTACTTTAGGTCATTTCATATTTCTATTTTTGTTCATGCCTTTTTCCTGTATCTGATTATTTTGATTCGAGAAATCATGAAAGATTTAGAAAATATTCGGGGAGACTTTGCTAATAATTACCAGACTATTCCAGTGCGTTTTGGTGAGCGAAAAGCCAAAGAAGTGATTACAGGCGTTTTCGTCTTGGCTTTGATTCCTATTTATTTTATGACGGTTCGCTTTGATGTCGGCTATATGATTTACTATTTCTATTTCAGTATTGTCATTTTGCTATTCTTCTTATTGAGGCTATGGAAATCAAATACAACGCAAGAGTATCATCAATTGCATTTCTTACTTAAGCTTTTGATTCTGTTGGGGGTCCTATCTATTGTGTTAATTAAACCCGATGTTTTGGCAAGCGGGAAGTATCTTTTAGAGGAGAATTTATAATAAAAAGCTATATTTTTTTGTATTTTGAAATAAAAGAAGGAGTTTGTCTATCTTTGCAAAAATATTTAATATGAATAACGGTAAATCAGGTTCTAGAAAACCCCAATCTAATCGCAGTGGTAAACCAAAAGCTGGAGGGCCAAAAGCTGGTAAATCTAAAGCTGGAGGATCAAAAGTTGGAGGTGCAAAACCTTTCCAGAAGCGAGCTAGTCAAGGACAAGGAGCACAAAAACCTAATCCTTCTGCTAGAACATTCGATAAAAAACCAAAAGTAGTAGCTACTCCAAAAGAAGATAATGGAGTAATGCGCTTAAACAAGTATATTAGTAATTCTGGAGTATGTTCTAGAAGAGACGCAGATTTATATATTACTTCGGGTAACGTAAAGGTTAACGGAGAAGTAGTGACGGAATTAGGATACAAAGTAAATATAACAGATGTAGTAAATTTTGATGGTATGGTATTAGTACCAGAAAAAAAGGTGTATATCTTGTTAAATAAGCCTAAAGGATTCTCTACAATTAATGAAGATGTTATTAGTCAAGAGAATGTATTGAGCTTGATTAAAAATGCAACGAAATCAGCAGTAGCACCTGTAGGACGTATGGATAAAAGTACATTGGGACTTATGATTTTCACCAATGATACTAATTTAATTCAGAAGTTAAGTTCACCGGAACAACGCTCTTCAAAAATGTACCAAGTTTCGTTAGATCGAAATTTGAAATATGAAGATTTGGAACGTGTACAAAAGGGAATCTACATTGATGAAAAGCGCGTATTTGTTGAAGATGTCGCTTATGTTGAGAATCAACCGAAAACTGAAATTGGAATCAAATTAAAAGCATCAAACGTAAAATTAGTACGTGCTTTATTTGAATCAATGGATTATAATGTTTTGAAAGTAGATCGCGTGATGTACGGAAATATTACCAAGTGGAATCTACCAAGAGGAAGCTGGAGATTTTTAACGGACGATGAAGTTCGCAGTTTACAACAAGGATAAAAAAAAATGCTCAACTGAAAAGTTGAGCATTTTTTTATTTTACTGTATTCAGTTAACGGTCAGCTGTTAAGCTAAAACAAACTGTGTTTCGATATCGAAGTTTACTTCCTCACTTACCAATAGACCCCCTGTTTCTAGTGTGGTGTTCCAGTTTAAATCCCAGTCTTTTCTATTCACTTTACCATTTAGGGCTAAAGCAATCTTTGAATTCCCCCATGGATCTTGAATGATACCGCTGTATTCTGCATTTAATTTTACAGGTTTACTTACCCCATGCATGGTTAAAGTACCTTCTACTACATAATGAGCTTCTCCTTTTTTCTCAATTTTAGTTGAGGTAAAAGTTATAGTAGGGTATTGTTCTGCATCAAAGAAATCTGCACTTTTTAAGTGATTATCACGGTCTGCGTTGTTGGTATCAATTGAAGCAACTTGTGTTTCAAAATGTAGCGTGCTTTCTTCTAGATTATCATTTAATAAGTTGATTGTTGCTTCATAATCAGCGAAATTCCCTCTTACATTGGTAAACATCATGTGTTTAATTTTAAATCCAATTGAAGAGTGTGTTTTGTCAATGTTCCAAATTTTAGTTTTCATCTTGTTTATTTTTTTACTGTTAGTAATTATTGTAAGTAGCTTGGTAATTCCATTGGAATTTCCATTAATAAAAGCTGTGCATCAGTTGTTGCTTGTACTTGAAGTGAATCAATATCCCAAATTCCGATGGCATCTCTGCGATCTAACGTTTGGTTATTTACCGAGATACTACCTTCTAATACAAAGAGATAAACTCCATTGGTTTTATCTTTCAACTCGTAGTTTAGTTCTTTGCCTTGATCCAAGTTGGCTAAATGAAACCAAGCATTTTGGTGAATCCATGCGCCTGCATCTTCAGGATTAGGTGATAAGATTTGATCCCAATGGTTATGGCGTTTAGTAACGTCTAATTGCAATTGTTGGTATCGCGGTGTCACATGAAGCTGATTGGGAAATACCCAGATTTGCAAGAACTCACTAGCCTCTGTTTCACTTGGGTTGAATTCACTGTGTTGTACACCTGTACCAGCACTCATTACTTGAATTTCATTGACATGAATGGTTTCACCATGTCCCATGCTATCTTTATGCGCTAGACTTCCTTTCAATGGAATTGAGATAATCTCCATATTTTCATGTGGATGCGTTCCAAATCCCATACCCGGTGCTACGTAATCATCATTGAGTACGCGTAAAACACCAAAGTGTACCCGATCATTGTTTCTGTAATTAGCAAAGCTGAAGGTGTGGTTGGATTTTAACCAACCATGGTCAGCATATCCTCTTGTATCAGATTTGTATAAAATAAAATTTTCCATAGTTGTATCGATTTTGTTATACAAAGATACAGATAGTCAGAGGTTTAGTCGCTTAATGTAGGTTAAGAAATGACATAGTGGGAAGGTGAGGCGAAGAGAGGGTGAGGTGGTTAGAGGGTGAGGCGATGAGATACGTAGGGGCAAATAGCAATTTGCCCATTAAGCTGAATGTAAAGGGAAAAGGGTGAAATACATACGTCCAGTCAACCGTTAACAGTCAACTGTTCACTGTCAACTGTCCGCCGTTAACCACTATTTATTTCGCGGTAAGGATTCTCTTTTTCAATTTGCTAAAGAACTCAGGGGTAATACCTAAATAAGACGCAATTTGCTTTTGTGGTAGGCAGTGTTTGATTTCTGGAAAGCGCTCACAGAATCGCTCATAGCGTTCTTCAGCGGTTAGTGATAGGTTATCCATCAAGCGTTGTTGATTGGCGATTAGTGATCGCTCTAGTAAGATGCGGAAATAACGTTCCATTTTTGGAACCTGGTCAAATAGGTTGAGTTGTTGATCACGAGTCATGGTTAGTACCATTGCGTCTTCTACAACTTCGATGTAGGAATTTCCTGGCTTTTGGGAAAGAAAACTATACATGTCTGCAATCCACCATCCATTGGTTGCAAAACTAACGGTATGCTCAACAATTTGATCATCTACAAAATAATTTCTCAAGATACCTGAGATTACAAAAGTTGAATCATAGCAGATTTCTCCTTCCACTAAGAGTTTCTCTTTCGCACTATAACGATGAGATTCAAAAGAATCCAATACTATTTTTTGTTCTAGTTCTGTTAAAGTTACATGCTTCGCAATGCTTTCTAATACTATATCCACAGCAATCAGTTTATCTCATAAAAATACAATTTTTATTCATACAAAAAAAGCGCTAATACCGAAGTATTGAGCGCTTTTAATATTGATATTGTTGCGTTTTATTTCAACGCTTCTTTCATTCGTTTTAAAGCTTCGATTAATTGATCTTCGCTTGTTGCGTAAGAAAGGCGAATGCAATTTGGATTTCCAAAGGCATCTCCTGTAACAGTTGCCACATAGGCTTTATCTAATAAATACATGGATAAATCATTGGCATTGTTGATGGTTACGCCTTGAAGGGTTTTACCGAAAAAAGAAGATACATCAGGAAATAAGTAGAAAGCACCATCAGGTACGTTTACTTTTACGCCTGGGATTTCTCTCAACAAGTTTACGACTAAGTCTCTTCTGTTTTTGAATGCGTGTACCATGTCTTTTAAAACACTTGGATCAGCATTAACTGCTGTGATGGTTGCACGTTGAGCAATGGTATTTGCTCCAGAGGTTACCTGTCCTTGCATTTTTGCACATGCCTTTGCAATAAATTCAGGAGCACCAATATATCCAATACGGTATCCTGTCATCGCAAATGCTTTTGAAATTCCGTTTACGGTAATCGTACGATCAATTAGATTTCCAATAGAACCAATACTGCAGTAAGCACTACCGAAGTTGATGTGTTCGTAGATTTCATCCGAAAGGATATAAATAGAAGGGTATCGCTCTAATACGGCAGCAATCGCTTCTAATTCTGTTTTACTGTAAACAGAACCACTTGGATTACATGGCGAACTAAACCAAACCATTTTGGTTTGTGGAGTAATAGCGTCTTCTAATTGTTGTGCTGTGATTTTGAAATCAGTATCAATAGTTGTGGAAACTTCTACTGGAATACCTTCAGCAATTTTAACGATTTCAGCATAACTCACCCAAAAAGGAGCAGGAATGATTACCTCATCTCCTGGGTTAATCATCGCTTGTGCTACATTGAATAACGCTTGTTTAGCCCCTGTAGATACAACGATTTGGTTTGCTGTATAGTGTAAGTTATTATCTCTTTTAAATTTGTTGCTAATTGCCTGTCTTAGCTCTGCATATCCTTCAACAGGCGGATATTTACTATAGTTATCTTTGATTGCCTGAATGGCTGCTTCTTTGATAAAGTCAGGGGTGTTAAAATCGGGCTCACCAAGACTCAAACTGATAATGTCTATTCCTTGTTCTTTTAGCTCGCGTGCTTTTGCGGCCATCGCTAAAGTCTGTGAAGTTGTAAGATTGTTGATTCTATCTGATAGAACTTGGGTTTTCATAGGTATTCATTCTTTTAAATAGTATCAATCAAAGGTAAGTATAATAAATCTATATTATAGTTAAGGGGTATTTATTTACCGATAAAAAAAAGCTATTTTTGTCAAAACTTTTGAAATGGAAGAAATTTTAAAATATTTCCCTAATCTTACCCCAGAACAGATCGCTCAATTTGAACAATTAGAAGTTGTATACCAAGATTGGAATGCGAAAATTAACGTTATTTCTAGAAAAGATATACAAGAATTGTACGTGAAGCATGTACTGCATTCTTTAGGGATTGCTAAAGTGATGGAATTTGTTCCTGGGAGTAGTGTTATGGATGTTGGAACGGGAGGTGGTTTTCCGGGTATTCCATTAGCTATTCTGTATCCAGAAACAAAATTCTACTTGATCGATATCATTGCAAAAAAAATACGCGTGGTGAATGAGGTGGTACAAGCCTTAGGGTTAACCA
The DNA here is from genome assembly GCF_001549985.1 of Myroides odoratus. Lineage (GTDB taxonomy): Bacteria > Bacteroidota > Bacteroidia > Flavobacteriales > Flavobacteriaceae > Flavobacterium > Flavobacterium odoratum_A. The sequence continues at coordinate 443,980 of NZ_LROZ01000001.1, read as the reverse complement.
ATGTAGTTGCAGAACAAAAAAGAGCAGAAACCGTAGAGGAAAAGTTCGATTTCATTGTGAGTCGTGCCGTAACCAATATGCCTGATTTTGTGAAATGGATTCGCCATAAGACGAAGAAGGAAAATAATCATGAATTTGAAAATGGAATTCTGTACTTGAAAGGTGGAGATTTGACAGAAGAATTGCAAGACTTCCCAAAAGCCGTTCAGTTTGATTTGAGTAATATTTTCGATAATGAATTTTTTGAAACGAAAAAAGTAGTGTACTTGCCGTTGAAATATAAAGGGTAAATGGGTTGTTGGTTATGAGTTATGAGTTATGAGTTATGAGTTATGAGATGAATGGATGAGTATCTAAAATTACTACGAGAATCAAACCTATAAGATAAAAAAACAGTATCATATAAAACGAAAAAAGGATGAATTGCAACTGCAATTCATCCTTTTTTATATATCATAATTATTTTTCACAAGGTGATTCAAGATAATAATAGGTTTGTATGAGATTTCAGATCATCCCCCATTTATCTCATGGGGTTATATTTATTTTAGTATTCGATGAACGTCCCATAACCCATCACCCATAACTCCACTCCAATAGTTAACGAAGCGGCTTGACAAACAGCAAACAGGTATCCGTAGGTCGATGTAGCACATGATTGGCAACACTTCCTAAGATAATCTCTTTGATGCCTGCTGAACCTTTGACCCCTAGAATCATGAGATCTGCCTTTTTTGTTTTGGCATATTGGATTAAGGCAGCAGCAACATTTTGATTTTTTGCAGGGACGATGTCAATATCGGTATATTGAGCATATTGTTTATTCCATTTTTCTTCTTTCTCTTTGATGTCCTCACGTGATATTTTATCCAGTTCTTTATCCGTCATCATAGGTAAATAGCTCCAGTATGATTTAGAAATATGCACGGCTGAGTGTTTAATGAGCTGTCCTTTGGAATTGTTTTTGAAACGAGCTGCCCAAAGCATAATCGCATTAGTATAACGAGAGAAATCAATTGCATCAATCACCGTTTCAATGGGAATATGGAATGTTTCGGGCACGAGAAGCGTGGCAGAAGGTAAAAGGCGAACCAATTTATTTGCCAAAGCGCCGTTACCCGTTAACTGTTGTTTATTTCCCAATACGAGTAAATCGTAATTTTTTTGTTTTGAAATGCTAGCAAAAGCAATTTCAGAATAGTTTTCAAGGGTGATGATAATTTCGTACTTATAGGTAATTTCAGTGGCGGTGATTTGTTCTTCTACACGTTTGGTGATTCTTTTTTGAATCAACGCCAATTGATCTTTTTGAATTAATTCTTTGGGAAGTTCACCTAATTTTAAATTGTGAATAAAGGTGATTTGTTCTACGTTTAGAATATGGTCGAGTATTTTGGCATATTGAATCAAGTATTGATCCATCTCAGAGAGATCTAAGCCAACTAATATATTGAGTGCTTTGTTTGTTTCCATCATGCGTTATTTTTGCTGTTCTTCGATTAAATCAGAGATAATATCCTTGTAACTCTTTTCTTGTTTCGATTTCAATTGTTTCGCTTTTTTGTTCAATTCATCTTGTAGTCCTTTTTGCAAGCTGTAACACATCAATAACAAGATAACCGCGAACGGAAGTCCGGTTATAATTACAGCAGTCTGAAGGGCATCTAAACCTCCACCCCACAACAATACGATGGCAATAAATCCTTGTGCAAAAGACCAGAATACACGTTGCCAAACGGGTGACTCTCCTTCACTACCGGAGGTAATATTATCAATTACTAGCGATCCCGAATCTGAAGATGTAATAAAGAACGAAAAAATAAGAATAATGGCTACAATAGACAGGAAATTCGTGAACGGGAAGTTTTCCAAGAAAACGAATAGTGCCGTTGAAATATCTTCCTTAACTGCGAGTACCATCGTCATATCACCTTGTAAGATGGTGTGTAAGGCACTTCCTCCGAAAACATTCATCCAAAGTAGGGTAATCAAACCAGGTACAATTAAAACTCCTAATACAAATTCTTTAATAGTTCGTCCTTTTGAAATTCGAGCGATAAAACTACCCACAAAAGGAGACCAAGCAATCCACCAGGCCCAGTAAAATATGGTCCAAACGTTTTGCCATCCCGATCCTTTGTACGTATCGTTCCACGTACTAATATCAATGAAGTTTGCCAAGTAAGAACCGGTGTTCTGAACATACCCTTTGAGAATAAATAAGGTAGGACCCAAAACGAAGATTAGAACCATAAAACCAGAGGCTATATACATATTGACATTACTCAATAGTTTTACTCCTTTATCCAATCCTGAGAAAACAGAGATGGTTGCAACACCAATTACACCAATAATAATTCCCGCTTGCATTAAGGGAGAAATCTCCCATCCATAAAGGTATTCAAGTCCCGCTGTGATTTGGGTTACCCCCAATCCCAAAGAAGTAGATAAACCAAATACGGTGGCTAAGGTGGATAAAATATCAATGGTATGTCCCCACCAACCATGAATCTTTTCCTTTAAAAAAGGATATAATAAAGACCGGAAGGTCATGGGTAATTTTTTGTTGAAGCTGAAAAAGGCCAAAGCCAATCCAACGATGGCGTAAATAGCCCAAGCGTGTAGTCCCCAGTGCAAACTAGTGAATTCCATGGCTTGGATAGCGGAATCAATATCGCTATCGGTAGGTCGGGGAGGGTTAAAGAAGTGGGAAACAGGCTCTCCAATACTAAAGAACATGATTCCGATTCCCATTCCTGTACTAAAGAGCATGGCAAACCAAGAAGGTTTAGAGAATTCAGGTTCTGCATCATCCCCTCCTAAACGGATATTTCCATATTTACCAAAAGCTAAAAAGAGGGCAAAAATGAGAATGATATTGACAGTTAGAATGAAGAACCAACCAAAATTTTCTGTTACTGCTAATTGACCAATGTGAAACCAATCACCTACTTTACTAGGAAAGAGGATACAGACGGCAATAAGTAAAATGATGAGTAAAATTGAGGTGGTAAAAACAGGTGGATTTATCACCAATTGTCTTTTGTCTAGTAATTTTTTAAACATGAGTTATATACTATTTGTTAATAATTATAACCCAGTACTTTAGAAATAAAATAAGGATCTTTTTCTACTGAAAAAGAATAAAAGCAAAATATAAAAGTAATTTTTACTTAATCGTTTGATCAAAAAAGAGGAAACGATCCCAATAAAAAGCACTGAATTGTGAATGAAAAAAGGCGGTCTTTGAAACCGCCTTTTAGTATGTTCTTATCCTAAGAAAGGATATCTGTAATCTTTTGCAGGAACAAAGGTTTCTTTAATTGTTCTTGGCGATACCCAACGCAATAAGTTCAAGATAGAACCTGCTTTGTCGTTTGTACCAGAAGCTCTTGCTCCACCAAATGGTTGTTGACCTACAACAGCTCCTGTTGGTTTGTCATTGATGTAGAAGTTACCTGCTGAGTTTACTAACGCTTCAGTAGCTTCTGCAATAGCATAACGACATTGAGAGAAGATTGCTCCAGTTAAGGCATAAGCTGAAGTCTCATCTACTAATTTCAATGTTTCAGACCATTTTGCATCCTCGTATACGTAAATAGTTAAAACAGGACCGAATAATTCTGTTTCCATTGTATCGTATTTTGGATTTGAAGTTAAGATAACAGTTGGCTCAACAAAGTATCCAACAGATTTATCGTATTTACCTCCTAAAACTACTTCTGCATCTTTCGCTGCTTTTGCTTCTTCGATTGCTTTCGCCAATTTGTCGAAAGAACTTTCAGAAATTACAGAAGATACGAAGTTTGAAGGATTTTCAGGAGAACCCATTTTGATTGTTGCTAAATCAGCAGCCATAAAATCTTTTACTTCTGGCCATAATGAAGCAGGGATATAAGCTCTTGAAGCAGCAGAACATTTTTGTCCTTGGTATTCGAAAGCTCCTCTTGTTAAGGCAACAGCAACTTCTTTTGGACAAGAAGATGGATGTGCTAATACATAATCTTTTCCTCCTGTTTCCCCAACAATTCTAGGGTATGTTTTATAGTTGTTGATGTTTTGTCCGATTTTTGTCCACATGCTGTTGAAAACGCCTGTTGATCCTGTAAAGTGGATACCAGCGAAGTCAGGACTAGCTAAAAGTGTATCTGTAATCATGGCAGAATCACCGTATACTACGTTGATTACACCGTCAGGTAAACCTGCTAATTTGAATACTTCAACAATGACTCTCGCTGAGTAAATTTGTGTAGCAGATGGTTTCCAAACGACAACGTTCCCCATCATAGCAACTGAAGACGGTAAGTTTCCAGAAATAGCAGTAAAGTTAAATGGAGTAATTGCGTATACGAAACCTTCTAAAGGTCTGTGCTCTAATCTATTCCAAACACCATCAACAGATAGTGGTTGTTCTGAATAAATTTGAGACATATATTCTACGTTAAATCTCAAGAAGTCGATGAACTCACAAGCTGCATCAATCTCTGCTTGGTGTAACGTTTTTGCCTGAGCAATCATTGTAGCCGCATTGATTTTAGCACGGTAAGGACCCGCTAATAATTCAGCCGCTTTTAAGAAGATAGCTGCTCTGTGTTCCCATGGCATGGCTGCCCATTTTGTTTTTGCTTCTAAGGCAGTTGAAATTGCTTTTTCAACTAAAGCTTTGTCTGCTTGGTGGTAAACACCTAATTTATGTTTGTGATCAAAAGGTGGGAATAAATCTTTTGTATTTCCAGTTCTGATTTCTTCTCCACCAATAAATAATGGAATATCAACTAATTGGCTATATTGCTCTTTGAAAGAGTTCAAAGTCAATTCTCTCTCTTGCGTCCCAGGCGCGTATGATTTTACAGGCTCATTAATAGCACTCGGAACTTTGTAGAATCCTTTTGACATAATGTACTTTTTTTCGGGTTTATTAAAATATATAACTACAAAGGTAATTAATTTTACTCGAATTACAGGTTATTACACACTAGTTTAACTTAAAGCGTCTAATTTAAAATAAAGGGCGCTACGAGCTTAAAAAAGGGAATTTCAACTGTAATCATTTCTTGATTTTCTGTGCGAATGACATTGTAATAGCCTTGCATTGCACCAGAAGTGGACGTCAATACACAACCACTACTATAGGTGTAGGTTTCATTGGGTAAGATAAGGGGTTGTTCTCCTACAACACCTAATCCTTCTACAATTTCTTTGGCATTGAGTGAATCGTAAATTTCCCAATGACGCGAGTGGATTTGAATGGTAGAATCACTTTGGTTTTCGATGGTAATTTCATAACTAAAAGCAAATTGCATGCTATTACTTCGTTGAAAAAAACCTTCATATAGTGTTTCTACTCTTACATTTACTCCTTTGGTTTGTTTTGATACCATAATGCTGTTCCTTTTTATTTTTAGTACGTAATCTGTTCTGCATTTGCTTCTGCAAAACCGATAACACGATCATATAAATCAGTATTTCCTTTATAATATACTAAAACTTGATATTTATTTGTGGTTAAAGCATGATTCCCATCGGGATTGTGTTCTGTGCTAACTTTACCTTTTACCACGGTTGTAATATTGTAATTGGTGAATCCTTGCTTGATGAGAATTGCTTTTTCAAAACGATCCGTTTCCGGATTGTAGGTCAACTGATGCTCAGGGGTTAATTCATAATTGTTAAACATCCCCGTAACAAAATAAGCTTCGTTTTTATCCTCAGCTACAGGGCGAAACGTGAAGTATACCCAGCTGTATTCTGCTTCAATTGTCGCTTTTTTTCCATAGATGTTGCGCACTCTAAATGAACCGTTGATATCAGGATAATACGAATATTTCTTATCTAACCATCCTGTAATTGGGTAAAGCGTCGTTTTATACATATCATTTTCCTTCCCATTGAAGTAAATCATGTTGTTGGCTTGTTTTAAGTCGCTGTTATCAAAATAGCGAAATTGATTGCCTCCCCAGAAACTAGTTTCTTTGTCATATTTGTAAATCAAATCTGTACCAATCGTATATTGAGGTGGAACCTTGGTAATATAAGAATCCCAACGGCCATTTTGGAACAAAGCGACTTTGATATTGGTTGTTGGATTTTGATAGGTTTGATCCCCTAATTTAATCGTCAGCTCCAAGGATTGTTTCGTATCAATATAGGTTAAATCTCTTGTTCTTTTAACTTGAGCTCCTACAGCAACCGTATTTTCATACAATACAAATTTGCGTCGAATGACCACTTGATTGTCTTCATCGTAAATCTCTAAGATGTAGTTCCCACTTTTCGTGATGCGATACTGAGAGTTAGGGATTGTTAACTTGTAGTGGGTGTACATTTGCAACGTATTGAAAGAGGTACTATATTGCTGAATACGTTGATTGTCCATTCCTTTGATGTATTCAATCGGTCTCAATTGTGAAGGTGTCCAATCGTAATTATAGGCTTGTATTCGGTAGTAGTAATTTCCTTCATCTCCATACAAATCGTCAAATTCGAGTGCAAAGCTTTCATTTAATGGAAAGAAAGGAGTGACGGCTTGATCATTATTCATGAAAGCAGCCATTTTGATGTAATTGGCGGTATAATCCTGTGTGGACTGTGCTTGGGTAAGCAAAGTGCAAAAAAAGAATATAAAAAGCCATTGTACGTTCAACATGAGTAATGGTCTATTAGGGGGTTACGCAATTTAAAGCTAAGAAATTTTCTTCAAATTCCTCTAAATTAAATAGTTTTCTATCTGCTAAATTAAATTTAGGATCTTCGTAAAACTCCAATTCAGGAACTACAAAGACGGTCATTCCTGCATTTTTACCTGCTGTAGCCCCAGTAAAAGAATCCTCAACAACAAGGCAATGCTCCGGTTGGCTGTCTAGATTTTGCGCTGCTTGTAGATACACATCAGGAGCGGGTTTACCCTGAGGAACATCCAAGGCAGATACGGTAGTTTGAAAAAAAGAATGAATGTCCAATCGCGTTAAAACCGTTTGAATCAACGAAGGCGTAGAGTTAGTTGCTAAACCAATTTTGATTCCTTGTGCTTGTAAAAAGGTTAAGGTGGCTAAAACGCCTCTTTTGATTTCCCCTTCTTGGCGAATTAATTCATCTACGCGGTCGATAACGGCTTGTTCTACTTCTTCGAGTGAATGGCCAGTCCAAGGGAATAAACGATACCAAAGTTCAGTGACTGCTCTTGTAGTTTGTCCAGTAGTTTGATGGGCTATTGCTTCACTCCATTGGCAACCTACAGCAGTAAAAACTTCTCTTTCTGCTTGTTGCCAAAATTTTTCAGAATCAATTAAAACGCCATCCATATCAAAAAGTACGGTCGTAATCATAGTTAACATACGTAAACGAATAATAGTTGTACGAAGATACGCAAAAGCGATAGAATGAGAAAGGAAGGTTTATAGGGGTTTGAAACAAACAGGAATAATTTCTCCTGCTGCTAAACAATATTTTTCCACTTCTTTTGGAGTAAGTCGATGGGTGTAATCCTCTTCAATAACCGTAAAACCGATGTGACGCAGTTTATCGAAATAATCTGTTCCATAAACGCGAACGTGATCATATTGACCAAATAGCAAGGTGCGCTCTTTGGGATCGGTGATGCTGTCATCTTGAAAAGTAGTTGCTCTATTCAAGTCTTGAGGGACTTGAAAAATGCCCATTCCACCAGGTTTGAGAATGCGATATAATTCTTGCATGGCTTTGGTATCATCAGGAATGTGTTCCAATACGTGATTGCACAAGATTATATCAAATGAATTATCCGCAAAAGGTAAATTACAGATATCTGCTTTGACATCTGCTAAAGGCGACTCTAAATCTGTCGTCGTATACGTTAAATTAGCCTGTTTTTTAAAACGCTTATAAAACGCTTGTTCAGGAGCAAAGTGTAGGACTTGATAAGGAGCCGTGAAAAAATCAGTTTCTCTTTGTAAGTACAGCCACAACAAACGATGTCTTTCTAAAGACAAAGTACTTGGAGAAAGCACGTTATTTCGTTGTTTAGCATAGCCATAAGGTAAAAAACTCTTAAAACTTTTGCCATCAATAGGATCGGTATAGCGATCTCCTTTGAGGTACCAGGCAAAAATAGGTCGAACAAGATAACTCAACCGAATTAAAATCGGTCGAGGTATAATGTTCAGTATTGTTTTGAAAAGTTTCTTCATTAGAGGAAATGAATTATAAAACTAAAGGTTTAGCTCTAAACTCATCTTCTTCATTGCTTTGGATTCCCAAGGCTTGGTAAATGTACTGGAACGTAGATAACAATTCTGGCTTACCATTCACTAAAGCCACATCGTGCTCAAAGTGTGCCGATGGTTTTCCATCACGCGTCACGATGGTCCATCCGTCATTCAGTTGTTTGATGTTTCTTGTTCCTAAGTTAATCATCGGTTCAATCGCAACAACCATCCCTTCAACGAATTTCTTCCCTCTTCCTGGTTTACCGTAATTTGGCATCTCAGGAGCTTCGTGCATTTTTGTTCCTAGTCCGTGACCTACTAATTCACGTACTACAGTATAGCCTTCTTTTTCGCAATAACGCTGAATAGCACTTCCTACATCTTCTACGCGGTTACCTAATTTGAATTCGCGAATTCCTACGTAAAGTGATTCTTTTGTGATCTGCAATAAACGCTTTGTTTCAGGTGCAACTTCACCTACTTCAAAGGTATAGGCGTGGTCCCCATAGTATCCATTCATGACTGTTCCACAGTCAATCGATACGATATCACCTTCTACAATGGGTTTATCTGTTGGTAGTCCATGTACAATTTGCTCGTTTACACTAGTCAAAATAGTAGAAGGACATCCATATAATCCTTTGAATCCCGGTACTGCACCGTGATCTCTGATAAATTCTTCTGCTTTTTTATCTAATTCTAAAGTCGTTACTCCTGGCTTTAGCTCTGTTGCAAGCATCCCTAATGTTTTAGAAACTAAAAGGGCACTTTGTCTCATCAACTCAATTTGTTCTAGAGTTTTTGGAATGATCATACTTTATTGATTTAAGAACTACAAAATTACGGTATTCCTTTGAATCTAAAAAATGGATGAAAATGGAATTTTAGAAATAAAGAAGTTCTATGTTGTTGAACTGCAAAATAATTGGCTTATTTCCAATCTGAAGCCTGAATGGTATAAGAGTTAGCATTGACTTCTAACTGAATTGTTGCATTGCCTGGTTGGGCTTTTATTGCAGTAGGATACCAGTTTCTTTCAGGGGTAACGAAAATAAGTAATCCTTCATCATCACCAATTGCACAGAATTCTGGTAGAGGTTGCGCTTTGTCGAAATACTGTAATCCCGTTTGTTGCATAATCCCTTCTGCTGTTTGCATCGGTTGAGCAGTAACAATACCGATTTCGCTAATATTCAACATTTCTTTGGGTGAAAAAGGTTGATTGAGTACTGTTTGGATATCTTCTCTCGCGATGAATTCAAGTAAATTACCATTCAAGTCCCAAAAGTAAATCGATTGTGCTTTCCAAGCATCGAAATAGGTAATAACTTCAGCTTTGGGAGAAGGAAGTAGCTCAAGGTTATGCGCCTCCGCCCAAGCAATAGCTTGCGCTAGGTGATTGGTAGCAATATTAAACGCTAGGTGATAAAAAGCAGGGCTGTCTTTTTTCTCTTGAAAAATCAATTTGGTATCACCTGCTTGAACGTGAACTTCGTTTTGTGTTTGTTCTACAAGCGTTAAACCTAAGGTATGTTGATAAAAATGGACGATATTATTTAGGTTTGCTGTTTCTAAGGTTAAGGTTGTTATTTTCATGATCTATTTTGTATTTGTTTAAAGTAAAGGTAGGTGGAACTGCGCTTTTTTGTAAACAATTGCGATGGAATAAAAAAATAGAAGTATAGATAAAAACAATAAAAAAGAGGCGATAAAAAGCCTCTTTTTCTTTATTATAAGTGAATGAATTTAGGTTCAAGTTGTAGTAAATCACTAGAAACTTGTGTGAGTTTTCCCTTTTCAAAAGTATAAAGATTGATAGACGAATCTTTGACGATAGCTTTTGAGTTAGCTTCATTTTGAAGTAAATCCAAGAGAAAACGATCGTAATATTTACCTCTCCAATTGGTATTGTATGCTTTGTAGTTGATTACATAAAGTGGTAGGTTTATTTGTTGACTCAGTGTGTGACCTAAGTGATCATATCCTGTAGTGACTAAATAAAGTTTATATCCATTCTCCTCTGCCCAGCGTTTAAAAGTTGCTAGGGGATAACAAGTTGGTCCTGAACAGCCATTTGTAAAGGTGTAGACCAGAATTTTATCATGCTGTTCCATTTGGTGTCGAATCTGTTCTCCTGTTATGGAATAGACGCGATTGGGTAGGGTATCTTTTCCTTCTTCATAAGTAGCAAGATAGGGGCGGAATGCGGGGTCTAATTTTTTGTAATCGCTAGTGAGTCTAGTAATTTGAATACAAGAACTGCATAATAGGGCAAGACCTGCTAATGCAAGTAGTTTATATTTCATAGGTTGGTTCGTTGGTGTTAAGCCAAACGAATATAGCGAATTAATCAAAAACAAACAGCGCTTTGTATTTTTACAAAGCGCTGTTTTTATGTTGTGATTTAATTTAAGTATTAAACCAAAGAGTGTCTCGTCATTTCTTCCGGTTGAGGTAATCCCATTAATTTTAAAATCGTTGGGGCAATATCTCCTAAAACGCCGTGATTGATGGTTTTGATGTCTTTGTCAACCAAAATAATTGGCACGGGATTCGTAGTGTGAGCGGTATTCGGACTACCGTCTTCGTTTAGCATGGTTTCACAGTTTCCGTGATCGGCTAATACAATGGTGGTATAATTATTTGCTAAAGCTGCTTCAACTACTTCTTTGACGCATTGATCTACTGCTTCACAGGCTTTAATTGCTGCTTCCATGACTCCAGTGTGCCCAACCATATCTCCATTGGCAAAGTTTAAACACACAAAATCAACTTCTCCTTTTTGCAATTCTGGAATTAACGCATCTTTTAAATCATAGGCACTCATTTCTGGTTTTAAATCATAGGTTGCCACTTTAGGCGAAGGACATAAAATGCGTTGTTCTCCTTCGAAAGGCAATTCTCTTCCACCTGAAAAGAAAAAGGTTACGTGTGGATATTTTTCCGTTTCGGCAATGCGGATTTGTTTTTTTCCGTGTTGAGCGATAATTTCTCCAAGCGTATGATGTAAATTCTCTTTGTCGTATACAACATGCACACGTCTAAAGGTATCGTCATAGTTGGTTAAGGTTACAAAATACAAAGGCAAGGCTTTCATTTCGTATTCTGGGAAATTATCTTGTGATAGAACATGGGTTAATTCACGCCCACGATCGGTACGAAAGTTAAAAAAGATCACTACATCATCGGCTGCAATTTTACCAACAGGATGATTGTCTTTATCTACCATAACAATAGGATCAATGAATTCATCTGTAATTTGATTTGCATAACTCGCCTCGATGCTTTTTACTGCATCGGTTGAGTGAATTCCTTTTCCCTCTACTAATAAGTGATAGGCTTTGGCAATTCTTTCCCAACGTTTGTCGCGATCCATAGCGTAATAGCGCCCGATAACAGAAGCCAATTGAACTGGAGAATAGGCAATGTGCTCTTCTAATTTAGCAATGTGTTTTACTCCCGACTTCGGATCTACGTCTCGTCCATCTGTAAAAGCATGAACAAATAAATTTTGTAAACCGTAATCTACTGCTGCATCAAGTAAGCCATATAAGTGTTTTTCATGTGAATGAACACCTCCATCAGAAAGTAAACCTAGAAAGTGAACGTTCTTGTGGTTTTCTTTTGCATAAGCAAAGGCTGCTTGCAAGGCAGGTTCATGAGCAATGGTTTTGTTTTCAACCGCCATATTGATTTTGACTAAATCTTGGTACACAATTCGACCTGCACCTAAGTTCATATGACCAACTTCAGAATTTCCCATTTGACCTGCTGGCAATCCTACATTTAATCCGTCCGTTAATACATAGGTATTCGGGTATTGTGTATATAGGCTGTCAATAAAGGGAGTCTGAGCATATGCGATGGCTGAAACTTTGGGATCTTGCGTTTTTCCCCAACCATCTAATATCATTAAAATTACTTTCTTATTCATTGCTGTGTGTTTTTGTCGTTTGAATTATTCCTTAGACAAATTTACAGATTGTATTTCTAAGTTCTACTTTTTGAGGGGATATTCCTGCACTTTATTTAAAAAAAAGACAGTTTTCGCTTCTGACTTTTGAGGTTTTAAGGAAATTGTGATTTTAGGATACGAAAAATGCTCAATTCGCAAAGAATGTACAAAAAAAACATAATTATATCCTTACTTTGGTGATTATCATTTGTTTGGTAAAAATATTTTTTTATTTTTACGACTTCGTAATTAAAAATAACCCCTTTTTTAAAGATATTACAATGAATTATAAGCAGTGGATAGTGGCTTCGGCGGCTTTGGTATTAGTTGGTGCAGGTATTGCCAAGAATTCAATTCAATTTGATAGTTCATCCATTCAGTTGGATGCTGATATAACAGAGAAAGTAGAAAAAACAGAACTAACCGCAGAAGAAAGTTTTGCATTAAAAGCAAATACACTTTTTCATACGTTAGATTTAAAAGCGTTTAATGCTCCTTCAGAGAAAGTATTTACGATGGCGTTGAAAGGCTATTTTAAGATGCAAGAAGAAGGTTTAATCAAGAATAATAAATTGACTATTGTTGATTTTAGTGTTTCTTCTACACAAAAACGCCTATGGGTGATTGATATGGAGAAGAATACGGTGCTATTGGAATCTGTAGTGGCCCATGGGAAAAAAACAGGGGATGAATTTGCTACTGCTTTTTCAAACCGAATCAATTCTCATATGAGTAGTTTAGGATTCTATAAAACGGGTGAAACGTATCAAGGAAGCAATGGTTTTTCTATGCGTTTAGATGGATTGGAAAAAGGAATCAATGACAATGCACGTACACGTGCGATTGTTGTACATGGCGCAGATTATGCATCTCCTGTATTAGCCTTAAAACAAGGACGTTTAGGTAGAAGCTACGGTTGTCCTGCTGTTCCAAATGAAGTAAATAGAGAATTAATCGAATTAATTAAAGAGGAGTCTTGTTTGTTTATTTACTCTACACAACAAGATTATTTAAAACAATCGAAATATTTAATCTAAAAAATAAGATTCAACTAGTAGTTGCTAAAAATGTCCAACGTACAACGGTGCGTTGGACATTTTTATTTAAAAAAATGATTTTTTGATGGAATTAGGCCTACTTTTTGTTACTTTTAAGTGGAATACAAGTTGGAATACCATGCCATTCTTTGTAGGGTAAATCTTATAATTTAAAAAATGAAGCAATGAAAAAAATCAGTCTATGTTTACTTGCAACTCCTTTGTTGTTCTTGGCTTGCAAACAAGGAGGTTCAACAGTAAAAGAAGCAGATATCAATCAAACAACCGAAGCTACTCATACAGCATCAACGCAAGAGCAGGAATCACTAATTGGACACAAGGGAATTTTAACCTATCCTGATTTTAAAGCGGAGGTAGAGTATGTATCAGAAAATCAGTTACATTGGAAAACCACGAATGCAGAGGGAGTGGTTTCTGAAGGAACGGAAACCATGTATTATAAAAAAATAGGGGATCACCTGTTTTTTATTAACTGGATTGAAAGCGATGGGTTAACGGTTAGTCAAGTTATTGATACACAGAAGGGAAGTGTCGATGCTTTTTTAAGCTATGCGGATGAAACAAGTAGTCAAGGAAAGAGAAGTGCAAGTTTTATTCAAGGAACTTTTCAGCTAATGAAATAAAAGAAATAGCCTCTGATGCATCAGAGGCTATTTTTATGGTAGAACTACGATTTCTTATTTGCTTAAACGCTTATAAAGTTCTTCGTCATACTTATAGATATCTTTGAAATAGGTGAATTTTCCTTGCGTATCAACTTGCACCGTCCAGTACAACAAATGGACATCAATTGGATTTTCACTTACTTTGATACTTTTGGTGTCTTGAGAAGCGATAATCTTATCCACTTCCTCTTTGGTTAAATTTGGAGCCGCAAGTTCAAAAATATAGGCCGTCAAATCAAAAGGATCTTGTACGCGTACACATCCTGAGCTTAGGTTTCTGTCGTTACGGGCAAACCCCCATTGACTTGGGGTATCATGTAGATAAACCGCATGGTTGTTTTGAAACAGAAATTTGACACGTCCCAACGTATTCCCTGGTCCTCCTTTTTGTACGTAACGGTAGGAAGTACCTTTGCTTGCATCCCAATTTTCTGGGGAAACCACTTTTCCTTGACTATTGTAAATAGTAAAATTCAACCTTGAAAAATAAGACAAATCGTTACTTGCCTTAGGCACCAAATCATTTTTTTTGATGGTTGGTGGTACTGTCCAAGTAGGATTCAATACAACGGTTGTCAAGGTCGAGCTTAAAATAGGTGTTTTACGCGCTGCTGTTCCCACAACAACTTTGTGTTGTCGAATGGTATCCTGATTGGACACAGAAACTAAGCTGTAAGCGGGAATGTTCACCAAAATATAATGGGATGAAAATTCTCTCGGAAACCAACGCCAACGTTCTAAATTGACAATTATTTTTTCCTTTAAAGCATTTTCATCTCGCAAAATAGCATCAATGGTTTTTGTATCGGTAAAGCCCGTAACATTGAGTTTCTTTTCTTTTTGAAAAGCCTTAATGGATTGAGCGGTTGCTTGATTGTAAATCGCATCTGTCTGCAGACTATCTGCCAATTGATTTAAGAAAATCAAGTGCTTTTTGAGGGCAACAAGTTCTGGAATTGTATCGTTAATTTTACCTTGTTTAAACGGTTTTAGGCTGTCTTTTTCTAAGGCATAATAAGAGGATAGCTTTTTTCTTAATTGTGTGTATACCGGTTGTTTGGTTCGAATACTGTCATAGCTTAATGTAATACTCTCATGCTCTAAAGCCAAAAGCATTGTGGCACTGGTATTTAATGGTTTGGGCGTTATTTCCCAATCTCCATACAAACGCTTCGCTCTAACACTACCATTGAATAGATGATCTAACGTATTGACATACATTGTAGAAAATAAAAAATCCGCTTGAATTTTATCTGCTTCAGGGAGTTGTTCATAGGTAGCATCTAACGCTATGAGTTTGTGTAATTCTTTTGATGCAATTTTGATTCCATCATTTTGGAGATCGCGAACACTTTCTAAGAGTTGCTGCCTATTCGCTGCATTGAACCAGCCTAGATGGTAGTCATTGGTTTTGTAAAAAAGGCGAACTTCTTCTTGAAGCGCACTAGTTTGTAAAGAGTCAAATTGGATGCTGGGGACTTCATTCAAAGCCTCAACCACTTCATTTTCACCATAGACGACTCGCATGGCTTGTTTGCTTCGCTCACCACAAGAGGAGAGCACACAAGTAAGCAATACGGTTGGAAGTACTAATTTCTTAATCATATAGCAAGATTATAGACCAAAAATAATGAAAATAATTTACATTTAAGATATGATAATCATGCGAGTTTAAGTAGAAGTCCTAAAATGAAAGAAATAAAATATTTTTTTTAGAAAGTTTCAAACCGGACTGTTTTCTATCTTTAAACCGGACTAGAAACGGAGAAAAATCCTCTCCTACATTTGCAGCATACAAATGAATATTGAATACTTATGAAACGTCAATTTTATGTAGCCTTAACGCTTTGTGGCTTTGTAACTGCATCAGGTTATGCACAAGAAAAAAGCACGACAACAGTTGAGGATAATATGGAAGAAATTGTAATTTACAACCAGCGATTACAGCTTCCAAGTACTTTAAAGAATAGAAATATTACGGTCGTTGGGCAGGATCAAATCAAGCAGTTACCTGTAAGTTCAGTTAATGAGTTGTTGAGTTTTGTAGCTGGAGTGGATTTGAGACAGCGTGGTCCTAATGGAACGCAAGCCGATTTGAGTATTGATGGAGGAAGTTTTGAGCAGAATGTTTTATTGTTGAATGGTCAAAAGATTTCGGATCCCCAAACGGGACATAATTCACTGAATATTCCCATTCCATTAGAAGCTGTAGAGCGCATTGAAATTGTACGTGGACCTTCGGCTCGCTTGTATGGAATAAATAGTTTGACTGGGGTAGTGAATATTGTGACGAAAAATCCAAAGAAGGATGGAGTCTTCGCGGCTGTGTACGGAGGTACGAGCTTTAAAAAAGACAAAGAAGAGGATCACAATGAAACCTACAACAACCGAGGAGTTCAAGTAGGAGGAACACTAGTACGTGCCAAAGATAATCACTTGCTATTTGCCAGTCATGATTCTGGAAATGGATATCGCTATAATACAGCCTATCATAACAATAAAGTATTTTATCAAGGAAATATTGTTCCCAATGATCAAAATACCATCATGATTTTAGCAGGGCATGCCAATAGTTCTTTTGGAGCCAATGGCTATTATGCTGCACCAGGGGATAAAGAATCGAAAGAAATTGTCAGTACGACGATGTTGAATTTGAGTTCTCGTCATTATTTATCCGATCGTTTAACGTTTATGCCTAGTGTAGCGTATCGCTATAATTTTGATGATTACCGCTATTATCGCCAGCGTTTAGATGTAGCAAGAAGTAGACATTATACTCATGCGATTACCTCAAATGTCAATGGAGAGTATACCGCTGATTATGGGAAATTCACGTTTGGCGGTGAAATGCGTTACGAAGAAATTAATTCAACCAACATTGGCGATCACAGCAAAAGTAATTACGGATTCTTTGCTGCCTTTCAAAGAAATTGGTTGGAGCAGTTAGATGTGAATATTGGCGCTTATGTCAATTATAACACAAAATACGGATGGGAAGTTTTTCCTGGAATTGATGCGAGTTATAATTTCAATCCGCATTGGCAAGCTACTTTTAACGCTGGTACGGCGAGTAGAATTCCCTCGTTTACGGATTTATACTTAGACCAACGTCCAGGTAATATTGGAAATCCTGATTTAACTCCAGAGAAAGCTTATCAAGTTGAGGTGGGAGGGAAGTATAGAACAGATCGCTTTCAAGCAGAAGCTTTTGTATTCTACCGCGATATTGATGATTTTGTTGATTGGATTCGCGTGGATATGAATCAACCGTACCAACCGTATAATGCGTCTAAAAATAAGACAAAAGGAGTCAATACAGCCTTGCGTTATCGTTTGGGTGATGAGTTGAATATGTGGAATTTAGGGATTTCATATACCTACCTGTCTCCAACTATTGAAAACAAATCAGCAGATGCAGGGGTGCTTTCTAAATATGCCTTAGAAAGTTTGAAACACCAAGTGGTGGGAACTGTAAACTATACCTATGATAAGTTTAGTGTAACCTTAGCGAATCGATTCAATGAACGATTGACGTATAAGAGTTATTGGATTACAGATATTCGTCTGAACTATGCCTTGGATAAGCTAAAGTTCTATATAGATGCTCAGAATATATTTGACACAACCTATATTGAGGCTGGCGCTGTGCCAATGCCAGGTAGATGGTTCACTTTAGGAATAAAGTTTGATGGGCTGTAAACTATACGAATGTTTGAGTTAGTTGTTTATTGAAGATGGGAGAAGAGCAATATGAAAAGAGTACGTCCTACTTTTTTCTTATTTCTTTCTCCCATTTTCTATTTAGGTTTATGGGGGATATTTGTTTTTTGTGAGGTTTGTTTTTTTGTGAGGTTTGTTTTTTTGTGAGGTTTGCTTTTTTGTGAGGTTTGCTTTTTTGTGAGGTTTGCTTTTTTGTGAGGTTTGCTTATCACCTTCCCATAATCCCCCCAGTATGTCACCCCGACGAAGGAGGGGTCGCATCCGTCACGCAACGTTTGTAATGATGTGAGGGGTGTACTTTGCTCTTTGCTCTTTGTGCTTTGTTATTTGTGAGGTTTGTGCTTTGTGAGATTTGTACTTTGTGAGGTTTTGCTCTTTTGTTCATCTTCTTATCGCCTCACCCTCTCTAATTCGATATTTTTATTCCTTTTTTATTGATGGTAAAAGCGCGGAATTTAACCTCCACTTGTGCTTGTCCATTTTCAAAATTGCTGGCATATTCGTATTGAAAGGGAATCATAACTTTCCCTTGGTTATTGATATAGCCAAATAAATTGTCTTTAGAGGCCAAAGCAAGGCCTTCTGAAAAATTACCTACAAACTCATACGAAGCGGGAATTACTTTATCTCCGGTGTTGGAGAAGAATCCCCATAAACCACCTTCATAGTAAGCAATTCGCTCTTCACTACTCGTTTGTAATTCTTCATAGATGTAAGGAATTACAATTTCACCTTTGTCGTTGATGGCGCCTTGATAACCTTCAAAGGTTACAATCGAAACATTATCAACAAAAGATTCGATTTGATGAAATAAAGGTTCAATAAACAGTTCCCCTGTTTTTGTTTTAATCCCAAAAAGAGATAATTCTGGGTCTTGAAACCAACGTAAATTGTTGGCAAATTTAAAATCAGGATCGTTTTTTAAATCAATAAAAACGGTATCCGAAGTCGCTTGGAGTAAAGGGGTAAGGTTTTCTTTCCAAGTGCTTTTAGCTTCACTCGCTTGAAGCGGAGAACTAAAGGTGCAATGAAGTCCAACAAAGAGACTAATTGCAAGAAGGTATTTCATAAAATGATTGATTTTAAATCGTTTACCCTATTCAGGTTTTCTGTAAAAAGTTGTTCCACTAGCCTGTGCTTTCGGAAAAATGGTCATATCTGCTAATTGTACGTGATCGGGTTGATTGATTGCGTATGCAATTGCTTGTGCAATATCATCTGCACTTAATGGATCATATCCTTTGTATACTTGATCTGCTTTTGCTTGATCTCCTTTAAAGCGCACCATAGAAAACTCTGTTTCAACAGCACCTGGTGCAACATTTGTAACTTTGATTCCCTTGGTGTTTAAATCAATGCGCAAGCCTTTTGAAATGGACTCAACAGCGGCTTTTGAAGCGCAATATACGGATCCATTAGCATAGGTCTCTTTACCTGCAATCGAAGATAAATTTACAATATGTCCCCCTCGATTGTGTTGTAATAGCAAGGGTAAAACAGCTTTAGTTACATAAATTAACCCTTTTACATTGATATCAATCATGGCTTCTAAATCTTCGATAGCGGCGTCTTGAAAGGAAGATAAACCATGTGCATTTCCAGCATTGTTGATAAGGATATCAATGTCTTTCCAAGCATCAGGTAAGGAAGCAACAGCCTGAAAAACTTCTTCTTTAGAACGAACTTCAAAGGTTAAGATATGTGTTTCAGTGGTTTGATTTAATTCTTGGGCTAATGCTTCTAATCGCTCTTTTCTTCTTCCACAAAGTATTAAACGATGATTGGGCGCTAGTGCTTTGGCTGTAGCTTGTCCAATACCTGAAGATGCTCCTGTGATAAATACTGTTTTCATATGCGATTGTGTTATAAAATAGTTTGTTTTAGACCTTGTAAAATACATAACCAAAGGTAATTGAAAAAAGACTTTTCTTCTATGCGATTGACCTTTTTTATCTCAACTTCTTTGAACTCCCCTGCTGAGTTTTTGTGAATGAACCAATTACCTATTTTAGAGAGTATTTTCCTTTTCTTTTCTCCATTTTTTCGATATAAAGTTACCTTTAAATCCTTATAATTCATACCAAAAGTTCCCGTTGCTACTTTGTTATTCCCTGTAAAATTGAATTTAACCAAATCTAAATTCCCCTCGGTAGAGGCTTTTACATAGGGTTGTAAGAAGGATTGCATGGCTGTAGCAGGGAAATTTTTAATGGTTCCACTAATGCGAAAGTCGTCTGAACGGTTCAAAACATTAAAAGACCAATTGACTTGTAATGGTGCAGCATTCATAAAACTAGCCTGAATAGCCAATGTGGTGGTTGGTAATTTTGTTTGTTTATAACCACTGTATACATGTTGAATGGAAGCATTGAAATTCCCAAACGTCAATTTTCCTGGTGCAACTGCCTTTTGATCGTATTCTTCATATTCTAAAGTAGAATTGACAATATCTACCTTTTTTAGCTCCAATGTAAACGGAATGTCGCGTAGTTTTTTGCTAAACAACGGTTTTATACTCATATTAAATGTAGGCGTTTTATCGCGGAATATATTGGCATTAATATGGTCTAAGCGAACGTGATCCGCTTTGAAGAATAGAACGTCTTGAGGGTCAAATCCCCAAGTATAATTGGAAAGAGTAATGGCTTTGGTTTTAACTGTAAAAATATCATCCGCATAGGTGAACATGCGCACCATCGTTTTGCGATTATATTTAGGAGTTAGTTCCAAATTACTACAAGTTAATGTTGTATTATGTCCTTGTATTTTATCAATTTTGATATCGTAAAAACGCCCAGTATTCCATTGAATTGCCTCAGCTGAAAACGAGATTTCTTTGTAGCGTACAGGAATCTTATAAGCTAAGGTTTGTGCATCGAGGTGAATTTGCTCAATAGAAGCTTGCACCCCTTTGGTCTGCAAGACAACCGTACGATCCTTTCCTTTTGTCGATGTAAAGCTTCCCTGTTGGAGGGATAGGGTATCAATTTGTACTAAATCGTCAAAAAACACGTCGACTTTTTGGGTTTTAGGCTTTGCTTTTTGTTGGGATTGATGCAAGTGAATATCCGGCTGTAATACCTGAATGGCTCCAATGTGTAACTCTTCTTTGGCTTTGTTTACTACGCGTTTGAGATGTAGACTTCCTCGTTTAATTAACCATTGATTGAGGGAATTAATAGTAATACTATCCATATCAATGGCTGCTATGGTCAAATCAAAAGGTAAAAGTTTTGGATTGACGGAAGTTTTAATTTCTTTTTTACGGGTAGATAATGTATTTTCTTCTACCACTACATCCACAGCAGGTGTCTGAATTTGATCAATATGCAAGTAGAAATCCTCCTGATTTTTGTATCCCCAATCGGTTCCTTTTAGCACCAAGGAAGGGGTATCTATGGTTAAGAGGCGATGGGGTAAATCGGCTTTATCCTTAACCGTTGTCAACGGTTGAAGTAAAAGGCGCGTAGTGCTAATTTGAGTAGGATTGACTTGAATTCCATGAATCGTTAGCTGTTGCGAATCTGACACTAAACTACGGACAGAATCACAAGAAATAATATAATCCTTATAGGTAAAGGGAATGGGTTTATCTTGAGTTTCAACACCGAAGTGAATGCCTTTCAGTTGCGCACTAAAGTTATGTACTTCATGTAAACGAAGATTTTTTTCCACATCATGGATCAAAACATGGGCTTGTTTTACCGCAATCGTTTTGATATCAATGGCTTGAATAAACTGAAGGGGTGGCGTGGGGGTTGTATCTTTTGCAGTTTGGTGTTGGAACAGTTGAATATCAGGTTGAATAATAGTAATTCCCTGTGCTGCGAGGTGATGCCTTTTGATTAAATCCCATAGGGCTACATGCTGGATTTCAATCTGCTTTAATTTACCTTTGAGGTAGGACAGGGTATCGGTTACAGTTGTGGCTTTGGGTTGAATGTCGATGTCTTGGATAGTTAACTTTCGCTCGGCAATCGAATAGTGAACGGATTGATAAGTTAAATCATAAGGAGAGTCGTTTTTTTCTGCTATGATTGTAGGTAAATACTGATTCAGGACATAATTGATTATCCACTGACCCGAACAATATACAACCACAATAAGGATGAAAATACCCCCTATTATTTTATGTTTCTTTTTCAATCGCATAGTTAGGTGTTAAAAACTGTTTACTCAAAGATACCATTTTAGTTACTTATTTGTGTAAAGATGTTTCAATTTTGTTTGGTCTTACATCAGGTAAGAACTTGTTTTTCTATGGATTAAGTTTTGAATAGGAGTGGGGAGTCAGACTGTTTTGGCGACAACTACTTGGTGCATATCCAAAGTGTTTCTTAAAGGCATTGCTAAAATTGGAGGTATTGATATATCCACATTTTATACTAATCTCTTCAATGGAATCGGTTGTATTCAGCAAGTACTTTTGAGCCTGATTCATTCGCAATTCTTGTAAGTAACCGAAAATAGTTGTGCCATATAGTTGCTTAAATCCTATCTTGAGTTTGGTTTGATTGATGCCTACTTTTTTGGATATTTCCTCTATGGTCAGAGGATGACCTATATTCGACTGAATAATATGCGCTACAAAATGAATGGATTCTATATCTCTTGTCGTTAATTTAACGGTTTGAGCCGCTACTTGATCTGCAAAACAGTAGGCTAATATCTCGTAAATCTTGGATTCTAAGTAGATTTTTCGCATCAATCCTTCAAAAGTGCATTGTTTAATCTGTTGGATTGCATGATATAAAGAAGGAGTGATTGAGATGCAATTTTCAGTTAATCCAGCACTTTTAGCAAGGATGATTTGTTGGAGAAAATGATCCAACTGACGATTTTCTCCTGCATATTGACTAATCATACTTAAGGGTAAATGGATATCAAAGGTTTCATAGTCTACTCCTTGATGGAAAGATAGTTCTGATTTCTCTCCACTAGAAGCTAAATAAATCATATTTCCAGTCATAGGAGGAACTTCTTTGGAAGAAGAAAATGAGTTTTTGTATTGAATCGCTTGAGGAGATAAATTGAAATGCAGTTCTAAAAAAGGATCATTTTCCAAACAATCTAAGGTTATGGTTTGTTTGGTCGTGTACTGAAGGGAAACGACTCGTAAATGCTTGTTGATGATTTCCTGTTCAACGGCTATTTTCTCTGGTAGGAGGGCTTTAATTTTCTCTTTTTTAGGGGCAAAATTAGTTTCGTGAGTCGATGGATAATCCACCAGGTCTAAAAAGTCCACAATATCCATTCTATAGCTCATAATAAACCTTTTTACGTAAATCTTACACTCAAATTCGTAAGGCGTATTGCACGTCCTCCCTCTATTTTTGCGTAAAAATACAGTATTTAAATCTATTCTAAATAACAATATGGTTAAATATTTATACTTTTTGTTATGTTGCTCTTCTACGGCTTTGGCTTGTGAGGTATCTTTTTCTGTTCAACGAAATCAAACCCGATCATTTTCGGCTTTTACCTTAGTAGTGAATCAACAAACCTATGGATTGAATGAACAAGGATATAGTGAACGTATAGATTTACCCGCAGGAGCCTATACCATACAAGTATATGAGAATGGAAGGCCTATTGACAGCCAATCTGTTGAGGTTGATTGTCAACTCGTACATTATCCCTTGATACTAAGGGAGAAGAATGAGCAATTAGAGGAGGTCGTGATTCATGCCCAAACGGCACAACAAAAAATAGAGCGAACGCCATTTTCAGTTCAGGTATTGGATATGAAACAAGTCCATAATAAGGGAGGAGATATCAGTAGCCAATTGAATCGCTCAGCGGGAATTAAGGTTCGATCTAATGGTGGTCTAGGGGCTGAAACTCAGTTGAATTTAGGTGGACTACAAGGTAAAGCAATTCGCTTGTTTAAAGATGGCGTTCCCATAGAGTTATTTGGACATGGTTTTTCATTGAGCACCCTTCCCACCAATATGTTAGAACGCATTGAAATCTACAAAGGCGCGATGCCTGTTTACTTAGCTTCAGATGCACTAGGTGGTGGGGTGAATTTAGTAACGCGAAAACCCAAATCTAATTTGGTCGAACTCTCGTATGAAATGGGGTCCTTTCGCACCCATCGAGCGACGGCTAATTTGTTTTTGGTAGGGAAGAATCCAGCGTATTATTTTGGAATGAATACAATGTATAATACTTCTGCCAATAATTATAAGATTGACGCTCCTTTTGTTGATGCAACTACCGGAGAACAATACACAAAAAAAGTACGTCGATTTCACGATGGAACCTCTTCGTATTATGGAGAACTAGTTGCTGGGGTTCGAGATAAAGGCTGGGTGGATGATTTGAGTTTTACATTTGTATTTTCCGATTTTTACAAAGAAATACAGCATGATAGTGAGATGGGAAAGGTATTTGGAGAAGCAGATAGCTCCGAGCAAAATTATGCGGCTATTTTATCGTATAAGAAAGGTTTTTTGGATCAACGACTACAGGTAAATGCAGTATTAAGCTGGAGCCATTTTAATACCAAACTCACGGATACAGCTACAGTTCGATACAATTGGGACAATGAGATTATCTTGAGCGATCAAGTAATAGGTGAAATAAACAAAGGAGGAAGTCAACAGCAGTTGCATTACAATTTACTTTCAGGTAGAATTAACGCTGCATTTCAAGTCAATCCCAATCATTTTCTTGAGTTTGGAAAATTGATCTACTATCAACGCAGAAAAGGGAGTGATCCATTAGGAGCGGTTTCTCCTGTTGCACAAGTCGATGTATTGACGATTCCTGCAACGTATCAAAAAAGTATTACTGCTTTAGCCCTGCGTTCACTTTGGTTGGGTGATCAATTAGAAAGTATGATTTCACTAAAACAGTACAACAGTCAATCGAAAGGATTTACGACAGATAAATTCAATTTCGCTTGGCAATCTTCTCAATCCAATACCCAATGGGGCTATCTCGGTGGTTTGAAATGGGATGCAAAACCGTATTTACTCAAGTTGTCCTATGAATATGCTACTCGTTTACCCGATGAGATGGAGGTGTTTGGAGATGGAGTTTTGATCAAGGAAAATTTAGATTTACTTCCGGAGACGAGTCATAATATCAATGTAAATGCTGCTTATGCCTATGGGAAATCTACACATAAGGGTACAGTAGGGCTTACTCTTTTTTATCGCCGTGTGAAAGATGCTATTTTTCTTCAACCTGATATTCCGTATAACCGATACATTAATTTTCACCAAGTAGCGATTAAGGGAGTGGAGGTAGAGGTAACCCATCACATTAAAGAGCAGTTTGACTTGGGGATGAATATGACCTATCAAGATATTAGACGCATCAATGAAAGAGCAGAATTTAAGATGTATGAAGGCGCTCGTGTGCCCAACATTCCTTTCTTTTTTGGAAATGCATTTTTCACCAGTCACTTTCACAGCCTATTTTCCACTCGAGATAAAGTGAGTGTGAACTGGAATCTCAACTATTTACATCGCTTTTATCTGACTGATATTCCCAAAAAACAAGAACCTAGTCTTTTTGGAAAAGCGGATATGGTGGATTCGAAGTTAATTATCCCCAATGATGGGAGATTAGGGCAGTTTACCCATGATATAGGGGTGTATTATCACTTTGGTCATCGAAAGATTAATCTAGCCTTAGAACTACTTAATGTAGGAAATGTAAAGCGCTACGATAATTTCAATGTACAAAAACCTGGACGTGCTGTTCAATTTAAAATTGTTTACAAAATCATTTAATAATTCAAAATCATGAAAAAACTTACATTCAACGGGATAGCTGCGGCTTTCTTGGCTACTTTTTTGCTGTTTTCGTGTAGTAACGATGACAATTCACAAGAACCAACACCACCTGTTAATCCAGATGAGTTACCAAAAGACGAGTTATGGGTTATCTTCAATGGAACAGAAAAATGGGCAGGCGGTATTTATGCTTTAGATGATGCAAAATCTCGCGTGATTGATTTGTCTGCAGTTCCTTTTTATCAGTTGGGATATTCAGCGGGAGGCCGTGTTGTGGATAATGTATTGTACAAAAAAGATGGAGCCTTAGCGAGTGAAGTAGGACTATCAAAATATAAAATGGAAGGGAATAAATTTAGTACCGATGGATTCATTAGTACACCAAATAATACGTATGAAACCAACTATCTAGTTGTGAGTACTACAGAAGGATATTATTGGGATTCAGCAGCTGGAGGATTAAAAGTACAAAAATTTAATCCACAAACGATGCAGCGTATAGGTGAAGTAGATTTCTCCTCTCTTTCTGATGGGAGTTCTTATGAAGCAGCAGGTCAGTTGATTTTGGCGAAACGAGACAATAAACTGTATGTGGATATTCAACACGGAACACGTAGTACCGCTTGGCAAGTGAAACCGAATGTTCAACAAGTAGAAATAGCAGTATATGATTTGACTACAAATAAAATAGAAGGAGTTACTTCTTATGAAGGAGCAACTAACTTAGGTTTATTTGCAGACCATGTTTTGTGGAGTTTAGATGAAGTTACACAAGATTTATACGTGATTGCAGTGGGTGATATGACTGTTCAAAAACCAGAATCGAAAATCCTGCGTATTAAAAAAGGAGAAATTAAATTCGACCCTACTTTTGAATTGAAGATTTCGGATTATCAATATCCGAGTGATTTCAACAGAATTTTTGCACACAACAACAAGGTGTATACAACAATTTCAAGCCGTCCAACTTCGTATTATGGCGGAGGTCAACATGGTGTTTCGTATCGAAAAGATATTTGGTACTGGAACGAAATTGATGTACATACAAAAAAAGCAACTCGTTTAGACATGTTACCGGATAATTTCTATTCGTATCAAAATCCATTTTACCACAACGGAAGTATCTACTTCATCTCAAATAATTCAGAAGAAAATTTTGCAGGAGCGTATCAATACAATCCGAAGTCAGGAGAAGTTAAAGAAACATTTCGTTTAAAAGGAAGTGGACGTTTAATGGGCTTCCATATTATGGATAAAAAATAAATAGGATAATGGAAAAAGTAGTTCAGCGAATTGGCCTATTCATAAGCTATCTCTTTCGTGCTTTTCTAGCCTATGTATTTATTCCACATGGCTATGAAAAATTGACAGAAACAATTAGTCAACAAGAGTATATCGACTTTGGATTAGGAGGAGATTTCTTGGATTTTTATTTGATTTGGGAAAGAACAAACTTTATTGAAGTGATTGGTTTTGCTCAATTGGTTGGAGGACTATTACTCTTGTTTCGAAGAACTTATTTCTTTGGCGCAGTTTGGTTGTTTCCTATTTCAGTGGGGATGTTCTTGACTCATGTTTACATCAGTCATGCACTTGATTTTATTTATTTTGACTTGTTGGTCTTAGTTTTTAATCTGTATCTCATTGTTGAAAATTATGCTGCTATTCAGGCTGCTTTTTTCAAATCACAGAAAACGTGGATTTAAAAGGGAGTAAACGAAGCTACGATAAGCATAAAAAAAGAGAACCATTGGTTCTCTTTTTTTATGCTTATCGTATAATCAATTGATGTTTTTTCAATAATCCATCCAAAGCTTCTTTGGCAAAGATGGCGTTTTTCAGCTTGGTTGAATCTGGGTCAATATCAAAATTGTAGCTGGTGTAAAAATCGGCTTTCTCCGCTTTGGCTTTGGTGAAATTAGCGCGATACAAATTACAATTGTCGAACATGGCTTGCGATAAATCCGCTTCCATAAAGTCCGCACTAATCAAACTACAATTGATAAAAGCTGTTTTCTTTAAGTTCAAACCGTAGAATAAAGATAGCTCTAAATTGCAATCAGTAAATGAAAATTCAAAAATGGTTTGATCCATCATGGTGAAGTTTACCTGTGTGAAATTACACGTTTGAAAATGACAATTTCGCAATCCTACGTAATTAATGGCTGCATTTCTAAAGTTGCAGTTTTTGAAATCACAATCAATAAATAGTGTCGAAAGAAAGGAACACGCCCTAAAATCACAGTTGATAAACTTACAATTTTCATACTCTTTAAACGAAATACTATTCGGTTCAAAAGTAATATTTTCAAAGGTTTGGTCGTATATAAAATCAGGGGTCATAGGATAGTAAAATTAAAAAGCCTAATGAAAAAGAATTAGGCTTCTATGTTATTCAATAATATGGGGTACAAATCTACTTTTGTCTGTGGTAATTCGCTTATCACTTTCTCTAAAGGTAATTCCGCAAGGTTCTTGTCCAATAAGCCAACTACCTAGGATAAAATAACCTTTCCCTTCATTAGGTAAATTAGCTAAGGCTTGACAAATATAACCTTCATCTCCATAATCGCCTTTCGTTGCCTCTACAATCTGATTGTTGATATACAAGGTTACATTGGCTCCTTCGCGAGATAATAAGGGTTTCTTAACGAAGTTTTGCATGCCTTTAGGTTCGTCAAAATACGATTCTAACAACAAGGGATGATTCGGATATAGTTCCCATAAAATGGGTAGAATCGCCTTGTTGGATAGGATCATCTTCCAAGAAGGTTCAATCCATTGCGCTTGGGCCATATCATTAGGGATGTGTAAAGCAAATCGTTCATAGATTAACCACTCCCAAGGATATAGTTTGAAAATATCGGTAATCATCTCATCTTCTAAATCGGTAAATGTTTCACCATCCCAACCAATGTCATCAATGTAGATGAGTTTTGTTTGAATACCTGCTTGGATAGCGCAATCGCGTAAATACTCAATATTCGTTAGGTCCTCTAGGGTTTCACGCATGCAAGAGAAGTGTAATGTACTCCCTTTCAAATGAGCCTTTGCTTCTTTCCACGTTTCGATCAGTCGATCGTGTACAGAATTGAACTGATCTTTTGAGTTGCCAAAATAGGTATTCATCCACTGCCACTGTACTACGCCTGTTTCATATAAAGAAGTTGGCGTATCAGCATTAAATTCGAGTACTTTTAGTTGACGTTCAACTGTGTCATACACAAAGTCAAAACGACCGTAAATACTTAATTCATCATTTTCCCAAGAACGCTCAATGTGCTCGTGGAAGAACAGGGGAATTTGAAATTGATCATATAATTTATTGGTGATGACATGATCCACTGCTTTGAGGCACATCTCCCATAAATCAGCCGTAGCCGCATAGATTTCATCTGCGAAAGATTCGGAGATACTATAATAATAATCTTCGACCCAATACGGGGTATTATGCTCGTCTGTATGATAACCAAAACCGTTTTGTTCCAATCGATCTTGCCAATTGGATTGCGGTGTGATATATTTTATTTGCATGTTTTACAATTAAGAAGACACAGTATTGTTTTTGGCTGTGTTGCCAAAACCACCACGTGCAGTTTGCTTTTTATAAGCGTCAGCTTTAGATGTGTTTGTTCCAACATTTGATTGTGGGGAAATACCAGGGCTAGTATAGCCCATTCCTCCTCCCATCATAGGACGGAAAGCCATATACCATAATAAAGCACTCCCCATACCCATTCCTCCACCGCTACTGCGTTGTTGTTGGTATTGATCTGTTACTTCCGTATAAGGCGCACTGCTGTCTGCACGCATAAAAACGCGTTGTTGTTCTTCTTTCGTTTCAGTAGGTTTAGAACAAGAAGCTAAAGTGGCTGTGATTAAAACTAATGAAACGGCTTTACTACTTTTTTTCATATTATTCTACTGTTACGTAAATTGGTATTTTTTCTAAACTAGTTGGTTGACTATCCCCCCAATCACTAAAGTTTTTAGCAGTGGTGAGGGTGTCTGTTTTTTGTTGCACCATTTTACCATTTACCCAAATCGTTTGCGCTGTAATATGGTAGATGCTATCACCTGAAATTACCGTTTTTAAAGTAACCTCTCGGGCTGATTTTTTATCTAGAGATTCTAAATTTTGTGTTGTTTGTTGTTGCGTACAAGCTGTCGCTAAAAGAGCAATAAAACTCGCTATTCCGATTGCTTTTTTCATTGGAGCAATTATTTTTAGATTGAGTAACAAAGTTTGAAAATAAAATTTGCTTATGCAATGCTTATTTTAGAAAATGAAAGTTCTTGTAAGATAGTTAATTAAATTGGGATGCGAGGGATTTCTTTTTACTTTTGCTACAAAAGAGGAGGGTATGGATGAAATAGCTATTTTACAAATTAATGATATAACGCATAATAATTTACAAACTGATTTTTATGCAAATACACTATCTCAGCATCTTATTGATAATCATAGCCATATTGAACGACCTCACAAGCATAACTTCTATGTAGGTGTTTTGTTTACCAAAGGGGAGGGCATTCACGAAATTGACTTTAATCGCTATGAAGTAAAACCAGGATCAGTTTTTATGTTAGCTCCTGGGCAAACGCACAGTTGGGAATTATCAGAAGATATTGAAGGGTATATCTTTTTTCATACACAGAATTTCTTGGATTTGTATTTATTGAAGGAGACATTACGTGATTACCCGGTATTTCGATCTGCTTTTTATCCCAATCATGTCTGTTTAGATGAGGCGGACACGCAAGTATTGGCTTTTGTTTTGAATCGCATGGTGAAAGAGGTTCGACAAGAACAGTGGAAACGCAACCAGCAGTTGGTGAGCTTGACGCTGTTGTTTTACATTGAAACCAATCGCATTTTGTTGCAAGGAGAAACCTTTAAAACGATTAACAATAACTTGTATGCGAGCCATTTGCAATTGTTTGAGGAATTGATCGAAAAACATTTTGCCGAAGAAAAGTCAGCTGCTGTTTATGCCAATTGGATGAATATGACACAAAAACACTTGAATCGCGTGTGTAAAACAATGGTCAATCAAACAACGACAGATGTTATCCTAGATCGCGTGGTTTTAGAGGCAAAACGCATGATGATTTATACGGATTATCCGCTCAATGATATTGCGTCTAGTTTAGGCTATGATGATTACTCTTATTTCTCTAAGTTGTTCAAGAAAAGAGAAGGAGAAACGCCCAAAGAATTCTTTAAACGATACCAATAAAAAAAGTCCTTACACGAGTAAGGACTTTTTTGCACGGGTGGAGGGATTCGAACCCCCATCAACGGTTTTGGAGACCGCTATTCTACCCTTGAACTACACCCGTTTTTGTTTCAAGTGGTGCAAAGATAAATAACTTTTTGAAAGAAACTATTCTTTTTTATAAAATATGTTTAACCAAATTATGCGGGATAATCGGTAGTTAAAAGTCCAACATAAAAGTAGAACCACTACAATGGCGATAAAGGTTTGAAGGAGAGTAATATGCACATCAAAAAGTGCATTGATGATTAATCTCAATACCATTACCACACACATTTCTGCAACTGTAAGACCATAGCTTACATACATCCCTCCGAAGTAAAAACCTGTTTCTCTATGGAAATTATAATGACAATGAGAACACTCTTTCGTCATTTTAGGCATGCGCATTGTAATGGGATTTCCCTTATCATAGAATAAATCTTCCTTGCCGCAGTTTGGGCATTTTCCACTTAAAACTCTTGATATGTATGACATAAGATAATTTTTATGCAAAGTAAAGTAAAAATACTGAATTGTATAGGTTTTAAAATGCTGTATTTTGGTATAATTCAGACATTTTAGTTCCTGTTTTCGTATTTGTTGTTGTTTTATTTTATCGCTATCGCGTTGATTGTCTTGAAAAAGATATAAAACATTAGGACATTGATACAGGACAATAAAGTCAGGATAAAAAAAACAGCAGTAAACCTTGATTTACTGCTGTTGATTGGGAAAGTAGTATTATTCCGCTGATTGTTCTTCGATATAGGTTGATTCTTCTACCGCTTCTTCACCTTCATTTGTTGTAGTTTCTCTAATGTTCAAATACTTTAAAGGATTAGATGGTGCTTCTCCACTGTAGTAATCATCAAATTCTTTGACCAAGTTCGCAATTTCCTCTAAAGACATTACTTCGCTTTCTTCTCCAGAAGCATTGTAATATTCCATTAGTCTAAGGCGATCTGTCTCATATTTTTTGCGAAGGGTATTTTTTTGAGCCCCATAAATTGCACGATCCATACCGTATTTTCTGTAAATCTCTTTTTGATCCGCTTTATAAACAGCATCCAATGCTTTTAAATCCGCTTTTAAACCGTCATCTTTGATATTAGCTAAGTCTAATTCCACTTTCTTTTGTGCCCAAATAGCCATTTGATCTTTGGTTAATGTGCGTTCTATAAATAGTTGATAGGAATTTTTTACTTTTTTTTCCGTTTCTTTTTTCTCGACAGGTAACATATCTGTTCTGTCGTTTAACGCTTGCAGGTCTCTTTTGATGTATTCGTTTTTTACGACAAAAGAAGCTTCTTGTTTGTGACTTAATCCCAATTCGGCTTTGTGCTGAAGGATGTTCTCTATATCTTTATAAACAATGACATCAATGCTACTTTGGATTACTGGTTTTTTTTGCCCATAGGACACCGAAAAAGCCAATAGTAGAATGGATAGTGAGATAATCTTTTTCATTTCTTTTCTTTATTTCTTTCAGTTGCAAATTTAATATAAAATAATCTTTTTCCTTTCGAAGTGTAGCTAAAAAAGAGCAGGATAAAGCGCTGCTTTTTTTTCGTATTACACTCTGATTAACGGTTCAACTCCAAGGCTATTTTAGAAGCCTAAACCTACTATTTTCTTTTCGTTATGAGGAGATTATTTATCACCTACAAAATTAAACATATGTTTATTAAAAATAGTTAAATTTTTTTAAAAAATTAATTTTCCTAGCGCATATCTTTGTTTTTATTTGTTTTGCTGCTTTCATTGTGTGATATAGTCAAGTTCATTGTTTAAAATAAACGCTAAATCCCCATTTTTGTTTTGTTATTCGTGGCATTTTGTGAAAATATTTCTTTGAATTCTAGATGTTGCCCTCCTCTTATTTTTTTAGATTGTTGTACTTTTCTAAACTTTTATGATAATTAATCTTATTATTGTTATATGCAAGATGTGTGCCTTTTTTTAATTTTAAGGAAAAATTATGATGTAAAGAGAGTCATCTTTCTTGCCCTTTTGGTTTTGGGTTGGTGTGTACCAGTACGAAGTCAGGTATCGAAGCAACAAATGAAAGTGCTACAGCAAGGAACAACAGTAGATTCTATTCGGGTACAGTCCGCTAAAATAGGAGGACTCTTTTTGGAAGTAAAAAGTTATTTTGAAGAATATAGCCCCCAAAAACCTGCGAGTGTTACCCAATTGTATCTACAGGAAATCAACAAAAAAGGAGAGTTAGTGGTGCGCTATGTTTATACCCATGCACTGCTTGAATTTCACGTTGAGACAACACTTACGTATCCCAATGCAAGTAAACAAGTATTTTGGTTGGATCAGTCGCGTCGAGCCCCTTTATTGATTGAAGTAGAACTGCTTTATCAAAAGCAACAGCTACACGTGGACTTATTGTAACTTGCTGAAGGGCATGTTATCCTGCTAAAAAAGAGCGGTGTATTAAGTTAATTTTTTGTATTCGTTGGCTTTATTTTTTGTAATGGCTGGTTTTTTTTCTACTTTGCGTACTCCTAAGGGAAAAATGTACAACAAAAACTCCAATGATTAATGAAAAAGCCAGCTATTCTTACTTTACTTTTGTTAACGATGAGTACTGGTGCATTTGCTCAAATGGCACTAGATCGAATTGACGCAAATCCAAAATGGAAACAATATGACCATTTTTATGAACGTGATGCATCCAGTATATATCCTCATGATCGAATCGAATATGAATTAGAAGATGGTCGAATTAAAAGCTATCGTTTGTATTATAATAATGATGAACTTGGAAAAGTATTTGATGTGTTTTACAATGATCAAGGTCAAGTGTATCAAGAGGTATTGATGTATGATGCGGATCGCGGTCAAGTGCGTGAAGTGGTTTTTGAGAGTTCTTTTACCTATGATGATAAGGGAGTGTTGATTGATGATGGAGAACATACGTATACAAAAATCGTAAAAGGAAGGCCCATGATTGTTACTTCTAGAGAATATTCGGAAGAGTATGAACGTGGATTCAGTACAGTTCGTGCCTATAATGAGAGCGGGACGATTCGCCTGGAAAAGACTACATTTTTTGATGAAGGAGAAAAGAAGATTCGCACAAGTACATACAAATATGATTCTTGTGGGAATGTTAGTGAAGTGAGTACGCGTACAACCATTGCGCCGAACTATACCAAACAGAAAAGACGCAAAAAGGATAAAACACCACCCGTACGCCCTGTTATGGAAAAAGAAGAATTTGCCTATGAGTATGATGGTGATTGTATTTGGACTAAAAAATACAAAGTGGAAAATGGCGAAAAAACGCTTTTACGCGAAAGAGAACTTGTAAAATAGCACAAAAACCAATCAAACTATATTATGTTAAGCTCAATGAATCTATTATTCATTGGGCTTTTTTTTAGCTGATATTTAATGGGATAGAAAAGGATGCGGTGAATAAATCGTTTAATCACCGCATATTTTGCGGGGATTAAGTTGTATATTTACCGCATAATTTGCGGTGAATAATCCAGTTAATCCCCGCATAAACCCAATAATCATGTCAAGTTATATCCATCAACAGCGTAAATGGCCTTCTTTCCAATGGAAAGAAGAAGACTTTATCACCTTATTGAGTGAGGTGAGTAATCTACAAGGTAGATTGATGGGGCGTGTGGAATTGTTGGGTTTTAAATTAAAGGATGAAGCCAATCTTGAAATGCTTATCCAAGATGTGATTCAATCCTCTGAAATAGAGGGTGAAATATTAAATCCTGATCAGGTTCGTTCTTCTATTGCAACGCGATTAGGCTTAGATCAATCTGGAGTTGATTTGGTCGATCGACAAGTTGAAGGTGTAGTGGACATGATGTTAGATGCAACGCAAACCTCAGATAAGATATTGACAGCAGAGCGGTTGTTTGGATGGCATGCGGCTTTATTTCCGACGGGTAGAAGTGGGAGGTATAAAATTGAAGTTGGGCAATGGCGAACGGAGCCCATGCAAGTCGTTTCTGGAGGATTAGGTCGAGAAATTATACATTTTGAAGCACCTCATGCCGATCGTCTATCCAAAGATATGAACTTGTTTTTGCAGTGGTTTAATGCGATAGATTTATTAGATCCTATATTAAAAGCTGCTATCGCTCATCTGTGGTTTGTTACTATACATCCTTTTAGTGATGGTAATGGTCGTATTGCTCGAGCAATCACAGATATGCAATTATCTAAAGCAGATGAAGTAAATCAACGTTTTTACAGCATGTCTGCTCAAATTAAACAAGAAAAAAAGTCCTATTATCAATTATTAGAACTGACACAACGAGGAGATTTGGATATCACTGCCTGGATTATTTGGTTCTTGGAGTGTTTGAAAAAAGCGATTCATTCTTCAAATGTTGTGATAGGTAAGGTTATTCAAAAACATCAATTTTGGATAACCCATGGAGCGCATATTAGCAATGAGAGACAACATCATATTCTTACTAAGTTGCTCGATCATTTTGAAGGTAATTTGACAACTAGTAAATGGGCGAAATTAACGAAGTCCTCTTCAGATACAGCTTTACGCGATATCACAGATTTAGTGGATAAAGGGGTTTTAGTTAAGTTAGGTTCTGGTCGAAATACACATTATGTATTGAAAGAATAAATATTAGTTCTATATTTAAAATCACCCCTTTCTAAAAATAAAACGAAAAGGAAATAAGTACGGATACTTCCTTGAATAAGATAAACATCATGACAGCACAAGAAAATCCAACACAAGATATAAAATTATATACACCGAATGCTATTCGGTTGGCTACTTTTTTAGGAGGGCCTTTAATCGCGGGCTATTTGATTCGCGAAAACTACCTTGCTTTGCAGGAGGAGAAAAAAGCCAAGCAAGCGCTAGTCTTAGGGCTTGTTTCAACAGTTGCTTTTTTTGGTGTACTTTTTTTAGTTCCTACGACGGTTATAGATCGCATTCCCAATTTTATTTTTCCTCTGCTATTTACCGGAATAGTGAGTTGGATTGTAGAAGTCAAGCAGGGGGATATACTGCGAAAACATCAGGAAGAAAATAATGCCTTTTATTCGATATGGCGCGCCGTTGGATTGGCTTTGATTTCCGCTATACTTTTATTTGCTAGTATATTTATACTGGTATTTGTATTGTTTAATTTCTTGTAGAACAATGAAAAAATCGTGGTTAGATAAACTCCTTGTAGCTGTGACTCTCGTAGCCAACCTCGTCCTCAATTTGATACAGATGGGGTTTATGCTTGTAGTGGTACTAGGGGGTCATGTAGTGCATAAACTGCGGAAGAAGTAGTAAGGTTTGTGCTTTGTGAGGTTTATCTATTAAAGAGGTTTTTTTACTTCTCAATAATTGATGAACACATTAGTAAAAGTATTTGCTTTGCTTGAAAGTATTATCCTATTGAATATCTATTAGATGACCTGATGTATTCATTTTTTATGATTACTCCCTATCGAAATTAAATTAACTAGAGAAACTACAATTACAGTATAAGCAATTGTAATGTAAAATTTTTATTTAAGGTGCCTTTTTCTGTTTAATTTTTCTCCTTTGTTCTTGAAGTAATTGATAATGGGTAGTACTTAATAAAAAGTGTGGAACTAAGATTAGTTCTTATCAGGGGTTTGCGACAACCCAACAGCCAGACAGACTCAGCCCACGCCAATATAAGGCACGGGCGTAAGTCTATCGCTATGTTGGCTGTCATCTGAAGGTCGCAATTTCTGATAAACCAATAACGATAGATTACGCTTGTTCGTAATATTTTCTAATACAAATGTAGGGAATTTTTAAAATAATATAAATGTCTTAATTTGTCATTATAGCGATATTTTTTTTAACTTATTTTAAATATAAGTATTTTAGCCTTTTTTATGAGTTGTTATTTAGCTTAGGGCGAATAGAATTAGTACGAATTTAAAAAAGATAATGTATACTTTATGAAATATAATGAGATTAAATTTATTCATAAAAAGCAGAATAAAATTCTTCGTAAGAATAGGAAGAGGCAAAAAAAAATATACAATAAGAATGGTATTAAAATTAAAAGAACCGTTAATATTCCTGTTCCGAACATTTTCTACATGCCCACAAATTTAACTATAAAATCTAATTTAGAAGGTGTTTTAAGAATCTTGAATCGAATTAGAAAAAATAAAAGGTTTGGTAGATTTAAAGGACGAAAATACATCAATATCTCTTATAAAAATGTTGTGGAAGTTGATTATGGAGCACTAAGCCTTATGAAATCTGTTATGGATTCTTTTGGATTAAAACACATTTTTATCCATGGAGATTTACCCGAAAATAATGATGTTAAAAAAATTTTTCTTAGTTCAGGTTTTTTAAATAATTTGTTCGATGGTAAGGGAAATAAATTTGGTAAGATATCAAATACTGATTCAGATATGTTTATTTTTAAATATGGTAAAGGGGAATTAACAATAAATGATAATAGATTATTAAGTGAAAAAATTAAAATGGCTAATAAACATTTAACAGGAAATTATAAGCCATTTTCACCATTAAAGACTATTTTGTTGGAGATTTGTGGTAATTCAATAGAGCATGGAAAAACTAACGATAGGTTATGGTTTTTAGGATTAGAATTTAAAGACAATGAAGTTATATTCACTTTTACAGACTTAGGTGTAGGTATTTTAAAATCACTATACATTAAGTTTTTTCAACAAATAAAGGATATTTTTAGTAGTCGACATACGGTTTTGTTAAATGCATTTAATAAGAAATATGGATCTTCAACTAAAGAAGTGAATAGAAATAAAGGATTACCAGGGATTAAAAGTTATAATGAAAAAGGCTTAATTAATAATTTGATTGTTATAACTAATGATGCTTTTTTAGATTTTGATGAAATAAATAATTGTAAGTCATTTCAAAATGATGTTCAATTTGAAGGAACTTTTTTTCAATGGACATTAGATATAAATTGTATAAATAATATTAGTAAACTAGAAGATGAATTTGAAGATTAAAGAAGATTATGCTGAACTTACAGGTCTTAGACATTGTAATATTAGTAAAAAGTCTGGAGAGGATTTTTATCATACTCTTTTAAATAATAAATTTGCTGAAGCTATTCAAAAAAGAGAAGTATTGATTATTGATTTGGATGATACTGATGGTTACGCTTCATCATTTTTAGACGAAGCTTTTGGTAATCTTGTGTATGATTTTGAACTAGTTAATGTTGAGAAATTTGTTAAAATTATCTCTAAAGATGAACCGCATTGGATAACTATGCTTAGTAAGAAAACTTATAAGGAATGGGAAGATAGAAGGATAAAAGGTGAGGTGCCTAAAAAGACTAATTCGCATAGTCCATGGTATAGATTTATTGATGGTGAAATTCAGAAAAAAAAGTGGATTGTAGAAGTTTCAGAATAATCGATTCTTATGTGTAATTTTATTAAAACGTTTTTTCAAAATTTAGAATCTGGAAATATTGTTGATATTTTCGCAATTATTTTTAATCTTATTTTAGCAGTTTGGGTTATTAATAATTTACAAAATAAGCAAAGTAATCAACGAGCTTTAAAGGATTATTATATTGAAGAGATACGCAGAGTAAAAGAAATGTATATTGATTTTTTCAAAAACTGTCATAGAAGCGACGAACTAACTTGTGTTAGTTTAAAGAAAGATATTAAATATTTGAGTTCTCATTTTCAATATTTGATTAATGATCTTAATGATAATTTGATTAATGACAGTGAGAAAAAAATTGATATAACAAGTATTGAAGAGTTTTTATCTAATTTAGAACAGTCAATTACTGATAGTCAGGAATTTGTTAATAGTTTTGATTCAGGGGCTGAGTTTTCTTTCAACGAAATAACAAGTGTGAATAATATATCAAAACATGAAAGAGAATTAGTTGGAACTATTGGTGTTTTATTACGAAACACAAATTTTTATTAGTAAAATACTACTGTTTGAGTTCACTTCTCTATGAAATTATTAATCATTATGAAGCTTCTATTAATAATTTAATTTAAAGAAATCTACGAGGTCAGAAGGAAAAGTTTGAAAAACAGATGGTTTTTCAGAGCATTTTGAAAAGTGTATCCTAGTGAATGTATATGATATTTTGTATTTCATAAGATACTACATCGTGCTACATAATACCTCGTTTAGTTGTCTCAAGGTAGTTTATTGATTGTGATAATGTACAATTATCATTTCCCCTAACCAACCCCCTAAAAAAAATAAACCCCTCACTACCAAGGTAATGAGGGGTTCTTTTGTGGTCCCACTTGGGCTCGAACCAAGGACTTGCTGATTATGAGTCAGCTACTCTAACCAGCTGAGTTATAGGACCGGCCTATTTGACTGTAATATTTGTGGTCCCACCTGGGCTCGAACCAGGGACTTGCTGATTATGAGTCAGCTACTCTAACCAGCTGAGTTATAGGACCAGTCAAATTGACGATTAGCGGTTGCAATATTACTGCGTATTATTGGTTTTTGCAAGAAATACAACCAAAAAATAATTATTTCCCCAACCTTATTTACTCCTTGATTCCCTCGTTTTGAGGTAACTAATTTGTACTCAGTCCCTTTTTTTACTCCCTCAACTTATTTGTTTTTCGTATTGCCTTTTTTTTATTTTTTTGATCCCTTCATCTGGCTTATTTCAGGTGAATACAATTCCCGGAATGGAAGTCGTAATTCCTTCGTTTTTAGTATCCAATAGCTTGGTGAAGGAGAGATCATTGTTTCTATATGATTTACTGTTCAGAAAGAGATACTGCAGGGTTCCTTCGACCTTCCTTGGAGTTTCCTTGGACTATGCCTCGAAAAAAGGCCTTTTTGTCGAAGGAATCTCCAAGCGAACTCGAAGGAATCTCCAAGCTGATTCAAAAGAATCTCGACTCAACCTCCAATTTGGTCTGGACTACTTCATCAGGCTTCTATTGTTTCAATTCCATGATGGAGCAAAGAGGGCAGAGGGGATATGAAGTCTTTGCTTTTCTCTTTGGATAAAGCGGTTTTGGCTTTAGGATAAAATCAAAGCGTTGAGGTATTCAGACGGAGGAACTTTTCTTTTTCAAGGGAGAAGAAGTAATTTTATCGAACAGAAGCAATTGAAGCGTGAAATATAAAAAAATATGATGCAAAAAATTGTATTTTTGCACCATGGAGACAAATAGACAAAAGAAGATGGGAGCACTTCTACAAAGTGACCTAGTAGATATATTACAAGGAGAAGTGCGCAAGAACGGAATAAGCAATTTGATTATTTCAGTTTCTAAAGTAAATATTACCTCAGATTTATCAATCGCGAAAGTGTTTTTGAGCATTTTCCCAGCGGAACGTGGAAAAGAATTATTGAAAGCAATTCAATCCAATGCACCGCTAATTAAGCACGACTTAGCGCAACGCGTGAAAAACCAAATGCGTAAAGTGCCTGATTTGATGTTTTACGTAGATGATAGTTTGGAGTATATCGATCAAATTGACAAAGCATTAAAAGGAGACGAAAATCCAATTGCTAACCCAGATTTATTAGCGAAGAGAAAGAAAAAGTAAACCGTTGAAGATAGCATTTTACATAGCCAAACGCTATGCTTTTAGTAAAAGCAAGAGCAAAGCAGTTAACGTCATTACGGCGATTGCCTCTATGGGAATCGTAGTGAGTGCTATGGCGATGTTAATTGTATTAGCTGTGTTTAGTGGACTTCGATCTTTCAGTTTATCGTTTACGAACGAATTAGATCCAGAGCTAAAAGCCTTTAGCAAACAAGGAAAAAATTTCGTCGTAAATCAAGCTCAATACCAAGAATTGAGTCAATCACCTCTTTTCTCAGGGGTGGCTCGAGTAGTAGAAGACCGTTTGCTTTTTACCTACAATGAAAAGCAAACCGTTGCTATACTCAAGGGTGTGGATGCGGATTTTCCTAAAGTCAGTCAATTCCCAGAAAAAGTAGAATTGGGAAATTGGATTCAACCTGATTCAGATGAGGTGGTAGTCGGTTTAGGTATGGCTTATTACCTATCCATGGGACTGTTTGATATTGAACATAGTTTGCAAGCCTTGTCAATCAAACCCGGATCGGGTGTGATAAGTAATCCAGAAGATGCTTTTTTACGTACGTATCTTCATGCGGTGGGGATTTATTCTTTGCGCAATGAAGAGTTGGATAGCAAATATGTGTTTTGCGATATTGAACTGGCGCAACACTTACTCAGTTTGGATGAAAATGCCTACACAAATATAGAATTTGCCTTAAATCCAGGGGTTACTGAAAAAGAAGCGATTGCCTTCATTCAACACGTTCTCGGAGATACTGTAGTCATCAAAAATCGAATTCAATTGAACGATAGCTTGTATCGCATGTTGAATACCGAAAATGCAGTAGTCTACTTCATTTTTTTATTGGTTGTGATTATTGCTCTTTTCAATTTAGTAGGAGCATTACTCATGATTATTTTAGAGAAAAAAAACAACATCAAAACGCTCAACGACTTAGGTGTTTCACTGAAACAACTGAAGCGAATTTTCCTTTTACAAGGGTTAATCATCAGTACGGTAGGTGGACTATTAGGGATTACTTTAGGGATTATCGGGGTGTTGATTCAAGAACATTTCGGGCTAATCTTAATCCGACCAGGTTTTGCATATCCTGTAGAATTTAACATCAGCGATATCTTTGTGGTGTTTTTCTCTATTTTTATTTTAGGTTTTATCGCGTCGTATATTGCCTCAACTCGTGTGAATAAAAAGTACTTACACGCGTAGTTTTTCCTTTAATCATCAGAATTATAAGATCATCTTGGCGGTAAACAACTGCTAGGAGGCCTCTTATCTTTTTATTTCTTTCCCTATAAATGGTGATTTTTATTTAGAGAAAGAACACTTTGTAATAATTAACAAATTATGTCGCGGGTGTTTCTTAAATTTGTTTTAATAGAAAAAGAAAAAAATTATGGGCGAGTTTAATGTAAAATACTTGAGCTATATCAGCGAGTTTGCCAATGGGCAAGAAAGTTTAACCCAAGCAGCACAACTGTATTTTGACGCAGACGATTATGCGGATCCTATTCGTTGGTTCAAGGCACATGCACTTTGTATGTTAGCCCAACAAACTGGAAAAGAAGGAACGATATTCCAACAACTATACGAGCAAATTAACGAAGACTCTAATCGCGAACGCAGTAGCTTTTACTTGAATGATAAAGACTATGCACTTTGGTTTGATGATGTGGTTTTACTGAATCAATTATTTATTGATAAAGGATATGCCAAAGCTTATACGTTCATGCATGAATTGTACATGAATGCTCGTTATGGGTTCAAAGATGAAGCTA
This sequence comes from Myroides odoratus, assembly GCF_001549985.1. Classification (GTDB taxonomy): domain Bacteria; phylum Bacteroidota; class Bacteroidia; order Flavobacteriales; family Flavobacteriaceae; genus Flavobacterium; species Flavobacterium odoratum_A. The sequence continues at coordinate 402,058 of NZ_LROZ01000001.1, read as the reverse complement.
AAGCAGCGGAATACATCATCAAAGGTTATGAAGCTGGAGATAAAACGGCTCAAGCTTTTGTTGGATACAATACCTATTATGGAAATTTAGGTTTTGAACAAGATGCGGAAAAAGGATTGGCTTTAATTGAAAGCTCGGATGCTCCGGATAATAGAGTTGGGAAGTTATTTGCTTTAAATATTAAATTTCACAGCTGTGGATCTGGAGAAGAGGCTGCAGTTGTTTTGGAACAATACCACGATTTACTTCACGTTGAAAAACGAGGGTTATACGTGTTAGCGGATTATTATTTGCGTGAAGGAGAAGATCAAAAAGCATTAGAAACGTATTTAGAGGGAATTGAACACAACAGTGGGTATTGCAACTATATGTTGGGATTAATGATAAGCAATACGCGTTTTGCTCCTCTAGGATATGAAATTGCACAAGGGGCTCCTTACTTACAAGTAGGTTTTGAACATGGCATCGCTTATGCTGGATTCGTATTAGGATACTATTACCTATACCCAGCGGATCAAAGTGAACCACAATTTGACAAAGCAATTCAAGCGCTTGAAAAAGCGGCATTGTATTGCTCGAATGAGGCCTTGTTAGAATTAGCTATTTTATATCTATACCACAACGATTATAAGAATATAGACAAAGCAATGGAGTATTTAGATCGCGCTATTGCGGCTAAATCCACACGTGCAAGAAATGAAAAAGCTGTTGCTTTACTGGAGCATCAAGACCTTGAACGCAACGTAGAAGAAGCACAGGTACTGTTGCTAGAGTCTATGGAATTAGGGGATGATTATGCTCCTTATCGCCTGGGATATGGGTACCAAGTTGGAGAATTCGGCACAGAGGAAGAGTTTGATAAATGTATTGAATTTTATGAAGTAGCTGCTGAAAGAAACAATGGTTTGGGAATTGAATATGCAGGACGATACTACCGTTACCATGAAACTCCAGATTTAGACAAAGCAATCACTTATTATGAAAAAGGAGTAGAGCTTTTTAATTCAAATTATTGTAAAGTAGAATTAGCGATGATGTTGGAACGCGGCTATGGATTAGAAGCAAATCCAACACAAGCAGAACAATTCTATCAAGAAGCTTTAGATAATAATTATCCATTTGCAGCAGTTCGCTTAGGATATATGTATGAAGATGGATTAGTAGGTGAGGTAGATGCTGAAAAAGCAAGAGCACATTTTGAAATTGCGGCGAATGCAGATTTAGCAGAGGGGATATATCAATTTGCTCGTTGCAACCGCTACGGAATCGGAGGTGCAGAAGATCGCGCCTTAGCTTTTGAATTATTTGAAAAAGCATTAGAATACGGCTATAACGATGCAAACGTTGATTTGGCCTTAGCGTATGAAGAAGGATCAGGAGGCGTTGAGGAGAATGCTGTTAAAGCAGTTGAATATATGACTACTGCAGCCGAAATAGGATTCAGCTATGCACAATATAAACTAGGTTGTTATTACCTCTATGCGTATGGTTTAGAGAAAGACTTAGAATTAGCTAAATATTGGTTAGAGAAAGCCAGAGAAAATGGCTCAGCACTTGCCATGTTGACGCTAGGAGATTACTATTTGTACGGATATGAAGAAGATCAGCCGTATGATTTAGCTTTTCCTTATTATGGAGAAGCAGAACAACGTGGGTATGTTTCGGAAGGATTGGGAATCTGTTATCAATTTGCAATTGGCGTAGAACGCGATGAGAAAAAAGCGTTCCAGTTCTATAAAATTGCAGTAGAACGCGGATATGATGCAGCTTATTTCCGTTTGGGAATGTGCTATTATTATGCAATTGGAACAGAAAAAGATTACGTCGAAGCCTTATACTATTTGAGAGAAGTAGCTGACCGTGGAAACCTTGAAGCTGCGGGGTATGTAGGGGTAATGTTAGTAAAAGGAGAAGGCGTAGCTCAGGAATTAGCAGAGGGTATTGCTTATTTAGAGCAAGCAGCTAATGCGGGGTATGATTCGGCTCAGTATGAATTGGGTAATTGTTATTTAAAAGGAGAAGGTGTAGAGCAAAATGATGAATTGGCTTTACATTGGTACCAACAAGCTGCGGAAAATGGAAATGAAGATGCGCAGAAAATTATTGGTGGCCCAAGAAAAAGAAGAAGATAATGGACAATAAAAAGAATTATCAGTTCCAAGTAAATATGAAAGGAATGATAGAACTGTTGAGCGAACACATTTATAGTTCGCCAACGGTTTTCATTCGTGAATTACTGCAAAATGGCGTTGATGCTGTTACAGTAAGAAAGGGAATTGATGAACGTTTTCAGGGTAAAATAACCTTGTTTTTTGATAAGGATCAGTTGATTTTTCAAGATAATGGCGTGGGCTTATCCCTAGAGGATATGCATCAGTTTTTATCCGTTATCGGACAAAGTTCTAAACGAGGTGAATTAGCCGAGAAAGATCTAATCGGACGTTTTGGTATCGGTTTGCTTTCTTGTTTAGTGGTATCTGAAGAAATTGTAGTAGAATCTCGCTCTTTGTATAAAGAGGAGTCTGTGCGTTGGGTTGGAAGAGCGGATGGAACCTATGATGTAGAAATCATAGAGCTATTGCCAGAAGTAGGAACTCGCGTAATTCTTCAAGCAAAAAAGAACTGGAGAACCCTGTTCAAAAGAGAAGAAGTGAAGCAAAACGTATTGTTTTACGGTAGTGCTTTGCCCATCGAAATAAAATTTATTGAACAAGGCGAAGAAGAAATCATTTCGGATGGAAAGCCCATTTGGATGAATCCCAACGCGTCAAAAGAAGAGTTATTAGCTTTTGGAAAAGAAATATTTAAGACCAAATTCTTAGATGTATTTCCCATTGCTTCAGCAGCAGGTGATATTCAAGGAATGGCTTATGTGATTCCCAATAAGGTGAATGTAACAACGTCTAAAGAGCACAAGATTTTCTTGAAACGCATGTATTTGTGTGATCAAGCGACTAATCTGTTGCCTGAATGGACGTCTTTTGTGCGTTGTATTATGAATTCCAATAGTTTACAGCCTACAGCTTCTCGAGAATCACTGATGAATAACGCCTTGCTCATCGAGGCGAAAAAAGAATTGACCACTTGTTTTAAAGATTATTTGAAATTATTGTCTGTTTCAAATTTGGATAAATTAGAACAGATTATTTCAATTCACCACTTGTATATCAAGTCTTTGGCAGCTTCAGATAATGAAATTCTAAAGTTGTTTGAAGATTATTTGCCTTTTGAAACCAATCAAGGCACGTTATTGTTTAGAGATATTAGAACGAATTATGGTTCTATTTTCTATACGCCTTCTTTGGATGATTTTAGACAAATTCGACGTATTGCAGGTTCTCAAAAGAAATTAGTGATCAATGCGGCTTATAGCTATGAGGCTGATTTAATTCAAAAAATTAAAGCGAGTAATCCAGGGTTGTCTATTGAATTAATAAAACCCAATGATGTATTAAATAGCTTTGAAGAGGCTTCGATAGAAGATGATCGCATTGCAGTTTTTCTGGAGAAGGCCAATAAAATATTAAAAGCACAATACTGTAAAGCAGAAGTAAAGCGATTTGAACCGCAAGATACTACGGCTATTTACATTGCCAATGAAGAAGCTTTGAGTAATAAAAGCATGCAAAATTTAGCACAAAGTGCCAATCCTTTTGCTGCTGCTTTAGGGCATTTCAAAAAGCAAGAAGAAGTATTACCTACCTTGTGTTTCAATCAACAAAATGACTTAGTTTCGAAATTATTGGTTATTAAAGACCCCGAGCTTTTCGAAGCCTTGATTCACGTATTATATGTGCAAGCCTTGATGTTGGGAGGTTATACGATCAACAAACAAGAAATGGATATTTTTAACCATGCCCTATATCAATTCGTAATCTTGGGAATGACTAATTTTTTACCTGAATTTTAAGATGCTACATCGTTTAGAAATACAAAAAATACTGTTGCAAATCCAAGAGGAATATACCGATTCCAAACATTGTATTGCTCAATTGAAACAGGCCATTTATTTGGCAGATAAGCATGCAGATTTGAGTTGGGCCATTGATTTGCGCATCATGTTGATACGCGAAGAACGCTGCTCTTCCTCTTGCATTGAAAGTCCGTTGGCTTTTGCTTGGTTATTGGAACAAGCGCGTTTGCATCCCGATCAATTATCAGAATCTGAGTTTTTGGAAGAATATGAATGGATGATCTGTTCTGCTTATGGCAATGTGAATATTCCCTTGGAACAAGTACATGCTATTGCTGCAGATTTGGAACAGAAGTTAGAGCATTTTAAGTTTTCTAAGCGAAGCTATTATTATACCATGGCGGGTTTTGCCCAACATTTAGGGGATTATGAACTTGGAGGAGCTTATGTAGTGAAAGCAAGAGAAGAGGCTATGGATGATATTTGTGGGGAAGCGGTGGTGTATGACAATGAAATTGAAAGTGCTTCTCGTTTGGGGCATTTTGATGAGGCGATTGCTTTGATGCAACAAATGGAGTACAAAAAAATACGCGATTTCTCCTTGCCTTTTGAAACGTATGTTTCCATGGGGTATTTTATGGTTCGCTATGGAGATGATCGCGCTGCGGTATATTTAGAGAAAGCCAAAGAAGAATTTACACAATTACCAGAAGTCAATAGCTCTTTGCTTTATGGGTTAACGCGCTTGATTTACGCCTTACACCTACTAGGAGATGAAAGTCTTTGGCATTACTATGAAATTATCGCAGGTTGGGATATGGATGCCGAAGATGACTTGAAACTGATGTTGAGTCGACATATGATGTTTGTCCTAGACCAAAAAGAGAAAAAACAATTAACGCTATCGCCAGGAGTTACCTTCTATCAAGAAGACGGGTGGTATGACCTAAAGGAATTGTCAGCGGCTTATAAAGCAAGTGCATATGATTGGGCTCAGCGCTTTGACATCCGAAACGGAAATACTGCTGCTCAAGAGGAGATCAAGCGAATGGAAGAAGAAAATAAAAGAAAAAAATAGCTATGAATTACAATTTAGAAATCCAGAAAATCTTGCTTAAGGTAGAAGGATTAAAGAGTTTAGAAGATAAGATTGTTGCTTTGAAAGAAGCCATACAATTGGCCGATCAGCACAATGATATAGATTGGGGATTTGATTTGCGTTTGGATTTAATCCGCCAAGAACGCAATACTTCGCGTTGTAATGAGAGTTTTCCAGCTTTTGCTTGGATTTTACACACCAGTGATGCTAATGAAGATTATTTCGATGAATCTGAATTCTTATGGGAATACAAATGGATGTTTTGCTCGGCTTACCGCAGTGCTTTAATTCCGTTGGAAGAAATTGAAAAAATTGGGGAAGACTTGAAACGTCGCTTAGTGAAAAATGGATTCAGTACCCGTGCGTATCACAACGTGATGACGGGATTGGCTTTTCATTTGCGCGATTATGATTTGGCAAAACAATACATCGACGCGGCAAATAGCGAGTTGGTAGATGATATGACGAATTGTTCGGCTTGTGAATTGGATACCGAAGTAGAATTATTGCTTTTCCAAGGAAAACTCGAAGAGGCAATCGTGAAAGCTCAAGACTTAATTCACAAGAAATTGACTTGTTATTCGATGCCGTTCCAGACGTTTTGTAGCTTGACTTACTATTCTTGGTTAGCCGGAGATATAGCAGCGGCAGAGCAGTACTTCAATAAAGCGATTGAGGAATACGAAGCACACGATCAATATGATAGTTCTGTGGGGTATTCGATGGGCTTGTTGATGTCGTATATGAATGCAATCAACCACCCAGAAACTTGGTCGTTCTTTGAACGTATCGCAACATGGGATATTGAAGCAGAAGATATTCACCGCTATAATTTTGCGCGCTATATGATGCCGATTATGAAACAAGGAGGAACAAAAACCTTGCAACTTTCTCCTCAATTGCCGTATTACCAAGAGAATGGGGTATATCAGTTAGCGGATCTATACACCCACTTCAAAGCACAAGCAGAGGCCTTTGCTTCGCGTTTCGATGCGAGAAACAAGAATGCGAATTACACTACGGAAATTGCCGCATTGTAATAAAAAAAACGAATGAAATTTTTCGTTGTGGATAAAAAATAAACCAAAGGGGAGCATGTTGATGCTCCCTTTTTTTTGTGAATTACGCTTCACCAACCCTATTGTGCTCACGTACGGCATGTCACCCTGACGGAGGAAGGGTCGCATCCAGCGCTTCTTTAATCTTGTTTTTGACAAGCGTTGATAAATGGATGCGATGCTTCCTTCGTCAGCAGGACATATGGTGTGCGGAAAAACAATTGCAGATTTTGCCGTACAACAAAATAAGGAGCTAGAAGCTTATGCCAGTTTAGCGAAATTCATGGAACAAGCTTTTGAATGGGAGGCGATTTCTTACAATTTCTATCCTTTTTATTGGGGAAGCAAAGGACATTGGGCGGATTTATATACTTATGACGAAAGTGATGATCCTATTTTCAGAAGCTTTATGCAATCGGGAATGGCTCGTGTTGTGGCAACCGTGCGTCCAGGCTTTGAGGAAGCCGTACAGTTGTATATGAGTACAGGAAAAATATGGAATGGAGGTGAAATACCTGTGATTGGCGATGAGTTGTACCTGTCGTTGATTGATGAGGTACGCCAAGCAGAAACCGTAAAAGAAGGGAAAGCATGGATTACGCGTATTCCGACTTCACTGACCATCTTACAAGCGAAAAGTGCTGGTCTAGAAGTAGAAAAAGCCTTACCGTGTAACTGTGATGATACAGCAGATTTTGAAGACCCGTCTCAAGTGCCTTGTAGTGATGCATTTGTACTCAATGATAATTTAATCGGTGGAGATACGGGGCCTGAACCAGAGTTTGTGAATCGTTAGTAAAAAAGTCTAATAGCTATTTCGGTTTTTAAGCCGAAATAGCTTATACGAAGATAGTTTATGAATAATTTTAATAATTTCTCACGGGATGTTTGGAAAGAAATGCGTGAGGGTACTGCTTTTGAGCAACCTGTGCCTGATACAGGTGAGTATAAAGCAGATTTCTACGGGTCAAAAATAGGAGAAGGAATTAAATTTCCACAGTTAATCCGCTTTCTACATGATACTGTTGTTGACAGTAGCCTTCTTTTTAATTGGACAGCATTTGCAGCACCCTCTTCTTATACTTCGGTTAATGTGAGAGATGGTGAGGGAGGCTTTATACCCAGAATCAATGTGATAGCACATAATGTACCTTTTGTTTATACCAATGAAAATAACCAAAAGATTGAAGTAGCCATTGCTGCATTATTGAATAAAAGAATAGATTATCTAGAAGAAGGATGGGCATTTATGTTGCATCTCGACCCTATAAAAAATTATATAGCTGGTAGCCTGTGTTTTTATTATGAAAACACGGAAAAGTATAGAAAGAATGCCTCTGATACGATAGATATCAATGATTTTAGAATAGCAGAAAAATATATTGCAGTGAGTTTAACAAGTGAGGACTTTACTGATTTTTGTGCTTTGGTTGAAGTAATTGCAGGAAAAAGAGAGGCTAACTATGTCCGACAGCAAATAGCAAAAAAGTATGTTCAAAAGATTTTAGGTGCAACTAGTGCTTCAGAACTTAAGTTTTTATACGAAACTATTCCTGATTTTGCTTTTGAATGGATACGGCCATTCCTGGAATTTAAACTTGTTGTAGAACATCTTAGTATTTTGAAAAGCTACGATGATATGGGGTATTTTAGCGCTTTTAGGGATAGTAGTGGAGCGATAATTAATTTGTTACGCGTTCTAGGAGATAGCAAGTTAGTCTACCATCTATTTCTAAATAATCCCATATTGGTCAAGGAATTATATCAAAATATGGATGGTGTTTCTACTATTGATGGTATAACACAAAAAAATCGGATGATTTTTGCTGACTTTTTATATGCGTTGAGTTTAAGTAATCAATACCAAGGAGCAATAAAGACAGGGGCTGTATTTAAAATTGGAGCGGATTATAAGCTAAATAGCAATGTGCTAGCTCGTTCGGATAAATTTAAGGACAAGATTTATTTGCAGCAATTAGTAGGGGAAAAGGAGAAGAAAACACTAACTCCTTTAGAGGATATTCCGCGATATAAGGAGCAAATAGAAGTAGATATCACTACTTACACAGCTGAAAATGAAGGTACTTATTATGATCCTTTAGCGGCTGTATTGCTGATGAATATGGATGAAAGGGAGGGGATACCTTATCAAGTACCCGCTATTTATGTAAAGGCAATAGCCGATGAAGAAGAATGGCAAGATATTGCTTTAGTACTGCGTATAGGAGGTAATGTGCTAGCAATTGTATTAGGTATTGCCACATTAGGCTCTGGTAGCCCGCTTTTAATAGGGTTAGGTCTTATTGATATTTCCTTAGCCACAACAGATACCTTGATTGCTGTGAGTCAAGATCCTTTAATGCAAACAGAAGAGGGGAGGGAATTCTTAGCAAATTGGGAAAAGATATATTTAGCGGGAAGTATCACTGCAGTAGGACCTCTACTTGTAAGTAGTGTATTTACCACAGGAGTAAAATTGCTAAACAAAGCAATTACTACAACGACAAAAAACTTTCTAAGAAGTAGCTTATTGCGTTTAGTAATGGAATTAAATATTCCTAACTTTACTACGCATACACTTACTGTACTCACTACAAGTGAAGAAGTCTCCCGTACCACGTCGACCGTAATTCGAATGAGTGAGGTTAGTCGTTTACAAGAAGCGGGTGTGTTGTTTGTTAAAGGTGAGATGGTTGGTGGAAAAGCTGGTAAAGAAGGTCTGGTTGTCGTTTATAAAGGAGAAGTACTCGCTAGTGGAGATGCTAAAACGGTAAGAAATAGTTTAGATGAGGTTTTTGGAGCTAAGAGTAAGGAACTTGTAACTAATTTAGAAAATAGTTATCTACGTGTAAATGCTTTGAGGAGATGGGGAGATAAGATAGATCCTACTTTTTATAATCACTTAAATGGTGAGTTTAATACGTTATTAATAGAAAGCCATCGAACAGGTTATAAAATGGAAGTATTAGTTTCAGAAGGGGGGCACAGTTCAGCAGCAATAGGTAAAACAATTAGACTTAAAGGCAAACCGATTCCTAATCCTCCAAGAGTTAATCAGCCGTATAGAACCAGAATTTATGTAAAATACAGAGATGGCTGGTTAGAAAAAGAAGCAATGAGTTCTATGTTTCCAAGTAATTGGGATTTAGAACGGATTAAACAAGAAATAGCTTTTGTTTATGAAAATACTGTGGCGAAAGGAGTAGGACAAATTCCTAAAAAAAAGAAAGGAATATTAAATAAGTTTATTGGAGAATCAACAAGTAGATTTGATATAGTTCTAGAAACTGATGACTATGGGAAAATTTTAAATGCTTATCCAAAAATGTAAAATTTAATAATATGAAATATAAATTTTCGAAGTATAAGATATCTAATTCTGTTCTGTATGATATAGATGTTGAAGATGATGATTTTTATCCAATCACCTTATTAAGGTTTTCATATTGGACACCACAAATTATTCAGCAACTGATAGATGGAATCCTTTCTACCAAAGATACGGATAAAGAATATAAATATCAGACGGAGGGAGACGATTTGTATATATATAGTAATGACTATGGAGTTCAGTTTTTTGATTTGAATAGTCAACAAAAAGATGCAGATTTGATTTTACCTCACGACACTTTTATTGATTTTCTAAAAGATTTTAAAGATTTTGTAGAAGCGAATAGTTAGGTGTTGGAACTGTATAACCATTAGAAAAATAAAAGGGATAATTTTTCAAGCTTTATAGAAGAGTAGGATAGGTCTGCTTTTATCTTATAGGATTGCTATCTTGTTTTGACATTCTATGAATCTCCATTTTCTTTTGATTTTTTTTTTAGGAGCTGTCTTTTTGTAGGAATGCTCTTTAGTTTGAAAATCAATTATTTATCCTTTTTTAACTGTACCGCACTCACACGCGCGATGTCACCCTGACGGAGGAAGGGTCGCATCCAGCGCTTCTTTAATCTTGTTTTTGACAAGCGTTGATAAATGGATGCGAAACTTCCTTCGTCAGTAGGACATATGGTGTGGTAAGGCTGCTTTTCTTTTTGTTAGCATTAGCATTTTTGTGCTATTTCCCCTCAAATAAAAATTACATTTCAATGACGCGATTGGGTTGAATCGCTTGACGTAAATTGATATCGTGGGAGACAAATACAATGGTTCCTTGGTATAGGTTTAGTGCTTGATACAATCGTTCTAAGCCAAAAATATCTAGGTTATTGCTCGGTTCATCCAATAGCAATACATCAATAGAAGGCAAGGAAAGATTCAAACAACAAACAGTTAAGCGCAGGCATTCCCCACCACTTAATTGCATAATTGGTTTGGCCCAGCTTTCAGGTCGAAAACCATATTGAAATAAAGTGTTTTTTAAACTAGCTTCATCCAGTAAGTTGCGGTTAAATGCTTGGGCTTGTTCTAGTATTGTTTTGTGCTGATTGAGTAGGGTATAAAACTGATCCAAGTAAACCATATTGGGAGTCAATCGCTCAACCTGCCCTGTAGTAGGTTGTAGATTTCCTGCTAATAGATGCAATAACGTGGATTTCCCAGAACCATTTGGTCCCTCAATTAAAAGGCGTTCTCCACTTCGAATTTCTAGATTTAAGGGAGTTGACCATATACCTGCTACTGTTGCGTCATATTGATAGTTGACTTCTTTTACCTGAAACAACACCTTATTGGGATGTAAGTGCGAAGGGTTGAAGTTCAAATGAAAGGGTTTGACTTGTTCCAACTGATCTTTTAACTCCCAAAGTTCGCCTTGTAGTTTTTGTTGTTTTTCTACTTGTACTTCTGTGCTTTTCGCACTGCTATTTTCTGCTGCATTTTTTAGTGTATTGACAACAATCTTAGGCAAACCGCCTTTTTGCTCTGCCTTTTTGTGTTGACCTACTGCTTTTTGTTGCTTTTGAAGTAGTTTCTGTTGGTCTGTTTTTACTTGACGTAAATCCTTAGAAAGGGTATCAATGCGATGTTGAAGGGAAGATAATTCCTCTTGTTTTTGTGTGTTGTAAAAGTCATAATTGCCTTTGTACGCTTGAATCCCTTGTGTGGTAATTTCAAACGTAAGCGATTGTCGATTTAATAGTTCGATATCGTGACTCACGATAAGTACTGTGCCTCTGTATTGATCCAAAAAGTCAAACAACATTTGTCGCGTAGCTTGATCAATGTGATTGGTTGGCTCATCTAGCAGGAGTATATCCGGTTGATGGATGTGAATGCAGGCAAAATACACGCGCATCTGTTGTCCTCCACTCAATTGGTGCATGGGAAGGGCCAAATCCTTTCCTTCTAGTTGCCAGTATTGAAGTGCTTGTGCAATATTTTCTTCAATTTGCCAATCATCATCTAAGTCAACATAATCCTGTTCTTCTACAGAGCCTTGTAAAATGCGATGTAAGGCTTGTAGTTTTTTATCTGTTTGTAAGGCTTCCTGAATGGTTTGCCCCGTCATTTGATTGGTGTTAATTTGAGGTAAATAATAGGCTGTACCACCGAGCTGAATAGCTGGGAGTGATGTAGTAGCAATAAGCTTCAATAAGGTACTTTTACCTGTTCCGTTTGCACCAATTAGATTGGCTTTTTCTCCTTTGTTCAGCACAAGGTCAACCTGGTGAAATAAAGGTGTTTTATCCGAATGTTCGTAGGATAGATTTTTTATAACGATAGACATAATAATCAAATGTAAATGAATGAGTAATATACTATTGTGGCCCGTACACCACTACTCACGGCATTGGAGATGAATTCACATAAATAAATAAGTATTGTGGCTCTAGGGAAGATAGATGCCATTAGAAAATGTTTGCTCTTACAAGTTGAAAACAACTCGTATTACTAAAACGAAATACTTATTTATAATTTCATCGGATTATTTATTCGTTAATACTAGGACAAAGATAGGGATTTATTTTTATTGAGAAATCGGAACGAGGTGAAAATCGAAACGAAGATTCATCGAACACCAAAGCAAATGTAAAATAGGTGAGATAGAGGGTGAGGTGGTGAGATGGTGAGGAATCGGAACGAAGTGAAGATTCATCGAACACCAAAACAAGTATAAAATAGGTGAGATAGATGGTGAGGGGGTGAGGGGGTGAGGGGGTGAGATGGTGAGGTGGTGAAATCGAAACGCAGTGAAAATCGAAACGCAGTGAAGATTCATCGAACACCAAAACAAGTATAAAATAGGTGAGATAGATGGTGAGGGGGTGAGGGGGTGAGATGGTGAGGTGGTGAAATCGAAACGCAGTGAAGATTCATCGAATACCAAAGCAAATATATAATAGGTGAGATAGATGGTGAGGGGGTGAGGAATCGAAACGCAGTGCAAATCGAAACGCAGTGAAGATTCATCGAACACCAAAACAAATATAAAATAAGTGAGATATATTCATCGAACACCAAAACAAGTATAAAATAAGTGAGATAGATGGTGAGGGGATGAGATGGTGAGGTGTGGAGATGAAATAAAGAGAGGTAGTGCCAGCACTACCTCTCTTCATTCACTTATTTTAGAAAAGACTAATTTGCCCCTGTTGGGTATTGTCTTTTGCTGGTTTTCTTTTTTCTTTTTTGACCTCCTTTTCCGCTTTTTCTTCTAAGGGTTGGATGGGAAGAGCCATATCTTCAAAGAGATGGAGTGTTTCTTCTTCTTCTGTACAAGCCATTGTTTCTTCTTCCGCTTCGATACAAATTGAGGTTTTAGTAACTATACCATCAAAAATTGGAGGTGGAGCTTGTTGAGCCCAAAAGGGAACAACATCTTCTTCTTTTTCCTCTTTTTCTGTTTCAATTGTTGTTGCTGTTTCGACAATTTCTTCGTTTTCTTCAACTACAGCTTCTTCTAACACGGGTTCTTCCGTGCTAGTTTCTAGTATAGGAACTGTGAGTTCTTCTGCTTGTATGCCTGTTTCTTCTTCTAATGGTGGTTCTTGTTCTTTTTGTTCTTCTTCTAGTGTAGTTTGAACAAAAACATCCATTGACTCTTCTTCAGTACTAGTCGTTTTCTCTTCCTCTTGAGGTGTTTCATCTAAAGCAATAACTGGTTCAGCAATAACTTCTATAGCTTTACTTGCTGTTTCTTCAGCTTGTGTATCTGCCGGATGACTTTCTTCCAAAAGGTCAAAAATGGAATAGTTTTTCACCACTATTTCATTGATATCGATGGCAGGATCCAAAGTCGGATTAGCCTCCTCTTCTTGTATATTAGCCTGTATTTCTTCATTCATCTCTCCTTCCAAAATGGTAGCTTCTTCAATGATAATTTCATTGACCCCTAAACGAGGGAAACCAGCCAAAGCAGGAGTTGCAGTTTGAGCGATATCTGACGGGTTATTTTCTGTTGTAAAACTTTCTACTTTGTTCTCCAAGTCCACCAATAAACGCTTGATTTTTTTGATATGTGGATGATCCGCAAAGGTCTCTTTTTCATAAACGAGCTCTAAAAGTTTGTACATCGTGTACGCTTCGTGGTACTTTAAAACGATGACATGCTTTTTATTGTGGTCTAAAATAGAAACTTGTTTCTGAATATTCTTGGCTTTGTCTTCAAGTTTAGCAAGTAAATCCTCTTTTATACTAACCAATAAAGCGTCTTTTATAGATTGTACAACATAGTCATCCGTTTTTTCAACCATCTGAATAACAGTAAGAAGGATGTCGTTACTTAATTTAAATTGAATTTTTGTCGTCATTGTAATTAGTGGAAAGCCAGTTAAGTCGTTTCAAATATTGATAGTTCTACAAAATAATGAAAAAAATATGACTTTACACGGTGTTCGTAAAAACATTTAAAACGCTTTGTTTCCTACCAAAAGCTTGCTTATTTTTAAGGAAGAAATATTGATACTATTGAAAAAGTTTCCCACTCCTATTGCATTTAAATATCCTTGGCGTAGCTACCAAAAAAAAGTGTTAGATCAATTAGATACTCATCTGCAAGATGATAAATTGCATGTAGTAGCCCCACCAGGATCAGGTAAAACTGTTTTGGGATTGGAAGTGATTTTACGACTGAATCAACCAACTTTGATTCTCGCTCCAACATTGGCGGTCAAAAATCAATGGATTGACCGTTTTTGTTCTCTTTTTCTTCAAGTGGAAGAAGTCCCAGATTGGATTTCAACTCAACTAACCCAGCCGAAGTTTTTGACCGTTGCTACCTATCAAGGACTACATGCAGCATTTAATTACCTGAAAGACGAGGAGGAAACTGACGAAGAAATGCCTGGAGACACGACTGTGACCTATACCAATATACATGCACAGGAAATCATTGCCAAATTGCGTGCCGTAGGCATCAAGACTTTATTGGTGGATGAGGTACATCATTTGCGAAAAGAATGGTGGAAAGCGTTAGACTTACTAGATAATGAATTAAAATCAACGGTAGTAGGCTTAACGGCAACTCCTCCTTATGGAGCGTCTAGTTTTGAATGGCAGCGCTATATGGCCCTTGCAGGGCCTGTGGATGAAGAAATTGCTGTTCCTACTTTGATAGAGGTGGAAGACTTGTGTCCTCACCAAGATTTTATTTACTATTGTACCCCTTTAGCGGAAGAACGCGAAAAAATAGCCTTGCATAAAACGGAAGTCTATTCCTTTTATACGACATTTAAATCTCATCCGATGCTTATTCAAACGCTGCAGCAATCTGCTGTTTTTCAGCAGCCTTTAGCTCATTTGGATTGGATTTATGAGAATCTGACAACCTATGTGGCTTGTTTGGTTTTTCTTCAAGAGGCCAATGGAGTGATTGATAAAGTACACAAGAAAGTATTGGGGTTACAAGAAGAAGAAATCCCTTCTTTGGATTTAGTATGGTTTGAAAAAATGCTTAATTTTTACTGCTTTCAAGGTGAGGATCTATTACAAGCGGTTCCTGATTATCTAACGTGTAAAAATGAATTGACCGCTGAACTGAAAAAGAAAGGACTCATTGCCTTTCGACAGGTTCAACTGGTTCAAGATAATAAAGGCGACGATCTTCTACTTTCTAGTTTGAGTAAATTACAAAGTATAGTGGAGATTCTAGCTTTTGAATATGCTAGTTTAGGTCGTGATTTACGCTTAGCAGTATTGACAGATTATATTCGAAAAGAATACTACAGTACCACAGAAGCACCCCCTTTGGTATTGTCTAAGTTAGGTGTGCTATCCATTTTTGAAACGCTGAGGCGCAACAATGCTAACCAACTGGCTATTGCGGTATTAACAGGTTCCGTGGTGATTATTCCTACTTCTTGCTTGGAGGCTTTACATCAAGTAGCCCAAGAAAAAGAATCAGGGATATCCGCAGTACCTTTAGCTTATGATCTCAATTATGTCGCCTTGCAATTAACTGCACAGCAACGCGCACAGGTTGTTCATTGGATGACTGCGCTGTTTCAGGAAGGAACCATTCAAGTATTGGTAGGAACAAAAGCCTTATTGGGTGAGGGATGGGATGCACCTGCATTGAATGCTTTGGTGATGGCGAGTTCAATAGGTGCTTATATTACGTCCAATCAGGTGAGAGGACGAGCGTTTCGCGTGAATCCTCAAGACCCAAATAAAACAGCACATATTTGGCATTTAGCCTGTGTAGATGCGTATGCAACGGATGGAGGGAAAGATTGGGAGGTTATTCACCGTCGTTTTCAAACTTTTGTAGGAATATCAAATAGTGAGCAAATTGAGCAAACGTTTATTTCGAATGGCATTGAGCGTTTACAAGAGGGGACACAGAAAAAAAGAATCCGAGATGAGGAGTATATCATACAACAAAATCAGAAAACCTTACAACTGGCACAACAAAGAGAAGGGTTGAAAGCGCGTTGGTTGACAGCGATCCAAAATGGCACGCATTTGGCAGAAGGAGTCAAGGTATTATTTTCTTCACCCATAGAAAGAAGAGATGTGAATAAAGCCAAGCAATTCTATACCAATAAGACCTTAGTCTCTGCTTTTTTTACGCTAGTGTGTTCAGCAGTTTTATTTTTGACCTATCAAATGATTGGTTTAGGCAAGGGAATCTTGCTCCATGGATTGAGCTTATGGTCTTTGGGATATTGGGTTTTTCAAACATTTGTGCTGGGCTTAGGGTTCCGCTTTGGTTGGAAAGGATGGAAGTATTATGGCATGTATCGCAAGTTTGGTGATATGCGAAAAGACGTACAAGGAATTGGGGAGGCGCTGTGTTCTACCTTATGTGCCTTTGAACTTTTAACTACACCAAGGACTTCTCTTCGCGTGGTTACTACCTTGGAATTTGGTGGAGGTGTATTTTGTTCATTGGACGGAGCAACATTGAGAGAAAGTCATGTATTCGCTTCTTGTATGAAAGAAATCTTATCGCCTATTGAAAATCCACGGTATGTATTAGCGCGAAAAACCCTGTTGCCGATTCAAGATAGTGAAGCTGATTTTCATGCTGTTCCTGAATGTATTGGGGTGAATAGAGCTCGTGTGAATTACTTTGCGCAACAATGGACACAAGAAGTAGGAAAGAATAGCATTGTTTATACCCGAACCCCAGAGGGAAGAAAAGAACTCCTGCATGCTCGTGCATTTGCTATTGTTAATAGGATGGAAGAACCACGAGTAAAACAAGAACACCAATGGCTATAATAAGAACGTCCCTTGTATGGAAATACAAAGGACGCTCAACTAACTAATCAATTAAAATGGGTCATCACTCCATTTTTATAAAAGTGCTTCAAGCTTTATTGTTCTTCGGTGAAGAAGAGAAAAAAGTGAAACAGACTTTCCTGAGAATTAAAATTTACTTTTTTAGCGAACTCCAGTAGTTTCGCTTGTTTTGTGAACTATTGGTAGTTCTTTTATTTGTTTTGTTACAGTCTTTGAAAATATTTTTTTGTTAAATTTTATTAAGTATGTAAAGTACTGTAAATCAGTATTGTATTATTTTTTATTTACTACTTCTGCTTTTATCTTCAAAGTTTGCTTCTTTGATACTTTTCTTATTTGCACTATCTCCAAAGGTATACGTGGCTCCAATTGATAATCTTCGGCTATTCCATGAATTGCTGAATTTTTGTACGTTGTCATTGAAGTAACTTGTTCCGTTCGATTTCCCTGTATTGAAGATGTCGTATAACGTAACATTGACGTTGAGTTTTTTGTTTAGTAAACTAGCTTTGATTCCCGTAGTCAACGCTTGGTATGAACCATATTTAGAATTATCTTCTTTATGTGGTACTTGGTGATACCAGTTTAAAAATAAGTTCAGTGTTTTAGCTGTATTAACGGTAAAGGTATTTTGCGAATAATAACTAAAATACACCCCATTTTGCGGAATTTGATTGGCTATTTGATTGCGGTAAAATGAATTGGAATAATTCGCATCTGCTCCTGTACTCGTTTGCCACCATCCTGTTATTTTATCGCTATAGGATACACTTAATCCATAGTTGTCGCTATTGAGCATATTGTAATAAGTACTTACAAAAACATCGTCGATTAAGGTTGAGTATTGATCGAATGAATTTGAAATATGGTAGTAGTTTAAACCAACAGATAAGGAACCATTAAATAGATAGTTCAATTCGAAATTATCCGTAAAAGAAGGATCTAATTCTGGATTTCCACTGTTGTATGAATAACTATTGGCATAGTAACGGAATGGATTTAATATTCCCGAATATGGGCGATTAATTCGCTTCGAATAATTTAGGTTAAATGAGTGTTTTTCACTAGGATCATAGGAAACATAAGCCGTTGGAAACCATTTGCCATAGGATTTTTTAAATGTTTCATTCGTTTCTAGTAGATGACCCGTTACCTCCGTTTGTTCAAATCGCATACCTGCTTTAACGCTCCATTGTTCCGTTAATTTTTTGTGTAAACTTACATAACCAGCAAAATTATCTTCTTTGTAATTGAATCGGTTACTACGGGTGTCGTCATAAATTAAATCTTCGTTTATGCGGTTGTAGTAGAATACTTTCGATTTGTTGTCGTAATTCGAATATTTTCCTCCAAACTCTACATCCACCCAAGGTAATTTATACGACACATCGGCGGTTCCACTCCATACTTGGTATTTTAAATCATTGGTATAGTAGGTTGCGTTTCGAATGTTGCTCTGTGCATTATAATCTCGCATATCTGTTGAGCCCTCCGGAATATTAGAGAAATAATTTACCCCTAAAGATAATTTACTGCCTAGTGTGTCTAAGTTTCGATCGTAAAATAAATTAGCTGTGTGGTAAATATTGTTATTTGTTGCCTCCGATATGGATTTGATAATCGAGTCTGTTTTGTATTGCGGCAAGGCAATATACTTTGCTGTATGCGGGTTAGTGTTGTCGTTTTTGTACTTGGATAAATCGTAGGTTGCTCCAATTACATCTTTATCTGATAGTTGATAGTTGGTCGTTAAGTTGACTCCTCCTGAGGTATAACTACCCGTTGGATTGGCATGAGAATCTAAGATTCGCGTATCATTTTGAAAGGTATAGGTGTTTTTATTTCCATATTTACCATCCCCTCCATTGGCCTTTAACATGACATTCCATTTTTTGTTCTGGTAATTCAAACTACCATTCATCGAATACCAATTGTAGTTGTTATAGGAATACGAACTACTTACTGATCCATACATCCCTAGTGTTTTGTTCTTCTTTAAAACGATATTGATAAGTCCACTATTACCACTAGCTTCATATTTAGCAGGGGGATTGGTAATTACCTCAATTTTTTCAATGTCGTCAGAACGCAATGTTTTTAAGTAATTAGTCAGTGCATCGCCTTGTAATTGTACAATCTTATCGTTAATCATAATGGTTACACTGCTTTTTCCAACAATGCTGATTTTGTCATTCTGTACTTTGACTAAAGGAGTATTGGTTAAGGCCTCTATTGCATCCATTCCCTGTGAGGCAACACTATGCGCGGTATTAAAAACCAAACGATCAGCTTTGCGTTCCACAAGTTTTTTCTCTGCTTGTACAACAATTTCGCCCAATTGAGTGGAAGATTCTGCAATAATATCACCTAAATCAAGGGTTTGATCTAGCTTAATATTTTGCGTGTACAGTAATTCTCCCAAATAGTGAATGTTTAATTTGTACTGTTCAGTTGGTAAGTTCTTTAAGGTGAATTCTCCTGTCTCGGTAGTAAAGCCTTGTAGAACTAATTGATCACTGTTTTCTTTCAATAGGTGCAACTCTGCAAAATCAATAGGTTGTTTGTCTTTGTTGAGGACTCTACCCTTTATCATGTGTTGCGCATGCATAAGGGTAAGTCCACAAAAAAAAGCAATAAATAGGGTAATGTTCTTTTTCATAGTGATAAGGTTGGTGTATACTTATTAACAATGTTGATAAGGTTGTTAACAAGTGGTCTTATTTCTGTTTATAACTTGAATGATACCTATAAGTAGTTCATTTAACTCATTTGTTACTATTATTTTATAATTGTTTATAACTTTTATTTTTTAGAACTAATTGTTGCTTGAAAATCAGCGAATTCTATAAGTTATTAACTAGGTTATAAACAATCGTTTTTATTTTCTGTTGATAATGTCTTTGTTGCTTCCTTGGCGTTCTTTTACTTTGATTTTGGCATTGCCGAAATTATAGCTCAATCCAAAAGTAAAATAGCGATTATCGTTGTACATGTTGTACTGTTGTTTTACCCCATCAGATGTTGCTTGTGCGCGTAAATTTGATGTTCGTAATAAATCATTCATGTAAGCAGAAACATTTAATTTTTTGTCTAACATCGCGTATTTTAAACCTAAGTTTAGTCCGTACATCGGTTTTAATTTCCAGTTTCCATTGTTTAATTTCGATTGATACCAGAAGTCAACCTGTGCTTGAAAGGTTTTGTCTGCATTCAATTGAATCGTATTATTCGAATTAAAATAATACCCCATTCCGTTATTTGTTTCTACATTAACCTCTTGGATTAATTTACTTGAATTGTAAAACGCTGATATCGTGTTTTGTGAATTCAACCAATGCCAGGTGTCAAAAGAATGTGTGACACTCAGGTTGGTACTTGCAGCATCAAAAATATTTCCTTGTTTGAGTATTTGAATATTTGTTGCTGAATCAATGTTAGAATATTGCGAAGCTAAATTGGTCACTTTGGAATATGAGGCATTGATGAACAATTTGTTTTTAAAAGTATAACCTACATTAACTGCATTGACATAGGTTGGTTTTAAGGTCGGATCTCCTGTCACATAATTATATTCATTTACATACCATCTGAATGGATTTAATTGCCAAAAGCTAGGCCTGTTAATGCGGCGATTCGCACTGAAACTTAAATTGTTCTCGTCGTTAATTTTGTAACTCACATAAAGCGTAGGGAAGAGCTCTGTATAATTTGTTTTTTCAGTGTTTTTTGTTGCAACTGATTCTCCCGTTGTTTGTGTACTTTCTACGCGTAAGCCTAGTTGTGCTTCCCACTTTTTGGCAATGGTTTTTGTCGCGCTGATGTAAGCAGCCTGAATGTTTTCTTTGTAAATGAAGTGGTCGGCCTGTAAAATCTCATTAGCTAGCGTTTGGTTGTTGAAATTAAAGGAGTTGGCGTTGTTGACCGTTTTGACAAAACTCACTTTTGCTCCGTAGGATAAGTTAACAAAAGATAAAGGTTGTTCGATATCGATTTTAGCACTATAATTATCTATTTTTTGGTCGCCTGTTGTTTGGGCTTGTTGTTCTTTGTTAACAAAGTTATTAACATCGCTTGTAATTGTGTTGAAAACTCGTGATTTGTTGGTAATATAGTTGAAGTAGTCCATGTCTATATTTAACTTAGTTCCCACAGTATCAAATTTATGAGCTAAATTTAAATTGATTGCATGATTGTTGAAATCTGGAGCTGATTTTCCTTTTGTATCAATGTTTTTAAGCAAGTTATCAACAAGGTTATACACACCTACTTGGTTTTTGTCTGTTGTTTGTTGTGTGTTTTTATTGCCTCTATACTGTACACCAAACCCAGTGCGCGGTGTAGCTTGATAATCCAATTGGAAACTACCTGAAAGATCTTTGTTTTTCTTTGTTTCGCGATAAACCGTATTCCATGTTTCTGTAGGATAGTGCAAATCCATTTTTCCAATTTCTTGATTGTACCCTGTGCTCGCATTGAAAGCTGCTGCAATGGATACTTTGTTTTTGCTGTAGTTGAATACATCGCTAATTTTCCATGTTGCTTTATCTGCAGCCTCAAAACCCGTACTGATTTGATTGTTCCACGCGTTGTGTTTTGCTTGCTTTAAAACAATATTGATTAATCCACTATTTCCACTCGCTTCATATTTGGCAGGGGGTGTACTGATGATCTCAATTTTTTGGATATTCTCCGATGGAATGGTATGTAAGTAGTTAATTAGTTCTTCTCCAGTCAGAGGCAACATTTTGTCATTAATCATTACTTGCATGCTGCTTTTTCCTATAAGAGAAATCTGATCTTTGTCGACTTTAAGTCCAGGGGTTAGTTTTAATAGGTCTTTTGCATTGCTATTGTTGGCGTGTACCGATTGTTCAATATTGAATACGGTACGGTCTACTTTGCGTTCAAATACCTTTGCTTGAGCAGCAACGACAATTTCATCTAGCATTTTATCATTTTGAATCATGATTGGTGCCAGGGTGGTATCTTGGGAAATTGTTAGTGTAGTTTCATATTGTTTGGTTCCTAAATTATTTACGCGTATCTTGTAAGAATTGGACGGAATAGACTCAAACGAGAATGTACCTGTTTCATCAGTATAGGTATGTTGGATTAGCTTTTCCTCTTGAGATAACAATAAGATTTCTGCAAAGTCAATTGGTTGTTGTGTGGCGTCAACAACAGAACCTGAAAGTTTAGTTTGTGCAAAGCTTACTAGTGATGCAACGGAACAAAGAAGGGTGATGAGTTTAGTTTTCATGAATAGTTTTATTTACTAACTAGAAAACCAAAGGCGTGCCAAGAAATTAATGTTTTTTTAATTTATTGAAAATTAATATATTATAATAGTTGTCTTCAAGGTGAGTGTTCGATTGTGAACAGTGAACAGGACGAAAGTGGACATAAAAAAAACTGCTTTTGGGGAAAGCAGTTTTTCGTTAAGCATATATGAATCTGTGAACATTAATTTTTCATTATATTCATTTTAAGCTTGACATTGATTTTGTTGTTTATGTTAATCAAAGGTACGATAAAGTTTAATAAAAATGAACTAAAATATAATAAAGTGTTACCTTTGTGTGAGATAATTTATTAAACTACGAGGTTTATTATGCAAACACCAGCACAAAAATGTAAGATTCAATCAGAAAAGATGCGTTCAAGGCGTAAAGAATTAGGCTTTTCTCAGGAATATGTGGCGATGAAGCTTAATATTTCACAAAAAGCGTATTCTGATATTGAGAGCGGAAAGACGAAATTGAAGAATGATGTATTAAATGAGATTGCTATAATTTTAGAAATCTCTCCGTTTCAAATTTGCCCTATTGCATGTGATTGTACTTCGGATTTACAGACAAAGCATGGTCAGCTGATTCAATACCTTCAAGAAAAAGGTGTAGATTTTCCAGATGAACTTGCTTAATGGTCGTGTAGCCTTCACTTGAACCTGAACGTTTTAAATAATTTATAACCCAAAAGAGGTCTCATTTGAGACCTCTTTTTTTATATGTTCCATTGCAATAAGCTTGCTCCCCAAGAAAAACCGGCTCCAAAAGCAGTGAGTAGAAGCAAATCTCCTTTTTTGAT
The DNA here is from genome assembly GCF_001549985.1 of Myroides odoratus. Lineage (GTDB taxonomy): Bacteria > Bacteroidota > Bacteroidia > Flavobacteriales > Flavobacteriaceae > Flavobacterium > Flavobacterium odoratum_A. The sequence goes on along the minus strand of NZ_LROZ01000001.1, from coordinate 379,269 downwards.
TTGATCTTTAAACTCCCATATACAAAGAGGGATGGTTGCGGCAATTGTATTACCCGAATAAGTAATGTTGTTTAAGGCTTTGTGTTCCTCAATCTCTAATTCTTTTCCTACAGCATCAATGATGCGCTTATTAGCCTGATGAGCAACTAACCAATTCACATCATCAACGGTTAAGTTATTCTGGGTTAATAGCGTTTGGCAGGCAGCACTCATAGCCGTTACAGCATTTTTGAATACGACTTTACCGTCTTGTTTTAAATAACGGTGCTCCTCGTTCCAATCTTCTACATCATAAGGAAATAAAGCACCTCCTCCTTTGATATTGAGGTATTCAATTCCCTTGCCGTCACTTAACAGTAAAGCATCTAAAATGCCTGTCTCTGCGGAAGGCTCTAACCAAACGGCACCAGCACCATCTCCAAATAAAATATTTGTTGAACGATCTTTGCTATCTACATACGTACTAATTTTGTCCGCTCCTACAACCACTACGTTTTTGTAACGTCCCGTCTCGATTAAAGCGGCACCCATATCCAAGGCATATAGAAAACCAGAACAAGCTGCATTCATGTCGAAGGCCCATACATTGTTGAGGTTTAGTTTATCGCATACGATATTAGCCGTTGATGGCATAGGCATATCGGGAGAGGAAGTCGCAATTAAGATGGCGTCAATATCCGTTGCGTTTTTTTGATAGGAAGAACAAAGTTCTTTGATGGCTGCAACAGCCATATCAGAGGTCGCTAAACCATCTTCTAAAATTCTGCGCTCTTTGATCCCAGTTCGTTTCATAATCCATTCGTCAGATGTATCTGACAAACGTTCTAAATCAGCATTGGTACGTTTCGTTGTCGGTAGATATCCCCCAATGGCTGTTATTTGAGCATATTGTTGTTTATTCTTCAACATTGTTGTTTAGTTTGCGTCTTATGTGCAAATAATAACTCCTTGCACTTTAGGCTGTGTTTTCCTAATAAAGAACTCAAATCTCGCTATTTTTAGCTAAATATTAGTAGTTAAATAAACGGTTCAAGTTGTCAAAAAGACGTATAAATTTATTTAAATGTTAATTTATTAACTTAAATTCTCGAGGGGAGATACCCGTACTATTTTTGAAAAACTTACTGAAAAGCGCAACATCTTGAAAGTTCAGTTCAGTGGCTACTTGGGTGATTGAATTGTTCGGATCTTTCAATAAAATTTTCGCTTCAAGGATGATAGTTTCCACGATAATATCTTTGGGCGCTTTGCCAAATACATCCGCAATGATCTTAGTAAGGTGCTTGCGACTAATGAACATGTGATCGGCATAAAACTGTACACTTCGCTCTTTTTTGAAATGGGAAGAAACAAGTAAGAGAAAGTTCTTGGTTAATTCTTCCTTGCGAAGTGTCTTTTTCTCTGTTTTGGCTAGTACTCTCTTGTTGTAAAAATGTCCCAATTCATACATCAAAATAGAAAAGTGATGCAAGATCAATTGGTGAGTAAACATATTGTCCTTAGCAAAAACGAGTTTGTTCAATCGTTTCAAGTGGTACTTAATTTCCTTAATGATATAATTGTTTAAGGGTAAGATTTTAGGGTATTGAGAAGAAAAGAATTGAATGAGGTTGTTGGATTTTAAATGAAATCCCGCATCTAGGAACAATTCCCCACTAGCGAAAAAAGCCTGAACACTAAAATCTTGAGTGTATTGGATAATCTCAAAGAACTGTTGTGGTAAAACGACAAGTATATCGTTCTTCTTTACCTTGGTCGGTTCTAAGTTGATTGTAATTTCACATTCTCCAGAGGTGATTAAAATCAAACCAAAAGAAGCGAATTTATACGGTTTACCAATAACAAAATATTGACTGTGTTTAGGGCCAATCTCTACCACAGCTAATCGCTTATCCACGATAAAACGTTCATATCGATTTAGGATGTCGGAAATAGAGTAGGATTGTATGTAATTATTCTTCACAATATGATTTCATAGTTAAAGGGATAAAAATAAGAAGTCCAAAGGATAAAAAAGTTGTTTTAGGTTAAGAAAAAAAATAGAAGTGCCTAAAAAGGAGAAATTTCAGTACGAATTGGTATACTAGATGATATTTAGCTTAGAAGGAAGGAAAAGATGATTTGTTGTGCTAGCAATAAGCGGAACGGTTTTACAGTTTACGGTTTACGGTTTACAGACTTTTTTATGGTTGATGGTAAAGCCTAAAAAAACAAAGAGGGTGACCTTTTAAGGTCCCCTCTTTGCTGTTTAGTTTTATTTAGGTCAACGAGGATATTCTCCTAGTGATGATCTACAAAGTTGTGGTTAGGTTCATAGTCCGCCTCCATAGCTGCTTGATAATCTACTTTTTCTTTGTTTCCAAATCGCTTGCCTATTTTGTCAAAAATAGAGTAGATGATGGGCACAATAACTAACGTAAGGAGCAAGGAGGACAATAATCCACCAATAATAACGACTGCTAATCCGTTGTTCATTTCTGCACCCGCTCCATTAGCTAAAGCAATGGGCACCATTCCAATAACCATAGCGATCGTTGTCATTAAGATTGGACGTAAACGCGCGTGATTGGCAGCAATTAAAGCATCGTGTACACTGTCGCCTGCTTCTACTCTGTGGTTGGCAAAGTCAACCAACAAGATGGCATTCTTACAAACCAATCCAATCAACATGATAATCCCCAAAATGGTGAAAATGTTCAAGGATATATTGGCAATAGCCAAGGCTAATAAGGCTCCAATAAAGGATAAAGGCACAGAGAAAATAACGATAAATGGTTTTGAGAAACTGTCATATAAAGCTACCATTACAAGGTAAACCAAGATGATAGCCGCTAATAAGGCAATTCCCAAGGTACCGAACCCTTCTTCTTGATCTTCCATCGTTCCTGTCCATTGGTATTTTACCCCTGGTTTTAAGGTCAACTGATCGAATTTAGGTAACCATTCATTGGCAATATCACCAGGTGAACGCCCTATGGTTTGGGATTTGATGGTTACTGATGGACTCTTATCTCTGCGCTCTAAGATAGATGGTCCCGAACTATAGCTTACTGTTGCGAATTGTTCTAACTTGACATCTTGCCCTTGATTGTTTTTAAAGTTGATTGTTTTTACATCATCAATCGTTGTTCTAGCATATTCTTGAAAACGAATATTGATGTCGTATTCATATTCACCTGCTCTATATTTCCCATCAGTATTTCCATTAAATGCCGTTTGCATCGTCATCCCGACAGTATACATATCTAAACCAAGTGCCGCCATTTTATCGCGATCAACTTGTACATTGATCTCGGGACTTCCAGTTTCTGTAGTCAACTTCGTTTCCATGGTACCTGGTATTTCATCTAATAAGGCTTTCGCTTGAATAGCAAAATCCATCGCATCATCCAAATTAGATCCTGTTATGGTTAAAGCTAATGGCGCTTCTTCTGCACCAATTAGACCCACAGGAACAGTCTTAACTTTTACCCCCACCATTAACGGAGCTAATTCTTTTTTCAACTTCGCTGCATAGACGAACGAACTCTCACTGCGTTGTTTTTTGTCCGTCAGGATAACGTGAATTTCCGATTTGTATTTGGTCGCCTGACTTCCTCCATATCCCTCAGAAGATTGCCCAACGGTAGTAATCATATCTACTACTTCTGGTTTGGTACGTAAAAATTCTTCTGCCTTTTGGGTCATGTGGTTGGTCTGTTGTACAGAAGCATCTTTGTCTAATTCCAACTGGACTAAGAATTCTCCTTTATCTGTTTTAGGGAAAAATTCTCCTCCAATATAACCTAAAGAGGGTAGTGCTAATGATCCAAAGAAAGCAAAGACCACAAGGAGTAATACAATGATGGTATTCTTTGTTGAATTTAAGGACCATACCAATAAACCAGAGATACTGTGAGTAAAAGAGGTTAACCCTTTTTCAAATCCATGTAAAATCTTTCCAAAGAAAGAAGTGGGTTGAATTACCTCAATTTTTCCATATCTGGAGAATAACCAAGGCACAATGGTAAAGGATACCAATAGCGATAGCATGGTTGCAATAATAACAGTCACACAGAATTGCTTAATGATATTCGGTACTAAACCAGAAGACATAGCAATAGGTAAGAATACAACAACAATAACTAAGGTAATAGCAGTAACGGTAAAACCAATTTCTTTTGCACCATCAAAGGATGCACGTACTTTGTTTTTACCCATTTCCATGTGACGGTGAATATTTTCAATCACAACAATCGCATCATCCACTAAAATACCAACCACCAGAGAAAGTGCAAGCAAACTCAGTAGGTTTAAGGAATATCCTAAGAGGTAAATTCCGATAAAAGTAGCAATCAAAGATAGCGGAATAGCAACCATTACAATTAGTGCATTTCTAAAACTATGTAAGAAAAATAGCATGACAAAAGCGACTAAAACAATAGCTAAAAACAAGTCAAACATTACGGCATTGGCCGCTTCTAAGGTGAATTGAGAAGAGTCATTAGCCGTTTTGATGTTCAATTGGATATCAGCGTAGTTTTTTTGAACTTCAGCAATTGCTTGCTGGGTTAATTCACTTACCGTTACTGCATTCGCATCGGATTGTTTGATCACTTGCATTAAAATGGTCGATTGTTGATTCAAACGAGCAATTTTTTCTACTTCTTTAATTCCGTCTTGGACATCGGCAATATCACTCAATCGAATGTCAATTCCCCCTTGAGAAGCAATCACAAGGTTTCGCATCTCTTCGATGTTCTTGTATTTTCCAGCTAAACGGATTAAGGTTTGCTTATCTCCTGATTTTACGCTTCCTGTTGGGAAGTCTAAGTTAGAACTCAATACCGCTTGTTGGACCAAGGGTACACTTAATCCATAGGCTTCGATTTTCTTTGGATCGAGTAGTACTTGAATCTCTCTTTCTTCTCCTCCAACTAATTCAACTTTTGCAACTCCTGCAACACGAGAAAAAATCGGCTGAATTTTCTTGTCTAATAAATCGTATAATTCCTTTTCCGTTAAGGTACTTGTTACACTCAACGTCATAATAGGTAAGTCACTTAACGAATATTTCTGTAAAGAAGGTGGATCTACATCTTTGGGTAAATCTTTGAGGATTGCATTGATTTTGCGTTGTGCATCATTCAATGACAAATCCACATTGGCTTCGGAAGTTAAGTAAATCATTACCGTTGATAAGCTCTCAAAAGAAAGGGCTTCAACTTTTTTTACATTTTCTAAAGAGGCAACAGCATCTTCAATCTTCTTGGTTACGGTGTTTTCGATTTCCGAAGGTGAAGCCCCGGGGTATACTGTTGCTACAGTAATTACGTTGACTTCAAATTTGGGAATTAACTCATAACTCAAGTTTTTATAACTAAATATACCTCCGAGTACAAGTGCAATAAATAACACAATAATGATGCTCGGACGCTTGATGGATATTTCGGCTATTTTCATATGTCAATCCTTTTCTTTTAGGCCGTTAGTTAATAATGGATACAGGAACTTGATCGGTAAGGTTGATCTGCCCAGAGGTAATAACAATTTCTCCTTCTTTTAATCCTTCTAGAATTTCAACAAAATCGCCTAGGTTTCGACCTGATACTACAGTCGTAGCTACGGCTTTATTGTCAATGACACGATAGATTAAATTAGAACTTACACTTCCTACAAATGCATTACGAGGGACAAGGAGTAAGGGAGTATCTTGATTCTGATCTGCATCAAAATAAGCTGAACCATACATCCCTGCACGTAATTTATTGTCTTTGTTGTTGGTTAGTAGTAAGTCTACAGGATAATTTAACGCAGCATCTGCTTTAGGTGCAATGAAGGTTACTTTTCCTTCAAAGCGATCATTAGGGAAAACACTAGCTTTTACCTCAATGTTATCTCCTTCTTTTAGATTGGCTACGTGACTTTCGTCTACATTTACTCTCAGTTTCAATTGATTGACATTAACTAAGTCAAAAATAGGGGCTCCTGGCGCAACAAAACTTCCTTGTTCGACGTGTTTTTTATTGATAATTCCATCAATAGGGGCTTTGATATGAGCATCGCCTGCAGTAATTTGAGCCGATTTCAAATTCGCTTCTGCATTTTGAAGCATCAGCTTCGCCTGATCCAATTGTTGTTTGGTAACTCCTCCTGTTGTATAGGCACTTTCAAAACGAGAAGCATCGGCTTTAGCTGTGGCATAGGCAGCTTCAGCATTGCGCACCTGTACATTGATTTGATCGCTATTAACTAAGGCAACTACTTGTCCTTTGCGTACTTGTGCCCCTTCGTCAACTAGTAATTTTACTACACGACCTGCTGTCTCTGCTGAAAGGGTTACCTCCTGATAGGGAACAAAGTTTCCGTTCGCTTTATAAGTTGCATCAACTACGCGAACAGTCGCTGGCTCCACGCGAACCGTAATGGTCGCATTTTGCTCTGCTACAATAGCAGTTTCAGCATCATTATTGGTCTTGTTTCGGTTTAATATGTAGATGGTCCCTCCAATTAAGGCAACAAGGACTAAGGCTGTTATTATTTTTTTCATGGTTGTTTGAGATTTGATAAAGAATTAGTCGAGTAAGGTTTTTAATTCTCCTTGTGATTTGATGATTTGAATTTCAGCAAGTTTAAAGTCAAGTAGTGCAGTGGTGTAATTGTTCTCTGCTTCTGTATAGGCATTTTCTGCATTCAGTAAATCAGTTAAGGACGCTAAACCATGCTTGTAATTGTTTTGCATATTCGTTAAAATACTATGCGCTAAATCCACATTTTCTTTTTGGAGGTTGATGGTAATCAAGGCATTTTCAATCGATTTCTGTGCATTGGCAAAATCTAAAGCCAAGGCTTGTTTGGTATCATCTAATTGAACGTCAATTTTCTCGATGTCAATTTTGGCCTGTCTCACTCTTGATCGGGTTTCAAAACCATTGAAAATAGGGAGTTTTAATGATATTCCTACCGCTGAAGCACTTGTCCAGAATACACCATCACTCGGTTTATTTCCCCATGGGAATTTATCCCCCATCCCTTGATAACCAAACGTACCAAAGGCCGCTAAAGAAGGATAATAATCCGCTTGGATAGATTTGAGTTTATAGGCTAACAATTCTTTTTGCTTCTCCAATAAGTGTATTTCAGTTCTCGTGTCAATTTTATTTTCAGCTAGAATGGCACTCTCATCTATGCTGAACGTGTTTTCAGGCAATTGAATGGCGGTTTGTAAATCCATTCCCATGAAAAACTTCAATGCATTTTCTTGTAAATCAATAGCATTGATGATTTGTTGTCTGTTTGCTTTTAAGTTGCTCAAACTTACTTTGGTACGATCTAAATCAATTTGCGTAGCTAAACCGTTACGGTGCAAATCTTCAATGATATCTTTGATGCGCGTTGTACTGCTTATCGTGGTATCAAGGGTTTTTAACATCGCTTTCGATTGAAATACTTGATAGTACGTTGAGGCTACTTTTTCGATGATTTGCTCATCCGTTAGCTCTTTGTTGATGATGTAAAACTCTTTAGCTGAACGCGCTGCTTTTAAACCCATAAATACTGCCTGATTAAATAATATTTGCGAGGCAGTAGCAGTAACTTGGGAATTCCATTTCAAATTGAAAGGAATCATTTGCGTTTGGCCACCTAGCGTTAAAGGCATCTCCTGAATTTTGACGTTATTGGCAATATTGGCTTCAACATTTAAATGCGGAAGCGCATTGGCTTTCACCTCTTGAATTTGATAATCACTGTTGGTAATGTCTAAAGCTGCTTGTCTGGCTTCTGCTTTGTGCTCCAAAGCATAGTGTAAAGCTTCTTGTAAGGTCAAAGGCTCTTGCGCCCAAAGACAAGCACAGAGCAATAGACTACATAGGGTTAAGAAGGTCTTATTCATTTTTGATGCTTTCTTTTAATTCTAAGTATTGTTTCAATCCTTTTTCTGTGGTGATGCTGCGAATGTGATGCTCGAGATGTAAAGCATGTAACTGCATATGGGTGTATTCTTCAGGCTCAAAATAATCCTGGTCATCGAGTAATACTACAGAGGCGATGTGTAAGCGAGCTGTAAATTCAACATCGAGATTTGCGCGGTATACCCCTTCTTTGATTCCTTTTTCTAAGTTGCGTTCAATAATACCCACGTATTTTTTCTTGTGTACAATCTTTTGTTTTTGTGCAATCTTCGGGTAATACTTGTTTAGTTGGTATAAACAAACAGAGGTTTCTATTGCAAAAACTTCATTCATATTATTGTGTGCTGCTATAATTTCTGCTACAGCAGGTCTGTTTTGTGCAATAACTAGTTCTAATGATTTTAAGAATTTATCATTGATATAAACCAAACACTTTTCAATTAACTCAGGTTTAGAAGCATAGTGCTGATAGATTGTCTTTTTAGATATAGACAGCTCAGCTGCAATATCGTCCATTGTTATGCTTTTAAATCCTTGAGATAAAAACAAATGTGTTGCTTTTTCTAGTATTAAAGTTTCCATATATCTCTTTTTAGTCGGACAAATATAGACAGGAAACTTATATCGTTTAAAAGTTTCCTTTTTTATTATAAAAACTTTAACATCGAGAAAAGTTTCCACTATATATCAGGTGGAAAAATAAAGTAGGAGAAGGAGGAACAGATGCAGAAGTAGATAAAAAAGAAGGAGGGTTGTCCGTTGTTTTCAAGAAAAACTAGTGGATTACTAATCTATTTTTAGGATATTTGCGGCAGTCAAAAGGTAGAATAGCCGAGAGAAACGAAAAGTCTTTAAAAAACGCGTATTTTTACCAAAATTTTTTTGAACATGCAGTCAATAGCAAAATATAAAGAACAGATCGCAGACTATCTCAATTCAATTCAATTAGATGGGCAACCCATAGAACTTTATGAACCTATTTCTTATATTCTTTCTTTAGGAGGAAAACAGATTAGACCGGTTTTAACGTTGATGGCAGCGGATGTTTTCAATGAAGATCCTACAAAAGCTATTTATGCGGCAACAGCGATTGAGTTGTTTCACAACTTTTCCTTGATGCATGACGATATCATGGATGATGCTTCTTTGAGAAGAGGGCATCAGACCGTACATGAAAAATGGGATGTCAATACAGCTATCCTTTCTGGGGATGCTATGTTGATTTTAGCTTATCAATATTTTGAACACTACGAGCCTGTTATTTTTAGAGATTTGGCGAAGTTGTTTAGTAAAACAGCTATTCAAGTTTGTGAAGGACAACAATACGATATTTGTTTTGAAGGACGTTCAGATGTACAGATTGCACAGTACATCAAGATGATTGAGTACAAAACGGCAGTTCTAGTTGCAGCAGCGTTAAAAATGGGAGCTATTGTTGCAAAAACGACAGCAGAAAACGGGGATCAGATTTATAACTTTGGTTTAAATTTAGGAATTGCGTTCCAACTATTAGATGACCACTTAGATGCCTTTGGAGATGAAGCAACATTTGGTAAACGAATTGGAGGCGATATTCTAGAAAATAAAAAAACGTTTTTATATTTAAAGGCCTTAGAACAAGCCAATCCTGCACAAAAAGAGGAGTTACTCCATTTTTATGCGACAGTGGATTGTGCGGATCAAGAACAAAAAATTACCCGTGTCAAACAACTCTTTATTGAAACAGGATCACAACAAGCATCCTCACAGTTGATTGAACAATATACGGAAGAGGCATTGAAGATTTTAGATATCTTGGCTATTGAAGAAGATAAAAAAGAATTACTTCGCGTTTTCAGTAAAGAATTAATGAACAGACAAATGTAAAAATAGATGGAAGTAGCAGTCACTTATCTCGAGAATCAATTAAAGGAGCAGGATAATTTATTTGAACTTTTGGTTCAACAAGTGGAGCGCGACTTTAGAATGAGTGTGGATGAGGATTTGGCGTTTCCTGTTTCAACTCCTCTTGAGTTAGTTCAACAAATTCAAGAAGTGTTGGAAGCTATTGCTTCTCGAACTCCTGCAAAGCTATCCATGTTGTTGTACCGCATTGATGTTGCAGAAAAGGATATCCGAGCCCTAGAAGAAGGGGATGTTTTTAATTACTTTCAACAATTGACGTACCTGATTGTGAAACGCGAGTTTCAAAAGGTGTATTTCCGAGCGAGTTTATCCAAAGAGTAATAGATAAAAAAAGAGCCGATTTGTTTAATCGGCTCTTTTTTTGTACCTTATCGGTTCAGGTTAAGGTGTTTATTAGAAGTATACGCGAATAAAGGGCATAAAAGCACTTCCGTATACCATATCTTTTTCTCGGTATAATACATTGTATCGAATTCCTACTGTGGCAGGTCCACTACTGTATCCTGCACCTAAGAATAAGGCGGTATTCCAAAAGTTGGCATCCAACTTGTGTACATCCTCTTTATAGGTATAGGTGTTGTTGACACGCAATTGTTCTAGTTCAATGGACAGCTGCAGTTGAGGGATGGGATTAGAAAGCGCAATCAAGCTTCCACCATAAATCCAAGATTGGTATTCTTTTACACTACTATAGTAAAAAGAGCGATTTTTGCTGTTGATGTAACTTCCTTGTAAACCCACACCTAGATTCAAATAAGGGTTCACTTCGTACAAGGCACTTGGCGCTAACATCACATCGGTATACCCATTGCCAAAGCCCAATCCGAAGCCTCCTCCGAATCTCCATTTTTTGACAGAATCGTAATTTTCTGAGTTATTTCGGTTTTGTTGTGCAAAAAGTGAAAAATTGGACAATAAAAAAAATGAAAAAATGAATAAAACACTCATTTTTTTGACATAAAATCTTCTCATAGCTGTTTTATGAAATTGTTGTGAGATAAAAATAAGAAAAAGTTTATACTTTTGTAATCAAAGAGTTGTATTTTTGTATATATAATATTTAATCAATAGGTCTTTAGACGAAAATTATGGATAGATTTTCCTTTTTAAACGCGGCACACACTGCATTTTTTGCAGATTTGTATGATCAATATTTAGAAAATCCAGATAGCGTAGAACCAAGTTGGAGAGCCTTCTTTCAAGGTTTCGATTTTGCAAATGAATTTAGTGACGGCACAGTAGAGAAAGTAACGTATGTTTCATCCCCAACAAATAATTCAAATACAGGTAGTTCGGTTGATACAAGCCAAATTACAAAAGAGTTAGCTGTACTAAAACTAATCGATAGCTACAGGACTTATGGACACCTATTGACTAAAACAAACCCGCTTAGAGAAAGAAGAGTCGTTCATCCCGATTTAAGTTTAGAGAAATTTGGATTGTCTTCCGCTGATTTGAATACTACATTCGACGCAGCTAAAGCAATTCAATTACCTGCTTCATCTTTAGCACAAATTATCGCTCAATTAGAGAAAATTTACTGTGCGACATTGGGAATTGAATTCAAATATATCACAGATGAAAAAGAAGTGAACTGGATTCAAGACCATTTCGAAATCCCAGAAGCAAAATTTAACGCAGAAGAGAAGAAAGAAATCTTACATAAATTAATTGAAGCTGTTTCTTTTGAGAACTTCTTAAATACAAAATATGTAGGTCAAAAGCGTTTCTCATTAGAAGGTTTAGAAGCTGCTATCCCAGCGATGGACTTTTTAATTGAATCTGCTGCGGCAAAAGGAGTAGAGGAAATCGTAGTAGGTATGGCACACCGTGGTCGTTTGAACGTTTTGGCTAACGTATTCAAAAAACCAACACAAGAGATCTTCTCAGAGTTTGACGGAAAAGACTATGATGCTGTAGAAGGATATGACGGAGACGTAAAATACCACTTAGGATTAAGCTCAACACGTAAAACGCGCTCAGGTAAAGATATCCACGTAAACTTGACGCCAAACCCTTCTCACTTAGAGACGGTTGGTGCTGTTATTGAGGGAATTGCACGAGCAAAACAAGATACAATATTCGCTAGCCAGCCTTCAAAAGTATTGCCAATCGCTTTACACGGAGATGCTGCTATTTCAGGACAAGGAATTGTGTATGAAATCGTGCAAATGGCTCAGTTAAGAGGATATAAAACAGAAGGTACGATCCACATTGTGTTAAACAACCAAGTTGGATTTACTACAAACTACACAGATGGACGTTCATCAACGTATTCAACAGATATCGCGAAAGTTACCGCTTCTCCTGTATTGCACGTAAATGCAGATGATACAGAAGCAGCAGTACGCGCATTTTTATTTGCTTTAGAATACCGTATGACATTCGGAAGAGATGTATTCATCGATTTAGTAGGGTACCGTAAATATGGACACAACGAGGGAGATGAACCAAAATTCACGCAACCTCTTTTATATAAGTTAATTGCAAAGCATCCAAATGCTAGAAATATCTATAACGCAAGATTGTTGGAAGACAAAATTGTAGACGAAAGTTTTGTGAAAGACTTAGAACAACAATATAAAGATGTATTAGAACAAGATTTACAAATTTCTCGTGAGAATGAATTTGCTAAAATCAGAACGTTCATGCAAGAAAACTGGAAAGATTTCAGAACAGTAGACGAAAAAGAAATGGTTGTGGATTATGACACGAAAGTGTCTAAACAAGTATTGACGGATATTGCTGAGGTAATTACCAATCTTCCAGAAGATAAAAAATTCATTAGCAAAGTAAAACGTCTAATCGGAGACCGCAAAGCGATGTTCTTTGAAAACGATAAGTTAGACTGGGCAATGGGTGAATTATTGGCTTACGGATCTTTACTTTCAGAAGGGTATGATGTACGTATGTCAGGACAAGATGTAGAACGCGGTACGTTCTCTCACCGTCACGCTGTAGTTAAAACAGAAGATACAGAGGAACTAGTTGTTTTATTAAATGAGTTGAAAGATCAAAAAGGACAAATGAGAATTTACAATTCTTTATTGTCTGAATATGCTGTTGTTGGATTTGAATATGGATATGCTTTGACTAATCCAAATACATTGACAATCTGGGAAGCACAATTTGGAGATTTCTCTAACGGAGCTCAAATTATGCTAGATCAGTACATTTCTGCAGCAGAAGATAAATGGAACAACCAGAATGGTTTAGTGATGTTGTTGCCTCACGGGTATGAAAACCAAGGTGCAGAGCACTCTTCTGCTCGTTTGGAACGCTATTTACAGCTTTGTGCAGAACACAATATGTTCGTTGCAAACTGTACAACACCAGCTAACTTCTTCCACTTATTGAGAAGACAAATGGTAACTGATTTCAGAAAACCATTAATCGTAATGTCGCCTAAGAGTTTATTGAGACATCCATTAGCTACTTCAACAATTAGCGATTTAGCAGAGGGTAAATTCCAATATGTAATTGACGATGCAGCTGTAGATAAAGCAAAAGTGAAATCATTGGTATTCTGTTCAGGAAAATTCTACTATGATTTAGTAGCGAAAAGAGAAGAACTAGGAAGAGAGGATATTGCATTTGTGCGTTTAGAGCAATTGTTCCCATTGCCAATCGAGCAAATCAAAGAAGTAATTGCTTCTTATCCAAATGCAGATGATTTCGTATGGGCACAAGAAGAACCGAAAAACATGGGAGCTTATGGGTATATGTTGATGAATTTTGACGAGAAACCATTGCGCTATGCAGGTAACAAGGCTTACAGTGCACCAGCATCAGGTAGTTCAACACGTTCTAAAAAGCGTTTTGCCTATGCAATTGAGAAAGTTTTTAATAAGAACTTATAATAAAAAAAGAGTATTTTTACATAACAATATTTAATTAAAGAATATACGATGAGCATCTTAGAAATGAAAGTTCCTTCACCAGGTGAATCAATTACAGAGGTTGAAATTGCTACTTGGTTGGTAAAAGATGGAGACTATGTTGAAAAAGACCAAGCAATTGCTGAGGTTGATTCAGATAAAGCAACATTAGAATTGCCTGCTGAAGCAAGTGGAATCATTACTTTAAAAGCAGAGGAAGGTGACGCAGTAGCGGTAGGTCAAGTGGTTTGTTTAATCGATACTAGTGCTGCAAAACCGGCAGGAGGTTCTTCTACTGAGGCTAAGCCTGCGGCTGAAGCTCCAAAAGCAGAGGCTCCAAAAGCAGAACCTGTACAAGCGCCTGCAGCTGCAGCAACGTATGCAACAGGAACAGCTTCTCCAGCGGCTAAGAAGATACTAGATGAGAAAAATATTGATGCTGCTACAGTTTCTGGAACAGGAAAAGATGGTAGAATCACAAAAGAAGATGCTTTAAACGCGAAACATTCGATGGGTACTCCAACAGGAGGACCAAGAGGAGAAGAGCGTAAAAAAATGTCTATGTTACGTCGTAAAGTAGCAGAGCGTTTGGTTGAAGCTAAAAATACAACAGCAATGTTAACTACGTTTAATGAGGTTAACTTAACAAACGTAAACAAGCTAAGAAGCGAATATAAAGACGCGTTCAAAGCAAAACACGGCGTTGGTTTAGGATTCATGTCTTTCTTTACAAAAGCGGTTACTCGTGCTTTAGCCTTGTACCCAGATGTAAATTCTATGATTGACGGACAAGAGCAAATTAAATATGACTTCTGTGATATTTCAATTGCAGTATCTGGACCAAAAGGATTAATGGTTCCTGTAGTTCGCAACGCTGAATTATTGTCTTTCCGCGGTGTTGAAGCTGAAATTAAACGTTTAGCAACAAGAGCACGTGATGGACAAATTACAGTAGATGAAATGACAGGTGGTACATTTACAATCACAAATGGTGGTGTATTTGGATCGATGTTATCTACGCCAATTATCAACCCTCCACAATCTGGAATCTTAGGAATGCACAATATTATTGAGCGTCCAATCGCAGTAGATGGAAAAGTTGAAATTCACCCAATGATGTATGTAGCGTTATCGTATGACCACCGTATCATCGACGGACGTGAATCAGTAGGTTTCTTAGTAGCAATCAAAGAAGCATTAGAAAACCCAACTGAATTGTTGATGGATAACAATCCTAAAAAAGCATTAGAACTTTAATAGATAAAGGTTTATATAAAAAAAAGGCAACTCGTATAGTTGCCTTTTTTTATTAGAAGTTACGGGTTAAGGTAAAGGCATAAAAAAGGAGACAATTACCCATTATCTCCTCAATTCCTTTATAGCCTTTCGCCTAAATAAAGCTATTTATTCTTCATCTGCTAAGAAAAACTTCATCGACTTCATTGGATAAGCTGTTCTACTTTTTCCACTTGGATTCGCAATTACCGTTTTGATACTAATCATATCTCCTAATTTGAATTGAGCTTCTGTGTATTGGTAATCCAACAAATAAGGTCCACAAAAATAGTTTCCTAATTCGTCCTTTTCTATAATCCCTCTAAATATTCCTTTTTTCGTTTCTTTCGACATGGTCTTGTTATTTTAATGGACAAAGATACGATAGAAAAAGGTTTTTTGGAGAGGTTTCTGATTTTGTTATTTGAATAGGGTTAGATGATGAGGGGGGTAGATGGTGAGATGGTGAGGCGTTGAGAGGGTGAGGTGTTGAGAGGGTGAGGTGTTGAGAGGGTGAGGTGGTGAGAGGGTGAGGTGGTGAGCAAACCCCATAACTCATAAGCCGTAACCCATAACTCATAAGCCGTAACCCATAACCCCTAACTCATTACCCATAACTCATAACCCCTAACGATTAGGGCCGCGAATAAAGAAAACAAGAAAGGAGAATTAACGGCAGATTTATTTTGTTAACTGCTGGTATTGCGCTACATTACCTCTCTATTAGATAAGATGTCTTCCGTGATTAGGAGACAAAGAAAGAAGGTCAAGTATATGCGCAGCTATTATGCTATTTTAGAAGTGAATCCCACAGCTAGTTCAAACGAGATTAAACAAGCGTTTCGACGATTATCTAAGTTGTATCATCCCGATATGAATCAAGGCAACACAACCTATCAAAATAAGTTGTTTGAGGTAATTAAAGCGTATGAGGTGCTTGGGAATGAGGCTGAACGAAAAGCATATGACTTGACGCTATATCAATCGACTTCGACTGCTTCTAGTACACAATCAACCAGGCAGGCTCAACCCACAGCAGATTACTATAAACCTGAAGTGGTGAATTTCAGTTGTAATCAAACGTATTTCTTCATGGGAGATTGGATTGAAATTAGCTGGGAGTGTAAACAAGCAGATATGATTCGAATCTACCCGATGGGCTATATGGATGAATTAAGGGGGAAGGTTATTTATCGCGTAAAGGAATTGGATGCGAAGTACCTATCATTTGAGTTAACAGCGACCAATAAGTATAGTGCACATGTGGAAAAGCGAAGTATTCACTTGAACAATGGCGTGTATATGAATTTCACAGAAGCAAACCTACAAGATCAGGTGAATTATGCAAATCCTCACCATTGGAGTATGGGATTTCTAGCGCCTTTAGGGAGAAGTTCAAGAAAGGATTACGGATTGCGTGTGGCCCTTCTCGGAAGCCTATTTTTAAGTGCGTTTTTTTATGCCCCTTATTTTAAAGTTGAAGGGACTTATTCTTTTATTTGTACTGCCTTAATTTATGTCTTGATCATTTGTTCTGCTCGACGTCTTCACGATGTCAATCGACATGGAATACTCGCTTTGCTGTTGTTGATTCCGTTATTGAATATTGCGGTGTTGCTTATCTTACTCTTGTTAAAAGGAGAAGACTTACCCAATAAGCACGGACGTAAACCTAAGTTTTAACTGGATTAAATTGGTTTAAATAGAGCTTGTTTTTCCTTTGCTTTTTTACAGAAACTCGTTGGAGTGTAACGTTTTTTTTAGCTTATATTTGTAGTTAATAATGTTCAAATCCTATTTTTTGAGATGAGTTCTTTGTATTATATCGATCGAACGGATACTCGCTTAGAAGACGTTATGTTTACTGAAGCAGTAGCAAGAGAAATCGAAGCGTTCTTAAAGGAATATAAGTACCGTGAAATCTTGACGAAATACAACCTACCAGTAAGTAATAAGATCTTACTCTACGGTAAAACAGGTTGTGGTAAAACAATGACCGCAAAAGCCATTGCAAAACAGTTAGATAAAAAGCTAATCATTGTAAACTTGGCGACTATTGTTTCGTCTAAACTAGGTGAAACAGCAAAAAATATCGAAAGTCTATTTAAGGAAATTCAATATGAGAGTGCTGTTTTGTTTTTTGATGAGTTTGACTCTTTAGGGCAAATTCGCGATTATGACAACAAAGATAATAGTGAGATGAAACGCGTGGTCAATGCCATCTTACAACTCATTGATAACTTTCCACAAAAGTCTATTTTAATTGCTGCGACCAATCAAATACAAATGATTGATGAAGCATTAGTGCGCCGTTTTGAGTTAAAACTCGAATATACAGCACCGGAAAAAGAGGCTTTGGATTTGTATTACGATAAAATGTTGGCTGTTTATCCTGCGGAGTATGCAACTGTAGAACGATTGTATGATATTTCGTATGCAGAGGCCAAGACCCATATTTATCGTACGGTGAAAAACAATATTATTACCAGCCAACTAGAGTTAGAAAATTAGTAAAGAATAAAAGAATAGAATATATGATGAAATGGGAAAAGTTACTGTCTTTAAAGAAGCACGGTGACACATTTGTACGAAATCGCTTAGATGAGAGTCAGACGAGAATTGGTTTTGAAGTAGATTATGATCGCATTATCTTTTCTTCTCCTTTTCGCAGTTTACAAGATAAAACACAAGTTATCCCTTTATCAAAAACAGACTTTGTTCACACAAGGTTGACCCATAGTTTAGAAGTTTCTGTGGTAGGTCGTTCATTAGGACGAAATGTAGGAGAGAAGCTCTTGAAGAAATATACCTATTTGTCGGAAGAATACGGTTATACCGTTAATGATTTTGGCGCTATTGTTGCCGCAGCGTCTTTAGCCCATGACATTGGAAACCCTCCATTTGGTCATTCTGGAGAAAAGGCAATTGGCGATTATTTTAGTCGAGGTAAAGGCCAAGTATTCAAAGAGCAGTTGACAGAAAAAGAATGGCAAGACTTGATTGATTTCGAAGGAAATGCCAATGGTTTTTCAATTTTGACGAAATCGCGTCCTGGTATTGAAGGAGGATTGCGTATTTCTTATGCAACCTTAGGTGCTTTTATGAAATACCCGAAGGAGAGCTTACCTAAAAAACCGACACGTGATATTTCGGATAAGAAGTATGGTTTTTTCCAAGGGGACAAAGAAGCATTTATTGATGTAGCATCTGAATTGGGAATGATCATGAAAGATGATCGTGTAGAAACGGCATTCTATCGTCATCCACTGGCTTATTTAGTAGAAGCAGCGGATGATATCTGTTATACCATTACCGATTTTGAAGATGGGATTAATCTAGGATGGATTCCAGAAGAACACGCCTTGGAGTTCTTGATTATGATTGTTCAAAATAGCATCAATACACAAAAGTATTCGCAGCTAAATTCGAAAGAAGATCGCGTGAGTTATTTGCGCGCTTTGGCCATCGGAAGTTTAATTGATGACGTCACTCGATTGTTTATTGAAAATGAAGAAAAGATTTTAGCTGGTGATTATCCTTTTGCTTTGACAGAGAAGTGTTCTTACATTGCTCAAATGAAAGATATTCTAGCTGTAAGCATCAATAACGTCTATCAGAGTAAAGAAGTAATTGAGAAGGAAATCATCGGGTACCAAGTAATAGAAACGCTTTTAGAACGCTTTATTACGGCTACAAATAATCGTTATTATGGGGAAGATAACCATTATGATGGATTAATTATTAAATTACTTCCTGAACGCTACATTATAGAAAGTGATAGCATGTACGAACGCTTGATGAGTATCTGTCATTTTGTTTCGATGCTGACGGATGGTAAAGCATTAGAATTGTATCATACCATAAAAGTAACCAAATAAAAAAAGGGCTTTTGAAATTAATTTCAAAAGCCCTTTTTCATTATTTAAACAAATATGGAAATGCGATTATTTTTTAGTCGTTGGAATCCAAACGTGAGCGTAAGCCATCATTCCTCCATCCCATGTTTTCATAGCATCTGGAGCAGCAAGTGCTTTTGCTTCTTCTAGTGTCATTCCAATTACGTTTCCTTTACTCGTAGAGATAGATGTTACACCACCTTTTGTTGCAATAGCAAATGTTGCTTTTGTTCCATCTGCGTAATCTCTAACGTATAATGTTAAGAATTGTCCATTTCTTTCTGCGTAGTATCCTGCAGAGTTAGTGATTTCGAAAATGATTTGTCCTTTCGTTTTGTCTTCAAAAACTTTTCTCAATTCTAATTTTCCACCTTCATCAAAGGTACCTGATCCTGTGAAATCTCCCATGAATAAGAATGCTTCGTTGTTTTCTCCCACTGTGAATTGATAGTATCCTAAGTTATTGCCAATTATAGCAGAAACATAAGTACCTTTTAATCCTTCAAATGAAGTTTCACTACCTTCTTTTGTGTAAGTATTAAATCTATTTTCAGTTAAGTCAGTTGCTAAAGCAAATTCAGCTTCTGCTTTCGTTTTTGCATCTGCTTCACCAAACGTTAATCTTGCTACATCTACTGTATTAGCTGTGATGTTTTTTAATTGAACCACGTAGAATGTTCCCGCTTTTTCAGCTAAACCTTCAAGTAAGATTTTGTTGGTATTTGTATTGTGCTTTAAAACTTTCATGTCATATGAACCATTGAAGTTTACTGTTTCATTTGAGAAAGTATAGAAATAAGTATGTCCTGATTGTGAGAAAACGTATTTTCCTTGTACAGGAAGATTAATCTTTTCTGAAGGCTCACCATTCATTTTAGTTAATTTCAACCAGCCAAATTTGTTGTTTGCATGATCTGGTGTTGAATTTCCACTTGCAGGGTAAACCGCTTTAATTGCTTCAATTTCTGAAGTGAATGAATAGTCAATATTGATGTCTAATGATTCTCCTTCTTTAATATTGCGCAAGAAAAATGCTTTGTATTCACTTGCTGTTTCATGTTTCGAAACTACTTTTAATACACCATCTGCATTTTTATAGATTTTGATGATGTTATATAGGTCATCTTCTTGTCCGCTTCCTGCCATTAATGACATTTGCATCGAGATTGATTTCTTTTTAAAATCAAATGGAATTGGATTTCCAGCATGGCCGTAAGCGTAAGTGCCTTCAAAATGAAGTTCAGTACCTACTTCTGTTTGTCCATTTTCATCTGGTTTCTCTGTTCTGATTACGTTATCGTCACTAGAACAACTAGTAGTACCAACTGAAATTAACGCAAATATTGCTAAAGCAGATAGGAATTTAGTTACTTTCATCATGAGTAGATTATATGTTATTAGTTATAATTTAATTTAGACCAAAAATAAATAAGAAAAACGAGATGTGCAATATTATTTTTATTTTTTCTAAATAAGAATAACGGAAGGGTGAGGATTGGGTGAGATGGGTTAACGAACAAATAACGACGAACAAATAACGACGAACAAATAACGACGAACAAAGAGCAACGAACAAAGCACAAAAGCCAAAAAACAAAAGCCAAGCAACAAAAAAACAAAGCACAAAAAAAGGTACTGTGAAAACACAGTACCTTTTTTTATTTTGTAATCTTTTATCTGTGTAAACAGATAAGTAGATTCTTAAGCTTCAAATGGTAAGATAGAAACGTAAGACTTGTTGTCTTTTTTCTTTTGGAATTTAACAACACCGTCAACTTTAGCATGTAAAGTATGGTCTTTTCCCATATAAACGTTTTCACCAGGATTATGCTTAGAACCTCTTTGTCTTACAAGGATGTTTCCAGCGATAGCTGCTTGACCACCGTAAATCTTAACACCTAAGCGTTTCGATTCTGATTCTCTACCGTTCTTCGAACTTCCGACACCTTTTTTGTGAGCCATGACGTTATAATTTTAAATTGTTAATTACTCAGCTGCTTCAGCTGTTTCTTTTTTAGTCGCTTTTTTCTTTGCTCCACCGAAGTTGATTCCTTCAATTACGATTTGAGTCAAAGCTTGTCTGTGACCGTTTTTCTTTTTGTAACCTTTTCTTCGTTTCTTTTTGAAAACGATTACTTTGTCACCTTTAAGGTGTTGTAAAACTTTAGCTTCTACAGAAGCACCTTCTATAACTGGGGCGCCTACAGTAATGTTATTGTTGTCATCAACTAAAAGAACTTTATCAAAAGTGATAGTCGCTCCTTCTTCTGTTGCCAAACGGTGAACATAAACTTTAAGGTCTTTGCTAACTTTGAATTGTTGCCCAGCTATCTCTACGATTGCGTACATAACAATAAATTATTAAGGTTTATTTAAGTGTGCAAATTTACAAATCTTTTTTAATTGGTCAAATCTTTTTGATTATTTGTTTTGTAATGTTGTGATTCGTAAGTGCTAAGTTTATAAAATAAGTAAGCTCTTCCTTCTTTTAATGGATGAAAGGATCCAAAAAACGAAAACACAAAAAAGCAAAAAAGGCAAAATGACGAAAACACAAAAAAACAGCTTCACAGCTTCACAAAGCACATTAAATAGAAAAGAATTATCTAAATAATGTAAATTCTTCTTTAATCGGAAATTGTCCAAAAAATCAAAAAGACAAAAACACAAAAAAGCAAAAAGACAGAAAGGCATCTTCTCCTCTTTAAATATCTACTAATAAAATGTTAAATTTTCCAATTTAGATTAACTCCCTTGTAACATTTCAAAAAAAGTGCGTCTAATACACGTATAAACTAAATTCAAAAACTACAAAATGAAAAGATCACTCTTGATTTTGGGCGCATTATTTTACGGAATGACAGCGTCAGCTCAAAAAGTGGAATTCGAAGAATACACGTTAGACAATGGGCTAAAAGTTATTTTACATCAGGATAAATCAGCGCCTGTTATTATTACTTCTGTGATGTATCACGTAGGAGCAAAGGATGAAAATCCAGAGCGTACAGGATTCGCGCACTTCTTTGAACACTTGTTGTTTGAAGGAACAAAAAACATTGAGCGTGGAGAATGGTTTAAGCTGGTAACAGCAAACGGAGGTAAAAACAACGCGAATACATCAGATGATAGAACATACTATTATGAGGTATTCCCGTCAAATAACTTGGAATTATCGTTATGGATGGAGTCTGAGCGTTTAATGCATCCAATTATCAACCAAATTGGTGTCGATACACAAAATGAGGTAGTAAAAGAGGAGAAGCGTTTGCGTATGGATAATCAACCTTACGGACAATTATTACCTCAAGTAAAAGAAAATTTATTCAAGAAACACCCTTACCGTTGGGCTCCTATTGGATCAATGGAGCATTTAGATGCGGCTACTTTAGAGGAGTTCTTAGCTTTTAATAAAAAATTCTATATCCCAAACAATGCGGTATTAGTTGTAGCAGGAGATTTTGAAACAGCACAAGCTAAAAATTGGATTAAGCAATATTTTGGTTCCATTGCAAAAGGAACGCCAGTAACGCGTGCTGCAATCCAAGAAGATCCAATTACAAAAGAAATCAGAGCAGAATACCAAGATCCGAATGTTCAAATTCCGATGTTAGTTCAAGCTTACCGTACACCATCAATGAAAACACGTGATGCTCGTGTATTGGATATGATTTCTTCTATCTTATCAAATGGAAAAAGCTCTAGATTATACAAGAAAATTGTAGATGAACAGAAAAAAGCGCTTGAAATCGGGGCTTTCAATTTAAGTCAAGAAGATTATGGAGCATACTTAATCTATGGTTTACCGATGCAAGGGTACACGACGGAAGACTTAGTAACTGAAATCGACAAAGAAATTGAAAAATTACAAACTGAATTAATTTCTGAACGCGATTTTCAAAAATTACAAAACGTATTAGAAAATGAATACGTAAGAGGAAACTCTGACTTAGAAGGATTGGCTCATAACTTAGCTACTTATAGCTTGTTATATGGAGATACAAATCTAATCAATACAAATATTGAAATGTATAGAGATATTACGCGTGAAGAAATCCGCGAGGTAGCTAAAAAGTATTTGAATAAAAATCAGCGATTGATTTTAGATTATACTCCAGAAAAAGACGCAAATAACTAAGGCTAAACAAGTAAAAGAAAAATGAAAAAAGTATATATATATGCAGCTAGTTTAGTTTTTGCTTTAGCAGCTGCTCAATTACAAGCACAAGATAGAAAACAACCTTTATCGGGACCAGTACCAACAGTACATGTAGGACAACCGACTTCGTTTGTATTAAAAAATGGATTAAAAGTATTGGTTGTTCCCAATCATAAATTACCTCAAGTTTCTTATATGTTAACGATTGATAATCCGTTAGTCGTAGAAGGAAATAAAGCGGGGGTAGCTTCTATTTTATCAGAAGTATTAGGAAATCAAACCAAGAAAATGTCTAAGGAGCAATTCAATGATGAGATTGATTTCTTAGGAGCAAATGTTCGCTTTTCTGCAGGTGGAGCTTTTGCAAGTGGATTATCCAAATACAACGAAACTATTTTAGGGTTATTAGCTGATGGAACTTTAAATTCTGTAATTACACAAGAAGAATTCGACAAAGCAAAAGCTCAGGTAATTGAATCTTTAAAAACAAGTGAGAAGAGCGTTTCTGCAGTTGCAAGTCGTGTAGAAGATGCTTTGTTATACGGAAAGAACACAGCAGCGGGAGAATTTGAAACAGAAGCAACAGTATCGAATGTTACTTTAGCTGATGTACAAGAATACTACGCAAAATATTTTTCTCCAAACAACGCTTATTTAGTGGTGGTTGGTGATGTTGATTACAAGAAAACAGAAAAAGCAGTAAAGTCTTTATTCAACAATTGGAAAAAATCAACAACAACGTTCACTGAAGGAACAACAAATAAAAATGTTGCTGCAACGCAAATTGATTTTGTCAATATGCCAAATGCTGTACAGTCAGAGATTGCCTTGGTGAATGAGGTGAATTTAAAAATGACTGACTCAGATTATTTCGCTGCTCTTTTAGCGAATCAAATCTTAGGTGGTGGAGGAGAAGGGCGTTTGTTCTTGAACTTACGTGAAGCACACGGATGGACGTATGGTGCATACTCTTCAATTAGTACTGCACGTAAATACCCAGGTAAATTCAGAGCGAGTGCTTCTGTACGTAACGTAGTAACAGATAGTGCTGTAACAGAATTTATTAAAGAAATCAACTTAATGCGCTCAACGCTAGTAAAGGATGATGAGTTGAAAATGGCAAAGGCGAAGTATATCGGAAACTTTGTGATGGAAATTCAAAAACCAGAAACAGTAGCGCGTTATGCTTTAAATAAAGAATTACACCAATTACCTGCAGATTTCTATGAAAACTATATCAAGAGTATCAATGCAGTAACACCACAAGATATTCAAAAAGCAGCACAAAAATATTTCTTGAATGACAATATGCGTATTGTAATTGTTGGAAAAGGAGCGGATGTTGTACCTGCATTAGAAGGGTTGAAAAAACCGATGTTCTTCTATGATAAAGAAGCTAATGCGGTTGAAAAACCTGTATTCAAAAAAGAAGTTCCTGCTGGTGTAACGGTACAAACTGTTTTAGCCAACTACATCCAAGCGATTGGGGGAGATGCTAAAGTAAAAGCAGTGAAATCGTTGATGATTACTAGCGAAGCTGAAGTACAAGGGATGAAGTTGGAGATGGTGAATAAAGTAAAAGACGGCTTTTTATCATCAGAACAAAAAATGATGGGTGCTGTAATGTCTAAGCAAGTGATTACACCTAAAATGGGGTATTCAGTTGTTCAAGGACAAAAAGCGGAGATCACTGGCGAAGAATTGAAAGAGGCGCAAGCGGAAGCAACTCCATTTAGCGAATTAAAAGCAAATGCGTCAGCTGTATTAACAGGAATTGAAGCAATCAATGGTGTTGATGCGTATGGTGTAAAAGTTGGAAATACAACAAGCTATTACGATACAACAACAGGATTAAAAGTAGCCGTTGTTCAAGAAGTAGAGCAAATGGGGCAAAAAATGCAACAAGTAGTTAACTATTCAGATTACAAAGAAGTAAAAGGAATTAAATTTCCATTCGTTCAATCGATGAATGTCGGTATTGAAATCGAAATGAAAATCAAGGAAATTAAAGTTAACGAAGGAGTTTCGGATGCAGATTTTAAATAATCTTTTTTAAAATTAATTATAATTCTTTTGAGAAGTCGCTATTCGGATAGAATAGCGACTTTTTTTGTTTACTATAAACCGTCTACTGTTAACTGTTAACTGTCCACTGTTAACCGTTTAGATTGATTCTCAAAATAAAAAGAGTGAATTGGAAGGAGGGCGGGATTTATTTTTTTGTATTTTTGTATCTTACAAAAGCATGGTATAAATCAAAGCATTAACACGAACAAGATGAAAATAGTAAAACTAGGATTAGTTGCCTTATTAGGGGGAGTTTTTTTAGTGGGATGTAAAAGTGAAACTAAAAAAGAAGCAGAGCAAGCAGAAACTGTAGAGCAAGTGGAAACAACTGCAACAGAGACAAATGAAGTGGCAGGAAACATGGAACAAGCTACCTTTCAAATTGAAGGAATGACTTGTGCTTTGGGATGTGCTAAAATGATTGAAGGAAAGTTGACTGGATTACAAGGCGTAAAAGAAGCTACTGTTGACTTTGATAGCAAAACAGCTACGGTTGTTTTTGATGACGCTAAGCAAAATGGAGAGTCGTTAACCCAAACGGTTCAGAAAATTGCAAATGGCAGTTATAAAGTAGAGAACTTAGAGGTTAAAGCGCTTTAGTCGCAAATCGCAATAGGATCAAAAAAAGCTTTCGATTTATCGAAAGCTTTTTTTTATTTCTTTGTTTGTTCCCAACGCAACGATTCTAGCATTTTTCGCATATCCTGCTGGATATAATGACTAGCTGGAAGGATGGAATCAAAGTTTGGCTTGGCATAAAAATACAAAGAAGCTACAACAAAGTTTTTAACGCTGTCTGTGGCGTAAAATTGTACGTTGGTAGCTGCATTCCCTCCTACGTGATAAAACATGCCATAAACGCAATCTTCTTCGTTTAAATAGGGCTGTTCGATAATCTCATCCGCTTTGATGAAATGTTCATAGGTCAATTTTTGAGCATCTTTGAGTAAAGCATCTAAATTGTTGTCTACTGTTTTATAATTCATGAAAATAGTAGCTTTCATTTCAGGGTAATGAACCTCGAATGCGGTTGACTTAATTTCCTTGACTGATGCAGTTTTGTTTAAATCAAATGTAAAATGATGATACGAGTTCTCGTAGCTTTGATATTCTGGTTGAGGGTACTGAAGAGCTAGATACGCATTAGGTCTCGGTGTTGTTTCTTTTTTACAAGAACCTAGTACTAGCAATGCGCCTAAAAAGGCAGCGCCATAAAGAGCAAATGTTTTTTGGAACATATAGTTGATTTACTTATCCGTTTAAAAAGGCAAATTATCATGGTTGTTTTCTCCTGGAATAGAGAAGTTGTCAATCGCCTTCTTGCGTTCTATTTCTTCTGGTGAAGCCGTTTTTCCGCCTTCTTTCTTCGTGTCCAAGAACATGAATTCCGTTACAATAATTTCTACAATTTGTTTTTGTATTCCTTCTTCTGTAATCCATTGTCTGGTGCGAATTCTTCCTTCTACATAAATGCGATCACCTTTGGTTAGGTGTTTTTCGCAAATTTCCGCTTGTTTATTGCGAACTACAATATTGTGCCATTCCGTTGAAGTGATGCGTTCATTGGTTGACTTATTAATGTAAACTTCGTTAGTAGCTAAGGGAAAACGCCCAATGCAATTGCCATTTTCAAAATAGTGTATTTTGACATTTTCGCCTAGGTGGCCAATAAGGGTTACTTTGTTCAATGTGCCATTCATAAGTGAAAAAATTAGACAGTTAAGGATTGAATAAAGTTATGAATTACAATTGGAAAACCAAATTTATTTAATTCCTCCCAAGGAATAGGATTCGCTAGAGTAGTATTGGTTTTAACGAGCCAAAAGTGAATGTGTAGTTTTTGGTGTGAGAGTTGATGAACAATCACCTCTTTGGTCAGGCATTCTATGTGCGTAATAGCAGAAGAAATAGGTTGATTATGAAGGTATTCTTCGATGTTGATTGGAGTGTCCTCAAATCGATCCACAACAGGGAATTGATAGAGGTTTTGCCAAATATCTTTTTTGGTGCGTTGTTCCAATTGTGTATTTCCAGCCTCATCAAGGTAAATTAGGAAGTCCATGTAACGATTCCTTACCTTGGTTTTACTCAGTTTTACGGGTAGTTTGTCCACCTGATTGGTTTGATAAGCTACGCAAGTTGCTGTAAAAGGACAGGGGGTGCAATCAGTCCCTTTGGGCGTGCATTGAATAGCGCCAAAATCCATGATGGCTTGGTTGAAAATAGCGGGTTGCTCTGCTGAGATCAGGCCAGCCGCTACCTGTTGGAACTCTTTTTTTGTTCTTTGAGTAGATATATCAGATGTAATTCCGTAAATTCGTGCGAGAACTCGAAAAACATTCCCATCAACAACGGGAACGACTTCATCATACGCAATAGAGGCTATTGCGGCGGCGGTGTATTCGCCTACGCCTTTTAGAGTGAGTAAGTCTTTATAAGTTGTTGGGAACTGTCCATTTAGTTCATAGGCTACTTTCTTAGCTGTTGCATGTAAATTACGTGCACGGCTATAGTATCCCAAACCTTGCCAAAGTAGTAAAACATCATCTTCTTGGGCATTTGCTAGATCAAAAACAGTAGGATAAGTCTGTTTAAAAGCCTCAAAATAGGGTAATCCTTGCGCAACGCGCGTCTGTTGAAGAATAATTTCTGATAGCCAAATGTAATACGGATCTTTTGTTTCACGCCAAGGTAAAAAGCGTTTGTTGTCTAAGTACCAAGCTATTAGTTTGTTAGAGAAAATCATGATTAAAATGTGTGAACGGCAAAAATAAACGATATATAATTAAATTTTAATCGATTAAGATTGAATTATTGGATTATAAATTAATATATTTGCACACTCTAAAAAAAACGGACAACAACAAATATAATTAATATCTAAAATGACTAAAGCGGACATTGTAGCTAAAATTTCAGAGAAATTAGGGCTTGAGAAAGGGGACGTTCAAGCGACAGTAGAATCTTTTATGGATGAAGTAAAAGCGTCGTTAGAAACAGGTGAAAATGTGTATTTAAGAGGTTTTGGAAGTTTTATCATCAAAACAAGAGCTGAGAAAACTGGAAGAAACATTTCTAAAAACACAACAATTAGAATTCCAGCTCACAACATTCCTGCATTTAAACCAGCTAAAGTGTTTGTAGAAGGTGTAAAGTCAAACACAGAAGTAAAAGTAAAATAATTTATTAATCTCTAAATTACACACATTATGCCAAGTGGTAAAAAAAGAAAAAGACATAAGGTAGCAACGCATAAGCGTAAAAAAAGAGCGAGAGCTAACCGTCACAAAAAGAAAAAGTAGTTTAATACTACTTTTTTCTTTTCTAAGAAATTTTAAAGTACGCTCATTGATAGCTATCTTATCAAGTTGAAGAAGGAATAAACAAGTGTAACTTGTTTTTAAAATAATGTTTAATCCATCTATACAAACTCCTTTTGTTTTGACGGAATATTCCAAAATAATCAAAACAGTGTAATGAATGAGTATGGATAAAAATGTACAGTGTGAATAAAGAGCTAATTATTAGGTCGAATTCTGATACAGTAGATTTTGCCTTATTAAAAGATGGAAAACTAATTGAACTACACAGAGAGCGTGAGGCTGATGAAGGTAATGGTTTTCAAGTAGGAGATATTTTTATCGCCAAAATTAGAAAACCCGTTCCTGGATTGAATGCCGCGTTCGTGCACGTAGGTTTTGAAAAAGATGCTTTTTTGCATTATCATGACTTAGGTCCGAACTTAAAAACGCTACTGAAGTTCACTAAACTTGTAAGTGGAGGTAAATTAAAAGATTTCGCCTTAGAAAACTTTGTCTTTGAAGAAGAAATAGATAAAGATGGTGCAATTACAGATGTATTGAGTGCCAATCAGTCTTTGCTAGTACAAATAGTTAAAGAACCTATTTCAACAAAAGGACCGCGTATTAGTTCTGAATTATCAATCGCAGGTAGATATGTAGTACTTGTACCTTTTTCCAATCGCATCTCAATTTCACAAAAAATTGAGTCCAAAGAAGAAAAAGACCGATTAAAGAAATTAGTACAGTCCATCAAACCCAAAGGCTTTGGTGTAATCGTACGCACAGTGGCCGAAGATATGAAAGTAAGCGAAATCGATAAAGATTTGCGCAACTTGATGTCGAAGTGGAATAACATGTGCAAAAAGTTAACAACCGCACATCATCCCTCGAAAGTGTTGGGAGAAGTAAACAAAGCTTCCTCAATACTACGAGATGTTTTTAATGATACTTTTACTGGTATCATTACGGATGACGAGGATTTGTATTATCAAACCAAGGACTATTTGCAAGAAATTGCCCCTGCCAAGGTGTCGATTGTAAAACATTATCAATCGAAAGAAGTTCCAATTTTTGAGAAATACAGCATTGAACGCCAAATTAAAACCTCTTTTGGTAAAACCGTTTCTATGAGCAAAGGTGCTTATCTGATCATAGAACATACGGAGGCGTTACATGTTATTGATGTGAATAGTGGAAATCGTTCAAACAAAGCACAATCACAAGAAGATACAGCCCTTGAAGTAAATTTAATTGCTGCTGCAGAAATTGCACGTCAGTTAAGATTAAGAGATATGGGAGGAATAATAGTGGTCGATTTTATTGATATGGGAAATCCAGAGAATAGAAAAACCCTCTATGACTTCTTGAAAGAGGAAATGAGCGATGATAAAGCCAAACACAAAATTTTACCACCAAGTAAATTTGGATTGATTCAAATCACTAGACAACGCGTGAGACCTGAAGTGTCAATCGAAACTAGAGAAGAAGATCCGAATGAACACGGTGAGATCGAAGCGCCAATTTTAGTTATTGATAAAATTAGAGCTCGAATCGAAAATATTATTGCAAGAGATCCATCTTGTAAAATAATCTTGAATACACACCCTTTTGTGGCTGCCTATCTAACGAAAGGATTGCCTTCTTTGAGAATGAAGTGGTGGATGGAATTCAAGAAATGGGTCAAAATTGTACCGCGTGACGCTTACACGTATTTAGAATACCATTTCTTTGATGATAAAGGAAAGGAAATATCAGAATAACGAAAAACCCAAAACGGACACCGTTTTGGGTTTTTTGTTAGGTTTGTTTTTCAAGATAGAATTCAATGGTTTGTGTATGACCTTCTTCATCGGTAATCGTAAGGTAATTAATTCCTGTTTTTCCGTGAATAGCCAATTCGTGAAATTGCCTTGTGGATCCTATATATTCTTCATTTAAATACCAAAAAAGCGTTTTGTTTGCGCTACTTGTACTTGCTTTTGCAACAAAAGGCTGCAGTTCTGCATAGAAATTTTTAGTAAGATAGATGTGTTTTCCGTGTTTCGGATAGATAAATTCTATTTTTTTGAGTTGATCTTGTGGACTACAATCAGCCCTGAAAGGAGGGAGATCTTGGTAGTCACTATGTGATTTCCTATAGAAATAAGCCATAGTAGGGGGTAAAATGAACCAAGGAGTTGGTACAATTTGATCAACAGCTTCACATTGACTATTGACTTGGTATTGTAAATGGGCATCTAAATGCACGAGTTTATGGTAAGGACAGAGTACGGTTTTCTTTGCGCGAAAAGGAGCGAGATCTGTTTTGGTTTGTGGACAATTAGGCCCTGCTAAGTAACCAGAAGTTGAGCAAATTGACACTTCTTCTAAATCGTTCAGTGGTGCAGCTAGATCCTTTTGTTTAGGCAATAACTTGAATAAGTCAAAGAGAATAGGACCTGCCATGCGAACACCACTGATTGATGGACGTCCTTCGCCAGTGGCATTACCTACCCACACGCTGACTACATATTTTTTGTTGACACCAATCGCCCATGCATCTCGACCACCAAAACTAGTTCCTGTCTTCCATGCGATTTTAAGCGCTGAGTCGTAGTATTGCCAAGCTTCATCACCTTCGGGTCTATTTACTTTCGTTAAGGCCTCAAATGTGTTGTAAATCGCTCCTGCGCCCCAAATGGTCTTCTCTTTGGAACTTTCACCATAGGATTGTGTATAATCTGCCTTCCAGTTTAACTCTTGTATTTCTTTAGTACGGTATTCATGTGCCGTGTTGTAGTGATTCAAGGTACCTACCATTCCAGCATAGGCTCTTGTTAGCTGCCATAAGCTACTTTCGGCTCCCCCTAAAATTAAGGATAAACCATAGTGATCCGGGTATTTGTTTATTGATGATAGTTGCAACTGTTGTAGGTTGTCATAAAAGCGATATACCCCATATTGTTGTAGCATTAAAACAAAGGGAATATTTAGTGATCGTGATAAAGCTTCATTCGCCGTTGTAGCCCCTTCATAACTATTCGAAAAGTTGGTCGGTTTATATCCAGAGATGACTACTGGAATATCCGCAACTAATTGATGAGGAAGAAGGGAAGCATCATCCAACATCGCTGTATAGAGAAAGGGTTTTAAAATACTACCTGTACTTCTATTGGCTTGGATGATATCCACGTCTTTTTGATGAGCAACACTAGTTGGTGAATTGCCAATGTAAGCGATAACATCTCGATTTTCTACATCCACAATCAGTGCTGCAATATTGTATACTTCCGCTTGTTTATAATGCAAATAATAGTTGGCAATAATATCGTTTGCTCTTTGTTGTATCTGGTAATCAACAGTGGTAACCAGACGTTCTTCTTTATTGGTTTTGGCAATATGTTGCAAGAGATGAGGTGCTATTTGAGGCAACTCATGAGGCTTTTGAGGCAAAGGTTCTGTCAGTGCTAGTTCATAGGTGCTTTGGTCAATCTTATTTGCCTCTAGGAGCTTCTTCAACAGCGCATTGCGTTTGGTTAATAGAATTTCTTGATTTTTACCAGGATAAATTAAACGAGGGGCATTCGGTAATACAGCCAAGGTAGCACTTTCCGCCCAAGAAAGTTGTTCTGGAGCCGTTCCAAAGTAACGCCAAGCCGCGACATCCAAGCCTACAACATTTCCTCCAAAAGGAGCATGAGAGGCATAGAGGTTTAAGATGGACTGCTTGCTGTATTTGAATTCTAGCCGTGTTGCTTGAATTAGCTCAATGATTTTTTCAAAATAGGTTCGCTTCTTTCCATCTCTAGCTAAGCGAATGGTTTGTTGCGTTAATGTACTTCCTCCTCTTTTTACTTTATTAGCAGATAGGTTGGACATGAAGGCTTTGACCATAGACACGGGATTAAACCCCCAATGGTATTGGAAATATTCATCTTCGTATAGGATGATACAGGTTTTAAACTTATCTGGTACAGCTTGCATTTCAGGAAATCTCCATTGACCATCAGGAGCAATTTGAGCCGCTAATAGTTGATGGTCCTTGCTCTCAATAACGGTAGAATATGGGGCATCAAATAAAGTTCGGGGCAAACAAAAATAGTAGGCAATCAAAGCGATACCTACAAGAATAACAAGCACTTTCTTTTTCGTGCTCCACGTACTCCATTTTAAATTGAGATTGAATTTCATATAAAAGCAATACAGGGATAGTTATCCCTGTATTTATCTTGATTTTAGTTATCCTTTATTTAATTACTTCTACCCATTGACCAATAGTTCGACAACGGTAGGCATTGTCATACATGGCATTAGCTTGTATTCCTGGAAGATAGTAGTTTCCTAAATACGATGCATTTAATGTCACTTTCAGTGTTTTTGTAGTATTTGCATGTAAGGTAAAATAGAACAGAGAGCGATCATCGCGAATGTCAGTGTAATCCACTTGATTTTCTGCTCCTCCAGCATCCGTATAACGCAAATTGACAATCTCCCATCCTGAAGGGACAATATGGGTTAAAGCTACGTTTTCAATACTGCGGTTACTTGTGTTTGAAATTGTAATATCACAAATAAATTCAGTTCCTTGTTGTAAACTTGCAGGGTTAATCACAAGGCCATTTGTCGCGCGATACGTTGTTTTAATCGCTAAGTTACTCTGATCGGCTTGTTCTTGTCCAACAGGTAAAATACCACTCGATGTTAAACGAGCATACAGTATAGCATTACTCTTATTTTGAACCGCTAGGTTATTACTCGATTTGATGTTTTTCAATTCAGCATGAACCATAGCTTTTGCTGTATTAACTGTTGTAGCTTGTCCGTTATAAGTATAGAGCGTATTAATTCCATCACTTGGTTTGTGTACATTCACATAGCTTGCGATTGCATTTAAAGCATAAGCTGTAGTTTGTGTACTCATCCATTGAGATGATCCCAATTTATTTGCTAATTCAATCGCGTATTCGTGGGTTTTCATCTTATTGCCATTGCTGTAAATCATCGTTTCTAAAACCATGGCTAAGTTTCTTTCATAAGAACCGTAGTACGAATAACCTGCAATCTCATCTAAAGAAAGATTGGCGATTAATTTTTGAGCAGCTTCTTTTTGTCCT
This sequence comes from Myroides odoratus, assembly GCF_001549985.1. Classification (GTDB taxonomy): domain Bacteria; phylum Bacteroidota; class Bacteroidia; order Flavobacteriales; family Flavobacteriaceae; genus Flavobacterium; species Flavobacterium odoratum_A. The sequence goes on along the minus strand of NZ_LROZ01000001.1, from coordinate 345,805 downwards.
GCTAATGCATAGGCGGCAGCTAAACGGAATTTGGTATTCGTAGAGATTCCTTGTGTTTCTCTTAATCGGTTCATCGAAGCGATATCGGGTTGCCCTGCTAAAGCTAATGTGTATAGACGATACGCTTGTGCAAAATCAGTATTATAACGCGTATTAGATTTCCATTGACGTGCCATTTTCTGTTGATAGGAAATCCAATTGGATTTACTATTTACAGGGAGAGCATATCCTTTCTTCTCCGCTTCAAGGTAGAAATGTCCTACATAAGAAGTGGCCCAATCATCCGCATAGCTATTACCAGGCCAGTACGCAAATCCTCCATCAGAGAATTGACGCTGTGCTAAGCGTTGGATTCCTTCGTTCACATTGCGCTGAATGCTTTGTTTTTTACTCTCATCCAACGTGATTAAATCACCGAGATACAGCTGAGGGAATACTCCCGAAGTGATTTGCTCTGTACATCCGTGTGGGAAGGTAATCAAGTAATTTAAACGCGAAGTTAAATTGATATTCGGGAAAGCGGAAAGCTCTAAGGTTGCTTTGTTGCTTCCGGCAATACCAAATGGATTCCAATCTAAGTTGGCTTCACTTTGAGGATCAATACTCACAATTTCTGTACGTGTTGTTACAGGATTTGGATTGAGTACATCCAATTCAATGCTATATGTAGCTTTTTCTTTTCCAGAAGTGGCTTCAATTTCAATTTTAGAAATTCCTGTTTTATTGGCTACTTCTAGTTCAAAATAGGCAATCTTCTCATCAGGTTCACTGAATGTCAGCTGTTGAGTTGAAGAACCACTAATTTTGAATTTATCATCTGTTTTAACGGAAATCTGTACGTTTTTGACGTGATTCTCCATAGCGAATACGGTAACTGGGAGTGTGATTTTCTCTCCAGGAACAGCTCTGCGTGGTAAGGAACCTAAAATCATCAACGGATTATTCACTTTTACCGTTTTGTCTGTATTTCCGTAGGCTCTGTTTTCTGTATTTGAAGCCACAATCATGGTTCGAACTGATCCAATATATTTAGGCAGTTTAATTTCATGAGAAGCCGTCTTCCCTTTTTCTAAGGTGTGTGGACCCGAGAAAATAACAACTGGTTTAAAGCGATTGGCTTTTTTCACCTGACCCGCGCCTAGATCCTCATCCCCACCAATGCTAAATACTTGGTTGATGGTTCCGCCATAGGCTCCAATGATATAGTCAAAAACATCCCATGTACGAACTCCTAAAGCTGCTTTGCTGTAGAAATTCTGCCAAGGAGTTGGTGTTTTGAAACGCGTTAAATCCAATAAACCATCTTCAACGATAGCGATGGTATATGTCATTTTGCTTCCATTTTTCTCTTTTACTTTTAAAGTAAATTTTTCTTCTGGACGCAATTTGTCAGGCATGATAATCTCAGGCTCTAACTTGGTCTTTTTATTGTATACGCTAATTGGAGCGATACCATAGAGGCGGATAGGAGCATTATTGATCGTATACGCATGTGGTTGAATCAACGTAATATTGATATAAGCGTTTGGTGCCATTGCAGCTGTCGTAGGTAGTTCAAAGGTTGTTTCTCCTTGTTTGGTTTGTACCCAATGTGTAGATAAAACACTACTACCACTTTCAACAGAAACTAAAGCTCGTCCACCTTCACTTGATGGGAAAGACAGGTTTACTTTTTCACCTACGGTATATTCTTTTTTGTCTGTTGCAATAGAAAGTGCTATTGCATCTTTGCCTTCCTTGTGTTTGGTTTTGGCTGACCAATAGGGCCAATCTACATATACTTGTTGTGAAGCAATATGTCCACTGTTTAAATTGGTTAATACCACTTCGTAATTCCCCCAATCTTGTTCGGGAATTTTTAATTCGTATTTCGTTCCTCCTTTTGATGAAGTACTAATCTCATCTGAGCTATATAAGCTGTAATACTCTGAAGCATTGTAATTAGATACTCCATACTCATTGGAGCTCCACCACCAGTATCCTTTTTTTCTATAGACGTCTATGCGTACATTTTGACCTAATGCTTTTCCTTCACTATCAACCGTTACGATTGAAAAATCTAAGGGTTTATCTGTTTCGTAATACCCGTATTTATTAGCCTCAGGTGCTTTAATACCTACATAGCTAGCATAAGGAGAGTAGGTCAATGTAGATACATCCGTAGATACATCTCCACCGTTTTCATATACTTTGGTTGTTAAAATGGCTTTTAACATCGCTGAGTTTTCTACTGTATTCTTCAAATTTAAAGCGAAAGAAAAGGCTCCGCTTTCATTGGTTCTTCCAGAATATACATTGATATCTTCTGTTGCATAGGAAGACAAACTATTGTTGAAACGATAGTTTGGATACGTTTTAAATGTAGTTTGTTCAGGCAGTAATTTAATCTGTACTTCTGCTCTTAGATTCTTAGCTGTACTTCCCTGTAACCATTCTACGTTGTAATCAATTTGCTTGTTGTAATAATCAGAAGTAATAACTTTTCCTTCTGCATTATTTTTGATTTTTAAACGGTTAGGTTTGATTGTTTCTACTTTTATGCGTTTGTAAAACTTAGCTCCCCCCACTTGAATCACGGCTTCCCAGTTTCCTGTAGGTGCTTCGGCATCTGTTTTGATTTTAAATGCATAGTGATTGGCTTCATTCTTCTTTTGAACCATTTGCTCTGTTACTTTTCCAAACGGATCAGATAACGTCAATTTAATCGGATGGTTTTCGGGTAGCGGATTGGCAATGTCATCCAAGATAAAACCAAGGTGGATGTAATCTCCAGGGCGCCAAACACCGCGTTCTGTATATACATAACCATTCATCCCCTTTTGTAAGGTTGTACCATCTACATCGTAATTACTAACAGAAAGCGCATTTGCTTGATCGATTTTAATGTACGTTGTATTGTTGTCTTGTTTTGCAATAGCAAAATAAGCTTTGTTCTTTCCTAAATTGACTTTGGCAATTCCTTCATTATCCGTTTTTGCTGTCGCTAGTAACTGTTGTTGATAGCTATAAAATTCAACTGTTGCTCCATTCACTGGGGCTGTCGTTAAAATATTGGTTACAACAGCAGTATATACATTGTCATTCCCTCCTTTTACAATAAGTGCTAAATCACTAGCTAGTACATTTGTTGAAGGCATTTGCATATAGTAGTAGTAAGCATCTGAACAAGGATCTTCTTTTTCTTCCCAAGGATAATAACGATAGTAATATTCATATTCATCATCTTCAGGTGATAATTCTTCTTCTTCCATTTCGATTTCTTCCTCTCCATTTGTTTCACAATTGATTGCATATGCTTTTTTGAAAGAAAACTTCACATGGTAAATGGCTCCTGGATCAGGCTTGATTAACGTTGATAAATCTAATGCATAAGCATTCCAACGCAATAGTGCTTTTGGATCTGGGTTTGTCAATTCTATTGTTGTTTTAGCAATCGGTGCTGCAACCGTGTATAAAGAATACGAACCATCCAGATTATTGGATTGTAAGAATTGTAAAATATTGTTTTGAAATACTTTATAAACCTTAACATCAACCGCTTTTAAAGAGGTTGCTTTAAAGTTGATTTTTAAATTCTCTGAGGAAGGGAGAATTGTTCCATTTTGCAATAATTGCACTTCTGGTTTGGGAATAGCAAACGTGATGTTTTCCGTATAGTTATTGCTTAGTTTATTGGCATAGCTATCGCTGATTCCTTCTTGAACCACTAGAGTTACCTCTTCAGGAAGTGTTTTTTCACTGTATACTTTAATTAAGTTTCCTTCCACTAAAAAAGTAAGAGGCAAGCTTTCCAACCCTTGTAAGCGGATTAATCCCTCTAAGTTTTGATTCTTTTTGATGGGATTGGAAAAGTTAATAGCAAAAGCGTGGTTATCCCCAATAGTTGTCAGTACTTGGTGTACAAGAAAGACATCTTTTGCAGGAATATCAAAAGTTTGTATTGACTTTTGTTCCAATTGAATCGCTTTAGCATCTATCGTTAAGGTCAATTCGCTGCTTTCTTTTTGACGTTTAATGCCGCGAATGCTAAAAGGGAATTCCTTGGCTTCTTGGGCATCATTGGTTTGAAAAGAAAGTTCTACTGCTAGCTTTCCTTGTTGAGCTGTTGCAATCTTTTTGATGGTTTCTGTACTAATCCAATCACTTGATTTAATCACTCCATTGAGCATGTAGGTATCTTTGTCTGTAGATTGTAAGTCTGCAAATTCAGTAGTAAACTGTTGAGGTACCGTATGCACTAAGAAAGAAAAGGTTTGTTGATCTTCTTCTACCTTGGTTAACTTTCCTAAATGAAAAGTAATGTAATATTTCTGGTCTTGTTTTAAGCGTTCAGCAGGTTCAAAACGCAAGGTTTGATTAGCCAAATAGTGTAATTTTCCCTTCACAGCAGGTGAAATGGTGAAAAATTTAGCATCAACTTCTTGTTGATCTTGCCATTCACCCCAGTTTTTGGTTAAGGCAATATCGATCGGCGATTTGGAGGAAATCATTCCTGTGGTAAAAGCGCTGATGTATTCGCTAAAATCTTTGGGATCCGATAAAGGAAAATCCTGTGTAGCGTCTTTTTTACAAGCCTGTAGAAAGGCTAAAAGCAGACAGACTACGGTTAATACAATTTTGTTTTTCATAGCTTTTTATAGTTTTATCTTTTTTTCTCAAAAAATGAACGCATAAGTTCTGCACATTCATCGGCTAAAATTCCAGCAGTCACTTTTGTTTTAGGATGAAGTTGTCCACCCATCGTTTGAAATCCTCTTTTTTCATCACTTGCTCCCCAGACTACGCGTGAAACTTGGCTCCAATATAAGGCACCCGCACACATCTGACAGGGTTCTAAAGTTACAAATAAAGTGCATGATTTCAGATATTTAGCATCTAAATAGTTTGCGGCAGAAGAAACGGCTTGCAATTCTGCATGCGCGGTAACATCATGAAGTAATTCCGTGAGATTATGACATTTAGCAATAATCTTTTGATCAGAAACAACAATCGCCCCAACGGGAATCTCTCCTTTTTCAAAGGCAATTTTAGCTTCACTTAAAGCAATGCGCATAAAATATTCATCCGTAAAAATATCCATCCTCTTTTTGTTAATTGTAGCAAAGTTAATTGAAAAAGGTTTTCGGTTTTTCGATAATGTTAAAAAATCACTATTTAGGGGGAGATTGGTGTCGGTAAAGGGTAAGAGGGTGAGAAGGTGAGGCGATGAGAAAATAGGGATTGATTGGTTATAGGTTATGGGTTATGGGTTATGGGTTATGGGTTGAGTGTTATGGGGTAAAAGTAGAGATGGTTGTGATTAGGTATGGGGTGGTGAGTATTAGCTTTTGGTTGGTTCTCCTATATTAGAGCTATTCTAACAAAGAACAACGAACAACGAACAACGAGCAAAGAGCAAAGAACAAAGAGCAAAGAACAAAGAGCAACGAACAACGAGCAAAGAACAAAGAGCAAAGAGCAAAGAGCAAAGAACAAAAAGCAAACCGCACAAAAAAACAAAAAAGCAGAAAAGCAAAAAACAAAGTTGTAATTTTGTTCTTTGTATAAAAGAGTAGAAATAGTCGTATGTTATTAGAACAAATCAAAGATCCTTCAGACATCAGATCCTTGAGTTTATCTCAGTTGGAAGTGCTAGCTGCTGAAATTCGACGATTTATCATTGATATAGTTGCCACGAAGGAAGGACATTTAGGTGCAAGTTTGGGCGTTGTTGAATTGACAATTGCCTTGCATTATGTTTTTGATACCCCAAATGATTTATTGGTTTGGGATGTAGGGCATCAGGCATATGGACATAAGCTGTTAACGGGACGTCAAGCGGATTTTCATACCAATCGACAAAAAGATGGGGTGAGTGGATTTCCCAACCGTTTTGAAAGTATATACGATGCTTTTGGTGTAGGGCATTCCTCAACTTCTATTTCTGCTGTATTGGGTATGGCGATTGCGTCTAAACTCAAGGGAGACTACAACAAACAACATATCGCTGTCATTGGAGATGCTTCTATTGCTGCTGGGATGGCCTTTGAAGGACTCAATCATGCCGGGGTGAGTGATGCCAATATGTTGGTTATTTTAAATGATAATGCGATAGGAATTGATCCAAGTGTGGGCGCATTGAAGGATTACTTAACGGCGGTGAAAGAAGGGCGTAATCACAAGCGAAATAACATGATTAAATCCTTGCATTTTGATTATCGAGGGCCTGTCGATGGTCATAATCTAAAACAGTTAATCAAGGAATTAACAAAGTTAAAACAACACCAAGGGCCTAAGTTCCTACATGTCATTACGACTAAGGGAAAAGGCTTGAAACAAGCGGAGGAAGATCAGGTAAAATATCATGCTCCAGGTAAATTTGATAGTGCAACAGGAGAGCTGATTCGCAAAGAAGAAGGAGAATATCCGGCAAAGTATCAGGATGTATTTGGACATACCTTAGTAGAATTGGCAGAACAAAATCCGCTAATTGTAGGGATTACCCCCGCAATGCCTACGGGAAGTTCAATGAAATATATGATGGAAGCTTTTCCTGAACGTGCCCTAGATGTTGGAATTGCGGAGCAACATGCGGTGACTTTAGCTGCGGGAATGGCTACGCAGGGATTAATCCCCTATTGTGCCATTTACTCGACATTTCTACAACGAGCCTATGATCAATTGATTCACGATGTAGCCCTGCAAAAATTACCTGTGGTTTTTTGCTTGGATCGCGCAGGATTGGTAGGGGAGGACGGTGCAACACATCAAGGGGTTTTTGATTTAGCCTACTTGAATTGCATTCCCAATATGGTTATTGCTGCGCCTTTAGATGAAATAGAATTGCGCAATTTATTATATACGGTTCAATTGGGGATTGATACTCCTTGGGCCATTCGCTATCCTAGAGGAAAAGGAGTAAAAGATTCCAATTGGCGAGAAGAATTCAAAAAAGTTAACGTATCAATAACTAAAAAATTAAGAAAAGGCAATAAATTTGCCATGATTTCTACGGGAGTTATTGGTAATAATGTGATAGAAGCCTTTAAAAAATGTGAGACTGAAGATTGGTCGCATTATCATTTTATGTTTGTAAAACCATTAAATGAAGAAGAGCTACACCACATTTGTCAAACGCATGAACGCCTTGTAACCATCGAAGATGGTGTAATAAAAGGAGGATTTGGAAGTGTGATTGCTCAATTTGTAGCGCAACACTATCCAGGAATTCCAGTTGAAAATTTAGGTGTGCCCGATGTATTCATCGAACATGCAACCGTAAGAGAACAACAAGAAATTTGTGGAATAGACATAAATTCAATTGTTAAATTAATTAGTGAAAGTTTTGAATAAGTCAGGAAAGATTGCTTTGTTATCTGCTGTATTGTGTTTAGGGGGAGCAGGTGTATGGGCACAAGAGGGACAAACTCCACAAGGAAATCCTCAGCCTCAGGCACCCGTAGCTCAGGATACCTTGAGAGTACAAGAGAATCCCTTCAATCCCTTAATGAATTTTTTACCACGTCAGAATTATGCAGAGGAAGATTTATTAATGAGCTATATGAACTTAGGGAGTAAAGAAGATTTGAATTTCTTTAAACCTGAAGTTTTTGTAGAACGCAGTAAACCCAAATACTCTCAAATCAAAACTAAGTTTAATCCTCAGATTCAATTATCTGCGATTCCTGTGAATAACGAGATTGTGGGATATTGGGAAAAGAAAAATAGAGTAGGGTTAGATTTTAATCAAATTGCTTTTGTCAATTGGAGTGCTGGGGGTGATAATTCAATTTCAGGTTTGCTAAAAGGAGATTTTAGTAGAAAGTATATCAAAGGGCGTTTAATTTGGGATAATCTCTTAAACGTGCGCTATGGTGTAAATAAGCAATCTGATCGTGAGTTGCGCAAAACGGATGATGTATTGGAGCTTAATTCAACTTTTGGATATAAATCTTCTGCAGCCTCAGATTGGTACTATGTATCAAAGTTAAATTTTAGAACACAATTTACCGACGGGTTTAATTACCCTAATACAGATGATCCTGTTTCACGATGGTTTGCTCCTGCTTACTTATTCGTCGGGATCGGGGGGGAGTATATGGATTCCAAAACAGGAATTAAATATTATATTTCACCGTTAACCTATAAAGCAACTTTTGTCAATGATCAGCGTTTAGCAGATCAAGGTGCTTTTGGTGTGGAGTCTGCCGTTAAAGATGATGATGGCAATATCCTAAGACATGGAAAACGCTATAAAGCGGAGGTCGGTTTATTGGTGAGTACAGAGTGGAAAAAAGAAGTGTTTACTAATATTTTTATCGATACCAAATTGACTTTTTATAGCGATTATATCGACCAATTTGGAAATATTGATGTGATGTGGGATTTAAAGCTCGACATGAAAGTGAATGATTTTGTACGCGCCAATGTTGGGGTGAACTTAATCTATGATGATAATGTGAAAACGAAAGTGGAACGCAACGGCGTACAAGTAATGGAAGGGCCGAAAATTCAATTCAAACAAACCCTTGGAGTAGGCCTCGTTTATTCCTTTTAATTTTATAAATTAGCATCATGAAGAATGTCTTTTTACTTGGTATATGCTGTTTACTTTCGTCCTTTTCTTTTGCACAGGAAGATGAGGTGTTAGCGGATTTGACTAGTAAAAAGGACAGCGCAACACTGGATTATAAGTATAGGGAAGACCAATTTTACTTTGGAATATCTCATACCTTGATGCAAGGTAAACCGGTCGGGTTTAAAGGAAATTCTGTTTCCCTGGGGATGGATATTGGTTTTTTGAGGGATTTTCCAATCAATAAAAGCCGTACGATTGCCATTGCACCTGGTTTCGGATTTTCGTATCAAAATTTGCGCAATAACTTCGGACTAACAGAAGATGGAAACTATACCACCTTGCCAACTTATAAAAGAAACAGTCTTTCGTTGCATATGTTGGATTTACCCATTGAATTGCGATGGAGAACGTCTACTCCAGAAAGCCATAAATTCTGGCGTACGTATGTAGGATTTAAAGCGAGTTATGTGTTGGGAAGTCGCCTTAAAACATCAACCGATACCTATTCTACAACGGTAAGAGGAGATGACAATATCAACAAATGGTTGCTGGGAATGTATGTAGGAGCTGGATTTAATACGTGGAATTTTTATGCCTATTATGGTTTGAATCCTATTTATAAAGAAGCCCCAATCAAAGATGATGCAGAAAAATTGCGCTTGTTTAAAGTGGGCGTGATATTTTATATTTTATAAGGAAAAGAGCTTGAAAAGGCTCTTTTTTTTATTGGGTTAAAAGTACCCAACACAAAATTTGAGGAATAATCCCAATTAATCCACCCAAAGCAACTTCATATGAGGTGTGTGCACGTAAAAATAAACGAGCACTCGCTGTTAGACCTGTAATTAATATACAGCCAATGACTAGAATTAAAGCTGGCGTTTTTTGATGGATAAGCAACAAGATAAGAAATGTTAATCCTGCAGTTAATAAAGTGGTGTGAACACTGAATTTTTGTTTCAAAAAGGCTCCAAGTAATAAGAGTGTATACGATCCAATTAAACCCCAAAAATAAATCTTAAGCTCATACGCACTGTTGTTGTATAAAACCAGCGATTTAAGTGTATAAAGCAGTAAAATGTTAATGGCAAAAGGCACGATGCGCTCTTTCGTTTCATTGACCATTACACTCGATTTAAGAATGCGCAAGGAACGCATCAAATAGTAAATGGAAATGGGAATGAAAAAAGTAACAATGGCTACTTGACTGAGAATAATAGACAGTTCTAATGGCGTAAAATAATAGTACTGAATAAGAAAATACAACCCAACAGTTTGTAAAGGCACCAAAATAGGATGAAAAAGATAGGAAACAAGTTGAGCTAATTTTTTCATGGTGGCCTACCGCAAGGTTAGTGAATGGTTTGTATTTTTAGTTAGATTTTCTTTCTCATTCGAGCGACTGGAATGTCCAATTGTTCTCTGTATTTCGCAACTGTTCTTCGAGCAATAGGATATCCTTTTTCTTTCAGTAAATCCGCAATTTTATCATCAGGATACGGTTTCTTTTTATCCTCATCCATAATGATATTTTCTAGAATCTTCTTGATTTCAATCGTAGATACTTCTTCTCCTTGATCATTCATCATGGCTTCTGAAAAGAAGTTTTTGATCAATTTAGTGCCATAAGGTGTTTCTACGTATTTACTATTAGCAACGCGTGAAATCGTGGAAATATCCAACCCAACTAAATCGGCAATGTCTTTTAGAATCATTGGTTTTAGCTTGGTTTCGTCTCCAGTTAAAAAATATTCTTGTTGATAATGTATAATAGCACTCATGGTAACATATAGCGTTTCATGGCGTTGTTTGATGGCATCAATGAACCACTTCGCTCCATCTAACTTTTGCTTGATGAATTGAACAGCATCTTTTTGAGAGGCACTCGCTTGTGTAGAATCTTTATACGTCTGTAACATCTCTTGATAATCGCGAGAGACGTGTAACTCAGGTGCATTTCTATTGTTTAAAGTTAATTCGATTTCACCATCGACAATTTTGATGGTAAAATCGGGAATCACTTGTTCAATGAAGCGATTAGATCCAGTGTAAGCTCCTCCTGGTTTAGGATTGAGTTTCTCAATTTCATCAATCGCTTTGCGCAATTGATCTTTGGTAATATTATAGCGCGTTAAGAGCTTGTCGTAGTGTTTTTTTGTAAAGGCGTCAAATTGATTTTCAATGATGTCTTTGGCTATGGTAATAGCATCCGTGGGAGTTTTGTGTTTTAATTGCAACAATAAACACTCTTGTAAATCACGTGCACCTACGCCAATTGGCTCAAGTTCATGAACAATGCTCAAGATGTTTTCAACTGTTTCTAAATCAGTGTAAATACCTTGAGTAAAGGCTAAGTCATCCACAATGTCTTGCACGTCACGACGGATATACCCCATTTCATCAATACTCCCCACTAAGAATTCCGCAATGGCTCTATCATGGTCAGAAAGGATGAAGGTATTGAGTTGATTGATTAAATTTTGATGAAAGGATTCTGTTGCAATAATCGGTGCTTCATAGTCCTCATCATCTGAGCTATAATTATTTGCTTGTAATTTGTAATCCGGAATTTCATCATCGCTGAGGTAGTCATCAATATTGATGTCCTCTGTGTCAATGCGTTCATTGTCAAAGTCGTCAAAATCATTGTCTAAACTCTCGAAGTCATCTCCTGTTTCTTCTTTTCCGGTTTCCAAGGCAGGATTTTCAATTAGTTCCTCTTTCAACCTTTGTTCAAAGGCTAAAGTAGGCAATTGAATCAGCTTCATCAACTGGATTTGCTGAGGAGATAATTTTTGAGATAACTTAAGCTGTAAACTTTGTTTTAGCATGCTAAATAAAATTAACGAAATAAAAATGTTTACTTTTAATCAGTATTCCCTCTAAATTAAAGAAAAAATACGATAAAAGTAAACATTTGAAGGGTTTCTTTCTATGAATAATTAAAACGCTGCATTTTGCGGAGTTCTAGGGAAAGGAATAACGTCTCTAATGTTCGTCATACCAGTAACGAATAGTACTAAACGCTCAAATCCAAGACCAAATCCACTGTGTGGAGCTGTACCGAATTTACGGGTGTCTAGATACCACCATAATTCTTCTTTGTCGATTCCCATTGATTCGATTTTGTCTAATAAAACGTCATAACGCTCTTCTCTTTCAGAACCACCTACAATTTCTCCAATTCCAGGGAATAAGATATCCATTGCGCGAACTGTTTTTCCATCCTCGTTCATGCGCATATAAAATGCTTTGATATCTGCTGGATAATCAAATAAGATTACGGGGCATTTGAAGTGTTTTTCTACTAAATAGCGTTCGTGCTCACTTTGTAAATCAGCACCCCATTCTTCAATAATATAGTTGAATTTCTTGTTCTTATTTGGCTTAGAAGCTTTTAAAATATCAATAGCCTCTGTATAGCTTACGCGTTTGAAGTTGTTCTCCGTAATAAAGCGAAGCTTCTCTAATAAAGACATTTCACTGCGTTCAGCTTGTGGCTTGTTCTTCTCTTCTTCTTGCAATCTCTTCTCTAAGAAAGCTAAATCATCTTGACATTTCTCTAGCGTGTAGTTGATGACATATTTAATGAAATCCTCTGCTAAATCCATGTTGTCTGCTAATTTGTTGAACGCAACCTCAGGTTCGATCATCCAGAATTCAGCTAAGTGACGAGATGTATTTGAATTTTCTGCACGGAAAGTAGGACCAAATGTATATACTGATCCCAATGCCATAGCATACGTTTCTGCTTCTAATTGTCCAGATACAGTTAGGTTTGTTGCTTTTCCAAAGAAATCTTCAGAGAAATCAACCGCTCCTTCTTCAGTACGTGGAAGTTTATTTAAATTGAAATTGGTTACTTTAAACATTTCTCCAGCTCCTTCAGCATCAGATCCTGTGATGATTGGTGCATTGAAGTAGAAGAAACCATTGTCTTGGAAATATTTATGTACTGCATAAGAAAGTGTACTTCTTACACGCATAATAGCACCAAAAATGTTTGTTCTAATTCGCAAGTGAGCATTTTCACGTAAAAACTCTAACGAGTGTTTTTTGGGTTGAATTGGATACTCTTCTGGATTGGATTCACCATAAACTTTTAAGTTTTCAACTTGGATTTCTACATTTTGTCCAGCTCCTCTACTTTCAATTAGGGTACCTCTTACAGAAATAGCTGCTCCTGTGTGAATCTTTTTTAATAATTCAGCAGGAAACTTATCTAAGTCAACAACACATTGGATGTTATTGATTGTCGATCCGTCATTTAAAGCAATAAATTGGTTGTTTCTAAATGTCTTTACCCAACCTTTTGCTTTTACTTCGTGCAAAAGTGCCTTCCCGGTAAGTAGATCGATAATTTTGGTGTGTTTCATTTTTGATTATATTTTTGTTACCTGGTAGATCAATTCTTGGAATTGAAATACGAACAAATGTACTAAAAAACAATAGATATTTGTGTAATCAACGAGGTTATTAATCAAAGAATAAAATTGAAATACCGTTTTTGAGCCAGTTGTCAGGAGTCTTTGTAGTTGCTTCCGCCTGAAGTGGGCGGTGAGAGGAGGGTGATACTATAAAAAACCTTGTTTTATTGGACTCGCTATGGACTCAGTATGGAGGCACTATGGACTCATCCTAAAGAAGGTACCAAAAAAAGAGGGTGACCGTTTAGGACACCCTCTTTTACTTGTTTAAGCATTTTCTTTGCTTTATACTTTTAGAATTTCTTCTTCTTTTTTCACTAAGATTTCATCGATTTTCTTTACAAAAGCATCTGTCATTTTTTGTATTTGCTCTTCAGCATCTTTACAAACATCTTCAGAAACTCCGTTTTTCTCTTCTTTCTTGATATCGTTGTTAGCGTCTTTACGCGCATTGCGAATACCAATTTTAGCGTCTTCTGATTCCGCTTTTGCTTGTTTGACCAAGTCTTTACGTCTCTCTTCTGTTAAAGCAGGAATATTGATGATGATATTATCTCCATTATTCATTGGATTCAACCCTAAATTAGCAATCATAATCGCTTTTTCAATAGGTTGTAACATGCTTTTTTCCCAAGGTGTAACCGTTAATGTACGAGCATCTGGAACGTTTACACTTGCTACTTGTGATAGGGGAGTTTGTGAACCGTAATAGTCTACAAAAACACCACCTAACATTTGAGGTGTTGCTTTTCCAGCACGAATATTTAATAAAGATTTTTCTAAGTGAGCAATAGAACCGTCCATTGCCTCTTTTGCACTTGCAATAATTAAATCTATTTCTTCTGTCATAACGTTTATTAATTAATGTTTACGGAAACAGTAGTTCCTACTGAATCATCTCCTTGGCAAACTTTTAGTAAATTGTTTTCTTTATTCATATCGAATACCACAATGGGTAACTCGTTTTCTCTACTCAATGTAAATGCAGTCGTGTCCATCACATTCAATCCTTTGGTTAGCACATCGCTAAATGTGATTTGTTCAAATTTAACGGCTGTAGGATCTTTTTCAGGATCTGCATTGTATACTCCATCAACACGTGTTCCTTTTAAAATAACATCAGCATTGATTTCAACACCTCTTAATACTGCAGCGGTATCTGTAGTGAAATATGGGTTTCCTGTTCCTGCTCCAAAAATTACAATCCTACCTTTTTCCAAGTGACGAACTGCTCTTCTTTTGATATAAGGCTCAGCAACTGCTTCGATTTTCAAGGCTGTCTGTAAACGAGTTAGCATTCCTGCATCTTCTAGAGCTCCTTGAAGAGCCATTCCGTTGATAATCGTTGCAAGCATTCCCATATAGTCTCCTTGAACGCGATCCATCCCTACACTTGCTCCTGCTACTCCTCTAAAAATATTTCCACCACCAATAACAATCGCTATTTCAACACCTAGATCATGTACTTTTTTTACTTCAGCTGCGTACTCAGCTAATCTCTTAGGGTCAATTCCATATTGATTCTCTCCCATTAAAGCTTCTCCACTTAATTTAAGTAGAATTCTTTTGTATTTCATGGATATGATATTTTTAAAGTTTTGCAAATATAAAGATTATATGCTACTATAAAATAGCTTTCTCGAATTTATCCTGATGATTTTTAAACGTTCTACTCGCTGCTTGATATCCCAAGTCAAAAATTTCATCCATGCGTTGCTTATTTCGCTCAAAAGTTGAATATTGAGTGATGTGATGCGATTCAATGAGCCAATCACATAAAATCGATTGGGAGCGGTTGTGATTAGCAGCCATTAAATCATAGGCTCGAATGGCTACAGATCGGAGAGAGTTTAGATTTTTTTTGTCTAATTGCTCAATAGGGCACACATTACTTCCGATGAGAAAATCACAATCCTCTCGAATTAAATCTGTGGCGAAATTGTTGAGGATGCCTCCGTCGCTATACAATTGTTCGTTAATGCTATGGGGCGAAAAAATAGCAGGAAAAGCACTAGAGGCTAAAATTGCATCAATTACGCGAGTGTCAGGGTCAAAAACGTGTATTTCTCCTTTTGCAATATCTGTGGAGTTAATCAGAACAGGAATTGGCAAGTCATCCAAGGTTCTGTTTTCAAAAATAGAGAATAGGTATTTCTCAAATGCATTTGAATCAATTAGCCCTGCTTTTTTAAACGTAAAAAAATGCCAGTTTAACACATTGACAGATTTAAAAAAATCCAAGATCTCATGTGGCGTTAATCCCATCGCATATAAACAAGAAACAATTGATCCAGCACTTGTTCCGGCGAGGATTTTCGGCTTGATGTTTTGCTCCAGTAAAAAGGAAAGAACACCTGCATGAGCTATCCCTTTATAGCCACCTCCAGATAAAGCTAAACCTATTTTTGGGGTTTTCATAAATAAAGTATTGATAGATTAGTGTTTAAAAGTTTAACTTTGAATTCAAACTAATAAAATTAAACAAAAATGAACAAAGTCGAAATAAAAGAATTGAATAATAGCTTTTCTTATGAGGAGTTCCGTTCGTATGTTACAGATGCTCTGCAAAATAACCCAGAGAAATTAAATCTTTCTGCAGATTATTTACCTTATGCGGAATTGAATGAAGCGCGTTTACATCGCTTAGATAAAACGTTGAGTGTAGAGCCTGAAGTGGCTTTAGTAATGGAAAACTTAGGGAAAGAGTATATCTGGTTGGTGATTTCTGAAAGTTGGTGTGGAGATGCGGCTCAGTCTGTACCGATGTTAAATAAAATGGCTAAACTTACGGGGAAAGTAGAGTTGCGTATTGTATTTCGCGATCAAAACTTGGAGTTGATGGATCAATACCTAACCAATGGAGGACGAGCAATTCCAAAGTTGTTAATCGTAGACAAAGAAACATTAGAGGTTTTAGGTCATTGGGGGCCACGCCCTGCTGGTGCAGTACAAGTAGTAAATGATTACAAAGCAGAACACGGGAAATTTGACGAGGATGGAATCATCTTGTTAAACAAGTGGTATACAAAAAATAAAGGCCAACAAGTACAACAAGAAGTTGCTGCATTGATGACCTCAATTGATAACTAAATCTATAGCATCACTATTGTACGATAGGACCTACAATAGTGATGTTTTTTGACCAAGATAAACTCGCTGGATTACATCCTGGAGATCCTTCTGGGATAATCTGATCCAGTTTTTCAAAATACTGCACCCAAACAGGAAAATACTCGCCTGTATATTTAGATTTATAAGTCATAGGATACATCCTAAAAAATTCTTTGTTTTTATTGGCTGCTTTGAAAGCATCATAAATCAATTCTGAGCAATAGTATTTGCTATTAGCATATAAATAATTTTCGTCATAAGGAACGCCAAGTTGTTCTAGGGCAAAGGCTTTGGCTTGAGGAATTAACTTTTCGTGTTTAACAACGAGACGTCCAAGATAGGAGGGTTCTGGTGTTTTATTCAAAAACTGATTGAGGGGTGTGATACAGACTTCAGGCCAAGTCGCTTCAATCACTTGTAAACTGCCTTCGTGTTCAATAACCATTCCGATATGATTGAAGTTTAATCCTTCATATCCATAAGTTACTTCATTAATAGCATCACAAAGCGGACTGCATTTTAAGTTTTGAAATATCAAATCTCCTTCTTTAAATGTTGTCTGCTGAGCATAGCTTATTGTGGATAGTAGTACAATCAGTGCGAGTATTTTTTTCATATTCTTTTCGTGTTTGGACAAAAGTAAAATTATCTCTTTAGATAAGCAATGGAAGCCGTCAATCCTTTATCCAATTGCTTCGAAAACCCACTTTTAGGATTGTGTTAAATTTTATATAATCCATCAACTGGGATTGCCTTTAGGTGTAATTAGTTGTATATTAGGAAAATTAACCATTTAAAACAGCGTTATTTATGTCAAACAATATTCAATTTCCTAAGTTTAAAGAAAAATACGGAAACTATATTAATGGAAAATTTGTTGAACCAGTAAAAGGGAACTACTTCGATTCTATTACGCCTATTACGGGAAAACCATTTGCTAAAGCAGCGCACTCAACAGAAGAGGATTTAATTTTAGCCATTGACGCCGCAGAGAAAGCGTTTGAAACATGGAGCCGTACATCAGCAACAGAACGCAGTAATATCTTAAACCGCATTGCAGATCGCATGGAGCAAAATTTGGATTATATTGCTCAAGTCGAAACTGTAGACAACGGAAAAGCGATACGCGAAACGATGAATGCGGATATTCCATTGGCTATTGATCATTTCCGCTATTTCGCAGGTGTGATTCGAGCAGAGGAAGGTGCTGTAGTTGAATTGGATGAACATACCGTTTCTATGATTGTACATGAACCACTTGGAATTGTGGCTCAAATTATTCCATGGAACTTCCCAATTTTAATGGCGGTTTGGAAATTAGCTCCAGCATTAGCAGCAGGAAACTGTGTGGTATTAAAACCAGCAGAGAGTACGCCAATTTCAATTATGGTGCTGATGGAGTTGATTGGAGATTTAATTCCAGCAGGTGTAATAAACGTTGTCAATGGATTCGGTTCTGAATTAGGACAAAAACTAGTGACAAATCCTAAGATTAACAAAGCAGCGTTTACTGGTTCTACAGCAACTGGACGCTTAGTGATGCAATATGCAACAGAAAACATTATCCCTGTTACTTTAGAACTAGGAGGGAAGTCGCCAAACGTATTCTTTGAATCAATCATGGATCACGATGATGAATACCTAGACAAGGCGATTGAAGGGGCGGTATTATTTGCTCTTAACCAAGGGGAAATTTGTACTTGTCCGTCTCGTTTGTTGATTCAAGAAAGTATTTACGATAAATTTATTGCCCGTGTTATTGAGCGCGTAAAGGCAATTAAAGTTGGAAACCCATTAGACCCGACAACGATGATGGGAGCACAAGCTTCAAAAATTCAATATGACAAGATTAGTTCTTACCTAAAACTGGGTAAAGAAGAAGGGGCTGAAGTATTAGTAGGAGGAGATGTGTATCACTTAGGCGGTGATTTAGAAACGGGATATTATATCCAACCAACCTTGTTTAAGGGAAATAATAAGATGCGTATTTTCCAAGAGGAAATTTTTGGACCAGTATTGGCTGTAACAACATTCAAGGATGAAAAAGAAGCAATTGAAATTGCGAATGATACGTTGTATGGATTAGGAGCAGGAGTATGGACGCGTGATGCGCACCAATTATATCAAATTCCAAGAGCAATTAAAGCGGGACGCGTTTGGGTAAACAACTACCATAGTTACCCTGCAGGTGCTCCATTTGGAGGATATAAACAATCAGGTATTGGACGTGAAAATCACAAAATGATGTTAGGGCATTACCGTCAAACAAAAAACATGTTGATTTCGTACAATAAAAATAAATTAGGATTCTTTTAAAAGAAAATAAGATGTCGAAAGTTAGCCGAATTGATGCAACAGAGAAAGCAAAAGCCTTGATACAAGAATTACAGGCTGAACATGGCGACTTGATGTTTTATCAAGCAGGAGGTTGCTGTGAAGGTACACAACCCATGTGTTTTGTGAAGGGAGGGTATTACTTAAGACGGAGAGATGTCAAAATTGGACAAGTGTGTGGCTTTGACTTTTGGGTTGACCGCGACTTATTTGAGTATTGGAAACACGCTCATTTTACTTTAGACGTAACAGATGGTTTTGGAGCTGGTGGTTTCTCTTTAGAAATACCCAAACAAAAGACCTTCCAAATACATTATCGTATGTTTACACCGGAAGAGCTTCCTGAGCTTGAGGAAGTAATTTTAAATGAATAATTGCTTTAATACGATGAATGCGAAAGGCTACTCTTAGAGTAGCCTTTTATATTTTACGGTTAACAGTTAACCAACAACTGTTACCCTTTTCTCAAATTCCTCAATACTCAAGGCATTTGCTACATCATAGTCGCCAATTTTGGTTCGGCGTAAAGCACTTAAATGGGCACCACTATTTAGTTTTTCTCCAAAATCAAAAGCAAGGGAACGGATATAAGTTCCTTTGGAACAAGCAACTCTGAAATCAATTTCAGGTAGTGCAACACGAGTGAGTTCGAAGTCTGAAATAGTAATAGGACGTGTGCTTATTTCTACTTCTTCTCCTTTTCTAGCGTGCTCATATAACCTTTTTCCGTCCTTTTTTAAAGCAGAGAAAATAGGAGGGCGTTGCTCGGTTGTACCTAAGAAGCTTGCCCTTGTTTGCTCTATCATTCCTGTTGTGATATGATCGATAGGAAAGGTTTGATTAATCGCTGTTTCAAGATCATAGGAAGGTGTTGTAGCACCTAAATAAAAAGTACCCGTATATTCTTTTTCTTGACCTTGTAAATCTGTAATTGTTTTAGTGGCTTTTCCTGTACAAATCAATAATAATCCAGTAGCTAAAGGATCTAATGTTCCTGCGTGCCCTACTTTGATTTTTTTAAGACCATATTCTTTCTTTAAGAGCCATTTAATTTTATTTACGGCTTGGAAAGAAGACCAATGTAAAGGTTTGTCAATCAATAAGACTTGACCTTCCTGAAAAGCTTCAGCTGAAAATTGCATGTTTAGTTTTTTAAGTATCCGAAGTAGATCAATAAAAGAACACCAGCAATGATGCGGTAGTATCCCCAAGGTTTAAATCCGTATTTTTTGATAATTCCAATGAAAAATTTGATGGCAACAATAGAAACAATAAAAGCTAAAACGTTGCCTAAAAGGAATAATTTTAAGTTGTCTGTATTGTCAAAAAGTAATTCATATCCCATTTTTCCAGATTCGTATTTTTTGAATACGATTGAATATACGGTTACAGCAGCCATCGTAGGTACCGCTAAAAAGAATGAAAACTCGGCAGCTACCTGACGAGAAAGCCCTTGTTGCATTCCTCCGATAATTGAGGCTGCAGAGCGGCTTGTTCCAGGCATCATCGCTAAACATTGCCAAAAACCAATTGTTACCGCTTGTTTGATGGTAATGTCTTCTTCGCGTACTGTTTTGGGATTTTTGAAGTATTTATCAATGAAAATCAGGACGAATCCGCCGACAATTAACATGATAGCAATGTAGATGGTTTCTCCTAGAACAGCATCAATTTTATCGTCTAATAACTTCCCTAAAACAAGGGCTGGAATAACGGCGAAAACTAGTTTTTTATAGAATGAAATACGACTGAAATCAAAAAATTTACGCCAATAAAGAACAACTACAGCTAGGATAGCTCCGAATTGAATAGCGGTTTGAAAAAGTTTGACGAAATCATCTTCCTGAATCCCGTAATACGAACTCAAAAAGATCATATGAGCAGTGGATGAAACAGGTAAATATTCAGTAAGTCCTTCTACAATAGCTAGAAGGATGGCTTGTATTAAATCCATAAAATTAGTTTGTTATGATTGTTTTTTATCTTTTTTAAAAATGGAATAAATAGCTACACCAATACCAATAAAAAACACAGCTGGTGCCAAGTGAATTCTTCTAAAACTGTAGATGGCCTCATTAAATTGTGTAGGATCATCATTAGAAGCTCCACCCATAAGAATAAAACTCAAGGCTATAATTGCAAAACTTACTAGAAGTAAGGTATAATTTTGTTTGGAAAACAAAAAGCCTGAAGGGTTGTTATCTTTTTTCATATCTAGTATAGTTCGTCTGATTTAAGGTTTAAGAATCGCTGTGTAGCGAAGAAAGTACTAATGGTTGTAATAATAATACCCGTTAGGATGATACCCAGTCCAACAATAACCAACGGCATATAATTTACTGCAGGATTAAGTTCTAGATCAGGAAATTTCTTATCGAGGTAGAAGGTTAGGGCAACTAAGGCAATAACGGCTAATATTGATCCAATTAGGCCTAAACGCATGCTGTGCCAAATGAATGGACGGCGAATAAAGTTTTTAGTTGCTCCAACCATTTGCATGGTTTTAATGGTAAAGCGACTTGAAAAAATCAATAAGCGCAAAGAGCTGTTGATTAGTAACATAGAAACCACTGTTAAGATAGCTGCAATAATCAGTACCCAATTCGTGATGCGCGTAATGTTGTGATTGACTAATTCAACAAGTTGCTTGTCATAAAGAATTTCTTCAATATTTGGTGTCTTCAAAAAGTCTTTTTCTATAGTGGCTAAACTATCCGTTACAACATAATCTCCTTGAATATAGATATCATACGAGTTTTGAAGGGGATTGTAGCCCAAGAATTCCAAGAAATTCTCTCCTAAATCTTCTTTTTGACTTTCTGCTGCAGCTTCTTTAGAAATAAAGTCAAAGCTTTTGATGTACGGAGACTCGCTTAATTTCTTAGAGAATGCGTCAAATTCTGTTTGAGAAGCCTTATCGTTAAAGAAAATAGTCATAGGAATATTTTCTCGGAAATTATTCGATATTCTTTTGGAGTTAATTACAAATAAACTCAAGGCCCCTAATAAAGATAGAACCAAGAAAATACTTAGTATTACAGAAAAATAAGACGAAATTAATTTTCGCTTTTGGTATTTTTCATAAGTAGACGTCATAATGCAATTTTTAAAGCTGTAAAATTAAAAAACAAAAGTGTTTTTAAAACACAATTACGATTAAACTTTTCTAATTGTTATAAATATAGTTTATTTTTGCGACAAGTTGGCGTTTTTTTTCGAAGTCATCGAGAAAGAACAGGTGTAATAAATGATATTTTTACTATGAAATACAATCCAAGCGAAATTGAAGCGAAATGGCAAAAGTTTTGGAAAGAGAATGAAACTTTTAAAACCTCAAATACATCTGATAAACCGAAGTATTATGTACTAGATATGTTTCCTTATCCATCAGGAGCGGGACTGCACGTGGGGCATCCACTGGGATATATCGCATCAGATATTTTTGCGCGTTACAAAAGACACAAAGGTTTTAATGTGCTACATCCTCAAGGATATGATAGCTTTGGATTACCTGCTGAACAATATGCGATTCAAACAGGACAGCATCCAGCGATTACTACAGAAGTAAATATTACACGTTATAGAGAACAATTAGATCAAATTGGATTTTCTTTTGATTGGTCTCGTGAGATTCGCACTTCCAATGCGGATTACTATAAACATACACAATGGATTTTTATTCAATTGTTTAATGCGTGGTATAATAAGGTGTCAGATAAAGCAGAAGCAATATCAACTTTAGTTGCGTTATTTGAACAAGAAGGAAATGCAAATGTACAAGCGGTTTGCGATGAGTCTATTGCTATTTTTACAGCAGCACAATGGAATACTTTTTCAGCAGAAGAAAAAGAACGAGTGTTGTTGCAATACCGTCTAACTTATTTAGCAGAAACAGAAGTGAACTGGTGTCCAGCTTTGGGTACAGTATTAGCGAATGATGAAATTAAAGATGGTTTATCTGAACGCGGAGGACATCCTGTGATTCGCAAAAAGATGAAACAATGGAGCATGCGTATTTCAGCTTATGCAGAACGCTTGTTGGAAGGATTGAATACAATTGATTGGACGGAGAGTTTAAAAGAAAGTCAACGCAATTGGATTGGTAAATCAGTAGGTGCTTCTGTGATTTTTAATTTAAAAGAATCAACGGATACAATCGAAGTTTTTACAACACGCCCAGATACAATTTTTGGTGTGAGTTTTATGACTTTAGCACCAGAGCATGATTTAGTAAGAAAAATCACAACGGCAGAGCAAAAAGCAGAAGTAGAAGCGTATATCGAAGCTACATCAAAAAGAAGTGAGCGCGATCGTATGGCAGATGTGAAAAAGATCTCAGGTGTTTTTACTGGAGCTTATGCAGAACATCCTTTTACGAAAGAACCAATTGAAATTTGGATTGGAGATTATGTATTAGCGGGATATGGAACAGGAGCTGTTATGGCTGTTCCTGCTGGTGATACGCGTGATTATGCTTTTGCGAAACACTTTGGAATTACAATTAAAAATATTTTCAATCAAGACATCAGTGAAGAAGCATTTGCTGAAAAAGAAGGTTTTGTTTTAGAGAACTCTGATTTCTTGAATGGATTAGCTTATAAAGAAGCTTCGGCTAAAGCAATTGCTGCTATTGAGGCATTGGGTCAAGGAAAGGGAAAAACAAATTACCGTTTGCGTGATGCAGTATTCTCTCGTCAACGTTATTGGGGTGAACCGTTTCCAGTGTTTTATGTAAATGGATTGCCTAAAATGATTGACAAAGCCTATTTGCCAATCTTGTTACCAGAAGTAGAAAAATATTTACCAACTGAGGATGGGCAACCACCTTTAGGAAATGCACATACTTGGGCTTGGGATACCATCAATAATAAGGTGGTTTCAAATGACCTAATTGATGAACAAACAATTTTTCCATTAGAATTAAATACAATGCCAGGTTGGGCAGGTTCTTCTTGGTATTGGATGCGTTATATGGATCCGACTAATGAAGAGTTTATCGCGTCTAAAGAAGCATTGAATTACTGGCAAAATGTTGATTTATATATAGGAGGAAGCGAACATGCAACAGGGCATTTATTGTATAGCCGTTTTTGGAATAAGTTTTTAAAAGATATGGGCGTGGCTCCTACAGAAGAGCCTTTTGCTAAATTGATCAACCAAGGGATGATTTTGGGTACTTCTGCTTTTGTTTACCGAATTGAAGGAACAAATACATTCATCTCTAAGGATATGATTACAGATGAAAAAGTACAGCAGTTATATGCCTATGTTGGATTGGTTAATAATTCATCAGAATTAGATACGGAAGGATTTAAAGCGTGGAGACCTGATTATGCGACTGCAGAATTTATTTTGAATGCAAATGGAAAATACATTGTAGGACATGAAGTAGAGAAAATGTCTAAGTCTTACTATAATGTAGTTAATCCAGATGATATTTGCCAAGAATATGGTGCGGATACGCTGCGTTTATACGAAATGTTCTTAGGACCATTAGAACAAGCGAAACCTTGGAATACAGCTGGTATTTCTGGAGTTTTTGGTTTCTTGAAAAAATTGTGGAGATTGTATGCGGATGATACTGCTGTTGTAGTTGTAGATGAGGAACCAACAAAAGACATGTATAAGTCTTTGCATAAAACAATCAAAAAAGTACAGGAAGATATTGAAGCTTTTTCATTCAATACTTCGGTTTCTCAGTTTATGATTTGTGTAAATGAGTTGGGACAACAAAAATGTCACCACCGAGCTATTTTAGAACCACTAGCTGTGTTGGTTGCTCCTTATGCACCGCATATTGCTGAAGAACTTTGGAGTATGTTAGGTCATACGGGAACAATCGCAGATCAAGCGTTTCCTGAATTTAAAGCAGAATATTTAGTAGAAGATGCCAAAGAATATCCTGTGTCTTTTAATGGAAAAATGCGTTTTAAAATTGAATTGCCGTTGGATTTAAGTGTAGCAGAAATTGAACAAATAATTTTGGCTGACGAAAGAACACAAGCGCAATTACAAGGACGTGAACCTAAAAAATTAATTGTAGTACCAGGAAAAATTATCAACATTGTTGGATAATGTTTCGATATAGAATAAAAAAATCCCGTTGTGCAGCAGTACAACGGGATTTTTGTTTTTATTTTCCTGGTCGAAGAAGTAACGAGTTGTCGAAATCCTTTTTAATGGTTTGAAGGTATCGTTCTGCTTCTAGACGAGTCTTGAAATTTCCTGCTAAAACTTTATAAGAAGGGTTAGAATAAACTAAGGTTGCTTCTAAGTCTGGATAAAGTCTTTTGACGCGACTAAGTGCGGCTTTTGCCTCATTGTTTTTGCCGTAAAAAACTTGAATATTGTATTTATCAGTGTTAAGGCCTGAAGTTGTTGTACTTCTTTTTGCCTCAACTAGTTTTTTTATGGCTAAGGGCTCTTGAATTGCGTTGTTTCGCTCTTGAGCATAACTTATAAGATGCGTAAAAAACAAGCAAAAAAGAACCGGAAATATTCTTAAAATTCTCATAATGAAATGTATTTGAAGCAAATTTACAATTATTCTTGAAAATTGCGTGGAAAGCCTTTATTTAGAACGCGTATAAATTAAAGATTAAGGTCGTTAAAGGTTTTAAGAGTTATGCATAAATTGTATTTTTGTCGGAGTTTGTAAATAAGGTGTATTGGATAATAGTTGATTATTACTGTTATTAGAAAGACCAAGTTTAGTTGAAAATCAATTTATAACTATGAAAAAAGTGGGTAACCATAATTCGTTTTCAAAGATTTTATTCTTTTGTTTAGCATTAATGCTATCGTTTTCTACAATTTCGTTTGCGCAGGATGCAGCAAAAGGTAAGGAATTGTTTAATTCTAACTGTGCGGCATGTCATAAGTTAGACGGGGCTTCTACTGGACCTGCACTTCGTGGAGTTGTTGAACGTCACGACGGGGATGTAGAGTGGCTACACAAGTGGATTAAAAGTAGTTCATCTTTGATTAAATCTGGTGACGCTCGTGCAGTAAAACTGTTCAGCGAGTGGAACAAAGTTGTAATGAACGACTTCCCAGGTTTATCTGACCAAAATATTGACGATATTTTGGCGTATGTATCTGAACCAAAAGCTGAACCTGCTGCCGCTGTGGCTGGAGGTGCTGATGCTGCTAAAGGACAAGGAGCAGGTGGAGATGCAGTTTCTAATATGATTGTATTAGGAGCATTAGTAGTAGTATTGTTATTATTGGTAACGATGCTTTTCCTTGTTAAAAAAGTATTGAATAAAGTTGTTGAGGCTAATGGATTAACAGAAGAGGTTCGTCAAACAGTTCCAGTATGGAAAGCGTTTGTGAAAAACCAATTCTTAGTAATCTGCTCTACTATTATCTTTATTCTAATTGGATCGTATTTTGCTTATGGCTATATGATGCAAATAGGAGTAGATAAAGGATATGAGCCTGTACAGCCAATTCACTTTTCACACAAAATTCACGCAGGAGATAATGGTATTGATTGTAAATACTGTCACTCATCTGCAAGATCAAGTAAAACTTCAGGAATTCCATCATTGAATGTTTGTATGAACTGTCATAAAAACATTAGTGAGTTTACAGGTGATGCTGGAACAGACTATGGAAAATATACTCCAGAGTTTTACACTGCTGAGATTCAAAAGTTATATGACGCTGTTGGATGGGATCCTGCTGCTCAAAAATATACTGGTAAAGAGAAGCCTGTAAAATGGGTTCGTATTCATAATTTACCTGATTTCGTTTACTACAATCACTCACAACACGTAAATGTTGCTGGTTTAGAATGTCAAACTTGCCACGGACCAGTTGAAGAAATGGAAATCATGAGACAACACTCTCCATTGACAATGGGATGGTGTATCGACTGTCACAGAACGACTGATGTTAAGTTAAAGGATAATGCTTACTATGCTAAAATCCATGAAGAACTTGCAAACAAGTACGGAGTAGAGAAGTTGACAGTTGCTCAAATGGGTGGACTTGAGTGTGGTAAATGTCACTATTAAGAATTATTTAAGAATAAGAAGCTAATATTTATATACAATGGCATCAAACAAAAAATACTGGAAAAGTGTTGAAGAGCTGAATGATAATAGTTCTATTGTTGAGACGCTAAGAAACAATGAGTTTGTTGAGGAAATTCCTACAGATGAATTTCTTGGAGACAAAAACAAATTGTCTTCTTCTTCAACAACTCGTCGAGACTTTTTGAAATATGTTGGTTTTTCAACAGCTGCAGCAACGTTAGCAGCTTGTGAGGGACCAGTAATAAAGTCAATTCCTTACGTAGTTCAACCAGAGGAAATTATCCCTGGAATTGCGGATTACTACGCGACTACAATCGCAGATGGTTTTGATTTTGTGAATGTTTTGGTTAAGACTCGTGAGGGTCGTCCAATCAAAATTGATAATAACAAACTTGCAAATGCATATTCTGGTGCGAATGCACGTGTGCATGCATCAGTACTTTCGATGTATGATAGCTTGCGATTAAAAGCGCCAAAAATCGAAGGAAAAAATGCTTCTTGGGATGATGTAGATGCTAAGGTAAGAGCAAGTTTACAAGATGCTAAATCAACTGGAGGTAGCGTTGTATTATTGACAAATACAATGGCAAGTCCTTCTACTGATAAATTAATCGGAGAGTTTATCGAAACTTATCCAAATGCGAAACACGTAGTGTACGATGCAATTTCATCTTCTGCAGCTGCAGATGCTTATGAACAAGCATACGGAAAACGTGGATTAGCTGATTACGATTTCGGTAAAGCGAGTGTAATCGTTTCTGTAGGTGCAGATTTCTTAGGAGATTGGCAAGGTGGAGGATACGATTCAGCTTACGCACAAAATCGTATTCCTAAAAATGGAGTAATGTCTAAGCATATTCAGATTGAAGCTAATATGAGTCTTTCTGGAGCTAATGCTGACGTTCGTCTTCCATTATCTGTTGCTGATCAAAAAGCAGCATTAGTGAAATTGTACAATGCAATTGTAGGAGGATCTGTTTCTTCAGCTAATACAGCGTACGACGAAGCTATTATGAAAGCAGCTAAACAAGTAAAAGCAGCAGGTTCAAAAGGAGTTGTTGTTACAGGTTTAGACGATGTAAATGCTCAATTGGTTGTTTTTGCAATTAACGAAGCATTACAAGCTGAGGCTTTCATGCCAGAACAAACAAAATACGTAAGACAAGGTAATGCTGCAAAAGTTACTGAGTTAATTAAAGAAATGAACGCAGGTAAAGTTCATACATTAATTATGTCAGGAATCAACCCAGTATATACGTTAGCAAATAGTGCTGCTTTTGTTGAAGGATTGAAGAAAGTGAAAACTTCAGTTAGCTTCTCAATGAAAGAAGACGAAACTGCTTTAGAGGCTACAATCGCAGCAGCTACTCCTCATTATTTAGAGGCTTGGGGTGATGTGATGATTAAAAAAGGTCACTATTCAGTTACACAGCCTACAATCAGACCTTTATTTGATACAAGACAATTCCAAGAGGCTTTATTGTTGTGGAATGGAAATAATACAGCATATTATGACTACATCAAAGCAACTAGCGCTTCTTATGTAAATGGATTAACTTGGAATCAATTGGTTCACGATGGTTTCGCTGTATCAGGTGAAAATACCAAAGTATCAGCTACTGCTGATTTCTCTTCTGCTGTTGCTGCTTTAAGCAAAGCGAAAAAAGGAGAAGGTTTGGAGTTAGTATTATACTCTAAAACGGGTATGGGTGATGGACAACAAGCAAATAACCCTTGGTTACAAGAGTTTCCAGATCCAATCACACGTGTTTCATGGGATAACTACTTAACGATCTCTCGTGTTGATGCAGAAGCTTTCGGAATTGAAAACTTCCACGTAGCTAACGGTGGTTTAGATGGTAGCTATGTTACAATTACTGCAAATGGTGTTACATTAGAAAATGTACCTGCATTAATTCAACCAGGACAAGCGGCTGGAACAGTTGGTTTAGCTTTCGGTTACGGAAGAAAAGCTAGCTTAAAAGAAGATATGCAAGTAGGTGTTAATGCTTACACCTTATATCACAACTTCGAAAATGTACAAAATGTTACTGTAGCGAAAGCATCAGGAAACCATGAGTTTGCTTGTGTTCAGTTACAAAACACATTAATGAGTAGAGGTGATATTGTTAAAGATACTACATTAGAAATTTTCAATACAAAAGATGCTGAAGAGTGGAATGTATTCCCAATGGTTTCTTACGATCACCAAGAAGTAAGAGCGGCGTCAATTGATATCTGGGAATCATTCGATCGTACTGTAGGTCATCACTTTAATTTATCGATTGATTTAAATGCTTGTACTGGATGTGGGGCTTGTGTTATTGCATGTCACGCTGAAAATAACGTACCAGTAGTTGGTAAATCAGAGGTAAGAAGAAGTAGAGATATGCACTGGTTGCGTATTGATAGATACTATTCATCAGAAGATACATTTGCTGCAGATGTTGATAAGAAAGTAACAGCAAAAGGATTCTCAGAAGCTCGTTCTGCTTATATTGAATTAGAGCACCCTGCGGATAATCCACAAGTTGTTTTCCAACCTGTAATGTGTCAGCATTGTAATCATGCTCCTTGTGAAACAGTATGTCCAGTAGCTGCTACATCACACGGTCGCCAAGGTCAAAACCATATGGCTTATAACCGTTGTGTTGGTACTAGATACTGTGCAAACAACTGTCCTTATAAGGTTAGACGTTTCAACTGGTTCTTATATGCTCAAAATGATGAGTTCGATTTCCACATGAATGATGATTTAGGACGTATGGTATTAAACCCAGACGTTGTAGTTCGTTCAAGAGGGGTAATGGAAAAATGTTCATTGTGTATTCAAATGACACAAGCGACAATCTTGAAAGCGAAGAATGAAGGTAGAGCGGTTCGTCCAAACGAATTCGAAACTGCTTGTTCTGCGGCTTGTTCAAGTGGAGCTATGGTATTTGGAGATGTTAATGAAAAAGAATCAGAAATTACTAAATTAGCTGAATCAGATAGAACATACCACTTGTTAGAGCACATTGGTACAAAACCAAATGTATTCTACCACGTTAAGGTTAGAAATATCTAGTTTAAAAAGAATTATTAATTAAAGAAACATATAAAGGATTATGTCGTCACATTACGAAGCACCCATTAGAAAACCTTTAGTTATCGGTAAGAAATCTTACCACGATATAACTGTGGATGTGGCTAGACCTGTTGAAGGACGAGCAAATAAATTATGGTGGAGAGTTTTCACTATTGCTTTGTTAGCTTTCCTATGGGGAGTAGGCTGTATGGCTTATACTGTAGGAACAGGTATAGGTACTTGGGGATTAAATAAAACTGTTGGATGGGCTTGGGATATTACCAATTTCGTTTGGTGGGTTGGTATCGGTCACGCCGGTACATTAATTTCTGCTGTATTATTATTATTTAGACAAAAATGGAGAATGGCTATTAACCGTTCTGCTGAGGCAATGACAATTTTCTCAGTAGTTCAGGCTGGTTTATTCCCTATTATACATATGGGACGCCCTTGGTTAGCGTACTGGGTATTGCCAATTCCAAACCAATTCGGTTCGTTATGGGTAAACTTTAACTCGCCGTTATTATGGGACGTATTCGCGATTTCTACGTATTTATCAGTATCATTAGTTTTCTGGTGGACTGGTTTATTACCTGACTTCGCTATGTTACGTGATAGAGCAATCACTCCATTTACAAAAAGAGTATATTCAATTTTATCTTTCGGTTGGTCTGGTAGAGCAAAAGATTGGCAACGTTTTGAGGAAGTTTCATTAGTATTAGCTGGTTTAGCTACTCCTCTTGTACTTTCTGTACACACGATTGTATCTTTTGACTTTGCTACGTCAGTTATCCCAGGATGGCATACAACAATCTTACCTCCATACTTCGTTGCGGGTGCGATCTTCTCTGGATTCGCAATGGTAAACACGTTGTTGATTATCATGAGAAAAGTATCGAACTTAGAAGATTATATTACAGTTCAACACATCGAGTTGATGAACATCATTGTAATGATTACTGGATCTGTAGTTGGGGTTGCTTATATTACAGAGTTATGGGTAGCTTGGTATTCAGGAGTAGAGTATGAACAATACGCTTTCTTAAACCGTGCTTCTGGTCCATACTGGTGGTCATATTGGTTGATGATGACTTGTAACGTAATTTCTCCGCAAGTTATGTGGGTGAAAAAAATTAGAACAAACATCATGGCATCGTTTATTATTTCAATCATTGTAAACATAGGGATGTGGTTCGAGCGTTTCGTAATTATCGTTACATCGTTACACAGAGATTACTTGCCATCATCTTGGACAATGTTCCAACCAACATTTGTTGATGCTGGTATTTATATTGGAACAATCGGTTTCTTCTTCGTGTTATTCTTGTTATATTCAAGAAGTTTCCCTGTAATTGCGCAAGCAGAGGTGAAAACTATCTTGAAATCATCAGGTGAATACTACAAAAAAGAAAGAGATAGTAAAGAAGGTCATCAATCATTAAATCACTAATTCGATATGAGTAATAAGTTTATTCACGCAATATACAATGATGATGATGTGTTGTTAGATGCAGTTAAAGAAACAAGATCTGCTCACCATCACATTGAAGAGATATACACGCCTTTCCCAGTTCACGGACTAGATAAGGCGATGGGACTAAAACCAACTAGATTAGCTATTTGTGCATTCTTATACGGTTTAGTAGGGTTGTCATTTGGTACAAGTATGATGTATTTCATCATGATTGTAGATTGGCCGCAAGATATTGGAGGTAAACCTAGTTTTAGTTTTATTCAAAATATGCCAGCTTTCGTGCCTATTATGTTTGAGATGACTGTGTTGTTTTCTGCCCACTTAATGGTATTAACTTTCTTCTTTAGAAGTAAATTATGGCCGTTTAAAACAGCTGAAAACCCAGATGTAAGAACAACTGATGACCATTTCTTAATGGAGGTTGCTTTACATGGAGACGAAAATACTGCAATTGAATTTTTCAAAGGTACAGGAGCAGTTGAAGTTAAAGTAATTGAAAAGTAATAGTAGCATGAAATCGATATATAAAATAGTAACTTTAGCAGGTGTAGCTGTTTTGACTACGTCGTGTTTTAATAAAGAGCGTCCTAACTATCAGTTTATGCCTAATATGTACGAATCTGTTGCATATGAAACATACGCTGAAGTTCCGACTACTGTTTTTGCAAATGGTAAGGAAGGACAACTTCCTGCAGAGGGATCTGTGCCTCGTGGATTTCAACCAGAAGAGTATGCAGATACTCCTGAAGGTTTGGCTGAAGCAAGACTACATTTAAAATCACCCTTAACTGCAGATGAAAAAGATTTAGAGAAAGGTAAAGCGTTGTATGCAATTTACTGCTCAGTTTGTCACGGTGCAAAAGGAGATGGAAAAGGTAATTTAGTGAAAAGAGAGAAGTTCTTAGGGGTTCCTAACTATCATGATAGAGAGCTTACAGAAGGAGGAATTTATCACGTTATTACTTATGGTTTGAATTCAATGGGATCACATAAAAACCAATTAACGCAACATGAGCGTTGGTTAGTTACTGATTATGTGCTTAAATTGAAATCAGAATAATAAATTGTAAAACTTAGTTGAAAGTTTAGATATGTACACATTATCAAAAAATTTGAAAACCTTTGCGTTAGTCCTGATGGTTCTAGGATTAGTAGGGATTGCGTATGGGTTTTTCAGTGCACCAAAGACAACTGCTGATGTAGAGCAGATTTTAAATGAGCAAGCTCACCATGGTGGTGGACATCATGCAGATCACAGCGAAGTTTCGGATGCTGATCACGATGCTCATCAAAAACATTTAGAGCATGTGCTAACACAGATGCAAAATAAACCTTGGACAGCTGTATATGTTGCTTGTATTTTTGTAATGCTTGTTTCTCTTGGGATTTTAGCTTTTTACGGAATCAATCACGCAGCAGCAGCAGGTTGGTCACCAGTTCTTTTCCGTGTTATGGAAGGATTGACGGCTTACTTATTGCCTGGGTCTATTATATTCTTCCTTTTATTAGTGGCAAGTTCACTAGGAGGTAACCACCTATTCATTTGGATGGATCCTGCTATTGTTGAACATGATGTTTTAATTCAAGGAAAAACAGGTTACTTGAATATTCCATTTTTCTTAATAAGAGCAATCATTTTCTTAGGTGGTTGGAACTTATATAGAATTTATATGAGAAAGCAATCGTTGAAATTAGATGAAACAGGTGATTTAACATTCCACAAGAAAATGTTTAAAGCTTCTGCTGGTTTCTTAGCTTTCTTTATTGTTACTGAATCAATGGCTTCATGGGACTGGATTATGTCTATTGATACACACTGGTACAGTACTTTATTCGGATGGTACGTATTTGCTAGTTTCTTTGTAACTGCTATTACTACTATCGCGTTTACTACTTTGTATTTGAAAGGAAAAGGATACTTGGAATTCGTGAACACAAGTCACATTCACGATTTAGCTAAATTTATGTTTGGTTTAAGTATTTTCTGGACTTATCTTTGGTTCTCGCAATTCATGTTACAGTGGTACTCAAATATTCCAGAAGAGGTTACATACTTTATCTTCAGAATTCAAGAGTATAACTTACCATTCTTCGGAATGTTAGTATTGAACTTCGTGTTGCCTTTATTATTATTGATCAACACAGATTTCAAACGTCTATCTTGGATTGTAGTTATGGCTGGTACTTGTATTATTGTAGGTCACTATTTAGACTTCTTTATTATGATTAGCCCTGGTACTGTTGGTGGATCTTGGTTTATTGGTGTTCCTGAAATTGCAGCGTTAATGTTCTTCATCGGATTATTTATCTATGTTGGATTTACAGCAATCTCTAAAGCTCCATTATTAGCTAAGAACAACCCGCTAATCGAAGAAAGTAAACATTTTCATTATTAATAATTAAAAATAAACCAATGACTAGTTTATTAATAGTAGCGATAGTTGTATTATTGGGAATTGCAATTTGGCAATTGACTAAGATATTTGATTTAACGCAAGTAGGGTCAGGTCCTGATGACTATTCATCTCAAGTAGCGAATCCAAAAGATAATAACATTCAAGGTTATGTCGTTTTCGGTTTCCTAGCTTTCATCTACGTATTTACAATATTTTGTTTAGTAGAATATGGAAGTTTTCCATTAATGGGTGATTCAGCATCGGAGCACGGAAAAACAGTTGATAATCTAATGTGGATTTCAATGGGATTAATTTTCTTTGTTCAGATTATTACTCAATTCTTATTACACTACTTCGCATTTAAAGCACGTGGTATTAAAGGAAGAAAAGCAAGATACTTTTCTGATAATGATAAATTAGAAGCAGCTTGGACAATCATCCCAACAATTACATTAACAGGTTTAATCCTTTATGGTTTATTCGCTTGGAATGATATCATGTTTGTTGATCAAGAAGAAGAAGTAATCAACATCGAAGTGTATGCAAAACAATTCGCTTGGGATGTTCGTTATTCTGGTGAAGACAATACATTAGGAAAAGCTAACGTGCGTTTTATTAAAGGCGTTAACGTAGCAGGGGTTGATATGACAGACCCGAATGCTCAAGATGATAAAATGGCAAAAGAACTTCACTTACCAGTTGGAAAGAAAGTTGTTTTGAAATTTAGATCTCAAGACGTGTTACACTCAGCTTATTTACCTCACTTTAGAGCGCAAATGAACTGTGTACCAGGAATGGTTACTCAATTCGCTTTTGTACCTAGCGTTACAACAGAAGAAATGAGAACTCGTGAATCGATTGTTAGTAAAGTGAATAATATTAATAATATTAGAGCTGAAAGAAGTCAAGAGCTTGTTGCTGGAGGTCATGAACCTTTAGATCCATATACATTTGATTACTTATTATTATGTAATAAAATTTGTGGAGCTTCACACTATAACATGCAACTTAAAGTTGTGGTGTCTACAGAAGAAGAATTTAAAGCTTGGTTAAAAGAGTTACCTACTTTAGCAGATCAAGTTGCTGCTGAAAATGGGGCTAAAGAAGAAGAAGTAGCTGCTCCTGCTGTGGAAACAGAAGTTATCACAGAAGAAGTTGAAACGGAAGCTATCGCTCAAGTAGTTAAATAATTCACGAATTAAATTAAAACTTATACTATGTCAGCAATAGGACACGAAATAATTAATGATCACGATCACGATCATCACGATAAAGGAAATTTCTTTACTAAATACGTATTTAGTTTAGATCACAAGATGATTGCAAAACAATACCTAATTACGGGTATTATTATGGGAATCATCGGGATTGTAATGTCCCTTTTATTTAGAATGCAAATTGCGTGGCCTGAAGAATCTTTTCAGGTATTCAAATGGTTATTAGGAGAAAAAATGGCTCCAGACGGAGTAATGAGAAATGATATTTACCTTGCTTTGGTTACAATGCACGGAACAATCATGGTATTCTTCGTATTAACTGCTGGTTTAAGTGGTACGTTCTCGAACTTACTTATTCCATTGCAAATTGGAGCACGTGATATGGCTTCAGGATTCATGAACATGTTATCTTACTGGTTCTTCTTTGTTTCTGCGGTATTAATGGTTATCTCAATCTTCGCAGAAGGTGGACCTGCTTCTTCAGGATGGACAATTTATCCTCCTTTAAGTGCACTTCCACAAGCAATCCCAGGTTCTGGTATGGGGATGACATTATGGTTAATCTCTATGGCTATCTTCATCGTTTCTTCTACAATGGGATCGTTGAACTACGTAGCTACTGTAGTTAACTTAAGAACAAAAGGAATGACGATGACAAGAATGCCTTTAACAATTTGGGCGTTATTTGTTACAGCTATTATCGGTATCGTATCGTTCCCAGTTCTTTTATCTGCTGCATTATTATTGATTTTCGATAGAAGTTTCGGTACTTCATTCTTCTTATCAGATATTTATTTAGCTGGAGAAGTTTTACATTACCAAGGAGGATCACCAGTATTGTTTGAACACTTATTCTGGTTCTTAGGTCACCCTGAGGTATATATCGTAATCTTACCTGCAATGGGTATTACATCAGAAATTATCGCAACTTCTGCACGTAAACCAATCTTCGGATACCGTGCGATGATTGCTTCAATCTTAGGTATTGCTTTCTTATCAACAATCGTTTGGGGTCACCACATGTTCGTATCGGGTATGAACCCGTTCTTAGGATCTGTGTTTACTTTTACAACGTTATTGATCGCTATTCCTTCTGCAGTAAAAGCGTTCAACTACATTACTACAATTTGGAGTGGTAATATCCAAATGAACCCTGCAATGTTATTCTGTATTGGTTTCGTTTCTACGTTCATTACAGGAGGTTTAACAGGAATTATCTTAGGAGATTCAACTTTAGATATTAACGTACACGATACATATTTCGTTATCGCTCACTTCCACTTAGTAATGGGTATCTCTGCACTTTACGGAATGTTCGCTGGTATCTACCACTGGTTCCCTAAAATGTTCGGAAGAATGATGAATAAAAACTTAGGTTATATTCACTTCTGGGTAACTGCAGTTTGTGCGTATGGAGTATTCTTCCCAATGCACTTTATCGGATTAGCAGGTTTACCTCGTCGTTACTATTCAAATACAGCATTCCCATTATTCGATGAATTCTATGATGTGAACGTATTAATTACAGTATTTGCTTTAGTAGGAGCGGCATTCCAATTAGTATTCTTATGGAACTTCTTTGTTAGTATTTTCTACGGTAAGAGAGCACCTCAAAACCCTTGGAGATCAAACAGTTTAGAGTGGACTACTCCAGTAGAACACATCCATGGAAACTGGCCTGGTGAGTTACCAGTTGTTTACAGATGGCCTTATGACTACAGTAAACCTGGATTACCAGAAGATTACGCGCCTCAAACTATGCCTTATATGGAAGGTGAGGAGCAATTACACCACTAAAATTAATTTAGTATAGATATAAAAACGCCATTCATTTTTGAATGGCGTTTTTTTGTATCCCTTTTTTTAATTTATCTTTGTTCTATGAATGAGAATTTAGATCCTACTACCAAGCATTTCAACCAAGAGGAATTCGATGTTGAAAAAAGACTAAGACCCCTGTCATTTGATGATTTTGCGGGTCAAGATAGTGTTTTGGAAAACCTGAAAATATTCGTGGCTGCGGCTAATCAACGCGGAGAAGCCTTGGATCATGCTTTGTTTCACGGTCCTCCAGGATTGGGAAAAACAACGTTGGCTAATATTTTAGCGAATGAGTTGAATGTAGGAATCAAAATTACGTCAGGTCCAGTTTTGGATAAACCAGGAGATTTAGCTGGCTTATTGACGAATCTGGAAGAGCGAGATGTCTTGTTTATCGACGAGATTCATCGTTTAAGTCCTATTGTAGAGGAGTATTTATACTCGGCTATGGAAGACTTTAAAATTGATATTATGATTGAATCTGGGCCCAATGCGCGTTCGGTTCAAATTCATCTAAATCCGTTTACTTTAGTTGGCGCAACTACGCGTTCAGGTTTATTAACTGCACCAATGCGCGCGCGTTTTGGTATTCAGAGCCGTTTGCAATATTATTCTAAAGAATTGTTAGCAATGATTATTGAGCGCAGTGCATCGATTCTCAATGTACCTATTGATTTAGAAGCAGCAATTGAAATTGCTGGACGTAGTCGTGGAACACCGCGTATTGCTAACGCATTACTGCGTAGGGTGCGTGATTTTGCACAAATTAAAGGAAATGGCAGTATTGACATCGAAATCTCTAAATACGCCTTAAATGCGCTTCATGTAGACGCTCGCGGTTTAGATGAAATGGACAATAAAATTCTCTCTACCATCATTGATAAATTTAAAGGTGGACCTGTTGGACTTTCAACTTTGGCCACTGCCGTGTCGGAGAATGCGGAAACCTTAGAGGAAGTGTATGAACCGTACTTGATTCAAGAGGGATTCATTATCCGAACGCCTCGTGGTCGTGAAGCTACAGAATTAGCCTTTAAACACCTTGGACGTCATAAATCTGTTGGTGGATTATTTGATTTGTAAATCTCTATGGATAAAAAATCTCATTATGCTGCACTTATTAAAGCCGAAGCGAAGCGCTTAGGTTTTATGTCTTGTGGTATTTCTGAAGCTGGTTTTTTAGAAGAGGAAGCTCCGCGTTTGGAAAAGTGGTTGAATGCCAATATGCATGGAAGTATGCAGTATATGGAAAATCATTTTGACAAGCGCTTAAATCCAACCTTACTTGTAGAAGGCGCCAAGAGTGTCGTCTCGCTTTTGTTTAATTACTACCCAGAACAAGAGCAAACAGCAGAGGCTTATAAAATTTCTAAATATGCCTATGGTGAGGACTATCACTATGTGGTCAAAGATAAATTAAAAGAACTACTGCATTTTATTCACGAAAATATTGGTGCTGTCGATGGACGTGCTTTTGTGGATTCTGCTCCTGTTTTAGATAAGGCTTGGGCAGCAAAAAGTGGATTAGGTTGGGTTGGAAAAAACAGCAACCTCATTTCAAAGCAGGTGGGGTCTTTTTTCTTTATTGCTGAATTGATTATTGACCTAGAGTTGGAATCAGATGGAGCCACTACGGATCATTGTGGAAAGTGTACCCGTTGCATAGATGCTTGTCCAACAGGGGCTATTGAAAGTGCTTATATCGTCAATGGATCGAAGTGTATTTCCTATTTTACGATTGAATTAAAAGACGATATTCCAACCGAATTTGCTGGTCAATTTGATAATTGGATGTACGGTTGTGACGTCTGTCAAGACGTTTGCCCGTGGAATCGCTTTGCTAAACCTCATAACGAACCTCGATTTACTCCTAACGAGGCGTTAATGAATTATTCCAACAAGGAGTGGGAAGAACTTACAAATGAGGTTTTTAATGATATTTTTAAAAAATCCGCAGTAAAAAGAACAAAGTATACGGGATTAGTGAGGAATATTAAATTTTTAAAGGAATAAAATTCTAACATTAAATTATCTTTAAAAAGAGGTAACTTTGTTTATTCGGTTAAAAATATTTTTATGAATAAAGAAAGCTTACGTAGGGAAGCGTTGTTATATCACGCAAAACCAACACCTGGAAAAATTCAAGTAGTACCTACAAAAAAATATTCTTCTCAACGAGATTTAGCATTGGCTTACTCACCTGGAGTAGCAGAGCCTTGTTTAGAAATTGCAAAAGATGTAAATAACGTTTATAAATATACAGCAAAAGGAAACTTAGTGGCTGTTATATCCAATGGTACTGCCGTTTTAGGATTAGGAAATATCGGTCCTGAAGCATCAAAACCTGTAATGGAGGGGAAAGGTCTTTTATTTAAGATCTTTGCTGATATAGATGTTTTTGATATTGAAGTAGATACTACGGATATCGATAAATTTATCGAAACAGTAAAAAATATTGCTCCAACGTTTGGAGGAATCAACTTAGAAGACATTAAAGCACCAGAATCTTTTGAAATTGAAAGAAGATTGAAAGAGGAATTGAACATTCCAGTGATGCATGATGATCAACACGGAACAGCAATTATTTCTGCGGCAGCTTTATTGAATGCTTTAGAATTAGCAGGAAAGAAAATTGACGAAGTAAAAATGGTGGTTTCTGGAGCAGGATCTGCTGCGATTGCTTGTGCTAATTTATACGTTGCATTCGGTGTAAAACAAGAAAATATCTTGATGTTCAACAGTAAAGGAGTATTGAAGAAAGGCGATGATCGCATTTCAGATATGCAACGTGAATTTGCTGTAGATTATGATATTTCATTGATGGATGCAATGAAAGGAAGCGATGTATTCATCGGTCTTTCTACTGCGGATGTAGTAACTCCAGAAATGCTATTAGGCATGGCGGATAATCCTATTGTATTTGCAATGGCTAATCCAAAACCAGAAATCGATTACAATGTAGCAGTTCAGACACGTAAAGATGTGATTATGGCTACGGGTAGATCTGATTATCCAAACCAAGTGAATAACGTATTGGGATTCCCTTATATCTTTAGAGGAGCTTTGGATGTTCGTTCTACGAAAATCAACGAAGAAATGAAAATGGCAGCTGTAGTTGCTTTAGCTAAATTGGCTAAAGAACCTGTGCCAGAACAAGTGAATATCGCATACGGAGAAACGAAATTGAGCTTTGGTCGTGAGTATATCATTCCTAAGCCATTCGACCCTCGTTTAATTGCTGTAGTTCCACCAGCCGTAGCTAAAGCTGCAATGGAATCTGGATTGGCAGAAGCGCCAATTACTGATTGGGATAAATATAAGCAAGAGTTAGAAGAGCGTATGGGGTCTGATAACAAATTAGTGCGTATGTTGTTTAATCGCGCTAAAATCGATGCAAAACGCGTGGTTTATGCTGAAGCTGATCACTTAGATGTATTAAAAGCAGCTCAAATCGCTTACGAAGAAGGAATTGCTACTCCAATTTTATTGGGAGATAAAGAAACCATCATAGAGTTGAAAAAAGAGATTGAGTTTCATGCAGATGTTGAAATTATCGATCCTAAATCGGAACTTGAGAAAGAAAGAAGAGCTGTATTTGCAGATTTATACTGGAAAACAAGACAACGCAAAGGAATTACACAATACGAAGCGTCAAAATTAATGCGCGAGCGTAACTATTTTGCGGCTATGTTGGTGAATACTGGACAAGCAGATGTATTGTTAACTGGATATTCTCGTAGTTACCCTACTGTGGTAAAACCAATCTTGGAGTTAATTCCTCGTGCACAAGGAGTAGATAAAATTGCTACAGCTAACTTGATGATGACCAAAAGAGGTCCGATGTTCTTAGCAGATACTGCAATTAATCCAAATCCTACAGCTGAAGAATTAGCGAAAATTGCGGTTATGGTGGAGAAAACAGTAAAGATGTTTGGTTTAGATCCAGTTATCGCTATGTTGTCGTACACTAACTTTGGTTCTGCAGAGCATGCTTCTCCAACGAAAGTAAAAGAAGCAGTGAAGCTTTTACATGAACACTATCCAGAAATGGTGGTGGATGGAGAAATTCAAATGGACTTTGCGTTGAACAACGAGATGTTGAAATCGAAGTTTCCTTTCTCTAAATTGGTCAATAAAAAAGTGAATACATTAGTTTTTCCAAACTTGGATTCAGCCAATATTACCTATAAAATGTTGAAAGAATTAAATAAAGCGACTTCAATCGGACCAATTATTATGGGACTTGAAAAAGCCGTTCACATTTTCCAATTAGGCGCAAGCGTGGATGAAATGGTGAATATGACAGCGGTAGCTGTGGTGGATGCTCAAGTTAGAGAGAGCCGCAAGAAAAAATAAAAAAATAAAAACAAAAAATCTTCCTTGGTTTGCCTTTCATTATGTTAGTAAATAGTTAAAATTATTTACTATTTTTGATGAAAATTAGATAGTATGATTGCGCAGATTCAAGGAAGATTAATTGAAAAAACACCTACTGAAGTGAT
The DNA here is from genome assembly GCF_001549985.1 of Myroides odoratus. Taxonomy (GTDB): domain Bacteria; phylum Bacteroidota; class Bacteroidia; order Flavobacteriales; family Flavobacteriaceae; genus Flavobacterium; species Flavobacterium odoratum_A. The sequence goes on along the minus strand of NZ_LROZ01000001.1, from coordinate 304,857 downwards.
TATTGATTGTCACGGTGTAGGATACCAAATAAATATATCACTTTATACGTATTCACTTATTGGTGCTGATGAGAACCTTAAGCTGTATACATTCCTTCAAATTAAAGATGATGCGCATACTTTATTCGGATTTATCGATAAAGTGGAGCGTGAGTTATTTAAACTTTTAATCTCTGTTTCTGGAGTGGGTGGAAATACCGCTCGAAACATTTTATCTTCTACTGTACCCAAAGAATTATTGCAAATGATTGCAAATGCAGATGCAAAAAGCATTCAGCGTATCAAGGGGATTGGGGCTAAAACAGCTCAACGAATTATATTAGACTTACAGGAAAAAGTATTGAAACTTTATAATATTGATGAAGTTTTGCCTACAATTAACAATACAAATGCCGATGAAGCGTTATCTGCTTTAGAGGTTCTTGGTTTTGTCCGCAAAACTGCTGAAAAAGTAGTGGATGTAATTCTAAAAGCCAATCCTGAGGCCTCTGTAGAAGATATTATTAAACAAGCATTAAAAAAGTTGTAAGTCTTGGGAGGTTTCTTTGTTTTTCACCGGAAGTTGGCTTTCTGTTTATTTTTTGTTTTGTGCAGCACGTGGAGTGGTCTTGCACAAAATAACACATTGAATCAACCCAACGATTCTATTCCACAGCCAGCTTATGATATGGGTAATATCACATTACCTGATCCAGAAATTATCAAGGAATCGTATAGCTATGATCCATTAACGGATCAATATTACTACACCAAAGTGGTGAGTGATTTTAATTTGAGCTTACCGCTGATTTTGTCGCGCCAAGAGTATGAAAAAATCTTGATGCGTGCAGAAATGCGTCGCTATTTTTCTCAGAAGTTTAATGCAGTCAATGGAACCTTAGAAGATCCAGCAGCACAACGCGATATGCTACCGCGCTATTATGTCAATTCAAAATTGTTTTCCGGAATATTTGGATCCAATGAAATTGATGTAAAACCAACTGGTTCTGTGGAATTCGATATGGGAATTCGCCATACGAAACAAGAAAATCCGTTGATGTCGAGTCGAAATAGAAAATCAACAACGTTTGATTTTGATCAGCGCATTAGCATGGGATTGCAAGGGATGGTTGGTACGCGATTAGCCGTGAATGCTAATTATGATACCCAAGCGAGTTTTGACTTTCAGAATATCATGAAATTGGAATATGCACCCGATGAAGATGATATTGTGCAAAAAGTCGAAGTAGGTAATGTGAGCATGCCGATTAGTGGTTCTTTAATTCGAGGAACACAAAGTTTATTCGGGGTGAAAACAGAACTCAAATTCGGTAAAACGACAATTACAGGAGTTTTCTCCGAACAAAAATCACAGACAACTTCAGTGAATGCTGAAGGAGGAGGAATGTTGGAAGATTTTGAATTGTATGCCTTAGACTACGATGAAGACCGACACTTCTTTTTATCGCAATACTTTAGAAGTAAGTATGACGAGGCATTGAAAGATTACCCTTACATCAATTCGAGAGTGCGCATTACACGCGTGGAAGTTTGGGTAACCAATCGCTATAATCGCGTGAGTCAAACGAATAATAACTTGCGAAACATTGTAGCGATTCAAGATTTAGGGGAAGGGTTTTTACGCAATGTCAAGACAGAAAAAATATTTTCTCCCCGTGTGGATCCTGCTGCTTTCGTATTGAATAAAACAATTGACGCACCAACAGATAATAAAAATAACCAATATGACCCTGGAAAAATTGGAAGTAACTACTTAACACCTTCTATCCGAACTTCGGGTATCGGAGGTAGTGGGTTTACCAATAGCGTACAGGAAGGATTGGATTACGCTCGTTTGGAAAGTGCAAGAAAATTAAGCCCAAATGAGTTTACCTTTCATCCGCAATTGGGGTATATTTCCCTTCAACAACGTTTGTCAAATGATGAAGTTTTAGCTGTTGCTTTCCAGTATACCATTGGAGATAAAGTATACCAAGTAGGGGAATTCGGAACAGATGGCGGAAGCTCAAACGTTGAAACAACTATTCCTGGACAAACAGATCCAGATGCTCAAGTGCCATTAGCACAAGCTTTAGTGGTGAAGATGTTGAAGAGTTCGTTGACTTTGACAAGCGCACCCGTTTGGAATTTGATGATGAAAAATATCTATCAGATACCAAACGCGATGAATATTTCACAAGATAAATTTCGCTTTAACTTATTATATACTGATCCAAGTCCGCTGAATTACATCAGCCAAGCGGGAGATTTACCTTTACCAGAAGGTGTAGATCGCACGCCATTATTGAAAGTATTTAACTTGGATCGCTTGGATTCAGCAAATAACCCACAAAATGGAGGGGATGGATTTTTCGATTATTTGGCACAAGGAAGTGCAACGAATGGGTTAGATCCTACTACCGGAAGTTTTGGAAATAACAACAACGGATACGGTGGAAATAATTCTTATGGTGGAGGATATGGAAATAACTCCAACCAAAACCAATACAACAATAATACCTTTGACGGTATAACTATTGATGCCGTTAATGGGCGAATTATTTTTACAACAGTAGAACCTTTTGGAACGCATTTATTCGATAAGTTAAAGAATAAAATGGATGAAGATTATGATGTTTCGGCGTCATACAACTCCAACCAGAAAAAATATGTATTCCGCGAATTATATTCGAATACCAAATCATCTGCAATTCGAAACCAAAGTAGCAAGAATAAATTCCAATTAAAAGGAAAGTATTCAAGTGTAAGTGGACAAGGAATTCCGATTGGAGCGTTTAATATTGCACCTGGATCGGTTGTCGTGAATGCAGGTGGAAGGGTATTGGCTGAAGGAGTAGATTATACCGTTGACTATACAGGAGGTCGTGTTATGATTCTAGATGAAGCCTTGCTTGCTTCGAATACGCCAATTAATATTTCTGTTGAAAATAATACGATGTTTGGGCAACAAACCAAGCGTTTCTTTGGATTGAATATTGATCACCAATTCAACAAAGATTTCAAAATCGGAGGTACATTCTTGCGTTTGTCTGAAAAACCAATGACACATAAATCGGTTTATGGGCAAGAGTCTGTAAACAATACGATTTGGGGATTCAATATGCAATATTCGACTGAAGTACCGTTCTTGACGCGTATGGTTAATAAATTACCAAATATTGATACCGATGTTGAATCTCGTGTTTCAATACGAGGAGAATTTGCTTATCTACAACCTGGAGCTTCGAAGAATGATCAGATGAATGGAGAAGCAACAGTGTATATTGATGATTTTGAAGGAGCTCAATCGCGTATTGATATCCGATCGCCTTTAGCATGGAAATTATCGAGTACCCCAGTTGGGTTTTTCAAGAAAGATGCCAATACCTATGAGGATCCTAACAACTTACCGCATTCCTTAGAAGATGGATTCCGCCGAGGTAAATTAGCGTGGTATACCATTGACCCTACTTTTTATGTAGGAGCGAAACCGAATGGAGTGGGTATTGAAGATATGTCTTCGAACCGTACAAGAAGAATTTTTAGTGAAGAGTTATTTGCTACCAAAGATATCGCCTATGGAGAGAGTCGCGTAATTACAACGTTAGATATGTCTTTCTATCCAGAAGAACGTGGACCATATAACTTTAATCCTGATTTTTTACAGTCTTTAAAATCGAAGACACCACGTAAAAACTGGGGAGGTGTGATGCGTGGATTGGCAACAACCAACTTTGAACAAGCCAATATTGAGTTTGTTGAATTTTGGGTATTAGACCCGTATGTAGGAAGATCTAATGATGTACTTCCAGAACGAAATAGCGGAGAATTACGCCTGAACTTCGGATTTATCTCGGAAGATATTTTGCGTGATGGGTACAAACAATATGAAAATGGATTGCCTGGTGTTGGTAGTACTGTTGCAACGATTGAAACAATTTGGGGAAAAGTACCTGCAGCACCATCGTTAATTTATGCGTTTGATGTAAATGCTGAAAGTAGACGTTTACAAGATGTTGGTTTAGATGGATTGAGCGATGATGAAGAGCGTATGAAGTTTGCAGATTTTGCAGGATTCGCTGATCCTGCTGCAGATAATTTTGTGCACTATCTTGATGCGGAGGGAGGAATCTTAGAGCGTTATAAGAATTACAATGGACTAGAAGGAAACTCACCAACTTCAGGAACAAGAGGAGGAAATAACCAACCAGATGCAGAGGATATTGATGGGGATAATACTATGAATACCATTGATGCTTATTTTGAATACGCTGTAAAAATTAAAGCCAATCCTGAAGTAGGAGAAAATTACGTAACGGATATTAGAAATACTACAGCTCAATTAGCAGACGGATCTGTAACTCCAGTACGTTGGGTTCAGTATAAAGTGCCTATCGATGAAAATGGAAAGAAAATTGGAATGATTGATGATTTCCGTTCGATGCGTTTTATGCGTATGTATTTAACTGGATTCGAAAGTGAAATCACCTTGCGTTTTGGAAGTTTAGATTTAGTGCGTTCAGATTGGAGAAGATACAATGCAAGTTTGCAAAATGACAAGGACAATAACCCATTGCCATTACGTCCAAATACAGGATTCGATGTTACGTCAGTAAGTGTGCAAGATAACTATGACAGAAAACCAATTCCGTATGTTATTCCTCCAGGAGTTAAGCGCGAACAATATTATGTAAACAATACAGTTGTTGCACAAAATGAGCAATCATTGTCATTAAAAGTATATCCAATTGAAACAGGAAAAGCTCCAGACGGATTAGCGCCTGGTGATTCAAGAGGAGTATATAAAAACTTCAACCTAGATCTTCGTCGCTACAACAAGTTGCGTATGTTTATACACGCAGAAGCTTTAGAAAATAGCACCATGCGTTTACGCGATGATGAAATGGTGGCCTTTATTCGTTTGGGAACGGATATTACGGATAACTTCTACCAAGTGGAAATTCCGTTGAAAGTAACGAATTTCGGTGAGGCAAATCCAGATTTAATTTGGCCAGAAGCGAATGAATTAGAATTGAAACTAGAACTTTTGACCAAATTGAAAGTGATGTTTATGAACGAGGTTGGAAAGCAAGAACGCTTAACGGATATCTTTTTTAAAGAAGAAGAAGAATTGAGCGGAGGTGCTTCGCGTGAAAATAAATTGCGTTACGGAATCAAGGGGAATCCAAACTTTGGAAATGTCCGCGTGATTATGATTGGTTTGCGTAATGATTTAGACCGTTACGGAGCAACAGGTGATTTAGCTGGTGAATTCTGGTTTGATGAATTGAGAATGTCAGACATGGATAATAAAGGCGGTTGGGCAGCTACATTGAGTATGGATGCAAACTTAGCTGACTTTGCTAATATCTCTGCAACGGGAACAAAACGCACCATCGGATTTGGAGGCTTGGAACAAGGCCCGAACCAACGAAGTAAAGAAGATTTTAAATCGTATAGCATTGTTACGAATGTAAACCTAGGACAATTATTACCGAAGAATTGGAGAATTAACCTACCGTTTAACTATGCGATTAGTGAGGAGTTTATTACACCAGAGTTTGACCCAGCTAACCCAGATGTGAAGTTGAAAACGATGAAATCTGTAGCAGGTTCTTCAGCAATGGCAGATGAAATTGAAAAACGCGCAACGGATTATACCAAGCGAAGAAGTATCAACTTTATTGGGGTGAATAAACAGAAAGATCCAGAGAGTAAAAAGAGAATTTACGACATTGAAAACATAACATTATCACATTCATACAACGAGGTGATTCACCATGATTTTGAAGTAGAGTCCATGATTGATCAACAAACGAGATCAGCTTTGGATTATGCGTATAGCTTTGAGGCAAAACCAATCGAGCCATTCAAAAAAATGGAGTTTATGAAAGGAAGATATTGGCAAATATTGAAGGATTTTAACTTCAATTATCTACCGTCTAATATTATGTTTAGTAGTAATATCATGCGTCAATATAACAAACAACAATTCCGTTTGATTGATGTGGAAGGAATTGGATTAGACCCGTTGTACAGACGTAATTACTATTTCAATTACAACTATGGATTTAATTTCGACTTGACGAAATCACTGCGTTTAAATTATGTAGGAGGAAGTAATAATATTGTTCGAAATTATTACGATAGTCAATTTAATGTGATTGAGAATAGCACAATTTGGGATGATTATTTCAACGTTGGAGAGCCAAATCAGTTCACGCAACAGTTTACATTGAACTACGATTTACCACTAAATAAAATTCCTTTCCTTGCTTTTGTTCGTTCTTCATATGCGTATACAGGAACATACAATTGGCAACGTGCTTCGGATGCATTTAGTCAGATTGAATTTGATGGAGTTAATTACAACTTAGGAAATACCATCCAAAACTCAAGAACCCAACAATTAAATACAACCTTTAGTTTAGAGACGTTGTATCGCTATGTTGGCTTAGTGAAACGCAATACAGCGAAGAAAACACCTGCGAAGAAAGCTGCGATTGTACCAGGTCAAAAAGTGGTGCAAAACAAAGAAAAAGAAGGGGGATCTACAGGAGGTGCTTTAACTGATTTTGCTATTGGATTATTGACCTCTGTGAAAACTATTCAGATTAATTATTCTGAAAATAGTGGAACTGTATTGCCAGGATTTATGCCAAGTGTTGGATTCTTCGGTACATCAAAACCAACCATGGGATTTGTCTTTGGAGACCAGGCAGATGTGCGTTATCAAGCGGCAAGTTACGGTTATTTAACCAACTTCCCAGAGTTTAACCAAGAGTATACACAAGTATCAAACAAGACGCTAAACTTTACAGCAAGTGTTAATCCAATTCCAGATTTGACGATTGATGTAACGGGAAGAAGAATGAAATCAGAGAATTATGCAGAGCAATTCCAAGTGCTGAATAATGAATATCAATCTCAGTCGCCATATAACTATGGAAACTTCAGTATTTCAACTATTATGTTGAGTAGTGCTTTTTCAAGTAATTCACTGGAGTATTCTGCAGCATTTGAACGCATGAAAGAAAATCGTTTGATTGTAGCAAATCGCCTTGCAACAGCAAGAGGAATTGATATCAATGATCCGAATAATTTAGATAAAGAAGGATTCCCTATTGGCTACAGTAAAGGAAGTCAAGAAGTATTACTTCCGTCTTTCTTAGCTGCGTATACAGGAAAAGGAGCAGGGAAAGTATCTACGAGTATGTTTAGAGATATTCCATTGCCAAACTGGAACCTTCGCTATACGGGATTGATGCGCATTCCTTGGATTAAGAGTAAATTCAGAAGATTCTCTATTCACCATGGGTATACAGCAACTTATGCCTTGGGTTCATTTAGTTCAAATTTTGAATACTATGAGAAGCCAAATGAAGTGAATCAATATGGAAATTACCCTGCTCAAACAGTCGTAAATAACGCTATTTTAACAGAGCAGTTTAATCCGTTAATCCGCTTTGATTTGGAGACAAATTCGGCCATTAAAATCTTGGCAGAAATTAGAAAAGACAGAACCTTGGCGTTGAGTTTTGACAACAACCTTTTAACGGAAACATCCGGAAATGACTATGTCATTGGATTGGGATACCGAATCAAAAATGTTGGTTTTAATTCGATGTACGCAAATAACGGAATGGGTGGACGTATTGAAAGTGATATCAATATCAAAGTAGATTTGACCTTGAGTAAGCGCGAAACCATTGTGCGTTATTTAGATTACAACAACAACCAAGTGGGAGGGGGACAAGATATGTGGAAGTTATTAATTACAGCAGATTATATGTTGAGTAAGAATTTAACTGCAATATTCTTCTACGATCATTCTTTCTCTAAAGCGGTTATTTCAACGATGTATCCAATTACAAATATTCGCACTGGATTGACCATGCGATATAGTTTTGGAAATTAGTTGAATTTGTTTCGAAATCTATAAGATTGTTATACATTTGCTAAAAAATAATACAAAATGAATTTACCAGCTAATTTAAAGTACACAAAAGACCACGAATGGGTAGCTATCGAAGGTGATATTGCTACAGTAGGTATTACAGATTTCGCTCAAAGAGAGTTAGGAGATATTGTATATGTTGAAGTTGAAACCTTAGACCAAACTTTGGACAAAGATGAAGTATTTGGTACGGTAGAGGCTGTGAAAACAGTTTCAGATTTGTTTTTACCATTATCAGGTGAAGTAATTGAATTCAATGAAGGGTTAGAAACAGAACCAGAATTAGTAAACCAAGATCCTTACGGAGCTGGATGGATGATTAAAATTAAAGTTTCTGATTTAAGCGAAGTTGATGCTTTGTTATCAGATGCAGCATATAAAGAATTGATTGGCGCGTAAGGTATTTTTTATCGTAGGATTGCTTTGGACGTGTTTTATTATATACGCATGTCTAGCTGAAGCATCCTCAATACCCAAAACGTCTTTCTTTAATATTCCAAATAAAGATAAAGTCGCACATTTTACTTTTTACTTTGTTTTCTCCGTCATTTGGTTTTTGTATTCCAACAAAAAAAACAACAGTAAAAAGGAGAAAATAAGAACAGGAATAGTTATCTTTACTATTGCAACGTTCTTAGGTGGAGGAGTAGAGTTAGGTCAATATTTTTTCACCAATTCACGAAGTGCAGAATGGGCGGATTTTTTTGCTAATTCACTGGGAAGTGCAATTGGAATTTTATTTGGTTTACTTATAACAACGCATAAAAAAAAATAGAGCCCCAGTCATGGGGCTTTTTTTATTAATAAAAAGTACTTACAATAATGAGAGATTTGAGAGAGTTTATGGATTCTACGTATTTGAAAACGGCAGAACAAGCAGGTTTGACAGCGGTAGAAAATAAGAAAGTTGTGACCGACTTAATTCAAGAAGCGATTGATGAGCAATTTAAGCTAGCGATGATTCGCCCTGAAGAAGTAAAAGCGGGAAGAGCATTAGTAGATCAAAACAACTCTAAAGTTTTGATTGGTACCGTGATCGACTTTCCAAAAGGAGATGGAGGATTGGAAGCAAAGTTAAAAGAAGCGAAACAAGCCGTCGAAGATGGAGTAGATGAGTTGGATTATGTTGTGGATTATAAAGCCTTCCAAAAGGGAGCTGTTGATGTAGTGAAGGAAGAAGTTTACGCTTGTACCAAGTTCGGTTTAGAGCATGGGAAAGTAGTGAAGTGGATTATTGAAGTAGCCGCTTTGACGAATACAGAAATCGTTAAACTAACCGCGTTGATTAAAAATGTGGTATTGAGTAATTTCAAAGAAACAGAATACGATAAAGTATTTGTGAAATCATCGACGGGTTTTTATCAGACAGAAGGGGGTAAACCCAATGGTGCAACGATAGAAACACTTGTTTTAATGCTAGAAAATGCAGGTCCACTACCTGTAAAGGCGGCTGGAGGAATTCGCGATCGTGAAACCGCTATTGAAATGATTACGTTAGGCGTTAAAAGATTAGGAACTTCTTCGGCAAAAGTTATCGTTGAGGGGAAGGGTAGTACTGAAAATTACTAAAAGATTAAAATAAGTGAATATTCAAAGCTCTAACGTATGTTTATAGGTATAGTTCTAAAAATTGGATTATATTTGCAACTCATTAAAAACAAATGAAAACAGCTTTGAATATTTCTTCTGAAAATAAACAATCGGTTTCTATCCTTAAGGAATTTAAAGAAATGACTAAGATGGGACTTGCCCTGAGCGTAGTGTTTTCCACTTTGGCAGGTTATGTTTTAGCTGTTCCGGATATTAGAAGCATTAATTATATGACCATCATCGCTCTAGCAGTAGGGGGATATTGTATGGTTGGAGCATCTAACGTGTACAATCAAATTATTGAGCGTGATTTAGATGCTAAAATGAACCGCACGGCAAATCGACCAATCGCATCTGGTCGTGTGAAGCCAACACCCGCTTTTATTCTAGCTGTGGTGTTAACGCTTTTGGGAATCGGAATCTTGTATGCCATCAACCCAAAAACAGCAATGTTTGGTGCAATCTCTATCTTTTTATATACCAGTGTTTATACTCCGTTAAAAACCATAACACCACTATCTGTGTTTGTTGGGGCTTTTCCTGGAGCAATCCCTTTTATGTTGGGATGGGTTGCAGAAACCAATAACTTTGGTATCGAAGCAGGAACCTTATTCTTAATTCAATTCTTTTGGCAATTTCCGCATTTCTGGGCAATTGGATGGTTCTTGTTTGACGATTATAAACGAGGTGGGTTCTCCATGTTACCAACAGGAAAAAAAGATAATAAGACGCTTACGCAGATTATTTTATACACCATTTGGCTGATCATCGTTTCTATATTCCCAGTATTTAATGTAACGGGTCGATTGTATTTGACACCAATTGCAGCGGGTCTAGTGTTACTAGCGGGAATTTGGATGCTTACAGCAGCCGTAAAGCTTTATAAGCAAAGAACGGACAAAGCCGCTCGTGCATTAATGTTAGTAAGTGTAACTTACATCTCATTAATCCAAATTATTTACGTGTTAGATAAAATTTTACGATAGTTTATACAGATAGAATATGGAAAATATTGTAGCGCAAGAGCAATACGAGAAAAAAGGTAGAGCATTAAAGGTAATGTTGCTATTTGCTATTGGAAGTATTGCCATGGTGTTTGCAGGTTTGACAAGTGCTTACGTAGTAAGTAAGTCTAGACCTGATTGGCTTGCAGATTTTGTATTGCCAATGGATTTTACAATTAGTACCGTTGCGATTGTAATTAGCAGCGTGACGATGCACCTTGCATTGAAGGCAACGAAAGAGGGAAATGTTAAAAGTGGTACGATTTATTTAATTTCTACTTTGATATTAGGTCTCTTATTCGTTTTTTTGCAATTCAAAGGTTTTGGACAGGTAATTAGCGAAGGCTACTTCTTTACAGGAAGCGAAAGTACAATTACAACTTCATTTTTATATGTCATTGTAATTGTGCATATTGCACACTTGTTTGGAGGGATGATTTCTTTACTCGTGGTAATTTATAATCATTTTAAACAAAAGTATAATGCTGAGCAATACGTTGGAATACAGCTATGTGCATGGTTCTGGCATTTCTTAGATATACTTTGGGTCTATTTGTTTTTGTTTTTTACATTCTTTAAATAGAAAATTTAAATTAAATTTGGGAACTTTATAACTAATAACTTTTTATGGGAGCGACAGTTACTACAGAAGCTACTGAAGTAAGAGGCGATGCAAGAGGGCCTCTAAATGTAAGCTACGGTAAAATGATGATGTGGTACTTCATATTATCAGATTCATTAACATTTTGTGGATTCCTTGTAGGATACGGTTTTACAAGATACAAGTTCATGGATACTTGGCCGATTGCAGACGAGGTGTTTAACCACTTTCCTTTCTTACATGGTGTAGATGCACCGATGTACTATGTGGCCTTAATGACCTTCATTCTTATTTTCTCATCTGTAACGATGGTATTGGCAGTTGATGCTGGTCACCAAATGAAGAGAAAAAAGGTGGCAACTTATATGTTTTTAACTATCCTAGGTGGTTTAGTGTTCGTTGGATCACAAGCTTGGGAGTGGAAAAACTTCATCAATGGTTCTTATGGAGCTGTAGAAACTAGAGGAGGATCAATCTTACAATTCGTAGGCGAAGATGGAAAACAAATTGCATTAGCTGATTTTGCAGTTGTAGATCCAAATCGCGATGAAGCTACATTAACAAGAGCTAAAGCTACTTGGTTCGTAAAAGGACCTAGTCATTCAACGTATTCTTTAGCTGAAGTTCAAGCTGGTTTTGAAGCGAATCCTACTATTAGAATTCGTACACAAAATACAACAGATGCAAAACACAAAGAAATTCTTTCTAGAGAAGCTTCTGTTGAGCGTTTGAAAGATGCAGTATTAGTTGTGGAAGGAGCTAACTTAATCCGCAACGAATACGGACATAAAACGTTCGCTGATTTCTTCTTCTTTATTACTGGATTCCACGGATTCCACGTTTGTACAGGTATCTTAATCAACATTATTATTTTCTTTAATGTTTTATTAGGTACGTATGACAGAAGAGGTTCATACGAAATGGTTGAAAAAGGAGGATTATACTGGCACTTCGTAGATTTAGTATGGGTGTTCGTGTTTACATTCTTCTATTTAGTTTAATGTTATAAAAGATTATTTGATATGGCAGCAGATGCAACAGCACACCACTCAAACGCAAAGAAAATCTGGAAAGTATTCTTTATCTTATCAGCAATCACAATTGTAGAGGTTGTATTAGGTATTTTTAAACCAGAAAGTATACATCACGTACATTTCTTTGGATTAAGTTTGTTAAATTATATCTTCATTGTTTTAACAATTTGGAAAGCGTACTACATCATGTGGTCGTTCATGCACTTAGAACAAGAGAAAACAGCATTTAGATGGACAGTAGCGGGAGTTTTAGCTTTCTTATGTGTTTATTTAATTACTTTGGTTTTAATTGAAGGAAATTACGTTTATGAAGTATTCCACAATGCACAATATAAGTGGATATTTTAATAAGTTATTATAATTTAAAAGGCGGTTTATTAACCGCCTTTTTTTATTTTTGTCTAGCTATTTAATTTATTATAAAGTGAAAAAATATATCATACTCGTATTGCTTTTTGTAATGCCTATTTGTGCTTATCTTTTTTTCGCTACTGGTGTGAATCAATTTCAACGTTTACCCATCATTAGTGAAAATGTAAATGAGCTACCTCTAGGTGCGTCTTCATTAAACAAACAACCCGTTTTAGAAGGTCATATTACTGTATTGGGATTTCCTGGTGGACATCTATACAGAGACCGTGGAGATGCCTTTAACCTCAATCAAAAAATCTATAACCGCTATAAAGACTTTGATGATTTTCAATTGGTGATGGTTCTGCCGAAAGGATCTGAAGCAGAAGCGCAAAAAGTAGTGGATGATTTAAGTCCAATTTCGGATATGTCGAACTGGAACTACTTGTTCTTGGAACCTGAAGAAATTCAAACGTTTTATAAAAGCTTAGGTCTAGTTGGTAAATTAGATGACGATTTAGCAAGTATCAATGTGTATATCATTGATAAAGATCGAAACCTTAGAGGAAGAAAAGGAAAAAATAAAGCAGGAGAGCTTGAATATAAAGAAGGTTATTCTACCATTTCCGCAGCGGAACTACACAATGATATGATGGATGATGTAAAAGTTGTATTGGCAGAATATCGATTAGCATTGAAAAAGTATAAACGCATTAATAGTAATGAAAAGTAGATATGAAAGATAAATCATATATCTGGATTTCTTTAGTTGTATTGGTATTTGGTATCTGGGCGGTGCCAAAGATTATTAAGAAATTCGAAAAGTCAGATTTAGTTGTTATTGGACAAGCACCAAGTTTTGAACTTGTGGATCAAAACAATAAAACCATCAATAATGCTAGTTATAAAGGGAAAGTATATGTAGTCGAATTTTTCTTTGCGAATTGCCCGACAATCTGCCCGATTATGAATCAAAATATGTTGAAGTTGCAAGATACCTTCCGTCCACATATGGATTTCGGTATCGCTTCTATTACAATTGATCCTAAAAATGACACCGTTGAAGCGTTAAAAGCACACGGGGAGGAATTAGGCGTTACAATTCCCCATTGGCATATGTTGACTGGTGATGCAAAATACATCTATGATTTAGCAGCTAAATTCAATTTATATACTGGAGTTAATCCAGAAGCACCAGGCGGATTTGAACATTCGGGTCTATTTGCTTTAATTGATAAAGAAGGAAATATTAGATGTAGAACAGATGAACATGGGAATCCTGTGTTATACTATGATGGTACATCAGATGAAGGTGTGCAATGGATCAAAGAAGATATTAAATTGTTGTTAGCAGAATAAGACATGGAAAATTATAAAGAATTAGAACAGAAATATACCAAGTGGATTTGGATTTTATCCATTACAATTCCTGTGGTAGTAGCCATTCTATTTGGAGTAAACTTACAGAAGTTAGGGTATGATGTTCAACCGTTGAGTTTTTTACCCCCAATTTACGCTACTATTAATGGAATTACAGCCGTTTTGTTAGTTTGGGCAGTAGCTGCTATTAAAAAAGGAAATAAAGCCTTACACGAGCGTTTAATTAAATTGTGTATTGCTTGCTCAGTTGCTTTCTTGGCCATGTATGTCGCTTATCATATGACTTCAATCGAAACGAAATATGGAGGGGAAGGATTTATCCGATATGCGTATTTCTTTATTTTAATCACGCATATTTTATTGTCCATCATCATTATTCCTTTCGTATTGATCACCTTTGTACGCGGGATTTCAGGTTCGTATCAACGCCATAAAAAATTGGCTCGAATTACCTATCCAATGTGGTTGTATGTTGCAGTAACAGGGGTAATCGTGTATGTAATGATTTCTCCGTATTACGTAAATTAAACCCGTATGAAAAAGTTTTATTTTTTAGTTGCGTTTTTTATCTTGGCTTCTGCACAAACTGCAGTTGCTCAGTGCGCCATGTGTAGAGCTGTATTGGAAACGGAAGATGGAGGAGTGAAAGCAGAAGCGGTGAACAATGGTATTGTTTACTTGATGATATTCCCTTATTTACTCGTTGGATTTGCCTTGTATTTTAGTTACAAAGTATATAAAAAGAAAAAGAGTTAAAGGAGCTTAAAAGAACAAACCGCCTAAGAAGGCGGTTTTTTTATTACCTTTAATGTAACAATAGTTTGCACTTCACGTCTTATAGTTTAGATAATTAATTTGCAATGAATTTGAGTAAATTTTACATTTTAGGCCTGTTTTCTTTTCTTGCTTTGCCTGTCTTAGCACAAGAGAAGCGTTGGACGCTAGACGAATGTATTGATTATGCCATCGAACACAATATTAGCGTCAAGCAAATCGAAATAGGCGAACAACGTAATATCGTTGCTGTTGATATGGCACGCTATGACTTTTTACCCGTATTAAGTGGGTCGGCAAACCACTCTTGGACGATGGTCGATCAACCCGATGTTCAAACGGGTACGATTGGGCAACGTACATTGCAGGAATCTACGGTTGGATTGAGCGTAGGGATTGATATTTTTGATGGATTACAAAAGCAAAAAAGATTAGCGAAAGCTCGTTTAGAACAGGTAGCTGCTGTATACCAAGTACAAAAAATAAAAGAAGATATTGCGTTGGCAGTGATTAATTCATACTTGCAAATCATCTTCAATAAAGAATTGGTGCATACGAACAAAGTTCAATTAGATTATGACCAAGCAGAAGTAAATAGAGTACAGGTTTTGGTAAATGCAGGTGCGGTTCCCGCAGGAGATTTATTGGATGTAAAAGCAACGGTAGCTTCCTCTACTCAGCGTTTAATCAGCTCGCAAAATGAATTAATTATTGCAAAATTGAATTTGGCTCAATTGCTTCAAATTCGAGATTATGAAAACTTTGATGTACAAGATACAGATTATCAAATAGCAGCATCGGAATTGATGTTTTATACTCCAGAAGAAATTGCGAATCGTGCTTTTGAATCCCTGACGAATATCAAAACGGCAGAACTCAATGTGCAGTTGGCAGAAAAGGAGGTACAAATAAGCAAGGGAGCCTATTACCCTAAACTGACGGGGTTCTATAATTTTGGTTCTAATGTGCGTTATCAAGATCGAATCGTTGGAAGCAGTCCGACGGATGGTTTGGACCAAATTGGATTTGTAGAAGGTTCGGGACAACGCGTGATGCGCCAAGGGATGATGAATGTATATGGTGGTCCAGAGTCTTTCTTTAGACAGATCGACAACAATAAAAGTTCAACCTTTGGTTTGAGTTTGACTGTGCCCATATTCAATGGTTTAAAAGCTAGAAAAACAGTAAGACTCAATCAACTAGCGTTGGAACAGATGCAATACGAAAAGGAAGCTGAGGAGTTGAAACTAGAACAATTGGCGTTCAAAGCTTATACCGATACCAAGAGTAGTTTTCAAACCTACGAAGCTAGTGTTGTAACGTTGGAATCTCGAGAAAAATCGTTGGAGTATGCTAGAGAGCGTTATGCGGTAGGATTGATTAATATCTTTGAACTCAATCAAAATCAAAACTTATATGTAACCGCTCAATCAAATCTTCTCAAAGCTAAATACGATTACATTTTTAAGAATAAAATATTAGAATACTACTTCGGATTACCGCTGTTTAAAAGAAATTAAGGGATGAAAAAGAAATATATATTTATTGTTTTAGCACTTGTTGTTGGACTTTTTGTTGGGATACAATTTTTTACGACGAAGGATGTATCTACTGTGGTAGAGTTAGCCGCTGTTGATGAAATAAACTTGGTAGAAACAGTTTCTGGAACAGGAAAAATTCAACCTGAAATTGAGATTAAAATAACACCAGAAGTATCTGGAGAAATCATAAATTTGCCCGTCAAAGAAGGACAAGTTGTCAATAAGGGCGATTTACTGGTTGTGATCAACCCGAACTTGTATGAATCTAATCTAGATCGTATGGTGGCGATGCTGTCAACAAGTAAAGCTGGATTGGAACAAGCAGAAGCGCAGTTGAAAGAAACGAAAGCATCGTTTGCGCGAAATAAAACCTTATTTGAGAAAGGGGTTATTTCGGGTTCGGAATGGGATCAAGTAGTACGTTCGTATGAAGTGGCTAAAGCCAATAAAAACTCGGCCTTTTACAATGTAGAAAGTTCAAGAGCAGCCGTAGAGGAAGCAAAAGTGAATTTGTTGAAAACTACGATTTACGCACCTAGTGCAGGAACAATTTCACGCGTAGATGTTGAACTTGGAGAACGCGTACTGGGAACGCAACAAATGGCGGGTACGGAACTATTGCGTGTAGCGAATTTGAATAGCATGGAAGTTGAAGTAAATATCAACGAAAATGACATTGTCAAAGTGAAAGTTGGGGATGAAACAAAAATTAATGTGGATGCTTTTTTGAAAAAGGAGTTTAAGGGAATTGTAACGAGTATTTCCAATTCAGCTTCCAATCAAACCCTATCTGCTGATCAGGTAACAACGTTCAAGGTAAAGATTAAAATTCTACGCGAATCTTATGAGGATTTACTCGATGGGAAGCTAGAAGATTATTCCCCTTTTAGACCTGGAATGACTGCAGCTGTAGATATTATAACACACGTTAAAAACAAAGTGCTTGCTGTGCCAATTAGTGCAGTAGTTATGCGTAGTCCCGCGGATACGTTGAGTAATCAAGAGGCTACTAAAGCGGTACAAGTGAATGATGCACTCAAAGAAGCAGTGTTTGTAGAAGTCAATGGGATAGCCCAATTGCGCTTTGTAAAAACAGGGATTCAAGACGATAAAAATATTGAAATTGTTCAAGGGTTGAAGCAAGGTGATGTTATCATTACAGGGCCTTATTCAACAGTAAGTAAAACCTTGAAACACAACGATAAGATAAAGAAAGAAGAAAAGAAAGAATGATTGTACTATTGAATATAGAGACCGCAACTAAAAACTGTTCTGTCTCTTTGTCTGTAGATGGAGCACTTGTAGGAGTGAAAGAAATAGCAGAAGAAAATTTTTCTCATGCAGAGAAACTGCATGTGTTTATTGAAGAGCTGCTGAAAGAAAACGGATTGAATATGCAAAACCTATGGGCTATTGCCGTTAGTCAAGGGCCGGGATCTTATACGGGATTGCGCATCGGTGTATCCTCCGTTAAGGGATTGTGCTATGGATTAAATATCCCTATGATAGCATTGGATACGCTGCAGATTTTAGCTAAGCAATTGCAAGTGAATAGCGGATGGATTATCCCGATGATTGATGCAAGGCGAATGGAGGTGTTTTGCGCCACTTTTTCTCATGATGGAGTATTGGTTAAGCCAATCGAGGCAAAAGTGATTGACGAGGCTTCTTTTAGTGAATTAGAAGGGGAAACGCCCGTTTACTTCATCGGTGATGGAGCAATGAAATGTGCAACAGTACTAACAGCACCTAATTTTCAGTTCTTAGATTCAATTATTTATCCTTCTGCCAAAGAAATGGTAGCATTGAGTTTTGAGAAATATACAGCCAAAGACTTTGTAGATGTGGCTTATTTTGAACCCTACTACTTGAAGGATTTTGTGATGCCTGTAAAACAAAAGAAATAAGTGATTACAAAGAATCACTTATTTCTCTTGATTTTAGTAAGATAAATGAATTGACAGCCGTAAAGTTGTCATTGTCCACCCAGACTTGTACCACATAGGTGATTTTGGTATCGAGTAATTCTTTAATTAATACTCGAGGTTTTGGTTGTGATAAGATCTTGTCATTGGCCTGAAGCTCTTCTAACAATTGATCAATAAATCGATTGGTATTTTTTGTTAAGTTCGTCTGAACGAGTACTTCAGATCTTCTCAAATTATTTTGTGATATATTTTTAATCTTGCTATTGGATAATACTCCATTAGGCAGGTAAATCACACTGTTTTGATAATTGACAATTTGCGTGGAAAAAATGTGAATACTCAATACTTTTCCTGTTTCTCCTTGAGCTTCAATAATATCACCAATGCGAAAAGGTTTGAAGAGAATGATCAATACGCCTCCAGCAAAATTACTGAGTGATCCTTGTAAAGATAGCCCAATAGCCAAACTCATAGCGCCAATTATGGCAACAAATGAACTGGTTTGAATACCTAGTTTAGAGGCAATAACAACGAAAAGCAGAATGCGAAATCCCCACAGTAAAACATCGAGAATGAAGCTTGAAAACGTCGGGTCTATATTGCGTTTGGTCAGGATGCGCTTGGCAATATTTTGAGACATTTTAATGACCCATAATCCCAAGGCAAGGATGATAAGTGCACTGATAATATGCGGGATGTAATCAAAGGCATTTTCAATATTGGATGCCAAGAGGTGATCCAGTTTTTCCATAATCTATAGCTTTAGGATGTTGCTTAATTCCGTCGTAGGGGTGAAGCAATGTTTGTTTTCACAAAGATAATACTGTGTGGTTTGATTCACCGTATATTTTGAAAAATAAGGAATTGAACTGGATTGATTTACAGGGAAAACAAAGGTTTTGCTAATTAAGTTTGCCCGAACCTGTAAACTGGCTTCAAGGGCATCGGTACCAACAATCGCAAGCTCTGATGGAGATGTTGTATATAACATGGCTAGCAGCCAATGTGAATAGGCCGACGGATAATCTAAATTAGATTGCATCACTTCAATCATGTGGTGGGCAAGCTGGGTGTAATGTGTATGTTCAAATGCAACACCCAATTGCAATAAATTCATGCATAAAACGGCATTAGCAGAAGGAATTACGTTGTCTTCTGTTTCAATGCTTCTCAAAATATGGCCCGCTTGACTGGCTTGATTAAAATAAAAGAACTTACTCTTTTCATCGAAAAATAAGTCCAAGGTTAAATCCATGAGGCGTTTCGCTTGCCATAAATAATCTTGGTTTGCAGTATGCTCAAACAGGCGAATTAAGGCTTGAATATAAAAGGCATAATCATCTAAATACCCTAAAGTATGTACATTTTGATCGTGAGAGGAGTGAAATAATCCTCGCTCTTCATCAAGTAAGTAAGTTTGAATGTAGTGGTAAATACTTTCTGCTTGTTGCAAATAACTTATTTCATTTGTAGCGCTATAGGCGTCTAGTAAACCCGTAATCAACAGGGCATTCCAACTGCAGATGATTTTGTCGTCTAAGTGAGGTTTGGGTCTGTACTCTCGTTCTTGTAAGAGTAATTGTTCCCACTTCTTTTTGCGTTCTTGTAAATCAAATACATCGATTTGATTGGCTGCAGCTAGGGAAGATAAAGGTTGGTTTTGGATGAGTACAAAGTGCCCTTCCTCCCAATAACCATAAGCATTGACATTGAATATTTGTGCAAATAATGAAAAGTCATCTCCTAAAATACGGCGTAATGTTGCTTCAGTCCAAACGTAGTAAGCGCCTTCTTGTAAAACTCCTTTGTCATTGATGCTATCTGCATCTAAAGCAGAATAAATCCCGCCCCAATCGGAAAGCCAATTGCGTTGGATGAATTGGATGGTCTTGGTAATTACTTCCAAATATAGCGGATTAGCAGTGCGCTTATAGGCATCACTATATACACTTAACAATTGGGCATTGTCGTACAACATTTTTTCAAAATGAGGGATATGCCATTTAAAATCAACAGAATAACGAGAAAAACCACCTTCAAGTACATCAAAGATACCTCCCCAAGCCATTTGGGTTAGGGTTAAATCAACATAGTGTAGTAAATCTTTATCATGAGTCAAATCCCCTGCTTTTTGAAGGTAGAGTAGGTTGGTAGGCATCATGAATTTTGGAGCTCGTTGATAACCACCATAGTCTAAATCGAAACTTTGTTTCCATTTTTCTAGAAGGATATCTACATTGAATCGACTTTCTTCATTTGCAACAGGTGCTAGTCCCATAATATAAACGCCCTCCTGTAACTTGGTAGCAAATTCAAGGGTAGCTTCAGGTTTGTTTTGGTGTAATTGAGCCAGTTGTGTTAAAGCATCAATCCAAGTTTGTTGAGGGAAATAGGTCCCTCCCCAAATGGGTCTTCCATCAGGTAAACAAACAACATTAAGGGGCCATCCGCCTTGCTTGGTCATCAGCTGGACGGCTTTCATATAGTAAGCATCCACATCGGGATGTTCTTCGCGGTCTACTTTAATTGAAATGAAATCTTGATTCATTACTTCGGCAACAGCAGGATGAGTAAAACTTTCCTCTTCCATAACATGACACCAATGGCAGGTTGAATATCCAATGCTGACAATGACCAACTTGTTTAGTTCTTGGGCTTGCTCAAAAACGGTGGGATGCCAAGCTTTCCAATGAATAGGATTGGAGGCATGTTGTTTTAAATACGGGTTTGAAGCGTGCTGGAGTTCATTCATAGTTGTAACTTGTTGTTGAAGATCAAAATTAAGGAAAAAAAGGGAAGTGAGTTATGGGTTATGAGAAGTGAGTTATGAAAATGAAAAAAGAAACATCATTTAGTTTATTGTTTACATCAACAAAAAAGCAAACAGCGAACAACAAACAGCAAACAACAAACAGCAAACAGCGACCAACAAAAAAGCAAACCACAAAAAAGCAAAGAACAAACCACAAAAAACAAAGGATAACATTAAGTTAACGTTGGATTACAGAAATATAAGCACTTTTGCAGTACGCAAAAAATAAAAGAATAAATGGAACAGATTTTTATTGTAATGCTGATAGCCCTTGGGATATTAGCGATAATAGATTTGACTGTTGGAGTTAGTAACGACGCTGTAAACTTCTTAAACTCAGGACTTGGATCAAAGGCGATGTCTTTTAAAGGCATCATGTTGGTTGCTTCTTTGGGTATTTTGATTGGAGCCGTGTTTTCTGGTGGAATGATGGAGATTGCCCGTAGTGGAATCTTTGTCCCCAGTATGTTTTCCTTCAACGATGTAATGATTATCTTCCTAGCTGTTATGATTACGGATGTCCTCTTATTGGATGTCTTCAATACGTTAGGATTACCTACATCTACAACCGTTTCGATTGTATTTGAATTGTTGGGTGCTGCCGTGTGTTTAGCTGTAGTGAAAATTGTAACCAGTGATGACAGTTGGGCTACCTTACCTTCGTATATCAATACGAAAAAGGCCTCCGAGATCGTTGTGAGTATTTTGTTGTCCGTTATTTTATCCTTTACATTAGGTACGCTAGTTCAATATGTATCGCGTTTGATTTTTACGTTTCAAGTAGAACGTAAATTGAAATACTTTGGTGCTTTATTTGGAGGAACAGCAATTACGGCAATTTCATTCTTTATTTTAATTAAAGGATTAAAAGGATCGAGTTTCTTGACTAAGGAAGCGTCTAATTGGATTGATCACCATCAGTTCATCATTCTAGGAGCTAGTTTTGTATTTTGGACGTTGTTCTCTCAGATGCTCATGTCTCTGTTTAAACTAAATATCCTACGTGTCATTATTATTATAGGAACGTTTGCTTTAGCCTTGGCTTTCGCAGGGAATGATTTAGTAAACTTTATAGGAGTGCCTATTGCGGCCATTCAATCTTTTGAATTTTTTCAAAGCTCTGGACAAGCATCAGATGTTTATATGATGGGAAAATTGGCCGAAGAAAGTGTAAAAGCACCCTTCTACTTTCTATTGTTAGCGGGAGCGGTTATGGTTTATACGTTGTGGACTTCAAAAAAAGCACGCAATGTAATTGAAACAGAAATGAGTTTGGCTCGTCAAAGTTCAGATTCTTCGGATGAGAAATTTTCACCCAATTTGTTGTCAAAAGCTCTTGTGCGTAGCATGGTTATTTTAGGTGGGATTGTGAATTACTTCCTGCCAAAATCATGGCAAATCCACATGGATAAGCGTTTTGAGCAACCGGAGGTAAAAACAAAAAGCAAGAACAAGGCAGATGAACCTGCTTTTGACATGGTACGTGCTTCTGTGAATTTGATGGTGGCGAGTATCTTGATCTCTATCGGTACGTCAATGAAACTACCGTTATCTACAACGTATGTTACCTTTATGGTAGCAATGGGTACTTCTTTTGCTGATAGAGCTTGGGATAGAGATTCAGCTGTTTATCGCGTAGCGGGGGTATTCAACGTAATTGGAGGGTGGTTTGTAACAGCTATTGTTGCTTTTGTTGCTTCTTTCGTTACGGCTTATATCTTATATATAGGAGAAGTATATGCTTTAGTGGCTATGTTGATTCTAGTGGGGATTTTATTATATAGAAGTAATAAGGCGCATCAGCGTTTAGAACAGGAGAAGAAGCTCAAAACAGAAAAGCTCAATAAAATTGATATTGTTACCATCCAAGAAGTAGCTTCAGAGAGTTCGGCTCAAATTGCTAAGGTTATTGTCCGTACAAACGAATTATATACCCGTGTTATTGATGGAGTAGCGTTGCAAAATCATGCAGATTTAAAAGCTTGTAGAAAGAAATTGAAACAGCTGGAAAAAGAAGTGGATAGCTTGCGAGGAAATGTATATTTCTTTATTAAGAATCTAGATGAAACTACGGTAGGAGCGAGTAAGTTCTACGTATTGACGCTTGGATTTTTACAAGATATTATCAAGTCTACCTTATTTATTACTCAGAATAGCTATACGCACGTGGATAATAACCACAAGAAGCTGAAGTTTAATCAGATTCGCGACTTAAAGCTAATTGACAATAAACTGCAGATCTTTCTGGATGAGATTGGAGCCATTTTCTTAGAAGAGAAGTTTGATCGCATTAGTGATGTCTTAGCGAATAAGGAAGATATTACATTGACGATAGATAAATTAATTCAAAAACAAATCGTTCGTATTCGCACAACAGAAACGAGTCCGAAGAACAGTAAGTTGTATTTCTCTATCCTGTTTGAAACAGATGATATGGTAAAAGCAACTATTGGCTTGTTGGAATTATTTGAACAATTTGATTTAGATCAGAAACGAACTAAATTTACTTCAAAAGGGTAAGGAATTTAAATCGTTCAACTTATAACTAAAAAAGCGCTTGAAGTAATTCAAGCGCTTTTTTAATTTATTGCATAGGATTATTATCCATTGATTGCTTCTACAACGATAGCTTCGTCTGCAAGCATGTGACGTAACATATTCTCAATACCATTTTTTAAGGTAAAGGTCGAAGATGGACAACCGCTACAAGCTCCTTGTAAGATAACTTGAACGACGTTGGTTTCTCCATTGTAATTTTGAAAAGCAATATTTCCACCATCCGCTTGAACAGCAGGTTTTACATTCTCTTCCAAAATATTAATGATGCGTTGTGACTTCTCATCCAATGAATCAAAGTGAATATCTGCTTGTTTTTCTAATTCTTCTACATTAGTTACTAAAGCTTCATCCACCGCTAAGTTTCCTTTTTCTAAAAATTCCTTAATAAAAGAACGGGTCGATTGGATGAATTCATTCCAATCGAAGGCCTCGTATTTCGAAATAGAAACATAGTTTTCATCAATGAACACTTCACGCACGAAAGGTAGCTTAAACAGCTCTTTCGCTAAAGGAGAAGACTTCGCCTCGTCAATGTTTTTAAATTCAACTCCCTGCTTAGTTAAAAGCTTATTGGCAACAAATTTGATTACCGCTGGGTTTGGAGTTGACTCTGCATAAATCGTAATAGGATGTTTTTTGGCATCATCTTTAGATTCTATTAAGATTTTCTTACCTTTAGCCATGAAAGTTTGGATTTGGTCTGCAACCGTATCTTGCACGTCATCCCATTCAACAATTGAAAATTTTTCAATAGCAATGAAATTATTTGCAATAAATACCGTTTTTACAAAAGGTAAGTAGAAAAGTTCTCGCGCTAAAGGAGATTGTGCAGTTTCATCGATGTTTTTGAACTCAAAATTGTCTCCTTTTGTGATGAAATCAGGTAGGATAAACTTGACAATTGCTGGGTTTTGAGTATTTTGAATTTTAATGTGCGACATTTTGTTTTATTTTTTTTCAAAATTAACAAACTTATATTCTACGAATCTGTATATTTGGTTTTTTAAACATATAATTAACATATAATTAAGTATGAATTAACAGCGCGAAAAATAGAAGCCTTTTAATTTCAATTCTGAACGTAAGTTAGTCTATTTTAGAATTTTAGAAAGTAATAAATGAATAATAATTTTTATAAAGTGTGTAACGTATGAAGTTTAAAATGGTTTTTAGCTCTGTAATTATCTTAGTTGGAGCTATACTCTTTGGGTTTTCGCTAAAGGCTCAAGATAGAACAGAGACTTTAGATCCTCGAATTACAGAAGTCTATAGAGATAATATGAAATTATTATCGGCGACTAGAGTTAATGCCCTAACGAGCCTACTAAATGAAAGAGTAGAAATTAGAGAAGAGGCCTATTCGAGAGATGAAAAACATCAATTATTGTCAACTGTACCTTTGTTTAATAAGTACAATACTGCTTTAACACGTGATGTAACATTTGATTTAAATACATTTAATGTGTTAAAGTATAATTTGGCATTTTTCGAAAATAGATATGCTTTATATCGTGTAGATAACACAAATTTTGTAATTATTATTCATCAACAAGCTTATAGAAGATAGCAGTATGAAAAAAATTATTAACCTATTATTTTTATTATGTAGTTTTCTGATTTATGCCCAAAATAATTCAGAGTATACTCCATATCCTATGCAAAATGGGAGAATAGATACCTGTTCAGGTTATTTCTTTGATTCAGGTGGATTTGATAACCATTATGGAAATAATGAAAACTTTACGTTTACTATCTGTCCTGATAATGAAGATAGTTATATAGTGGTAGATTTTGAAAGTTTTATTACTGAAGCAAATGCTGATATATTAGATGTTTATGCTGGTGATAATGCAAATGGAGCAGTTATTGCCACATATTCAGGTCATATTGAAGAACCTTTTTCAGTTATAGGAAACTTAGCAACAAGTAATGGATGTCTAACTTTTGTATTTTCATCAGATGATCAAAATACAATGCCAGGTTGGCGTGCAAAAATTTCTTGTAGAGGAGAGTGTCAAAATATCAGAGCTGTTTTTGCGGGATCAGTACCTGCAATTGACCCAGATGTAGCACCAGTTTGTCCTGAAGATGTTGGAGTAATCCGTGTTTGTAAAGGATCTCCATTTACATTAAAAGCAGATGGTGTCTTTGAAAGAAATAATGAGGGAGCAAGATATGAGTGGATTTTAAATAGAAAAGACGAGAACTTTAATAACATCGTTTTTCGTGGAAAAGAAATCACCACTCAATTTGATGAAGAGGGGTCTTATAAATTTAGCTTAGTTGCCATTGATGCAGAAGGTTGTAGGAGTAGAAATTTAGTCAGCGTAGTTGTGCAGGTTTCTTCCAATGAAGCTGAAATTACATTGTCAACAGATAAACCAAATTATTGTTTAAACGAAACAATTTATTTGGATTCAGAGGTTGAATTGAAACGATTTGACTATGAACCTATTCCTCCAGTAGCTGGAACAACGTTTATTCCAGATGGACGTGATTTATATACTACTAGTATTTTTGTCGATCAGTTTTGTTTAGGACAAGAATTGGAAGACATGAATCATGTTAGAATCTGTTTGAATATGGAACACTCTTATTTAGGAGATTTAATTATCACTTTAGTGGCTCCGAATGGTCAAAGGGTTCTATTACACAATCAGGCTGGTCAAGCTAGAACTTTTGGTCATCCTAGATGGTTGCAAGGAAGAGAGGCTGATGAGGCTGAAGGACCTGGTATAGGATGGGACTATTGCTTTGATATGACTCCTGGTAATATTATTGTTGGAGGACCTGGTGTACCTACAACTCAAGTATCGATGCCACCTCAAGGTGTTGTTAGATCGGCAGCTAATCCAGGAACTTATTTACCCGTTGATTCTTTCCAAAATATGGTTGGAACAGAATTAAATGGGGAATGGAGAATCGAAATATTAGATCAATTACCAGCAGATAACGGTTGGATTTTCTCTTGGAGAATAGAATTCGATGAATCTATTGTTCCAAGTGACTTATCCTTTGCACCAGAAATTAAATCAGAGCGTTGGATTGGTGAAGGTATATTTAATTTAGAAGATGGTAAAGCAAGGGTTCGTCCTGTAACACCTGGTACTTATACGTATACGTATGAGTTAACAGATAATTTTAATTGTACCTATACGAAAGACATTACAGTTACAGTTGATCCAGTTTTATTCACGGATAAGCCTAGTAACTTAAATACTTGTATGGACCAAACTACAAGAAGAGGAACATTTAATTTACGTGATGTTCAACCATCAGTAAGTTCAAATCCAAATGTGATATTTAATTACTACAATAGTGAAACGGATGCTCAATTGGATAGAAACCCAATAGATGTGAATCAAGTTGTACATATTAACAATAGTCCAAGACAAGTTTGGTTGAGAGCCGTTGATCCTGGGATGAGTTTAAATTGTTTTACTGTTGAGAGTTTTTATTTAGTAGTAAATAATTGTGCGTTACAATTGCGTAATTTGGATAATTTAATTATCTGTAATCCAGCAACTATTTTTGATTTAACTGTACAAACACCAATTGTATATAACAATACACCTGGATTTACTGTTACATATCATACCACACAAGAGGGGGCTTTAGCAGGAAATAATGCTATTCCTCCAGCTGATGCGGCTGCCTTTACAGGAACAAATGGACAAGTAATTTATGTACGTGTACAAAGTGATACGAATCCAGAAGCTTATGCAACTACTAGTTTTAGATTGTTTATTGAAGAAGTACCTACTATCTTTCCAGTAGCTGAAATTTTTGGATGTCCTATTGATGCACAGAAATCGATTGGTGAATTTAATTTACCATTGAATAATCTAGCTTTAACTGGAGGTAGACCTAATTTAATTGTTAGTTATTACCCAACAGAAGCAGCTGCAATTGCAGGATTGGTAGCCAATCGTTTACCAAATATCCTTCAAACAACAGCTTCAACAATTTGGGCACGTGTAGAACATGCAAGAACGAAGTGTTTTGCTACTACGCCAATCGATTTAATTGTAGCTGATATTCCTGAGCATGCTGATGATGTAACGATTTTTAATTGTTCAACAAATAATGATGGTATAGCTGATTTCTCAACGAGCACAATTACATTCCAATTGTTTGGTAATATATTACCTAATATAAGTGTACGTTATTTTATTTCTGAGGCTGATGCACAACGAAATATTAATAACTTGCCAGACACATTCGCAAATACGGTTCCTAATAACCAAACGATTTATGCAAGAATTGCTTTTGATCGTTCTGGGTGTTTTGAAATCATTCCTATTGAATTAGTGATTTCGCGTTCGCCTAGAATTGTTACACCAACACCGTTTGCTGCTTGTGTAGATAGTCAAAATAGAGAGGTGATTTATGATTTGCGCTTAAAAGAGCCTGAAATATTAGGAGGTCAAAATGCAGCGAATTTTGAAATTACGTACTACTTAACAGAAAATAATGCCCACAGAGCAGAGTTTGCTATTGATAATGCAAATGCATTCTCTAATACTACAGCTTATGTAGTATGGGTAAGAGTACAAGATAGAGCTACAGGTTGTTATGCAGTAACACGTTTAGTATTAACGACGAAAATGTTACCTAATGTTCCTGCGATGTTGCCAACATATAAATTATGTAGTGCGCCAGAGAATAATGGTATTGGAACTTTCGATTTGTTAGCATACAAAAATGTAATTGCAAATGGACAACAAGGTTTAGTTATTAGTTATCATAAAACCGAAGCGGATGCAGATGCGAATCGCAATAGATTACCTAATAGCTATGAAAATGAAACAGCTTATTACCAAACCATTTTCGTTCGCATTGAAAATGAAGTTGGCTGTCATGTAGTAAGAACATTAGCATTACGCGTTGATGCATTGCCAACATTGAATATTACTGCTGAACCATTCCAAGTTTGTAGTTATGGAGAAACTGGAGTAACTTCTTTTAACTTAGAGGATATTATCAACACCATTCAGGTAGGAGTTGTTGGTTTAGAGTATCATTTCTATGAATTAGAAGAAAATGCATACAATGATATTGATCGTATTTTAAATCCAAGAGATTACACGAATATTCAACCAGGAGTATCAACAGTTTGGGTGAAAGCATTAGATCCAGTAACACGTTGTTTCACAGTGAAACCATTGAGAATTGTTGCAGTAGCTGCACCTACTTTACCAGTGGCACTTGAAAATTTAGTGATGTGTACGGATAGACATGATGGAACAAGTGCTATTTTCAATTTAACAGAGCAAAATGCCCGTATCTTAGCTGAACAACAAACTGATCCTGCTAACATTAGTATCGTGTACTATTTAACAGAAGAAGATGCGTTGAATAAGAGAAATAGAATTACTACACCAGAAGTGTTTACGAATACAAGATTAAATCAAAGAATCTGGGTTAGAATTGAAAACACAGTAACGAAATGTTATGTATTGGGTTCATTCTTGTTAGAGATTAAAAATCCTTTGGAAATTGCAGCAGTATTAGCACCAATTGAGTTATGTCAAGATTCAACATTACCAGGTGTTTCTGCTACATTTAACTTACATGAAAGAGAGTCAGATCTTTTATTAGGTGTGGAAGTATTTGGAGCTGTATTTGGTTATTATGAATCAAAAGAAGATGCTGAAAATGACCGTAATCCAATTTTGAATACTAGAAACTATGTAAATAGAACAAATCCTCAAACGATTTGGATATCTGTTGAAGGTAGAAATGGTTGTAGAAGTTATAGACCTTTGGTTATTAGAGTAAAACCATTACCATTGCCAAATTACAATCCTAAGCCATTGGAAATGTGTGAGTTTCAAACTAGAGATGGTAAAGCGGAGTTTAATTTGAAATTAGCTGAAGAGGATATGAGAAATCAAGATCCAAACTTATTGTTCAGCTATTTTGAATCTGAAGCAGATGCTATTGGAAATGTAAGTCCAATTCAATTTCCTACAAACTATGTTACTGGAACAAGAATTGTTTGGGTAAGAGTAGCGAAAAATAACGCGGGTCAACCAGATAGCTGTTATGTGATTGTAAAATTACCAGTGAAAGTAAATCTTCAACCGTATTTTAGCCCATTGAAACCGTATATTCATTGTTTGGAGACTCCAGGTGAATTTGAGAAATTTGACCTGAGAACGAAATTCGATGAGATACTAGAAGGTAGAAATGCTGCTGATTATACGATTACGTTCTATACAAGCTTGAATGCAGCAATGGATGATAGAAACCCAATCATGTATGATTATGTTAATATTGTTCCAAACCAACAAGAGATTTTTGTAAGATTAACGGATAACAAAACGGGTTGTTTCTATGTGGATAAGTTGATTTTGTCAATTGAACAAAAAGTAACAGCTTTCCCAATTAGTACGGCAGATAAAACAAGAATTGAGAAATGTGCAACTCCAGCAGGTCCAACAGGAACAGCAGTATTCAATCTTAATTTGTTTACAGATGAGATTAAAGGAGCACAAATTATTGATCCAGCAGATTTAGAAGTACAATACTTTTATAACAATGCGTTGATTGATGCTGGAGATGTAGGACGTTTCAGATTACCAATCGGAACACATGAAATCGTAGCAGTGATTAAACAAGTGGGTGCTCAGTTCTTCTGTCAAGATGAAACGAGATTCACATTAACTGTTTCTGAAACACCAATAGCACCTATACTACAAGCGAGTACATTAGTATGTATCGATTACAATACAGGTAAATTAGTGGATCCGTATACAATTGATTCTGGATTCAAAGGAGGAGATTATGAGTTCCAATGGGAGAGAAGAGGAGCTATAGGTGGATTTACCCCAATTGCTGGAGCTACAAAATCATACTATGTAGTTGAAAGTATTGAATCAGGAAATGTCTTTAGAGTAGTTGTTAAATTCAAAGGACAACAATGTTCAAATACAAGTAATGATATAACACTTAACTTTGTTGAGGATATCAAGATTAAAGTAATGAATGTTGATTCAAAAGGTATTATTGGAGCACTTGATGGAGAAGAAAGAATTTCAATCATCATTGAAAGCCCAACTGATACTAGATTGTTTGAATATGCATTAGATGAAGGTGCTTATCAAGATTCAAGAATCTTCTATGATGTATTAAATGGTTCACACAGAATTTGGGTTAGATATAAAGATCACAGATCAATTTGTCCTCAATATGTAGATGTATTTGTTTTAGGTTATCCAAGATTCTTTACACCAAATGGTGATGGATTTAATGATACTTGGAATATTCCAACATTAAAAGGTCATCCAGAAGCAGTGATTTATATCTATGACAGATATGGTAAATTACTTTCTCAGTTTAATCCTGCTAGTGGAGGATGGGATGGTACATTTAATGGGAAACCAATGCCATCAACAGACTATTGGTTTACTGTAGAATATTTAGAAGATGCGAAACAAGCGAATCTAGTTCCTAGAAAAGTTCAATATAAAGGGCACTTCTCATTAAAACGATAATTAGGATATGAAAATATTTAAGAAAAGATATTTAGCAGTTGCGTT
This sequence comes from Myroides odoratus, assembly GCF_001549985.1. Classification (GTDB taxonomy): domain Bacteria; phylum Bacteroidota; class Bacteroidia; order Flavobacteriales; family Flavobacteriaceae; genus Flavobacterium; species Flavobacterium odoratum_A. Next base: position 273,803 of record NZ_LROZ01000001.1, on the reverse strand, counting down.
ATTAGTTACTCAAATGAGTAATGCGCAAGACGGTGGATTACCTATGTATTCGGATTATTTGGCTGATAACTATTATTTGATTCACCCTGCAATGGCTGGTTTGAAAAATAGTACACAGATAAGAGGAGCGATCAGACAACAATGGGGAGATACGGATGATGCACCACAAACTCAAACTTTAACAATCAATACCCGCGTCGGAGAACGATCGGGTATTGGTATCATCGCTTTCAAAGATAAGAATGGGTACCATTCAGATACAGGAGCGAAGTTGACGTATGCGCATCATATTACGTTTAGTGAATCACGTTATGAATTGAATATGTTATCATTTGGTATGAGTGCTGGTTTTGCACGAACTACATTAGATGAAACAGAGTTTGGTTCTGTATATGATCCTACACTAAGTGGTGGTCTTGAAGTAAAAGATAGCTATTTCTCGGTAGACTTTGGAGCAGCTTATCACCGTGGAGAATTTTTCTCTATGTTCACAGTGAAAAATGCAGTAACTAGTAAAAGAGAATTGTACACGGATGCAGAAAGTAGTAACTTCAGACGCTATTTATTAGGTGGGGGATATACATTCGGAAACACACGTTACAACGGTGGATGGATGTATGAACCTTCGGTTTTGTTACAGTATGTAGAAGAAACGGAAATGAAGTTAGCTGATGTGAATATGAAAGTGTATAAAACTTTTGATAACGCAAAGCTTTGGGCTGGGGTTTCTTACAGACGTGATTTTAACAGAGCAGAGTACATGAAAAGCGGTAAAACGAAGAAACAAGCTAATCAAAGTATCAGTCCTTTAATTGGAGGATCTTACAAGATGTTTAGTTTGACTTATACGTATACACATGAATTAGGAGATAATACGTTTAACAAAGGAGGATTCCACTTGTTTACACTTGGAGTTAATTTATTTGGAAAACGAAGTACATTAGATTGTAATTGTCCTAACTTACACGATTAGAAAAAAGTCCCGATATTTATCGGGACTTTTTTTTAAAAAATATAATGAAGTATGATAATAAAAGAAATTAGAGGAAAGTATCCTCAAATACCAGCAGATTGTTACATTGCAGAAAATGCTACTATAATAGGCGATGTCACGATAGGAGCATCATGTAGTGTTTGGTTTAATGCGGTAATACGCGGAGATGTAAATTCGATTACTATAGGAAATCAAGTCAATATTCAAGATGGAGCGATTATTCATTGTACCTATGAAAAACACCCTACAGTGATTGGAAATAATGTTTCTATTGGGCATAATGCTATGGTACATGGTTGTGTTATTCATGATAATGTATTAATTGGAATGGGGGCTATTGTGATGGATAACTGTGTGGTGCATAGTAATACTATTATTGCAGCGGGGGCTGTTGTAACACAGAACACGGTAATTGAATCTGGAAGCATTTACGCGGGAGTTCCTGCCAAGAAAGTAAAAGACATCAATGCTTCTAACTTCGCTGGTGAAATAGAGCGTATAGCAACGAATTATGTAATGTATTCCAGCTGGTTTAAAGAATAAGGAAATAGAGGTAGGGGAGAATGAAAATGGGACTGAGGAGAAGCTCAACTAGTAACAATAAAAAAGCATGGAAATCTCCATGCTTTTTTTATTAAAATTCAATTTGTTGAACTTGGATATCGTCGGGTGCAAAAGTTTGTAAAATGCCAGGGTTGACATTGGTATAAAAAACAGTGTTCCCCTTGTTCGTATTAGTTGTCAGCAAGTGATGTTCTTCCAGTACTTTTTTGGTGTGTTTTGCAACAGCTTCCCCAGAGTCTATAATAAGGATATGTTCAGGTATTAAGGTCTTGATTAGGGGAGTTAAGTAAGGATAGTGGGTACAACCTAATACAAGTGTATCCATGCCTTGTTCTACCATAGGTAATAGATATAGTTGTAATAGATCTTTCATTTCTTGCGAGTGTAGTTGCCCAGTCTCAATCAAGGTGACGAGATTATAGCCTATTTGCTCAATGATCTTAACGTTAGGGTATAGTTTTAGCTTAGAAGTGAATAAATCACTTGTAATAGTTCCTTTTGTAGCTAAAACGCCTATAGTTGAGGTTTTAGTCAACAAGGATGCAGGTTTAATTGCAGGCTCTATTCCGATAATAGGTATTGCAAAAGAAGCACGTAGTTCTTGAATGGCATTTGTAGTAGCTGTATTGCAGGCTACAACAACAAGTTTACAACCTTGATCAACGAGGTATTGTACGTTTTTATGGGATAAGGCAAGAATAGCTTCTTTGGTTTGTGTACCGTAAGGAGCATTCTTTTGATCGGCCAAAAAAATGGTGTCTTCAGTGGGCATTAGTTTGTGTATCTCCTGCCATATTGTGGTTCCACCTATACCAGAGTCAAATAAACCAATGGGATTTGTATTTTTCATAAGTAGAACAAAAATAAAAAAGTCCGTTGTAATAACGGACTTTTTTATTGAAATATAAAAATTATTTAATACCTAATTCTTTTTTTACATCAGCTGCTAAGTTTGTACCATCAGCTAATAAAACTCCTGAACCCATTGATGAATCTAATACGTATTGGATTCCTTGAGCGCGAGCTACTTTTTGAATTGCAGTTCTAGCTTTCTCAAAAATAGGTTGTGTTAAATCAACCTCTTTCTTTTGTAAATCTTGTGAAGCTGTAGTTTGAAACTGTTGGATTCTTTGTAAAAGATCTTCAACTTCTTTTTGTCTATCTTCGTTTACTTTGTCTCCTACAGTAGGTGCTTCAGTTTGGTATTTTTGAGCTTTTGTTTGGTACTCAGATACCATTGTCCCGTATTCTTTTTGATATTTTTCGCTTAATGTTTTTAATTCTGCCTCAGCTGATTTCATAGCAGGCATTTCTGTAATCAAAGCTTGAACATCGATGTGTGCAACTTTAGTTTGAGCTGTTGCTGTTGTTAAGCTAACGCCAAAAAACATTACTGCTGCAATCAATAAGGATTTCATTTTTTTCATTGTATTCGTTTTTTATATTATTTTACTTGTTACTCTTGGCGGCTTCAATCTGTTTTTTTAATTCTTCTTGTTCTTGAAGCATTCTGTTGCGTTTCTCTTCTTGTTCTTGTTGAACACGTTTTTTTATCTCATCTTGTCTGCGCTTCGTCTCTTCTATTTGTTTTTGACGTTGTTCAAGCGCTTCTTTTTTCTTTTGTTCTAACTCTAATCTGCGTCTTTCTTCAGCCGCTTTTCGATCGGAAATTAGCTTTTCAAGCTCTTCATTCTTTTCGTTTTTCTGCTGCTTTTCGGCTTCTTCACGTCGTCTATTTCGCTCTTCTTCCTCTTTGCGTTCTCGCTCTTCTTTTATGCGTTTCGATTCCTCCTGTTGCTGCTTGATCTGCTCTTCTCTATCGCGTTGAAGTTGTTCTCGCTTTTCTTTGTCCTCTTGTTTTTTTCTTTCGATCTCTTCTTGCTTCTGTTGTAGCAATTGTTTTTGTTGCTCGATTTTTTCTTGTTTGAGGCGCTCTGTTTCTTCTCGTTTTTCTTGTAATTCTTGCAGCTTTTGTTCTTGTTGCTTTCTTAGCTCATCTTCTTTATTCGATTGCTCTTTTTGCTCCTTGTCTTGCTGTTGTTTTTGTTTTTCTTCTTTTTGCTCCTTGCGCATTTGACGTTCCGCTTCTTCTCTTCTTCGTTGCTGTTCTTCACGTCTACTTTGTCTAAGCGAAATAGCATCTTCTTCTTTTTCCTCTTTCTCTACTGCTTCAACTTGTTCTGCAGTCATGTTTTGTTTTCTTCGAGCAGAGGTCATACGACGAATGACTAAATTACTAATATCATATCGTTTATCAGCTATTAACATCGTAGTTTCTGCATTCTTGTCTAAAACATAATCGTACTTTCTAGCCTCAGCAATATCTTGTACCATAGAGAATACCTGATCTTGAATCGGTTTCGCTAAACTTATTTTTTGCGAAAAATATTCTCCATCTGTACCAAAATATTTTTGTTGGTATTTTAAAAGATCGTCTTCAAGAGAACTGATGTCTTCTTCTTTTTCATTAATCAAATCACGAGTTAGCAATACTCTTTCGTTTGCTAAATCCGTTTTGAGCTTTTTAATCTCTTCCTTTTTTTTATCAATTTCTTGTTTCCAACCTTCTGCACGGGAGGCTAATTGTGCACTAGCTTCGGTGTATTCTGGGACGTGTTGCAAGATAAGTTCCATATCAATATAAGCAACTCGGGCAGACCCACCTTGTGCAAAGGAAAAAGAATATCCAAAAATACTGATTAAAAAAATAAAAAGATACCTCATAATTTGTTAAATTTTAGCAAAGTGTATCACTAAAACTGTTGACCAAGGATGAAGTGAGTCTCCCAACCATTTTTCTGAGTTGTTCCTGGAGGTGCATCAAATCCATATCCAAAGTCAATACCCAATAGACCAAACATAGGCATAATCACACGAACACCCAATCCAGCAGATCGTTTTAAATCAAATGGATTGTAATCTTTGAATGAATCATATGCTGCTCCTGCTTCTGCAAATGATAATACATATACGGAAGCACTTGGTTTTAGTGTAATAGGATAACGTAATTCTAGGGTGAATTTATTGTATATAGTACCACCAATTTGTTCACCATATTGATTGATTGGCGTCAAAGCTTGGTTTTTGTACCCTCTCAATTGAACAACCTCACGGCCGTCTAATGAGAAGTTTACTAATCCATCTCCCCCTACATAGAAGCGCTCAAATGGTACAACACCACGGTTGCTATTATACGCTCCCATATAACCGAATTCTCCTACTGTTCTAAATACTAATTTATCAAAAATTGTGGTATACCAATCACCTTTGAATTTTAATTTATAATATTCTAACCAGTTGAATCGTTTTTGGTCAACTTTACTTGCATCAGCAGTAGCATCTTGCCAATTGCTTACCGGTTGTCCAGCTGCATTTAAATAGGTGCCTTCAGGAATGACTAATCCTGTATTTGGATCAATTTGTCCTGCTTTAGATCTGTATTTGTATTCTTGCTGATTACCTAAGTTTTTGTAATCAACATTGTTGAATAACGAGTAAGGTGGAGTAAACTTTCCACTGATACTAAAGAACGAACCGAAAGTTGGGAAGTTTGGATCCATTCCTCGATTGTCTCTTGTTAATTCAATTTGATACGCTAAATTTCGAGATGAACCATCACCAAACGTAAATAGTCCAGTGTTGTAGTTCTTCATGTCATAGTATTGGAAACTAAGTGTATGTGATAATACAAAATAATCATCAGGTACACTTAATTGTTTCGCAACCCCTAATTGTAACGTTGTAATATTAAAACCTCTACTACGGTCTGTTCTTCTGTTGTAGTAGTCGTATAAGTTTTGCGTACTGTAAGCAATGGTACCAAATAAGTTTACTGGTTTTTTTCTACCCAACCAAGGTTCAGAAAAACTCAAACTATAGGTTTGATAGTATGAACTACCTTGTAATCTCAAAGCTAAAGATTGACCATCTCCCATTGGGAATGGATGGTAAGCCTTTTTGTTGAAAATATTTCTCAAGGAGAAGTTATTGAATGACAATCCTAGGGTTCCGATGAAACCTCCTCCACCGTATCCTCCTTGTAATTCAATTTGACTTGAACCTTTTTCTGCTACAGACCATTCCACATCTACCGTTCCTGAAGTTGGATCTGGATTCAAGATGTCTGGTACAATTGCTTGTGCATCAAAAATATTCAAAGCTCCTAAACGGCGCATCGTCTCCATAACCATCGCTTTACTCCAGATTTCTCCAGGTCTTGTTTTTAACGTACGGTGGATAACGTGATCGTGCGTATATTCGTTTCCTCGAACAGTAATGTTGTTGAAACGCGCAATAGGACCTTCTGTAATTCGAATTTCAAAATCAATAGTATCATTCGCTGTTTTTACCTCTACAGGCGTAATATTAGAGAATAGGTATCCGTTATTTTGATATTGATTGGTTAAATCGTAAGCATCTGGATTAGAAGAATCCTGAATACGCTTATTCAATAATACTCCATTGTATACTTCTCCTTTATCAATTCCCAAGATGTTGCGAAGTTGATTATTTGTATAAACGGTATTTCCAATGAATCGGATGTCTCCAATGTAGTATTTGTTTCCTTCCTCTACATCGATATTAATCGCCATGCGATTTGTTTTAGGATTGTATGCTGTTGTATCTGCAATAATACGTGCGTCTCGGTATCCTTTTTCTTTGTATTTATCCACTAAGCGAGTTAAATCCTCCTCATATTTCGATTGAATAAATTTGGAAGGTTTAAAAATACGCATCGGATTGAAAGGACTGCGTTTTTTGGTATCTTTTAATGCTTTGCGCAATTGTTTGTTTGTCAACTGCTCGTTGCCATCAAAAGTAATATCTGAAATACGCACTTTTTTTCCTTTGTCAATACCTACGATTAAATCGACGTATCTACCAGTTGAATCTGTAGGTACCGTATTTAATGTAATTTTAGTATTGTAGAAACCATCTTTTTTGTACTTATTTAAAAGATAGTATTTCGTTGTAGAAAGTAAGTTCTCATTAACAATTTTACCTTTCGTCAATTTAGCTTCCTTAGTCACAGTTTCAGACTTCGCCTTTTTGAAGCCTTTAACCTTAGCACTATTTAAACGAGGTAATTCATTTAAAGTAAGCTCTAAATTGATGGTATCGTTAACAACAGATGTTTCGTAAAAATTAATGTCTTTAAAAAAACCGAGTTTCCATAGTTTTTTTAAAGCATCCGAAATCTCTTCTCCTGGAACAGAAATTTTTTGACCTTTATTTAAACCTGTAAAAGTTACAACCGTTTGAGGATTGTAATTGATTTTACCAGTTACTTTTATATCTCCTAAAATGTAGGTTTTAGGGGCTTCTAATGTAGGAATGTTGTCCCCTTGCTGTGCTTGTGCACTACTACAAATTAGACCTGCAATAAACAGAGCAAAAAGTGAGATGCCTTTTTGAAACATTATTTTCGTTTTTATTTAATTTGTTCACTAGTTTTTCCAAATCTTCTCTCTCTGTTTTGATAGGATAGAATAGAACGATATAGTTCGTCTTCAGAGAAATCTGGCCATAATACCTCCGTAAAATACAATTCCGCATAAGCGATTTGCCAGAGCAAGAAATTACTTATTCTTTGCTCTCCACTTGTGCGAATTAACAAATCAACATCAGGCATATTATGCGTGTAAAGATGCTCATTAATAATTGATTCGTCAATATTGTCTTCTGAAATTATATTATTTTTAACTTTAATAGAAATTTCCTTAATTGCGTGTATTATTTCTGCTCTGGAGCCATAACTTAATGCTAAAGTTACAGTCATCCTTTTGTTTTCTTTCGTTTTATCAATTGCGTCTGTTAGCTTTTCTCGAACTTTTTGTGGAAGTAAATCAATATTTCCAATCGCATTTAAAGCGATATCATTCTTCATAAAAGTTGGGATTTCCTTGGTCAACGCTTTAATCAGTAATTCCATCAGTTTATCTACTTCATACTTGGGTCTGTTCCAATTTTCTGTAGAAAATGCGTATAGGGTCAAATAGTCAACACCTAATTCGGCGCATGTTGTGATGGTTGTTCTAAGAGATTGTACTCCATTTTCATGGCCTATTGTTCGTAGAAAACCTCTTTGTTTTGCCCATCTACCATTGCCATCCATAATAATTGCAATGTGCTTTGGTAGATTGCTCATGTTAATTTGTTCTTTCAATTTCATTTAATCTGCGCAATAACAAGGATTATGTCCAAAAGTATAACTTATTGTAATTCCCGAATAGAAAAACCAATCGTTTCCGTTTTTTCCAAAACGATAGCGCTTGGTACTAGAAGAAGTAGGATGACTACCATCTAAATTATCGGTAAAAGTATAAGTTGCGGTAACTTCTGCATTGATATTAATCTGAGGGTTTACTCGAATTTTCATTCCTGCTGCAAAGGGTATTGCTGCATTGTATTTTTTATCCCCTTTGATCATTTTTTTATTTCTGTGGTAAATATCAGAATAACGAATACCTGATAAACCGGCGTAAAGATAAGGAGTCATTGCGAAATTCTCTTGGTGTAAATCAAATTCAAAAAAATTAAATTCAATCCCCAAGCTCAACTGTTGCAGTGTATTGTCAAAACGCAGGCCTCTTTCTTTTCTACTTTCACTAGAAGCATCCAAATCATTTCCGGTCAGTTTGGTTTGACTAAAACTCAAACGATAGGAATGTCTAGGGCTTTTGTTCCATCTATAAAAAACGTTATAGCCTATATTCTTCGGATTGATAAACTGGGTAGATCCAATATCACCTACATAGTTTGAACCACCTAAACCAAAGCCTACCTCATGGATTTGAGCGTATGCTAAAGGCATGGTAAGTAGTAAGATAAATGTAATTAAGGCCTTTTTCATTTTGTTAAAATAATTCACAAATATAGTAATAATGAACTCTCTTTGTTTGAAAAAAAAGATTTTGTTGAAGCAAATACTAACAAAATCTTGGAATAAACAATAAATGTAGCGAAAAAAATGTCGTTACCTGCTTATTTAATTGCGTTTATCTTCTCCCCAAAGCAATTTATTTCGCAGGGTCTTGATGAAACTTTGTTGTGGAAATTCTACTAAATTAATCGTAAACGGCGCTTTTGAAATGGTTACTTCTGTTTCGTTATTTACAGCTTGTGTACTGCTATCTACAGAAAGTAAAAACTGACTTTCTCTTGCGTTTACTTTTAATTTAATTGTCAGGTTATCTCGAATGACCAAAGGACGTACATTTAAATTGTGTGGCGCCAAAGGGGTAATAACAAAACAGCCCGTCTCCGGTTCAATAATTGGACCTCCACAACTTAATGAATATCCTGTTGATCCAGAAGGGGTTGATATAATTAACCCATCAGCCCAATACGTAGCCAAATATTCATTGTCTAAGTAGGTCTCAACCGTAATCATGGAGGTAGTGTTTTTACGCGATACCGTGATATCGTTTAAAGCAAAATTAATATCGAAATTTGAGTTTGCCACAGGGTCACATGCAATAGTGAGTAAGGCTCTTCTCGACAATTTATACGTTTGTTTAAATAAATGAGGTAAATGCTCTTCGATGGTGTCTTCTTGGATATTCGCTAAAAAACCCAATCGACCAGCATTGATCCCAACAATGGGAATATTTTTGTCTTTGATGAAATTTGCGGCTCTCAACATCGTGCCATCCCCTCCAATGCTGATAAAGAAATCGACATCCGTAGGAAGTTCATTCTCATCTCCAAAGGTTTGATACGTCGTCGGCAATAGGTTAATCTCGTTCAAAAGATTGTAAAAATTACTTTCAAAAATAATAGTCGGATTGTAAGTCTCTACTACTTTTAAAAGTCGTTGAACGATTTGTTGTACGATGGTTTTATTGGTTTGCCCGTAAATTGCAAATTTCATACTATAGGTTTAAAAATTTGTTTAGATAATTGGAATGCTCAATCAACTTGTTCTGATGGAAGTCTTCGTCGTGATGCGAGACAATCGTAAAATCAAAACGCCTAAAGTCTTGAATAATTGCCTCAATATTTCGTTGACTAAGACGCAATAAGAGTTGGGTTTGATTATCTTTGATTTGAAGCACTAGGATACCAAGTAATTTGGTGTTGTTGCTTTCTACGAGTTGTACTACGGTAGAAAGACTATAAGCTTCAGCATTAATTTCGATAATGAGCGTTGTTCCAGGTTCAGTTAAAAAGGTGCTTTCTAGCAAATTTGCCGTTAATGCCGCTTTGGGTAACATGCCTTTAAGATGCATCTCTTCATCAAGTACAGGCAATAAATTGCAAGTATTGAGAATAAACGTATCCGCAATCTTTGCTAAATCATCAGAGGCAAAAACAAAGAAAGATTCTGCATGATACTGTAGATTGCCAATTTTTTCCGTTTCATCTACCTCATAAAGTAAATCAGTCGCAAGATTGCCAATCCACTTGTTGTCTGAATCGACAAGGGAGAGATGCGAATACTCGTGCTGATCTAAAAAAGCTATGGCCTCACTTACTTGCATATCGCTAGTAAGGGTAGGTGTGTCGATGAATAAAGATTCTAAAGTTATCAAAATGCGTCTGATTGAAATGCTTTTGCAAAATAATTAAAAATAAACCAATAAGCCTTAATTATACTTTGTATTTTTGTTTTTTAATATCTTAATTATGACAAAGCTATCTGTAAATATCAATAAAATTGCTACTTTAAGAAATTCTAGAGGGGGCAATGTACCTAATTTATTAAAAGTTGCTGAGGATGTTCAAAAATTTGGTGCTGCGGGTGTAACCATTCACCCTCGACCAGATGAACGTCACATTCGCTATCAAGATGCAAGAGATTTGGTGCGCGTTGTTCATACAGAATATAATATAGAGGGAAACCCAATGGATAACTTTTTGAAATTGGTCTTTGAATGTAAACCAACTCAGGTTACGTTAGTGCCTGATGCGGTTGATGCATTGACTTCTAATGCAGGTTGGGATACTATTAAACACAAAGATTTCTTAACTGAAGTAATCCAAGAATGTAAACAACAAGGAATTCGTACGTCTATTTTTGTGGATCCTGTGTTGAATATGATTGAAGGAGCGAAGAGGGTAGGAACAGATCGAATCGAATTGTATACCGAAGAATTTGCAACACAGTATGGTCTAGGAAATGAAAAGGGAATTGAACCTTATATTAAAGCGGCAGAATTGGCTGTTGAATTAGACTTGGGAATTAATGCAGGACATGATTTGAGTTTAGATAATATCCAATTCTTCAAAGCGAATATTCCAAACCTATTAGAAGTGTCTATTGGACACGCTTTAATTGCAGAATCGCTTTATTTAGGATTGGAAAATGTAGTGAATATGTATATAAATAAATTGAGCTAATGAAAGAGATTTTATATTCAAAAATTGAAGGAGAAGGTGGAATACCGATGCTAGTCTTGCATGGGTATTTTGGTATGTCGGATAATTGGAACACATTTGGTCGACAAATGACAGCATTAGGGTATGAAATGCACTTGATAGATTTGAGAAATCACGGGCGTAGTTTTCATTCTGATGCCTGGTCGTATGAAGTAATGGTAGAAGATATTATTCGCTATATGGATCATTATAATATGTGTGATGCTATTGTATTGGGACATTCTATGGGAGGAAAAGTAGCGATGCATCTGGCAACAAAATATCCAAATCGCGTAGAAAAATTAATTGTTGCAGATATTTCCCCTCGTTCGTATGCCCCTCATCATCAAGATATTTTAGAAGCGTTAAATGCAGTTGACTTTTCAACGAAACCTTCGCGAAAAGAAGTGGATGAAATTGTCAGTGCGCGAATTACCGATTTTGGTACGAAACAGTTTTTGCTGAAAAGTTTATATTGGAAAGAACCGGATCAATTGGCTTTTCGATTCAATTTGGACGTTTTTAATAAAGATGAAAATGTGGTGGGTGAAGGTATTGATGAAACAGCTTTGTTTGATAAACCGACTCTCTTTGTTCGTGGAGGCGCCTCAAAGTATATTCAAGAACAAGATGAAGTGCTCATTCAACAGCACTTCCCTCAAGCTGTGATTGAAACTATTCCTGGTGCAGGACACTGGTTGCATGCGGAGAATCCCCAGCTGTTTTTTGAAATTGTTTCGAAATTCTTAGCTTAAAACAGCGAAGGATATATCAATAAGAAAAAGGCTCTTGCTAACTAGCAAGAGCCTTTTTTTGTTAATTATCGAGAATGAGGGCTATTTTCTCTTGTTTGAATGGTGAAGTAAAAATGCGTTTTTTGTTTAAAATATTAAAGTTTGAGTGTTAAAATAAAAAAAATAGTATTTTTTGGTTATTTTTTTATTTTGTGTAATTTGCGGTATAGTTAAATTTAACTTAAATTGGACGGATTTTATTTTAGAATCAAGTTAACCTGAAGCTTACCAACGCAGGTTTAGTATCAACCACTTTAGATCGAACGATAGTTATGAAACAAAAAAACTTTTTACTTCTCAGTATTTTACTTTTGTTGAGTAATACTGTATTTGCTCAATACTATAAGACCCATCATATAGCGCCAGCTCCATGGCAATATTGGAGCACCGCTAATCAAATTGTCATAGGGACGCTGTCAGCAACACCTGTAGACGTCGTATTGAAAAAAAGTGATGGAACGCCTTTGACTACGCTAACAGTAACCGTGAACAATCCTGTTTCATATCGCTTTGTAGGAGCGGCTAATACACAGAATCGAAATGTTGTTAATACAACGTATAATGATCGAGGGTTGTTGATTGAAGCAACTGAACCTGTATTAGTTAATATGCGAAATATTGCATCAGATGCACCAGCAGGATGGACTTCTTTAGGGGTAGAAAATATCAAAGGAAATGCATCTTTAGTGAGTTTTGGCGAGGAAGGATTAGGAGTAGAGTTTCGCTTGGGCTATTATAGACAAAGCACGCAAGGATTATATGAAGATGCCCCTGTTTATTCTGTAATGGCAACCGAGGATGAAACAGAGGTGGAAGTACAGCAAACAACAGGTGTAATTACTTTCACGCTAAATCAGGGGCAAAGTAGACTATTTAAAGCACCTATAGGAAGTTTATTAAAATCGACAAAATCTGTAGTGGTTAATGTAGGAAACTGGGGAGATACTCCTAGATTGTGTGGACCGGGAGGAATTAATGGACAGGATGGAACTTTTGACCAAGTGGCACCTGTACATATGTTGGGGAATCGCTATTTGGTAGTTCGCGGTGAAGGAACAATTCCCAATGATACACAACGCAACCAATTCTTAGGATCAGAACAAAGTTTAATTGTCGCAACCAAGGATAACACAACGGTTACTATCAAAAATTATACGCCTCAAGGGGTGGAAACCGGAACAATGGTTACACAAGTTTTAGCGAATGCAGGAGATTATTACTCGTTTTATCATGGGGATGGTCGAAATCCCAATTCCTCTAGTTTGGTTGTGTCAGACCAGGAAGTGATTGTATATGCAGGAACAGCAGTTGAATGTGAAACGGATATTTCCACAGTGTTGCCTATAGGTGGATGTGCAGGATCAATTAATATTCAAACAAAGAAATTTATTAACTATAACGATGGAGGATTGCCTTATATGGGGTTTGCAGTTATTGAACACCCCACAGAAATTGTATACCTCAACAATCAAAATATTGAGACATTAACAGGAAGAAATCGGGTGCCACTAGGAGATAGTGGATTATACATGATTACATTTACGCATACTTCTATTGGCAATCCAGAAAATATTGTTTTGCGCTCAGAATTGCCATTAACGGCTAGTTTAGTGCAACAAGGTGATGGATTTTCTATGTCTGCGTTTTTCTCTTCTTTTGGAGAAGCGGCTAAATCGCCAATCAAGATCAAACAAAATGACAACTGTACTGTTAGAATAGAATCAGAAGAAGAATCATTAGAATATGAATGGTTCTTTAATGGGGTATCTTTAGAAATTACTACGGATAATTTTATTGATGTAACGGAGAGTGGGATGTATGCCGTGAAGATTAAAAAAGAATGTGGTTGGAGTAATATGTCGCTTCCTCTAGAAGTACTAGTGAAACCTTGTACGGATTTAGCAATCACGAAAAAAGTGAAATCACAAGAAGAAAGTATTGCTGTTTTTCTTATTACAGTGAAAAACTTGGATGAAATATTTACAGATCCTAATGTAATAGTGACTGATTTATTGCCTTCGGGATATGAATTTATTAGCTATACAGCAACTAAAGGAAGTTATGATGCAACAACTGGAGAATGGAAAGTTGGAGCCTTAGAGCCACAAGAAGAGGCTAGCATTGAAATTAAAGTAAAGATCAAAAGTGGAGGAGAATATAAAAACATTGCCACAGTAGAAGGAGATAATATCGATCCCGATACAGATAACAATACTGCTGAAGCTATTGTTGCGTTGGGTAAATTAGAGTTCACTAAAAAAGTGGTAGACAAAGAATATATCCGTATTGGCGACCGAATTGAGTATGAGATTATTGTAAAAAATATCGGTGAAATTACGATTAAAGATATTGTGTTGACGGATGAAAATGCGGATCCAGGATCATTAAGTCCTGCTACAATTTCCACGTTAGACCCGAAAGAATCAGTAACGGTGCAAGCGTACCATACTATTACTGAAGAAGACTTTAGAGCGAAACAGGTAATCAACCAAGCCTCTTTAAAAGCCATCACACATGGTGGAACCATGACCCAATTGTCTGATGACCCAACAACACCTCAGCGCAATGACCCGACGATTGCACCAATTTTGTATCAGGCAGATTTACATGCAGTAAAAGATGATGGTTTAAAGTATTATGTTCCAGGGCAACAAACTACCTATACCATTGTGGTTGAAAATAAAGGACCAGGATCTGCTGTAGATGTGGAAGTTGTAGATATGATGCCAGAAGGAGTCAAACACATGGAGTGGACAAGTTCTTTGGGAACATCAGGAATAGGGGATATGATTGATGTTATTGCGTTATTAAATTTGGGAGACCAAGTGACCTACCAAGTAACCTTAACGATACCAGAAAAACATACCAATGCTTTTATTAATGTAGTTTCGGTTACAGCGGAAGATAACGAAGATCCAGTAGAAGCTTGTGAGAGCTGTATGGATATTAATTATCAAAAGGTATTTATTCCGAGAGGAATTTCGCCAAACGGAGATGGAGTGAATGATTATTTAGATTTAAGCAATTATAATGTGATTAACCTGAAGGTGTATAATCGATTGGGAATACTGGTATACGATGCAGGGAAGTATGAAAAAGAATGGTATGGACAATCCAATTCAGGAAATAAATTATTGCCTGCAGGAACCTATTTCTATGTGATGCATAACATATTAAATGATACTTATAGTGGATGGATTTACCTCCAATATTAAAATGAATTCTTACGTTTTTTAGTTTATATTTTTAAAAGCTGTCTTAACTTGTTAAGGCAGCTTTTTTGTTTTTAAGGAAGAAAGCGGGGTACTGTTAAGAGAATGTTGAAAAGAGATGCGGTTGTGTTTGTTAATTAAGAGATAAAATGAATAAGTGATAATTAAAGTGGATTTATGCTTTGAATCTTTTTTTAAAATAGTATTTTTATTTCTATTTTTTCTTTTTTAGTGTTAAAGTGGGTATTAAAAATTTGTCAAATTAGGATATCTTTTTATATTTACTATAAATGAAATAAAATAAGTGTTAATTATGATAAAAAAGGTATTATCATTATCCCTTCTGACGCTAATTACGGCATCTACATATGCAGGTGGTTATCGCGTTAGTATGCAAGGAAATAGACAGCTTGCGATGGGACATGCAGGGGTGGCTGTTATTAGTAGTGGTGCTGAATCATTATTTTTTAACCCAGGTGCATCAGTTTATCTAGAGGATAAGTTTAACTTTTCTGCTGGAATGAATTATTTGGTCGCTAATACCAAATTTCAAAATAAGACCTATGATTGGGAAAATGACACTCGTAACCCGGGTACGCCTTTTTATCTCTATGGGACTTATAAAGCAACGGATTGGATGACGGTCGGTTTAGCCGTTTATACCCCTTATGGGAGTGCTGTAGATTGGGATAGAGATTGGCAAGGGTCGCATTTAGTGAACAACATCGATTTAAAAGCGTTTTACTTTCAACCAACGGTTGCTTTCAAAGTAAGTAAGCACTTCAGTTTTGGTGGGGGACCTATCTTCGTCAATGGAGGGGTTACGTTTGATCGAAATGTATCGCGTAGTATGACTGATGAGCAAGGAAAAAGAACAAGCGTAGATATTGAAGCTAAAAATGTTACCGCTTGGGGATGGACCGCTGGTTATTTGGTAAGTGTGGATGATCACTTGCGTTTTGGATTAAACTACCGTTCTAAAATTATCATGAAAGAAAATAGTGGAAAAGCTAAATTCTCTAATGTACCTGGTTTTGGAAAAGACTTGTTTAAAGATGGTAAAATAAAAGCAGAAATGCCTTTGCCAGCAGAGTTAACAGTGGGAGCTTCTTATACTTGGGATAAATGGGTATTTGCTTTTGACTACAACAGAACGTTTTGGAAAGTATACGATGCTTTGGTGATTGAATTCGTAGATAGTGCAGTACCAACTTCAGTAAATCCTAGAAATTATAAAGATTCAAGTACATATCGTGTAGGAGCGCAATACAGTGTAAATGAGCAATTGACTTTACGCGCAGGGTGGTATTATGATGAAAGTCCTGTACAACAAGGATACTTTGCACCAGAAACACCGAGAAATGATTCACGTGCCTATACAGGAGGTTTAACCTACAAGTTTAAAAACGGAATTGGAGTAGATCTAGTATTCTCTTACTTACACTTTAGCGATACGAATAGTTCCTATGACTATTTTCAAGAGGACGGACAAAATGTGTCTTTTGGAGGAACGTATAAGTCTGCCGTTACAAGTGGTGGTATAGGAATTACATATAGTTTTTAATGATTAAAGCGATTTAAAATGAAAAGAAAATATTTATATATAGCGCCATTGTTAGCTTTTATAGCTGCAGGATGTGAGCCTTCTATTAAAGATGAAATTAATTCAGGTACATACTATGCAGGTGAAGCAGATTTTTCTTCTTATGTGGCGATTGGAAATTCCTTGACAGCAGGATATATGGATGGGACTTTGTATCGTTCTGGACAACAAAATTCTTTCCCCAATATCTTAGCACAGCAGTTTAAAGTTGTTGGAGGGGGACCATTTACGCAACCACCCTTGGATGATGATACAAACGATGTTGGAGGAATGTTGATTAATGGAAATCCACTGCCTGGTTTTGATACGAAATTGGTGATGAATATGTCTACAAGTAGCCCTGAAAATAAAAAGGGAACAGTTACTTTAGATGTCAATAAAAGAGCACAAAAGGCTTATCATAATGCAGGTGTTCCAGGAGCAAAAACATTCCATTTACTTGCACCAGGATACGGTAGTATGAGTAATTTATTGGCAGGAAAAGCAAATCCTTATTTTGTTCGTACAGCTACTTCTGATGAGACAACGGTAATGGCGGATGTCATGACGTTAAAACCGACTTTTTTCACGAATTGGATTGGAGCGAATGATGTATTGGCTTATGCTACTTCAGGAGGAGAAGGATTGGATCAGAATGAACAAGCGAACGGAACAGATTTGACTCAATATGGAGGAAATGACATTACACACGTAGGAGTATTTAAAATGGCGTATGAAGGTATCGTTAATACACTAGTTAGCGGTGGTGCAAAAGGAGTAGTAGCTACTGTACCTGATGTGACAACTATTCCATTTTTTACTACGGTTCCTTATAACCCAATAACCTCAGCGGCGATTGTTCAACCAGGGCAAAATGAAGATGCTGTTTTTGGTCAGTTGAATCTATTGATTGGCATGTTTAAAGAGGTGTTAACACAACTTGGTCAAGGGGACCGTTTGCAGTTGCTAGATAAAACCAAAGCGAATCCGCTGCTTATTCAAGATAAAACACTAGACAATTTAGAGCCACAGTTAAATGTGATTTTAAAAATGTTGGTGGATTCAGGTAAGTTTCCAATTAAATTATCAGATCAAGAAATTGCTTTCATTGCAAAAGGTTTTGGACAAGCAAGACATGCAACAGCCAAAGATTTAATGTTGTTAACAAGTAGAGCACAAATTGGTGGTGCATTGCCTTCAACAGGAAAACCAGAGATGGATGCCATGTTGAAAAAGGGAATTACATATCCAATTGACGATAAATTTGTCTTGAATGTGGTGGAGCAAGAAAAAGTACAAGCAGCAACTAATGCATTTAATTCAATTATCAAAAATGTGGCTAATGAGAAAGGATTAGCTGTTGCGGATATGAATGATTTATTGCGCAAAGCAGTGAGTGGATTAAGAGTAGAAGATGGTCAAATTTATACTGCAGATTATTTTAAAGGAATGGGTAATTTAAATACTGTTATGTTTTCATTAGATGGCGTACATTTGAACCCAAGAGGATATGCGTTTATCGCTGCTGAAATTTTACGTGTGATTAACAAGCATTATAAAGCAAATATTCCTCTTGTAAACCCTGCTGTTTATCCAGGGCCAACCTTAGTTTTACAAAATTAAAAATGAAATAAATGAGTTTTATAGTTCGATTATTAGTTACAACAGCTTTAGTTGTTTTTCTTTGTTGGCTGTTGCCAGGTGTGCACGTGGCAGGATGGACCTCTGCTTTGTGGGTAGCTGTAGTGATGGGATTGCTGAATATGTTCTTGAGACCTGTTCTGGTATTTATGACGCTACCTGCTACAATTATAACCATGGGGTTGTTTCTATTCGTTATTAACGCGATAATCATCATGTTGAGTGCCTATTTCGTTGATGGATTTCACGTTGATGGATTTTGGTATGCCCTATTATTCAGTTTAATCTTAGCGTTTTGTCAATCAATCGTAAATGGAATTCTGCAAAATGGTGAGTCAAGAAAGAGATAAAAAATTTAATAGTTGAAAGACAAACACTTAAAAAGTTGGATGGGTTGTAAAAATAATTTATTTTTGCAACCCAATTTTATATGTAAATACATCAAAAAATGAATATTACAAGAAATAATGTAGATGCTCTTAATGCAATTGTTACTATTGAACTTGCAAAAGAAGATTACCAAGGTAATGTAGATACTGTGTTATCTAACTATAAAAAGAACGCAAACGTTCCTGGATTTAGAAAAGGTGCTGTACCGATGAGTTTGATTCAAAAACAATACGGAAAATCTGTATTGTTCGAAGAAGTAAACAAAATGTTGCAAGAGAAATTGAATAATTATCTTGTAGATGAAAAATTAGATATTTTAGGAAATCCTCTTCCAGTAATGAGTGAGAACTTTGACTGGGATGCTGATGTATTAAAATTTGATTTCGAATTAGGATTGGCTCCTGAGTTTACAGTAGACTTAGAAGGAAAAACGAACGTGACTAAATTTAATATCGTTGCTGATGAGGCGATGTTAGATGAGCAAGTAGAATATATCCAAAAACAATACGGAAAATTAGTATCGAAAGAGGCAGTTGAAGAAACTTCTGAATTAGTAGGTACTTTTACAAATGAAGAAGAAGGAATCAACAAAGACGTAACAATCGCTGTTGCTGATTTCAGAACAAAAACAAACCAAAAGAAATTCTTAAACAAAAAGGTTGGTGATCAAGTTACGGTTAACACAAAAGGGTTATTCGAAGACGACCACAAATTAATGGATGTTTTAGGAATTGATCACGATCAAGTTCACGGATTAGAAGTTGATGTTGTATTTACAATCAACGAAATCAACGAGTCTGAAAAAGCAGAGTTAAACCAAGAGCTTTTTGATAAATTATTTGGTCAAGATGTGGTTACTTCAGTAGAGCAATTGAAGGAAAAAATCAAAGAAGATGCTGAAAAACAATTCGCTTCTCAAGCAGATCAAAAATTCTTAAATGACGTTTTTGAATCATTGTTAGAAACGACTTCTTTTGAATTACCTGCAACATTCTTGAAAAAATGGTTAATGACTGCTGGTGAAACTCCAATGACTGCTGAACAAGCTGCTGAAGAGTATGAAAAATCAGAAAAAGGATTACGTTACCAATTAATTGAAGGTAAAGTAATGACTCAATATGAGTTACAATTAACTTTTGAAGATATTAAAGCCTATACAACGAAGTTAATCAAAGAACAATTGGCTCAATTTGGTCAAACTGAACCAGATGATAAGACAGTTGAAGATATCGTTGCTAGAGTAATGTCTAACCAAGATGAGGTAAGACGTATTTCTGAACAAGCAATGAATGAAAAAATGTTAGCTTTATTCACAGACAAAGTAAAAGCGAACGTGAAAGAAGTTTCTTACAAAGATTTCGTTAAGGAAATGTACGGAGAATAATTCTTTCCTGAAAAATAAGTATATTTGAGCGTCTATTTGAATGAATAGACGCTCATTTTTTTAATCATAAAAAGAAATAATTTATGGACTACGGAAAAGAATTTCAAAAATACGCAACAAAACATCACGGTATAAATAGCATGTATTACGATAAGATCGTAAGCAGTATGACTCCTTACATCATTGAAGAACGTCAAATGAATGTTGCTTCGATGGATGTTTTCTCACGCCTTATGATGGATCGTATCATCTTTTTAGGAACGGCAATTGACGATTATGTGGCAAACATTATCCAAGCACAATTGTTGTTCTTGTCTAGTGTAGATAATGAAAAAGATATTAGTATTTACGTGAATTCTCCAGGAGGAGGGGTGTATGCTGGTTTAGGGATTTATGATACCATGCAATTTATTAAACCGGATGTAGCGACAATTTGTACAGGTATGGCTGCTTCAATGGGAGCTGTTTTATTATGTGCAGGAGCAGATGGTAAGCGTTCGGCTTTACCGCATTCACGTGTGATGATTCATCAACCATTAGGTGGGGCACAAGGTCAGGCTTCTGATATTGAAATCACAGCAAGAGAGATATTAAAATTAAAAGACGAATTGTATCAAATTATAGCAAAACACTCCGGTCAAACAATGGAGAAAGTACATCATGATAGCGATAGAGACTATTGGATGATTGCTCAAGAAGCGAAAGCTTATGGTATGATTGATGAGGTTCTAATTAGAGAATAAATATGGCTAAAGAAGAGATGAGATGTTCCTTTTGTGGGCGTCCAAAATCGGAAACAAATATTCTTATCGCAGGTATTGATGCGCATATTTGTGATCGTTGTGTGGACCAAGCATATGGAATTGTTCTTGAAGAAGAAGATGCAAAACATTTAGAAGGTCTATCCAATGAGTTATTGCTGAAAAAGCCAATGGAAATTCGTGCTTTTTTAGATGAATATGTGATTGGTCAAGATCAAACAAAAAAAGTAATGGCTGTTGCAGTTTACAATCACTACAAGCGTTTGCTGCAAGAGATGAATGGAGAAGATGAAGATATTGAAATCGAGAAGAGCAATATCTTGATGGTGGGGCAAACGGGAACTGGAAAGACATTGGTTGCTAAAACCATTGCCAAAATGCTCAATGTACCTTTAGCTATCGTTGATGCAACGGTGTTGACTGAAGCAGGATATGTAGGAGAGGACGTAGAAGGGATTTTGACGAAATTGCTACAAGCAGCGGATTACGATGTTGAAAAAGCAGAACGTGGGATTATCTTTATTGATGAGATTGATAAGATTGCCCGTAAAAGCGATAATCCTTCTATTACACGTGATGTATCAGGGGAAGGAGTACAACAGGCGTTGTTGAAACTTTTAGAAGGCAGTATAGTGAATGTTCCACCTAAAGGAGGAAGAAAACACCCGGATCAAAAGTTTATTGAAGTTAATACTAAAAATATTCTCTTTATTGCGGGAGGTGCTTTTGATGGAATTGAGCGTATTATTTCGAAGCGATTGAATTTTCAATCGGTTGGTTATGGTTCAATCAAAGAAGGGGAAAAAGTAGATCGTACCAATTTGATGCAGTATATTATTCCGAAAGATGTAAAAGACTTCGGTTTAATTCCTGAAATTATCGGTCGTCTGCCTGTTTTAACCTATATGAACCCTCTGGATAGAGAAACGTTGCGTGCGATCCTTACAGAGCCTAAAAATGCGTTAATTAAGCAATATGAGAAGCTGTTTGATATGGATGGAATCTCTTTTACAATTACTGATGATGCATTGGATTATATTGTAGACAAAGCTTTAGAATACAAATTGGGAGCAAGAGGATTGCGTTCGCTTTGCGAGGCGATCTTGACGGATGCGATGTATGAGCTACCAAGTAAAGAAGAAGTGAAAGAATTAGTTGTTGATCGTGCCTACACAGAGCAAGCACTGAATAAAAACTTAATGCAAAGATTAGAAGCAGCGAGTTAGAAAGAGTTGTTTGTTGTTTACAATCAATTAATGAAAAAATAGAAGGAGTTTAGTCTGAGTACTAGGCTCCTTTTTTTTGGATACAATCTGAATGAATGAGGATTTCTAGTTTTGAACAACTGATGCCTAAAATAGGGCGAAATATAGATATAAAAAAGTCCCAAGCGTTCACTTGGGACTTTTGTACTCGAGGCGGGACTTGAACCCGCACGAACATTACTGTTCACTGGATTTTAAGTCCAGCGTGTCTACCACTTCCACCACTCGAGCCTTTGCTCATCAGTATTAGAACTGTTTTGCGAGTGCAAAGATAGAATAAAAAATACGTGTCACAAGAAAAAAATAAACAAAATTGAAACTTTTTTTGAATAGCTGGGTTTAGCTATTGGTAATCAGTGTTTTGGTTTGTTGTTTTTTTATAGCTAATTTTTTACTTTTTCTTTGTTTGGCTATTCTTCAGGGAAATCTCCAAAAATATCAAGGGATAAATCGAGTGTTTCTGCTGAAGTGAAATTTTGAATTACTTCTTCAATGCCATTTTCAAAACGCAATTCGGTATTGAATCGGCGACTAGTACCGAACGTATTCCCTTCAAGAACGGTTTTGAAATAAAATTTTCCACTTGGTGTTTTGAAGCGTACGGTTTCAACTGCAGAGAAGTTGTTTTTGAGGTAGTCGATGGTTTCATAGACTTCTTCTTTGGTTGTGTGTTCTTGGCTTGTAAGTAGAGTTCGTCCTCTGCGATGTTCAAATGTGAACTTATACGTCTCATTTTCTTTCTGGCTAATAACGATTGCGCTCATAATAAAAATGTAATAAATTCAAGGTTGTTGACGCGAATTACAATTCGCACTTGTCCAAAAAAAAAGTCCCAAGCATTCACTTGGGACTTTTGTACTCGAGGCGGGACTTGAACCCGCACGAACATTACTGTTCACTGGATTTTAAGTCCAGCGTGTCTACCACTTCCACCACTCGAGCCTTTGCTCATCAGTATTAGAACTGTTTTGCGAGTGCAAAGATAGAATAAAAAATACGTGTCACAAGAAAAAAATAAACAAAATTGAAACTTTTTTTGAATAGCTGGGTTTAGCTATTGGTAATCAGTGTTTTGGTTTGTTGTTTTTTTATAGCTAATTTTTTACTTTTTCTTTGTTTGGCTATTCTTCAGGGAAATCTCCAAAAATATCAAGGGATAAATCGAGTGTTTCTGCTGAAGTGAAATTTTGAATTACTTCTTCAATGCCATTTTCAAAACGCAATTCGGTATTGAATCGGCGACTAGTACCGAACGTATTCCCTTCAAGAACGGTTTTGAAATAAAATTTTCCACTTGGTGTTTTGAAGCGTACGGTTTCAACTGCAGAGAAGTTGTTTTTGAGGTAGTCGATGGTTTCATAGACTTCTTCTTTGGTTGTGTGTTCTTGGCTTGTAAGTAGAGTTCGTCCTCTGCGATGTTCAAATGTGAACTTATACGTCTCATTTTCTTTCTGGCTAATAACGATTGCGCTCATAATAAAAATGTAATAAATTCAAGGTTGTTGACGCGAATTACAATTCGCACTTGTCCAAAAAAAAAGTCCCAAGCATTCACTTGGGACTTTTGTACTCGAGGCGGGACTTGAACCCGCACGAACATTACTGTTCACTGGATTTTAAGTCCAGCGTGTCTACCACTTCCACCACTCGAGCGTTATTAAATTACTTTCGAGCGAAAAACGGGGTTCGAACCCGCGACCTCAACCTTGGCAAGGTTGCGCTCTACCAACTGAGCTATTTTCGCCTATGTTTGTAAGATCGTGCAGTACTTCTGTATTGCGAGTGCAAATATAAAATAGAATTTATTGTTTTGCAAGCTTTTTTAAGGATAAAATTGAGGTGTTTTTGCTTCTAATTGATAATGAAAGGATTGTGAGCGTTTTTTATCCTTGCTTTTTCTTCCTTTCAACGAGTAGAGTCGTAGGGAAATGTGGAGGGAATCTTAGTAACAACATACGGAATTTTTAATATTTGTTTTTTATTAACATCATTTGTTTTTGCTTTGTTTGTGTAATGTTCAATATATTTTTTTAAATAGTAAAAATAGTGCTATATATTTTCATATATTGTTATTTAAAATATTGTTTACTCCATGGCCTATATGAAAGGTTTTGTTAATTAGTTAACTAAATTAATATGCCTTCATGTGACGATGTTGTGCTAGTACTGGATGTATAACCAAATGATTAATTATGAATAACATTACTTACCTAAATGTTTTACCTACGAAGAAACAAAAAAATGACCGGTGGCTTCAAAGACTGCTCTTGTTTTTAATCCTTCTTAGTAGTCCCCTTGCTTTTGCCCAATTTCCCGCACCTTATTGCACTGTGGATGGGTATGGTGTAGAAGAAATTACTAAAATTGAATTTGATGGGTTAGAAATAACCAATACAAATGATACGAGTTTTTTATTGAATCATACGGCAGAAGTTGCTGAGGTAGTCGCCGGGCAAACGTATACCTTAACGGTTCAAGGAAATACATATGGAGATGAAAATGAGTTCTACGCTTTTATCGATTGGAATCACAATGGTTTTTTAGATGATACAGGCGAAATCTACTATATCGGTAGGCTAGAGGATTCGGATGGAGAAGATGGGCTAAGCGTTTCATTGGATATTGCGGTACCCACAACTGCGATAGCAGGTGCAACTCGTATACGAATTACCAAAACTTGGATTATGGAGGGGTTTGAAATGAATATAGATCCTTGTTGGATTAGTGGATATGATGAGTTTTGGGAAGAGGCTGATGGTTCTTATGGTCAAGCCATTGACTTTACGTTGGATGTAGATTCTGATAATGAAGCACCTGAACCAGGCGAAGGTTGTGAAATTGAAATTAATTTGACGTTCCCTGAAGCAGGAGACACAACGACTTGGAAATTACTTGATGGAGATGGACGTGCTGTACTTAGAGGTGGGCCTTATACTGCTTTTACAGATTATAATTTTACAATTAATCAAACCTATTACGGTACAAATCCACCGTATTCACTTCAAATTGAAATTGATGATGAGTTATGGTGGGGGTGTGATAATATAGTAGAGTATGAAGTGACTGTTGGCGGAGCTGAAGATATCTCAGGAGAGTTAATGGCCTGTTTTGATCTAGTTTCCGAAACATTTCCTATCGGACCTTGTCCGACAGGATGTATTGCTCCAACGAGATTAACAAAAACCAATGTTACAGCTACTGGATTTACCTTGAATTGGACGAGCGGTGGCGATCTGTTTGAAATTGAATACGGACCTATTGGCTTTGTACAAGGAAGTGCCAATGGAACAATCATTGAAAATATTACAACGACATCTTATACCTTTACTGATTTAGAGACAACACAAGCTTATCAGTTTTATGTACGCAACATTTGTTCAGATGGAGAAAGTACATGGACTGGACCATTATCCTTTGCAGATATTCTTATTACACCTTCGCCTTGGCACGAAGATTTTAGTGGAGGACAGGTATATCCTTTAGGATGGAATCCATTGGCAGGGGGAACTTGGAGTTTTACACCAGTGGATACCGATCAAGGGAATAGTATTCATACGAGTTTATATGATTATTCTTTTTTAGGTGGAATTCCTTCGGCTAGTTTTTCAACCATTACTGTTGGACCTATCTTGTATGGAGATACCTTCTCTTTTAAATATTTGCTAACAGACGGTTTTGATGATCCAGCTTACACTGGTTTAGGTCGTTTGACAGTTGAATTATCTACGGATTTTGGTCAATCTTATGCGGCAGTGGGAACAATTGACACCAATGGTGCGAATGGATGGCAAACATTTACTTATGGTCTTGAAGATTATGCAGGTTTGTATGTGAAGATTAGAGTTAAGGCTAATATCCTTCAGATATTTGCTAGTCTTGATGTGGCATTGGATGATTTTGATATTTCAGGAGGGGTTCCTTGTGATGAGGTTACGCTTGCAGAGGTTGAGGTGAACGAAGAGGAAACCGTATTGAACATTGAATCGGAAGGAACGACATTTGAAATTGAATATGGGCCAGCTGGTTTTGTACGCGGAGCTGGAACAACTGTAGGTAACGTGACAACGCCTTATGTATTTACAAATTTAGTAGCGGATACAGCGTATGACGTCTATGTACGAGCTTTACCATGTGGAGCTTGGTATGGACCAGTGACATTCAATACATTACCACCAAATAATCAGGTTATTACAGTAGATGATGTTACCAAAGTATATGGAGATATACCTTTTGTACATGGGACTTCAGATAGTGGTTTAGGATTGAGTTATGTTGTTGAAGATCAGACAGTAGCTGTGTTTGAAAATGGGAAATTGGTAATAAAAGGAGCGGGAACTACAACTGTTACAGCGAGTCAAGCAGGAAATAATGTGTATTTGCCTGCTGAAGATGTAACGTTTGCCTTGACCGTAACAAAAGCGATGCTTACCGTAACAGCAGATCGTAATCAAGAAAAACGATATGGTACTGAAGATCCTGTGCTGACTTACACGGCAACTGGATTTAAATATACAGATACTGAAGCTGTTTTCTCAGGTGTTCTCGCTAGAGAGGCAGGAGAGGAAATGGGCCTATATGCTATTACACAAGGCACGTTAAGTGGTGGTAGAAACTATGATATTACATTTATTAGTGCAGACTTCAAGATTATTTTTGCAGAATTAATTGTAACTGCCAATGCGCAGATGAAAGAATATGGTGAGGCAGATCCTGTGTTTACATATCAAGTAACAGGGCTATTAAACAATGATACTGCGGCTAGTGTGTTAAGAGGGACATTGGGGCGTGTAGCAGGAGAAAATGTAGGTAATTATGCCATCAATCAAGGAACACTACAAGTGATTGGCGCAAATTATGAATTGATTTTTCAGGCTGATGAATTGAGTATTACGCCTGCCACTTTGGCGGTTGTCCCTGAAGCAGGTATGGAAAAAATATATGGGCGGATAGATCCTGTATTTTCATACACCGTTACAGGATTGAAATTTAATGATACCGCAGCTACTGCTTTAACGGGAGTATTAGGTAGACAAATTGGAGAAAACATAGGTTTGTATACGTATGCTTTAGGTGGTCTGCAAGCCTTGTCTGGTAATTATATCTTGACTGTAGCAGGGCAAGAGAAGTTTAAAATCACGCCAGCACCTTTGGAAATAGTTGTGATAGAAAACCAAGCGAAAGGATATGGTGAGGCAGATCCAGTTTTCTTATTTGATGCAATAGGGCTGCAAAGAGGAGATCAGCCAATTCAAGTAACCACAGGACGTTTAACACGTGTAGCTGGGGAAGAAATCGGGTTATATGCAATTAATCAAGGTACTTTAGCGGTACGAGCGAACTATGAACTAGTTTCTTTTACTGGAGCTGATTTTGAAATTAAACAAAGTCAAATCAGTGGTGTTTCACTACCAGACCGAATTTTTGTCTATGACGGCCAAGTAAAAGCGCTACAAGTGGAAGGAAATATAGAAGCTGAGGCTGATATTACCTATACGAATAACAATCAAACCGAAGTGGGTGTATACGCTGTTACAGCAACTGTGGATTATGGCCCAGCCTATGAAGTTTTGACGTTGAATGGAACACTAAAAATAGTAAAAGCAAATCAAGAGATTGATTTTGAAACAGAAACAACTGTGGTGATTGAAGATACGCCAACGTTACAATTAACAGCAACTGCTAGTTCTGGATTACCAGTATCTTATCGCATTAATGATGCAATAGATCAGGAAGTGGCAACGGTAGATGAAAGAGGAATGGTACGTTTCTTACGTCCTGGTTTTGTTACAATCACTGCTTCTCAACCTGGAAATGAAAATTATAGTCCTGCGATACCTGTGGCACGAACAATCGAAGTAACGAGCAAAGCTGTGGGGATTGACAACTTAATTATTGATGGTGTTTCGTATGGAAAACCAGAGAAAGAAGTGTATGTAGTGATTGGTTGTGATAAAGAACAAGATCAAGTCATTATTGAAGTTCAAGTTGCGGATGGAATTCAAGTATCGCCTTCCACTCATATAACGGTAGCTGTAAAAGAATATGGTACGTATAAGCAAGTTATTACAGTGACTTCTCCTCGTGGAACTGAACAAGAAACGTATACGGTATATATTGAAAAACGCATAGCTACAACAAATCTTATTTATCAGAAATACAACAATGTCTTATTGGTAAACAATAACAAGAAAACCAATGGAGGCTATGTATTTAAAGGATATGAATGGTTTAAAAATGGAGAATCTATTGGATATCAACAAGCGTATTCGGCAGGAAATAATGTAGGTGATGTATTGGAAGTTGGAGCAGTGTATCACGTAGTCTTGACGTTGTTTAATGGTGAAAAAGTAGTGAGTTGCCCGATTCATATAGAACAAAAAGCAACAGCGGATTGGGGAGTATATCCAAATCCGGTACAGAAAAATCAAACGTTACACGTTCGCTTAGATGAAGATCAACAGCAAGCTATGAGTTATGTGATTTACAATGTCAAAGGACAAGTAATCAAACAAGGAGACTTTATGGAAGGTACAGCAGATAAACAAATTGAATTATCTTCTACTTTAGCTACAGGATCCTATATTCTAGTACTTAAAGGCAATGGGACACAACGAAGTGTACCATTCATTGTAAAAGAGTAAAATACAATGTTCTTTATGAGAAAGAGCTAGATTCAAATGCATGAAAAAAAAGCCCTAAGTTTAACTTAGGGCTTTTTTTATGGGTTTATGAGGCATACGTTTTATTTGCGTGCATCTAATTCTTCTTGTGGAATAGGTAATTGAAAACGTTTGTCTAAAGGAGCAATGGATAATCTTGTGCGGTGATTTCCCGTGCGATTAATTCCTCTCAATAGTCGCTTTGCATCAAACCATTCTACACCACATTCGCCATATAATTCTTTTCGTCGTTCAAGTAAAATAGCTTCCAGTAAATCAGTACCGCTGGTTGTAGTTGCTTGTGCAGCAGAATCTCGATTTAGGCGAATAGCATCAAGTAATTGACGGGCGTTGGTTTCGTCTCCTAGATGGTAATTAGCCTCGGCTTCAATCAAAATAAGCTCTGGATAGCGAATAATAGGAAGATCCGATTCAAAAGTAAATGTGAATTTAGAGGTTACGTATTCTTGCCAATCACCTGCTGGTTTCTCGTAAAAATTAGAAAACAAGTTGCGGACATCAGTTGAACTGAATTGTCGGACAAATGCATCGTTAATGAACGTACCATGATAAGCCACAGCTACATGATCCATCATGGCATGAGGATGTGAACGATAATAAACGGTTTGATCTGCGCTTTGGGGTAAGGCCCACAACCATTCTGTTGCTTGGATAGAAGCAAAGCCTTTGTTGTAGTCTTCTGCACGTAATACTGCAAGAGCATGGCCACCATACGCTGCCGCTGCATTCTTTTGCGCCAACTCCCATTTTCCCATGTACTGATATACTTGAGCTAAAAAGGCTTGAGCAACAGCTTTATTGATATAGGATTTGTTTTCTCTTTGTTCATCTAGGAGAGTAGTTGCCTCTTCTAAATCCGTTACAATGCGAGTGAAAAATTCCTCTTTCGTAGCAAAGGGAGCAGGAGTAGCTGTTGGTTCGGTATAAATGGGAGGAAAGGCTTGATTTTCCGGTGCTAGATACGCCTCGCCAAACTCAATAGCAAGCTGAAAATAGTAATACCCTCTAAGTGCCAGTGCTTGCCCGATTAAGGTGTTTTTATCTGCTGGACTAATTTTAGTACTCGCCTGTACCCCTTGAATTAAGTTGTTAACTTGATCGATAATTTTATAGGGTAATCTCCATGAAAATATAGCTCGTGTGCCTGTACTTACATAGACTTGATGATCGTAATCATCGCCAAACCAGATTTGTTTTTGGATTAAATCCGCTCCTTTTACACTTCGAGCAAATAAGATACTATGAAGACCTGAGGCTTCATCATTAATCATGGACATCCTTTGTAATCTCAAAATCCCCGATAGAAAAGAGGTTGCCCCTTCCTTACTCCCGAAAACAATATCGGGAGAAATGCTATCTTTAGGTTGAGGTTCATCTAAGAAGTCAGAGGAACAACTGAGAACACTACTCGTTAGTGCGATTAAAATAAGTCCTTTTATAATGGATTGTTTCATGGGTTTACGCTTTTAAAAATTAATATTTAATCCAACCGAAACGGTAGCAGATAAAGGAACGCGATAATTCGTTACGCCGTTAATTGCTTGTTCTGGATCAATTCCTTGATGGGATTGGAAGGTTAATAAATTTTCTCCTTGTACATATATTCTCGCTTGCTTGAGTTTGATTTTACTTAAACGATCGACAGGAAGGGAATATCCTATGGTTAGGGCTTTGAGGCGGAGATAATCATTTTTGTATAAAAATCGCGTTGAAGTTGCCGCAAAATTATTTGAAGCATTCAAGATGATTGGTATGTCTGTAACATCTCCTGGTTTTTGCCAACGATTTTCCAAATCGGGTGAACTTTGGTATCCTTTAGAGATTCCACCCATTAAGCTTGCATAATCATTGTCGTAGATATAACCGCCTAAACTAAAATTGAAAAAAGCACTGAAGTCAACGTTTTTATAAGACAAACTTGTATTGAATCCCCCCACAACTTTAGGCAAAGCCGATTGCTTGTAATAACGAGTCGCTTCATCATAATCTTTTGTCGTTTCTCGTCCCGTTACCTGTCCTTGAGTATCTAATACATCTTTGTACCACATTCCATATCCGTCATTTGGATCTACACCCGCCCATTCTCTAAGATAAAAGTCGTATAGTGAACGACCTTCTTCCCAACGGTTTAGTCCACTAATGAAACTATCTTGTGTCAACGATTTAATTTTGTTTCTATCTATAGAGAAGTTTAGAGATGTATCCCATTTCCAATCCTTTGTACGAAGAAGGTGGGTAGTCAAACTCACTTCTAATCCGTAGTTTTCAATCGTACCTGCATTGGATAGTAACTCAAGATTTCCTGTTGAAGGCGCTTGTGGAATGGCAAATAACAAATCAATAGAACGTTTTTTGTAGTAATCTACCGAACCTTCAAGGCGATTGTTAAACAAACTGAAATCAAGCCCAACATTGAAGGAAGCTGTTTTCTCCCAAGTTAAGTAAGGATCGGTTAAGTCTCCCAATATCACACCAGGGTTGTCTAATTGGTTATACCCTGTCTCAAATAATCTCAAATAAGGAAAATACTTGTCTTTTAGGTTGTTATTTCCTAATTCTCCATAAGAAACCCTCAGTTTAAGTAAGTCGATAGACGAAAGATTAGCTAGAAAATCTTCAGAAGAAACAATCCATGAACCTCCAACAGAATAAAAGTTTCCAGCCCTTACAGACTTATCAAAACGCGTACTTGAATCGCGTCTAAATGAACCTTCTAAAAAATAGGTATTGTTATAATCATAACTAACGCGTCCAAGATAGCTCGTTAAACGATCTTCTACCTCATATCCCTCAATGCTTTCTAAGGCTGTACCACTGCCAATTTCAGTATTTCCAGGTAGATATCCTGTAGAAGAAGCGCGAAATAAATCTTGTTTAAAACGATAAGCTTCAACAATCCCATCTGCTGTAAAATGATGATCACCTAAAACCTTGTCATAGTGTAACGCATTGATAAAGTTAATCGTTTCAGAAGTATCCTTTGCTTTTTGAACACGACCTTGCACGCTAGAGGCTTGTCCATATTGCGCATTGTTGTATTCTTTTACGTTGTAATCGTATTTTTCATAAGATAAATTAGATTTGAAATAGAGCCCTTCAGTCAAATCTACTTTAGCAAAACCATTCCAACTGAGTGAAGAACGTCGGTTCACTGTACTATTATTAAATAATATACCTACAGCATTTTCTCCACTCATAATCGGGCGAACACTATTAACGTCTTTACTTGAAGCATTGCCGTAGTCGTAAATTTTTCCTCCCGTAGGATCGTAAACCAATTGACCTTTGGCATCTCTTTTATATACAGGGTATACACTTGGCATAGCATAAATCCAATTCATTGGACTATACAAGTTGGTACCACTTTGAGTAGGGAAGTTTTGATTAGAGCTGGCATAAGCTGTGTTGGCTCCAACTTGTAACCAATCCGTAATTTGACTTTCTAGATTTAAACGAACTGTTGTGCGTTCAAAATTAGAAGTTTTAATCATGCCATCTTGGTTGAGGTAGTTGGCAGATAAGAAATAGGTCGTTCGATCACTTCCACCAGCAATATTAAAGTTGTATTCATTTCTAAATGCTTGATTGCGCTGTAGTTCTTTTTTCCAATTTGTTTCCCATAACAACGGATCCTTAACTGTCCAATTACCGTTATAATCCACAGGTTGATTGGTTCCAAAAGGATTATAACCAAAATAACTTACCAATCCATCAGATGCATTTTTTCGCGCAGTGGCTTCCTCTTGTCCCAATACATATTGGTAGTTGTTTTTTCTTCCTTCCCAAAGATAGGTAGTGTATTCTTCCGTATCCAATACGTTGTGTGTTTGGACTGCATCAAAGGCAACCCCAGAACTCAATTTAACTTGTACTTCAGGTTCACTGTTGCGTTTTCCCATTTTAGTTTTGATTAAAATAACCCCGTTAGAACCTCTAGAACCATATAGGGCCGTAGAGGAGGCGTCTTTTAGTATGTTGATGGCCTCAATCTGATCCGCACTTATCGAATTGAGATTTCCCGAATAGGGAGCTCCGTCTAAGATAATTAACGGATCTGCTGAGGCGTTAATAGAACCGATCCCGCGTACTCGTATTGTAGGGCTCTCACCAGGCTGAGAACTTGAATTGATGATGTTTACTCCAGCTACTGTTCCCTGAAGTGCGGTTACCACTGAAGTTGCTACTTGTTTGTCTAATACATCACTTTTGATTTGACTAATTGCCCCTACAACTGCTTTTTGTTTTTGTGTACCGTAAGCTACGATAACAACATCATCGAGATGAACCGCATCTTCGAGTAGGACAACATCAATAACATTTTGCTTGTTGACAGGAATGGATTGTGGTTTAAATCCGATATAATCGAAGTACAATATATCCCCTTCCTTGACAATGAGGCTATATCGTCCATTTAAATCTGTTTGCACCCCTTGTGTCGTGTTGGATACAAAAACCGAGACACCAGGTAGTGTATCTCCGTTCTGCTCACGTACTACACCTGTTACTGTTATTTGTTGGGCTAACGCTATATTGCATAGCAATAGCAAGCTACTTAGGAGTAGCCGAAGTTGAATACTTTTCATTTTCACTAAAAATTTGATTATTTTTAGCAGCATATCATGGACTATCGTTTTTTGCTGCTTAAAAAACGATACAAAAAAAAGGAGGCTCTACCAAAGCCTCCTTTTCTGTTTTGTAGAACAAAAAATAATAAAGCTTTGTTTCCGTTAAGACATACCCATCATTTCCATTTTCATAGCAAAAGGAGACCATAGGAGTTGCATGTTGTGTAGTGTCGAAAAAACGTTTATTATTTTCTGCATGTTATTTAATTTTTATCAGGAACAACAGTGCAAAGGTATGTTGTGGTTTTTTTATCTGCAAAAAATAATTAAATAAGGATAAAATAGCTTTAATTGGTGTTTTTGTTGGAAAATAAAACTTTTAAAAAAGATGAAATAGATTGAAAAAGAAAAATTTACTGTTTTAGTTTGAAAAGAGGAATAGGAAGTGTATTGTTTTTTCATCGTCTTCACTAGTTGGAATACCGGTTTAGAATAAAAAAAGCCTAATCTATAAGGAATAGATAGGCTGTTTATTTTTAATGATGATGAATATAAAGCACAAACGATACTAGTTTATGCCATATTCGATTAAGGCACTTCCTTCAGATATACTCTTACTTCATTAGATGTAGTTTTTATCCCCACCTCATAAGTTATCCCATTTTTTTCAAATTGATACGTATCTTTAAAAGGACTGGTATCGCTTATAGTTAAACATATTTCTCTGGTATTCATGTTATATAACATTACTTCATCAAAAACGGAGTCATGATAAGGTAATTTTTTCCATCCTAATGGAATGTCTTGAGGATCAAACCCATGATAGAAATTTAGTTTTACTTTTTGTCCTTTTGCCAAAAACTCTTTTCCTTTACCATCAAAAATATCAAATTCAATAAAATATAATTTTCCAGCTTTCCATAAAAAATCTCTTTCTGTTGTATTAACAACACTTCCAAAGTAATTAAACGTAAGTGGAACCACTATACTACCAATCCCTGTATTCATACTAGCATAGCTAGAAAGTAGCACATCTGTAGCCGCAACAAAATTTCCGTATTTGTACCCATTAGCTGTCAAATTGGGCGAATAATATCGGCCAGAGAATAAATTATAATTACCAAAATTTGGCCAGAATACTTCACCATAAGGATCTTCATCATATGAACCATAACTAACATAAGGTGTTATTTTGAAGTCAAAATAAGTGTCATTATCAAAAAAATAGGTAATTAGATTCCCCTTATATTGCCCATTTGCATCATAATCAAAAGGAGATTCGTATCCAATATTGGCGTCTATCGTTTCAATCTCTTTATTTAGCTGGGTAGAGCCTACTAAATTATCTTCTTTCGAACAAGAAAAAAGAGCAAAGGCTAGGCCTAGAATTAAAATTTTTTTCATGCTATATAAATTTTACTTATTGGTTTTAACCGAAATTAACGATTAAAAATTAGTAAAGCTTACAGCTAAATAGCACTAAATGTTAATGTCTGCTATTTGTGACAAGTTGAAAAGGTCTGTAAAACTATTCTCCTTCACCTAAAAAAGTTAAATAACCCTCTAGTTAGTAGAAAAGTGAAAATATAGAGAGTATCAAAAAACAAAATGACTTCTATGTATGGAACTATTGGGACAGCTATTTTCTCTTAAAGAAGTAATTTAATTCAAAAAAAAGTCCCAAGCGTTAACTTGGGACTTTTGTACTCGAGGCGGGACTTGAACCCGCACGAACATTACTGTTCACTGGATTTTAAGTCCAGCGTGTCTACCACTTCCACCACTCGAGCGTTATTAAATTACTTTCGAGCGAAAAACGGGGTTCGAACCCGCGACCTCAACCTTGGCAAGGTTGCGCTCTACCAACTGAGCTATTTTCGCAAGCGTTTATCTGATCGTGCATTATTTCTGTAATGCGAGTGCAAATGTAGAACATTTTTTTACTTGTGCAAATATGCAAATACAATATTTTTCACTGTTTTTTTTAAGCATTTGGCAGTCAGTGAATAATCAGGTAAATTATTTTTTAAAAAAATCGACTTACCCCTTTGAGTAAGTCGAATATCTTGTGTTTTTACTATCTTTTTTATTTATTGAATCATCTTTTTGAGTTCATGTAATTTCATCAAAGCCTCTACTGGTGTTAAGGTATTGATGTCAATGACGGATAATTCATCTTTCAAACTACTGAGTAAAGGATCATCAATATTGAAAATACTCAATTGTAAATCTTGTTCTACAGGTTTAAGTTGGATATCTCCATCTTTGTGATGCGTTTTTTCCAATTGCTTCAGCATTTTTTGTGCACGGTTAATAACAATTTGAGGCATACCGGCCATCTTAGCCACGTGTATACCAAAACTATGCGCACTTCCACCTGGAATTAGTTTTCGAATAAACAAAACGTTGTCTTTGAGTTCTTTAACTGATACGTTGTAGTTTTTGACTCCTTCGAAATGCTCTTGCATATCATTTAATTCATGATAGTGCGTCGCAAATAAGGTTTTCGGTTTGGAAGGATGTTGATGTAAAAATTCAGCAATGGCCCAAGCGATTGAAATACCATCATATGTACTCGTTCCACGGCCAATTTCATCGAGTAAAACTAAACTGCGATCAGAAATATTATTTAAAATAGAGGCCGTTTCGTTCATCTCAACCATAAAGGTAGATTCACCCATAGAAATATTATCAGAAGCGCCTACACGAGTGAATATTTTATCTACAATTCCCATGCGAACAGCTGCTGCAGGTACAAAACACCCCATTTGAGCCAATAGGACAATTAAAGCTGTTTGGCGCAAAATAGCAGATTTTCCCGACATATTAGGCCCTGTAATCATAATGATTTGCTGGGTAGAATTATTTAAAAATACATCGTTGGTGATGTAAGGTTTATCAAAAGGTAATTGTTTTTCAATTACAGGATGGCGGCCATCTTTAATCTCTAAGTCGTAGCTATCATCAAGTACTGGACGTACATAATTGTTTTCCAATGCCAATTGAGCGAAGGAAGATAAGCAGTCTAATTGAGCTACTAAATGAGCATTTAATTGTACTGGTTGGATGTATTGCCCACACCATTGAACAAATTCATCGTAAATCTGGCCTTCAAGCTGACTGATTTTTTCTTCAGCACCTAAGATTTTATTTTCATACGCTTTTAGCTCTTCAGTAATGTAGCGTTCTGCATTGACTAGGGTTTGTTTGCGGATCCAGGCTGCAGGTACCTTGTCTTTGTGTGTATTGCGCACTTCAATGTAATACCCAAATACATTGTTGAAAGCGATTTTTAACGAAGGAATACTCGTTTGTTGGCTCTCTCTTTGTTCCATTTCATCGAGGTAGCTTTTACCTGTCGATGATATATTGCGCAATTCATCTAATTCTTCATTAATGCCAAAAGCAATGGCATTTCCTTTGCTAATGGCTACAGGAGCATCCGGATGAATTGTTTGAGCAATACGCTCTCGCAATAAACCACAATCATGTAGTTGATCCCCAATAATTTTCAAGGAATCATTTTTGCTTTTTAACGCTTGTTCTTTTAAAGGGATAATAGCATCCAAGGATTCTTTTAAAAATAAAAGCTCGCGCGGAGATACTTTCCCCGTTGCAATTTTAGAGGTTAATCGCTCTAAATCGGATATCTTTTTAATCTGTCCTTGAAAAAAGGCAAGTGTATCTTGTTTCTGTGTAAGTAACTCTACAATTTCATGGCGTTCTACAATGCTTTTCTTCTTTTTTAAAGGAAGTGCCAACCAGCGTTTGAGTAACCTTCCTCCCATAGGAGATAAGGTTTTATCAATCACATCCAATAGGGTAATGGCATTGAAATTACTGCTTTGGTAAAGCTCTAAATTTCGAATAGTAAAGCGATCCATCCACACATATGCATCTTCTGCTATGCGCTGAATGTTTGAAATATGTTTGATTCGCGTGTGTTGGGTCTCTGAAAGATAATGTAATACCGCACCACATGCAATAATACCATCAGTTAAATCTTCAATACCGAATCCTTTTAATGAATTGGTTTGGAAGTGTTTGGTTAAGGATTCAAATGCAAAGTCTTCTTTGAAAACCCAATCATCCAAAAAGAAGAGATTATAGGCAGAACTAAATTGCTGTTGAAAGGTAACTTTGTTGCTTTTTTGCACTAAAATCTCACTGGGATTGAAGTTTTGCAAAAGCTTATCGATGTATTCCGCATCTCCCTCTGATGTGAAAAACTCACCTGTTGATACATCCAAAAAAGCGATACCTAATGCTTTTTTTGTAAAGTGAACCGCACACAAAAAGTTGTTGGATTTGGATTGTAGTACTTCATCATTCAAGGCAACACCTGGGGTTACCAATTCTGTAACTCCTCTTTTTACAATCGTTTTCGTCATTTTAGGATCTTCCAACTGATCACATATTGCAACGCGAAGTCCTGCTTTGACTAATTTGGGTAAATAAACATTAATGGAGTGATGAGGAAATCCTGCTAACTCTGTTTCACTAGACGATCCAGCGCCACGTTTGGTTAGGGTAATGCCTAAAATCTGAGCCGTACGAATAGCATCCTCTCCAAAAGTTTCATAAAAATCTCCTACGCGAAACAACAAACAAGCATCTGGATATTTAGCCTTTATGTCATTGTATTGCTTCATTAACGGAGTTTCTTTTGTCGCTTTTTCTTTCGCAGCCATA
The DNA here is from genome assembly GCF_001549985.1 of Myroides odoratus. Classification (GTDB taxonomy): domain Bacteria; phylum Bacteroidota; class Bacteroidia; order Flavobacteriales; family Flavobacteriaceae; genus Flavobacterium; species Flavobacterium odoratum_A. The sequence continues at coordinate 235,919 of NZ_LROZ01000001.1, read as the reverse complement.
TTTTGTGTTTTTAGGTATTTAGACGAAGTTACAAATATACAGTAAGATTAGTGAGATAGCTAAAACAGAAAGATTTTTTACGATAAAGGAAGGTCGTAATAGCGCTTCAATCGACGAATCGGAATGGAGGTAAAAATAACAATGAGTAAGCCAATCAAACATCCAATGGTAACGGCTAAAAATCGCCATAAAGGAGTCATTTCTGTCAAACCTGAAATAGGTTGTACTAATATGATGACTAAGGAAACCAGAGCCACGCGTGCCATATTAAGAATTTTAAAGAAATAACAAATCAAGATGGTCAACAGGATACCAAATAAAATAACAACTAAGTTAGGGGTGTGTAGTTCTAAGCAAATTAAACCAACAACAGAACCAACTAAGTTAGATTTAAACCGCTCAATAGATAGCTTTTTAGAATTTTGCCCCTCTGGTGAAATCACTAAAATAATCGAAATAATCGTCCACAAAGTTTCGTGATCCTCAAAGTAAATATAAAAATAATAGCCGATGCAGAAACCAAGAAGACAACGAACAGTATAAATGAAAACGGCAGAGGTAATTACTTTTTTGATTAATTCGTGAAACATATTCAAATTTTAGCCTACAAAAATATTGAACTTCAAAAGGTTTAACAATTAAACGATATGAAAGATTAGTTAAAAATATAGCCTTATTTACATTGGATGGAAAGAAGGAAGGAAGGTGAATCTGTTTTTAATTTTCATGGATTAAATATTGGTCTAGTATTAGTATAATCAATATTTTTGCAGAAATATAGCCCATTATTATGCGAAAATTAGCCAATAGTGAATTAGATAGAAAGAGTGTTGACGAGTTTAAAACATCAGATAAAACACCGATTATTGTTGTATTAGATGATGTAAGAAGTTTACATAACATCGGATCTGTTTTTAGAACGTGTGATGCTTTTTTGGTAGAAAAAGTGTATTTATGCGGAATTACAGCAACACCACCCAATAAAGAAATACATAAAACAGCGCTTGGAGCAACAGAAACCGTAGCCTGGGAATATGTTAAAGATGTCATTGAGGTTGTCAAACGATTGAAGGAAGAAGGAGTTTCTGTTCAAGCTATTGAACAAGTAGAAAATAGTGTGATGTTGAACGATTTTCAAATTGAAGACGGACAAAAATACGCGTTAGTATTCGGAAATGAAGTAAAAGGAGTTTCTCAAGGGGTAGTAGATTTGAGTGATGGAGTAATTGAAATACCACAAATCGGAACGAAACATTCCTTGAATATAGCGGTAAGTACTGGAATTGTTATTTGGGATTTATTTCAGCAAATGCAATAAAAATAAAAAAGCTCCAATAAACAAAAGGTTATTGGAGCTTTTTTTTATGTTGTCAATTTGGTTTCAATCTGATTTAGGATTTGAATATAATCCGCTTGATTGGCTACAAAGTCTAAGTCTGAGATATCAATGACCAATACTTTTTCTGCCGGTAGGGTCTTCATGAAATTGAAATAGCCCTGGGTAACTTTATCTAGGTATTGTCCGGAGATATCATTTTCATAGGATCGCCCTCTCTTCTGAATATTCTCTAATAAACGATCGGTATTCTGATAGAGGAAAACATATAAATCTGGTTTTGGAGTTTCTTTATACATGATATCAAACACTTGTTGATACAAGCGAAATTCATCTTCCTCCAAGGTAATTTGAGCAAAAATCAAGGATTTGAAAATATAATAATCTGCAATGATAAACTCTTTGAACAAATCAAATTGAGCTAAATCATCAGCAAGTTGAGCATAGCGGTCCGCTAAGAAAGACATTTCTAAAGGAAATGCATAACGCTTGGCATCTTCATAAAATTTAGGAAGAAAAGGATTGTCAGCAAAACCTTCAAAAATACTTTTAGCATTAAAATCTTCCGCAATGCGATGTGTCAACGTTGTTTTACCTGCTCCAATATTTCCTTCAATAGCTACGAAATTTAATTTGCGTAAGGGATGATCTTGTAAAGGGGTAGATAACACTTCTACTTGTTTGAATGTCGTTTGATCCGTGCAATCTTGTACTAACTGTTGACAGCTCTTTTTAAGTATAGGGTGAACCCAGTCCAATTGTAAATCAGCCATAGGTTGTAATACAAAAAGACGGTCTTGCATCAACGGATGAGGAACCACCAGATTGGGCTCTTGGATAATTGCCTCGTTGAAAGCAATAATATCAATATCAATAGTTCGCGCAGCATAGCCCACCTGTTGGTGACGAATGCGACCTAATGTTTTTTCTGCTTCTAAGATTTTAGCAATAGCTGTTTGTGCATCTAAAAGGGTATGAAGAACTAAGGCACAGTTAAAAAATGGCTCACTTTCAAAACCCCATGCAGGAAATTCGTAAATAGGAGAAACGGTAATAACGGTTCCTATTTCGTTGTTTATCAGTTCTATAGCTTTATTAAGGTTTGCTTTTTTGTCGCCTTGATTGGTTCCAAGGGATAAAACCAGCGTATTTTGCGTATTCATGAGACAAAAGTAAGTAAAAGAAATTTTAATTAATGCTAACTTTGTAGGAGATATTGAATGAAAATAAAATACTTATTTTGTAACATTTGTTCGATAGCGTATACTAATCCAGTAAAATAGAATACTATGAAGTTTTTAAGAAATTTATTAGCAACATTACTAGGACTGTTCATCTTTTTTGGTTTGTTGTTTTTTGGTTTGATTGTCTTTGCTGCTGTAGCTGGAAGCTCAGATAAAGTAATCGTTAAGAATAATTCCGTTCTTAATTTAGATTTATCAACCGTTCAATATGATTACGGTGGAAAGTTTAGTTATAAAGATTTCAACTTTAGCGACGAAAGTAAAGACGGTGTTTCGAATGTGTTGATGGCAATAGAACAAGCGAAAGAGGATGATCGCATCAAAGGAATTTCATTGCTCAATAATGTTTCTTCTTTGGGGTTTGTACAACGTAGAGAAATCAGAGAAAAATTAGAAGACTTCAAACAAAGTGGAAAATTTGTCGTGTCTTATGCAGATACGTTTTCGCAAGGAGAATATTACCTGAGTTCTGTTGCAGATACAGTATACGTTAACCCAGTAGGAGGGGTTGATTTTCGTGGGTTATCAACAGAAATCTTATATCTAAAAGGATTGCAAGATCAAACGGGGGTTCACATGGAAGTGATTCGCCACGGAAAATATAAAAGTGCGGTGGAACCTTATTTAGAAAAACAAATGAGTGAAGCCAACAGAGAACAAATTACGGTTTTCTTGAATTCTATTTGGGGAACCTTGGTAAACGATATTTCGAAAAGTAGAAATATTTCTGTAGATAGTTTAAATGCTATTGCAACGAACTTGGCGGCTCGAACACCAGAAAGAGCATTGCAAGTAAAATTGGTAGATAAAGTAGCGTATGAAGATGAGTATCACGCTGGAATTAAAAAAGCATTAGACGTCGCACAGGATAAAGAATACAACAAAATAGATGTATTGGAATATATTAAAGCAGGTGCACCAAGTACGAAAAAAGCAACAACAGATCAAATTGCTGTTATTTACGCACAAGGACAAATCTTGAACGGTGAAGGAAATGTGAGCTTTATTGGAGAAGGATCTGTGAATAGAGCGTTGAGAAAAGCGCGTCAGAATGATAAAGTAAAAGCGATTGTCTTACGTGTAAATAGTCCAGGGGGGAGTGCTTTAACCTCAGAGTTAATTTGGAGAGAAATCGAATTGACGAAAAAAGTAAAACCAGTGATTGTTTCTATGGGAGATTTAGCCGCTTCAGGGGGGTATTATATTTCTTGTGGTGCTGATCGTATTTTTGCTGATCCAGCAACGATTACGGGATCGATTGGAGTATTTGGTATGTTGCCAAACTTTAGCACCTTAGCAACTAAATATGGCGTGAATGCGGAACAAGTAAAAACACACCAAAATGCAGCTTCGTATAGCCCATTCAGAAAAGTTGACGAATCGTTTAAAACGGAAGTAACAGAAAGCATTGAGTTTATCTATGAAACATTTGTGAATCGTGTAGCAGCAGGTCGTAATATGACCTTTGAACAAGTAGATGAAATTGCACAAGGACGTGTTTGGACTGGAGTCGATGCTTTACAAAAAGGATTAGTGGATGAATTAGGAGGGTTGGATGCAGCGATTGCTTATGCAGCAAATAAAGTTGAAATCGAAGAGTATAACGTAGTGAGTTATCCAGAATATGAATTAAAATTCAATGATTTATTGCGCAATTTCTTAGGAGCCTCAATCATGCAAACACAAGATGAATTGCTGAAAGAAAAAATCGGACAAGAGAATTTTGAAATGATGGAACGATTAAACTACTTTAATTCACTAAAAGGAGCACAGGCAATCATGCCTTTCGAAATTAAGATTCAATAGGTTAAGATTTACCTAATATAAGGAAAGAGTCAACTCATATCATTTGAGTTGACTCTTTTTTTTGTTATTTTGTATGAAAATTAAATGACTATGAAGAAAAAAGTTGGATTATGGATTGGTGGAATTGTATTGGGAATTTTCCTATTACTACTCGCTGCTCCATTTTTATTTAAAGGAAAAATTCAAGATTTAGTGCTCAAAACAATCAATGATAACCTAACTGCAACGGTGTCTTTTGATAAAGTAAATTTGAGTTTATTGAAGAATTTTCCGAAAGCAACCGTGACTATTGACGGGTTGACAATCGTCAATACCGAACCTTTTCAAGGGGATACACTATTACATGCACAGACGATCGGATTGCAAATGTCAGTCATGGAATTGTTCAATGGAGCCGATAAGCCAATGAATATCGAAGAAATCTTACTTAAAGATGCCGCGATTAATGTCTTAGTGAATGAACAAGGTATTGCCAACTATGACATTGCCCTGAAAGATGAGGAAGATAAAGATGAGGAGGAAGATAAAGAGGATAAACCATTTTCTCTGGCCTTGCAACATTATCAAATTGAAAATACCAAAATTACCTATACTGATTTAAGCTCAAAAATGCAGTTTATTATTGATGAGTTTAATCATGAGGGAAAAGGAAATTTAACGGCTAATATTTTAGATTTAGATACGAAATCAAAAGCAAAGGTTTCTTTTGTGATGGATGGAACTTCATTTTTGAACCAAGTACAGCTATCTTTGGATGCGATGATTGGTATGGATATGGATCAACAGATTTATACCTTCAAAGAGAATAAAGCATTGATTAATCAATTGCCTTTGCAATTTGATGGAAAAGTTCAATTGTTAGAAGAAGGACAGGCTTTTGATTTGTCATTTGCTACACCAGATTCAGATTTTAAAAACTTTTTAGGTTTAATACCTGAAGCCTATGCCGGAGGATTGAAAGGGGTAACAACAACAGGTGAATTTAAAGTAAAAGGGCAAGTGAAAGGAAATTTAACGGAAACGACTATCCCTACACTAGCGATTGAAATGGCAGCAAATAAAGCGTCTTTCAAATATCCTGATTTGCCTAAAGCAGTGGAGCAAATTGTTCTTGATATGCAGGTTATAAATAAAACGGGGCTAATGAAAGATACTTATGTTGATTTGAATAAGCTGTCGTTTAAAATTGATCAAGATGTCTTCCATGCAAGTGCCAATATTAAAAATATTACAGAGAATCCTATCGTAGATGCTAAGTTGAATGGAGTAATTAATTTAGCCAATGTCACAAAAGCATATCCAGTACAGATGGATGTTCCGTTAACGGGAATTTTGAAAGCCAATGTAACCACGAATTTTGATATGAATTCCGTAGAGAAGAGTCAGTATCAAAATATTAAAAACGCAGGAGATATTAGCTTGACGAATTTCCATTTTGCTTCGGACGCCATGGCGAAGCCATTGGATATCAAAGAAGCGGCTATTACGTTTAATCCGAATTATGTCAGCTTGAATAAGTTTGTTTTAGTTACGGGGCAAACTGACGTCGCTGCAGATGGACGTTTGGATAATTTGTATGGATTCTTATTCAACAAACAAACCTTAAAAGGAAACTTTAATGTTCGTTCTACGAATTTTATTCTAGCGGATTTATTAAAAGAGGATACACCTAAAGCAACAGAGCAAACAAAAGAGGAGAAAGCACCTGCGGGCAAAGCAGCAGAATCCCTAAAAATACCTGCTTTCTTAGATTGTACGTTAAATGCAGATGCAAAAACCGTGGTCTATGATAATCTAACGTTGAAAAATGTAAAAGGTCGTCTTATCGTAAAAGACGAGACAGCACGCTTGGAAAATATGACAACGGATATTTTCGGAGGGAAATTGTTATTTGCTGGGGATGTATCAACCAAAGGTACACAACCTAAGTTTGCTATGGATTTAGGACTGAAAACACTAGATATTAAAGAGACATTTACCCAATTTGAGTTCTTGAAAAAAATTGCACCTATAGCGGGAATTATTGCAGGAAATATTAATGCCAATATCAAATTAGATGGTCAACTTGCAAGCAGTGATTTTTCACCAATTATGAATACGCTTTCTGGTGATCTTACCGGAGATATTTTAAATTCACAGGTGAATGTAGCAAATTCAAAGTTACTATCTTCTTTAGATTCAGCAGTTAAATTTGTGGATTTAAGTAAACTCGATTTGAACAATAAGCGCATTCACCTGAAGTTCAAAGATGGTAAAGTACAAGTTTCTCCTTTTGATTTCAAAGTGAAAGACATGAATGTTCAAGTTTCTGGAGAACATGGATTTGATCAACAAATGAATTATACGTTAGATTTTAAAGTACCTGCTAAAATGCTAGGTTCTGATGTAGCGAATTTATTGGCAAAATTAAGTCCACAAGAAAGTGCTAAATATGATGCAATTCCTGTAAAAGTAGGATTGACGGGTGATTTTAGTGCACCAAAGGTAGGGACGAATATGAATGAAGTTGTGACGAATCTTACCAAACAAATAGCAGAAGATCAGGCAAACAAATACCTTGACAAAGGAAAAGATGCATTGAAAGATCTCTTGACTGGTGGAAATAAAGGCAAAGAAAATGCCAATGGAGAATCCACTCCTGAAAGTGAGAACAAGAAAAAAGAAGCCGAAGAAACGGTGGAGAAAATAGGAAAGGGATTGAAAGATCTTTTCGGCAAAAAGAAAAGTGAATAACAAAAAAAAGGAAGCTGTACAGCTTCCTTTTTTTATTCAATATCAAGTTGAAATAAGGCTTTTTACAATTGTAAATTAAAGAGTATTTTGTCACAAATTTGTCTTATTTTTGTTACAAATTAAAAGGTGTTTTTATGTCTTACTCAATTCATAATCAAATAGAAAATAAAATTATTAAATCATCGAAACGCACTATTTTTTTTGCGGATGATTTTGTGAAATACGGTACATCTGACAATATTCGTCAGGTGCTTTTTCGTTTGGAGAAAAAACAATGTATTGAGAGACTTGCTGCAGGAATTTATGTAAAACCCAAGCGTGATACAGTACTAGGAACTATTTATCCAAGTATTGAAGAAATTGCAAAAGAAGTAGCAAAACGCGATAAAATTAGAATTGCTCCTACGGGAATTATGGCTCAATATTTGTTAGGATTAACTACGCAAATTCCGCTGAAAGCAGTTTACTTAACTGATGGTTCTCCAAGAGAAATTAAAATTGGGAATCGTATACTTCTTTTTAAACGTACAGTACCTAAAACTTTCGAAATAAAAGATCAATTGCTTTATCTTATTGTTCAAGCTTTTAAAGCAAAAGGACAAGAAGAAGTAACTCTTTTATTTTTGAAGCAAATTACACCTGCTATACTAAAAGTTGATAGAAAGATGATAGAAAGTCAATTGAGATATGCTCCAGTATGGATTCAAAAAGAAATTAATAGACTTTATTATTCCAATGCATATGTGGATTGACCTAAAAAAAGAACAAAAGAAGAAGGTATTAGAACAAACAGGAAATTTTTATGGTTTACCTATTTTTGCCATAGAAAAGGATTGGTGGGTTACTATTTTATTAAAAGCTATTTTTCAGTCAAAATATTCGGATTTTATTTTTTTTAAAGGAGGAACTTCATTGAGTAAAGCATATCATTTGATTGAGCGTTTTTCGGAAGATATTGATTTAATTCTGGATAAAAGTTTATTAGGCTTTGATGTTGTTAATTCAAAGACCAAAATAAAACAATTAAGAAAAGCCTCAGGGTATTTCATTATACATGAGTTTAGAGAAGAATTGATTCGTCAATTAGAGTTGCTAGGGATTTCTTCGCATTCATATGAAATAAGATACCAAGCTGAGGTAAATGATATGAGTGATCCTATGGTGTTAGAAGTGTATTACGTATCTGAAATTCCAGAGATTGTTAGTTATATCCAAAAACGCGTAATCTTAGAAATAGGAGCTAGATCCCTGACAGAACCTGTTGAATCAAAATTAATTTCTTCTTTTATTGATCAGTATTATACTAAACAGATTTTTTCAATACTTCCTTTTAATGTACGTGTTGTTGTTCCAACACGGACTTTTTTAGAAAAAGTTTTATTGCTACATGAGGAGTTTTTAAAACCGATTGACGTAATAAGAGTTGAAAGATTAAGTAGGCATCTTTATGATTTGGATAAAATCATGCAGTCTAGCTATGGAGAAGAAGCCTTAGCAAATAATGAATTATTTGAATTAATCGTAGCGCATCGTAAAGTAATGAATCCTATAAGGGGTATAGACTATTTGAATCACAAAAAAGGAAAACTGAGTATTATACCACCTGATGAGGTGTTATCGAATTGGAAATTGGATTATGAATTGATGCAAGAAAATATGATACTAGGGCATAGTTTAGAATGGAACGATTTACTTCAAAGAATTAAAACAATAGAAAATCGATTAAATGCTTGATTAGAATAAAAAAGGCTATCCTAGACTAAGAATAACCTCTTTTTTTTATTCAATATCAAGTTGAACAACATATCCTTCATATGTTCGAATATTAAAAACAGTACCATCTTCAAATAGTAAATACTGCCCTTTGATTCCTTTTAAAACACCTTGATAGGTTGGTGTTTTATCTAAGTTTAAGCTTTTGATTTTTGTAGGAAATTCCAGTACAGGATAATTTAATTCATATACATCCGCCGTTGTTGTGTCAAAGAACGGCTGTACTTCTGCTGGGAGTTTATCCGCTAATGTATTTCTAATAGCTAGTAAATCTGTTGTAATAATATCATTTTGCAACATTTTTCGCCAATTGGTTTTGTCCGTAAAAAGTCCTTTTAAAGCAACTTCAGTTATACCAGCAAAATAGCGGTTGGGTACTTCAACAATGGGAACAGCGCTAGAGGCTCCTTGGTCAATCCAACGCGTGGGAATTTGAGTTTTTCTTGTAACACCCACTTTCACATCACTAGATGCAGCCAAATAGACAATATGAGGTTGTAATTGAACTTTGCTTTCATAGTCCAAATCGCGATCCGCAATGCCTAAATGAGCCGTACTTAATTCGGGACGCATAATCCAATCACCAACTGCTGGACTTGCATAAAAACAGTCATAACAAAACCCTTGACGGAAGATCTTTTTGTGTTGCCCACAATTTAAACACTGGTAATCGATAAATGAAATCTTCAGTTGACGATTTAATACTTGATTTAAATTGATGAAGTTGTTTTGAAAGACTAAATAGTATTCAATAGGGCTACTCCATTCCGTTTGCATTTTGTTTAAAACTCCTTCGTATAGCATAAATAAAAGTGTTATTTTTGGGTAAGGAGTAAAAGTACAAAAACAAATTTTATTGTTTAGATTCTCTTTTTACAAGAAAAAGGAGTTTACTTTATTAATAATGTATATATGGCGCTGACAATTGTTAATTCTATTGCTTCATGGATTCTTAAGAAGAGAATTCATCAAATAGATTTATTTCGAAAATACCCCAATGAGGTACAAAATGATGTTTTTTTAGGTTTGATTAAAGCCAATGAAAAAACTTTACTAGGAAAGCAATATGATTATGCTAGTATTAAAAATTATGAAACGTTTGCAGAACGTGTGCCTCTTTATACGTATGAAGAATTCGAACCTTATATAGAAAGAGCGAGGAGAGGGGAGAATAACATCTTTTGGTCTGAACCGATTCGATGGTTTGCTAAATCAAGTGGTACGACCAATGCAAAAAGTAAATTCATTCCCGTTAGTAATGAAGCATTAGAAAATTGTCATTATAAAGCAGCCAAAGATTTGCTTTGTTTGTATCTCAACAACAATGAAAATTCACAGCTATTTACAGGTAAAGGACTTCGTTTAGGCGGAAGTAAACAGTTGTACGAAGACAACAATACCATTTTTGGAGATCTTTCAGCAATCTTGATAGATAATATGCCTTTTTGGGCCGAGTTTAGTAGTACTCCTTCCAATAAAACATCACTAATGGCAGAATGGGAAACCAAGATGAATGCCATTATCAAAGAAGTACAAAATGAAAATGTAACCAGTTTTATGGGGGTACCTTCTTGGATGTTGGTACTTTTCAATAAGATTATGCAAGAAACGGGCAAAGGGAGCTTATTAGAGTTATGGCCAAATGCAGAAGTATATTTTCATGGTGGGGTGAGTTTTGAACCTTATAAAGAGCAATACCAGAAATTGCTGCCAAGTAGTGATTTTAAATACTATGAAATATACAACGCATCAGAAGGGTTTTTTGCGATTCAAGATCAAAATGGATGCAATGAATTGTTGTTGATGTTAGATTATGGTATTTTCTATGAATTTATTCCGATGGATACGTTTGGTACAAGTGTCCAGAAAATTATTTCTTTACGCGATGTGGAATTAGGGAAGAATTATGCCATGTTGATTACAACGAATGCCGGATTGGTGCGCTATCTGATTGGGGATACCGTTCGTTTTACTAGTTTATTGCCGTATCGAATTAAGATTACAGGAAGAACAAAGCATCATATCAATGTATTTGGAGAGGAATTAATGGTAGAGAATACAGATCGTGCCTTAGCAAAGGCGTGTTCATTGTTTCAAGTAGAAATTGCCGAATACACTGTAGCACCTATTTTTATGGTAGGTAAAGAAAAAGGAGCACATGAATGGATGATTGAATTTACGAAAGCACCACAAGATTTAAACAAGTTTGCTGAAGTATTAGATCAGTGTATTCAGGAAGTGAATTCTGATTATGAAGCCAAACGTTATAATAATATGACATTAAATCCTTTGGTCTTGCATCAAGCGCGTCGAGGATTGTTTTATGATTGGCTAAAAGGAAGTGATAAATTAGGTGGACAACACAAGGTACCTCGTTTATCGAATGATAGAAAATTGATGGAAGAATTAATCGCTTTAAATTAAAAAGCGAAACGGATATAAAAAAGAAAAGCCCTCACCTAGTGAGAGCTTTTTTTTATTGCTAGCTAAAATTATTTAGCAACTTCTTCTGTAGCTGGAGCTTCTTCTGTAGCTGGAGCTTCTTCAGTAGCTGGAGCCTCTTCAGTTACAACTTCTTCAGTTACAACTGTCTCAACTGGAGCAGCTACTTCTTCTGTTGTTACTTCTTCTGTTGCAGGTTCTTTTGCAGTATCTTTACAAGAAACAAAAGATACACCCATCATAGCTACTAAAGCAATGCTTAATGCGATTTTTTTCATTTTACTAAAGTTATAAAAGTTAATTATTAATTCGATACAAATATAGAAAATATTTCATTCAACAATTTGTTTTTGTAAAATATTTTTCTATAAAAAAATAATTTATAAAACACTGTAAATCAGTATGTTATTTTTTGTCTTTTTTAGGATTTACCAATTTCATCTCATTTATCAGGTGTTTTGCGTCTGCAAACTTGTCGATAATGAATAAAATATAGCGTGCATCTACCATAATGTTTCTACAGATCGCTGGATCATAGTAAATGTCACTCATCGTTCCTTCCCAAACGCGGTCAAAGTTTAACCCAATTAAGTTTCCGTGCGCATCAATAGCCGGACTTCCTGAGTTTCCTCCTGTTGTGTGGTTGGTTGCGATGAAGTTTATAGGTAGTTTACCATCTTCTGCATAAGCTCCGTAATCTTTAGCTTGATAGAGTTCAACTAATTTTGCTGGTACATCAAACTCATAATCTCCAGGAATATATTTTTCCATGATTCCATCTAAATGAGTTACAGGTTCGTAATAAATAGCATCTTTTGGTGCATATCCATCTACTTTACCATAAGTAACACGTAACGTACTGTTTGCATCAGGGAAAATTCTAGCATCAGGATAAAGCTCTAATTGCGCTTTCATATAAGTGCGTTGTAGGGCTTTAATCTCTAAATCTAAAGCTTCATATTGTGGTAAGATAGCCGTTTGGTAGTTTTCAATTAAGCTTTTAGCAAAAACATAACCTTGATCCGCTAATAAAGCAGCTTTTACTTGTTTTGCATCTCCACTTAATAATTCTTTTAACCCTTCATAGGTAGTCAATTTACTGTTGGTGTAAATGTCATTAGTCAAAGCAGCTACATCTGCTTGTTGTAATTCAGGAGCTAAATAAGCTTTTGGTGCTTTCTCCTTATATAAGGTTACAATAGCTTTGAATACATCTTGATCCACATTTTTGTTGTAATTTTTGTAGAAACGCTCTTGTGAACGCAATAAGTTCGCTTTTCTACTTTGGAATTGAGCCTCATTGTTTAATGCGCTTTCAACACCATATACACGCCAAGCTGCTGCTAATAGCTCTCCATTGCGCAAGGCTACTTCCATGAAGTAATCTCTACTTAAGGAATAAGGAGCTATCTTTTGATATAATTTTTCGAATTGTGGTAAAATTGCGGTATACTCTTTTGCATTTTTACTCTTCTTCGCTCGTACAATAAAATCTTGTTCGAATGCTTTTTTCGCTGCTACAGCATTACTCTTTTTCAATCCTTGACTTTCTCCAATCCACTTTTTCCAGTAATTGGCAGTACCTGCATATTTAGAAGCATATTGAATTTTAATCGCTTGGTCATTACGCATGTATTCATCCGTAATTTTCAAAGCAACATCTCGTACTCCAATTTTAGCAGGATTCAAATCATTGATGATTTGCTCAATAGCATAAGAAGGTAAATATTCTTGTGTTTGACCTGGGTATCCAAATACCATAGTGAAATCATCTTGTGCTACTCCATCTAATGAAATAGGGAAGAAGTGTTTCGGTGTATATGGCACGTTGTCTTTTGAATAGGCCGCTGGACGGTTGTTTTTATCTGCGTAAATACGGAACAAAGAGAAATCTCCTGTATGACGTGGCCATACCCAGTTATCCGTATCCGATCCGAATTTACCGATTGATGAAGGCGGAGCTCCAACTAAACGCACATCTTTAAAGGTTTCTGTAACAAATAAAATGTACTGATTTCCTTCATAGAAAGATTTAATCTTGTTTTCTTGCCAATCCTTTTTAGGGAAGGTAGCAACAGTACGCGAAATGTTCGCGTTGATTTTTTCTTGTTTTTGGGTTTCAGTATCTTTCGCTTTTATTCCATGCATGACTGCACTTGTTACGTCTTCAATACGCACAATGAAAGTTACTTCCAAATTGTCGTTTGGCAATTCTTCTGCTTGTGATTTAGCCCAGAAACCATCTGCTAAATAATCGTGTTCTACCGAAGAGTGTGCCTGGATTTGACCATATCCACAGTGGTGGTTCGTCAATAGTAATCCTTGAGGAGAAATAACCTCTGATGTACATCCACCATTAAAGTGTGGAACAGCATCTTTCATGCTTGAATTATTTACATCGTAAATATCCTGAATGGACATTTTCATTCCTAAGGTCGTCATTTCCTTTTCATTCATCCCCTCTAGCAAAGAAGGAATCCACATACCTCCTTGTTGTGCATAAACAGGAACAATAAGAAGTGCAACGAGCAGTTTAAATGCGTTTTTAAGTCTTAAGTTCATAAAAGTGTTCGTTATTTTTTATTTTGGGCAAGATACAACTATTCAGGTAATAGGAGCTACGATTTGCATATCCATCCACTATTTTAAGTGTATTTTGAGAAAAATAAACACCGTGTTAAATGAGGATATGACGTTTTATTCGGTTTTTAGGAAAGAGTAGTGCGAAAAATAGAACATTGATTTAGAATCGTTGTTTTTCCTTTAATATTCGAGTCAAAGTGATGATCAGTAGCAATAAACCCTCATGTTTATAGAAGAAAATACAGCAAAATAAAAGTGCTCATTCAGATGTGAAAATAAAAAAAGAAAGCAGAGCTAGGGATGTTAAAAAAAAATAGTTTTCCCAAGGCTTTATAAGATAAGTAAATGATGTAGGAACCCTGATAAGGATTGAGGTATTTAAAAAAACAAATAATCTTAAGGTGCGAGTTTAATTTAACAAATAGTATTAAAGGTATTGTGGCAATCAATAATTTGCCTTATATTGCTCGTTCGGTATTCATATAATTTTTATATACCTCTAACTTTCTATAAGTTACCTATAGTGTAATTATTAATTCATATTATAAAAGGTAAGTAAACAAAAGTGTTTACTTACCTTTTTTTCGTTTTACAGGCAAGAGCCTGCTTCACTTTTTTAAAGTTATCAACAAGGGTTGTCAATTGTTTTAAAGAGAAATGTTGATAACTTTTTAAAGCATAAAAAAGCTGATTTTTATTGTAACTAATTGAAAATGTGATTGTATATTTTGTTTGTAGCGTCTTTGTTGCTAAGAATAAAAGTAGAACTGATGTGATTTAATTCACAACGCAAGGTATTGTTTGTTAATAACTCGGTTAAATTGTTAATAAAGTCAGTCTCATTGTTAATAACTATACAACTACCCAATCGAATCAAGTCTTTGGCTTCTTGGAATTTCTTGTAATTGGGGCCTATTAAAATAGGAACCCCAAAAGTAGCAGCTTCTAAGATGTTGTGAATACCTGCACCAAAACCACCACCAACATAAGCAATTGTCGCGTAGCTATAGGCTTTGGTTAATAAGCTATAGGCGTCAATAATATAGACCTGCGTTTCAGATAAGTCAGTTGTGCCAGCAACATAGTTGGAATGGAGTTGCTTAGGTTTTTCAATGGATTGGTAGAGTTGATTAATTTGCTCTGGTTTGATATTGTGTGGAGCGATGACAAATTTGAGGGTGTCATCCTGTATTTGATTGATATAATCGACGATAATCTTTTCATCTTGGGGCCATGAACTACCGACCACAATTGTTTTTTTGGTTTTTCCCTGTGTTAGTTCTTCTAAAAAAGATAAGGTATTGTCGTTCTCTAAAATCTGGCTCACGCGGTCAAAACGGGTATCGCCAACTACTTTACTATTGTTTAGATGGATAGAGGCAAGAAGTGCACGCGATTCTTCATTTTGCACAAAGAAATAAGTGAATGTATGCAAGGCCTTTCTGTAAAAGCCACCATACCATTTAAAAAATACCTGATTGGGTCTGAAAATACCAGAAACCAAGTAGGTTTCAATGTGTTGCTTTTTTAGCTGGTTGAGGTAGTTTGGCCAGTATTCATATTTGACAAAAAAAACTTTTTCTGGATGTACGAGTTTTAGAAAAGCTTTGGCCTTACTTTGTGTATCCATGGGTAAATACAACGTAGCATCAGCGATAGTGTTGTTCTTTTTTACTTCATATCCTGAAGGAGAAAAGAAGGTCAAAACAATTTTATGTGTAGGAAATTGTTGTTTTAGTGTTTCCATGATGGGTAAACCTTGCTCATATTCTCCCAAAGAGGCTACATGAACCCAAAAGACGCGATCAGTAGGTTGAATCTTTTGCTTTAAAATGGTAAAAGAGGCTTTGCGTCCTTGAACAAATAAGGCAATCTTTTTATTGAATAAGGCAATTAGATGCAAAACTGCAGTGGCAATATGGATAAGTAGATTATAAAGAAATAGCATAGGGAATAGTTTATCTAGCGAAATTACGTTTCTTTTAGTAAAGAAAAGATTTTTGAAGTAAAGAAATTAGTATTTTTGTAGCTGTAAAACATATCGACAGTCAAGTTGTTTGGCTCTAAAATAAGGAGGAGCCGAAGACTTAGAGATACTACTAAATCCAATGTGATGAAACAAATTCAAATGGTTGACTTAAAAAGTCAATATAAAGGAATTAAAGAAGAAGTAAATCAATCTTTTCAAGAAGTTTTAGAATCTTCTGCATTTATCAACGGACCTCAAGTACATACTTTTCAAGCTAATTTAGAAAAGTATTTAGGGGTAAAGCACGTAATTCCATGTGCGAATGGAACTGATGCATTACAGATTGCTATGATGGGACTAGGGTTACAACCTGGTGATGAGGTAATCACAGCTGATTTTACTTTTGCTGCAACAGTTGAGGTTATTGCCTTATTACAGCTAACTCCTGTTTTAGTGGATGTTTGTCCAACTAGCATGAATATTGATGTAGAAGCGATTAAAAAAGCAATTACTCCTAAAACCAAAGCGATTGTACCTGTACATTTATTCGGGAACGTGGCTAATATGGAGGAGATCATGAAAATTGCTGCAGAGCACAATTTATATGTTATCGAGGATAATGCACAAGGAATTGGAGCAAGTTATGCTTTTTCAGATGGTAAAAAAGTAAAAACAGGAGGAATTGCTCATGTAGGAGCAACATCTTTCTTCCCTTCTAAAAACTTAGGTTGTTATGGGGATGGTGGAGCTATTTTTACGAATGATGATGCATTAGCACATATCATCCGTGGAATTGTTAATCACGGAATGTATGAGCGTTACCACCACGATGTTGTTGGAGTTAACTCTCGTTTAGATAGTTTACAAGCAGCAGTATTAAATGCAAAATTACCGCGTTTGGATCAATATAATAAAGCAAGAAGAGAAGCAGCTGCTCAATATTCTGCAGCTTTAGCAAATCATCCGAATGTAATTACACCAAAAGTTGAAGGGGATGACGATAGTCATGTATTCCATCAATATACGTTGCGTATTGTGAATGCAGATAGAAATGCATTGATGACACATTTACAAGGGAAAGGAATTCCTTGCGCAATTTATTACCCAATTCCGTTGCACAACCAAAAGGCTTATCTAGATCCTCGTTATAAGGAAGAAGATTTCCCTGTGACAAATCAATTGGTGAAAGAGGTGTTATCTTTACCTATGCACTCTGAATTAGAAGCGGATCAAATTAAATTTATCACGGACGAGATTAAAGCATTTTTAGGATAGTCCTTGAACCCGATAAAAAAAGCCTTGAGAAATCAAGGCTTTTTTATTTATGTTTTTTGGGTCAAAGTATTGATGAGCAAGGAACATAGGGCGCAAGCCGCTAAAGAAAGTGCTACAACATACATGGAACCATTGTTTAATGTATTTAAAAGTACAGACGTTAAAAAGGTAAATGCTAATTGAGAGGCCCCGAATAGGGCAGAAGCAATACCTGATTCTGCTTTAAATGGCGATAGAGCCAAAGTGGTTGAAGTTGGGAATAGCATCCCCAAAGGCAAGACAAAAAAGAAAAGCGGTACCAATTGGAAATAGATGGAGACATTTGTTACAATGAATCCAAACAGGACCAAAGCCGAAATTAGTTGTATGCTGGTACCTAGGGTAATAATTTGTTTCGGTTCTAAGCGTTTTCTCAAAAAAGAGGAGGTAAGGAATGATCCGACCATTAACCCGCAAGAATTCAACATAAAAACAAGGCTAAAGGCTGTGCTGCTCAATCCCCCAACTTCCATAACAAGTACAGGAGAATTGGAAATATAGAGCATTAAACAACTGAAGGCAATACTGCCGATGAGCGTATAGGTAATGAATATTTTGTTTTCAAAAAGCCTCAAGTAGTTTTGAATGATGGATTTTACCTCTAATGAGGGTAAGCGATTCGAAAAATCTTCTTTTAAAAAGGTAAACGTCATGGCAATACTGAAAAGGGCAAATACTCCCATGGCTGTAAAAATATGAGGCCAATCAAAGTGTTTGAGTACAGCATTTCCTAAAATAGGAGCAACAATAGGAGCC
Source organism: Myroides odoratus (assembly GCF_001549985.1). Taxonomy (GTDB): domain Bacteria; phylum Bacteroidota; class Bacteroidia; order Flavobacteriales; family Flavobacteriaceae; genus Flavobacterium; species Flavobacterium odoratum_A. The sequence goes on along the minus strand of NZ_LROZ01000001.1, from coordinate 217,963 downwards.
ACCCCACCTACAAGGGCTAAAATGCTAAATATCTTGAGCGTTTTGTCTTTATCGAATCGTTTATTGACAATAGAACGCGCAATGACAAGCCCACCGCTACTTCCGAAAGCTTGTAAAAAGCGATACGCCCACATTATTTTGATATCAGATACATACAAACAAGCAAAAGAAGTGGGGAGGAAAATACTCAAGGATAACATAATGGGCTTTTTAGCTCCATATTTGTCTGATATAGGACCCCAAAACAATTGTCCTACTGCTAAGCCTCCTAAGAAAGTTGATAAGGATACTTGAACATAGCTTACGTCTGTTTGTAAATCAGCAGCTATTTTTGGGAAAGCAGGTAAATACATGTCAATGGCTAGCGGACCTAAAGCGGTTAAGCTAGCGAGTGTAAAGATTAATACCCACTCTTGAAGTGATAATTTTTCCACGATTTTTGATTAAATAGAAAATCCTTGACACTTTTGGAATCAAGGATTTTATAACTATGGTTAATTGAATTTTAGATGTTGAAAGTCTCCGCGTCTTTATCAATTTTTTTGATTAAGCCCGTTAAAACTTTTCCTGGACCTACTTCTGTAAATGAAGTTGCTCCATCTGCAATCATTTGTTGTACGGATTGTGTCCATTTTACAGGAGCTGTTAATTGTACAATAAGATTGTTTTTGATTACTTCAGGGTCGCTTACTGCATGAGCCGGTACATTTTGATATACAGGGCAAGAAGGTTGGTTGAAAGTTGTTGCTTCAATAGCAGCAGCTAATTCTGTTCTAGCTGGTTCCATCATAGGCGAGTGGAATCCTCCACCTACAGGAAGTAATAATGCTCTTTTAGCGCCAGCTTCTTTTAGTTTTTCACATGCTTTTTCTACTGCAGTTGTTTCTCCAGAAATAACCAATTGACCCGGGCAGTTGTAGTTTGCTGCAACCACAACACCGTCAATTTCCTGGCATACTTGTTCTACAATAGCATCTTCTAAACCTAATACAGCGGCCATTGTTGAAGGTGTGATTTCACATGCTTTTTGCATGGCCATCGCTCTTTGATATACTAATTTTAAAGCATCTTCAAAAGCTAAGGTACCATTGGCAACTAAAGCTGAAAATTCACCTAATGAATGTCCGGCAACCATCTCTGGTTTAAAGTTCTCAATTGTTTTTGCTAAGATAACAGAATGTAAAAATACTGCAGGTTGTGTAACTTTCGTTTCTTTTAATTGTTCTGCAGTTCCTTCAAACATAATGTCTGTGATATTGAACCCAAGAATGTCGTTTGCTTTGTCGAATAGTTCTTTTGCAATAGCTGAACTTTCATATAAATCTTTACCCATTCCAGTGAACTGAGCACCTTGACCAGGGAAAACGTATGCTTTCATATGTATCGTATTAAATAAGAATTCTGAGCAAAAATAAGGTATTTTTCTTACTTAAACGAAAAGGAATAAAAAAAGCCATCTAATCGTAGATGGCTTTTGATATGATTATTGGATCATTCCAATTCTGTTGTCTTTAATTTTAGCTTGTTCTTTCAGTGCTTGTAACACTTTAGATGAAGCGCTCATACGAACTGCATTTTCAGTTCTTGTTTTGTAGTTGTTGTAGTTGTCTAAATCTGGTGCTAAAGCAACGTTTGTTGTTTTTACCATATAAACTCCATTTGCTCCATCAATCAATTTTGAGTTTTGATTTAAAGCTGTTCCAAAAGCTGTACCTACTACTAAAGGTTCATTACCAATATTTGGAATTAATGGGTTTTGTCTTGATACTTCTGATACAGTTGCGATAGAAGCATTTGTTTGTTTAGAAACTTCTTCTATTGTAGCAGCCGTCATTTTTTGTTTAATTACTTGCGCTTTTTTCTCATTCATTAAAATTGGCTCAACAATCTTTCTAGCTTCTTCGATAGGCAATAAACCAGTGTTGTTTGTTGAAGCTAAAGTAGCGATAATATAACCATCAGGAATGTCAAAACGTTTTACATCTCCATCTTTTGTTTCTTTGTTAAATGCCCAAGAAACGATTTCACTTCTTGCTCCAACTGCTTGTAAGTACTCGTCAAATGGACGTACTGTTACGTTTTGTTGAACAACTGCATTTACTTTTTCAGCTTCTGCTACTAAGTTTCCTGTAGCTGCAGCAGATTCAATATTTGTTGCTTTTGCAAATACTTCATCAGCTGTTGCTTCTGAAGCTTCAATTTTTCTAGCTAAAGTAGCAATTTGTACCCCTTCAGATTTTCCTAATACTTGAATTACGTGGAATCCATAGTCTGTTTCAACTACTCCAATTTTACCTGTAGCGTTGTTGAAGATAAAATCTTCGAAAGGTTTAACCATTTGTCCTTTAGCAATATCTTCGTATTTACCGCCATTTGCTTTTGATCCTGGATCTTCTGATTCAGCTTGAGCTAATTCAGCAAAGTTCGCTGCAGTAGCTTTTTTCAAGATTTCATCTGCTTTTGCTTTTGCTTCTTCTTTCGTTCTAGTAGCAGCACTTTGTGGTGCACCAGCATAGGAAATTAAGATATGAGCAGCATTTACTTTTGCTCCAGCTTTTTTACCTACCATACGAGAAATACAGTAATGATCATTGAAAATATAAGGACCAAATACTTCTCCTGTAGGTAAGTTATATAATTGTTCTTGGAATTCTAATGGTAAATCTTTTTTAGCATAATAAACGCTATCAAATTTTACATCTGAATTTGCATTGATAAAAGCAACTAAGTCTTTGGTTGCTTTAAAACCTGCGATTGTATCGTTCTTTTTTGTTTCAGCGTTGTATTGAACTGTTGGCTTTAAGAAAGCTTCAACTGTTTCTTTTACATCTTCTTTGTCTTTTTCAGAAGGAGTGCTTTCAACATAAGCATAAGTTAACTCACGTGTAGGTTCAGATTGGAATCTATTCTCGTGTTTTTTCATATAACCTGTAATTTCTGAATCACTTACTTTCGCTTGATCATCATTGATTGTGCTATATGGAACAGTTACATAGTCAAAAGTTACTTTGCTATTTTCTCCGTGGTAAGCATATTTAGCTTCCGTTTGAGTGGTGTATACTCCTCCTTTTACCAAGGCATTGTACATTTGTTGTAAACCAAATTTTTCCAATTCAACTTCATAGCTTAACCAAGCTTGCCATTGTTCTGGTCCAGCTTGTTTCATTGCCATAACCCAAGCGTTGAACTTAGCCATGTCGAATTGACCTAATTGATTTTGGAATTCAGGACTATTAGCAAACATAGGGTTGGTTTTCACTACGTTGATTAATTGATCCTTTCCGATTTGTAATCCTAGTTTTTCGAATTCCGTTTTTAGCAGTATATTATTCACTTCGGTATTCCAAACCATTTGGTAGGCTTGATTTCTACTCATTTGATTCCCTTGCTCTGCTTGGGAAACTTTCTGTTGAAAAATCTGCGTATTGATATCTTCACCATTTACGCTTCCAATATTTCTTGAAGAACCAGCACCTCCGCTTCTAACGACGTCTCCAATAACGAATGCTAATAAAGCAATACCAATTACTGCAATTAACAGCGCCGACTTTTGTCTAATTTTTGATAAAACTGCCATGTTTTTTTATTATGTGTAATTTTTTTCAGAGAGCGAAAATACAATTATCTCTTTAATAATAAAAGGGGTAAACCTATTATTTTGAAGAAAGAATGTGTTTCTTGCTGTTTTTTAATGTTAAAAAACAGAATTTTTTATTTAAAGCGAGATTCAAGATAGGAAAAATGGTGGGAAAAACAACAAATAGCGTAAAAATAAAAAAACAAGAAATGGAAAAAGAACTAGAGGAAGATTGAATTTGTAGGATAAAAAAAACCGTAAAGCTTGTTTATCGCTCTACGGTTTTACATCTGTTTTTGATGCTTATTTTTTATTGTAATGATCAACCATTCTTTTGCTGTATTTTCTTCTGAAGAAGAACATGAAAACGGCTAGACCTGCTACAAGAAAGCTTGTCCAATAGTTGGAGAAGGGTTCACCTGCCATGATTTTAGTTGCCGCATCATAAATGAATAGAATGGCAACAAATAAATATAGAAAAGGTATAATTCGTAGTGCTTTCATAGGGTTTAGTTTTCTTCTTTTTTAATACTTTCTGCGTAGCTATTTCTAGCTTTAATTATGTTTAGCTTTCCATCGAAGTCAACTCCTACACCTTGGGTGAAGTTTTCTTTGTCTGTGGAAGCTTTGTATTTGCCATTGGTGTAAAACCAATCCAATTTTTGGTTGTAGTACAACTGATCAGATTCAAATTTCTTATTGTCATGTGTTGTAATTACTACATTGCCTCTTAAATCAATAAGCTCCGTTGCGGTGTATTGAATGGCATAATCTGCTACAACGGTGTTTTTATTGTTATTGTTATCGAAAAACGTCAGGTTAATTCCTTCGGGAAATTCGGTAAACTTGTATTTTACTGTGGAGTAATCAAGCATTTTTTCGCTAACTAAAATCGCTTTGACTCTTCCCGAATCAACATATTGACCGCGCATTTTTTCTGCTATTCCTGCAGGGTAAAATGGGGCTTTATCGTGTATTTTTTGAATATCTCTAAACTTACTCTCGCAAGAAACAAAGCTGATGCTACCGAGTAGTAAAGAAATTAAAAGTGTTTTTTTAGTTAACAACATGGATGAGTTGTATTAATCAAATTTACGTTTTAAGAACCAGAAATCGTTTAAGGATAAACCGATAGAAAGGTTAAAGTAGTTTTCTTTAACTAATCCACTGTTTTTTGTTCCTTTATTTCCATACTCCAATCCGATATTCACATTAGACAAAGAACGCCCAAATAGAGGGAATCCTGCACCAAGTGAAAAGGCATAGTCGTTGATAGATTCATTTTTCAATACTAAACCAGTGTTCTCATAACGGAATCCAGCGCGATATACTACGCGATCAAAATAGCTTGTGAAAGAATTGTATTTAGGAATGTAAAAACCTCCAACAGCATAGCGTTTGGTATCCTCATAACCTGCATATTGAGCCGTACTCCAGCTTGATGCTAATTTGCTGTTTTCAATATAGGTGAATTGCCCAGAAACAAACCACTTTAAGTTTTTACCAATACCTGCTCCAATCGCTAATTCTTGTGGCTTAGTTAATTTTGTACTTCCATTAAAAATTTCTTTGGAATCTACAATAGCACCATTTGTGTTGATAATTCTCAAGTTGGTTACATTATCAGCTGTTAATTTAGTTTCAGGGCTGTATGTAAGATTGGCTTTCCAATCATATCCTTTGTATTTTCCTTCATATTGAAGAGCTGCGCGAATCTCATATCCTTTGTAGTCAATACGTCTTTTTTCATTGGTACTAGTTATTAAACCAAATCCATCTCCTGCATCTAACAACGCTATGGTATTGGTATTATCTGTGTTACCAAAGAAATAACTCGCTTGAATACCTACTTGAAAGTTTTTGTTGATTTCATAACCTGTACCTAAGAATACTCGGTTAATCCCTCCACTTCCTTCCAGTTGATTGAATTCTTTCTGATTCAACTCATTCATTTGTTCTCTTTCGATTTTGTAACCAACAGAAGAATAAGGCTGAAGTCCAAAAATAACCCCTGACTTTTTAGAAATAGGTAATCCTACAACGAAATAATCAATCGTTTGACGTTTTATATTGTCATTGCTGTTATCTGATTTGAAATTATAGAACTTCGAGGTAGATCCAACAGTGAATGTTGTAGCCTGTAATTTGCTAATAGCGGCAGGGTTCAATAAGTTTAGGTGCAAACTATCTGAATAGACACTAGTACCTCCCATAGCTTTATATTCATTTGTACCATTGTAACCTAAGTCTCCAATTCCGTAGTATGAATAAGGAGATGCGGTTCCTTGCTGAGCGAAAGCTTGAGCGGATAAAATAAGGCTAAAGCTAAGAATGATTCTTTTTATCATTTTCAATTATGTATTGATATATATAGTTCAGACTTTCAGAAAGAAAGTTTGGATTAGCAAATATTATATTTTTTAATCTTTTAGCCAAAAAAACTGTATCCCCACCCGTTAAAATTATTGTTAAATCAGAATAATCTTTTTTATAATGGTCGATAATATTGTCTATTTCTGCAACAATTCCGTTGATAACCCCCGATTGAATGGATTCATTTGTATTTTTTCCAATAAAATAATTAATGTCTTCTGTTTGCAAATAAGGGAGTTTGGCTGTGTAATCGTTCAATGCTTTGTAACGCAATTGTAAACCAGGAGAAATAGCACCGCCTAAATATTCGTTTTGGGCATTGACAATGTCGTACGTAATGCAAGTTCCTGCATCGATGATTAAACGGGCAGTGTCGGGATAAACAAGTGTAGATCCCGCAGCAACCACTAAACGATCGATACCCAACGTATGAGGGGTTTGGTATTTATTAGCTACAGGAAGTGGTGTGGTATGACTGATTTCTATAAAATCAGTATGCGTTTGAAGCCAATTTAGTAGGTCTGGATCCAAATGAACTACGCTCGCAACTATAATTTTAGGCTTTGTTTTATTTTTTTTTAAAAAAAATAAAAGTTCTTCTTGTAAATTTTTCGTTGAAAGATATTCGGTTTTCAAAAGGCTATTGTTTTCAAACATAGCGAGTTTGGTTCTGGTATTGCCGATATCAAGGGTATAGATCATGATGCTATTGCTTAGTTTAACAAAGATAAATAAAGAAAAATTGCCAGAGAAGTTTTGGAAGAATAAAAAAGTATTATATATTTGCAACCGCTTAAGAGAACAAAAGTTCACTACTAAAAGCCAATTGGTGCCTTAGCTCAGTTGGTAGAGCAAAGGACTGAAAATCCTTGTGTCCCTGGTTCGATTCCTGGAGGCACCACAAAATTAGCTTTTAGTAATTTAGTTTAAAACTGGTGCCTTAGCTCAGTTGGTAGAGCAAAGGACTGAAAATCCTTGTGTCCCTGGTTCGATTCCTGGAGGCACCACAAATTTTAAACGAAGAATAAGCAACTGGTGCCTTAGCTCAGTTGGTAGAGCAAAGGACTGAAAATCCTTGTGTCCCTGGTTCGATTCCTGGAGGCACCACAAAATTAGCTTTTAGTAATTTAGTTTAAAACTGGTGCCTTAGCTCAGTTGGTAGAGCAAAGGACTGAAAATCCTTGTGTCCCTGGTTCGATTCCTGGAGGCACCACAAATTTTAAACGAAGAATAAGCAACTGGTGCCTTAGCTCAGTTGGTAGAGCAAAGGACTGAAAATCCTTGTGTCCCTGGTTCGATTCCTGGAGGCACCACACCAGAAAAAAACCGATAACTTTCGTTATCGGTTTTTTTTGTTTTCTGCAAACTGTCAACCGTAAACAAAAAAAGCGAAACCTAAGTTTCGCTTTTTCTTATTTTGTTAGCGTTTCGTATTTGTATTCTTCTGCTTTAATATCAAATTCTAAATTAGCAATTTGTGTTTGGTATTTATGTAATTTAGTTTTGATTTTTAATTCTTGAACAGGGGCTATTTTACCTAAAGCCATATCGCGGTTAAACGTGTCGTTTTCTTTGTTGTATTTCGCTTTAGTCTTGTTTAACTTCTCTGTTGCTTTTTGAATTTTCTTTTGCGTTTTAGCAATTTCTTTTTGCTTTTTAAGCTCTGCTTTGCGCTCGCGCTCGATTTGCTTTTGTTCTTGCTCAAATGCCTTTAATTCTTGCGTATTCATGGCTGGAGCCTCTTCTACGACGCTTTCTACAATCTCTACAACCGGAACTTCAGGTAAAATTGTTGTAGATTCTTCTTTTTGTACTTCTTGTGCTTGCATAGCGGTTGTGCAAACAAGCATCATACCAGCAATTAAAAACGTTTTTTTCATTTTTCTTTTTCTCTATTTTGATTCTATTGTTGTTCGAATTTTACCATTCATTGATCCTGTTAGCATCCAGTTTTAAAAAGATGAATAGGAGTAATGTAAATGCAATTAAACTCGATCCTCCGTAGGAGAAAAAGGGAAGTGGAACCCCAATAGTAGGGAATAATCCTACTAACATGGTAATATTAAAGGCGAAGTGAATGAATAAAAAACTCACGACGCAATAACCGTAGACTCTATTAAATCGCTTTTTTTGCTTTTCTGCTAGGTAGATTAAGCGGAAAAATAAGCAAAGAAATAAGACGATAATCGTGGTAGAACCAACGAATCCCCATTCTTCTCCAACCGTAGTAAATATATAATCGGTATGCTGTTCAGGTACAAAGCCCCCCTTAGTTTGGGTACCTTGTAAAAAACCAGTGCCATACCAACCACCTGAACCAATTGCAATTTTCGATTGATTGAGGTTGTATCCTTCGGCTTGAAGATCTACATTTTCACCGAGTAAAACGTTTATCCTATCTTTTTGATGGGGTTCAAGTACATTGTCGTACACGTAATCAACAGATAGAACAAAGCCGCACATTACGGTGGCTAAAATAAGATAAATAAAGGGGTTTCTATTGATGTTTTTGTTAAAATAGTAGTGTAGTAGTGTTAATAATACAATGGATGTGATGATTAAGGAAGGTTTTACTATCAATGCTGCAACAAAGAGTGCTATTGTAATAAAAGCCGACCATAAATACCAAGAAGGTAATCCTTCGCGGAATAATACAAAGATTAAAGCAGCGAATAACATAGCACTTCCTGTATCGTGTTTTAAGATTAATAAGGTTGGTATACCAATGATCATAAAAACGGTTACCTGTTCTTTAAGCGTCTTTAAAGTACCTTGGTTGTCCGAAAAGTACTTGGCCAATAATAAGGCTGTGGTCGTTTTTACAAACTCGGAGGGTTGAACCCCCAATCCGCCAATCTGATACCAGTTGGTTTGCCCTTTGACCGATTTACCAAACACAAATAGACCCAGAATGGAGAGAATACCGATAATGTAAAAGATTAGGGCATACTTCTCATAGAACTTGGTGTCTAGAGCAAGAATGAGGATAATTAAGGGAATACACGTCAAAATAAAGACCAATTGCCTACCATAGATTTGGCTAAAATCAAAAATACTAGCTTCTTCACTAGGAAGTGAGGTAGAGTAGATATTTACCCATCCCGCAACAACTAGTAAGAGATATAACATAATAGTTATCCAATCGATATGCTTTTGTACGCTTCCGCTTCTCATTATTTTTTCTGCTTATCCGCTAAGTTGTATAGTTGTAAAACTTTGTTGTATTCACTTTCTAAGCTTCCTTCTAGCATTCGTTTTTCTAAATCAGGACGAACAATTTCTGGAAGTAGATATTTTTGTAGCATTAAACTCGTAATAGGAGCAGCCCATCGTGCACCCCATACCCCGTTTTCAATAAAAACGGCAATGACAATCTTAGGATCGTCTACTGGTGCAAAGGCAACGAATACAGAGTGATCTGCTAATTGATAGCGCTTTCCATTGATACGTGTAAAGTTTTCTACAGTTCCTGTTTTTCCTGCCATCTCTAGCTGTGGAACCGCAACACTACGTCCAGTACCAATATGGAAAACTTGATTCATCCCTTGGATGATTGGTTCAAAGTGTTTCGGATCAATGGTTGTTACTTGTTTGGTAACAAATTTCTTATCAATATTGTGATCTTCAATGTTTTTGATGATATGAGGCGTATAGTAATACCCGCGATTAGCTACAGCCGCTGCCATATTTGCTAATTGCATAGGAGTCATGATGACCTCACCTTGTCCAATTGCATTGGAGATGGTCGTGGTACTTTTCCATCCTTTATTAGGGTACCAGCGATTGTAATATTCGGAATTGGGAATATGGCCTTTTCGACCTTCTGGTAAATCATAACCTAAAAATTGCCCTAAACCAAAGCTTTCTAAGTGCTTGCTCCAACGATCAATTCCTTCTGCAGGCGATTTATATTTCTCAATAATCTTTTTATAGGTCTGTGCAAAGTAGGTATTACAAGATAAGGCAATCGCATGTCTTAAACTCCATGTTCCAGAGTCGTGACATCCCATCCAAGCTCCTCGTCCATAATAGAATCCTCGGTTGCATGAAAAAGCAGAGTGTTCCGTGATGACTCCTTCTTGTAAACCTATTAAACCCGTTAAGATTTTAAAAGGTGAACCTGGAGAATATTCTCCTGATAACACACGATTGTATAAAGGTTTCGCTAAAGAGTCATTGTATAATTTGGTGTAATTTTTAGAACGTTCTCTTCCGACCAATAGGGAAGGATCATACGAAGGGGCATTAATTAGAGCGAGAATTTCACCTGTTTTAGGTTCAATCGCTACAATCCCACCTCGTTTGTTTTGCATTAAAAGTTCGCCATATGCCTGTAGCTCATAGTCAATGGTCAAGGTGATATCGCTTCCTTTGATGGAAATGGTATCATAAACCCCGTCTTTAAAAGAACCAATCTCGCGGTTGAAACGGTCGCGTTGGATGTATTTCACCCCTTTAGTACCGCGAAGAATATCTTCATATTGCTGTTCAACCCCTTGAATACCGATTAAGTCTCCAGATCTATAATAAGGATTTCGCTTGATGTTATCTTCATTAACCTGGCGAATGTAACCAAAGACATTGGCCCCAGCATTGACTTGGTAGTCACGCAGAGAACGTTTTTGTACATAAAAACCATTGAAATGGCGAATTTTTTCTTGAAAAGCTGCATATTCCGCCTTGCTCAACTGAGCTAAAAAGACAGAGGGAAGGCGTGGGCTATAAACCGTTGCTTTTTGTAGTTTGGTTTTGAAATCATCGAGGGTTACATCGAGTAATTTACACAAAGCTAAGGTGTCGATATCTTTTACCTCTCTCGGTATAACCATGATGTCATACGAAGGTTGATTCGCGACCAATAATTTTTTATTTCGATCGAATATATACCCGCGCTCAGGATACTCATAAACGATTTTTAAGGCGTTATTCTCTGATTTTTTGATATAGGTATCATCTACGACTTGTAAATAGAACAGTCGAATAAGAATGGTTATAGTTACTGCAACTATGATAATAGGAAGTAATAACTTTCTCATCGTTTAGATGGTTTGATCAGATAGAGGATTAATATACAGCTAATTAATGTTGCTACTGTGGTCAGTAAAGTTCGCAATAAAATTTCCAATATAAAGTTAAAACGCAGGAATTCAAGTGCAAATAGTACAACGTGATGAATCACAACAGTAATAATTAAATAACCCAATACTTCCATAGAAGAAAATAAATCTTTCGTTACTTTCTTAAAGATATTGAGGTTGTGGTATTGGTAACTAATACCAAATGAAAATTTCAGGACTAAGGGCCTACTAAAAGCAAGGATTAAAGAAGCTGCAGCATGTACACCTCCTGAGTTCTCAAACATGTCTATGGTTAATCCTAAAAGAAAACTAGAAACATAAAAGAGTGCTTTGTTGCCATCAGTGGGATAGAGTACAATAAAAAGTATATAGGGAAATGGATTTATAAAAGAAAATAAATCCAAGTTATTAAATACTAATACCTGTGCAATAAGCAAGATAACAAAACGCGTAATATTGGAAATAGCACTATTCATTGCGTGTAGCTTCTTCTAGTTCAATAATTTCTTTAATGTCGTTATTTTTAATCACATATACATACCCTAAGTTTGTCATGTCATTAAAAAGTTTGACTTCAATGGTAAAGTAATTCGAGCTTTCTGTAGTATACGCTTTTTCAATGGTACCAATGGGGATATTTTCAGGAAAAATATCTGAAATACCTCCTGTGACAATGGTATCTCCTTGGAAGAGTTCTGCTAAGCGAGGAATGTCATTCAATTGAACATACCCTGTGCTTTTACCATCCCATTGTAAGGTTCCAAAGTGATTTGAACCCTTAATTTTGGCATTGATTTTAGATTTTGCGTTTAAGATACTCTGTACGGTAGAATACTTTGTGGATGTTTTTTGAATGATCCCTACAATTCCGTTGCTATTAATTACTCCTAAATCTTTTGTAATACCTTCTCGTTCTCCACCTTTAATCGTTAAATAGTTTTCCTTGGTGTTAAATTCATTTTTAATCACCTTGGCTACAATAACGTTGTATGTATCTTCTTGAGTTGTAAGAAGAGGTAATTCAATAGGGATAGAATCTGTGACAACAGCACTATTAAAAGCCTGTTTTTTCAGTAGGGCATTTTCCAGAACTAAGGCGTCATTTTCAGTCTTAAGACGCATGTATTCCTTTAAATTATTTACATTTTCATAGACGTAACCTGTCACACCATTTGCCGAACTAATAAAGGAACTCTTGTGAAACGTATGAGTTCGGAGTACTAGGGCAAATGATATAACTAAAAGCAGCAAAAACAGTAACTTAGTACTGTTTTTTATAAAGAAATTAATTATTTGCTGCATGGGTTAGTTTATTTTATCAATACACTTTTGTATTTGTCAATATTTTTGATGGCAAGGCCTGTTCCGCGTACAACTGCACGCAATGGATCCTCAGCAATATAAACAGGTAAATCCGTTTTTTGAGAGATTCGCTTGTCTAATCCTCTCAACATAGATCCTCCACCAGCAAGGTAAATTCCTGTGTTATAAATATCTGCTGCTAATTCTGGAGGCGTTTGAGATAACGTTTCCATTACAGCATCTTCGATACGTTGTATTGATTTGTCTAATGCTTTTGCTATTTCACGGTAAGAAACAGTTACTTGTTTTGGTTTCCCTGTTAACAAGTCACGTCCTTGAACAAGCATATCTTCTGGAGCCGTTTCTAAATCTTCTGTTGCAGCTCCTGTTTGAATTTTAATTTTTTCTGCTGTACTTTCTCCAACAAATAAGTTGTGTTGCGTACGCATATAGTAAATGATGTCATTGGTGAATACGTCACCTGCAATTTTTACAGATTTATCACATACAATACCTCCAAGAGCAATAACAGCAATTTCTGTTGTTCCTCCTCCGATATCAACAATCATATTTCCTTTTGGTTGCATAATGTCTACACCAATACCAATTGCAGCAGACATTGGTTCATGTATTAAATAAACCTCTTTACCATTCACACGCTCACAAGATTCTTTTACTGCACGCATTTCTACTTCAGTGATTCCTGAAGGAATACATACCACCATGCGTAAAGCTGGAGTAAACATTTTTTTTCTTAGTGCTGGAATGCTTTTGATAAAGAGGCTTATCATTTTTTCTGATGCGTCGAAATCAGCAATAACTCCGTCTTTTAAAGGGCGTATTGTTTTGATGTTACCATGAGTTTTCCCTTGCATCAAACTCGCTTCTTTTCCAACGGCTATAATTTTTCCCGTTGTCCTATCTCTAGCAACGATTGATGGATTGTCAACGACAACTTTTCCATCGTGAATGATAAGGGTATTCGCAGTTCCTAAATCGATTGCGATATCTTCCGTCATGAAATCAAAAAATCCCATAGATATAAAAGGCTTTTAGAGTTAATATTTATGTTGTTCTACAAAATTAGTAAATTAATGTTTAAAATGACGAATTCCCGTGAAAACCATTGCGATTTTATTTTCATCACAATAAGTCACACTCAAATCGTCTTTAATTGATCCACCAGGTTGAATAACCGCAGTGATTCCTGCATTTCCAGCAATCTCAACACAGTCCGGGAAAGGGAAAAATGCATCACTTGCCATTACAGCTCCTTGTAGGTTGAAATCAAATGAATTAGCTTTCTCAATTGCTTGACGTAAAGCATCTACTCTTGATGTTTGCCCTGTTCCAGAAGCACAAAGTTGACCGTCTTTTACCAAAACAATTGTGTTTGATTTGGTGTGTTTACAGATTTTAGAAGCAAATAATAAATCAACTACTTCTTGATCTGAAGGGGCTACTTTAGTAACGGTTGTTAAGTGGTCTTTATTGTCAGTTACATGATCTTTATCTTGAACTAAAATACCATTTAAACAAGTACGTACGTGTTTCTTAGGTAATTCAATTTCGTTTAAAATCAAGATAATTCTATTTTTCTTTTCTTTTAAGATTTCAATGGCTGCCTCTTCATAAGCAGGTGCAATTACAACTTCGCAGAATAATTGGTTGATTTCTTGTGCTGTCGCAACATCAATCGTTCCATTTGCAATTAAAACACCTCCAAATGCAGAAGTAGGATCTCCAGCTAATGCATCTACATAGGCTTCTTTCATTGTGCTTCTCTGTGCTACACCACAAGCATTGTTGTGTTTTAAAATAGCGAATGTTGGTTGCTCTCCTTTGAATTCATTCATTAAGTTTACAGCAGCATCAACATCTAATAAGTTGTTGTACGACAATTCTTTTCCGTTCAATTTTTTGAATAATTGATCGAAATCACCAAAGAAGTGTCCTTTTTGGTGTGGGTTTTCTCCATAACGCAATTCAATTCCTTCTGCATGGCTGATTTTTAATGTGTCATCCGCTTCATTGAAGTAGTTGAAAATGGCTCCATCGTAATGGGAAGAAACGTGAAACGCTTTTGTTGCTAGTAAACGTCTCTGTGCTAATGTTGTTGAACCTTGATGCTCAATCAACATCTGTAAAAATAAATCGTATTCATTTACTGAAGGTACGATAACAGTGTCTTTGAAGTTTTTAGCAGCTGCACGGATTAATGAAATACCTCCGATATCAATTTTTTCAATGATATCTGCTTCATTCGCTCCAGAAGCAACTGTTTTTTCAAATGGATATAAATCTACAATGACTACATCGATTTGAGGAATTTCAAATTCTTTCATTTGTTGAATATCTCCCTCATGATCTTGTCTATTTAAGATTCCACCGAAAATTTTTGGGTGTAAAGTTTTTACTCTACCTCCTAAAATAGAAGGATATGAAGTAATATCTTCAACAGGTACAACAGGAATACCTAAATCTTTAATGAAAGTTTCTGTACCACCAGTAGAATAGATAGTTACTTCGTTTTTGTGTAGTTCTCTTACAATAGGTTCTAATCCGTCTTTGCTAAAAACAGAAATTAAGGCCGATTGAATCTTTTTAGTTGTGTTCATTGTGTGTTATTAATTAAACGGCAAAAATAACTAATGTCTAGGTATTTATAAAGTTAATATAGAAGTTTTTATTTTAATTTTAAGAGGCGTAAATTGTCTTGTTTTTTTAAAAGAAAAATGGAGGAGAAGTGTAACTTTTATGCTCTTCTACTACTAATAAGGAAGTTGTTGAATTTGTTGCTATGATAATATATTTTAGGCTTTTACTCAGTAGTTTTCAATTTGCAATCAATGCATTGAGAACAAATAAACTTAGAACCTTGCTTTCTCTCTTAGGGGTGACGGTGGGGATTTTTTCTATTATTGCCGTTTTAGCAGCTGTAGATTCGATGGATCGAACGATAAAATCAGAATTAAGTGGATTCGATCGCAACATGATTTATGTATTTAATCATTCCTTTGGACCGTCCGAAATTCCCCGTTGGAAGATTGATCAGTTTCCCGATGTAACTTATGAAGAATACGATTATTTAAAAAGAAATTTAAGTGATGTCGAATATGCTTCCTTCAATTTTTTCGTGCGCAATGAAAATATGAAAGCAGATCGTTATTATGCGAATGATGTGATTGTACGCCCTTGTAGTGCGGATATGCAATACCTGGATAACGTGAAAATGGCTAGTGGACGTTTTTTTAATGAATCAGAGGCCGTGAATGGAAGTGGGGTTATTGTTATTGGAAACGAAATTGCCAATACACTTTTTCCGGGGCAAGATCCTTTAGGGAAGAACATTCGCTTATACGGACGTAAATTTGTGGTCATTGGTGTTTTAGATAAGCAAGGAGCAATTTCCATAGGAGGGGGGCACGATGAAACAGCGTATATACCTGTAAACTTATTTCGACAAATGTTTGGAGATAACATCAAAGCCTATACGCCTGTAATTATTTTAAAACCCAATGAAAAAGCAGATATTAAACTTTTTGAAGATGAAATTACCACTAAATTACGTGCATTTCGAGGTTTAAAAGTAGGTGAGGATACGAATTTCTTTGTCAATGTATTTGGAGGCATGATGGAGTTTTTGGACAATATTATCGGACAGATGAATATCGTAGGTTGGATTATCAGTATGTTCTCCCTTTTGGTTGGAGGATTTGGGATTGCCAATATTATGTTTGTGTCCGTCAAAGAACGCACGCACTTAATAGGTATTCAGAAAGCAATAGGAGCTAAGCGACGTGTTATTCTCTTACAATTCTTGTTTGAGTCGATTATATTAGCTTTAATAGGAGGATTAGTAGGGATTATTGTCGTTTGGGTGATAGCAAAAGGAGTAAGTGTACTGCTTGATTTTGATTTTGTATTAAGTTTGTTTAATATTGGAATTGGATTGGGATTGTCTATCGTCATAGGATTGATTTCAGGGTATTTGCCTGCGCAATCGGCGGCGAAATTAGATCCAGTTGAAGCAATTCGATCAGGAATGTAGGTTAAGAGTTAAGGGTTAGGAGTTAAGGGTTTTTATCGATAAAACCACACACCATCTCACCACCACACCATCTGATCATCTCACCATCAAACTCCTCACCACCTCACGATCATACCACCATACCACCTCACCACCTCACCGCCACACCATCAAACTCCTCACCATCCACATAAAAAAAAGAGTTGCTTTAAAGCAACTCTTTTTTTTATTATCTAATTGGACGATTTAAAATCAAATCTAAGTATAGATTTACATTTTTCTTTAATTCCTTACGATGTGTAATGAAATCTAGGAATCCGTGTTCTAATAAGAATTCAGAGGTTTGGAATCCTTCTGGTAAATCTTTTCCAGTTGTATCTTTTACAATTCGCGGTCCAGCAAATCCGATTAAAGCTCCTGGTTCAGCGATATTAATGTCCCCTAACATAGCGAAAGATGCAGAAATACCTCCTGTCGTAGGGTCCGTACAAAGTGAAATATAAGGAATCTTAGCATCACTTAGTTGCGTCAACTTAGCAGAAGTTTTTGCCATTTGCATCAATGAAAAACCAGCTTCCATCATACGTGCTCCTCCTGATTTAGAAATCATTAAAAAAGGAATTTTGTGCTTTAAAGAATAATCAATTCCCCTTGCAATTTTTTCACCTACTACAGATCCCATAGATCCACCAATAAAAGCAAAATCCATTGCAGCAACAACTAATTTCTCTCCTTTTGAATTTCCAACAGCTACACGCACAGCATCATTCAATTGCGTTTTTGAAGTAGCTTCTTTTAAACGATCTACATATTTTTTTGTATCCTCAAATTTCAACATATCCTTTGAAGATAAACTCTTTGCTATTTCTTTGTAATCGCCATTATCAAAAAGAATTTCAAAATACTCTTTACTGCCAATTCGAACATGGTAACCATCTTCTGGACTTACCCAAAGGTTTTTTTCTAGTTCTTCAGAATCTATAATTTTACCTGTTGGTGATTTGTACCATAATCCTTTTGGTATATCCTTTTTGTCCTCAGTTGGTGTTTGAATTCCTTTTTCTGTTCTTTTAAACCAAGCCATAAATGTCTGTTTTGTTTATACTATGTTAATAGGTTTAGAGAAGAAATTACAATGTATTTACATTGTTTAAATCTTTAAATGCCTCTTCTAAACGAGCATTGAAAGTGATTTCTCCTTGTCTTACCCATGCACGTGGATCGTAGTACTTTTTATTCGGTACATCTGCTCCCTCAGGGTTTCCTATTTGTGTTTTTAAATATTCAATTTTTGAAGTCATATAATCTCTTATTCCTTCTGTATAAGCAAATTGCATATCTGTATCGATATTCATTTTGATTACACCATAAGAGATAGCTTCTCTAATTTCTTCTAGTGATGAACCAGAACCACCATGGAATACAAAATCAACAGGATTAGATCCTAAGTTGAATTTCTTCGCTACATAATCTTGAGAGTTTTTCAAGATAATTGGTGTAAGTTTTACGTTTCCTGGTTTGTAAACCCCGTGTACATTTCCAAAAGCAGCTGCAATGGTAAAACGAGGACTTACTTTACTTAGCTCTTCATAAGCATAAGCAACTTCGTCTGGTTGTGTATATAGTTTAGAAGAATCAACACCTGAGTTATCTACTCCGTCTTCTTCTCCTCCTGTAATTCCTAATTCAATCTCTAAAGTCATACCCATTTTGTCCATTCTTTCTAGGTATTTTTTAGAAATTTCAATGTTTTCTTGGATTGGTTCTTCTGATAAATCAATCATATGTGAACTAAATAACGGTTTTCCGTATTTCGTCATATGTTCTTCACTAGCATCTAGCAAACCATCAATCCAAGGTAATAGTTTTTTTGCACAGTGATCCGTATGTAAAATAACAGGCACACCATAAGCTTCAGCTAAAGCGTGTACGTGTTTTGCTCCTGCAATAGCTCCTGCAATAGCAGATTTTTGATTCTCATTAGATAAACCTTTTCCTGCCATAAAAGATGCACCACCATTCGAAAACTGAATAATAACAGGCGCATTTAGTTTTGCTGCTGTTTCCAATACACCGTTAATTGTACTAGAACTAGTCACGTTAACAGCGGGTAAAGCAAAACCTTTCTCTTTTGCATAGTTGAATATTTCTTGCACTTGATCTCCAAATGCTACTCCAGGTTTAATATTGTGTGCCATAGTCGTGTGTTTAATTTATTGGACAAAAATACTAATTATTATTTGATTAGAATGGATAATTAATACCAACATTCAAGACTGACTCTTTGAAGCTAAATTCTCCAAACCATTTGCGTTTGGAGTAAATAGATGGATCATACGTCTTGAATCCCATATCTAATCGGAATACAAAGAAACTAAAGTCATAGCGAATTCCAAAACCTGAACTTACTGCTAAATCTTTAAGTGAGCTTACCCCATTGAAGGTGTAGTTCTTATCTTCGATATTATCAAAAACATTCCAAATATTACTTGCATCCACAAAGAACGCCCCATTCCACTTACCTGTAATATTGAAGCGGTACTCTGTACTAAAGAAGAGTTTCATATTAGCTTCATTGAAATCGTTAATTCCTCCACTTTTACCTGGACCTAAACGATAAGATTGCCACCCGCGGTTGTCATTCGATCCTCCTGAAAAATAGCTTCGAGAGAACGGAATAGAATTGGCATTGCCATAAGGAACCGCCAAACCACCAAATAAACGGATCGCAATGATTTGTTGACGTCCAATATCCCAATATTTTACAAAATCTAGCTCCGTTTTAATGTATTGTGAATACTCTACGTCAAATAACGTTCTTTTACCTGTATGTCCTTCTTTGTCACTGACGCGATTCATAATTAAATCAAGTAACCCACCAGCAGCCTCAACCTTTGCACGAACGGTATAGAAACTATTATCATTAATTCCGGTTCTCGTTGATGAATTAAAGGAAATATTCGAGGCTAAAATTAAGTTGTTTTCAGAAAGGCGAACTTTGCGCTCTTGAATACTGCGAATCTCGCCATAGTCCTCAGTAGAAATTCCTAAAGGATTATTGGTGGCTAAAGCATCATTAATGAAGCGATTAGCACCTTCTCCTTGGATGGTCAAATCTCCACTTTCATCTACATATTCTGTAGGTACTTCATATCCTTTTGCAATGTTATTCAGGGTGTTGTATGAAGATTTGTATACACTAAAATAGTTGTTTGGGTTTGTATTTCTTACATATTGAATATTGGCAACATCCACACTAAATGAATTAGTACGCGAAGGATACCAGCTATAATTGATGATTCCCGTGAAGTTATCTTTATCCAAACCAATGTTTCGTTGTCTTGAAAAACCAAAGCTCATAGCTGTGGTAGGAAGCATGGATTTAGGGATGATTTTATTGGATGCAAAGGGAAACAAAAAACGTGGAAAGGTCAATTTAATATCAGCTCCATACTCTGTAACGTTAAAAAACACATCGTTGGGATTACTCATTTGTCTTGAGGAACCAATGGTACCTCGCAATCCAAATTCTAGAATTTCAGCTCCTTTAAATACATTTCGAAACAATAACCCCATGCTACCACCAATTCCGAAATCTTGAATATTGGAGTGTGTCACATCTAGGGAAGGATTGAAGGTCATTTTTTTACGAGAAGTTAAATAGATATTACTAATCAATGTCTCGCCTTTAGGATCAGTAGGATCCTCTACATATTCAATTACAGGGTAATTAAAGATGCGTAAATTACTGATAGAACGAGAGGTAAGAATACGTCTCGAATCACTGAAAGTGCTTTCTGGGGTAATGAATATAGCATCCGTTAAAGCCTTGGGCTTGTATTGGAGTTTCGTTGAACTATAAATATTAAAACCGTTGTATTGAATGCTGTCCAATACATAGGCTTTGTTTTTAGAAACATTATCGGTGAAAATATTCACCTTGCTAATGTGGTAAATCTTAAAAGGTACTTGACTTAAAGTATCTCCAGATTTTACGGTTTGTTGATCGACAATCAACAAAATGTTCGCCTTGTTCTTACTATCTAAAATAGTGTCTACTTCATAGCGAATATTGATTTCTTGGAAGTGATAAGCTCCGTGATTTCGATAAATAGAAGTGATGCGTTTGCGTTCCTCTTCAAAGTTCTTTACATCAAATACAGTATTCGTTTTTAGCAAGCTTTTGGTTTGATTGCTTTCGTATAATGTTTTTAATGCAGGTGTGCTGATTAGATACGAAATACTATCAATCAAATAAGGATTTCCTGTTGTGATGAAATAGGAATTCGTCATTTTTTGTTCACCGATGCGTTTCGTTTCATTCGTAACCTTCGTATCAAAATATCCTTTGTTGAAATAATAGTTTTTCAATCGCGTTAAGGATTTTTCTGTTTTAAGGCTATCATATAATACAGGAGGTTCACCTGTTTTGATTAGGAAATTATTGAAACCAGCAATAATAAACGATTGACCTAAGCGATTAACTTGCTTGCGAGAAAGAACTCCTTCCAGCGCTTTATCTGTTTTGGGATGTTTATTTAACCAAGCGTGGTAGTTGGAATCCGCATCTTGTCTTGCTAAGTTGTATAAATTCAAACGTAGACGCGTGCCAATAACAGGAAATTTGCTATTAGGTTGTTGGTACAGCTGGTTGTAAATCTCTTCTTTTGATGTTTTCTTATCATTGAGAACAATGCTGTTTTCCATTAATAAATCATAATCCTCTGGCACATTCTTCGTTAAGGAACACGAAAAAAAACATGCAGAGATTATAAGAATAAATACTATTTTTGATAAAAAATTGCCCAACTTTATTACATCGATATATACAGATCAAAAATACATTTTTTTATGGTTACCAAAAACCAAATTAAGCGAATAAAAAGCCTTCATCAAAAAAAATATAGAAAAGAGCACCAATTATTTATTGCAGAGGGGGTTAAAGTCATCCAAGAACTCTTGCAATCGTCTTTCGTTTTAGATCATCTATATGTGACAAATGAGATGAATTTTGGAGTTCCTGCACATCAAGTTACACGAGTTTCTCAGGATGATTTAAATAAAATGAGTGCTTTGACTACAACGCCTAATTGTTTGGCTGTATTTCATTGCTTAGAAAGTAAAACAATTGATTTTTCCGATTGGGTAGTCGCTTTAGATGATATTCGAGATCCTGGAAATTTAGGAACCATTATTCGTTTATGCGATTGGTTTGGTATTAGTCATATGGTGTGTTCATCTGAAACCGTAGATTGTTATAATCCTAAAGTAATTCAAGCAACCATGGGATCTGTTTCTCGTGTAAACATAGTGTATACGGATTTAGCGGAGCTATTAGAAACCGTAGAGGTACCGCTATATGGAACCTTTTTAGGCGGTGAGAATATCTATGAGATGAAAAAGGTAATGCCAGGAGTTATCGTCATGGGAAATGAAGCCAATGGTATTTCTGCCGAAATAGAACAGCTGGTTTCTCGCAAAATTACAATTCCTCGTTTTGGCAATTTACAGCAAACAGAGAGCTTGAATGTAGCTATGGCTACCTCTATAGTATTGAGTGAATTCCGAAGAAGTGTTTTTAATGCACAGTAAAGTTTAAGAAAATACCTTTTGTTTTCATAGAGCTGATATGTCCAGTCCAAGGGCTATCTGGATCTTTATCGCGAATTAATTCATCACCTAAACCAAATACACCACGGATAGAAGGACTGAATTTGAAGTATTCGAAGTAAATGTCAACACCAACTCCTAATTCGTAGTTCGTAGTCCATTGTTTCATTCTCCAAACTCCTTCGTAGTTATCGTCGTCTGATTTGTGGTTACTACTTAAGTTTAGGTCAGCAGAAAAACCACCTAATACATAAGGGCGAATATTTCCAGTACGCAACGCTGAGAATTTAAGAAGCAAAGGCAAGTGAATTAGGGTCGAACTGATGGACTTTGTACTTGAATTGGTTATTTCCTGTAGAGAAGGAACCGCATTAGGCTTGTTCTTCATGTAATAATCCATGACAAAAGCGCGAGGGAATTTTAAATCGCGTTTAGAATAGATCAATCCTGGTTCAAAGCGCAAGTCCAAATACTCCATAATGCGCAAGTTTCCTACAAGTCCCACATTGAAACCCATATTAGTTGTTACTTGTATTTCTGTATGATCGCTGCCGTATTCGCCAGCTAAACTTTTCAGTTTGTCGTAATATTGTTTATCGTAGTCAAAATTGAAATTCAAGAAATTGGACCCAATATAATACCCGTAGTGAACCCGTTGTTTGTCCCAATCAGATTTATTTAGTATTGGATTTCTCCCAAAAATCCACTGTGCAGATACATTTGCAGAGGTGAATAGAATAATAAGTAAGATAAACAGTTTTCTCATAACTACTTTGAAGCAGAATATATGGTTGCTATACCCATCGTTTGCGGACGGTGTTTTACAGTCTTAAACCCAACTTTCACTAAAATATTGTTCAATTCTTGTCCAAAAGGGAAATTTTGAGCAGAATCAGATAAATATTTATAAGCATCTTGGTCTTTTGAAAACAGTTTACCCATAAATGGCATAATGTTTTTTGTGTAAAAGAAGTACCCTTGCTTAAAAGGAAATTTAGTCGGAACTGAGGTTTCTAAGATAATAAAAATTCCATTAGGTTTTAATACTCTTAAAATTTCTGTTAAACCTTTTTCTAAATTTTCAAAATTTCGTATTCCAAAGCCCACCGTAATGGCATCAAAGGAGTTGTCTTCAAAGGGTAAATTTTCTGAATCACCTTGAATCATTTCAATGCGATGGTCTAGATTTAATGCTTTTATTTTTTTTCTACCTACCTCCAGCATTCCTGCAGATAAATCTAAACCTGTGATTTTCTGAGCATTCGTTTTTGATAAAAGAATCGCCATATCACCAGTTCCTGTAGCGATATCTAATATAGTCGTAGGATTAGTTTCAGCAACCAATTTTAGCACTTTTCTTCTCCAACCTTGATCCGTCCCTAATGAGATCATTCGATTCAAATTGTCATAGTTACCTGAAATTGTATCGAACATTTGCTCTACTTGTTGTTTCTTTCCAAGCTGAGAATCTTTATAGGGCGTGATATTTTTACTCATTGTTATTATTTTTAGGCAAATATAAATAATCTCTATCAAAAAGAGAGGGTCTATCGAGGAATAAAGAGAGGGAACTAAAAAAGGGAATATCAAATCGATATTCCCTTGTATAAATTAGAATTTTAGGTACATGTGATAATATTCTCCACCAACAAAATCAAGTTTTTTTCCTTGAACAAACCCCAGTCTTGTATATAATTTCATGGCATTAGGATTTTCTAAGTCTACAATTAATCCCACTTGTTTATATTGTTGAGATTGAGCAAAATCTGTAGCTGCTTTTAACAAATGACTGCCAACACCTTTTCCTTGTACCAAGGGAGAGACCGCAACAGTGTCAAGATAATATTCTCCACCTTCTGTTTCAGGCTCCGGAATCATATCATTGTTGTACTTCTTCTGCATTAATGCTAGCACGGGTTCTCTTAATTTGATAAAATCATCCCCGTTATACCCTGTAATTGAGCCAACGATATTATCTTCTTGGTCAACAGCAACAAATGTATTTTGGTAGCTGTATAAATTATCAGGTTGTTTGAATAAAGTAGTTAGAAAATTAATGGCTTCTTCAATATCTTCTTGTTGAATAAAACGGAATACAATGTCTTCCATCGCTTGTAGCATTAATTCAGGAACAACATCAAAATCTTCCTTTTGTGCAGGTCTAATGGTAAAATGCATGATTTTGTTTTTTAATTTTTTACAAAGTTAGGAAAGAGTTTGTTAGTGTTCAACTAATTTTTTCTTTCTTTTAGTAATCTTTGCCAAATAGCACTTGCATTTTTAATGTTTAGCTTTTCTGGATCAAAGATGGGATTCAAGCCCTGTTTGTATTGGGCGATATAATCATTTAAGGCAATAATGGTAGGTTTATAGAGGAATAGAATGACGATAAAGTTAATCCATGCCATAAGTCCGACGCCGATATCTCCAATGCCCCAAGCAGTAGAAGATTCATTGATAGAAGCATAAAATACCGTGGCTAATAAAATCAAGCGCATCAACCAACGAAGAATAGTTCTAGGTTGATTGGTTAGATAATTAAAATTTGATTCTGCAATAAATACATAAGACATGATGGTCGTAAAGGCAAAGAAAGTTAAGGCAATAGCGATGAATTGACTAGCCAATAAAGGGAAGTGTACGGCTATTGCTTTTACTGTATAGGCAGAACCTACTTCTACTCCAGGAATATTATTGACGATGTAATTGCCTGCTTCATCGAAAACATTGTATTGATGCGTGAATAAAATCATCAATGCAGTAGCAGTACAAACAAATAAGGTGTCTATGTAAACGGAAAAAGCTTGTACCAATCCTTGTTTAACAGGGTGAGAGGTTTCGGATGCAGCAGCAGCATGAGGAGCGGTACCTTGTCCCGCTTCATTGGAATAAATTCCGCGTTTTACTCCCCAAGCAATAGCAGCACCAAAGATACCACTGAAAGTTGCTTCTAAGTTGAAGGCAGAACGAAAGATTAATGCAAAAATTGAAGGAATTTCTTTTGCGTTAATGGCAATGATGATAACAGCCATGACAATGTAAATTACTGCCATGAAAGGAACAACAACTTGGGCAATTCGACCAATTTTTTTAGCTCCTCCAAATACAGTTAGACTAAGTAAAACACAGATAGCAATTCCGGTAATCCATTGTGGAACTTGAAAAGCATCTTTGATGCTGATAGAAATACTGTTTCCTTGGATGCTGGGTAAAAATAGCACACAGCTGATAATGGTTACAAAAGAAAAAACCAAGGCCAACTTTTTACTGTTTAATCCTTTTTCAATATAAAAAGCAGGCCCTCCACAATACTGACCATTTTTCTCTTCTTTGTATATCTGGGCTAAGGTAGATTCAACAAAGGCAGAAGCACTACCTAAAAAGGCAATCATCCACATCCAAAAGATTGCGCCAGGTCCACCATATGCAATTGCAGTGGCAACCCCTACAATATTTCCCACTCCTACACGTCCAGCAATTGCAATACTAAAGGCTTGAAAGGGACTTACACCTTTTTCGGAAGATCCTTCCGTAAAGAGTAGTTTTACCATTTGTTTGATGTAACGCACTTGAACAAATTTCGTTTTGATTGTGAAAAACAACCCTGCTCCAAGACATAAAATGATAAATACATTAGACCATAGTATGTCGTTAATAAATTTAATTGCTTCTTCCATTAGAAATATTTTGAATTGAAAAATAATAATTTTTTAATCAAATACACAACTTTGTTGTGATTATTATATGTAATCGGTTTTTTTGTTTTGTATAGTGAAAGAGAAAGGTGCTTTTTTTGATGAAATGAAGAAGAAGATTCCAGAGGTGTTTTGTTTAAATCATTTCCATACAACCTCAAATTTTCTTTGTGAAAGTTTTTTTTTCGAAGATGATTGAACGGTGATTGGGAGTTGAATAAAAGAGATTGCTAAAGTTCGTTGGGAAGTAGGGAAGGTGGTAGGCATAAAAAAAAGCTACTTCATTATTGAAGTAGCTTTTATATACTATTTTTAACCTTTGTGCTTAGTAACGGATGCTGAATAAACCTTCTGCTTTGTTTTCTAAGTTATCAAAACGCGCTGTACATTCTTGAATCATTTTTACAGCAGCAGCTTTATCTCCAAAACCATTTGTAGTAACAGTTTTGTTTTCTAAGTCTTTATAAACTTTGAAGAAATGTTCTACTTCTTTTTTGAAGTGTTCATTTACATCGTTGATGTCATTTAATTTATTCATCAATGGATCTGAAACAGGAACACAAAGAATTTTCTCATCTTGTCCTTTGTCATCAGCCATGTAAAAAATACCAATAGGTTTTACTTCAACAACCATTCCTGGAAGAGATGGTTCAGTAAATAATACTAGTACGTCTAGTGGATCTCCATCTAAAGCTAACGTTTCAGGAATGAAACCGTAGTCAGCTGGATATCTCATGTTTGAGTAAAGTAAACGATCAAATCTCAATCGTTTTAAATCAAAATCATATTCGTATTTATTTCTACTACCTGCTGGGATTTCAATAAAGGCATCAAAAGTTTCGAATGTACTCATATTCATTTATTTTTTATAGTCAAATAACTTAATAATGGGTGCAAAAATACTTCAATTCGTGCTGTTTACCAAGTTTTATCCATAATATTAGAAATAAATTCCAAAAGAACCTCGAATTGCAAACCTTCTCGCATCTGGCATATCTAGATAATTTCCTCTCCAGCTTAAGTCAAGTCTGAAAATTTTAAAAATATTACCCACACCTACATAATATTCATAATAAAAGTCTTCAGGCGCTTTGTATACCAATTGAGAAGCATTTAAATTAATGTTCTCTTGAGAAATTTTACCGTAAATTCCTCGAATCCCGACAATCTCCCTTAAGTTAAAATCTCTAAACCAAGGAATTCTCGAAAGTAAGCGTCCTCCAAAATTGTGTTCTAAGTGAATAGAAGCGTATTCGTTCGTTACAAATTCATAATAATTCAAGTTTGCAAACGTATTTTCGATATTGAACCACGATTGGTTACCTGGTACTACACTTAGTAAGCCTAAAGGAACTTCTCCAAATGTTTTACCTGCTTCAAATGTAGTGGTAAATGTTCCGAAACCTCCTAATAAAATAGGTTTTCGAGCATATAATTGCAATTTGTCATATTGGAAATTACTGTCGAAAGCACCTTTGAAACCATGACTATAACGCAGGTACAATTTGAGGTATTTCTGGTCAATTTCTTTGCGATCTACTCCATAGCCAATTGTTCTTTTTCCTGGTGTATAATCAATTGCCATCTCCACTTCTGATTGTTTGGTTTCATTCGAGATAAGCGTACGCTCTTTGTCTACATAGTAGTCTAAGTTGAAGAGGTCCGAGGCTGGTTTTAGGGTTCGGTAACTGAAGGTGGTCAATAAACGCAAGTTTTTTACTGGCTCAATTTCTAACCCTATTGTTGAAAGATTGATGTCAGTCAATTTGGAATTATCTCCACTAGCAAAAAGAGAACTTGAAGCGAAACTACGACCCAATACATCATTCGTTTCTGTCAAACTCACTCCAATTTGTTCAACATCTCGACGGTTTCCTCCAAAAAGGATAAAACGAGATGGACTGTGAAGTAATACTTTTCCACTGATACCATATTTGAATTTATTGTCTTTGAAACCATAAGCCCCATATCCTTCTAATCTCCATTTGTCATTAGGACCAAAATAAGTTCGCCCTCCAGCACGCATACGCAACCCTTCAATATCATTGTAACCGAAGGTCGAGAAAATAGGTCCATAGTCGAATTTGTATTTCGGAATATTATAGTAATTACTAGCAATGGTCGACGTTAAGTCAAATAAAAATCTAAACTTAGGTACAGTTTTTAAGGTGTCTAACATTTTGTAGATACCAAATTCATCCTTACTCAAAGGTTCAAAACGATAGGTTTGCCAGAAATCATCTGAGCGAGTATAAATAGACTCGTCATATTCATTGACATCCTTTTTATAAAAATCATCTGGATGTTTGATGTTGAATTGATGATTTTGGTATACGGTTGTTCGCTTGCCATAGATACCTTTGGATTCTTCTTTTTTCGAAAGAGCAAAATCGGACATGAAGTGATCACGCGTCAGTAAGAATACGGAATCATTCAATACATCAAATTCTTGCTCAATATAAATTTCTTTCACCCAGTTGATATTTGCATCACGACTGGCTTCCATATTGATTTTTTTGATGGCATAGGTAGAGTCATTAACCCAAAAATCACCTTTGAATGTGAGTTCTCCTTTTCGTCTTGGGTAGTAAACAATGTTGTAGCACCATTTGTTATCAATAAAGGCACTGTCCGCTAAAACGTAGTTGTAAACATTGATTCCTGTTCGCGATAACGGACTGACGAAATCTTTGTCAAAAATCTTGATATAGTTGTTGTAGATATTATATTCTGCATATAAATCTTTGACAAACTCAATAATATGTTGGTTGGTATCAAAACCTGAGTTTTTGTTTCCTAAGGTTTTCTCTATTTTTTTGTTGTCGATATTATCTCCAAATACTTGTCCAATATTCTCATTGATGAAAATAGGGAGGTATGTTTTTCCGGTGATGCGGTTGGTATCCACTTGATCAAAAATGAATTCCATGCCTTTGAATATCTTTTTCTTGCGGTAAGCACTGTCAATAGAGTTCAGGTCGAATTCAATCTTCTCGTATTTGTCAAATTCGTATTGACTGAACATGTACAAACCGTTTTTGCGTTTACGTTCCCAAATTTTGCGCAAAATATCAATGGCTGGGTTATTCTTTTTGGAGGTTTTACCCGTAAAAATACGCACTTCTTCGAGCATATTATCTTCTTGTAAAGTAATGCTTAAATCGAGGTTAGTACGGCTTTTTAAAGGGATATACGCCGTTTTGTATCCCACGAATGATACTACTAAAGTGTCGTAGTTATTTTCAGTTTCCAAATAAAATTTTCCAAGCTCATTTGCAATCACTCCTTGGGTGGAATTCTTGAAGTACACACTCGCATAAGATACGTCAACTTGGTTCGTATCTTTAATTCTACCACTTACTTTTGTTTGGGCAATGCATTGAAAGCTAGCTAATAAAAGGAAAACTAGGTAAAATAATATCTTTTTTTTCATAATCAATTGGGGAGTAAACAAAAAACTCCATCCTATTAAAAATAAGATGGAGTAATTCAAATATACAATATTTTTTTACTTAAAAAAGTTTATCTGTATAGTACTTTTTTCACTGCCTTGATTACATCGTTTGCATTTGGCAACCATTGTTCAAGTAAAACTGGTGAATAAGGTGCAGGTGTGTCTGCTGTTGTAATTCTTTGAATTGGAGCATCTAAATGATCAAATGCTTGTTCTTGAACTAAATACGTAATTTCTGAAGAGATACTTCCAAATGGCCAAGCTTCTTCTAAAATCACTAAGCGGTTTGTTTTCTTCACAGAAGTTAAAATAGCTTCTTGATCTAAAGGACGTACAGTTCTCAAGTCGATTACCTCACAAGAGATTCCTTCTTTCTCTAGCTCTTCAGCTGCTTTTAATGCTTCTTTGATAATTTTACCAAAAGAAACAATTGTTACATCTTTCCCTGCTTTTTTGATATCTGCTACTCCTAATGGAATAGTATATTCTCCCTCAGGCACTTCTCCTTTGTCTCCATACATTTGCTCTGATTCCATGAAAATCACAGGATCATTATCGCGAATAGCAGATTTCAATAAACCTTTTGCATCATAAGGGTTAGATGGTACCACAACTTTTAATCCTGGTACGTTAGCATACCAATTTTCAAAAGCTTGAGAGTGAGTAGCCCCTAATTGTCCTGCTGAAGCCGTTGGTCCACGAAATACAATTGGAATGTTGAATTGACCACCTGACATCTGACGCATTTTTGCTGCGTTATTTATGATTTGGTCGATTCCTACTAAAGAGAAGTTGAATGTCATAAATTCAACAATTGGACGGTTTCCATTCATGGCAGAACCAACACCAATTCCTGCAAAACCAAGTTCTGCAATAGGAGCGTCAATTACGCGTTTAGGACCGAATTCGTCCAACATACCTTTTGAAGCTTTATAAGCACCATTATATTCCGCTACTTCTTCTCCAATTAAATATATGGTTTCATCGCGACGCATTTCTTCGCTCATAGCTTCACATACGGCCTCTCTAAATTGAATCGTTCTCATAAGTTCTTATTTTCCGTAAAATTATTCAATAGGAGCAAAAGTATGAAAAAATATCCTTACCTCGCTTATCTTACTTTCTGTTTTGTTTTTTTTAACGGCACTTCCTCAAAACAAGTAGAGGGCTAAGGGATAAAAGTAAACGATACCCTGAGGGATACACCCATGAGAAATCAGGAAAAAAAGAGTGCTTTTTTTGAGTAATTTGTGTCTAATCTAGGGGTGGAATTGTAGAAAAAATACGCAAGATGATGAAGTTTTGCCGATTTGTTAAAAAATGTTGTACAGCTTGAGAATCATTGTTTTATTTGTAACTGTAAACAATAAAAAAAATTAAAAAGTATGATGAAAAAGGTAAAAGTTGCACTTGTATGTGCGATGGTTTCAATGGGGCTTTATTCTTGTAGTAGTGATGACAATTCATCAAGTGGGGATGCATATGAAATTGTAGCTAAAACATCAGATAATGCGCTAATTAATAATATCGTAGTGGTTGAAGATGGAGCTACAGAAACGATTGCTGAACTTGGAAAAAAAGAATGGTCAAAATCGTTTTCAGGGAAGAAAGTAGTAGCTGTTTCTGTTACAGGTGGTACAGTGGATACTGCAGATAAAGCAGGTGTTTTAACACTAGAAGTTGTGAAAGATGGAAAAGTAGTGAAAACATCAAAAGCAGATGGAAGTATTTTAGTAGCAAGTATTTCAATGTAATTTACATTTATTCTTGAAAGAACTAGAGTAACTTCAAAAGATATAAAAGGAAGAGTTCAGCCCTGCTGGACTCTTTTTTTGTTTGTATTTGAGGCAAAAAAGGGATGATTTGTATTCTCTTTTAAGGAAGAACAGAAAATTACATACACAATTCAAATATATGGATACGATTGCTGATAAGTTTAGTATATAAAGGATAGAATGGCTGTTTTTTTGATACAGGGTTTAAAGGAAAAATCTTGCGTATTGTAAGAATCGTAAATCAATTAAAACCCCGTGAATTATGTTGAAAAAAATGAAAATGACAGCGTTAAGTGTATTGGTTATTGCTGTAGGTATGGTTGCTTATGGATATAAGCATGAAGCGAATTTAGAGGTAGGACTTGGTCAAGTTTCTCGTTATGAAGTGGTTGTGCAAGCTTCTGAAAAAGCTAGTATAACGAGGATTCAAGTCAAAGAAGGGGATAGAGAAATAGAGACTATAGATCATGATGGAAGAAGATGGAGTCGTTCTTTTACAGGAGATGTGCCGGTAACGATAGCTGTTACAGGTCATGCTGTTTCAGGGGAAAGTAGTTTGTCTAAGATGACTGTTCAAGTATTTAGAGATGGTGTACTCTTTAGAAATGCTGAGGCGATAGGAGAAAATTTAGTGGCGAATGTCAGTTTTTAAAGAGCAAATAACTTCTATTAAAAACTCAAATTGCCTTTTGAAGATATATAGATGTTTTGAAAAGAAATAGTAAAAGACAAAAAAAGTATTATTTATGAATGTACAGGATAAAGATCTAATTGTGATTTTAGGAAATCAAGAAAATAAGGAGTTTTATCAAAGTATAGTTGAAACATTTAGTAAAGTTGGATGGGAGATTCAAATTCTGAAGTTAGATGTTCATAGTATGTTTTTTTCAAAGTTAATTGAACTTAATCCATCGATCGTTTTATTTACACCTTCTGATTTTTCTATTAAACAAAAAGTATATAGTGAATTTGGTTTTGTTCAAGGATTCCTTGAATGTCATAATATGAGATATTCTGGCTCTGGTTCTACTGCATCTTTCTTGGGGTCAAATAAATATTTGTCAAAAATTATTTTTCAATCTCTTGGAATAAAAACACCTAGATTTATTTATGTTTCCGAAAATCAAACTCCTCCTGATTATGATAAAGTAAAAGAAGAATTGGGATTTAATATTATTATTAAGCCTAATAAGCTTGGTGATTCTGTAGGAATAAATATCATTAGAAATGAAGATGAGTATTTTGAATGGATTAAAATACTTCAAGAAGAATACCAAAGTGATTTTCTTTTGGAAGAATTAATAGATAATGATAAAACAGAGTATACAACTGGGATTCTTGAATACGGTAATGATAGTATAAGATTGCCAATCTGTAAGACTAGAACATTTACAGACTTTTTTTCTCATGAATCAAAAATAAATGGTTTTAATGAAAAGGAATATATAATAGATATAGAGTGTGATACTTATAAAGAAATGCAACGTATAGCATATTTATTGCATAAAGAATTTAAATGTAAAAATTTTTCTCGCACAGACTTTCTTATCGACAAAGAACATAATATTTATGTTCTTGAAATTAACTTACTACCAGGTCTAATGCCAAATTCTATTTTTCCTCAATTATGTTTGAGAAAGAATATCTCACATGATGAAATTCTACTGTCTTTAATTAATCATTAATACAAGAAT
The DNA here is from genome assembly GCF_001549985.1 of Myroides odoratus. Taxonomy (GTDB): domain Bacteria; phylum Bacteroidota; class Bacteroidia; order Flavobacteriales; family Flavobacteriaceae; genus Flavobacterium; species Flavobacterium odoratum_A. The sequence continues at coordinate 185,375 of NZ_LROZ01000001.1, read as the reverse complement.
ATTATCCAAACTTAAAAATAATTATATGAAAGAAATTTATTTGATTAAAAAAACTAAAAAACTACTGGATAGTCATGAAAAATGGATGTCTCAAACCATAAATCTTATAGCAAGCGAGAATTTGCTCAGTCCATTAGCTAAAAATTGTTTGATATCTGATTTAGGTAATAGAGTAGCAGAAGGATGGATTGGGGAAAGGATTTTTCCTGGAATTAAATATTATGATGAAATTGAACAAATAGGAATAGATATAGTCAAGCAAATGTTTTGTTGTGATTTTGTGGACTTACGCCCTATTTCAGGGACTCATGCTAATATGATTGTTTATACAGCCTTTACTAATCCTAATGATAAAGTGTTGTCTTTTTCAATTAAAAATGGAGGACATATTAGTATGAGTGGAGGAACGCCCAAAAATATGTTTAAACTACAAGTATTAGGTATTCCTGTCAGTAATGATGGTTTTACTATTGATGTACCACGCACTTTAGAGGTCATTATGCAAGAAAAACCAAAACTAGTTATTATGGGGGGATCTGTTTTATTGTTTAGACAAGAAATAAAAGAAATAGTAAAGTTATGTAAATCACTAGATATTTTAACCATTTTTGACGCTTCACATGTAGCAGGATTAATAGCTACTGGAGATTATGAAAACCCAATGAAAGACGGTATAGATATAATGACCTTTTCTACATGTAAGACAATTCCAGGCCCCCAACACGCTATAATCGTAGCTAATGGAAAATATGGTGAAATTATAAAAAAGACAACTTTTCCTTCAACAGTATCTGGACATCATTTACACGAAACAGTAAGTGCTATAGTAACTTTACTTGAATTGAAACTTTTTGGGAGGAATTATATACATAATGTTGTATTAAATTCAAAGGCCTTGGCAAGGGAGCTAAGTAATCTAGATATGAATATTTTGTTTAAGGATAAAGATTTTACAGAGACACATATGTTGTTGATGAAGAATAAGTCTAAATATGAAACAAAAGAATTAGAAAAGAGGTTTGAGAAAGCAAATATAATTTTTAACAGAAACATCTTGCCAGGTGATGTAGGATTTAAAAATCCTTCGGGTTTTCGGATAGGTACTCCAGAAATAACTAGAATAGGTATGACAGAGGTGGATATGCCTGTGATAGCACAATTTATCTCAGATGTATATTATGGGAAGAAAAGTATCGAGAAGGTTAAGAACGAAGTTGTTTCTTTTAGAAAAGATTTTCAAACTGTGAAATATTGTTATGAATGATGGAGTTGAGTAAATATGAGAATGAAGATTTTGTTCAAGCTTATATGGCATTATGGTCATATGGGTATTTAAATAATTATGCCTATTCAGAAGGATTATATCGAACTATAATATCATTAGTTGTAAGCAATTTAGAAGAAACTAATAAAAAAAAGATTTTAGATGTTGGCTGTGGTGTTGGAAGGACAACTTTTGATTTGGCAAAGATTTATAAGAAAAGTTTTATTATAGCTCTTGATGAATCAAAAAAAATGATTGAAACTGCAAAGGAGATTAATTCATCAAGCTATAAAGGGAAAAAGATTTCTTTAGCGAATAGGGGCTTTAAAGACTTAAAATTACCGAGTTTTTCGTTTGCGAATATTAAGTTTTTGTGCGAAAATTTTGAGCGATACAATTTTGTAGATAATAATTTTGATTTAATAGTCAATGTGAATTATTTGGATAGATGTGGCTCCATAGAATATAATATCAAAAAATTTTTTAAAATTCTAGCAGATGATGGACTTGTTATAGGTTGCTCTCCCTTGAATTTTCAAAATGAGGATTCTTGGGAAACGTATAAAAGTGTGGATAATCTGAGAGAAGTAATAGAAAAAACGGGGTTTGAGATTATCGATATGTTTGATAATCTCGTCTATAAAGAAATTTTAGATGCTCGCGAATCTTTTGAAGAGTATAAGGTTGTTTGTTATGTACTGAAAAAAAAGACAAAATAAAAAGATGAAACAAAAAGTTGCTATAGTATTTGGAGGTAGATCTCCAGAATATGAAGTGTCCTTAATCTCGGCTACTACTATTTATAATGCAATTAATAAATTTCAATTTGAAGTTCTTCTTTTGGGAAATAATAAAAAAGGACAATGGTATTATAATTGCGATTATGCAAAAGAACAGGTAGATTTGACAGTAGATGACTACTTTAGTCAGGCACGAAAAGTACATATACAAGAGGATCAGGGGAATGGATTAATTGTCGATAGCCAAACTCACGAAGTATTAGCTATTTTTACTGTTGTTTTTCCTATTATACATGGTGGTTTTGGTGAAGATGGAACTTTACAAGGTTTTTTTAGATTTCTCGGTATTTCTTGCGTAGGTTCTAGTGTTTTGGGATCTTCAATTTGTATGGATAAAGAAATAACGAAACGCATTTTAAAAGATAATGGGATTCCTATTACTCGGTTTATCACTTTATATCAAGTAAATAAAGAAATAATAACCTTTAATCAAATTGTAAAGGAACTTGGTAGTCCCTTTTTTGTGAAACCTTGTAATGGTGGATCTTCTTTTGGAGTATCTAAAGTTTATAATAGTAGAGATTTTACAGTAGCATTAGATCTCGCTTTTCGATTCGATACTAAGATTTTGATTGAGGAGGCAATTGAAGGAAAAGAAATAGAATGTAGTATTTTAGGAAACGAGAAACCTATTTCTTCTTCTCTTGGTGAAATAGTTACAAGTACAGATTTTTACTCTTACGATGTAAAATACTGTAATACATCTAAGGCTACAATGAAAATTCCTGCTGATGTTCTTGTTGAAATTTCTGAGAAAATTAGATTGTGTGCTCTAAAAGCTTATCAAGTTGTTTGTTGTGAGGGTTTTGCTCGCATTGATTTTTTTTTAAAAGCAGATGGAGATTTTGTTGTTAATGAGATTAATACACTACCAGGGTTTACGCCTTATAGCATGTATCCTAAACTCTTTGAATATTCTGGTTTATCAGTATCTGATTTGCTTTCAGAATTAATAAGGTTAGCGTTAGAAAAAAAAAGATAGTTTAATTTTTATTCATGTTTAGATGATGTGTCTTACTTTTATCTAGTTTCAATTAAATTACAAACTTTTTAATTTTTTGTCTTTTGTTTCAAAGAATGACTATTTGATGAACAAAATCATGGAAAAGATTGTGACTTATTATGCGATTTAGTAAATTTTATTTGGTTAATTCAAACTAAATTAGTATGCTTGCATAGTAAAAAGTTCGAAATAAATTCTTATTTTCGTTCACAAGTAATATTGTAAAACAAAAAACTATAATAATAATGAAGATATTAGTTTGCATCAGCCACGTGCCTGATACTACATCAAAAATCAATTTCACGAATGGTGATGCTGAATTTGATACAAATGGGGTACAATTTGTGATCAATGCTAACGATGAGTATGCATTAACACGTGCCATTTGGTTTAAAGAAAAACAAGGAGCTACAGTTACTGTAGTTAATGTTGGAGGAGCTGACACAGAACCTACATTGAGAAAAGCATTAGCTATTGGTGCTGATGAAGCAATCCGTGTAAATGCTGTACCTACAGATGGTTTATTTGTTGCAAAACAATTAGCTGAAGTAGTGAAAAACGGAGGATATGATTTAGTATTGGCTGGAAAAGAATCATTAGACTATAATGGTGGAATGGTTCCTGGAATGTTAGCTGCTATCTTAGGATATGACTTCATCAATTCATGTGAAGGTATGGATGTTGATGGAACAGCGGTAAAAGCAATTCGTCAAATTGATGGAGGTAAAGAAACAATATCAGGAAAATTACCAATGGTTATTGGAGGGCAAAAAGGGTTAGTAGATGAGAAAGATCTACGTATTCCAAATATGCGTGGAATTATGGCTGCTAGAACAAAAGCTTTAACTGTGCTTGAGCCTGTAGGAGCAGATGCCGCTACTAAAGCAGTGAAATTCGAAAAACCAGCTGCAAAATCAGCTTGTAAAATGATTGCTCCAGATAACTTAGATGAGTTAATCAATTTGTTGCACAACGAAGCAAAAGTGATCTAATCTAGTAGTTTTTAACCTTAAAAAGAAAAAGTATGTCAGTTTTAATATATGCTGAATCAGCAGAAGGAAAATTTAAAAAAGTAGCATTAGAATTAGCTTCTTATGCGAAGAAAGTAGCAGAATCAATGGGAACAACGGTTACTGCTGTAACAGTTAATGCTGCTGATGTTAGCGAATTAGGGAAATACGGGGTTGATAAAGTATTAAAAGTATCTAGTGATAAATTAAATACATTCAACGCAAAAGCATATGCCGATGTAATTAAACAAGCGGCTCAAAAAGAAGGAGCTAAATTAGTTGTTTTATCTTCTTCAACAGACAGTTTATACGCTGCTCCAGCAGTTGCAATTGGATTAAATGCAGGTTTTGCATCTAACGTAATTGCTTTACCTGAAAGTACTGCTCCATTTGTAGTAAAAAGAACAGGATTCTCAAACAAAGCCTTTAACTTTACTGAAATTAGTTCAGATGTAAAAGTAATCGCTTTAGGGAAAAATTCATTTGGATTGGTTGAAACTTCTGGTGCTGCGGCTGCAGAAGATTTTGCTCCAAGTTTAAATGATGCTGACTTCAGCTTAAAAGTAGAAGGAGTAGAGAAAGTATCTGGAAAAGTAACCATCGCTGATGCTGATATCGTAGTATCAGGTGGACGTGGAATGAAAGGACCAGAAAACTGGGGAATGTTAGAAGATTTAGCAGAGGTATTAGGAGCTGCATTAGCTTGTTCTAAACCTGTATCGGATGTGGGATGGAGATCACACGAAGAGCACGTAGGACAAACTGGAAAACCAGTAGCAGCTAACCTTTATATCGCTGTAGGTATCTCTGGAGCAATTCAACATATTGCTGGGGTGAACTCATCAAAAGTGAAAGTAGTCATCAACACAGATCCAGAAGCTCCTTTCTTTAAAGTTGCAGACTACGGAATCGTAGGAGATGCTTTCCAAGTATTACCTCAATTAGTAGAGAAATTAAAAGAATTCAAAGCGAAAAACGCGTAATCAGCATTTTTTGATTTAGATAATTGACTTAGACAGTAACTAAAATCTAAAGATTGTTTATCTTTGATTTAGTTACTGTTTTTTGTTTTTATAAAGAAAATTATGAGTTTGATTAAGCTGACAGTTAAAGGAATTTCATATAGCCATTCTCAAAATGGTGCCTATGCCCTTATCTTAGATGAAGAGCACGGGGATCGAAAATTACCTATTGTTATTGGAGCTTTTGAGGCACAGGCGATTGCCATTGCTATTGAAGAAGAAATTAGACCTCCAAGACCTTTAACCCACGATTTATTTAAAAGTTTTGCCGATACATTTGATATTCAACTCAAACATGTCATCGTTCACAAATTAGTGGATGGCGTGTTCTTTTCGAGTTTAGTTTGGGAAAAAAATGGAACTGAAGAAGTGATGGACGCTCGTACATCCGATGCAATTGCGTTAGCAATTCGCTTTTTTGCTCCCATTTATACCTATCCTGATATCATGAATAAAGCAGGAATTATTTTAAGTGGAAATCCAGAAGTAGAAGAAGAAGATCCTGCAGATGACGATATCGCAAGTCAAGTGGAACAATTTCTAGAATTAGATATTGAAGGAAAGGGCTACAGTAAATTTGGATTACAAGATTTACAGCGATTATTAAATGAAGCTATTGGTAATGAAGATTACGAAACAGCAGCGAGAATAAGAGACGAAATTAGTAAGCGATCATAGTTAATTAAGGAGGGAAAGAATGAAACAATATTTAAATTTAGTACAAGAAGTTTTAGATAAAGGTGTACAAAAAGGAGATCGTACCGGAACGGGAACCAAGAGTATCTTTGGTCATCAAATGCGTTTTGATCTAGCAGAAGGATTTCCTTTGGTAACAACTAAAAAAGTACATTTAAAATCCATTATCCACGAGCTTTTATGGTTTTTAAAAGGAGAAACAAATATCGCTTATCTAAAAGAAAACGGGGTTCGTATTTGGGATGAATGGGCAGATGAAAATGGAGATTTGGGACCTGTATACGGATATCAATGGCGCAATTGGAACGGAGAGGGGATTGATCAAATCAAAGAAGTAATCGATACCTTAAAGAACAATCCAGATAGTAGACGCATCATGGTTTCGGCATGGAACCCAAGCGTATTGCCTGATACTGGTGTTTCTTTTGCAGAAAATGTAGCTAATAATAAAGCGGCCTTACCTCCGTGTCATTCCTTCTTTCAATTTTATGTAGCAGAAGGAAAATTGTCTTGTCAGCTGTATCAACGCAGTGCGGATGTTTTCTTAGGGGTGCCATTTAATATTGCTTCATATGCCTTATTGACGATGATGGTTGCTCAAGTTTGCGATTTAGAAGTGGGTGATTTTGTTCATACGTTTGGAGATGTTCACATTTACAACAACCACATTGAACAAGTAAACTTGCAGCTCAGTAGAACCCCTTATGCGTTGCCAAAAATGAAAATTAATCCAGCTGTAAAAGATATTTTTAGCTTTACTTACGAGGATTTTACACTAGAAGATTATGTGTCTCATCCTGCGATAAAAGGTAAAGTATCTGTATAATTCTAATCCAAAAATGCTATGGAAAAAACGGAAGCAATTAAACAGTACGAATACGCAAAGAATCGAATCAAACAGCGCAAGATGTTGTTGTTTCACTTTGTTGTTTTTCTTTTGGGGTCTATCGTACTATACGGAATCAATATGTGGGTGAAGGATCCGCAAGTTGTAGGCGTATGGTGGACATATGCTGTAGGAGCATGGGCCTTGTTACTCTTGTTTCACGTGATTAATGTATTGGTCATTAATCGCTTTATGGGGCCTGCTTGGCAAGAGCGAGAAATTGAACGATTAATCGCTATCCAACAAGAAAAAATTAGACAATTACGCGCTAAAGTGGAAAAAGATTTTCCTTTAGTGGATGTAAAACGCGATTTAAATCACGACGATTCAAAACAGTAAATAATGATCACGTTAATAGCAGCAATTGCAGAGAATAAAGTATTAGGAAAAGACAATGCAATCATTTGGCATTTACCGGATGATTTTAAACACTTCAAAGCATTAACTTCCCATCATTATATTATTATGGGACGTAAGACGTTTGAATCTTTCCCTAAACCTTTACCTAATCGTACTCATGTGATTATTACGAGACAACAAGATTACGTTGTTCCAGAACATTGCATAGTGGTACATAGTTTGAAGGAAGCCCTCACGCTGACCCAAAACGAAAAAGAAGTATTTGTAATTGGTGGAGGTGAAATTTATCACCAAGCTCTGGATTACGCGGATAAATTAGAACTAACTCAAATTCACGCTTCTTTTGATGGAGATGCGTTTTTTCCTGAATTCTCAACTTCCGATTGGCAATTGGTAAAGGAGAGTTATCATCCACAAGATGAACGACACGCCTACGCTTTTACTTTTCAAACGTATACTCGAAAGTAGATATGAAAAAGTTATTCGCTTTGTTTATGCTTTGCGGTAGTTTTGTTGCAACGGCTCAAGAATCCGTGCAAGCACAGTATTTAAATAGTGAAACACTGAAGGAAAAAGAAGTGTTCCTCAGTAAAGATATTTTTGACAATACCTTTACACAAGAAGAAAACATATTGCGCAAACGAAGTAAATACAGCTCAGAGCATTTTAGCTTACCTAAGCTAGGTACACTGAAAATGGTAGACTTAACCAATGCTCAGTTTCCTGTTCTGTTTTATAGTGATTTTAATTCCATCGTTTTATTGAGTAAGGAATTAGCGCTATTAAACACCATTGATCTGACAGGGCGTTTCTCAGCTATGGATCCTGCTTATATAGGTACAAGTACACAGAAGAATTTATGGATTGTAAATCAAGCCAATCAAAGTGTGTTGCGTTATAATTTAAGTACACTTGAAGTACGCAATATTTATACAATTAAAGAGGAGCAAATCAAGACCTATCAGTCTACCCTGAATTATTTGTATCGTATTACTTCTACTAATCATATTAAAGGGATAGATATCTATGGTAATGAAGTATTAGACTATACATTGCCTACAGATTATGAACACATTCAAATTGTAAATAATAAACAAGTATTTTATTCGCATCTAAATAAGCTGTACTATGTTGATATGGAGAAGAATAAGATTTGGGAAATTGCAGTTGATGTAAAAAGCATTTTAGGCTTCTTTTATAACACTCAAAAATTGAGTATTTTTACCGAGCAAAAAATAAATAATTATCAAATAAAATTACCGTAATGCATATAGCGATTGCTGGAAATATTGGAGCGGGAAAAACAACACTAACAGATTTATTAGCCAAACATTATGGATGGGAAGCACATTATGAAGATGTGGTTGACAATCCATATTTAGATGACTTCTACCATCAAATGGATCGATGGTCATTTAATTTACAAGTCTATTTCTTGAATAGTCGTTTTCGCCAAGTACTTCAAATTAGACAAAGTGGAAAAACAATTATTCAAGATCGAACGATATATGAGGATGCTCATATTTTCGCGCCGAACTTGCATGCTATGGGCTTGATGTCTAATCGAGACTTTAAAAACTACGCTACTCTTTTTGACCTGATGCAAGACTTAGTAGCTGCACCAGATTTATTAATTTACTTGAGAAGTACGGTGCCTAATTTAGTCGGACAGATTCACAAAAGAGGAAGAGAGTATGAAAATTCAATTTCTATTGAGTATTTAAGTGGATTGAATGATCGCTATGAAAACTGGATCAAAGGATATGACAAAGGAAAATTATTAGTCATTGATGTAGATCACATGGATTTTGTAGATAAGCCTGAAGATTTAGGATTAATTATCGATAAAATCAATGCAGAAATCAATGGATTATTTTAGATAAAAGACAAAAAAAGAGCCCGAGGCTCTTTTTTTTATTTCTATTATTCGGTCGTTGTAAATTCGTGAAAAAGTTTTTCTAAATTCTTGTTCTTTGGTTGTAAGGAAAGCGTTTTTAACCCTTGTTGTTGCGCAAAATCATACACCGTAGCACGGTAGTCCTGATCTGTTGGAAAAACAAGTTCCCATTGTGTATCGTGTACATGATTGGCTTGGATGAGATGTGGAATTCGATTAACGAATTCAATTTCGATCTTAAAGTCAAACTCTACAGCAATAATTTGTTCATTTTGGTTGTCTAATAATTCGTGTAAGAATTGATCTGCAACAATATGCCCCTTCTTGATAATAATAACGCGTTCGCATATTGCTTCTACTTCTTGCATAATATGCGTAGAAAGAAAAACCGTTTTATCTTTTCCTACCGTCTTGATTAATTCTCTAATTTCGACCAATTGATTGGGGTCAAGCCCTGTGGTTGGCTCATCTAAGATCAATACTTCAGGATCGTGTAGTAAAGCTGTGGCAATTCCTACACGCTGACGATACCCTTTAGACAGTTGTCCAATTTTTTTATGTGCCTCAGGGGTTAATCCTGTTAAGGTAATTACTTCTTCAATGCGTTCTTTTTTTGTTTTGTAAATCGAGGCATTAAATTGTAAATACTCTCGGACATACATATCCAAATACAATGGATTATGCTCCGGTAAATAACCAATCGATTGTTGTACTTTTTTGGCTTGTGTTGCTACGTTAAACTCGTTGACATAAGCAACTCCTTCGTCACTGTGAATAAAGGTAGTTAGTATTTTCATCAGCGTTGATTTTCCCGCTCCATTTGGACCCAAGAAACCCACAATTTGCCCTTTAGGCACCGTGAAACTAATGGCGCTTAACGCTTGTTGCTCGCCGTAATATTTACTAATGTTTTCTACTTTAATAGACATATATACTGGAAGGTTAGTAAAAACAAATGTAGGTAAATTAATGAGAAAATCCGAAGGACACGCTAAGAATGATAACCGCAATTACGATTAAGGTAATCACAACATACATCGCGTCTTTTTCAAGAATAAAAGAAAAGAGCGATAAGAGTAAACGCAAAGCGGGTGTTAAAAATAGAAGTAAAATGCCCAAGAAAATAATTGACTCTCCATTCCAATCCTTGATACCTTGGAGGATTGTTTTAAAAACAACAAATAGATTTTGATCTTTTTCAACAAACGTAGAGAAAGAAACCATCTGTTGGGAATCTTTTGCTAAGAGGATAATTCCACCCAAAAGTGTTACGGTTAAAGCACTTAATACGCCATAACGCAACACATTTCCGATGATACTTTGCAATTGATTATCTGTAAATTTAGTTGTACTCATAGTGTTGGCTTTAAATTTTTCCTGTAATTCCGTTGTAAATCATGTTCAAGGCAATGATGAAAATAAGTACCGCAAAGAACAATTTAAGTTTTTTGGTGTTGGCTTTCATAAGAACTTTCGCACCCACCATAGAACCAATTAATACTCCTATAATTACTGGCATACAGATGGACGGTTCAATATAGCCCTTTTGAATGTAGATAACCGAACTTGCAATGGCCGTAACTCCCATCATGAAATTACTCGTTGTTGTAGACACTTTAAAGGGAACCTTCATTATGGTATCCATGGCAATTACTTTAAAAGCACCAGACCCAATACCTAATAAACCCGACATCATACCTGCAACACCCATCATGCTAAATCCACCTAGGATATTAGTCATACTATAGTGTACTTTCTCGCCACTAGCTGTAGGATAATTGCCTGCTAGTTTAAGTTTCTTCGCCAAAGTACTGCCTTGTTCTGGTAGAATAAGGTGGTCTTCTTTTTTGCGAATCGAATTAAGGGAGGAAAAAATTAAGGTGGCTCCAAAAATAATAGCGAGTAACGAAGTAGGGGCGTTGGTTGAGATAAGTGCACCTACTACAGCACCAATGGTTGTGGCAATTTCGAGGAACATCCCCAATCGCATGTTGGTAATCCCTTCTCGTACATAGGCTGATGCAGAACCTGATGAGGTTGCGATTACAGCTACTAACGCTGTTCCAATGGCATAATGCATGTCAACACCAAGGAAAACAGAAAGTAAAGGAATTATAATAATACCGCCTCCAAGTCCTGATAATGAGCCGATAAAACCAGCTGCAAAGGCGCCTAGAAACATAATTAAGATAAAAGTTAATAATGACATTAAGGTTGAATTTTTGATGAAAAGTAAATGTATTAATTATTATAAAAAACAAAGAACAAAAAGAGCTTTATCTGTTTTTTACTTTTTATCATTTTGGATTAAATCTCATTATATAGAATATAACTCGTAAATTTGCATCAAATGAAATTGTAAGAAATGAGTAAAGATTGGTTAACTGCTTTTCAAGGTCAAGCCCCTGCAATTATAGCAGGTCCCTGTAGTGCTGAAACACCGGAACAATTGTTGCAAATCGCTCACTCTTTGCCTCAAGAGGTTAAAGTATTTCGTGCGGGAATTTGGAAACCAAGAACGAAACCAGGTGGATTTGAAGGAGTGGGAGCAATTGGTTTAGACTGGATGCGACAAGTAAAAGAAGAAACAGGATTGTTGTTAGCAACAGAAGTAGCAACAGCAGAACATGTCGATTTGTGTTTGCAAAACGATATCGACATCTTGTGGATTGGTGCTCGTACCGCTGTGAATCCTTTTTCTGTACAAGAAATAGCAGATGCCTTAAGAGGAACGGACAAAATCGTTATGCTTAAGAATCCGATTAATCCCGATTTGTCGTTATGGATGGGGGGATTAGAACGATTGGAGAAAGCAAATATCAATAAACTAGGTTTGATTCACCGTGGATTCAGTACCTATGAAAAAACAAAATATAGAAATATACCAGAATGGCAGATTCCTTTAGATATTAAATCAGAATTGCCTCATATTCCTATTTTCTGTGATCCTTCTCATATTACAGGACGACGTGATCGCATTTTAGCGGTTTCTCAGTTGGCGTTGGATTTGAATTTTGACGGATTGATGATTGAAACGCATTGTAATCCCGATAAAGCCTGGAGTGATGCAGCTCAACAGGTGACACCTGAACAGTTAAAAACGATTGTTCAAGCACTTAAACTGCGCAATATCACGGATGATACGGAGGAATACCTACAAAAATTACAAACCTATCGCATTCAAATTGACGATATGGATAGTAAAATATTAGATTTATTGAAAAAGAGAATGATGATTTCTGATGCGATTGGTTCGCTGAAACGCGATCGAAATGTCGCTGTTTTTCAACAAGAAAGATGGAATAGTATTGTGGAAAAAATGATGAAAGAAGGAGAACACCTCGGATTTACGGATGAGTTTATTCGCACCATTTACAATGCCATTCACCAGGAGAGTATTTACCGTCAGGATCAGGTGATTAATAGAAAAGAAGAGTAAAAAATAAAGTGAATAATACAGCAGAATCAGACTAGGTATTTTTCTACCTAGTCTCTTTTTTTTAGCTGGATTTTAAAATATATTTGCCCTATGAAAGGAACAGTTTATAAATCAACAGGAAGCTGGTATCTGGTAAAAGGTGAAGATGGGCAATTTTACAATTGCCGCATCAAGGGAAAGTTTCGTATTAAGGGAATTAAAAGTACGAATCCCCTTGCAGTAGGTGATCATGTTATTTTCGAGTTAGAAACAACCAATGATGCAACTACTGGAGTGATTCACGAGATTGCGCCTCGTATGAATTATATTGTGCGTAAATCAGTAAACTTATCCAAACAAGTACATATTATTGCTTCGAATATCGATACGATGTTCTTGATTGTTACGATTGATAATCCAGTGACAACAACGAGTTTTATTGACCGTTTTTTAGTTACTGCTGAAGCTTACGGAATTAAAACGGTGTTAGTCTTCAATAAGATTGATACCTATTCGGAAGATGCATTAGATGAACAATTGTATTTGCAATACATTTATTCTCAAATTGGGTATGAGTGTTTGCGTGTATCTGCCTTAGAATCAAAAGGGATAGATGCAATTAAAGAACGTATGATTGGCAAAGTATCCATGTTCTCTGGGCATTCAGGTGTTGGGAAATCTACCTTGATTAATGCAATTGAACCTGGATTAAATCTAAAAACAGCACAAATCTCAGAGCAACATCAACAAGGGCAACATACCACTACGTTTGCTGAGATGTTTGACTTAACGTTTGATGCAGCGATTATAGATACTCCTGGAATTCGTGGATTTGGAGTTGTTGATATGGCGCCTCAGGAAGTAGGTGATTATTTCCCTGAATTTTTTGCCTTAAAAGATCAGTGTAAATTCAATAACTGTTTGCATCGAGAAGAACCGCATTGTGCAGTAAAAGACGCTTTAGATCGAGATGAACTGGCTTGGTCGCGTTACAAAACCTACATCCAAATTTTAGATGGAGAAGAAGAACATTATCGTACAGATATTTATAAAGATGGAAGAAACCAAGAAGAATAATCTTGGTTTTTTTTTTGTTTCATTTTTAATCGATACAGTATAAAAAAGAGTAGAAGTAAAAGGTATATGTAGTATTTTAGAATAAATCTATCTTTGTTTTTGGCTTTTTTTAGATAGTTTTGGTTAATAAAAAGTAAAAATTAACACTTATATTTGCGCCTTAAATGTGAATGTTATTATGCGTCTTTTTTTTTGGCTTTTATTATTGCCGTCTTGTGTATTTGCACAAAAGAATATTCTAGTAAATGAAATAGCAGAAAAATATAAACAACATGCTTTCTCCGTTGTTAATGAAGAATTGGTGGAAGTGAAAGTGTTGTCTTATGATCGGTTTACTGTGAACACAAAAAAAACAATTACAGTTCTGAATGAACGAGGATTGAATGATCTTAATTTTGAAGAATACTATACCAGTAAAAGTAGAAAAATTAAAAATATCCGAGTGTTAATGTATGATGATCGCGGAAATCTTCAACGTACATTTAAAAAAAGTGATTTTAAAGATTATTCGCTTAATCAAGGGATGAGTATCTCAGATAGTCGCTTGTTAAGCTTTGACTTTAAACCTTCAAAATATCCCGTTATATTTGTGTTTGAAAGTGAAGTCGAATCTAAAAATACTGCATTTCTCCCTAAGTGGTATCCAATTCAAACCTATGGACAATCCATCTTAGTTTCTAAGTTTTCGATTGAAATACCTGCCACACTAAAGCTCAATTCAAAAATATATAATCAAAGTTTCCATCCCATAGAAGAAAAGAAGGAAGCTACTGTTGTGGAGTATACTTTACAAAATTTCCCTGCTTTATTGGATGAAAGTTTATCCCCTAATTTCCAACGATTTATTCCAAAAGGCATTTTTTCTTTGGACAAGGTTAATCTTGAACAAGTGGCGGGCTCATTCTCAAATTGGGAAGAATTGGGAAATTGGTACTATGTAAATTTAGTTAAAGGAACAGAAATTTTATCCCCAGCGACAAAAGCAAAAGTCCATGAGTTAGTCAAAGAGGTCAATGATCCAATTGAAAAAGCTAAGATTTTATATGAATACATGCAAAGTAAAACTCGATATATTAGTATTCAGTTAGGGCTTGGAGGCTGGCAACCCATGAATGCGAAAGATGTGGATGTTTTAGGATATGGTGATTGCAAAGGCTTAACGAATTATCTACGAGCAATGTTAAAAGAGGTCGGAGTAGAAGCGTATCCTGTTCTTCTTTATGGATCTTCTACCCCTATAGATATAGAAAGTGAGTCTGTTTGTTTACAAGGCAATCATATGATTTTGGCTTTGCCTATAGAAAATGGGTATCAATGGATTGAATGTACGAGTCAAAAAGCTCCTTTTGGTTTTATTGGAGGATTTACAGATAATCGAACTGTATTAGTTGTCAAAGAAAAAGGAAGTGAGTTAGTACAAACTAAGAAATATAGCTATACAGAGAGTCTTCAAAAGAGTAATACTGTATTGACATTAGACCAAGAAGGCAATGCCGAGGTAAATATTAAAATTAAATCATCTGGGGTACAATTTGACAATCGATTCTTTACGTATTCTTTAGATTCAAAAGATAAGGAAAAACTGTATAAACGTTTGTTTTCAGATTTTAAAAACATTCAATTCTCTACATTGGATGTAGTGTTAGATAATGAAAATACGATATATGAAGAGTTTTTTACGTTTAAAACAGATAAATATGCTCAAAAATTAGGAAATCGACTAGTGCTAGCTCTAGGAAATTGGAATACAGTTTCATCAACGTTGACCAATGCAAGAAATAGAGTGACTCCGTTTTATTTGAAAACAGATTGGCAAGATTTGGATGAAGTTGAAATAATAATTCCAGAGGGGTATATGTTAGAGGTTGTCCCTGAAGATATTAAAATTAAAAGCAAATTTGGAGATTATGTTGTACAATTTAACTATGAAAACAACCAATTAAAATACCAAAGAAGCTTACATAGTATTGGAGGCATGTACACCAAGGAAGAATATGGAGCGTATAAAGAATTTAGAGAAAAAGTGAATCAAGCAGATCAACTTAAAATAGTGTTGAAACAACAGAAATAAAAGATGAGAAAAATAATTTTATTGTTACTGGTTTTAGGAAGTCCTATTGTTGTATTAGGGCAAGATTTTTTAGGAAAAGTAACGTTAGAAGAACTTAGAGAAGAAAAAGATTTAGTCAGCCCAGAAGCAGATGCTTCTGTTTTATATGAGGAGGGAAAAGTTTATTTTGATTATATCCCTAATGTTGGGTTTAAAATGAATCAAGTGGTAAGTCGAAAAATAAAAGTATATACAAAAGAAGGAATATCTTATGTTGATTTAAGTGTACCTTATTATGTCGGAAAAGGAGTGATTGAACAAGTGAAAATAGATCAAGTATTTACTTATAATGAGAAAGATGGAAAAATTGAAAAAAGTAAATTGAAATCAAATGCGGTTTTCGACGATAAGACGAATGAAAATTGGAAGAAAAAGCAAGTCATTATTCCTGATGTTAAAGAAGGTAGTATTGTGGAGTATAAATACACCATTACAAGTGATTATTTTAATATAATTCCGGCTTGGTATTTTCAAAGAAATATTCCGATTCGAAAATCAAGTTATGAAGTAAGAATACCAGAATATTTGGTATATACCAATAGATTAAAGGGAGATGTTAATATAGTGAGAAGTAATAAAACGGAAACTAAAAAGATTCGTGTAACCAATACACATCCTTTCAAAGAGGTTAGTTTACAAGAAACAATACAAAACTATACCGTTACAAATGTTGCGCCTATAAAAAGTGAACCTTATATCGATAATATGGAAAATTATCGAGGGAGCATTCAGTTTGATTTAAGTATGATTCATTATCCAAATTCAAATCCTAAAGTTATCTCTTTAAGTGAAGATGATTTAATCAAAAGTATCTATGAGAATGGAAATTTTAAGAATCAATTGGAACAAACCAAATATTTTGAAAAGGCGATTGACTTAGCTAGTTATAAAGAATTGACAGAGGAAGAGAAATTAAATAAAGTGTTGACTTTTGTTAAGGAGAACA
This sequence comes from Myroides odoratus, assembly GCF_001549985.1. Lineage (GTDB taxonomy): Bacteria > Bacteroidota > Bacteroidia > Flavobacteriales > Flavobacteriaceae > Flavobacterium > Flavobacterium odoratum_A. Next base: position 168,886 of record NZ_LROZ01000001.1, on the reverse strand, counting down.
TTTCATGGAATGAAAAACAAGGATATTACACAAATGATGGAGTAAAGAAAGCATTTGAAAACAGAACGGGGAATGTTGCGGAAATTAACCTCATGCTAACTAGTATGTTACGCTATGTTGGTTTAACAGCTAATCCAGTTTTGGTCAGTACAATAAACAATGGAATAGATTTATCTCTTCAAAAAACCTCATTTAATAGTGTAGTGAGTAGTGTTGAATTAGACAAAGTTGTTTTTTTACTAGACGGTACTAGTAAATATACGAGTACTAATATTATACCAATTCGAAATTTAAATTGGTTTGGGATTGTTATTAATAGAAATGGAGGGTATGGTAAAGTGGATATGAAACCTAATTTTTATTCTATTTCTTCAGAAAACTTTGTGGTAAATTGGAATAATGATGATGTTGAGTTAGGATTAGGGCAAGCACTTTTTTCGTATAAAGATTATATGGCGTATTTAGGGAGAATTAATTTTCAAGATCAGAGTGACGAACAAATCATAAATGAACTTGAGAAGTCCTATGAAAATATGAATATTAAAAATATCAAGGTATATAATAGAGAAGATGTAAGTAAAGATTTAAATCTTCGTTTTTCATTTGAAAAACCAAAGTTAGCTTCCAAAATAGGTAATGAGTTGTATTTGAATCCAATGCAGTTTTATGATTTAAAATCAAATCCTTTTAAATCTGAGGTGCGTACAATGCCTATATCATTTACATTTCCAAAAATTGATTTATACAAAATGACAGTAAAGATTCCTGTGGGGTATGAAGTAGAGTATTTACCTAAGATGTTGGAATTATTAGACGCTACTGTAGGGTTAAAAGCAGTTTATAAAATAGAAAGAGAAGAAAATACGCTGCATTGTAGTTTAGAGTTTTCTAGGTCACTTTTAACAATAGAGCCTTCTAACTATACAAAAGTCAAGAATTTTTATGAGAAGTTGGTGAATAAACTTGAAGATCAAATTATTTTTAAAAAGATATAAGGAATAGTTACTCATCAAATTAAAAATAAAAAAAATAAAGGAGTCGCCTCAAAATCATGAGGCGGCTCCTTCTTGTTAATAACAAAAAAAATATTTAGAATTTAGAAAAATAGTAGGTATTACCGAAGCGATAGGTGGCCATTTCTAGCAATAAAACGTCTTTTACCTGTTGAGATAAGGTTGCATCTGCGAGTACAGCAGCCTCCATTTCTTTAGAATAAGCGGTAAAAAGAGCGGTATTATTGAGTCGGTAAAATGTAGTGGTATAGATTTTAGCAATTGGTTTAAAATGCGCAAAGTCTTCTTTATTTTCAAATGGATAAAGGGTAGCATAATACGCATCACTTTCGTTGTCGGCTACTTGGTTTATTTTTTCTAATAAGGCAACAGCTTCTTCTTTTTCATAAGGTGCTTGTAATCCTAATTGCTCAGCTTGCTGGTAAATTTTATCATATAACATAGCGAATAACTCATTGGGAGGGATTGTTGAAAGCATGGAATCTTTGAGTACTTCATTAACTAATACATAATGATAATAACCTGCATCATCCATGGTATTGGAGCTAAATTCAGCTGTTTTAATTTGTTGAATATTGGATAAAACTAAGGTGTGATAAGGCTCTGCTTCCGTGGTGTTTTGGGCGCTTTGGATGGATTTTTTCACTGTAATCGCTTCTCCTACAGAAGCTGCTGCACTAATAAGCAGGGCTTCTTTCCAATCGCTTTTCATTCCTTTTTTAACGGCATAAGCAGCAGCAGCTTTTGCATCAGCGGAAGCTACTTTTTTTAGCCAACCCCAAAAACCAGCAGTTGTTTTATTTGGGAGTTCTTGTTGTTTTTTTTCATAGGTAGCACTGATGTGCTCATAAATAGTAGGCTTGGTTTGCGCTGGATTGGCGCTGTCTGTAGTTGCTTGATCTGAGTGGCAAGCGGTGCATAAAGCGACTACACCCAAGACGATTAAATATAACTGTTTCATGTTTGTCTGTTTTGTTGAGTCAATTCATTTTTAATTGAGCGAGTTAATACGCGGCATGGTAAATCGAAATGCACAAACAATAAAAAATCACTCTATAGTGTCAATTTATTGAGGTATGCATTGCGGAAGAAAATAAGGAAATAGTTGTACTATCTTTATTTACTGGATCAGTTGATTAAAGTCGGCCGATTAATCTAAAAAATACACCTGAATAGTACCTATATACACATTTCAATGAAATAGAGTAGCTGAACAAGAGAGGCTACTTTCTTTTATTGTAGTGGCGTAAAAGAACGCCCTTTTTTATTCAGGTGATGAGGTAAAACTAGAGTAAAATCGAACTGAAATAAGTTAATGAACAGTTAAAAAAAGTAGTAGTATTGGAATACTATATGAAATAGGATGAACTTGTTTTTTGAGTATAATTGGAGAATAAAGTGCCCATCTCATGACATAAGAAATGAAAATTGGAAAGAAGTAGATGAGATTTTGACTTGTATGATAAATCCTCCCCAAAATCACAACAGAAACAGCAGGAGTTTTGTATTTTTGAACATAGATAATATAAAAGTGGTATAAGAGATGAATAAGGTTGTACTATTTGCCTTTGGAATTTTAAGTTGTACTGTGTTGGCACAACAAACCTCGAATCAATTGTTGAGCGAAATCAATATCATACAATCACCTGATGCTATATTTAAAACTCAGGCTGATGCTGTTGTATTGAATGAAGAAGGCGTAGTAGAGTATGAATTTCACGAAGAAAGTGGCTTCAAACTTAAACAGACGGTAAAACGCAGTGTTTTAATCCAAACAAAAGATGGAATCAGCCACGCTAGTTTACAAATCCCTTTTTATTTTGGTCGATTTGCGAAAGAAGAAGTCGTTATTGAGTCCTATAAAATTTATCGCACCGTCAATGGTAAAGAAGAAGTAGTAGTTATTGACAAGGCAAAAAATACAAAGGTTGAAGAAGATTTCTACCTTAAGGAAATTAAAGTAAATGATATTCAAGTAGGTGATCGTATTGAATATACCTATACCAAAGTAATCGATAATATTGACACTATACCCGTGTGGTATTTTCAAGAAGATATTCCCAAACTAAAGAGTAGTTATACCGTTAAGATTCCGGATAACTTGACATATCTTATTACAACTACAGGGGATTTATCTCTAAATGAAAAAAAAGAGGTTACCCAAGATGCGCGTAATTTATCTTCATCAAAGTGGGGAACTTCCTATCGATTCAAAGAAGCGATTCTGCAATACAGTGCAGTGAATATTCCTGCTTTTGAATATGAACCTTTCATGGAAAGTAGCCAAAATAAGATCAGTAGTATTCGCTTTGATTTGATTCAATTTCAATATCCCATGAGTTCCTCAGTCGTAATTCCTCATGAACCCGCTGCTGTTGCTAAAGAGATTTACAAAGGAAGAAATTTTGGCAGTGAGCTGCGTTTGGATTCGTATTGGACGAAATTGCTAAAAGATTTTCCTGTTGTAGAAGGAAGTGAACAAGAAAAAGCAGCGCAAATGATTGCATTTGTTCAAAGTAAAATCAAGTGGAATCAACAGTATGGGTATTGGGCAGAAAAAGGAGTAAAGAAAGCCATAAAGCAAGGGGTGGGCAATGGAGCAGATATTAATTTGGCGTTAATTGGCGCTTTACGTGCCGTGGGTATTTATGCAGAACCGATTGTTTTAAGTACACAATCAAATGGCAAGGCTCCCTTGTTATTTTCTCGTTTTATAAACCATGTTATTGTAGGATTTAAACTAGAGAATCAATTGTATGTGGTAGATGGAGTAATGCCAAATGCTGAATTGAACGTGCTACCATTTGAAGATTTAAATGGAAGTGGGTGGATGATTACTGATGAATTTGCAGTGACTAAAATAGAGCTAACACCGAAACAACTTTCATTCAAGCAAGAAGAATTCTCCTTGCAATTGGATGAATCAGGCCATGTGTCTGGGCAGTTGAATAGTACCTTAACGCGTTATGAGGCTTTGGCTTTTCAAACGAGATATGGTGAGAGCCCTCTCAATAGAAGTCGTGGTGATATTGAGGCTCGTAGTCCGCAGCTGTTCTTAAGTAATGGAGAAATAACCCCAAAACAAGGAGAGGTTAACCTAGCATTTCAAGTGCGAAAGTTTAACTTTGCAACGCTTGAGGAAGATGGGAAAACGATGAAGTTTAATCCTTTAATCTTGTATCGAGATAAGGAAAATCCATTTGTTAGCGAAACCAGGCAATCGGATGTTTACTTGATGTATCCTTTTATGGACATGTATAAAGTTACGATTCAACTTCCTGCAGGATATCAAGTGAAACAGCTAGCAAGCAGTGGCATATTGACAAATAAAACATTAGGCATGAACATGACGTATGAAGTAAAGGAACTGGGGGCGAATCAATTGCAAATTGCCTATACTTTACGTGTGACAAATACAGTTGTGCCAAAAGAATATTACAATGAATTGTGCACCTTCTATTTAGAAATGAATAGTAAAATGAATCAATTGATTGTGTTGGAAAAAATAAACGAAGGAGTAAAAAAATAATACATTGAGAATAGTAATACAACGAGTAACAGAAGCTTCTGTTACGGTAGAAGGAACAATCATTGGTAGTATTGGCACGGGTTTACTGGTGTTAGTAGGAATAGAAGAGGTAGATACAAAACAAGATATTGAATGGCTTTCGGGCAAATTGGTGAACTTGCGCATTTTTGAAGATGAACAAGGGGTGATGAATAAATCTGTTCTTGATGTAGGGGGAGAGGTGCTTATAGTAAGCCAGTTTACCTTACATGCTTCGACAAAAAAAGGAAATCGACCTTCTTATATTAAAGCAGCAAAACCAGATTTTGCCATTCCCATGTATGAAGATTTTGTAGCTCAAGTATCTCGAGATTTAAATAAAAAAGTTCAAACGGGTAGATTTGGTGCAGATATGAAAGTAGCTTTGCTCAACGATGGACCTGTAACTATTTGTATCGATTCTCAAAATAAAGAATAATGAAAACAACACTGATTAAATTTAGCCTATTTACGGTTATTTATATTTTATTTTCGTGGTTTATTGCCACTGATTTTGTTTGTGCGTTAAAGGGTGACCCCTTATGCCTGCAGAATGTAGCGATTCGCTATGTAATTTTCATCATTCTTATGGTTGTATATGAAAAATGGGTGAAAAATAAATTGTTTAAAAAGAAGAATACATAGGGTAAGAGTTATTGGATATAGGGTTATGAGTCATAGAAAAATCGTACTACCCTCACAAAAAACAACCCTTATAAAAAAACAAAAAATAGGTTAAGGGGTATTAAGTATAGGGCTATGAGTCATAGAAAAATCGTAATACCCTCACAAAAAAACAAACCTCACAAAAAACAAAAAAAATGAATATACAAGACGCACAATTAGCTGTTGATACGTGGATCAAAGAACACGGAGTTCGCTATTTTAATGAATTGACCAATATGGCTCAATTGACCGAAGAAGTAGGGGAAGTAGCCCGAATTATTGCTCGTCGTTATGGCGAACAATCTGAAAAAGAAAGTGATAAAAATAAAGATCTAGGGGAAGAATTAGCCGATGTGATTTTTGTAGTGATGTGTTTAGCGAATCAGACAGGCGTTAATTTGCAAGAAGCGTTTGATAAGAAGATGGATCTTAAAACAAAGAGAGACCATGATCGCCATCACAACAACGAAAAATTAAAATAGTACGATCATGCAGGTTCACCTACAAAAATCATCCGTAGTATCGGGGCAAACCATAGTTCTTTCAGGAAGTAAATCGGAAAGCAATCGCTTGTTGCTGTTGCAAAAATTATTTCCTCAATTGGTTGTTGAGAATATCGCTGATTCAGATGATGTGGTGGCTATGCAAGAAGGGTTATCTACTAAAACGGATGTGGTTCACGTTCACCATGCGGGAACCGCCATGCGCTTTTTAACCGCTTATTTTGCTTTATGTCAAAATCAAACGGTGGTTTTAGAAGGAAGTGAGCGCATGCACAATCGCCCTATCGCTCCTTTGGTTGATGCATTAGGTGCATTAGGTGCTCAAATAACCTATACCGCCAAAGAAGGATTTCCGCCATTGCGTATTGATGGGATACAAGCAGAAGGTGGAACTGTTGAGATACCCGCCACCATTAGTAGTCAATATATTTCTGCCTTATTACTTGTTGGAACGCGGTTAAAAAAAGGAATTACCCTACAGCTATTGGGAGAGATAACTTCAAGACCTTATATTGAGATGACTTTGAAGATACTCCAAGAGTTGGGAGTTAAAACTTCTTTTGAAGGGCAAACTATTGTTGTTGCTCCTCTGCATCAAATTCAACAAACTCATTTCACTGTAGAAGCAGATTGGTCTTCCGCTTCGTATTATTATTCCCTCCTTGCGTTGTCTCCTTTAGGAACAACCTTGCGTTTGGGGAAATACAAAAAGATTAGCTTACAAGGAGATTCAATCCTGCCTGAGATATATGCTAAATTGGGGGTGGAAACCATTTTTGAAAATGAGGATTATATTCGATTAACGAAAATAGCGGAAGCTCAAAGTTCTTTTGAAGCTGATTTTAATGATACACCTGATTTAGCTCAGACAGTCGTTGTGAGTTGTTTTGGTTTGGGAATCGCTTGTCATATACAAGGTTTACATACATTGAAAATCAAAGAAACCGATCGTTTGGTGGCTTTGCAAAACGAATTAGCTAAATTAGGAGGACATTTGATTGTCACAGCTGATAGCTTGACGTTGACAGAGCACCGAAGTACAATAACGACATTACCCGCTATACATACCTATCAAGATCATCGTATGGCTATGGCCTTTGCGCCACTTGTGATACAAATGGATCTTCTTATTAATGAAGCAGAAGTCGTAAGTAAGTCTTATCCTACCTTTTGGAATGACTTGAGAAAAATTGGTATCCAGGCTATTGAATCTAAGTAAGATAGAAAAAAATAGTGCTAAAAACTTGACAACCCCTATCTCAAGGTCGTATATTTGTAAAACTTAAAAAGAACTGACTTCTTTTTATTGAACTAATTAAAATTGTTTTCATGAAGTTATCAAACTTTAATTTTGATTTGCCAGAGGAATTATTGGCAGAGTTTCCAGCTGAGAATAGAGATGAGGCTCGTTTAATGGTTGTTGACCGCAAAACGGGAACTATCGAACATAAATTATTCAAAGATGTTGTGGATTATTTTGGAGAAGGTGATGTAATGGTTTTAAACAATACGAAAGTATTTCCTGCACGTCTTTATGGGAATAAAGAAAAAACTGGTGCTAGAATCGAAGTTTTCTTATTGCGTGAATTGAATGAAGAACAACGTTTATGGGATGTATTAGTAGATCCAGCACGTAAGATTCGAATTGGAAATAAATTGTACTTTGGAGAAGACGATTCACTAGTTGCTGAAGTGATCGATAATACAACATCTAGAGGTAGAACGTTGCGCTTTTTATACGATGGTTCATACGAGGAGTTCAGAGCTAAATTACAAGAATTAGGAGAAACACCAATTCCAAAATACATCAACAGAGAAGTAGTTCCAGAAGATGCAGAACGTTACCAAACGATTTATGCAAAAGAAGAAGGAGCAGTAGCTGCTCCAACAGCAGGACTACACTTTTCTAAACACTTGATGAAACGTTTAGAAATTAACGGAATTAAATTTGCTGAAATCACCCTGCATATCGGGTTAGGAACCTTCAATCCTGTAGAAGTAGAAGATTTGTCTAAACACAAAATGGATTCTGAGGAGTTCGTTGTGTCTCAAGAAGCTTGTGATGTGGTAAATGAAGCAAAAGAATTGAAACACAGAGTTTGTGCTGTTGGGACAACGTGTATGAGAGCTTTAGAAAGTTCTGTTTCATCAAGTCAAACACTAAACCCATATAGAGGATGGACAAATAAATTTATCTTCCCTCCTTATGATTTTAGTATTGCAGATTGTATGATTACAAACTTCCATATGCCAAAATCTACTTTATTAATGATGATTTCTGCTTTTTGTGGACATGATTTAATGATGAAGGCATACAAAGAAGCAGTAGAAGAAGGATACAAATTCTATTCTTACGGAGATGCAATGTTGATTTTATAAAATCAACAAAAACTAAGATATCTATAAAAAATCCCTTGCTATACCAGCAAGGGATTTTTTATAAGTAGAAAATAGTAGAAATATTGATAAAAATTCTACATTTACAAAAACCAAAATTATAAACCATGAAATTTGAGAATACGTTAGCTTTTGCTCAAAGCCTTGATGCGAAAGATACCTTATCAAACTATAGAAATGAATTCAATTTTCCTAAAGTGAATGGGAAACAGGTGATTTATTTTACTGGGAATTCACTAGGTCTTCAGCCTAAACGAGCGGTAGAATATGTAAATGAAGTGATGACAGATTGGGCAGAGTTAGCAGTAGAAGGTCACTTTTATGCAGCTAAACCTTGGTGGGATTACCACGAAAGATTTAGTGAGCCTTTAAGTAAAATTGTAGGAGCAAAACCTGCTGAAGTAACAGTAATGAATACATTAACTGTAAACCTTCACTTGCTGATGGCAACGTTTTACAAACCCTCAGGAAAACGCGTAAAGATTTTATGTGAAGAAAAAGCATTTCCTAGTGATCAATATTTAATTCAAACGCAAGTGAAATGGCATGGATTAGATCCTAAAGATGTAATCGTTGAGGTAAAACGCAGACCTGGAGAACACAATTTTAGATTAGAAGATATCTTAGCTAAGATTGATGAAGTAGGAGACGAGTTGGCTTTAGTATTAATGGGGGGTTTAAATTACTATACGGGTCAAGTATTAGATATGAAGGCCATCACAGCGAAAGCACATCAACAAGGTGCTTATGTCGGATGGGATTTGGCGCATGCTGCAGGAAATATCAACTTAGAGTTACACGATTGGGATGCCGATTTCGCCGCTTGGTGTAGTTATAAATACATGAATTCAGGGCCTGGAAATGCTTCTGGTTGTTTTATTCATGAAAAACACCATGCAAATAAAGATTTAGTTCGCCTTGGTGGATGGTGGGGACACAACAAAGAAAGACGCTTTTTGATGGAACCAAATTATGATCCTATTGAAGGTGCACATGGATGGCAAATCAGTAATTTGCCTATCTTGACTTTGGCTCCTTATTTAGCATCAGTAGAACTGTTCGCAGAAATTGGTATGCCAAAATTAATTGAAAAAAGAAATTTAATTACGGCTTATTTAGAATTTATCATCAATACCATTGGTGCTGAAGTAGGAGGGAATTTTGAGATTATCACGCCAACAGAACAAAGTGAACGCGCGAGTCAACTATCTATCTTATTACATGGAGAAGGACGAGCAATGTTTACCTATTTAATGGAAGCTGGTGTAATCGTAGATTGGAGAGAACCCAATGTGATTCGTTTAGCTCCAGTGCCTTTATACACTAGTTTTGAAGATATGTATCAGTTTGGACAAATCTTAAAAGCAGGGATTCTAAGTCAGAAATAATTTTGATAGTATGACTGTGATTTAATTCTTAAATTTGCAGCGAAAAATAACAGCTTAATATATGTCAACAAAGCAACAGAAAATAGAGACTTTTGATCCGTCTCAACCAGGGTTAGCAGATGCAACAATCTATGGTTTGCCTTTTACAGCAGAAGAAAGTGAAATAATTGTAGTTCCTGTGCCTTGGGAAGTAACAGTAAGTTATGGAGCAGGTGCATCAGAAGGACCAGAAGCAATTTTAGAAGCTTCTTACCAAGTAGACTTGTTACACCAAAACTACCCTGAATTGTGGAAGTTGGGAATCTATTTTGATGAAGCACCAGCACATTGGCAAGAACAAAGTGCCCAATACAAAACGTTGGCTCAACCTATTATTGAAGCCTTGGAAAATGGGGAAGATTTAGCTGATCATCCAACTTTACAAGAAAGTTTGAATACCATTAACCAAGTGTGTGATACTTTGCATAAAGAAGTAGAAGCAAAAGTGGCTGATTGGATGAGTAAAGGAAAACGCGTAGTATTGTTAGGAGGAGATCATAGTACACCATTGGGGTATTATAAGGCTGTGGCTAGACAGCATGATTCTTTCGGAATTTTACATTTCGATGCACATATGGATTTAAGAGATGCCTATGAAGGATTTACTTATTCACATGCTTCTATTATGTTCAATACGCTGAAATTACCTCAAGTTGAAAAAATTGTTCAAGTGGGGATACGCGATTTCTGTGAACAGGAAGTAGATGTAGTCAAAGCTTCAGGACGCGTTTTGGTTCATACCGATGCAGATTTGAAAAAAGATGAGTTTGAAGGCATGAGCTGGAAAGTGAAATGTGATCAAATTATAGCTTCTCTACCACAAAAAGTAGTAATTAGTTTTGATATCGATGCATTGTTGCCTTGGTATTGTCCGAATACAGGTACGCCAGTGCCAGGAGGATTAACTTTTGAGCAAGCGACGTATTTAATCACTAGACTTTCAGAAACCAATAAAGAAATTATTGGAATGGATTTAGTAGAAGTGGCGCCAGGAGAAGATGATTGGGATGGAAACGTTGGAGCAAGACTTTTGTTCCATATGTGTGGAGCATTCGCAAAATCACAAGGATTGGCAGTAGGAAAGGAATTAACATTTGAGAAATAAAAAAATAATCCCTTTTAAAGGGATTATTTTTTTTGATTTTCTTTTACACAAAAGTTGATTAAGGTTAAAATAATGGCTAATGTAAGTAAACTATAGACGTACAAACCACCGAAATCAAAAACAAACCGGCAGATATACCAACAACCTGTCAGGAGAATAACGATAATCCAAATTAAATTTTTCATTACTGTTAAGAGTGTGGTTTAAAAGTAGTCGATAATACGTAGAGCTAAAAACACTATTCAAATATTAATTAGGTAATTATATTAAAGATTCAAATATTGAAAGGGGATATGGGGAAAAGTATTGCAATTGTAGGGAGTGGTTTGGTAGGAACTGTGTTGGCGATTGCGCTAAAACAAGAAGGACATCAAGTGTTTGTATATGAAAAAGGAGATGATATTCGCACCATAGATTTTTCAGGACGTTCAATTAATTTAGCTCTTTCGGAGCGTGGATGGAAGATGTTGAAACGCGTTGGACTTGAAGAGAAGGTTCGTCAGTTTGGAATTCCAATGCATCAACGTGCAATTCACCACGTTAATCGAGAAGAACACCAACCCTATGGCATTCACGGTGAGGCCATTTGGGCTGTTTCTCGTGGAGGACTAAATAAGAAATTAGTAGAGTGGGCAGAAGAAGTAGGGGTTCAGTTTGTATTCAATACGCCAATTTGGAGTGTGGATACCAAAAGAGGTGTGCTTTATACCAGTGCAGCTGAATATCAAGAATGGAAAGAGATTCAACATGATGTCATTTTTGGAGCAGATGGTGCATATTCTAAAGTGAGAAGTTGCTTACAAAGACGCAGCAGATTTGAATACCAACAATCGTATTTGCCTATTGCTTACAAAGAATTGGTTATTCCTGCAAAAGCAGAGGGTGTTTTTGCTATGGATGAGCACTCTTTCCACATTTGGCCGAGAAAAGATTTTATGTTAATTGCTTTGCCGAATATGGATGGTTCATTTACGTGCACGTTGTTTATGCCCTATCAAGGAGAAGTATCTTTTGAGCGCATCAAAACTCCAGAGCAAGTGACGGCCTTTTTTGAAACTTATTTTCCCGATGCCTTGCAATTGATGCCAGATTTAGTAGAATTGTATACTGAAAATCCAGTAAATTCGCTTGTCACAACCACTTGTTTTCCTTGGGTGTATAAAGATAAGGTAGCCCTAATTGGAGATGCTGCACATGCTGTAGTACCTTTTTATGGGCAAGGTCTTAATGCAGGGTTAGAGGACGTTGATGTTTTATTAGATTGTTTGCAACAACAGGCAGGTAATTGGCTGGAGGCATTGGATCAATATCAATATTCTCGTAAAGTTAATGCTGATGCTATTGCAGAATTATCGTATCGCAATTTTAGAGAAATGAGTGAGCTAACAGCAAACCCTTTGTTTCTGTTGCGCAAGAAAATTGAAAGTAAGTTCGCAAAAAAATACCCAGATTTATGGTTGCCTTTATATGATCGCGTAACATTTAGTCAAGGAAGTTATCAAGAAGCGTTGGCAATTGGCGATAAGCAAGCAGCTATTATGGATGTAATTATGGAAACTGAACAGATAGAAACGGTTTGGGATAGCCTAGAAATAGAAGAGAAATTAAAACAATTGATAAACGAAAATAGAGGATTTTAATCCTCTATTTTTTTTTAGTTGTAGTTTTTCTTGTTGATTTGGAAGAAGAACTGGATCCATTCATCACTTTGCTAAGTAAGCTAAAAGCTCCTTTGATAAAGGTGGCACTCGTTACAACCTTTAGGATACTCTTGGTAACCGTATTGTCTTCTTTTTTAGGAGATGAACTGGATCGCGTTGGAGCTTCCGTTTGCGACTCTTTCTCTTTTAAAACAGAAACTCGTTGTTCTATTTTTTCATAAGCACTTGGAGAATCTATTGTTTGATTGTATTTGGATACTAATTTCGAGTGAGATAAAATATCGACAATTTCTCCTTCAGAAAGCACATCCATTCTACTCATAGGGGCTCGCATGGTACAGACAACTAAAGGAGTTGGAGTTCCCTTTTCATTTAACGCAGTGACCAATGCTTCACCTGTTCCAAGTTGTGTAATAATCTCATTGGTTGTATAATAGGAGGTAGAAGGGAAGTTCTCTGAAGCCGCTTTGATTGCTTTTCGGTCTTTTTCGGTGAATGCACGTAAGGCATGTTGGATTTTCAACCCTAATTGTGCCAGTACACCATTGGGAATATCGGTTGGATTTTGCGTAATAAAGTAAATGCCAATTCCCTTAGAGCGAATTAACTTAACAATAGTTTCAATTTGGCTTAATAAAGCTTTACTTGCTTCATTGAAAATTAAATGTGCTTCATCAATAAAAATCACCAATTCGGGTTGACCACTATCTCCTTGTTCAGGCATTTTATTGTAGACCTGAGTCAGGAGATTCAACATAAAAGTAGAGAATAACTTAGGTTTGTCCTGAATGTCAGTCAAACGCAAAATATTGACATACCCTTTTCCTTGCTCGTCATAACGCATTAAATCACTGATGTCAAATGATGGTTCTCCAAAGAATAAATCTGCACCTTGTTGTTCTAATTCAATGACTTTTCTCAAAATAGCATTCATAGAAGCAGGTGAAATTTGACCATATTCGCTTTCAATTTCTGTTTTGCCTTCGTTTGTAAGGTATTGAAGTGTTCGTTTAAAATCTTTTAAATTGAGTAATTCCAGGTTTTCATCTGCAGAATATTTGAATAACATGGCGACAATTCCGCTTTGTGTATCGTTGAGTTCGAGTATTCTACTCAATAATATAGGACCGAATTCAGAAATCGTTGCACGTAAACGCACTCCATTTTGTTGTGAAAGTGTGAGTAATTCAACAGGAAATCCACTTGGTTCAAAGGGAATATTCATTTGTTCGTGACGATTTTTGATAAAATCATTCAATGTCCCTGGTTCAGCAATACCGCTAAAATCCCCTTTAATATCCATCATGAGCACAGGTATTCCTTTGGCAGAGAGCTGTTCCGATAAAACTTGTATCGTTTTTGTCTTTCCCGTACCTGTCGCTCCAGCGATTAAACCATGGCGATTTAACGTTTTTAAGGGTAGATTTACAAAAGTGTCTGGAACAATTTTTTGATCCAAATTTGCACAGCCAATGGTAATAAAATCACTTTTATGACTATAACCATTAATGATGTCAGTTTTAAAAATCTCTAAGCTCATTTTATATATTTTATATAATTAAAGGTGATTTTGAATCAAATACACAAGTAAACATGAATAAATACTATAAATATCAAATGTTAAATGTATCTGGGTTGATGAAATAAAGATAGTAAAATTCATTTAGACTTATTATCTTTACCACTGCTTACTATTTTTTAAAAGTTAAGGTAAGTATAAAAAAGTCTTATGTTAAGTCAAGGTTAGCTTATTTTAAAAAAATGGATTTTAATTTTTTTATTTCATCTAAAAACATAAATTTGCGACACTGATGACTTTAAAAAAGTAAAAAAGTAATAAGTAATAATTGAAAAAAAAGAATTAAATTTTAAAAAGATGACAAACGTATCAAACGAATCAGTTGAAAAAGTAGGGTCAAGCTCAGGAGCAAGTAGATTATTTGCATCGTTAGCTGTAGTATTATGTATTGTTTTTGGATACCTTATTTGGCAATTCGTAATGGGTAACCCAGCGAACTTTGAGAATGGAGATCCAGCAGGACATCCACTACCAGGTAACTTTATGGGAATGGTTTATAAAGGGGGACCTGTTGTTGCTGTGTTAATTGGATTATTAACTATGACAATTGTTTTCTCAATCGAGAGATTTTTAGTAATCTCTAAAGCTTCTGGAAAAGGAGATGTTGGGAAATTCGTTAAAGAAATCCAAGTTTCTATCAATGAAGGAAGAATCGAAGAAGCTATGGAAGCTTGTGATGCTCAAAAAGGATCGGTAGCTAACGTTGTTAGAGCTGGTTTAGTGAAGTATCAACAAATGAAAAAAGAAGGATACAATAGCGAAGAAGCTACTGAAGCTATCCAAAAAGAAATCGAAGAGGCTACAACTCTAGAGATGCCAATGTTAGAGAAAAACATGATCGTATTGGCTACGTTAGTATCTATCGGTACATTATGTGGATTATTAGGAACAGTAACAGGGATGATTAAAGCGTTCTCAGCTTTAGCAACTTCTGGTACTCCTGACTCTGCTGCATTAGCAACAGGTATTTCTGAAGCATTAGTTTGTACTGCTACAGGTATTGGTACTTCAACATTAGCGATTGTAATGTATAACTCATTTACTACAAAAATTGATAGATTAACTTATTCAATTGATGAAGCTGGATTTGCTATTACTCAAGCATACAGAAGATTCAAAGGATTAGTAAAATAATTTTAGAATAAGTATTAATTATCTTATATTGAAAGATATAGGAGTTAAAAAGATTTATCAATGGCTAAAGGTAAAATGAAAAAGAAGAGTATGAGCGTAGATATGACCGCGATGTGCGACGTGTCATTCTTACTCTTAACATTCTTCGTATTAACATCGACAGCAAAGCTTCCGGAGCCATTACCAGTAGATACACCCAATTCAACCGTTCAAACGAAATTGCCAGAAAGTAACTTAGCAACAGTTACAATTGGAGGAGAACCAGGTGAAGAAAAGGTTTTCTTCGGAGTTTTAGGTAAAGAAGATCGTATTGCTACGCTTGAAAAAATGGGTAGTCGTTATCAGATTGAGTTTAATGATCAAGAAAAAGAGGTATTTGCTTATACTGAAGGTATCGGAACTCCTATTAACGAATTGAAGAAGTTTTTAAATCTACCTGCAGACGTTAGAAATAAAATTGGAGCTGACCAACCTGGTATTCCAACTGACTCTGTGAACAATCAATTAAAAGATTGGGTAGAGATGGCACGTATAGTGGCTAAAGAGAGAAATAACAAAGTGTTAGACGTTGCAATTAAGGGAGATGCTGAAGCAAATTACCCTGCAGTGAAAAACGTGATTGATATCTTACAAGCACAACGTGTAAATAAATTCTTCTTAGTTACAGGACTTAGAAACGAAGATTTTTAATCATTAAAAAATTAAACTGTAAATGGCTGAATTAAATACAGGCGGTGGCGGTGGCAGTAAAGACAAAAAAGTAAGAAGTAAGAAGCAAAATGCCGGAGTAGATTTAACTGCGATGGTGGATTTAGCATTCTTATTGATTACGTTCTTTATGTTGACCACATCTATGAATAAGCCTCAGTCTATGAATCTTGCGATGCCTGATAAAGACGTCGAGAAAGAAAAAGAAGAGGATAGAACTAAGGTAGATGAGAACCGCACAATGACTATACTAATTGGCGGAGACAATAAAGTAAAATGGTATATGGGTATGGTTAACAACCCATTAGAAGGACCAACAGATCAAACGTATGGTAAAGCAGGTATTCGTCAAGTATTGTTAGAGAAAGACAAAGCAGCTTTAGCATATTCTGGGAAACCAGATCAAGGTTTGATTGTGATCATTAGAGCAAGTGAAAAAGCTACATATCGCAACTTAGTTGATATTTTAGATGAGATGGCTATCTCAGGTATTAAATCATATGCGTTAGTAGATATCACGCCTGAAGATCTTGAAATATTAGGTGAGAAGTAGTTAACGTTCTGAGAAATTAAGAAATTATGTCAAAATTAAATATCTTTAAAAAGGATTGGGTTGATATTATCTTCGAAGGACGTAACAAGTCTTACGGAGCATATCAATTGAGATCTGAAAACCCAAAAGTAACAACTGTAGCATTGTTCTCAGGAATTGCTTTGTTCGGTTTGGCATTGGTTTCACCAATGTTAATCGAAATGGCAAAGGGTACTTTTGGAAATAATAAGGTGGAAAAATTGGATAAGGTTATCGAAATGGAAAATTTAAATTTACCAGAAGATATCCCGCCTCCACCACCACCACCAGAGGATGTACCACCTCCACCACCACCTCCACCAGCAGATGAGGTTAAATCAATAAACGATACGAAAAAGTTTACTGAACCTGAGATTGCAAAGAAAGAGGAAGTGAAAGAAGAAATCGCTAAACAAGATGACTTCAAAGATGCAGAGGTAGGTAAAAAAGACCTTAAAGGTGATAAAGACAAAGGAGAAATCAAAATCACTGAGAAAACAGGAGAAGCGGATAAAGGAACAGGTTCAGGTGGAGACGGAGATGGAAACGAAGTTTTCATTGCTGTACAAGTACCAGCTGAATACCCTGGAGGAATGCAAGCGTTTAATAAACAATTTATTCAACGTTTTAGAACTCCAGACATCGATTCAGGTGTGAAATCTATCCGTGTTATCGTTATGTTTATCGTTGAGAAAGACGGTTCCTTAACTGATATCAAAGTTGTACGTGACCCAGGTTACGGAGCTGGAAAAGAAGCAGTACGTGTGTTATCTAACATGCCGAAGTGGAAACCAGCTGTACAAAATGGAAAAACAGTTCGATCACAGTTTACATTACCTATTACCATTCAAGTTCAATAGTAATGTTTAACAATAAATTCAAACAAAAATCGCTATTACAGCGATTTTTGTTCTTTTTTGGACTATTGTTTTTTCTTCTTTATTTGTTTTGTGGTATTGCACTTATCGTTAGTAAGTCCTTGCCCTTTCAAATGGAAGATAACCACCGAATCTTATTTGGTGTGGTATTAATAGTCTATGGGTTTTTTAGATTCTACCGTTTGTGGAATACTAATATGGGAAAAGATTAAAAAAGCTCCGATATATTCGGAGCTTTTTTTATTGCTACTTTTTATGTTAAAAACGACTTTTATTTTTTCCTTCTTACAAAGAATATCTATCTTAGACGAAAGAAAATGAGCAAACTAAGTTTTGCTCTAAATTTGTTTTATATGATTCAAAGAAGAAGCGCTGCTAGAATTGGAATTTTAGCTGGTGTTTTAGCAACAACGAGTTTATTCTTTCAATGCAAAGATAAAAACACAACGACTGCTGATACAAATACAGAAGCAGTTTCTCAGGAAGAAACTTTATTAAGCGGCACATTAACCATGGGAGTAGACGAATCTGTTTTTCCAATCGTTGAAGATGTGGCTATTCTTTTTGAAAATGAATATAAAAGAGCTAAATTAAATCTACTACCTAAATCGGAACGCGAAGTTTTAAACTTGTTGTTTACTGATTCTATTCGCGTAGCTGTTTTGCCTCGTTTGATGACAGAACAAGAGATGGAACATTACAAAGGAGTAGTTGCACCCAAGCAAACGCATTTTGCAAGCGATGCTATTGTTTTTGTAACAAGTAAAACGGCTACTGACTCTATCGTTGATTATACTGCTATCTTAAAACAATTGGAACAAGGTAGCGTGAAAGAAGGTAATTCATTCCTCGTATTTGATAATTATAATTCAAGTGTCTCTGCTGCATTTAGAAAAGCGACAGGGTTTGATTCCTTTCCTAAAGATTATGCTTATTTCTTAAATACGACAGAAGAAGTGATTGATTACGTAGTTAAGAATCCTAAGGCAATTGGCGTGATTGGTCTGAATTGGTTAACACAGCCTAATGAAGCCATTCAAAAGCATATAGACGCTGTTAAGGTATTAGCAGTGAAGAATGATACAGATCAACAATACTACAAACCAAGTCAAAATAATATTGCGGAAGGAACGTATCCTTTGATCCGCAAATTATATGTGTGGGATATGCAAGGTAAAAATGGTCTTGGTACAGGATTTGCTTCGTATATTGCTGGGTATAAAGGACAGCGTATTGTATTAAAATCGGGCTTGTTTCCTTTTAATACACCTCCAAGAGAAATTGTAGTAACAAAGGAAATTAAATAATAAAACCACATACTTATAAAACAATAACGATATATTATGAATAAAAAGTATTCTATTTCATTGTTAACTTTAGCTTTAAGTAGTTCTTTTGCTTTTGCTCAAAGTATTAATGAAGCAAAAACAGCTATCAATGCAGAACAATTTGATAAAGCTAAAGAGATTTTAAAAGATTTAATTGGGAAAAAACCAGCTGAAGGAGTGAATTACTTCTATTTAGGAGATGTATTTTTAAAAGAAGATCAATCAGATTCAGCGCGTTATTATTTTGATCAAGGACTTTTAGCTAAAACGAAAGGGTCATTAAACTATATTGGTTTAGGTCAAATTGAGTTAGACAATAATCGTTCTGCTGAAGCAGTAGCTAATTTCAAAAAAGCAGAAAAAGATATCAAGAAGAAAGATTACAATGAGCAATTGTTAATTGCAGCGGCTTATTTGAATTCTAAAATGCCAAATCCAAAAGAAGCACAGACGATTGCGGCTGATGTAGTAGCGAAAGACTATAACAATCCAATGGGACACTTGCTTTTAGGTCGTGCGTTCTTAGAACAAAAGAATTTAAATGATGCTTTTGCCTCTTTCAGAAATGCATATGATTTAGACAATACATTAGTAGAAGCTAAATTGCAAATGGCCATGATTACAAAGCGTGCAAGAGCGTATGCGGATGCAATCAAAGCTTGTGAGGAAATCTTAGCTACAACGCCAGATTATGCACCAGCATATAGAGAAATTGCTGAGATTTCGTATATGTGGTCTAAAGCGAATGCACCAAAAGAAAAACAATTAATTGCTCAAGCAGGAGAGAACTATAAAAAGTTTATCAAAGCAACGGACAATTCTGTTGATTCTCAAATGCGATATGCTGATTTCTTAGTGAAAACAGAGAACTATCCTGAACTAGAAAGAGTAGCAACTCAAATGAAAGACATTAAAGGTGTAAATCCACGTATCCATAGATATTTAGGGTATGCAGCTTATGAAAATAAAAATTACCAAGTAAGTGTTGATGCTTTAGATAAGTTCTTAAAAGTATACTTGAAAGAGTCAAAAAGCTTAAATGCAATTGGTAGAGATTATATGTATTTAGGTTTGTCTGAAATCGGATTGTCAAACGATGGGGAGAACAAAGAATTATACAACAAAGGATTGAACCATTTGAAAGATGCAGTAAATGTTGAAATTGCCATTGCAGGTGAATTTAATCGTTATGGTTTAGAATTATTTAGAGCTAAAAAATACCAAAATGTAATTGATATTTTGAGTATTTCTGCTGACGTAAAAGAGTCATCAGGTTATATCTATGATAACTACTATGTTGGATATTCTTACTATTTGTTAGGGTCAACAGAACGTCCAGATAGCGAAGAATTATTGAAAAAAGCGGATGAGTATTTAGCGAGAACAATTGAAGCTTCACCTTTAACACAAGAAGCTTATTTCTATAGAGCTCGTGCGAATCGCTATATTGATCACGTAGATGCCTATGATAGAATGTTTGAATCATACCAAGGGTTCTTGAAAGTGTTAGCGGAGAAGAATGAATTGAAAGATGCTGCAAACAAAGAACAAGTAATTGAGGCACATACTTCAATTGCTACGTATTATGCAAATAAAAACCGAAATGCGGAAGCAATAGAGGAATTCAAAAAAGTATTAAATTTAGATCCTACAAATAGTTTTGCTAAAAAAACAATAGAAGCAATCAATAAAGGATAAGGAATTATAATAAAGAAGTAAAAGGCTGAATATCTATAGGTATTCAGCCTTTTTTTTGTGTTATTTCTATTGTAGTTTTCTTAATCCTACTATATTTGCCGGATGCAACTATCTATAATTATTTTAAACTATAATGTTCGTTACTTTTTAGAGCAATGTATTAAATCCGTGCAATCTGCAATTGAAGGGATTGAAGCGGAAATTATAGTAGTTGACAATAATTCGCAGGATGACAGTTCTGAGATGATGCAAGTTGTATTTCCGGATGTTCTCTATTTAGCGAATAAGGAGAATCTCGGTTTTCCCAAGGGAAATAACATTGGAGTAAAACACGCCAAGGGGAAATATATTTGTATACTCAATCCCGATACTGTTGTAGCAGAAGATACCTTTCATCAATTGATGACTCTTTTTGAGCGCAAAGAAAAATTGGGTATTGTCGGATGTCAATTGATTGATGGGCGAGGGCAATTTTTACCTGAATCTAAAAGAGGAATTCCAACCTATTGGCGTTCTTTGATGAAGGTCACAGGGTTTTATAAGCTATTTCCTTCTCGATCTTTTGCAAATGGCTATTATGCTTCTCATTTACCACAGCATCAAAATGGAAAGGTGGAGATATTAGTGGGAGCGTTTATGTTTATGACTCGTGCTTTATATGAAGAATTAGGAGGTTTTGACGAACGTTTTTTTATGTATGTTGAAGATACTGATTTATCGTATTCTAGTTTAAAATTGGGGTATGAGAACTACTATTTGGCTGATACCGCTGTCATTCACTACAAAGGAGAGAGCACCAATAAAGATCTTGAATACGTCAAGCGATTTCATCACGGAACGCAAATTTTTTATGAAAAGCACTTTCGAAAATCCTATATTTTTGAAGTAGTGATGCGTATGGTTACGTTGACATTTTTGTTTGCAAAACAAAAAAAGAAAAGTCCAGCATTAGATGTTGTTGCAGCAACTTGGGTGGTCAGTCAAAGTCAAGCGTTGAAGCAGAAAATTGAAACAGCGATGCAAAAGGCGATTCATCAAATCGAAACCCTAGATCAACTGCAAGAAAGAGTGAATCAAATCAGTGAAAAGAATGGAGATTTAATAGAAATTATCTTTGATGGGGATTATTTAACTAATAAAGAGATCATTACCTTTATGCGTGAAAATTATAGATCAGAAATAATTTATAAAATTAAACCTGTAAATTCTTTGTTTTTGATTGGTAGTAATGATAGTAATAGTAAAGGATCCGTGATAATTTTAGAAGAATGATAATTTTATCTTTACGTGGAAAAAGTCCGAAATATTATTAAATTTGTAATCTGAATTAAGAAACACAACCTTAGGTTATAAATATGGCAAAGTTCGAATTGAAATTACCCAAAATGGGAGAAAGTGTTGCGGAAGCAACCATTACAAACTGGTTGAAGAATGTAGGGGATCGCATTGAGGCTGATGAGACAGTATTAGAAATCGCAACGGATAAAGTTGACAGTGAAGTTCCATCAGAAGTAGAGGGAACTTTGGTTGAAATATTATTTCAAGTAGACGATGTTGTTCAAGTAGGACAAACTATCGCTATCATTGAAACTGAAGGAGGAGAAGTTACTTCAACTCCAGCTGCTACATCAACTCCAACAGTGGCAGCCGTAGAACAAACAGTAAATGTAGCACAAGAAGCTGCTGCACCAGTAGATTTTTCAGCTTCTGAGAAATTCTTTTCACCTTTAGTTAAAAACATTGCAAAAGAAGAGGGAATCTCTTTAAGCGAGTTGGAAGCTATCCAAGGAACAGGAAAAGAAGGAAGAGTAACGAAAAATGATATTTTAGCTTATGTTGAACAAAGAGGTTCTCAACCACAAGCAGCAGCTCCAGTAGCTAAAGCAGAGGTTGCAAAACCTACAGCTGCACCAGCAGCTGCAGCTAAAGCAGTACCAGTTTCTGTAAATGGAGGTGATGAAATTGTTGAAATGGATCGTATGCGTAAACTGATTTCAGGTTATATGGTACAATCAGTTCAAACTTCAGCTCACGTACAATCATTTATTGAAGTTGACGTTACGAATATCGTAAAATGGAGAGATAAAGTAAAAGGAGCTTTCGAAAAGAGAGAAGGTGAAAAATTAACATTCACACCAATCTTCATGGAAGCTGTTGCTAAAGCATTAAAAGATTTCCCAGGAATGAATATTTCTGTTGATGGTGATTTCATCATCAAGAAAAAGAATATCAACTTAGGAATGGCTGCTGCATTACCAAACGGAAACTTAATTGTACCTGTAATTAAAAATGCAGATCAATTGAATATCGTTGGTATGGCTAAAGCGGTTAATGACTTAGGAAACCGTGCGAAAGCTGGAAAATTAAAACCAGACGATACACAAGGAGGTACGTATACAGTTACAAACGTAGGTACTTTTGGTAGTGTATTTGGTACGCCAATCATCAATCAACCACAAGTAGGTATTTTAGCTTTAGGAGCTATTCGCAAAGTACCAGCGGTTATTGAAACACCAGAAGGAGACTTTATCGGTATCCGTCAAAAAATGTTCTTATCACACAGTTATGATCACCGTGTAGTAGATGGAGCATTAGGAGGTTCTTTTGTGAAGCGTGTAGCTGACATTTTAGAAGCTTGGGATATCAACAGAGAAATATAATCTATCCTATATAGAGTCAAAAGGCTTGTCGAAAGACAAGCCTTTTTTTATGGAATAAACTTGGAGGTGTTGGAGTATGAAATAAGAAAAATATCTTTCGGAGTGATATATTGATTAATAAATGTTAAAATTAGTTTTTTTAAGATTTTAATAATCTTTATTTTTGAATATAATTGATATAAAAAAAGTGAATTTGGATAAGATAAAATCAATCAGTAAGACAAGCTTTTGGTTTGTTTTTTTACCCTTGTTGTTGGGGAGTTTGATTTATGTTATGGCTAGAGATTCATCTATTTACTTTTTACAGTTCCTTCCGATCAAGGGGTATAAAATTGAATTGCCTTATTGGGTGCAGTATCATCTACCAGATGGTTTATGGGCTTTTGCCTTTTCAGCGCTTGTAGCACTTGTGTGGGAAGATGTTCAGTCAACGGGATATTATGTTTGGCTCGGGGTGTTGGTGACTGTATCGATTGGCCTGGAAGTATTTTATGGTACATTCGATTGGTATGATCTTGTGTTTATTTTGATTGGAATAGGAGGAGCGTATTGGATTTTTAAAAGAAAGAAATAGAAATTAATATTTAGATATATGAAAAAGAATTTATTTTCGGCTCTTGCAGTCGCTTTTATGTTAGTAATCGCCCTTGCTTCTGGTGGGGATAAATCCGCGAAGAAAGATTCGGATTCGGAACAAACAACGGCTGAAAGTGGCCCAAAAACGAAATGGGAGTATTCAGAAGAAACCGATAAAATGGAGGGGACCACCAACTATTATGCGGGGTTAAAATCCACCAATAAAGTAAATCTGAAATTTCCCTATAAAGGAGGATCAACCCTGTCTATTTTTGTGCGTAACCTAGGAAAGGGAAATGAGGTGTATTTATTTTTAGATAAAGGACAAATTATGCCGAGTTTGATTGGGGAGAAAACGGTGAAATTTAAGTTTGATGACGAGGCAACGGTGAATTATAAATATACGACTGCCACGGGTTCTGCCAATAATTATGTTTTTCTAGACAAAGAAAAGGAAATTCTCAATAAATTGTTGAAAGCCAAAAAAGTGATGGTTGAAATTGATATTTTTGACGCCGGTTTAAACGTATTCGAATACGATGCTCAAGGTTTAGTTTGGGATAAAAAATAAAGTAAAAAGGCTTGTCGAAAGACAGGCCTTTTTTATTGGGCTACGATTTCTTTTTACTAGAATATACGAAAGTCAGTAAAGGAAGTAAACCACCAATTACGACAAAAACAATAAAGTATTGACCCAATCCTTCTTCTTTGCCTAAGGCAGTTTGAATGGTTTGGTATTGAATATAGAAAAATAGAAGGATTGTAAAGGTGTTTAATACGCGCATCATGCGTATGGCTTTGGTATATTGCTCTTCTATATTTTCAGCGGTTATTGTTATCTGATGTTTAAAGAGGTGGGGTTTGTTTTGAAAGTAGTACAACAAAGCAAAAACAAATCCGCCGATTCCCAATAAGAAAAACAGGGTGATTTTATCTCCATACGCATCAGGTTCACCAGCAATATTAAAATGCGTGGGGATAGTTTCGGGTAATTGACCATAATAATAGTAGGTGGTTCCTATAAAAATAAGAAGTAGTACTACATTTATTGCATCTAAACAACGATCTAGTGGAGTAGGTTGGATTTTTTGAATGGGATGTTGAGTCTTCAAACTATATTTTTTAATAATGTTAAGTTTAAATATAATAAAATTAATATAAGTTTTAATAAAGTTAAATGAATAAGTTTTATTTATTCTTTATTTTTATTTTGAATGTAGTATCTTAGAATAGTTATCCTTTGTTTATTTAAGTTAAGACGTATGCAGAAGTATTTGTTTTTTATTCTTGTATTCTTTCTGTGGGGAAGTTGTGACTCTTTGTGGGCATATCCTATTTTTCCGCAGACTTTAAGTGATTTGTATAAAGGAGCAGATCATCTGGTATATGGAAAAGTCGTTGGTTTTATACCTGTAGAAGAAGAGTATGACGTGACAAAACCACCAAGGTTATATAATACCTGGGTTCAAGTCGTTATACAGGAAGAACTAAAAGGGGAGTTAATGGAAAGGGAAATTTGTATTGCCCATTATATTGGGATGATGTGTCCAGAGCCTTTTGATTTTAAACAAGGACAAGACGTTTTGCTTTTTCTGAATAAAGATGAGAAAGAGAATTTTTATTGGCCTTATTCCTGGTCTTATGGAGCAAGAGAAGTAACTACAGCTGATTATTACCTGTATAAAGAGAAGTTAATCGCCTTACAAGCTGTTTTAGCAATCTCGAATCCGGGGCGACAAGAACAACAGTTTATTAATTGGATGGTGGATTGTATCAAAGAGCCGTTAACGCGCTGGGATGGTTTTTTTGAATTGCTCAACGAGAAAGTGGATCGTACAATAGAACGAAATCTTGTAGCGAATCCTTATTCCGTTACTGCAGAGCAGAATAAAGTAGTACGTCAAATCATTTTCGATAAAAATGAAATCAATGTAATGGATTTGAAGGTATTAAATCATCTAAAGTATGCACAAGACAAAGAAATACTAGATTTTGTATCCAAGCAGCTAAAGCAAGCGTCATTAAAAGATAAAGGCTTCCCTTTCTTTCAATTAGGTAGTAGAATTATCGCTGCGTTATCCAATCGTCAGGACTTAAAAGATTTAGTTCTTGCCATTGATGAAAACGAAGTATCAAGAGAAGTAAAACGCAAGTTGCTTGAATTTCAAGAAAAAATATAAAAGAAAAGAGAAGCTCTTGAACTTCTCTTTTCTTTTATAGGTTGGTTATATTTCCTCTTTCAAATACTGTTGATGCATTTTCTCCACGCGTTTAGCAATCTGTCGTTGTAAATGCCGAGGGGATAGTACGATTATCGCTTCGCCAAACCCCAAGATTTCGCGTTCCAATTCGAAATTCAATACTATATCCAAACGAATCTTGATTCCTTTTTCATTTTCCTCTAACAGTTGTTGTGAACTATGCAACGGTTTTGTTTTAACATAAGGTGCATGATATTGATTCACCCATAAAATAACTTTCTGTGCGCGGTCTTGTTCTGTTTTTGTTACGCCTAAAGTATCTTCAAAATAACGATCAAAGTTAACTCCTTGGTATTCTTTGTATGGCTCATTAGCAATAGTGTATACATTGGTCATGCGATCTAATGCCAAAGTAAGTAAATGTTTGTTTTTGCTACTTCGGGTAATCAAAAACCATCGATTGCGGTATTCCTTCAGTAAATATGGATAATAGAGATTCTTAGACGCTTCTTTCGATTTAAACGATTTGTATTCAATCAGCAACGTTTGTTTGTTCTTTATGGCTTCATATAAGGGGCTAATAAACTTAATTCCCTTTAATAAAGGATTACCTTCCATCTGAATGTAATTGGGCGCTTGCGTACTGCGTGTGAGTAAATTATTATCAAGTTTTGCAATCACTTCACTCATCTCATCTACTTGACTAAACCCATTTAAATGTTTTAAAATCGCTACGACTTCTTTGAGTTTCTCCATATCAGCATCGTTGATCGGAGAGTTTTTGATGCTGTATTGCGGATCTTCATAGGTATAGTATTTACGGTCCACGACCACAATAGGAGCGTTATACCCCAAGCTATCGCTACGCATGGTCTGTATGTCCATTTGGATCGTACGCTTGCTGATTCCTGTATCTATTCCTTCGTATTCATATAATCCATCGGCTACTTTTTCGATTAGGTCATCTAGTGTCCACTTTCTGAATCTATTTTGTAAACATTCATCAAGAATACGGTAGCGTAACAAGGCAAGTTTATTTGTAGCCATGAAATTTTTTAGTTGAATTGCATTTCAAATATACTCTTTTTTGGTTAAACTACGCAGTGTATGTGCGTAGTTGATAATTTTAAAAAATAAAATAATTTTTAAACTGTTGGTATATAGTGTTTTGGGGAAATAATAAAAAATATTTTTAACTACGCATGTTGTTTGCGTAGTATGGAGTGCATCTTTGTACTGTTCGAAAGATACAAACCTAGGAAGCGTTTCAGTATAGCGCGGAAGTAAGGGACCATCGTTTATCTTATCCTGTTTGGTCAAGTAGAATATTGAGGTTCGACTCCTCACTTCCTTTAGATGGATGACTAGTGGTTTAGTATGTATTTGGGTCGTAGGTTCGAATCCTACCATTGCAACAGCAATGTAACTCAGTTGGTTAGAGTAGAATACCATTGCCTTAAAAGCAATCTTAGGTGAAGATGGAGAACTTCAATAAAAAATCTCCTCCATAAAAAAGTTCAGTCAACTAGTGTTTCAGTTTTTAGGTTGGAAGTCTTCGGATAACCCGCATAAAAACACCGGATCAACGCTTGTAAAAACAAGTTACGATATGAAAGGAAAATCAGGGATGATATAGAAAGAATAACTCGCTTGCTGCGTGATTCTAGGCTATACACAAATGATTCAACTTCAAAGCGAACTTCTTTTTCCGCCTAGTGAAGGGAAATCTAGTTAAACTGTTCTTATTCAAAATGATTTAAAAAATAAAAAATATAGTTATGAAAAAGTTACAAGTAAAAACAAATCACGTTGCACTAGTTTTTAACCAAGGAGAGTTGCAAAAAGTTTATCCTACAGGTCAGTATTGGTTGTGGGGACAAAAAGAAGTGATGGAATTCAATCAAGCGGAAATGTTTCCTATGCGTAGAGACTTGGATGCTTTGTTAGAAAATAAGCAGTTCGCCGCGCTTGTAACGGTTGTTGATGTACTAGATAACGAAGTTGTACTTGTCTATAAAAACAAAGTGTTCTTTACAGCCTTAGGTGCTGGAAGATATGTATATTGGAAAGAAGCGAAAATCTACACTTTTGAGCGTTTTGCAATGGATGGTTTAGAAGTACCCTCAACGATTGCTCGAAACATTAGAAACAAAGGGAATATGCTCAACTTCCTGCGAATGTACACGGTTGGTGCAAATGAGAAAGGATTATTGTTTGTTGATGAACAGTTTCAAGGATTCCTGACTGCAGGGGATTATTGCTATTGGAAAAATGAAATCAAAGTTCAAATGCTCGTTGTCGATGTACGTCAGCAAACGATGGATATGAATGGACAAGAAATCTTGACCAAAGACAAAGTGCAGTTGCGTATCAATTTCAATATTGTCTATCAGTTTTGTGATTTGTTATTGGCTTATGTCGAAAACAAAGAAGTAGAAAAACAATTGTACAATAGCATTCAATTGATGTTGAGAGAAAAGGTAGGACGTATGTCTTTTGATGAGCTAATGGAAAACAAAGAAAATGTTTCTCAAGCCATTTTAGCTGATGTAAAAGAAAACGTTGCTGCATTGGGAATCGATATAAAAGCTTGTGGAATTAAAGATATTATCCTACCAGGAGATATTCGTGAGATTATGAATCAAGTTTTGATTGCTGAGAAAAAGGCACAAGCGAATATGATTACTAGAAGGGAAGAAACAGCAGCTACTCGTAGCTTGTTGAATACAGCTAAATTAATGGAAGAAAATGAAATGTTGATGCGATTGAAAGAGATGGAATACATTGAGAAAATTGCAGAAAAAGTGGGAGAAATTAGCTTGTCTGGTGGTGGAAATGTATTGAAACAACTGAAAGAAGTATTTGGAAGATAGTTAAGGGGTAAGAGTTAAGAGTTAGCGGTTTACATAACTCATAACTCATAAAAAAAAATGAAAAAGATAATAGAACAAAAGATAAAAGAAATAGAAGTTACTTATGCAATACAAGTATTGTATGCCTGTGAATCAGGAAGTAGAGCTTGGGGATTTGCTTCACTAGATAGCGATTACGATGTTCGCTTAATTTACAAAAGAGAACATGAAACGTATTTAAGTGTTGTAGATGTGCAAGATTTTTTAAACCTGCCTATTGATGAAACGTGGGATTTTAATGCTTGGGATATCAAGAAGGTTATGGGATTACTGCTTAAGTCGAATACAACAATCTTTGAATGGATACAATCACCTATTGTGTATAAAGAAAAGGAAGGTTTCCAAAAAGAATTATGGGAGTTATGTCAATTGTATTATTGTCAACAAACGCATGCGCATCACTATTTGGGATTAGCAAAGAAGAAGATGAGTAGTATAACAGGAGAACAAATAAAGTATAAAACCTTATTCTATATTTTGAGAGCTTTATTGTCAGCGCACTGGAATGTTCAAATGAATCGCATTGCTCCCATGGAATTTCAACCTTTACTCGTTCTTGTTGAGGACAAGGAACTAAAAGAATATATTCTAAGTTTAATCAGAATAAAAGAAAGTGGAACAGAACAAGATTGGTATGTTTGGAATTCTATATTGAAAAGTTATGTATATGATTTATATGAGAAACTATCTCGATCAACAGTAACAAAAAGTAAAGGATATTTTGATGTAGAACAAGCGAATCTGTTTTTTAGAAAAGAAATTATAAAATGACAATTGATGAAATGAAAGCTCAAGGATTGGTGCTTTTTGAATGTATAAGTGGAAGTCGAGCCTATGGTTTGGCTACAAAGGATTCGGATACAGATATCCGCGGAGTATTCTATCTGCCGAAAGAACAATTTTATGGATTGAACTATATTCCTCAAATTAGCAATGAAACGAATGATATTGTATACTATGAGTTGGGGCGTTTTATTGAATTGCTGAGTAAGAATAATCCAAATATATTAGAACTTTTAGCTACACCGGAGGAATTTGTATTGTTTAAGCATCCCATATTCGATAAGATTCGCTTAGCGGATTTTTTATCTAAATTGACCAAAGATTCCTTTGCAGGTTATGCTATGAGTCAGATAAAAAAAGCCAAAGGATTGAATAAAAAAGTTTTTCACCCTATGGATAAACAACGCAAAGAGCTTTTGGATTTTTGTTATGTTCTCGATGGAGAGAAAACTGTAGAGCTAAGAAAATGGCTGCATGTGAATAATAAACATCAAGCACAATGCGGATTGGTTAAAGTTAATCACATAAAAGATCTATATGCTTTGTTTTACGATGAGCAAGGTGATAAAGGCTATAAGGGAATTGTGCGTTTGGATGAGTCTAATCAAGTGTGCCTGAGTAGTATTCCCAAAGAAGAGCAAATACAAGCATATTTGTTGTGTAAAATGGATGAATACTCTAGTTATTGCAAACAGTATAAAGAATACTGGGATTGGATGGAGAAACGAAATGAAACCCGCTATCAAACGACAGTAAATCACGGAGGTGGATATGACAGTAAGAACATGATGCATACAATTCGATTAATGCTTATTGTACGTGATGTATTCAAGTATAATACACTACAAATCTTTACACCATATCGAGAGGAACTACTCAAAATTAAAGCAGGACATTACAGTTATGAGGAGTTATTGGATAAAGTGACTCAGTTGAACGAGGAAATAGAACAGTATTACGCGGATTCAACTTTGTTGAGTAAACCTAGTATAGCACTCGCAGAAAGAATAGTTGTTGAGATAAGAGAAGAGCTTTATGGTTAAAGGGTTAAGAGTTAAGGGAGGAAGAGTTAATGTTTAAAAACGGTCAACCATATTTAGGGACGTTCAACGTTCACTCATAACCCACCACCCCAAAAAAACAAAAAAATGAAAGAAAATACACAAATAAACGGAAACGATTTAATCGCATTAGGATACCCAGAAACAGCATTGTTGGGTATTGCATTAAAAATAAATAAAAAGCGAACAGGGTTAACAAAAGTGGAGATGTTGACCCATTATAAAATGATTTTAACTCAGGCTGAGGATTATATCAATCACAAAGTGTTTGGAAAATTAGCTACGGCCATTATCGAAGGCGTGGGACAACAGGTAGAGGAAGAAGTGATTCCCTTAAGAGAAGAGGCCGTTCATTATAGCATCTATGGATCTGATCATATTGAAGAAGGGGCGATTCGACAAATGGAAATAGCCGTAAAACTACCTGTGGCTGTTGCAGGGGCTTTGATGCCAGATGCTCATCAAGGGTATGGATTGCCTATTGGAGGGGTATTAGCAACGGAAAATGCTGTTATTCCTTATGGTGTGGGCGTTGATATTGGATGTCGGATGGCGTTGTCGATTTTTGATATCAAAGGGATTGAGTTCTATGGAATGGAAGCCCTATTAAAAGAACAATTGGTGAAACATACCAAATTTGGTGCAGGGCATGGATTTCATGGACAATACAAAGCAGAACATGATATTTTGGATCGTGGGGAATTCAATTTGAATCCTTTCATTAAGAATTTACAAGATAAAGCATGGGAACAGTTGGGGTCATCTGGTGGCGGAAATCACTTTGTGGAATGGGGATTGATGGAGTTCATGGAACGTGATGCGGTATTGAATATCGAAAAAGGAACGTATCTAGCATTGTTAACCCACTCAGGATCTCGTGGAATGGGAGCAACGATTGCAGGACGTTATACGCAAATTGCAAAGGAATACTGTAAACTGCCACATGAAGCAAAGAATTTAGCTTATTTAGATATGAATTCGGAAGCGGGACAAGAATATTGGGCTTTGATGAATCTCGCAGGGGATTATGCTTCGGCTTGTCATGAGGTGATTCACGCTAAATTGACGAAAGCCATTGGCGCGGAGGTACTAGCTAAAATTGAAAACCACCATAACTTTGCGTGGAAGGAAATGTACCAAGGAGAAGAGGTGATTGTACACCGTAAAGGAGCTACACCTGCGAGTAAAGGTGTGATGGGAATTATTCCAGGGTCCATGACTGCTCCTGGATTCTTAGTTCGTGGAAAGGGAGAAGAAGAGGCGTTGAATTCAGCTTCACATGGAGCAGGACGACAGATGAGTCGAACACAAGCGATTAAAACGCTAAAATCAAGCGATATTAAAGCCGTTTTATCCGATCACGGTGTAGAACTCATTGGCGCAGGAAAAGATGAAGCTCCGATGGCGTATAAGGATATTCATCAGGTGATGGCCGCCCAAGGCGATTTGGTGAATGTCGTAGCAATATTTACACCTAAAATTGTCCGTATGGCTGATGACGGAAGTAGAGAAGATTAATTGGATGATACTGAAAAGAAGAAATAAAAAAGGCAAATGGCTATTTGTCTTTTAACTGGATGAATGGAGAAATGGAAAGGAGCGTGTAGTTCGTCATTTTTGATCTCTCCTACTCGAGTTCTTGATTTGTTTGTTTTACTTTCGCAGGCAAATTAAAAGGTAAACCCCTTAAATGTGATTGAGATGACTGATACAAAAAAAGCCCCTTGGATTCCTTATCCTCTTGTTTTAGAGGGAAACATGGTACAATTAATTCCCTTGGAACTTCATCATTTGGAAGAGTTATATACGTTAGCGTCTGATAAAGAATTATGGCGATTAGTTCCTTCAGATTGTTCTGAACGAGAAACGTTTTTTGCCAATTATATACAGGCTATAAAAGCTAGAGCACAAGGTCTGCAGTATCCTTTTGTTATTGTAAATAAAGAAACGGGTCAATATATGGGATCAACTCGCTTTTTTGAAATGTACGAATTGGATAAGAAATTAGAGATTGGTTGGACTTGGATTACGCAGGAATATTGGGGAACAACTGTTAATTTGGAATGCAAGTTACTATTGATGGTGTATTGTTTTGAGGTTTTACAAGTGAATCGCGTACAACTGAAAACAAAAGACACCAATATTCGTTCAAGAAAAGCCATTGAAAAGATAGGCGGAGTGTTTGAAGGGATTTTAAGAAAAGATAAGATTCAAGCAGATGGAACGACGCGAAATGCTGCGTATTACAGTATTTTGGATACCGAATGGAAGGATGTGAAAAATAAAATAGAAATGTTGATTGCAGCAAAATAACACGGATATAAAGAATAATCACAAAAGCCTCTTGTTGTAACAAGAGGCTTTTTTTATCTAGTTCAAATAGGTAATCATTACTTCATTTTGATCTACCGCTTTTTGATAGGTGGTACGAAGTACATGGAGATTATCTTGGATGTATTCCCATAAGTCTGCTGGATCTTCACCCATCCAAAAAGAAGGATAAATATCTTGTTCTTCACATAAAGCAGGTGAAAAACGCTTCTTTAGTATTTCATCGGATAATTGAGTTAAGGCCTGATTGAGTTCTTGTACTTCATCAACCGTTAAATAGCGTGCAGGACCATACCCTACATCTTGATTTTCATCTAACGTATGTTTACCAAAGATTAAACCTGCCATGGGATGATCTTCAAATCTATCTTGCATTTCTCCTAGGAGAAATGCGAGTACGTGCCAGGCTTTGTCTAAATCAACCATGGCATCATCATTTTCATCATACTCGTTGTAGATGCGATCTTCAAATAATGAACTGTTTGCTTTATAGCGCTCTAAGTCAGCTTCTGAAACACGAAGCAGATTACCTATCATACTCATCGTTTATCTTTTTTGATTGTTTACTTATTACGTACCCATTTCGATTTCATCCCAATCTGTATCTTTGTTTATTAACCATTCTAAGGCTCGACGACGTTCATAGACAAGTCCCTCATTAATGATTGCTTCATGGCCTTGGAGGCGTTCATCCACACAATACCAGTGCAAACGATAATAGAAGTCAAGTTGGGTATAAATATCTTCAGCTGTGCGCATGGTCAATACTTGTTGTAGTCGACTATTGTCTTCTCCATCTTCTAAGTTAGGTAGCATCGAGGCCATTGATTCTTCATTCCACTGGGTTTCATCTAAATGAGGAATCATTTTAGCCGCCCACATCAAAGCCCATAATGCTTCTAAATACCAACGGAGTGTATTGATTTCATATTGATCTAAATCGGCTTGTGTTTTGGTTAAAATTTCTTTTTCCCAAGTAGATAAGTGATGAGACAATTGTTGATCTTCAATCCATTGTTGAACGAGGTGAACAGGAGCTTCAAATGAAATATTAATCAAGGCATTTAAGACAGACATTCTACCAATTAATTCATCCTGGCTGCGTAGATTGGGGTTTTCTAAAATGGGTAACCAATCAATATAGCGGTAGTTCTTTTTTGCAATACGCGCAATATTAGCTTCTTTGATTGCGATACGCTGTTCTTCTGTAAGATTCATAGCAGTTGTTTTTGTTTGGGATAAAGATAACAGAAATACACAAGTTTATTATCCCTGATTTTGGCTAAAAGCATCCAATAGGAGTGTATAGCGATCAGCATGTAAATCGTGTCCCATATGTTCAATTAATACCAATTTTGAATGAGGAATAGCAGCATGTAAGTCTAAACCGTGTTCTTTGGGAAAAATAGGATCAATAGTTCCGTGAACAATAAGTGTAGGACAACTGATATTTGCTGTTATTTCTTTGGTATAAGGCGTAAATCCGATGGCACATACATGGAGTAGCGTATTGTTGGGCGTTGCATTGCGTTGAAAATCTTCTTCCATGAGTTGTATTTCCTCTTGTTCATCTAAAGGTAAATCGGTACTACTAATACGACGAAGGAAGGCAAGTCGCGCTTGTATATGCTGCTCTTTCGCTGTGTGATAGTTTGGAAGTGGTGTCATCATTTGTTGCATCACCTCAGGGGTTGTTTGGGGTAAAGCGGGATGGAGAGAAGTAGACATGATAATCACCAAAGACAATACGCGATTGGGATATGTACTCGCTAAGAGTTGCGCCACAATTCCCCCCATTGAACGTCCCATGATATGCGCGTGTTCAATTTGGAGGTGATCCAAGAGGTGAATGGCATCAGTGGCTAAATCGTATAAGGTATAAAAGGGCGCTTCTGCCTTCCCTTTTTGGAGTACTTCCATGACTTCTCCTGCATGTGCAAAAGAATGAGGGGTAAAAGAAGAGCATCCTGTATCGCGTTGGTCATAGCGAATGACGTAATACCCTTGTTCAACAAGTTGCTGACAAAAAGGAACAGTCCATCGCGTTAATGCGGTGCCCAATCCACTGAGAAGTAGAATCGCAGGATGTTGTGGTTGACCAAAAGTTTGGTAACAAAGTTCTATCTTGTTTATTATTACTTTTTTCATGTGGGAAAATAAAATTAGAAAGTAGTAAAATCAGGGTCAATCTGTTTGAACAATGCCATGATGGCTTGGAGTTGATTCGCTGTGATTTTTGGGAGTATATCGTTTGCTAGCGCTTCTGCGGTAACTTTAGCCTCTTCATAAACGCGTTGTCCTGTTGCTGTTAGTACAACATAGCTCACTCGGGCATCTCTGGCATTACTTTCGCGTCCTACTAATCCATTTTTTTCTAAAGGGCTCAATAAACGCGTCACACCAGAAGGAGTTAAACCAATGCGACTTGCCAAGTCAATGCGGCGCATTTGCTGTTCTGATGTAGAAGCGAGCAGATGCAGCAACATAAAATCCGTATAACCTAAACCGTGCATACTCAATCGATCAAACTTTCGCTGTAGTATCGATTGGGTTTTAGTTAAGTTAAATAGGAGAGATAAAGATTCGTTTTTCATTTGCAAAGTGTTTGATTAGTCAAATACTTTGCAAATATATAGAAGGAAAGGGAAATAAAAAAATGCCAAGGAATTTTTAGTTCTTAGGCATTTCTATTATTGCTGTTGTTCCGTGCTGAGAAGTGAAAGAGCAAGCCTCGTAAATCAAGTAAATCTTACATCTTTTCTAAAAACTCAGTTGTACTTCAATATCTGCAAAAGCATTTTCTCTGTTTTTTGTTTTCGAAAGGAGGTTTATTGCTAAACAATCCCTTCTTTTTAGATCCTTTGGGATAAAAAAGAAGGGAAGTATAAGTTAGGACTGTGCCCAATAAAAGGAACAGCGATCAAAATTTCGATTTTTTAAATCTTCTTTGTTAATGAGTACAGAGAAAACGCCTTCATCATTAAATTCATTTTCACCCACTTGAAAGAGTACAATTTTGTCAGACTCCATTACTTCTTCAATTTCTTCTTTTCCTAATTGGCAATGGGTAAAAAAACCAAAGATTTTCGAGCGAAGTGTACCACCAAAATAATCCCAGTAGTACCCCTCCTCATCTGCATCTTCTTCTTCATAATCTTCTTCGGGTAGGTAGTAGCGGTCACTCCACTGGTCCACATCCGCATAAATGCGATCGATTAATACTCCGTAAAAAAAGTTGTCCTCATGCTCCACAACAATTCGAACTAAATCTTCATTTTTTACATCTGCATAGATGACTTGACCTTCGTCCGTCATAATATCCACAAAAAAGAGAAGCTGTCCTGTTTTTGGCAATAATCCATATGGATCAAAAGGAGCAAATTGAGCGAGGTCTAATTGACCCGCAAAGCGCAATCCTTCGGGATGTTCTACCCCTGGTGGTAAATCAATCACTGGCCCTCCGTAGCGAGAATGTCCTAAAGGGATTTCAAGTTCCGTATGAGGAACATCGCGTGCCTTCATCCAATTCTGTTTACCCAATGAAACAGGAAAGTATTGCTGTTTCGCCGCTTCAAAGCGGATAATATCAATGGTTTTATCGTACATTCGTTATGAATTAAACTGAAAATTAAAGATAATTAGTTTTACCTTAAGATGAATCATCGCCCAATTAAAAACACACGCTGGACTACTGCCTTTTTTCACCTTGTACTCTTTATAGGACTGGGGTATTTGCAAGCCATCTTGTCCATGGCACCTTTTAAAGATCAACCGTCAAGTAATCTTTCCTTTGACTTTTATACGGATGTGTTCTGGGCTGTTGGTATTACTAGTATACTGTATCTGCTTTTGCTACTTCTGATACAGCGCATCAACCAACAACGGATTCAGTTTATCCTTCACGGTTTGTTTGTTGCTCTGCTTTGGTTTTGGATCGATTGGGGAATCTTTGAAGATCGAGAGGCTGGCTGGAGTACGTATACAACGATTGAATCCCTATACGCAACAGCAGGGTACAGCCTTTGGTGGGTGCTGGGCGGTTGTGGTTTGTTTTTGTTGGGGAGTTGGGGGATATACAAACGCTCAATCAAGTCATCGTAGATTAACTAGTCTTCTTTCTCAAACAGGTGATACTGACTAGAGCTATTCCTCTTTTCTTGAGAAGACTCCCAAATCGTCCAAAAGTGGAGGCGTTGAACCTTTGGTAAAAATAAAATAGGAAGCTCAACCTTTCCTTTTTGACGTTCAACTATTTGAAAGCCAATCAAGCAGTTGTTTTGCTTTTCGCAATAGACGCACAAGGTTAACTTATCTTCCTGATGTGCGAGAATATTCATCAAAGAAGTATCCCAAGTGATGCATATTGTGGTTGCTGCAATTTGCTGAATTTCTACAGTATGTGCTGCAGGTAGTGTTCCTACAGCGAGTAGTGCTTGATCGATAAGGAGATGAGGTTCTCCATCAATCTCCTCAATTCCCTTTTTCATCAGTAAGGACATTAATTGTTCTTTCCCTGATATTCTTTTGCCGTTTACTACTGCATGCGGATAGTAAAGCTTCACTGCTTCACTCACTTGACGCACAAAACCAGACACTAAACGAAGTTTGTCTCGTTGGAGTTTTTGGGCTGGAGTTGCTTTTTTTGATGATTTTCCAGGTTTCGAGCGCAATAAACTTCTACCTCTCCATTGAACCCCTACAAAAGTTCCAATTTTGCCACTTATTCCTCCAAAGATACTTTCTCTTAATTCTGCCATAGTTCTACTTTTTTAAAGTGGTAAGGTATTGAAAAAGTACAGCCGAAAAAGTTAACGCATCAAAGCAGGATAAAAAAAAATAAATGCAGTGTTTACTGAGGGTACGGGAGAAAATGAAAGGAAGAATAGTTGAATAGTTGAAACGAGAAAAGTCTGAGAAGAATAAACGCAAGATGCAAAAGGAGAGTATTGAAACATGGAATCAGTATGGTTGTGATTAGGAGCTTGTTTGTAGGAGGCTTTGGGAGAAAGATCATTAACTTGGAGATTGATTGGAGGTTCCTTGGACGTCCCTTCGACAAAAACTATGTTTTTCCTTGTATTGTCCAAGGAATGTCGAGGATTCGTCGAAGGAAGTATAGGGAAACCCTTTACTTGGTATAATGCAAGTAATAAGGAATGATAAATCATGTTCACTCAAATTTTATAGGTCTTTACGAAATATTGTAAGCATATTGGGGCAGAGTTAAATATGTTTACGAAATTTAGATCGCATAAAACGATTAAATAAATGATACAAAAGTTTTCAGAGAGTGTAATAAAAGAATTAGGTTATTACGTTTATCGTCTAATTGATCCACGTAATGGAGAAACCTTTTATATTGGCAAAGGCAAAGGAAATAGAGTGTTTCAACATGTTTTAATTGCACAAAGTTTATTGAAAGAAGTGGATAATGAGATTGAAGAGGAAGATGAAGTTAGTTTAAAATATGGACGTATTAGAGAAATAAATAAAGCAGGTTTAGACGTAATTCATATTATTCACAGACATAATATGACTGCAGAAGTAGCTCTGGAAGTAGAAGCGGCTTTGATCGATGCATTTTCAGGATTAACAAACTTGGTCTCAGGAAAAGGAAATGATTTCGGACCTATGAACGCTATTGAGATTGAGCGTAAGTATTTAAAAGAAGAGGTTGATTTTGGAGAGGATAAAGTGCTCATGATTACCATTAATAGAACAATAAGTGAAAAAAGCATTTATGATGCAGTTCGTTTTGCTTGGCGTATAAATGTAAATCGTGCTAAGCAAGCAGATTATGTGTTGGCGATAGAAAAAGGTGAAATTATGGGTGTATTTGTTGCTCATGAATGGAAATTAGCAAGAGAACAATATTTTCCTGGTTTTGTATATTATACAAATAAAAGATCTGGTTTTATTGGAGTAGAAGCACCCGAGGAGGTGAAAAATAAATATATGAATAAAAGAATTCCCGATTCATATAGAAAAAAAGGGGCAGCTTCTCCAGTTAAATATAATTATGAATAGAAAATTTACTAAATTAAAGTCATTAGTTTTTAATAAGTTTGTAAGATTAGTTAGATAACGTAAAGATGAGAAAACGAGCATTAAAAGCAATTGATTTTTTTTGTTCTGGGGGGGGCATGAGCTATGGTATGCAGAGTTCAGGTATTCAGATACTAGGAGGAATTGATTTTGATATTAATTGTAAAGAAACATATGAAGCCAATATTAAAGGGGCTGATTTTGTTTTGGCCGATGTATTTGAATTAGAAGAAGAATTTTTAGCAAGAAAATTTAAGATTGAAAAAAATGACAAAGAGTTGGTTTTGATAGGATGTAGCCCTTGTCAATACTGGTCTATCATGAACACCAATAAAATGAAATCTGAAAAGTCTAAAGATTTATTGAAAGAATTTAGACGTTTTGTAGAATATTATACACCAGGATATGTTGTAGTTGAAAATGTCCCTGGAATATTGAGAAGAAAAGAAGAAAGCGGATTACAGGATTTTATAGAGTGGCTTGAGGGCAACGAATATAAAGTTCATAAAAAAGTTCACGAAGTAAGTGAATATGGAGTTCCTCAATATCGAAAAAGATTTACTTTAATAGCCAATAGAATTGATGATATAGAAATTATTCCTGTGCGAATTGAAGGAAAAAAATTAAATGTAGAAGACGTAATTGGAAATAAAAATGGATTTGCTACAGTAAAACATGGATATAAGGATAATACTGACTTTATGCATACAGTAGCAGGTTTGAAGGAAATTAATCTAAAACGGTTAGCGGTGACACCCAAAAATGGGGGAGATCGCATGGCGTATGTAGATGATGCTGAATTAGCTCCAGAATGTCATTATGGAAACGTAACAGGTTTTAAGGATGTCTATGGACGTATGTGGTGGGATAGGCCAGCACCGACTATAACAACGAAGTTTTTTAGTATATCCAATGGCCGGTTTGCACATCCAGAAGAAGATAGGGCAATCTCACTAAGAGAGGGAGCTGTTTTGCAGTCCTTTCCAAAAACATATAAATTTAAGTCAAATAGTATAGCAAATATTGCAAGAATGATCGGTAATGCAGTACCTCCGAAATATGCAGAAGCAATAGGAAAAGCTATAGTTAAACATTTTGAAGATGCAGTTTAGAACAAAAGCACGTGCCGTAGATTTATTAGGTAAAGGGCAAATTGCTGATTTACCAACTGCTATAACCGAGTTATGGAAAAATGGTTATGATGCTTATGCGGATAATCTGAAAGCAGAATTATATAAGAAAGGATATCAAGGTTTAGAGCATGATTATTTTATCCTCTCTGATGATGGTAAAGGAATGTCTCAAAATGATATTTTAGATAAATGGTTAGTATTAGGAACAGATTCTAAATCTAGAGCTGAATTAGATGTTGAATCTGAAGATACACTATGGAAAAAACCACGGATTAAAGCTGGAGAAAAGGGGATAGGGCGTTTGTCAGTTGCTTATTTGGGTAATCCTATGTTAATGCTAACGAAGAAATTAGGAAACCCTTTACAAGCAGTATATTTTGATTGGAGGCTATTAGAAAATTATAATCTATTTTTAGATGATATTATTATTCCAATTAAATCAGTGGAAGAAAATAATACCTTAGAATCAGTTTTTCAAGAGTTAAAAAAAATATTTCTAAAAAACTTTGATAAAGAAAAGGATTTAGATGAAAAATTGATTTGGGAAGGGAAACAGATTGAATTAAAAGAGAATATTATTCATGATACTGTAAATGCTCAATTAGAACCTGTGATTTTTCAGTCAATAAATCATTTTTTTAATGATGAAAATTCCCATGGCACTATTTTTCTAACATTTAATCCTATTGATCAAATTCTTGAATTAGCAGAAAAGGAGGAAGATGGTTTGGATGATAGAACGTTTGTAATTTCTAGTTTGACAGCTTTTACAAATCCTTTTAAGGATGAGAGTTTAAAAGTAAATAATTCATTCTCAATAAACTCTAAGGATGAAACTTTTGATCTTCTTAATTCTCAAGGAAATTTTTTTACCAAGTCTGATTTTGATTTAGCCGATGTATATATCAATGGCTTATTTGATGGATATGGCTCTTTTAATGGGAAGATTAGAATCTATGATGAAGTTATAGATTATCAATTTATAAGCCCTCGTAAAAAAGATGAAAGAAATTTTTATGGCCAGATTCCTATTGAATTAGGCTATTCTCAAGGAGAAGAAAGGTCATCATCATTAACAGAAAATCAATTTCAACTGATTAGAGAGAAGGTTGAGAAATTTGGTGGGTTATATATTTTTAGGGATGATTTTAGAGTTTTACCTTATGGGAGAGAATATGCTGATTTTTTAGGATTTGAAGAAAGAAGATCAAAAAGAGCAGGTACTTATTATTTTTCATACAGACGAATGTATGGATATCTAGATATAACGAGAGAAAGAAATGAATCTTTAAAAGATAAATCGAGTAGAGAAGGATTAATAAATAATGCTCAGTATCGTGCATTTACTGGTGATGCAATAGGTTTGTTTAAAGCACTCGCACAAGATTACTTTTCTGATAAGGCGAAACAATCTTTATTCTTAGATAAAAAGAAACAACTGAATGATGAACATGAAGCTCTAAAAGCAGATA
Source organism: Myroides odoratus (assembly GCF_001549985.1). GTDB lineage: Bacteria > Bacteroidota > Bacteroidia > Flavobacteriales > Flavobacteriaceae > Flavobacterium > Flavobacterium odoratum_A. The sequence continues at coordinate 127,497 of NZ_LROZ01000001.1, read as the reverse complement.
AAGAAAGAGACAGGAAAGAAAAAATAGCTTTTTCTAAAGCATTAAATGAATATCCTAAGAGATTAGAAGAGCATCAAATCAAATATGATAATTTGTTGACAATATTAGATGAGAAATTAGATAATTTAAATGTAACATATTCAGAAGTTGAAGAGATATTAGATGAACTTCAAAAATTAGATATAGAATTCAAATCCTTAATACCAAGAATTCCGAAAAGATATAAACCGACGGAAACACAGAAAGAAAGATTGTACAAATTTGAGGATCGTTTAAATCTCTATTTTGAACTTATTAATCCTAAAAGAGAATTACTTAATAAAAAAGCCCAAGATAAATTAGAGATTAGAGATTTAAAGATTGATTTTGCTAAAAAATATAATACTTATATTTCGTCTTTAGAGAAAGAGTTAAATACTAATCGACAAATTCTAGAGTTAAAAACAAGCACTCTATTAAATGAATATAGGGAACGTTCTCGCAATTTTGTTAAAGCATTATCTGAGAATAAGGAAGAAACTATCCATAATACTGTATCAAAAGACCTTGTATCATTTTATACAGATAAAATACAAGAATTGTATTCCTCCTTACTAAATCAAGCGCAAGGAACTTTATTTCCGTTAGTGGAGCATATTAATCGGCTGTCTTTTGATATTGATGAAGAACAAGTTCAAGGAGCTTATAAGGCACAATATGATCAAATGAAGTATCAGTGGGAACAGACTCGAGATACGGCTCAATTGGGTATTGCAGTTGAGATTATTGATCACGAGTTTAATCAGTTATATGCTAAAATAAACAATCAATTAAGCGTATTGAATAATAACGAGGTTGTTCGCTCAATAAAAGAATTTCAATTTTTAGACAAGAACTTCAAGCAATTAGAAGATAAGTATGCTTTATTATCTCCTTTATATAGAATATCTGGTGCTTTAGTAAAAGATGTTTCTTGTAATACGGTGTATAATTATTTGTTAGAATTTTTTGAAAATCAAATTCAAGAGTATAAGATCCAATTTGAAGTTACAGATTCCTTTAAAAATCATTCGATAACAATTAAAGAACCTGTTATTCATACTATTTTTATAAATGTTATTAATAATGCTATTTATTGGATGCGTAATAAGGAAAATCGAATTATTAAATTAGATTATTTAAGTGAAACAGATGCAATTATTATTGCAAATTCAGGAGAAAAAATACCTGATTATCGATTAGATAAAATATTTGAATTATTCTATACGCAGCGCCCTAATGGACGTGGTATCGGTCTATATCTATCAAAACAAAGTTTGAATGAAGCTGGACTGGATATTTATGCTACCAATGATAAAGAATTCAATTCATTAAATGGAGCTTGCTTCGTAATTAACCAAATAACTAATAGAAATGTATAGTCAAAAGGCATTTGATATTTTAAATGCATCAATAAATAATGCAGTTTTTATTGATGAAAAGGCAAAAGATTTTTATTCTGGAACTGATATTGATGAAAAAGTTCCTGAAGAAAAACTATCTTTTGATTTATATACAACTTTTAAAACGAATGGAAAAAACTTAACCGTACATAAGTTTGAAAATACAAACATTAATGAACCTAAAACAATTGAGTATTTGTTTAAAGGAAAGGATTTAATTTTACTTGATTGGGAATTAGATGGAGTATCGGGGCAGGAACATTCATTAAATCTTTTGCATAAAGCAGTAAGTTCTCCTAATATCAATTTTTGTTGTATCTACTCTAGTGCACAAAATTTTGATGATATTTCTTTGTTTCTTGATGCTTATTTTTCAGGTATATCAAAAGAAAACTTCCAAATTATTAGTGATGTGTATTCATTTTTTGAAGAAGATGATTTAAAAGATACTATAAATAAAAGTCAAGATGATATTCAGGAATTTGCAAATGAAAATAGTATAGATTTCTCTGCTTTTCCAATAAAAGAATTTGAAAATAATGCTATTGAGTATTTATTTAGATTAATACATATTGCTCTAAATATTGATAAGTTTTATTATTCTGATGGAATTTCACCTAAGTACGAAGTGTTTAATGCCGGGAATAATTCTTTTATGATTAATAATACATTCGTATTAACTTTAAAGAAAGACTTTAATAAAGATTTAAATTATGAATCTTTGATAAGAAGAATTTCTGATATTGTTATTACGAATGAAGGGAGTTTTTTTCAATTGTTAGGATTAGAAATGCAATCTATATTTAATGATAATGAGAGCTTTATCGATAGTTCTATTTTGAAATCATCTACGGAAGCATTATTTCAATTTAGAAATCATTTGAATGATGATAAATCATTTGGGACAATTATAAAAAAACTTTTATTAGAACAAGCAACTTTAAAATTTAGAACTGCAAAACTTAAATTATTAGAGAGCGATTTTTTACAAAATCAGAGTTCTAAGCTAGCTAATACACCCCCTACTAATGAGGATTTGTTTCAGTTAAATGTATTTTACAATTCGGTGACTGTAAGTGGAATGCATGATAGTATTCCAAATTTGAATTTTGGTGATGTTTTTGTAGACGTAAAAGGGGATTACTTTTTGTGTATAACAGCTTTATGCGATTGTTTTGACCCTAACAAAATCCAAGGAAATTTTTATTTTGTAAAAGGCAAACAGTTTAAAAATATTGATTTAGCGTTACGATTGGGAGATACTGCTTTTTTAAGTTTTTTGCCAAATAACATTGCTGTCTATTGGGGGAATTTAGATAGTGCTAGGTTTAATTCAATAGAAAGACAAAGACAGGGAGAAAGTATGGATGCTTATAGAATTAGAAAGTTAACTAATGAAATCGATGGGTATAAACAGTTTTTATACAAACCATTTTACGTTAAACCACAAATTTTTAATGTTGAAAGTAATAAACTTATTGATAAAAAATTAAGAATGTGGGATATTTCAAATAAGTATAAAGAAGAAGAAATTGATCAAAATTTAAATGAGTTTAATTTGAGTTATATAACGACTTTAAGACAAGACTATGCACAGCGTATTGCTAATCATGCTTTTGGTCATCCTGCAAGAGTTGGTGTGGATTTTGTAAAAATATACTAAAGAATAAAAGTGGATATATCCACTTTTATTCTTTATACTTCCCTCTTAACGCATCGATTGAAATTAATTTTTCATACTGATTTAAACAAACTCCATCATACTGTTCATATTCAGATCCAATTAGTTTGTCGGAAATTTCCACGTTAAAACTTTTTGGATTGATGCGAATGAGGTCTAAATCAAATAAAGTATGAATATCGGCACGTAGTAACAAGCCATTACCAGAATGATGATCTTTTTCTCCACGATAAGGATTAATATGTGCAGCTTCTAAAATGTCAATAATTTTACATCCCGTAATCACGCAAGTAGAATTAAATTGATCTAATAATTTTTTGCGGAAGGTTTGTTGTCCTCTTCTTGCTTTTATTGCTTGAATCGTAAAGCTTCTTTCATCTTCACTGTTTGCATCATACGGTTCTGGTTCTTCAACTTCAGTGATAAAACTAGTTGTTGGATGGATGTATTGTTCTTGAACCTTATCTAGTTCTTTTTTTAGATTTGGAAAAATATCCAACGCTTCCAAATCCAAATATTGCATAGACATGTTTCGGTTATATCCGTTTGTATAATACGGTTTCAGTTGAAGTAAGTCGTCGTTGAATAATTCTAATGAAACAAAAGTTGTAAAGCTAGCACTGTATTTTGTAACTGCTTGAATTTCTTCGATAGGTTGGTCAAACTCATGTCCTTTGTTACATCTGTATATAGGAAATTTTGTTTTTCTTTTATCTAGTGTACTATGTCCACATATTGGGCATTTTCGAACGGTCTTTTCTCCTTCATATTGGTCGATATATCCAATTTTTGAGAATCCTAAAATTTTCTTTTTATCAATAATAATAGCGTAATCTCCTTCTTTAATCTGTTTTGAATTGGCTACGTTGTTATCATAATTATAGTATTCTGTTAAGCTATCACCATAACTATCAATGGTTGTGGAAGCTTTGTCTTTGTCATGGACTGTTTTTAAAACCCAAAGTTTACTATTCATATTTTTTTATTGATTTTATTCAAATATCAAATAAAAAATACAATTTAAAAAGAATGTCTTACCTCATCATCTAGTATTTTAAAGTTTGTTTATTGTAATTATCCCCTTCCCGCGCAAATTATCCCTACATTTAATAAAAAACACGATGAAATACCTCCCATTAATCCTATTGCTCTTCATTAGTTGTCAACAGATTCAAGGGCAACAAAACTTGAAACAACGGCAGCTTACGCCTGAGCAAAAGGCCAAGCAAGAAGAGATTATTGAAACCTATGCGACCAACAAAGCCCACCATTATAGCTATACCTTTAATTTGAAAGAATGGCAAGAGGCCTTGGATGAAGGATTAGCACAAGATTCCACCATTGCCTATTTGTGGCAGCAAAAGGCTATGCCGTACTTTAAAAGCAGAAAATACGAAGTGGGAATGGAGTATATTGACCAAGCGGTCAAATACGATCTAGAACGATATTTGGGCTACCGTGCTTTTATCAAATGTGTCTTCGCTAAAACCTATCGCGAGGCTATTGTAGATTTTGAAACCTGTATCGCTAATTGGGGGGATCGCTATGAAATGGATCACACCTACAGTTTTTACATTGGCTTATCGTATTTACAACTGAATGAATTTGACAAAGCTGAAACCTATTTTAAACGAGCGGTAGCCAAGCAGAAAGAGGTATTCCCCGAGGTACATCACTTGGAGCTTTTCTATTTGGGTATTGTTTGTTATGAGCAAGAGCGCTTTACAGAAGCGATTGCTTATTTTGATCAAGCGGTGGTCAACTACAAAGAATTTTCAGATGCCTATTATTATAAAGGGTTGTGTCAATGGAAAATGAAAGAATCAGAGGAAAAAATCAAAGCAACTTCAGATTTATTTTTTACCTATAACCAACAGGGGTTTTCAATTAATGAAGCCAATGCAATATATGAACGTTATCCGTATCAAATACCAAAGCAAAAGCAAAATGAATAGAATCAAATTACAAGAACTGTATTAACTTTCACGTCAGAAATACTACCTTTGTAGTAAACCAACTCACATGAAAAAACTATTGACCTTAGCCATTGTATGCTTGTTTACCCTAGGGTGTAAACAAAACACACAACAAGAAGTACCTGCACATCAAGCAACAACCAAAGAAGAAGTTGCCAAAGCGTTTGAAAGTACTGCTGTATTGAAAAAGATAAGCAGCGAATTACTGGTTCCCATGGAGATTGTTGAACCTGCTTCTAAAGACGTAACAACCAAGTATGGATTGGAATTTGGAGGGAATTGTTATGCGTGTGATGTGGTGAATATCTTAATCGACGGAGAGATGATTAATTTGATGAATGCGTGTGATTTACACAGTCAAGTTTCGTATACCATAGAATCAGTGGAAGAAAAAGGCAAGCAGATTAGTATTCGTACCCAATCTCATACGTTTGTATTTGAACAAGTAGAAGAGTATCCCGTATATAGTTTGAAGGTTATTGGTGATGAAATTGATGAATCCATGTTTAGAGAAGCTTCTTTTTATACGTTACGCAGTTTGTTAGAAACATTTGAAGTACACGATTGCGGTGATTTTGAAGGATAGTTTTTATTGGAGAATGGAAATCGAAGTGAAGTAGAGATTTTTGAACATTAAAATAAATATAAAATCAGTGAGATGAAGAGATGAAGAGACGGTGAGATGGTGAGCATTTATCTGATAGAGATGAAATAAAAAATCCCGTAGATATTTTTCTACAGGATTTTTTTATTTTTAATTGTGGCTGAATTATGGGTGCAATCAGTTATAAGTAATCAACTTAACCCATAACTCATAACCCATCATCATCACTAATTCCCTAAGTTTGGATTACTTTGTACTTCTTTCAATGGAATTGGCAATTGATATAACGGTTGACCGAAGAACAATTGGCTGAGGTCGGTAGGAGCAGCGAGGTCTTCTGGTTGGCGTTCCAGCGGTTTTCCCAGTCGCTTTAAATCAAAGTAGCGATGCCCTTCAAATGCCAATTCTTTGAATCGCTCCGTTAAGAGCTGGTCTTCATCCAAAGTTGTTGACTCGTAATCGGCTTCTGTTCTTGCTTGAACAAGGGCTTGAATATCTGCTAGGGCCTGGCTATGGGCTCCAGTTTTGAGGTAAGCCTCTGCTCGAATCAAATAGACTTCTGCTAGGCGAAATACAGGTAAATCACTGATTCGATTCTCATTTCCTTCCCCTGCGTATTTGGCAATCTGATTCGCTTGCTCTTCCCCAAAGAAAAGCGAGAGACGCACATCCTCCTCTTCGTAGGAGCGAATTAGTTTCGTTGCTCCATAAAATAAGCTCTTTCCCGTGTTGAAGTTATACCACAAGGTGTTGGGGCGTAGGTCATCCTCATTGTTTCTGGCTAATTTAAAAATAACTTCTGCTGTTTGATTCGCTCTCCAAAAAGCCGTGTATTGTTCTTTTGTGGCTAGGGCATATTGACTCATGACTTTTGTTGCATAGGTGATGGCTCGAGGGTACTCCTTTTGGTAGAGGGCTACTCGTGCAGCTAAAGCATAAGTGGCGTCTAGTGAAAATCGTGTCGGCGCATGTGTATTGGTCAAATGCTCTTCTGCAGCTTGTAGGTCTTTCCATAGCAAAGCATAAAAGTCGGTTATTGGTGTTTTACCCGGTTTTTGGAATAAATCCGTACTCGTAACATAAGGAACGGTGAAGGCTTGTCCCGTTTTTGCATCAGAATCACCAAAGATGCGATGGAGCTCAAAGTGAATCATCGCACGTAATCCTTTTAACTCACCTTCTAATAGGGCCATGGCCGCCTGATCTTCTGCAGATTCTTGGGGTACACGATCTTTATTTTCCAATAAGGTATTGATTTTATAAAGGGTATGGTAGTAATCTTTCCACGTTTCGTGAAGGAGTTCATCATCTGAGCTATAGGTCCATCGGTTGAGGTGAACGGCATAACCATCTACCCCCGTATTTTCATTACTCAATTTACATTCATCCGCCATAATGGATCCCAATAAAGTAGAGTATTCTAAGTGTAAATTGTTATAAACTCCCACTACACCATATTCAAAGTAGCGGACGGATTTGTAAATCTGATCGGAATCCACGTTTTCTTTCGGATCGATGTCTAACATGCGATCACAACTCGTCAAAAAGACAAGAGCGAGTAGGAGCAGAACGCTGTTTTTTAGGGTATATGTTGTTGTATGCATCTGTATTATCTTTTAGAAAATTACTTTTAAACCAGCTGTAATGGTACGAGGTAGCGGATATTCATATTGGTACCAATTGTTGTCATCTTCAGGATCTTGTCCTTTCCATTTCGTCCACGTAATTAAATTTGATCCTTGTGCAAAGACGTTTACTTCTTTGATGAATTTACCCGCTCTACCCAAATCAGTGAATTTGTAGTTGACGTTTAAATTTCTCAATTTCAGATAATCTGCACGTTGTAGTTCCCGATCCGTTAAGTATCTGGTATAGCTTGGATGTGGATTACTGCTTTCATCCCCTGGTTTTTGCCACATGTCCAACATACTCGTGGATTGATTGTATAGGCGGTAATTCGGATCGGCTGAGGTACGGTAGAATTCGCCTGTATTCAAACGATACATTCCCTTGATGAACGAAAATAATGCACTTACTTCTAAGTTCTTGTATCGGAAACTTGTGGTGATTCCTCCTTTCCAAGCAGGATCAAAACTCCCTTTGACTAATACCGCATTTTCAGGATCATAAACATCCGTTATGTTGCCTTCTTTGTCTAAGTACTGGGGAGCTCCTGTTTGCGTATTTACGCCTGCCCAACGCACCATATAGAAATGTCCCAATGATTTTCCGACTTGATGGATGGAGTAATCCTCCGTTACGATATCGTCTTCTTCCCCTAAGCTGAGAATTTTATTCTTGTTAAACGCGAGGTTAAGACCCATATTCCAAGTGAAATCCCCTTGTCTAATAAGATCTCCAGCAATTTTGAACTCTATTCCTCGGTTGCGGATCTTTCCTAAATTAGAAGGAAGGGATTCAAAACCAGAAGTCATCGATAAGGTGCGGTCAATAAATAAATCACTCGTAATTCGGTTGTAAAAATCAACTTCTGCAACGAGGCGATTTTTAAATAATCCCACTTCAAGACCTAAATCGAAAATGCGATTCATCTCCCAATTGTAATTGGCATTCCCTGGTGTAGTTGGAACCAATCCCGTTTGTCCATTGTATTGTCCAGGACCATATAAACGACGGTAACCAAAATCACTAGCGAACCCATTGGCATTTCCAGTTAATCCGTAACTAATACGCATTCTTGCGGTAGAGATTACTTCGTTGTCCATAAGGAAATCTTCGTATTTCATGTTCCAATTTCCGCCTAATGCATAGAAATACTTGTAGCGATTTGCTGAGGGAACACGAGAAGAACCATCTCGTCTTAAACTACCACTTAGGGTGTATTTGTTTTCATAGGAATAGCGCAACAAGGCAATTTGAGAAACCAATAGATTTTCTGATGCACCACCTTCTACTTTGGGGATAAAATCGTTTTCTGGTGTTCCAGGTGTAATACCGGAAGGCGTTTGATCCAATCCGTTAATTAATCCAAATCCAGTAAATCCGTGGTAATCGTATTTATAGCGATTCATCTCTACTAATCCAATCGCTTCTATTTCATGTTTGTCCCATTGCGTTCTATAGTTGAAACCAAAATTGCTCATCGTATTGATTTTATTTTGGTCCCCTTGGCTGTACATGCCTTGTCCACCTTCTTCTACTAATTCACCAAAATAGGTATCTGGTTTGATGATGTGTGTATTGGAGTATTTGCCATAATCCACCCCAAGTGTTGAGGTTAATTTCAGTTCATCCGTTAAGGCATAAGAAAAATTCCCAGAGAGCACTCCTTTCAGTCCAATTGTTTTTCGATTCACATCTTGGTACATGGCCAATGCATTTGTTCCAAAGCGATTCGTACCTGGTTGCAGTTGTCCGTTTTCATCATAGGGATTTTCATAAGGCAAAGCAAAGTAAAGAGAGGCTACAGGGTTAGTTTCGCTGACGTCAAAATCCGATTCCGACTCTTTACTGTTGCTTTGTGCCAAGTTGATGAAAAAATCGGCTTTAAATCGTTTGCTCTGATGGTGAATATTGGAATTAATAGTAAAACGTTCTAAACCTGAATTATACAAAACACCCTCTTGCTTGTAATAATTAAATGAAGTATAGTGTTGTGTTTTTTCAGTTCCACTAGTTAAACTCAACGCATGGGATTGAATGATTCCTTTGCGCAAGATCTTTTTGCGCCAATCAATATTGGTTTGTCTGATTTGATTTAAGCGTTGTGTATCATTAATATAATCTTCATCCGTTTTGGCAACGGCTATCCCATTCACCATTTTGTATGGATTTTTTTGAGAATAGGCCCAACCAGGCAAATCTGGATCTTGTAGTAGTTCTTCAAATTCCAAGCGTTGGTTGGTATTCATCATATCCCATTTGCTGTTGTTTGCTTGTGCAAAACCATATTGGGTTTGATAGGTCACTTGCAAGGGGGTATTGGCCATTCCTTTTTTAGAAGTGATAACGATGACACCGTTAGCGCCTCGAGAACCGTATGGAGCAGTCGCAGCTGCATCTTTTAATACAGTAATATCTTCAAAGTCTTCTGGAGGAAGAGAGGTAAATGTTTCTGGAGAAATAGGCATACCATTTAAGATGTAAAGCGGATTGGTGTTTTCATCTTGTAAGGAACCGATTCCGCGGATGGTAACACGTCCCGGAGTTCCTGGTTGCCCTGATGGAGAAGCGACGTACAAACCAGGAACTTGTCCTTGTAAGGCTTGATCCATCGAACTAACCTGTAATTGATTGAGCGCTTTCGCTTCAATTTTTCCTACAGCACCCGTCGTTCTTCCTTTTGATTGCTTGGTATAACCCGTGATGACAATGCCATCCAATACATTTTCTTCAATATGTAAATCAATAGTTTTTGGTAGGGTGGTACCTTCAATCGTGATGAACTGCTCTTGATACCCCAAGTAAGACAATCGCAATTGGATGGTTTCTTTTTCCTCTACTTGTAGATCAAAGGAACCATCCTCTAAGGTGAAACTATATTCTTTTTTGCTGATATTTTCAATAGTCACTCCAGGTAAAGGGAGTAAAGTTTCGGCATCTCGCACTAAAATTGGCGTTTTTTTATCGTGTGCTTGTGCACTCAATAAGCTGAAACAAAAGAGTAAGGTGGTTAAGAGTCTTTTTGTTTTACGCATTGTGGTTTGCAATTAAATTAGAATACAAACCTATGGAGACGAGATTAAAAGGACTTTAAACCGAGATAAAGGAGAGATTAAAATGGGATTAAAAAAAATTAATCTGTTGTTTTGATGCGTTTAGGCAGGCGGATCGTCACGGTTGTTCCTTGGTGAAGAATGGAGTTAACCAGTAAACTACCTTGGTGTAATTCAATAATTTTATGGGCTAACGATAAACCTAATCCAGTTCCTTTAATACCTAAAGCATTAGGGGAACGGAAAAAGGGAAGAAATAACTTATCCAAATCCTCTTGATTGATTCCAATTCCTTGGTCTTCAATACTAATAAGGATATCGTTGGCTGTTGTGCGCAAGGTTAATTGGATGGGAGCTTGATGAGAAAATTTATGTGCATTGAGAATGATATTGGAAAGTGCAAGTTCAAGTAAATGAGAATTTCCATTAAAATATAAAGCATATAATTCTTCTTGTGTTTCTATGGCTAGGTTGAGGTTTATATCCTTTTGGGTCGCTACCAAGTGATCGAGTAAGGTCCACCAAAACGCCTCAAATGACGTTTCCTGTAAGGAGTAACGCGCGTTATTTAATTGCGATAACGTCAATAAATTATTGATGATGCGATTGATGTGACTTGCATCTTTAACAATGCCGGCTAATACTTCTTGGTATTCGGCTTCTGTGCGCGGACTGCGCAAAGCAATTTCCGCATTGCCCATCATAGAGGCAATTGGTGTTTTGAGTTCATGAGAGGCATGTGAAACAAAGGATTGTTGGTTGTCAAAAGAAGTGTGTAAACGCAAAAACAACGTATTGATGGTGTCGCTTAAGGTTTTAATTTCATCCTTTGACATATGGTCAACGGGGATGGGTTGAACTAAATTTTCAACGTCTTTATCCTGAACGTGATTGATGATGCTTTTAATCGGGTTTAATAAGGAATTGGAGAAAATTCTCGACAAGATAAAGGTGATAATCAAAGCAATCAAAAGACTAAAAAGCATGATGCTACGCAATTGATGCAGTGCTTTTTCTCCATTGACATTGGCTGCTTTGGCTACAATAATATAATTTCCAGAATTGTCCTCATAGAAGATCCCCACAATGAAATTACCTTCTTGCTGAAATTGCACCTTTTTATGGGTGTAGATTTGTTGTAAGAGCGATTTATCCCATCGCAATTCTTGTTCCGCGATATAGGTGGGTTCAAACGTAGAGGTATAAATGCGAATTTGCTCTTGGGGTAAGGTACGTGGAAATTTGCGCAGTACCTCATCATATTCAGCCTTGGTGAAATTGTCTTCTGCTAAATAATTATGCCCTACAGTAATGGCGCGATCTTCCAATTGACGAAAGAAATTCTTTTTCCATTGGGTAGCGACAACAAAGTAAATAGAGGTCAGTACACCTAAAAGCAAAATGGCAAATAAACCGATAAATTGTAAGGAGAGTCTAGTTCTTATTTTCATTGTTCATCTTTTAAAATATACCCCATACCAATGACAGTTTGAATCAGTGTAGTCTCTTGATTTTTGTTTAGTTTTCTTCTCAGGTAATTGATGTATACATCGATGAGGTTTGTTCCTCGATCAAAATCAATACCCCATACAGCCTCTGCAATTTGCGCGCGACTCAATACGCGGTTTTTGTTGAGGAGAAAGTATTCCAGTAAATGATATTCTTTTTGGGTTAGGTTGATTTCGACCTGATCGCGATATACTTTTTTCTGAAAGCAATTCATAACCAAATTGTCAACCGTATAGGCCAAGCTGGGAACGGCCATTTTCATGCGTCGGGTCAAGGCATTGATGCGTAGTAAAAGCTCTTCGTAATGAAAAGGTTTGGTCAAGTAATCATCAGCTCCCATATTGAAACCTTTGATTTTATCGTGTAAAGTAGATAGGGCAGTAAGCATTAATACAGGAGTATCCGATTTGTGTTTTTTGATTTCTTGACAGAGATCAAACCCATTCATATTGGGGAGAATCACATCTAAAATAATGAGATCAAATTCGTGCTCCATCGCTAGTTTTAGCCCCATGAAACCCTCATAAGCCAAGGTTACTTTATGTTGACTCTCTTCGAGTCCTTTGCGAATAAAATTAGACACATTCGCCTCATCTTCAACCAATAATATGTTCATAACTAGTGCATTTTAGAACAAAAATAAAACTTATAAGTGGTTGAAAATTAACATTAAAGAAATTTAATGCTAGGTTAGAAAACGATAAGAATGAGAAAAAAGTAACTTTTTTGTGATTTTAATGCTAGAATCAAGTTGTATCTTTGAGTATTAAATGAGGAAAGATGATCAAGTACAGTTATACTATTATGTATGTAAAACAGGTTGAAGCTACCGTTGCGTTTTACGAAAGTGCTTTTGGATTTGAACGTAAATTCATTACCCCAGAAGAAGATTATGGTGAATTAATTTCAGGAGATACCACCTTGGCTTTTGCAGCAGAGGAATTAGCACAGATGAATTTATCCCAAGGATTTACAACTGTAAATAAAGATCGGGTAATGGGAATCGAGTTGGGATTTGTAGTAGAAGATGTTGAACACGCTGTGCAGCGAGCAGTAGCTGCTGGAGCTTCAATATATGAGCCAGTAAAGGTAAAACCATGGGGACAAACAGTTGCGTATGTCACAGATTGCAATGGTTTTCTAATCGAATTGTGTACTGCTATGCAGGCATAAAAGCCGATACAATGTTTCGCTTCTGATTGAATAAAAAAGAAATTGTGATGGTTGCCACATCACAATTTTTTTTTACGTGAATGCTATATCGTCTTTGTCTTATTCTATTTTGTTTTCTTCTTCATCATCTTTCTTTTTTGGGCTTCCTCCCATAAACATGAAGATTGCTACGACAAGTCCCACACATACTAATCCAAAGATAATGATCATAAATGTGCCATTAGCAAAATTGTACAGAGGTAAATTCATTAAGTTCATAATACGTGTTTATTTATGTTATTCTGTACTAATTTATGAAAAATAATATTAATATAGTCTGATAAATGTCAGTTGTTTATTGTAAATAATAAAAAAACGCCCCTTTGTTTAAAAGGAGCGTTTGTTTTTATAGTTTGTCTAGGGTATTTCCTAGCGGTAAATTCATTTTCTTGGTTAAGGAGGAAAGTTCTTTTAAACTAAAATTTCCTGTGATGTGAACTAAAACCGTTTCTTTGGTTGGATCTACACTGTCATTGTACATCACTAGTTCTGAAATATTTTGATTCGTTCCTGTTTGGTCAATGTAAATGATAACTTTAGAATCACTGTCTTTTTTGTTTACTAATTCTTTGAGGTTCTTGGCCTTTACATAGTCATTGATTGTCGAGGTCATCTCTTTTTTCACTTCTTGTGTTTTTGTATTAAAAACACGTAAGCTGGTTAGCTTTTTGATTAAATCAAAATAGAGCTTTTCTTCTGTATTCGTTGCTTCTACTTTTACGTTAGCCATCATTTCAAACATCTTTTTGTTGACTACAACATTGTTGATGTTTTTGTTTTTTTCAAACTTTGAAAAGCTGTCCTGACCTAATGTTAGTTGTACTGAAAACAACATCAAACAACAGATCAAATAAGGTACGATTCGTTTCATGGTATTCTAATTAGTTGTATCGCTAGTATTTAAGGCTCTCGAAACTTCAGATAAAATAGTTTTACATTCCTGGTAAGCAACTTCTGGATTGGAAAAAGTGCCGAGATTGGTTTCTGAAGGTGGTGCTTGTGTTGTTTTGAGATACTGGGATTGTACAATCAATACAAGTAAGCTAACAATCAGTATACCGCCAATGAAGTAAGTGAAATTTTTTTTGTTCTTCATTATTTCTTGCGAACTAAATTAATATTATAGTAAAAATAGAAAATATAATTGAACAATTATCGCTTTTTAAAAATATAATGGAAATACGTGGAAATAAAAAAGAGCCCCGAAGGACTCTTTGCTATTATTTATAGTTTGCGTAGAAATTACTTGTTAAAATTCCCGCTGTAAAACTTTGAACCATTTTACCGTTTTGGTAGATGTAAACTTTACTCGGATCCATCATGTCTCCAGCGTCTCCAATGTAAATCGTATTTTTAATTACGTTGAAACCATAGAAGGTAGAAGTTGCATTGTAATCTTTTTCTGGAATAGTCAAGACTGGTGCAACTTGTACGTTTGTATCATGTGGATTCCATTTGTAAACTGAATTGTTACTCGTGTAATACAAATCATTATTGTCTAAACGCAAGTTCTTTGCTGCTGAATTTCTTGTAGAGAAAAATTCGATTACTTTCGTATCTGTTTGTGCATCTATCTTATAGAAGAATGATTTATCACTTGTACTTGAAATAGCGAAAACAAAATCACCTAGTGTTACAAGGTCTTTTAATTCTTTTTCTACTGGAATTGTTTTGGTAATTTGCGAGTTTGCATCCACAACAACGATTTCACTTTTATCAGCTGATATATTTTTTTGTATATACAATTTAGTATGCCATGCTAAAATTTGACCAATTGGTGCATTGATTTTAATTTCAGTTAGGTATTTGTAGTTTGCATCATAGACACTAACTGCTTTTGTTTCTTCATTCGTAACATATAGCTTGTTGTTCGCGAAAGCAATGTACAAGGGCAGGTTTAAACCTTCTGTAATTGTTCCTTCGTGTTTGAATGTATAGCGATTGAAAATCTCAATTTTATTAGATCCTTTTAATACAACAAATGCTTTGTTGTCTTTGAAAGCCATACTGTGAGCGTTATCTCCTAATACTTTGTCTGCGGTTTGTGCAATATTAGCATGATATTTATCGTAAGCAAAACTTGAAAATCCTATGGATGCATCATTATACTGTAAACCTCCTTGATTTAAAATAAGTAAACCATTGTCAAGGTTTGGCGCTTGTGGTACTTCTACAAATGGATCATCCGATGTACTACAAGATGTTGAAAGGATTGATAATGATAGTGCTAGAAATAAAAGTTTTTTCATATTTAGTTGCATAGTATTAGTATTACACAAAAGTGAAAGTTTAATAAAATGTTAATTTTTATCTTTCTCAAAATTAGTTTTTATTCTGAAATAAACAAGTGGTAATCCGTAAAATTTATAGGTCAACTCCTTAATTAACATTGAAATCGCACATTCTACATGATTCATTTACTGTAGAAGCGTGTTAGCTCTTCGTTTTATCCCTGGAAAAATCGCTTTTTTAAGGGGCTATTTCTACTATTCTCTTAACGTAAATAATAGTATTGTAGTATAAAAAACAAGAAAATTATTTCGTGAAGTCGCCTTAAGGGGGGTATTTGATTAACTTATTTTTAACAATTAAAGCCTAGTTGAGATGTAATAGAGTAAAAAAGAAAGTAAACGTCTTTTTTATACTTTTTAGTTCGGAATGTTTCAAACTGAAAATACATTAATCACAAAAAAGAATGGGATTCGTCATAAGAAACAAAAACTATGAATTAAAAAAGAGCTAAATCCGTAAAAGTGAGCGAAACGGGAGAAGAGGGGTAAAATAGAAAAAGGGAAGGAGTAAAATTTATTAAAAAAGAGTAAAATCAGAGTAAAGTAGAAGGTATTCAGGGTTTTGAAGAGAGTAAAGGAAGGAAGTTCTTAATTTAGTAGTAGTAATGAAAAAAGTGTAATATTTTTTTAATCGTTCTTTTTTGTTTTAATTTGTTGATATATAGTATTTTATGTGTTTTTAGAGAGCAAAGTTAGTTTCCTAAAATAGCGGTATCTTAGTGTAGAATTAAAAATAAATAAATATGACTCAATTAAGGGTAAATCACCGTATTCACCCCTTATATCAAAATCAACAAGAAGAATTAACAAAACTAATTGAAAACTATGATGCATTAACTACCTATCTTTTTAAAGGAAGTAGAAACTCAATTAAGCTAGTAACCTTATCAACGGGCCAACGAGTTGCTATTAAATCCTTTAAAATTCCCAATGAATTTAATAAGCGGGTGTATAAATTTTTTCGTAAACCCAAAGGATTGCGATCATTTGAACACGCTGAAAAATTAAAGGAGTTGGGCGTAGCTAACCCGCAAGCGGTAGCGTATTTTGAATACAGTACAGCCACAACCATTCGAAACACCTATTATATTTCGGAGTACGTCGAGGCAGAAATTACCTATCGCGATTTAATTATACAAAAGAATTATCCGAATCGGGATGTTATTTTGAAAGAATTTGTTCGTTTTTCTTATGGATTGCATGAAAAGGGGATTAATTTTTTAGATCATTCGCCAGGAAATACATTAATCCAAAAACAACCAGATGGAACCTATAAGTTTTATTTGGTCGATTTGAATCGAATGAAATTTGATCAAGAAATGTCGTTTTCCCATCGCATGAAAAATTTATCTCATCTAACCACCAATATTAATGATATTGAAAAGATGGCAGAGCACTATGCTCGATTAATTGGAAAAAACTCCAAGGAAGTTTTTATTCGTTTATGGTTAGAAACGGTGAAGTTCCAATTTAGATTTTACAAAAAGAAAGACATAAAGTTTAAATTTAAACGACTTTATATTAATTAACGCTTTTTTGGATTTCGGCTATTCTTTTATTTGAAAGGATAGCCTTTTTTTGCTTTTGCTCTTTGTGAGGGTTGTTATTTGCTTTTTTGTGAGAGGCTTTTTTGTGAGGTTCGCTTTTTGTTTTTTGTGAGTTTTGTATTTTGTGCTTTTTTTTTCCTCTCACCGCCTCACCACTCTCACCATCTATCTCACTTATTTTATATTTGTTTTGGTGTTCGATGAATCTTCACTACGTTCCGATTTCACCGCCTCACCGCCTCACCGCCTCACCAATCTCACCATCTATCTCACTTATTTTATATTTGTTTTGGTGTTCGATGAATCTTCACTGCGTTTCGATTTCACCACCTCCACACCTTCACAAAAATCAAGTACCAAAATCCTTCGTCTTCTAATCGAATAAATAAGTTTATTTTTGCGTAGTAAATACAAGCGTAAATGAAAAAATTAGCTTTTTATTTTTTGGGATTCACCTTGCTGTTTTTGTTCAGTGAATGTAAAGACAAGTCGACAGCACAAGTAGAGCAATCCACTCAGCAACCTCTTATTACGTATGCCAAGGGATTCACATTGAAGGCTTATGATGGAATTTATGTGGTTCAAATTACTCAACCCTGGGCATCAGCAAAAGAGCGTTTTACCTATGTTTTAAAAAGAGAACAAGCCAAAGTGCCAGATTCTCTACAACAGTATACGCAAATTCAAATTCCCATTCAAACCATTGCTTGCACATCGACTACGCATATTCCTGCTATTTCAACATTAGATGAAGTTCAGGCGCTTATCGGTTTTGCAGGGTTGGATTATATTTCTACAGCATCCGTGCGACAGGAGATTGATCGAGGGCATATTCGTGAATTAGGACAAAATGAAGCCTTGAATGTAGAGGCGATTGTCGATATCGCACCCGATGTATTCATGGCTTTTGCTATGGATAACGGAAACAAAGTCTTACACACCATTGAACAAGCAGGTATTCCCGTTTTATATAATGGGGATTGGACAGAACAACATCCTCTAGGTAAAGCAGAATGGATTAAGCTTTTTGGTGTTTTATTTGATAAAGAAAAAGAAGCGAATCAATTTTTTGAGGATATTGTGATCGCTTATAAAGGAGCTTTGCAACTTGTAGAAAAGGCAAAAAATCAACCAACAGTGGTCAGTGGAGTCATGTATTCAGATGTTTGGTATTTACCAGAAGGAAATAGCTGGGCAGCGGTGTATTTTAAAGATGCAAAAGCAAATTATTTGTGGCAAGATACATCAGGAGTAGGGAGTTTAGCCTTGTCTTTTGAACAGGTGCTTGAAAAAGGACAGCAAGCGGAGTTTTGGATTAATCCAGGACATTATGAGTCCTTAAGTGATTTAGCAGCAGCCAATCCACATTACAAAGAATTTGATGCGTTCAAAAACGGAAAAGTATATTCTTTTGCTCCAACAAAAGGACAGACAGGAGGGACACTTTTTTACGAGTGGGGGCCCCTTCGACCGGATTGGGTTGTAAAAGACCTCATTCAAATACTACATCCAGAGTTATTACCTGATTATCAACCTTTTTTCTATAGACAATTACAGTAAATGAGAATACCAAAAGCAAGTTGGGGATTGGGAATTATATTGGTAGCCTGCCTATTGATCGTAAATCTTTCTTGGGGTAGTGTACATATTCCCTTTAAAGAAGTCATTCGCATTCTCACTGGGCAAGAAGGGACGAAAGCCTCATGGGAATATATTGTCTTGCATTATCGTTTACCCAAAGCCTTTGTAGCAATCTTAGTTGGTATTGCCCTAGCGTTAAGTGGGCTATTGATGCAAACACTGTTTCGCAATCCGATGGCAGAATCTTATGTCTTGGGTATTAGTGCAGGAGCAGGGTTAGGGGTAGCTTTAGTGTTGATGGGAGGTGCACTACTTCCAGCATTTATCGCACCTTATTTAATGTCTAGTTATACCTTACTTATTACCTCTATTATAGGAAGTTTCCTTTTATTACTACTCGTTTTAGCCGTATCCCATCGAGTAAAAAGTTCGGTTACAGTGCTAATTGTGGGGCTGATGTTTGGTAGTTTTGCTAATGCAATTATAGCTGTATTGACTTATTTCAGTGAGGCAGATCAGCTAAAAAAATATGTCGTGTGGATGTCAGGAAGCTTGGGGAATTTAACCCAAGAAATGATTTTACTTTTTTTGCTTGTGGTTAGTATAGGTGTTGGATTATCCCTATTTTTAATCCGAAGATTAGATGCCTTATTGTTAGGAGATGCATATGCTGTTTCTTTGGGAATTAATGTGAAGCAAACGAGAAATTTAATTATTATCACCACTAGTTTATTAGCAGGTGGAGCAACAGCCTTTGTCGGACCTATTGCCTTTATTGGATTAGCTGTGCCGCATATGGCGCGTTTGTTGTGGAAAACAAATACGCATCGCACTTTAATTGGCGCTTGTATGTTGTTGGGGAGTATGCTTCTTTTGCTTTGTGATATGCTCACACAAGTACACGCGCATGCGATTTTACCCATTAATGCTATTACAGCTATTTTTGGTGCTCCAATAGTCATTGCGCTACTATTAAAATACCGCGTTTTTTAGAAAATAGAAAAAAATAGTAAAACTAGGCTTGATGACTAGTTTTAAATTATCTTTGCAAGCTGTAAATAGACAATATGAAGTTCGAATTATTACATACTGATGTTCAGTCACGTGCGCGTGCTGGAAAAATTACGACGGATCACGGTGTTATTGAAACGCCTATTTTCATGCCTGTTGGAACGGTAGCAACAGTAAAAGGAGTGCACCAACGTGAGCTAAAAGAAGAAATTAATCCAGATATTATTCTCGGAAATACGTATCATTTATATCTACGACCAAAAGTAGAAATCTTAAAGCAAGCAGGTGGTTTGCACAAATTCATGAATTGGGACCGCAATATCTTAACAGATAGTGGTGGATTCCAAGTATATTCCCTTTCTGCGAATAGAAAAATCAAGGAAGAAGGAGTGAAATTCAAATCGCACATTGATGGATCGTATCACTTCTTCTCTCCAGAAAATGTAATGGAAATTCAACGTGCAATTGGAGCGGATATTATCATGGCTTTTGATGAGTGTACCCCTTATCCATGTGATTATCGCTATGCAAAACGCTCGATGCACATGACACACCGTTGGTTAGATCGTTGTGTGACACATTTTAATAAAACACCAGAACTATACGGATATTCACAAGCTTTATTTCCAATTGTTCAAGGAAGTACTTATAAAGATTTACGCCAACAATCAGCAGAGTATATTGCTAATGTTGGAGCAGAAGGTAATGCCATTGGTGGATTATCAGTAGGGGAACCAGCAGAAGAAATGTATGCCATGACTGATGTGGTTACTTCTATTTTACCAGAAGATAAACCAAGATATTTGATGGGAGTGGGTACTCCAATTAATATTTTAGAAAATATTGCACTGGGTATTGATATGTTTGACTGTGTAATGCCAACGCGTAATGCGCGAAATGGAATGTTGTTTACAGCTGAAGGAATTATCAATATCAAGAATAAAAAGTGGGAAAATGACTTTTCTCCAATTGACGCAATGGGACATACATGGGTTGATACAGAATACTCAAAAGCCTATTTACGTCATTTATTTGCGGCTAATGAATCGCTAGGAAAACAAATTGCATCAATTCACAATTTAGGTTTTTATATGTGGTTGGTTCGTGAAGCACGTCAACAAATCTTAGCAGGTACATTTGCCTCTTGGAAAAATAAAATGGTGAAACAATTGGGGGAAAGATTGTAAAAGTTAATGAACGTCAAATAGCAAAAGTAGTGTACAGATGAAAATTATAGACTGGTATATTTTAAAGCGATATTTAGCCACTTTTTTTGTGATGCTTTTGCTATTTGTGCCTATTGGTATTGTCATTGACGTTTCTGAAAAGATTAATAAAATCCTCGAGAACAAGGTGCCTATCCAAGCAACAATGATGTACTACTTGGATTTTACCGTCTACTTTGCCAATATGTTGTTCCCAATATTTCTGTTTATCTCCATTATTTGGTTTACCTCCAAATTGGCAAATAATACAGAAATTGTCGCAATTTTGAGTTCTGGAATATCATTTACTCGATTTTTACGTCCTTATTTGATTGGAGCTACATTAATCTCTTTTTTAGCGTTAGCGATGTCCATGTATATTGTACCTAAAGCAAGTGCCGGATATAATGATTTTCGTTATAAGTACCTAAAGAGAGACGAGGTTCGGGAAAGTCAGAACGTATTTAAACAAATCAATGCCAACGAATTTATCTTTGTAAGTAACTTTAATTACAGTACAAACACAGGGTATAATTTTACTATTGAGGAGTTTGATGGCAATAAATTAGTTTCAAAAATTGAGGCTAAACGCATTGAATGGAGTGAAGAAACGAAAATGTACACCTTATACGACTATATCAAAAGAGATGTAGGAGAGGCTGGTGATGTTTTAGAGTTTGCTGATTCTAAAGAATTGCATTTAGAATTTGATATTGATGATTTGAGTCCTGTCGTATATGCAGCAGAAACCATGACTTTGGGTCAACTAAAGAAATTTATTGAAAAAGAACGCATGCGCGGATCTTCTAATATCAATGTTCATTTGGTGGTGTTGTATAAAAAATACAGTGTGCCTGTATCGGCCTTTATTTTGACGATTATTGCTGTATCCGTATCTTCTATGAAACGAAGAGGGGGTATGGGGATTAACTTAGCTATCGGTATTGCGTTAGCTTTTATCTATGTTTTCTTTGATAAGATTTTTAGTGTGTTAGCAGAAGCTTCAAGTATGTCCCCTTTGGTGGCAGTGTGGATTCCTAACGTCACATTCTCAATTTTAGCTATATTTTTATTACGAAATGCTCGCAGATAATGTAAAGAGTAATTTGCTGTTGCACCTCATTGTTTTCGTTTGGGGGTTTACGGCTATTCTAGGTAATTTAATTACCCTAGATGCGCTACCTTTAGTTTGGTACAGAATTGTAATTGCTGTAATCACTTTACTTTTGTTATTCGCTTTTAAGCGACAAACGTTAAAGGACAGTAAAAAGAATATTACGCAGTTTTTAGCCGCAGGAATTGTCATTGCTTTGCATTGGCTGACTTTTTTCTGGGCCATCAAGGTTTCTAATGTATCTGTAACTTTGGCTTGTTTGTCAACAGGGGCCTTTTTTACTTCCATTCTAGAACCTATTTTCTATAAACGCAAGATTATTGCCTACGAAGTTTTCTTTGGTTTTATCGTCGTTTGTGCATTAGGCTTGATTTTTAGTGTGAGTACGGAATATGTAGAAGGAATTTTATTGGCGTTAAGTGCCGCTTGTTTATCTGCCGTATTTTCAATTATTAACGGTAAATTTGCGCAACATTCTTCCGCTTCTATTATTACTTTTTATGAAATGGTCGGCGGACTGCTGATTCTTTCTTTATATCTTTTGTTTAGTGGTGGATTTACGGTAGAATTCTTTACCGTTACTACAACAGATTGGCTGTGGTTGTTGGTTTTAGGTACATTTTGTACGGCTTTTGCCTTCATCGGATCGGTTTATGTTATGAAGTATATTACACCGTTTACCGTAATGCTAACCATCAATCTAGAACCTGTATATGGGATTCTATTAGCCATTTTAATTTTTAAAGACAGTGAAAAAATGAGCCCCGAATTTTACATCGGTGCCTTATTAATATTAAGCACAGTAGTACTAAATGCTATTGTTAAAAACAGGAAAAAGATAAAAGTTGCCAAAATATAGTATGTCTATATAGAGGAAAATTTTATCTTTGTGATTAGTAATTGAAACTAAAATTTATTCATAAATGGAATATTTAGATTTTGAGCTTCCTATTAAAGAACTTGAGGAGCAGTTAAAAAAATGTACGTTAATCGGGGAAGAATCTGATGTGGATGTATCAACGACTTGCTCACAAATCGAGAAGAAATTAGAAGAGACAAAGAAAACGATATATAAGAATTTGACTCCTTGGCAACGTGTACAATTGTCAAGACATCCAAACAGACCTTATACGGTTGATTATATTAAAGCACTTTGTGGTGATACATTTTTAGAACTATTTGGTGATAGAAATGTAAAAGATGACAAAGCGATGATCGGTGGTTTAGGAAAAATTGGAGATCAAAGTTTTATGTTCGTAGGACAGCAAAAAGGATTCAACACAAAGACAAGACAGTATAGAAACTTCGGGATGGCAAATCCAGAAGGATACAGAAAAGCTTTGCGTTTAATGCAAATGGCTGAGAAATTTAATATTCCAATCGTTACTTTGATTGATACGCCAGGTGCATACCCAGGATTAGAAGCAGAGGAAAGAGGACAAGGAGAAGCTATTGCACGTAATATTTATGAAATGTTCCGTATCAAAGTGCCTATCATTTGTATTATTATCGGTGAAGGAGCTTCAGGTGGAGCATTAGGTATTGGTGTGGGTGACCGTGTTACAATGTTAGAAAATACATGGTACTCTGTAATTTCTCCAGAATCATGTTCTTCTATCTTATGGAGAAGCTGGGAATTTAAAGAACAAGCAGCGGATGCATTAAAATTGACTTCTTATGATATGAAAAAGAATAAGTTAGTTGATGATATTATCGCTGAACCATTAGGAGGAGCTCATTCAGATAGAGAAGCTACTTTTCATTCAGTGAGAACGTATATTGAAAAAACATACAAAGAATTGGCTAAAACTCCATTAGACAAATTACTGAACCAACGCATGGAAAAGTATTTCGAAATGGGAGAATACAAAAGCTAAATGACAAAATAAAATAGTTGAAAATCCGAGTTTACACTCGGATTTTTTGTGCTTCAATATTTCTTGAATCAAATGAAAAAAGTTTATTTTTATTGATTGTAAAGAGAATACGCGAACAGCATATTAAAAAAAGAGTTATTTTCGCACTATGGAAAAAGCAAAAGATATACGTACCTATGCCAGTTCTTTTACTAAAGATGTTATTGCTTTAGAAAAAGGAAAGTTACCACCTCAAGTTACTGATTTTGAGGAGGCTGTGCTAGGTGCAATGATGATTGACAAAAAGGGGATTGACGAAGTAATTGACATACTTCAACCAGAAGCTTTTTATAAGGAAGGACACAAGTATATTTTTGAAGCAATTGATCAATTATTCGTTGGGAATCAACCCATTGACTTGTTAACTGTATCAGCTCAACTCCGAAAAAATGCCAAACTCGATATGGCTGGAGGAGATGCGTACCTGGTTAGTTTAACACAAAAGATCAGTTCATCCGCGCATATTGAATTCCATTCTCGTGTAATCCTTCAAAAATTTATTCAGCGTAGTTTGATTCGTATTTCGAATGAAATTATCGAAGATGCCTACGATGAAACAACCGATGTTTTCGATTTATTGGATAAGGCGGAGGCTAAACTGTATGAGGTTACACAGGGAAATATTAAAAAGAGTTCTGAAACAGCACAAAGCTTAGTGGCGCAAGCCAAAAAGCGTATTGAAGAGATTAGTACCAAAGAAGGATTGAGTGGTTTACCTACTGGTTTTCATAAATTGGATGAACTAACTTCAGGTTGGCAGCCGAGTGACTTGATTATTATTGCTGCACGTCCCGGGATGGGAAAAACAGCATTTGTACTATCAATGGCGCGTAATATTGCCATTGAAGCAGGGGCTGGTGTAGCGTTTTTCTCCTTAGAGATGTCATCTGTACAGTTAATCACGCGTTTGATTTCTTCAGAAACAGGATTGTCTTCTGAGAAGTTGCGTACAGGTAAACTAGAAAAGCACGAATGGGAACAACTGAACGTAAAAGTAAAAGACTTAGAACGTGCGCCGTTATTTATTGATGATACACCTTCCTTGTCTATTTTCGATTTACGTGCGAAGGCAAGACGTTTGGCCTCTCAATATGGCATTAAACTTATTGTAATTGACTACTTGCAGTTGATGACAGCAGGAGGAAGTCAAAAAGGAGGAGGAAACCGTGAACAAGAGATTTCTACGATTTCGCGTAACTTAAAAGCTTTAGCGAAAGAGTTGGATATACCGGTGATTGCTTTATCGCAGTTATCGCGTGCGGTAGAAACAAGGGGAACGTCAAAAAGACCTTTATTATCCGATTTAAGGGAGTCTGGAGCAATTGAGCAAGATGCGGATATCGTGTCGTTTATTTATCGCCCAGAGTACTATAAAATTGAAGAATGGGATGATGAGTTCCGCTCTCCTACAGCAGGACAAGCTGAATTTATTGTCGCAAAACACAGAAATGGTGGATTGGATAATATCCGTCTGAAATTCTTAGGAATGTACGGTAAGTTTGACAACTTGGATGAAGATGCACGCATGGAAGGCTTTGTAGGTGGGGATGGTGTATATTCTTCTGCAATTAATGAAGGAGGAGCCAGTATGACGCAACATTTACCACCAGCACGTGATGTATTTAATGATGATGATGTACCTTTTTAGGGTTATGAGGTGATGAGATGGTGAGGTGGTGAGATGGTGAAGTGTGAGTATTTCACAAAGAGCAAAGAGCAAAAAGCAAAGAGCAAAAAAACAGATACAAAAAGGGCGAAAGATTTATCTTTCGCCCTTTTTGTATGTAGTATTTTCTATTGAGTAAAATCCACAATCCTTCATGTCTAATTACCTTGTCCCAATTGGAGATTAGCAAATTCCCAATTCAAGTGAGGAAGTAAAGCTTTGATGTATTTCTCTTTGTCATTTTTATAGGTAGGCAAGTAAGCATGCTCCCATAAATCAATCACCAATAGTGGTTTTCCTAATCGCATGGAAATTGGATTTCCGTTGTTTTCAGTAGTGACTAACGTCAAATTATTGCGATAATCAACTAATAACCACAACCATCCAGAACCTTCAAACTCAACGGCAATTCTCGTTATTTCAGCTTTTAAATTAGCATAAGAACCAAAACTAGACGAAATTAAGGCAGATAAACCTGTATTAGGACTCGTTGTTGTATTCTTGTTGATGGACTGCCAAAAGAAATTATGGTTGTAATAAGCGCCTGCTAAATTCATTATTTCAGCCTGTGCTGGGGTAACTTTAGTTAGGATAGCAGGTAAACTGTCCGTAACATAAGGCGTTCCGTGAATAGCTGTATTTAAACGATTCGCATAATCCAAATGAATAGTCCCATAGTGAAGGGCTAAATCTTCAGGTTTAAACAAGTTTTCAATCTCTTCGTATTGAAAAGAAAGTGCGTGCATCTCAAAAGGTCCCTGTTTGGTTTTGACTTTCTCTTGACCAAGAACTGATTTTTTCTCTACAACAAAAGTCTCTCTTTTGGGAATCTCAACTTCAACGAGTTCGTTTTTCTTTCTACAAGAAGACGTCACCACGACAAGAAAGAGAAGCACGAGGTGCAATAACTTGATGTTTTTCATTCTTCGCTTAATATAGATTGAGCAAGTTTGATATATTCGGCTTTCGCTTGATCCGTGGATAGGTGACTCACTTGAGTCCAAGCATTGAATTTAAATGCTTTTTTCAAATCATGAGACATATGTTCGAAGTCTTGATGACTTAAACCATTCGTTGCTTGTTTATAGTAAGCGTAAATCCGCAGCATTACATCGGGAGCCAGATTTCTAGCTTCCTTAGAAATTCGGTTATAGGCTTCTAAAAAGTCTTTATCTAGTTGCTCGTTCATTATTGTTTTTTTGCAATTACCGTTTTGTTTCCAATAGCTTTTTGGTTTAAAACCACATCTACTTTTGTTCCAATCGGTAAATATAAATCAACTCTAGATCCAAATTTAATGAAACCAGCATCTGTTCCTTGAATGGCTTGCATTCCTGGTTTAGCATAGTTTATAATACGCTTGGCTAATGCACCAGCAATTTGACGGTACATTACTTCTCCAAAAACGTTATTTTCTATAACAACTGTTGTTCTTTCGTTTTCTTCACTTGCTTTAGGATGCCAAGCTACTAGGTATTTTCCTGCGTGATATTGACTGTATTTAATCAATCCACTCAAACCATAACGAGTAACGTGCACATTAAGTGGCGACATGAAGATTGACACCATCAAACGGTTATCCTTAAAATACTCAGGCTCATAAACTTCTTCTATTACAACTACTTTTCCATCAACAGGCGCTACAATAACATGATCGTTAGGTGTAATGCTTCTGTTGGGATTTCTAAAGAATTGCAATACTAAGATTAGCAGTGCTAGAATAATAGATGACAAGGTCATTCTTAACCAATCAATCGTTATAACATAATCTAATCCTACAATAAAGATTACAGCTACTACTAACGAGAAAAAAATAATTTTAGTTCCTTCTTTATGAAACATGACTTATAAAATTTGAAAAATGATATACAAAAATGGAGAGATAAATAAGATGCTGTCTAAGCGATCTAAGATACCTCCGTGTCCTGGCATGATGTTGCCACTATCTTTAACACCGGCTTCTCGTTTGAAATGCGATTCAACTAAGTCCCCAAGTGTTCCAAATAATCCTACAAAAATAGCACTTGCAATCCAAATATACACATTTAATAAGGTAAAAAAGTGATTTAGTATGAGGGATGCAATAATTGCGAATACAATTCCGCCTAGTAAACCTTCAATGGTTTTTTTAGGAGAGATGCGCTCGAATAGCTTGTGTTTTCCGAATTTCTTCCCCACAATATAGGCAAAGGTATCATTGGTCCAGACCAAAATTAAAATACCGATAACAATTTGAGGTTGATATCCTTCAGCTGTATAGGGAAGGTGCATAAAAGCCAAAAAAGTACCGAGGATATACCCTAGGAATAGAATAATCTTAATGGGTAAACTTCGATTGGGTTTACGCGTGGTGAATAATTCTGCTGTAATAGCCAGTAAAATTAAAAAGGTTAGAATCACCAAGGTTTGAACCGGAAGTGCAATACGATCTTGAAAAATAGCTGCTACAGCAACTAAACTCAAACCAACGCAAAAGTATTTGGATAGCTGAATCAATTTAGCAAACTCATAAGCAGCTACAATCATAAAAAATCCAAATAGTATTTTGAAAGTTAGCGCATCATATAAAGTTGCACTTAAAAGCAGAACAATATAGATTACTCCGGATATTGTTCTTTTAACGGTTTCAGACATAATTATAGATCTTCTAATAAAAGTAAATATAAGTTTTTAGGGGATCTGCCATAACTTAAGAAATCTTGATTGGCAGAAGGCTTAAAGCAATTGATGGCCGTAATATTAGTAGGCAATGCACTGCTGTACTTTCTTTTTATTTCACGAAGCCCATCGCTTTTAGTGCGTGTAATTTGGCTTGTTGCCGCAATGATGATAACATTGTCGGGAATCTCATGGGGTTTAAAATCTTTGAGTTGTCTGTCGCAAAATAGAATAGCACCATCATCAGCGATTAAACTTTCACAAGAAGAAACAAAGAAAACAGGTTGTTTGGAATTGGCAAAGCGAATGTTGTTGTCTTTCAATAACGAGTGAAATTGGCTCTCGTTGGTTAAAGCTTCTTTTTCAAACCAATCATTTTCTAGTAAAACATTGACGAACGTTTCTTGTAATTCTGTTTGAGTATCACAGTATAAAAACTTACCGCCGTTATTCTTAAAGTTAACAGTGAATAGGTCATCAACAGGCATAACAGTTTCTGGAAGATATTGGCTTCTTTGATCATCAGCCTCTTCGTTACTTTGTTTTGACATAAATCCGCTAATTAACTTCTTTAGAAAGCTCATACGCTAAGTGTCGTAATGTATAAATTTTAATATTTTCAAAGATAAAAAAAATCTTAACTTAAATGAGTCTTTAAGTTAAGATTTTTATATTGATTCTCAGCAATGCTTGATTAAGCGATTGTGTTTTCTGTATCCGTTTGAGGTTGAATTGTATTTTCCTCTGTATTTGACTTGTCAAAAGGACGTTTACCAAAGATATTTTCTAAATCTTGTTGGAAAATCACCTCTTTCTCACAAAGTAAATCAGCCAATTGGATCAATTTGTCTTTGTGCTCAGTTAAGATCGCTTGCGCACGCTCATATTGACCTTCGATTAATTTTGAAATTTCTTCATCAATAACCTTCGCTGTATCTTCTGAGTATGGTTTGCTGAAGTTGTATTCATTTTGACCCGATGAATCGTAGTACGTAATGTTTCCTAACTTCTCATTTAAACCATAAATGGTAACCATGGCTCTCGCTTGTTTGGCTACTTTTTCAAGGTCACTTAAAGCTCCTGTTGAAATTTTGTCAAACACAATCTTTTCAGCTGCACGACCACCCATAGTAGCACACATCTCATCCAACATTTGTTCTGTACGTACAATTTGGCGTTCTGCTGGTAAATACCAAGCAGCTCCTAAACTTTGTCCACGAGGAACAATGGTTACTTTTACAAGTGGGGCTGCGTGTTCACACATCCAGCTTACTGTAGCGTGACCTGCTTCGTGAATCGCAATTGCATATTTCTCTTCTACTGTAATGATTTTGTTTTTCTTCTCAAGACCACCAATGATTCGATCTACTGCATCCAAGAAGTCTTGCATATCTACTTCTTTTTTGTCCTTACGAGCTGCTGTTAAGGCTGCTTCGTTACAAACGTTTGCAATATCTGCACCAGAGAATCCTGGTGTTTGTTTTGCTAAGAAATCGATATCTAAGTTGTCCACTCTTTTGATGTTGCGCAAGTGAACATTGAAAATAGCTTCTCTTTCCTTAACGTCCGGAAGGTCAACATAAATTTGTCTGTCAAAACGTCCTGCACGTAAAAGTGCTTTATCTAAGATTTCTGCACGGTTTGTTGCAGCCAATACAATGACATTCGTATGAGAACCAAAACCATCCATTTCAGTTAGTAATTGGTTCAATGTATTTTCTCTTTCATCATTTGATCCAGAGAAGTTACTTTTTCCACGTGCTCGACCTACAGCATCAATCTCATCAATGAAAATGATAGCTGGAGATTTTTCTTTTGCTTGTTTGAATAAGTCACGTACACGTGATGCACCAACTCCCACAAACATCTCTACGAAATCAGAACCTGATAAGGAGAAGAAAGGTACTTTTGCCTCACCTGCAACTGCTTTTGCTAGCAAAGTTTTACCTGTCCCCGGAGGTCCTACTAAAAGAGCTCCTTTTGGTATTTTACCTCCAATAGAAGTATATTTTTCTGGGTTCTTTAAGAACTCTACAATTTCTACGATTTCTTCTTTCGCTCCTTCTAATCCTGCTACATCGCTAAAGGTTATTTTGATGTCATTCTTCTCATCAAAAAGTTTCGCTTTAGATTTTCCAATCGAGAAAATCTGTCCGCCTCCACCAGCACCACCGCCACCAGTCATTCTTCTCATCATGAATAACCAGAATCCAATGATAATGATAATTGGAAGGAAACTAATAAAATAATCTCCCCAATTGCTTTCAGCTTCCGATTTATACTCCACTAGTTTACCTTCTCCAGCAGCTTCATCTAATTTCTTTTGAAAAATTTCTGAGTTACCAATTTCAGTTACAAATTGTGGACCTGTACTTTCTTTGCCTAGGATTGATTTTCGTTGTAATTCTTCAAAATCTTTACTTTGTAAAGCTTCTTTCGTCAAATATACCTTAGCAACAGAACGATTAAATTCTACTTTTTCGACCTTACCCTCTTTCAGGTAATCGAAAAATTTAGAAAGACTCAGCTGTTTGGAATCTCCAACACCACTGCCGTTCGATAAAAAGTTTATAACCAATACGATAACCACAATGCTCGCGTATAAAATCCACGGACTAAATTTGGGTTTGTTTTGGTTTGGTTTTATGTTTCCCGCCATGAAGAATAAATTTTAAAGTTTAGTATTGGCTGTTGATATTCGTAATCTTTGCGTCTCCCCACAAGCTCTCTAAGTTGTAAAATTCGCGGATAGATTTTTGAAATACATGCACGACTACATTAATATAGTCCATTAAAATCCATTCTGCGTTAATCTCACCTTCAACATGCCAAGGTTTGTCGTGTAATTCTTTTGATACAAGTTTTTGAACGGAACCAGCAATTGCATTGACTTGCGTATTCGAGTTCCCATCGCATATAATGAAATAATCACAAGGTGTGTTATCTATTTCTCTTAAATCTAAAATCGTCGTATTTTCCCCTTTTACAGCTTCAATTCCTTTGATAATATTAGCAATCAATTCGTCGTTGTTGATAGTTTTGTTTGTCATTTATTGATTTTATCTAAATTTCTTCAAGTTAACAAAAATATGTTTCCTAATTTTGGGTTCAAATATAGTGAATCGCTTCTGATTAGACTACAATAATTTTATATGAATATCATCAAACTCGATGCCACTGCATCCACAAATGCCTATTTAAGAGAGATGTTAACAAATTGCGATTTGGAAAACTTCACTACAATTGTCACGGAAAATCAATTTGCTGGCAAAGGACAAAGAGGAACAAGTTGGGTTTCAGAAGCGGGTAGTAATCTGACTTTTAGTGTGTTGATGAAGAGTCAGCCCGACAATCTTCAGGGGGTTTTTGATCTGAATGTAATGATTGCATTAAGCGTTTCAAGTACCTTGGAAAAAATAACAAATCTGCCATTTTTTATCAAATGGCCGAATGACATTTTGTCTGCAAATAAGAAAATTAGTGGCATATTGATTGAAAATATTATCAAAGCTAAGGGTGAAATATTTTCAATTGTAGGAATTGGGATCAATGTAAACCAACAGTATTTTCCTGAGATGAGTAAGGCTAGTTCTTTAGCGTTACTATCAGGCCAGCAATTAGATAAGGAGGAGTTGTTACAAGCGTTACTTGCTGCATTAAAAGAAGGCTATGATGCTTTGCAACAAGGTCACGCAGCTGCTTTATGGGAAGGGTATAAAGCCAAGCTGTTTCGAAAAGATAGGATTTCCACTTTTGAAACCCCCAATGGAGTGCGTTTCAATGGAATCATTAGAGAGGTAACGCCTTATGGTAAATTAGTCGTTGAGACGGAAAATCAAGGAGAATTAGTCTTTGGATTAAAGGAAATTCAACTGTTGTATTAGCTCAGAATAAGAATAATCTGACGCTGAGCTTCTGTTTTATTTTTGATGCGTAATGGAAATCGAGTTGATGCAGTAACGATGTCCTGTTGTTTCTTGTGGTCCATCCGGAAATACATGTCCCAAATGTCCCTGACAGTTTGAACATACCACTTCTACACGAACCATTCCATGTGATAAATCCTTGATGTATGTTACACTTCCCTCGATGGCTTGATCAAACGAAGGCCAACCACAATGGGAATTAAATTTCGTTTGGGCGTCAAATAAAAGTTGGCCACAACCTGCACATGCATATTGTCCAGCTTCATAAAAGTCGGTATAAGCTCCAGTAAAAGGGCGCTCTGTTCCTTTTTCTCTTAAAACGTAGAACTGCTCCTCTGTCAGGATTTCTTTCCACTCTTGTTCTGTTGTATTTTTGTCTTTGTTCATCGGGTTTGAATTTGGGCTATGTTTATTCTTGGGTGAAATCTCGAATGCGCTCAATGACTTTTTTATCTCCTAATATCTTGCGATGTCCTAAGCCAGAGGTAACCATTAACTGACTGTTTACCGCGTGTTTCTTTATTTGATAAGCCGCTTTGATGGGAACATCAATATCATCTTCGTCGTGTATAATTAACAACGGGATATCAATTTGTTCCGCTGCTGTATGTACACAATAACTATCCATGGTGCGATTGAATTGCTTTTCAAAACGCATTTTGATAATATCAGCAATTTGTGGTTTAAGCTGAAGTTGCTTGATGAAATCTTCAATCACATCTTGTACAACGTCGCCACTCCCAATGATAATAGCTTTCTTCGCTTTGAGTCCATCGCGTAAAGCATTCATCGTGGTCATACCTCCTAATGAATGTCCGACAACTAAATCAAAGGGACCGAATTGTTTTTCAATCTCAAAAGCAGCGGCAATGAATTCAGTTAGATTCGTTTTTGTTTTAGGAGAAAAACCATGACCAGGTGCGTCAAAACTGACAATATCATACCCTTGTCGAATTAAAATATTAGCAATTGTAACCAATTGCGTACCACGACCATTCCAACCGTGAATCAACAAGGCCTTTTTGTTTGCTTTTTTATTGATGCCATACTCATACATTACAATGTCCTTTTTGATGGCATTGACATATAATTTACTACGCTTACTTTTGGTAAGCATCTCTTTTTCCCTTTTAGGTGTTTTGAATTTTATAGGGGTGATAAAGAGATTCTGTGCAAATTTAGCCGCTAAGGGAAGCGAAAAAAACTGTAAGAACTTTCCAGTCCAAATAATGGACTTAGGAACTTCTAATGAATGTTTTGCTTTTTTGGAATTGTCTTGCATGAGTTAAACACATTTAAAAGCAAAAGTACAAAATATATTGGGAGGTGGCTTTTTTGTTTTTTTGTGGGTTGTTTTTTCGTTAGCTATTTCTTTATTAAAAAAAAATCTTCTCGTTGAAAAGGAATACGCTTTACTTAAGATTAGATTATATAAAAAAGCATCTAACAAAAAAGCCCTAACAAAAAAACAAAAAATCGCCTCAACAAAAAGCACTTTCTAATTTGTTAAACATAAAAGAATAGTTTTATTTTTGAATAAAAAATAGAATGAAAAAACTAGTTTTAACTTTAGGCGTTCTTCTTTTGCTAAGTGGGTGTAAGACCAATCCATTTAGTGGAAAAAGTACCATGGCTTTTGTGTCTGATGCGTCTTTATTTCCATCGTCTTTTCAGCAGTATGGAGAGTTTTTGAAAGAGCATAAAGTAATTAAAGGAACAAAAGATGCGAAGCGTATTGAAGATATTGGAAATAAAATTCGAATAGCAGCTGAAAAATGGTTGACAGCGAATGGATATCCTACTTATTTACAAGATTATCGTTGGGAGTACAATTTAGTGGATGATAAAGAGGTCAATGCGTGGTGTATGCCAGGAGGTAAGATTGTATTTTACACGGGGATTTTGCCAATTTGCCAAACAGATGCTGGAATTGCAACGGTGATGGGGCATGAGATATCGCATGCTTTGGCGAACCACGGACAGCAACGCATGAGTGCTGCAATGCTGCAACAAGCCGCTGCTTTAGGATTAGATGCTGCTACAGCAAATAGTAAAGAAGGAACAAAACAAGCGCTAGGTATGGCATTTGGTTTGGGAAGTCAATATGGTGTTATGTTGCCTTTTAGTAGAAGTAATGAAAGTGAGGCAGATAAAATCGGATTAACATTAATGGCGATTGCGGGTTATAATCCAGATGAAGCTGTTTCATTTTGGAGCCGTATGGCTGCAAATAGCGGTGGCGGTGGCGGATCTTCTTTTATGAGTACACACCCTTCAAATCAAGAGCGTATTGATAATCTGAAGAAATTAATTCCGGAAGCCAAAGCAGAAGCTGCAAAATTTGGTGTTACATTTTAAAATAAAGTAGAAAAAGCGACCGACTATAGGTGGCTTTTTCTATTTTAGCGAGCTATTTATATTCAACAAGATGAAAAACTTCCAAAAGGGAGATCCTAAACTATTAAATGCATGGGCTTTTTATGATTGGGCCAATTCTGTTTATGCGTTAGTCATCTCTTCTTCCATTTTCCCTTTATATTATGGGATGCTATTCCGTGCAAAATCGATTACGAGCTATTCGTTTTTTGGAATAGAGATGAACAGTGAGAGTATCATTAGTTACATCACCGCTTTAGGCTTTCTATTGATTGCGATTATGTCCCCTTTACTTTCGGGCATTGCCGATTATCTTGGTACCAAGAAGTTTTTTATGAAGCTCTTTTGTGGTATTGGGGCTAGTGCCTGTATGCTACTCTATTTCTTTAGCTTAGATTATTTCGGACTGAGTTTGTTTATTTATATGATGGGATTAATTGGTTTCTGGGGAAGTTTAGTTTTCTATAACTCCTATTTACCCGATATTGCTTTTGAAGAACAACAAGATCGAATCAGTGCAAAAGGATATGCTCTGGGGTATATCGGAAGTGTCCTTTTATTGATTATCAACCTTGGTTTGGTGATGAATGCTGAAAAATTAGGATTTGAAGATGCGACT
Source organism: Myroides odoratus (assembly GCF_001549985.1). Classification (GTDB taxonomy): domain Bacteria; phylum Bacteroidota; class Bacteroidia; order Flavobacteriales; family Flavobacteriaceae; genus Flavobacterium; species Flavobacterium odoratum_A. The sequence continues at coordinate 92,508 of NZ_LROZ01000001.1, read as the reverse complement.
CAGGCGATGCAATTGTCCTTCATTTTAGTGGGAGTTTGGTGGATTGCTTTTAGCCAGATTACATTCAGACGACTCCCTGATTTTAAAAATGATAAGAAACTAACACGAGAGATTTTCTTTAAAGGATTTAAAGAATTAAAGAAAGTATGGGGGCTTTTACAAGAACACACGATACTAAAACGCTATTTAGTTGCGTTCTTTGTGTATAGCATGGCGGTGCAAACAGTGATGATTATTGCTGCCTTTTTCGGAGAAAAAGAAATTGCTTGGGCAGATGATCAACAGCGAAGCATGGGATTGATCGTTAGTATTATGTTGATTCAGATCATTGCTATCCTGGGGGCTTTTGCTACTTCTAGTCTGTCTAAACGCATTGGCAATATTCGAACCTTGTGTGTATTAAATGTGCTTTGGGTATTTATTTGTATCTATGCTTATACTATTATTACACCCAATGAGTTTTATGTGGCGGCAGCCTTTGTCGGTTTAGTGATGGGGGGAATTCAATCGCTTTCGCGTTCTACTTATGCTAAGCTTTTACCCGAAACAACTGATACAACTTCTTTTTTTAGTTTTTATGATGTGACAGAAAAAATAGGAATTGTAGTTGGGATGTCTATTTATGGATTAATCAGTGATTTGACAGGGAAGATGCAAAATGCAATTTTGTTTTTAATTCTGTTTTTTATCGTTGGTTTTTTCCTATTATTGCGTGTAAAAGAGAAGAAGAATTAAAATGAAGTTTTTTTGTTAATTTATTTTTGTTAAAAAATATTTAAAATCTATTAAAATATATATATTTGAATCTGTAATTAGAATATTAAATTATGAAGAGAATTTATTCGATATTGTTTGGTGCAAGTTTGTTAGCTTTATGTGGTGTTGGAGTTTCGTCATGTAGTAGTTCAGATGATGATTTTGTTGATCCAGAATTTAGAGTGCCAGCCTATTTTACAGTTACACTTCCAGATACAACTTTTGTTAAGAAAGAGAAGTTTAATGCATATGTTGATGAAAATGGTGAATTTCAATTCTATATTGATGATTTGATGCAAGGTCACTTTTTTGATATGAAAATTTTGAAGTTCCAAGTAGGAAACTTTCCAACGAATATCAATACCTTAGACTATACTTATAGTATTGGCGATAATGGTTTTGAATTTTTCAATTCTACAGACTTAGCAAATCCAAAACGCAATAACGGAATAATTAAGATTACAAATATTGACCGCAATGATATGCTAGTAAGTGGAAACTTCAGTAGTTTATTATTGCCATCACCATTAAATCAATACTTAAAAGAATCTTTTAGAATTACAGGAAAGTTTGAGAATATCCCATACGAGCGTATTGGAACCAATGAGGCTGGTTATATTTTTACCAACATCAATGGAGAAGATATTAAAGACATGGATGTGTTTTCAAAATTTGAGGGTGATATTTTAAATGGTAAGATTGTAATGAATGCAAGAAGTAAATCAATGCGTAAGCGTATGCTGAAGATTAGCTTCGATAAAACACTTCCTATAGGAAATTACGATTATACAAAAGTAAACGTACAATATACATCAGAGAATGGAGTGGTTTATGTTTCAGATGAGAAAGATGCAGCATTAGCAGGAAGTTACTTTAAAATTGATAAGATTGAAAATCTAACAATTGACAACAAAAAGACCTACGCAGGTAAATTTACGTTTAAATTAAAATCAAAAGAAGGACAAGTGATTACATTGAACTTTGGGGATTACAAAGCGAAGTTATCCATGAAAGAGGTAATTATCACTGATCCAGGAACAGGAGGCCCAGGAACAGATCCAGGTATCCCAGAACTATAATATTTGATAAATATATAAACTGACATAAGACCTTGCTTTATGCAAGGTTTTTTTATGGCATAAAGATTGAACTACTAAGGTAGTATAAAACTAATAAGTAGCTGAAATGACTGATAGTAAACGACTTGTGTTTTTTGTTGTTTGCAAGAATATAGTAGCTACTGACATAATGACGTGATATTTATAATATGGCAAACCAAAAAATAATAACATTAGATAATTTGATGCTTGATGATTTCTTAGATGGTGATTCTGAATTCATTCCTCTGTTAAGTCAAGAAGATGAAGAAGAAATGAATAATGAGGAACTACCAGTTGAATTGCCAATTTTGCCTTTGCGTAATATGGTTTTATTTCCTGGTGTGGTAATTCCAATTACCGCAGGAAGAGATAAATCAATTAAATTAATTGAAGCAGCAAATAAAAAGGGAAAAAGCATTGGGGTTGTTGCTCAAGTCAATGAAGATATTGAAGATCCAGGTCTGCAAGATATTCATCAACAAGGAACGGTAGCTCGAATTATTAAGGTCCTGAAATTACCTGATGGAAACGTAACGGTAATCCTACAAGGAAAAAAGCGATTTGAAATTGTTGAATTAATTTCAGAAAACCCATACTTAACTGCAACAGTAAAAGAATGCGATGAAATACGCCCAGAAGGGGATGATCAAGAGTTTTCTGCAGTTGTAGATTCAATTAAAGAATTAGCGGTTGAGATTATCAAAGAAAACCCAAATATTCCTTCAGAGGCTTCTTTTGCAGTAAAAAATATTGAGAGCAATTCGTTCTTAATCAACTTTGTTTCTTCGAACCTCAATTTGACGGTGGAAGATAAACAACGCTTGTTGCGTATCAACGATTTAAAAGAACGCGCATATGAAACGTTGCGCTTAATGAATGTTGAATTGCAAAAGTTACAGCTGAAAAATACGATTCAAACGAAAGTGCGTATCGACTTAGATCAGCAACAAAAAGAGTATTTCTTACACCAACAAATGAAGACCATCCAAGAAGAGTTAGGTGGGTTTTCGAATGAGGAGGAGTTTGAAGAAATGCGCAAAAAAGGCAAAGAGAAAAAGTGGAATAAAGAGGTGCGTGAGCGTTTTGACAAAGAATTGATGAAATGGCAACGCATGAACCCTCAGGTAGCTGAATTTGGTATTCAACGCAACTATTTAGAACTTTTGTTGGAATTACCTTGGAGTAAATACTCGGAAGATAAGTTTGATTTAAAACGTTCGCAAAAGATTTTAGATAAAGATCATTACGGAATCGAAGATGTAAAGAAAAGAGTTTTAGAACATATGGCAGTTTTAAAATTGCGCAATGATTTAAAAGCTCCAATTTTATGTCTATATGGACCTCCAGGTGTTGGAAAAACATCGATAGGAAAGTCCATTGCTACAGCACTTGGTCGTGAATATGTACGTATTTCATTGGGTGGTTTACGCGATGAGGCTGAAATTAGAGGACATAGAAAAACATATATCGGTGCGATGCCTGGGCGAATCATTCAAAGTTTGAAGAAAGCCGGAACATCAAACCCTGTGTTCTTGTTGGATGAAATTGATAAACTATCTGTGAGTAATAATGGAGATCCATCTTCCGCTTTATTAGAAGTATTGGATCCAGAACAAAATAGCGATTTCTATGATAACTTCTTAGAAATGGGATATGACTTGTCTAAAGTGATGTTTATCGCTACATCAAATAGTTTGTCAACAATTCAACCTGCTTTGAGAGACCGTATGGAAATTATTGAAATGACAGGGTATACGATTGAAGAAAAAGTAGAAATCGGAAAACAACATTTGTTGCCAAAACAATTGGAAGAACACGGCTTAACAGCGAAGGATTTAACCATTGGCAAAAAGCAAATGGAGTTCATCGTAACACATTATACGCGTGAGTCTGGGGTACGTGGATTGAATAAACAATTGGCTCATGTAGCTAGAGGAATCGCGAAACGCATTGTTTTAGAAGAAGAATACAATCCAAAGGTAACGGAAGAAGATATCCGTAAAATCTTAGGTACGCCTCGTTTTGAAGCTGATAAATATGAGAATAACGATGTAGCTGGTGTAGTTACTGGTTTAGCTTGGACAAGTGTAGGGGGAGATATCTTGTATATTGAATCTATTATTTCAAAAGGAAAAGGCGGATTGAGTATTACAGGAAACTTGGGGACGGTAATGAAAGAATCTGCAACAATTGCTTTAGAGTATATTAAAGCACATGCAGATGAGTTAGGTATTAATTCCGATATATTTGAACAATACAAAATTCACATTCACGTACCAGAAGGTGCAACGCCAAAAGACGGACCAAGTGCCGGAATTACGATGTTAACTTCGATGGTGTCTTCATTTACCCAACGCAAGGTGAAAAAGAATTTAGCCATGACAGGTGAAATTACCCTAAGAGGAAAAGTATTACCTGTAGGAGGAATCAAAGAAAAGATTCTTGCAGCGAAACGTGCTAATATCAAAGAAATTATCTTGTGTAAAGAAAATAGAAAAGATATTGAAGAAATAAAAGAGGACTATGTAAAAGGGTTAACCTTCCACTATGTCGACCGCATGGAAGAGGTATTGGAGATTGCCTTGTTGAAAGAAAAAGTGAAAAAAGCAAAAGATTTCAGCATAGAAAAAGCGAAGTAAGCCTAAAGCTTCTCCTTTATAAAAAGAATAAAAAAGCAGTAGTACAAGTGACTACTGCTTTTTTTATATCCCTGAATGTTCCTAAATAGGGTTGACCATTTTAAACTTGACATAGAAATAAATCGCCTAGCTCCTATAAAAAGCTTAGGCTTCCTTTTTTGCGATTGTTTTTGAAAATGTAATATATTAGCAACATAATACCAATGGCTAAATGAAGCATTCAATCATATGGATTTGTTTACTTGTCTTCCACTTACTTTCGCTAGAGGCGTATAGTCAAGTAGGAGCTGACTATACCTATCAGTTTTTGAATTTACCCTCTTCCCCTAGACAAGCTGCTTTAGGAGGAAAAAATTATGCCTTTACGGAACAGGTAAGTCAAGCCTTTTGGAATCCGGCTGTGATCAATGAAACGATGGACAATCAGCTTGATTTGAGTTTTAGTAAGGTTTATGGCGTAGCCAATTATGGATCATTAGGGTATTCCAAAACCTTTCGTTCCAAGCGAAATCTATTTGTTGGGGTGAACTTCATCAACTATGGTGATATGGAAGGGTATGATGAATTTGGAAGTTATACGGGGAGTTTTAAAGGAAATGAAGTTGCTTTGACTGTGGGATCTTCTTATCAAATCGAACAATCCGATTGGTATGTAGGAGCAAATGTCAAATTTGTGTTCTCTTCGATGGAATCCTATCAGTCTATTGGTGCAGCTATTGATCTAGGTGTACTCTATAAAGACGAAATTGGCCAATGGGACTTTGCCTTAACTGCCAGAAACTTAGGGGCTCAACTGCAAACGTATGCAGATTATCGAGAAAAATTACCATTAGATGTCGCAATTTCTCTTTCGAAAGAATTAGAAAACGTACCTTTGCGTTGGCACATTACAATAGATAATTTACAACAATGGGATTTGTCCTTTTCAAACCCCAATAGGGGAACTACGTCTATAGACGAAGAATTCAAAGAACAAAAGGTCGGATTTTTTAATAATGCATTGCGACATTTCATTGTTGGAGTAGAACTTTTTCCTAGAAAGAAGTTTCAAATCCGATTGGGTTATAACTTCCGCAAAGGAGAGGAATTGCGAATTGTTGACAATAGACATTTCGCAGGGATAACTGCGGGCGTCGGTTTACAACTGAAACGCTTTAAATTCGACTATTCTTATGCACGCCAAACCACAGCAGCAAACACCAGTATGTTTGGTGTTCGTATTGATATGAATTAATTGTAAATTTTTCAAATTTGAAAAAGATAACTATAGCGATTGACGGTTTTTCCTCTACGGGAAAAAGTACGTTAGCAAAAGCATTGGCCAAGTCATTAGGCTACATCTATATCGACACCGGTGCCATGTATCGCGCAGTGACACTTTTTGCCATGCGCAAAGGTTTAATCTCTTCTAAGTCTTTTGATGAAGAACGCTTGATTGAACTGCTAGATACCTTTGATGTACACTTTGAATACAATGTAGCAAAAGGATATGCTGATATTTACCTCAACCAAGAAAATGTAGAAGAGCTTATTCGCAACTTGGAAGTGTCTCAATTTGTCAGTCAAATTGCAGCCGTTTCTGCCGTGAGAAAAAAATTAGTACAACAACAGCAAATCTTAGGTAAATCAAAAGGCGTTGTCATGGATGGAAGGGATATTGGAACGGTTGTTTTTCCCGATGCAGAATTGAAAATATTCATGACTGCTTCTCCAGAAATTCGCGCAGAAAGACGCTTCAAAGAACTGCAAGAAAAAAATAGTGCAGTCGTGTACGAAGATGTACTCCGCAATGTGGTTGAACGAGACCAAATTGATACTTCGCGTAAAGATTCGCCTTTAGTAAAAGCGGAAGATGCGGTAGAAATAGATAATTCAAATTTATCAAGAGAAGAACAATTTGATTTAATCCTGCAATTAGTAAAAGAAAGAATTTAAAATGACCCATGAAAAAACGCGCATGGGGCATACGCATGCGGTTTGTTTCTATACACTACACACGAAATAATTATGAATGTAAAACTTAAACTAACGTTTATGAACTTCCTCGAATTTGCTGTTTGGGGAGCGTATCTAACGTCAATGGGAAACTATTTAGGATCTATAGGATTAGGACCTAAAATTGGTTCGTTTTATGCCATGCAAGGGATTGTGTCTATATTTATGCCTGCAATTATGGGAATCGTGGCAGATCGATGGATTCCAGTTCAACGTTTATTGGGAATCAACCACCTGTTAGCGGCACTCTTTATGTTTGCGACGGGGTATTATGGTTATGTTTCTGGTAGTAACGTAGATTTTACAACTATCTTTACCTTATACAGCATTAGTGTAGCGTTTTTTATGCCTACGATTGCCTTATCTAATTCTACGGCTTATACTGTTTTGAAGCAAAATCAATTGGATGTTATTAAAGCCTTTCCACCTATACGTACATTTGGAACCATTGGTTTTATCATCGCCATGTTATTTGTCAACTTCTTCGGATATACAGATGGAACCCTAGGTTTTAATTTCAGTAGTAGTCCTGATTTTATTAGTTTTCAACAAGATTACCACCAGTTTTATGTCTCTGGATTCTTAGGTGTAATTCTATTTTTATACAGCTTTACCTTACCGAATTGCCCAGTGAATAAATCAGATGATAAACGCACTTTGGCAGATGCCTTTGGTTTAAAAGCTTTTGCACTATTCAAGCAAAAGAAAATGGCTATTTTCTTTATTTTCTCTATGCTATTGGGAGTATCTCTTCAAATCACCAACGGGTATGCCAATCCTTTCATTACGACGTTTAAGAATATTCCAGAGTATGCGAGTACTTGGGGAGCAAGTAATGCCAATGCGTTAATCTCGCTTTCTCAAATCTCAGAAACCCTGTGTATTTTGTTGATCCCGTTTTTCTTGAAGCGCTTTGGAATTAAAGTGGTGATGTTGATGTCAATGATTGCTTGGGTACTGCGTTTTGGATTGTTTGGATTAGGAGATCCTGGAAATGGCGTATGGATGTTTATCTTATCGATGATTGTCTATGGTATCGCTTTTGATTTCTTCAACGTATCAGGATCTTTATATGTCGATAACGAAACAAGTGAAGATATCCGCTCGTCTGCTCAAGGGGTATTCATGATGATGACCAACGGTTTCGGAGCAACCATCGGAATGTTCTTAGCACAAGCTGTGGTGAACCACTATGTATATAGCCAAGAAGATTTGGTTTTACAAGTAGAAGGGTGGAGACATTCGTGGATTATTTTCGCTTTATTCTCGTTAGTGGTAACTATCTTATTCGCGATTATTTTTAAATACAAACACAGACCGGAAGATGTAGAGCATCTTTCTCATTAGAAAGATATAATTTATATGAAAAAGGAGATTTCAATAGGTTGAAATCTCCTTTTTTAGTTATATTGATTTGGTTGCCAAATAATCAGATTGTATCTTGCTGTAACTTAGCAATCAACCCAAGCAATATTAATTATATCAGAGCTTGAAGTATATCATTCTACTGATGAACGACCACAATTTAATAACACATATCAAGGATATTTAGGACAAGCAAAATTAAACGGATGGGAAAGGTAATTTTACTTATTAGTTTGTTTTCACTTACAATAGGGTTAAGTCAAAATAAGAAATCGAAAGTATACTTTGAGATTGGACAAAAAGAAGTACGCGATAGTACGTGGTTACAAATAAAGTTAGTGAATAATTCTCAGGAGAATATTTGGATAGCGTTAGATACGATATCGGAAAATCAAACTAAGTTACAGTTCTGTAAAACTGAATTATGCGGAGGCATTAAAATACGAGAAAATTTAAAAAGTCAGGAAGAAGATACTCCAATTTATACTATAGTATCTACATCAGCCCATGATTCCGAATACTACAGTCAAATAAATGAAAGTATACAAGACAAAGATAGAATTGTTTTAATTCCGAAAAATAAGACACTGATAGTACCCTATTTTTTTACACTAAAAAAAGTACAAGAGCCCGATAATGATAGTTTTATTGAGTATGATATAAGTGAGGCGAAAAATAGAAAAAGTAACATTACTTTTAGTATCAGTTATAGTATGCCAAAAAAATGGATGGATAAATATGTAGGGAAAGAGCTTTTAGTTGAACTGAAAAACAAAAAATATAGTTCTTATAATCAATTAATTCAGTCAAATAGGGTGAAGTTTATCTATTGATCGAAAATATAAACTTGTGATATAAAAAACATGAAAGCAAGTTGATGTAATCATAACGAAAAAGCAGTAGAGAATTATTCCCTACTGCTTTTTAGGTTTTAAGAAGTTATGGATTACAGCCACTAATCATCTCATCGCCTCACCATCTATCTTACCTAGTTTATATTTGTTTTGGTGTTTGATGAATATATCTCACCGAGTTGTTATTTTGTTTTGGTGTTCGATGAATCTACACTGCGTTCCGATTTTCACTGCGTTTCGATTTCACCATCTCATCGCCTCACCTCATCATCATCTCACCCTTAATTCCCAATCATTTTCTTCGGATCTACCCAAAGATCAAAATCTTCTGGTGTGACATAGCCCAAGCGAACAGCCTCTTCTTTTAAGGTTGTACCATTGGCGTGAGCCGTTTGTGCAATTTCAGCTGCTTTATAGTATCCAATCTTTGTATTGAGCGCCGTAACTAACATCAACGAGTTATCTACGAGTTCCTGAATGCGTTTGTGGTTAGGTTCAATTCCTTGTGCACAATGTTCATCAAAAGAAACACAAGCATCCCCTAATAATTTAGCTGATTGAATAAAATTCGCTGCCATCACAGGTTTGAATACATTCAATTCATATTGTCCTTGTGTACCGCTGAATGAAATCGTTACATCATTCCCCAATACCTGAGCAGCCACCATCGTTAAGGCTTCACATTGCGTTGGATTTACTTTACCAGGCATAATAGAAGATCCCGGTTCATTAGCAGGAATGATAATCTCACCGATTCCCGAACGAGGTCCAGAAGCTAGCATACGGATATCATTGGCTATTTTATAGAGCGATACCGCTAGTTGCTTCAACGCACCATGCGTTTCTACAATAGCATCATGAGCTGCTAAAGCCTCAAATTTATTTGGAGCCGTAACAAAAGGTAATTGTGTAAAATCAGCAATGTGTTGAGCAACTACCACATCGTAGTTGACAGGCGTATTTAATCCCGTTCCTACCGCTGTTCCTCCTAGTGCTAATTCCGCTAAGTGCGGTAAAGTATTGTTAAGCGCTTTTAAGCCATGTTCTAATTGAGCTACATAACCTGAAATCTCTTGGCCTAAAGTTAAAGGCGTCGCATCCATTAAGTGCGTACGTCCAATCTTTACCACATCTTTATATGCTTTTGCCTTAGCGGCTAAGGTGTTTTTTAGTTGGGTAACCCCTGGAATAGTGGATTCAATTACTGCTTTGTAGGCCGCAATATGCATGGCCGTAGGGTAGGTATCATTCGAAGACTGTGATTTGTTGACATCGTCATTCGCTTTCAATACTGCTTCTCCTTCTCCAATAGCAAACCCCGCTAAAACCTGTGCGCGATTGGCAATCACTTCATTGACATTCATATTGGATTGCGTACCCGATCCCGTTTGCCAGATGACCAATGGAAACTGATCATCCAATTTTCCTGCAATAATCTCATCGCATACTTGTCCAATTGCATCGCGTTTTTCTTGACTTAATACACCTAAATCAAAATTAGCATAGGCAGCCGCCTTTTTTAAGTAAGCAAAAGCTTCGATAATTTCATGTGGCATGGATGCCTCTGGGCCAATCTTAAAGTTGTTTCTTGAGCGTTCCGTTTGTGCACCCCAATATTTGTCTTTTGGTACTTGTACTTCCCCAAGGGTGTCTTTTTCTATTCTATAGTCCATGATGTGATTTGTATTTAAAATTACCTTAAAGGTACTGAATTATTTAGTTTGATTCTAAAGAAGGTGGAAAATAAAATAAGAGGTATTGCTAAATCGAGAAAAGGATGTATATTTGGGACGTATACAAAAAAATCCGGAATAAAATGTTTGAATTTCAACAGTATTTAGGTTTCATCGTTGCCATGACCGTTATTACAATGGCGTTTTGGCTTTTGATATTCTTAATTGGTTTCGCTTGCTACTGGGCAACTGGAGGCGCAATGGAGTTATTAAAAGAGAAGAAAGCTAAAAAACAGCAGTTAGAAGAAAGTCAAATGTAGAATTTGATTTTACGAAATAAAAGAGGTCATGCGATGCATGGCCTCTTTTTTTATGGAGAAGGGAAAGACGTTCAACCCTCACACCCTCACACCTTCAGACCTTCAGACCTTAACACCACCTCATCGTCTCACTGCCTCACCCTCTCACCGTCTCACTGCCTCACCCTCTCACCAATCTCACCAATCTCACCCTCTCACCAATCTCACCAATCTCACCAATCTCACCAATCTCACCCTTTCACCGTCTCACTGCCTCACCCTCTCACCGTCTCACCGTCTCACCAATCTCACCCTTTCACCACCTCACCCATAACTCATCATAACCCATTCTTAACACAACAAACAAAACCAAAACACAATCATAACGATATAGAAACACCATTTCGTAGGGGTAGGACTAAGTTTGCCTAAAACTATTCAATGTTATCATTATGAAAGTAAAGTACTTATTATTCTTTTTTACACTTTGTTTTGCGTGGACCTTACACGCGCAAAATGCAGATAAAAAACACGGAATTGTATCCGGTAGAGTGATTGACGCAACAGATAAAAGTTCACTTCCAGGAGCAGCCGTACTATTAAATAAAGGAAAACAATACACCATTAGTAATAGCAATGGTTATTTTGAGTTTTTAAATATACCAGTAGGTGCTTATACCTTATCTGTTAGTTATATTGGATATGCACCTATTGAACAAGAAGTAGAAGTTACAGCAGGACAGAATACTGTCATCAATTTGAGTTTAGCTACTGATGCTCAAACTTTAGAAGGAATTGTCATTGTAGGAGATCGCCTCAAAGGACAAGCAAAGGCATTAAATCAACAGATGAATAACGCCAATGTAACCAATGTAATCTCTGCGGATCAAGTCGGTCGTTTTCCAGATTCTAATATCGGAGATGCCTTAAAACGCGTACCGGGGATTACCATGCAAAATGACCAAGGAGAAGCGCGTAACATTGTAATCCGAGGATTGGCTTCTAGTTTAAACTCGGTGACTCTAAACGGAGATCGCATTCCTTCTGCTGAAGGAGATAATCGAAACGTACAGATGGATTTAATTCCTTCAGATATGATTTCATCTATTGAAGTAAATAAAACCTTAACCCCAGATATGGATGCAGATGCCATTGGAGGTTCTGTAGATTTGATTACCCGCGCTTCCCCTTATGGAGAGCGTATTGCTGCAACAATAGCAGGAGGATATAATCCCATTAGAGAGAAAGGAAATTACATCGGAAGCTTTGTGTACGGAAACCGCTTTTTAGATTCTAAATTAGGAATGATTTTCAGTGGATCTTACAACAGCAATAATTTTGGTTCAGACAACGTAGAAGCAGTTTGGGATCAAGATGAGCACAATAATGTATATATCAGTGAATACGACATCAGAAAGTATGATGTACAACGCGTACGCCGTAGTTTTTCCGGAGCATTTGATTACAAAATCAATGACAATCACACCATTTATGCCAGTGCAATGTACAATTGGAGAGATGATAGAGAAAATAGATACCGTGTACGTTACAGAGGGATAACCCCAGAGTACGATGCAGAAAACAACATCATCGGGTACAAAGGAGATATCCGTAGAGAAACAAAAGGAGGAATTGATACGAATCGCAATAAGAATGCACGTTTAGAAGATCAACGCATACAAAACTATGCCTTAAGTGGAGAGCATTTATGGTCGAGTAATTTAGATATGGATTGGTCAGTAAACTATGCCCGTGCTTCAGAAGACCGTCCAGGAGAGCGCTACTTGGATTTTCAAAATAAGAAAGTAGCCATGGTAGAAGATTTATCTAATGGAGATTTTCCTTTAATCACTGCAGCGAAAGATACACCTGAAAACTTTAGCTTTAGAAAACTAACAGAAAACCACAACTTTACAAAAGACAGTGAGTTTGGAGCGAAATTGAATTTTAGAATCCCGTTTTCTGTAATTGAAGATCAAAAAGGACGATTGAGATTTGGAGGACGTTTGCGTTTAAAAGACAAAGAACGCGATAATATGTTCTATGAATACACGCCAATCGCACCAAATGCAATCGGAAATTTAGCAGCAGTACCGCATCATTTTTATGATGGAAAAGACTTTCAAGCAGGAAGTAGATATGTACCGGGTTATTTTGCTGCTAAGCAATATGTAGGTGGTTTAGATTTGAACAATGCAGCTTTATTTGAAAAAGAAGCCAAACCAGAAGAATACTTGGCGTTAAATTACAAAGCCAAAGAGAAAATTTACGCAGGATATATCCGTTGGGATCAAGATTTTAATGCAAATTTATCCATGATTGTGGGAGCTCGTGTAGAACATACGAGTATTGATTATACTGGAAATCACATTGTAGATGAAAGTGATTTAGTAGGAGAAGTAAACAACACCAACAGCTATACGAATGTGATGCCGAGTTTGACATTTAAATACCAAACAGATACAGATTGGATTTATAGAGCTGCGTTCACTACAGCATTAGCTAGACCCGATTATTACGCTTTGGCTCCTTATATCAGTGTAATTTCTCAAGATAATGCAATTGCCGCTGGAAACCCAGATTTGAAAGCGACGTATGCCTATAATTTTGATGTAATGGCAGAAAAGTATTTCCAATCGGTAGGGATGTTCTCTGCAGGAGTGTTTTACAAAAATTTAAATGACTTCATTTATACGTACCGTTCGGATTCATTCAATCAAGATAATTTCAATGCGGCTTTCCCTGATCAAGCGAATCCAATTCAAGCAGGTGAAAACTGGAAGTTTATGCAACAACGCAATGGAGATCAGGTGAATTTATTCGGGGTTGAGGTAGCCTTTCAAAGACAATTAGATTTTATTCCGGGTAAATTCTTTAAAGGATTGGGAATCTATGTGAACTATACGTATACGCACTCAGAAGCGAAAGGAATTACCAATGCAGATGGAGAGATTAGAAAAAATATGGAGTTACCTGGATCAGCCCCTCACATGTTTAATGGATCGCTTTCATGGGAAAATGAACGCTTCTCTGCTCGTGTTTCTTTAAATTATGCTTCGGATTACTTAGATGCATTAGGAGGAAATAGTTTTGAGGATAGCTACTACGACAAACAATTGTTTTTAGATGCGAATGCATCCTATAAGATTACTTCGTATTTGCGCGTGTTTGCTGAGGCAAATAACTTAACCAATCAACCGTTGAGATATTACCAAGGGGTGAGCAATCGCGTAAAACAAATGGAATACTACCAACCTAAATTTACCTTAGGGGTTAAATTTGATTTATAATATAAACCATACACAAGAAAATTACAGCGAATCGTTTTATTGGCTGTAATTTTTTCATTTACAACACATGAAGAAAATATTTTATACTTTAGTCTTACTTAGTTTCACAGGATTAACTCAAGCGCAGACGCCTTTTGAACACGAAAAAAGTACGGGTTATTCCGGACAAAATATTCCGAGTTTAGTATATCAGGAAGATAGTTTTAACTTTCTTGTTCTAGGCGATTTTGGACGCGTGGGGGACTACTATCAAAAAGAGGTAGCTCGAGAAATGGGAAATGCCATGGTGGTGCTAGATGGAGAATTTGTTGTTTCTGTTGGAGATAATTTCTATCCAAATGGCGTAGCGAGTACACAAGATTATCACTGGACTTCTTCTTTTGAACAGGTATACACCAACCCATCGCTGTATGCGGATTGGTACGTGGCTTTAGGTAATCACGATTATTTAGGTAATGTTCAGGCGCAAGTCGATTATACGAAAATCAGTAGACGTTGGAATATGCCCGATCGTTATTACAGCAAAACGTTTAAATTAGAGAATGGAAAAAAACTATTGTTGGTCGTGATGGATACTAACCCGTTTATTGACAATTACCGCAAGAGTCCCAAGTATGGAGATTTGAGTGAACAAGATACAGAAAAGCAGATGCAGTGGCTAGAGCAAACCTTAGGACAGGCAGATGCAGATATACAGTGGAAAATTGTGGTAGGACACCACCCGATGTATAGTGGAGGAAAGCGAAAAGTAAATAAAGATACCCAAGGATTTGAGCAGAAATTCGCCGCGTTTTTTGATCGCCATCAAGTTGATGCTTATATCTGTGGGCATGAACATGATTTGCAAATTATTAAACCTAAAAATCGCTATACCACACAATTTTTATCTGGGGCTGCGAGTGAGGTCCGTCCCTCAGGAACCATGGAACATACTGTTTTTGCAGCAGCTGAACCTGGATTTATGGCCTTTTCTATCTTGAATAATCGTTTAACGGTTCAAGTCGTAAAAGCAAACAAAGAAGATGCAGAAGTAATGTATACCCACACCATTCAAAAGAAAAAATAATGAAAAACAAATCAATATACTTCTTATTTAGCTTGGCGTTATTGACCAGCTGTAAAGATAAATTAGCACCTGTTTCACCAGATGCTATTCAACCTGTAGTAGTGACAGAACAAACGGTTTTTGATACGGATGATCCTGCTATTTGGCTGAATAAACAAGACAAAACAAAAAGTTTAATCATCGGAACAGATAAAGAAAATGGCGGTGGACTTTATGCTTATGATTTACAGGGAAAGATTGTACATCAATACACAGATATGGCACGTCCAAATAACGTAGATATCGCGTATGATTTTCCATATCAAAACCAGAAGATTGACATTGCCGTGGTCACCGAGCGCAATGCTAATGCCATTCGCTTGTTTAAGTTGCCTGAATTAACTCCTATTGATGGAGGAGGATTAAAGGTGTTTGAAGGAGAAACAACAGAAGAATACAATGAACCAATGGGGATTGCTTTATATGAAGGAAAAGAAGGAGGAGCAACCGTATTTTATGCGATTGTAGGTCGTAAAAACGGACCTGCCCAAGGATATTTATGGCAATACCGTTATCAAACCAATGCCGCCGGAAAGATTGAGTTGCAATTGGTTCGAAAATTTGGTGCTTATAGTGGAAAAAAAGAAATTGAAGCCATAGCGGTAGATCAGGAGTTGGGCTATGTGTATTATTCCGATGAAGGAGCAGGAGTACGCAAGTATTATGCAAATCCAGCAAGAGGAAATCAAGAACTTGCATTCTTTGCACAAACCGATGCTAAACGCGACCACGAAGGGATTGCGATTTATAAACAAGACGCAACAACGGGATACATAGTGGTGTCCAATCAACAAGATAATTCCATCTTAATTTACCCAAGAGAAGGAACTTCAGATCATCCACACGAACATCAATTGATAGCAACCATTCCAGTGGCGGCCATTGAATGTGATGGGTTAGAAATCACAGCTCAAGGACTTGACTCTAGATTTCCCAAAGGAATGTTGGTGATGATGAGCAATGGAAAAGTATTCCATTATTACGATTGGAACATCATACAAGATCACATTGATAAGGCGCAGCAATAAATCTTAAAAAAAGACATCCTTCGGGATGTCTTTTTTTTTTTTAGGTGACCTCACCTTCTCATCGCCTCACCATCTCAAATAAAGTTTTTCAACCGAGATGAAAGAAAATCAACTTCCTTTTTTGTATCTTTAGAAGATATCAAAAAGAAAATAAGTTATGAATTATACAGAAAAAATGTTGCCACCAACGGCATTGAAAGATAAAGTAGTGATTGTTACTGGAGGAGGAAGCGGTTTAGGAAGATCGATGTCTGCTTACTTTATGGAAATAGGTGCGAAAGTGGTTATCACTTCTCGCGATTTAGAAAAATTACAACAAACAGCCAAAGAACTAGAAGAACAAACAGGCGGGGAGTGTTTCCCTGTAAGCTGTGATGTGCGACATTATGATCAAGTAGAACAAATGCTACAAGCAGTATTGGATAAATGGGGAAAAGTAGATGTTTTACTCAACAATGCAGCGGGTAATTTTATTTCACCCACGGAGCGACTATCTTCCAATGCGTTTGACACAATCGTAGATATCGTATTAAAAGGAACAAAAAACTGTACATTGGTTCTCGGGAAACATTGGATTGAACAAAAACAACGCAATACGGTTGTTTTAAATATCACAACAACCTATGCATGGACAGGGTCTGCGTATGTCGTACCTTCTTCTGTCGCTAAGGCAGGGGTTTTAGCTATGACGAGAAGCTTAGCTGTGGAATGGGCCAAATACGGTATGCGTTTCAATGCGATTGCTCCAGGGCCTTTCCCTACAAAAGGAGCTTGGGATCGATTATTACCAGGTGATTTAAAAGAAAAATTCGACCTCACGAAAAAGATTCCGCTGCGCAGAGTTGGGGAACACCAAGAGTTAGCCAATCTAGCAGCCTACCTGATTTCTGACTTTTCAAGTTACATCAATGGAGAGGTAATTACCATAGACGGAGGAGAATGGTTACAAGGAGCCGGAGAGTTTAATATGTTAGATCAAGTTCCAGAAGCGATGTGGGATATGTTAGAAGCCAATGTGCGCAAGAAATAAAACAAAATATAAACGAAGTTAAATTAAGGGTATTCTTTTGGATAATAAGAGATTACCCTTTTTTTAGGTCGAAGTTGTCAATTGAGAATGTTAATAAAATAGATTTTATATACAGATAATTAATTGTATTTTTACCACTCAAAAATTTTTGATATTAATAAAATGGGGAAAATTATAGCTGTTGCAAATCAGAAGGGTGGCGTAGGTAAAACGACTACTTCTGTTAACTTAGCTGCTTCTTTAGGAGCGCTAGAGAAAAAGGTGTTGCTCATTGATGCTGATCCTCAGGCCAATGCTACTTCGGGTTTAGGAGTAGATGTGGAAGCTGTGGAAATAGGAACTTATGAAGTTCTTGAGCATAGTTGTACGCCTGCTGAAGCTGTTGTAGATTGTACAGCCCCCAATGTATACTTGATTCCTGCTCATATTGACTTAGTTGCGATTGAAATCGAACTAGTTGATAAAAAGAACAGAGAATATATGCTGAAAGAAGCGTTACAGTCCATTAAAGACAAGTACGATTACATCATTATTGATTGTGCACCTTCTCTGGGATTATTGACCTTGAATGCACTTACTGCTGCTGATTCTGTCATTATTCCAATTCAGTGTGAATACTTTGCATTAGAGGGATTAGGAAAGTTATTGAATACCATTAAAAGCGTACAGCGCATTCACAATCCTAAATTGGATATTGAAGGGTTGTTATTGACGATGTATGACTCGCGTTTGCGCCTGTCAAATCAAGTGGTAGAAGAAGTACAAAAACACTTCAATGACATGGTTTTTGACACCATTATTCAACGTAACGTAAAATTAAGTGAAGCACCTAGTTTTGGTGAAAGCATCATAAATTATGATGCAACAAGTAAAGGTGCTACAAATTATATTAATTTAGCGGAGGAAATAGTAAAAAAGAATCACTAAAAAATAGGAGAGGAAAGATAAACTATGGCAAAAGCAATAAAAAAACAAGCTTTAGGAAGAGGATTGTCAGCGCTGTTAAAAGATCCTGAGAATGACATTAAGTCAATTGACGATACCAATGCGGACAAAGTTGTAGGTAATATCATTGAATTGGATTTAGAAGCAATTGAAATTAATCCTTTTCAGCCTCGTACAAATTTTAATGAAGAATCACTACAAGAATTAGCGAGTAGTATTCGAGAGTTAGGTGTGATTCAGCCTATTACGGTTCGAAAAATTGACTTTAATAAATATCAGTTAATTTCAGGGGAAAGAAGGTTAAGAGCTTCTAAAATTGCTGGCTTATCCACGATTCCTGCTTATATTCGCATCGCAAATGACAATGATTCGCTTGTTATGGCTTTGGTGGAAAATATCCAACGCCACGATTTAGATCCAATCGAAATCGCCATGTCGTATCAACGTTTGATGGAAGAAATTAGCCTGACCCAAGAACAAGTAAGTGATCGTGTAGGTAAAAAGAGATCTACGATTGCTAACTATTTGCGTTTGCTGAGGTTAGACCCTATTATTCAAACGGGAATTCGAGACGGTTTTATTACGATGGGACACGGACGAGCAATCATTAATATCGATGACTTAGACGTACAAACGGATATTTACCATAAAATAATTGCCGAGAACTTATCTGTTCGAGAGACAGAAGCTTTGGTGAAAAGATATCAGGAAGGGGATACAGCGCCAACAGCTGTAAAAGCCCAACCAAAAGCCCAACCAGTGGTACCAGAGACATATAGACAGTCATTTGGTAAGTTTTTTGGAGCAAAGGTCGATATTAAAGCAAGCCATAGTGGAAAAGGAAAAATTACAATTCCTTTTTACTCGGAAGAAGATTTAGAGCGTATTATCAAACTTTTAGAAAAGTAGTGAGAAGTAGATTTTTATTGATAATGATTTTCAGCCTACTCTTTCAAGTAGCAAGTTTTGCACAAGAAGAAGAGGGGATTGAAAAAGAGAGTAAAAAAGAAAAAAGAAAAAGAGAGGCCGCTTATAAGCCTCTTGATCCTGTTGCACCCTCTCGTGCGGCATTCTATACTACAATTGTTCCTGGTTTAGGACAGATTTACAACAAAAAATATTGGAAAGTTCCGCTTGTGTACGCAGGAATTGGAATTCCCGTTTATTTTTGGGCAGATAACCAACGCAATTACGATCGTTACCGCAACGAATATAAAAATAGACTTCAAGGAAAAATAGATCAAACAGATGAAACCCTTGCGGGATTGGATGATCAACGATTACTAGATGGACAGAATTTCTATCGTAAAAATAGAGATTTATCTGTCGTTATTGCTGTGGGATTCTATGTATTGAGCATTGTAGATGCCAATGTGGATGCGCATTTGATGCAGTTCAACGTCAACGAAAACTTGACAATCAAACCCGTCATTGAATTAGACCAAAAAGGACTGATTCAACAGCAACAGTACCAATACGCGATTAATGTACAATATCGCTTTTAACCCGTACAGAACTTATGAATATTGCATTATTAGGCTATGGTAAAATGGGTAAAATCATTGAGCGAATAGCCATCGAAAGAGGACATTCAATTGTCTATATCAAACAAAGAGAACAGGTAACAGGAAGGCTGGAACAAGCAGATGTGGCCATTGATTTTAGTGTGCCGTCAATTGCAGTTGCTAATATAAAAGAAGCACTAGCCGTTCAAGTTCCCGTGGTTTGTGGAACCACAGGTTGGTTAGAGCATTATAGCGAAATCGTTGATTTTTGTAAAGACAAAGATAGCGCCTTCTTGTATGGGTCAAATTTTAGCTTAGGAGTTAATATCTTCTTCGAATTAAATGACTACCTCGCTAAAATGATGAGAAATTTTGAGCAATATGGAGTTTCCATGCAAGAAATCCATCATACACAAAAGTTAGATGCGCCAAGTGGAACAGCCATCACCTTAGCAGAAGGGATTTTAGCAAACTCTAGCTATGAAAGCTGGACGTTAGATCCGCAAGCAACGGACAAACAAATACACATTGATGCAGTAAGAGAAGATCAAGTGCCGGGTACACATACGGTGCGTTATGACTCTAGCATTGATCAAATAGAAATTAAACACACCGCTCATAATCGCGAAGGATTTGCTCTAGGAGCTGTTGTCGCAGCGGAGTGGTTAAAAGATAAAAAAGGTATTTTCTCAATGAAAGATGTGCTTAATTTGAAAAAATAAGTAAATTGGGATTTAAAATAAAAAGAGTATGACGATAGCACAATGGTTCATTTTCATCTTGCTTATTCAAGTGGTTCATTTTATAGGAACTTGGAAGCTATATGTAAAAGCAGGAAGAAAAGCTTGGGAAGCAGCTGTTCCAGTATATAATGGAGTAGTATTAATGAAAATTATCAATCGCCCGTGGTGGTGGGTAATCTTGTTGTTTATTCCAATTGTAAACTTGATTATGTTCCCTGTAGTATGGGTTGAAATATTGAGAAGTTTTGGAAAGAAATCAACGATAGATACGATTTTAGGGGTGGTAACCTTGGGATTATACGTAGCTTTTATCAATTATGTAGGCGACGTAAAGTACCGTGAAAATCGATCACTAAAACCAGAAACAGAATCAGGAGAGTTTGTAAGCTCGATTTTATTTGCTGTAGTTGTGGCAACCGTAATCCATACGTATGCTATTCAACCCTATACCATTCCAACCTCATCCTTAGAGAAAACCTTGTTGGTCGGAGACTTTTTGTTTGTGAGCAAGTTCCATTATGGAGCAAGAACACCCATGACAACAGTTGCCTTGCCGATGGTACACGATACGATTCCATTTACATCAAAAAAATCGTATTTAAATAAGCCACATTTGCCTTATTTTAGATTGCCTGGTTTCCAAAAAGTACAACACAACGATATTGTCGTGTTCAATTGGCCTGTCGATACCATTTACAAATTTAATGACCCAGTGAAACGACCTGGAGTTATTAAACCTATTGACAAAAAAACCAACTATGTAAAACGCGCAGTAGGTTTACCAGGAGAGAACTTATCAGTTAAAGAGGGTGTTGTATTTATCAATGATAAAGAATTACAGCTCAATGATAGAGCAAGAGTTCAATATAGTTACCTAATTGAAACAGATGGTTCATTAGATTTAAGAACGATTATTCAAAACAGAAAAATTAGCGATTATGTTACCTATGTAAACAGTCCACAATATGCTGTGTTTTTCCAATCGCTAACAAATGACGATGTAGAATATCTAAAAACGTTTAGTGCGGTAAAAGGTGTGACTAGAAGTCCGGATATGTCTAAATTGTTTCAATACAATATGCCTAAAGGGTATATCTTCCCACACAATAAAGAAGATTGGACAGAAACTAATTTAGGGCCAATTCATATCCCTGCTAAAGGAGAAACAATCACTTTAACTGCAGATAACTTACCAATGTATAAACGCGCAATTCGCGTATATGAAGACAATGATTTGGAAGTAAAAGATGGGCAGATTTACATTAATGGTCAAGCTACAGATCAGTATACCTTCAAACAAAACTATTACTTCATGATGGGAGATAACCGCAACAACTCAGAAGATAGTAGAATGTGGGGATTTGTACCTGAAGATCATATTGTGGGTAAACCTGTATTTGTATGGATGAGTTTGGATCAAAATATTCCATGGTCAAAAGCGTTTGATAAAATCCGTTGGGACCGCATGTTTATTACGGTAAATGGCAATGGAACCCAAGTGTCTTATTTCCCTTATTTCCTCGTTATATTAATCGGATGGGGTGGATATAGTTTATACAAAAGAAGAAAAGAAAAAAAGAATTCTAAGTTTTAATAATGTCGAATACAATTATACTACATCCGACTTATTTTCCTTCTATAAGTCACTATGTAGCGATGGCGCAAGCAGAAGAGCTTGTTTTTGAAGTAGAAGATAATTTTCAAAAACAAACCAATAGAAACAGAATGTATATTCACAGTGCAAATGGAATGCAAATGTTGAATATACCCATCAAGCACAACAAAGAAGGACTACACCAAAAGTTTAAAGAGGTTGAAATTGAATATGCCTTTGGATGGCAAAAGCAACACTTTAAGAGCTTAGAAGCCGCTTATCGTACTTCTCCTTATTTTGAATATTTTGAAGATGATATTCGTTCTCTTTTTGAGAAACAACACAAGTATATGTTGGATCTAAATTTAGAGATTCACGAAGTTATAACCGAATGTTTAGGTGTAGATTGGAAATATCGCAAAACAGAAGAGTATCTAAAAGAAGTTTCAGCCGATGTCGTTGATTTTAGAACATTAGCCAACGGTAAGAAAGATGAAAATCAATTCGAACCTTATATTCAAGTCTTTGACGATAAGAATGGATTTTTAAACAACTTAAGCATATTAGATTTGTTGTTTAATGAAGGAAGAAGCGCAGTTGCTTATTTGCAACGTCAACCAATAAAATAAAAAAACCTCCGCTAAAGCGGAGGTTTTTTTATTTTATTGGTTTTGGAGTTAAAGGTTAAAGGGTAATTGTTGTCTCACATAATCACTCATAACCCATAACTCATAACCCATAACTCATAACTCATTACTATTTTCTATCAGCAGTTTCATATAATTTCATCTGAAACACTAAATCTGTATTAGGAGGAATAGGACCAACTCCACGTTCGCCATAAGCCATGTGAGCAGGAATGAAGATAATAGCAGTATCACCAAAATTCATTTGCTCAATTCCTTCAATAAAACCTGGGATTAAGCCTGTTTTAGCACCGTAAGTAAAAGGAATTGGGTTATATCCATTCATGTCTGCTCTACGTTGATCAAATGCATCAAACTCTTTCGTTAAAGAAACAATACTTGAATCAAATAAAAGTCCATTTTCAAAGAATCCTGCATAGTCAACAAATACTTCTTGACTGACTGCTGGTTTTTTGCCATTGCCTTTTTCTATAATTACATAAGATAAACCTGAATCAAGTTTTGTTGCTTTGCTCTTCAAATCAGCGAATTGACTAGCATATTTTTGTTGTGCACCTGCTAATTTATCTTCTTTTTCTTTTTTCTCTTTAGCTGCTTCTTCGAAGTAGTTTTTGAATACTTTTACAGCATCAAATTTTTTCGCTTCTTTTCCTTGACGGATAATTTTTACACTTTCGATTACGTCATCTTTTACAATGCTGTTTACTACATCCATTCCTTTTACTGTATAACCAAAAACAGAGTGTCTGTTATCTAAGAACTGTGTAGGTTTGTGTGTAATAAAGAATTGACTACCATTGGTAAAAGGACCGCTGTTAGCCATAGATAAAGTTCCTGGTTTATCATGCGTTAATTCAGGAGAAAACTCATCTTTAAACACATAACCTGGTCCGCCAGCTCCTGTTCCTGTTGGATCTCCACCTTGGATTACGAAATCGTTCTCTACACGGTGAAATTTAATTCCATCATAATATTGTTTGCCTTTGTATTGTTCATCAACAAAAGGATTTTTTCCTTCTGCTAAACTCACAAAGTTAGCCACAGTTACAGGTGCTTTTTGATAAGCTAGCTCAACGATGATATGACCTTTGTTTGTTTGAATGTCTGCGTACAAACCATCAGGTAAATCTGATTTTTGCGTAGTACAAGACGACACTAAAGCGACTAAACTTAAAATTAGACTCGTCATTTTTTTCATTTTTATTAATTAGATTTTTTGATTGATTCCAGTGAAATAATGAAAACTAAAGGTTGATTTTTTGCAATAGCCTTTTGATCACCTAAATAGCTATACGCTAAACTAGAGGGACTTAATACCTTGATGCTTTCAGCAGGTTTTAAAATTTTCAGGCTATGGCGCAAAACAGGTAAGATATCTTCTTCATCAACCTTATAGGTTAAGGTGCCGATTTCTTTCTGCGTATAGATGACGCTGTCATTCACTTGACGTATTTCATACGTATATTGAACGATATCACTTTTCTGAGGGAGGACAGAATCCTTAACCTCTCTTTTTAAATAGGTAAACCAAAATCCTGAATTCGAGTGAATATAAGTATTGGCTACGTCATTTGTTCTGTATTTGGTAAAGATGTCTTCTTCGCTTTCTCTCAATTCAATATTGCGGTCAATAGAAAGTTTTGTTTCCACTGAACGCGAATTAGAAATCGGTTTTCGAGCCTCTTGTTTCTCTTGACAGCTTGCCAGGAGAACTAGACTAGCCAGAAGAGTGAAGCAAAGGGAATACTTAAACATAAAAATCTTGTTTGTGTTGATTTACAATGTCGATATAACGTTGAATCGTTTCATCGAGTGAAAGTGTAGATTTACCTCCTGCTGCATTGATATGGCCACCCCCTTCAAAATAGGTTCGAGCAAATAAATTGACATCTAAATTACCCGATGAACGGAAAGAAATTTTAATAATGCCTTCGTCTTTGCGTTCAATGAAAAATGCGGTTAAATCAATTCCACTAATAGAAAGCCCATAATTCACTAATCCTTCTGTATCTCCTTTTTGATGAGAAAATTCATGAAGATCTTCCTCATTCAAATAAAGATAAGAAGTTTGCGTATCCGGAATCAAATGCAGATGTTGTAGTGCTCTTCCCATTAATTGTAAACGGTTGAATGAGCTATTGTCAAACAGGGCGTGGTGAATTTTAGGGTTGTCAATTCCTTTCTCAATTAAGGCAGCAACCACTTGGTGTGTTTTAGCCGTAGTTTTAGGGAATCGGAAAGAACCAGAATCCGTAACAATTCCTGTATAAATACAAGTAGCGGCCTCTTGGTGAACTAAATCAGTCAAATCCATTTGTTCTAACAGCGAATACAACAATTCACATGTTGATCCAAAAGACGTATCGGAAAAGGTTAATTTGGCGTAATCTCCAGGCATTTG
This sequence comes from Myroides odoratus, assembly GCF_001549985.1. GTDB lineage: Bacteria > Bacteroidota > Bacteroidia > Flavobacteriales > Flavobacteriaceae > Flavobacterium > Flavobacterium odoratum_A. Next base: position 67,539 of record NZ_LROZ01000001.1, on the reverse strand, counting down.
ATGATGGTCAATCATGACAAAATCATTGGGTAAGCTTGCTAAAAAAGCACCCATTTCATCTCCTGTACGAGATAAGATATTGAAATCTAGCGTAAAAATGCAATCGCTATTTTTTAGTATGTGTTGACCTGCTGTTTTATTAAAATCGTAAATTTTAATTGCTGCAGTACCAGGCATCCAAGCCAAAAAGTTTGGATACTCGTTGGGAGAGATAATTTCTACCTTGTGTCCCAATTGTTTTAATACGTGATATAAACCTAAAGAAGAGCCAATAGCATCACCATCGGGATTGCGATGTGGGATGATTGCAAAGCTCTTTGCTGGTAAACTAATGAGTTGTTTTAACGTATCTATTGATGTATGCTTCATAATGCGAAAATAAGTTATTTTGCATCATTTGCATAAAAATATAGACGAATTTAATAAAATTAAAATGACAGTTCGCATTTATTCCGCCAATGCACGGAGCTCTCTCTTATCTAAAAGAATAATGTCCTTTCCTTTTAGTTGAATAATGCCATCTTTTTTTAATTCAGATAATAAACGAATGCAACTTTCTGTCGCAGTTCCGACCATATTCGCTAAATCTTCACGTGATAATTTGATGTTTAAGGCTTGAGTCTCCGAAGAAGAGCCTCCTAAGTCTTCCAACTTCAATAGCATAATCGCTAAACGCTCTTTTACTGTTTTATGTGTTTGATTCGCTAAGTCTTGATCTGCATCTTTTAAGTGCGTGCAAATGTCTCGTGTAATCAACAATGAAAACTTGTTGTTTTCTGTGAAATGATCTAACATTTCTTTTTTTGGTATGAAACACACCTGCATATCTTCTAAGGCAGTTGCAGAAAGATTAGAAGTCTCCTCATTAATAATCGAACGTTGTCCTAATAAATCCCCTCTTTTTGCCAATTTGACAATCGAGTCTTTTCCGTTTGAATTTAACTTTGTTAATTTACAGAATCCTTCTTTGATACAATAAACCCCATTTAAACTTTCTCCTTCCGAAAATAGGTTCTCTCCTTTTCTAATAATAAAGTGGGTTTTTGTTTCTGAAATCGCTAGTAACTCCTCTCTAGTTAAAGCTTTTAGAGAACTGAATTCTCTAATCATACATTGCTCACATCTTCCCATACCTATATAAACTATTTTTTATGCAGTTGGTAAAAATACCTCTGCAAAGATAGTGCTATTTACTGATAAATGTCATAATTTTTAGGAGAATTAACTAAGACCTTTGTACAAGGTAAATGAGCAAATTTTATGGATAAAAAAGCGTGTTTTCATTGTGGTAACAGTGTTACTGCCTTTAATCGTATAGACTACGATGAGAAAATGTTTTGTTGTAACGGTTGTAAAACCGTCTACGAAATTTTTAATGAAAACGATTTAACCTGTTATTATGACCTCGAATCTACACCTGGAGCCACTCCTGAAGAGGTAAATGGAAAATATGATTTCTTGAGTAATCCAGACATTGTATCGAAATTATTGGAGTTCAATGAAGGAAATACGGCTATCGTTTCGCTGTATATTCCTCATATTCACTGCAGCTCTTGCATTTGGATTTTAGAAAATCTACATAAATTAAATCCTGGGGTATACCGTGTTTTGGTTAACTTCCCAGAAAAAAAAGCCACTATTACATTCGATACAGATGCTATCGATTTAAAAGAAATCGTGCTCTTGCTTTGTCGTATTGGATATGAACCTTATATCAGCTTAAAGAATTACGAAGAAAAACCCAACAGCATTGATCGCAGCTTAATCTATAAAATTGGGGTTGCTTTTTTCTGTTATGGAAACGTAATGATGCTGTCCTTTCCAGAGTATTTTAATATTGATGATGTCTGGATGGATCAATACAAGAATTTCTTCCGTTGGTTGATTTTATTCTTGTCGTTGCCTGTTTTTTTCTATTCTGCTTCGCCTTACCACAAAGCCGCGTGGACTGGAATCAAAACAAAAAATTACACCATTGATATTCCAATGTCTTTGGGAATTATTGTCATGTTTATTCGAAGTACAGTTGACATTGTTTTCGATTTAGGACCTGGATTTTTTGACAGTATGACCATGTTAGTTTTCTTTATGTTATTAGGAAAATTATTTCAACAACGTACCTATAACTTCCTGTCTTTTGAACGCGATTACAAGTCTTATTTTCCTATCGCAATTACCAAATTAACGAAACAAGGAACAGAAGAACCGATTCAAGTTTATGATGTGGAACAAGGGGATCGTTTATTAATTCGCAATCAAGAGCTTTTACCCGTTGATTCTATCTTATTGTCAGAACGCGCTTTTATCGACTACAGTTTTGTGACAGGGGAAGCGGTTCCAGTAGAAAAAAAATCAGGAGATAAACTATTTGCTGGAGGGAAACAAATGGGAGAAGCCGTAGAAGTGGAAGCGATTAATAAGGTCTCTCAAAGTTATTTGACCCAATTGTGGAGTAATGAGGTATTCCAAAAACGAGTGGACTTGAAATACAAAACGATTACGGATACAGTAAGTCATTATTTTACTCCAGCCTTATTGACAATAGCTGTATTGGCATTCGCCGGATGGGCTTTTGTGGATTTGAATAGTGCGTTTAATGTGGTAACGGCTATCTTAATTGTGGCGTGTCCGTGTGCTTTAGCATTAACAGCACCATTTACCTTGGGAAATGCCATTCGTATTTTGGGGCGCAAAAAGTTCTTTTTGAAAAATGTAACGGTCGTGGAGCAAATGGCAAAAGTGGATACCCTTGTTTTTGATAAAACAGGAACCATTACTACCAATGCACAATCGACAATTCAATATGAAGGAGTCGAACTAGATAAGGAACAACAAGCGGATATCAAAAATATGGTTCGTGCATCGAATCACCCGTTAAGCCGAAAGCTCTATGCTTTTTTACAGTCAAAAGTCGTAATCAAACCCACACAGTTTGAAGAAATTGCAGGAAAGGGGATTGTGGGAGTAATCAATGGAAAAGGATATGCCATTGGTTCTGCAGGTTTAGTGGGAGCAAAGGTAACAGAACGCTTAAATGAAACAGCAGTATACATCGCAATTGACGGACAGTATGTGGGAAAATTCATTTTTGAAAATCACTACCGACCTGGATTGGAAGTATTGTTTAAAAACTTGAGCCAACACCAATACAAATTGAGTATCCTCTCTGGAGATAATGAAGGAGAAAAAGCGTATTTGGAATCTGTTTTGCCTCAAGGGACTGCTTTAGCCTTTAATCAGAAACCAGAGGAAAAATTGGAGTATGTCAAAGCACTGCAAGACAAAGGAGGGAACGTAATGATGATTGGCGATGGATTAAATGATGCAGGAGCTTTGGCGCAAAGTAATGTGGGAGTATCCGTGTCAGAGAATGTAAATGTCTTTACGCCGGCCAGTGATGCAATCCTAGATGCAAGCGTCTTTGACCAGCTGTTGGGGTGCCTTCAATTTTCTAAACAATCTGTTAAAGTTATCAAAATCAGCTATGTACTTGCTTTAACGTATAATGTGATTGGTATTACGGTGTCCATTATGAATATGATGTCACCTTTATTAGCGGCAATTTTGATGCCAATTAGCACGTTTACAATCATTAGCTTCGTTACTTTATTGACAAATTATTATGGAAAAAAGATAAAATAAAAAAAACAATTATTAGGTTTTTGGTGATATTTATCATAGTTTTAGGTAAAATATATTGTTAACTTTGTTTTAATAATTATCAGGTATGAGTGTTATATATTTCTTAATTAGTATCAGTGTTTTCGTTGCAGGGATCTTCCTCTACATTTTCATTCGATCCGTGAAAAGTGGTCAGTTTGACGACGCTTATACGCCTTCTGTTCGTATGTTGTTTGATGATGAGCTGAAAAAAACGAAACCCAAAGAGGAGGAAAAAGACAAAAAAAATAATCAAAAAGAAAATCAAATATAAACAACTATGGAAGTGCAACAATTTTATTATGACAACAAAATTGTAAAGAAATTCCTTTACGCGTCGATCTTTTTCGGGGCTGTTGGGATGCTTGTAGGATTACTATTAGCGGTGATGTTTATATTTCCTAACTTAACGGATGGAATTCCTTGGTTAAGTTACGGAAGACTACGTCCGCTACATACGAATGCAGTTATTTTTGCTTTCGTTGGAAATGCAATCTTTGCAGGGGTTTACTATTCTTTACAACGTTTGTGTAAGTCAAGAATGTACAGTGATGTTCTAAGTAACATTCACTTTTATGGATGGCAAACCATTATTGCTGCTGCAGCAATTACCTTGCCTTTAGGTTTTACTACTTCAAAAGAGTATGCTGAATTAGAGTGGCCAATTGATATCGCAATTGCGGTAATTTGGGTTACCTTCGGTATCAACATGATTATGACAATCATCAATCGTAGAGAACGTCATATTTATGTTGCTATTTGGTTCTATTTAGCAACTTTCGTTACAGTAGCAGTATTACACATCTTTAACTCATTAGAGTTACCTGTACACGGATTAAAATCATACTCTGTGTATGCGGGGGTTCAAGATGCACTGGTGCAGTGGTGGTACGGACACAATGCCGTGGCCTTCTTCTTGACAACACCATTCTTAGGATTGATGTATTACTTCTTACCAAAAGCAGCGAATAGACCGGTGTATTCTTACCGTTTATCTATTATCCACTTCTGGTCTTTAATTTTCTTGTATATCTGGGCTGGACCTCACCACTTATTATATTCAGCTTTACCAGAATGGGCACAAAACTTAGGAGTAGTTTTCTCTGTAATGTTGATTGCACCATCTTGGGGAGGTATGATTAACGGATTACTTACCCTACGTGGAGTTTGGGATAAAGTAAGAGTAGATCCTGTGTTGAAATTCTTCGTAGTAGGTATTACAGGATACGGGATGGCAACATTCGAAGGACCGATGTTATCGTTGAAAAACGTAAACGCTATTGCACACTATACAGACTGGATCGTTGCTCACGTACACGTTGGAGCCTTGGCATGGAATGGTTTCATGACCTTCGGTATGGTGTACTGGTTAATCCCTAGAATGACCAAAACAGAATTGTATTCTAAAACACTTGCGAATTTCCACTTCTGGATCGGAACATTAGGTATTATTCTTTATACGATTCCTTTATATGTAGCAGGATTCTCTCAACACTTAATGTGGAAAGACTTTGATCCATCAGGAACATTAAAATACGGAAACTTCCTTGAAACAGTAACGGCGATTATGCCAATGTACGTGATGCGTGCAATTGGAGGTTCGTTCTACTTAATCGGATTATTCGTGTTAATCTATTTAGTATATAAAACAGTAAGAGCTGGTAAACCAGTAGAAGACGAATTAGCAGAAGCACCAGCATTAAAAAGAATTTCTGCTTCTCGTTTAAAAGGAGAAGCTTGGCATACTTGGTTAGAAAGAAGACCAATCCAATTTACAATCTTAACAACAATAGCGATTTTAATTGGAGGTGTTGTGCAGATTATTCCAACAATCTTCGTGAAATCGAATATTCCAACAATTTCAAGTGTGAAACCGTATACTCCACTAGAGTTAGAAGGTAGAGACTTGTATATCCGTGAAGGATGTGTGGGATGTCACTCGCAAATGATTCGCCCTTTCCGTTCAGAAGTAGAGCGTTATGGAGAGTATTCAAAATCAGGAGAGTATGTGTATGATCATCCATTCTTATGGGGTTCTAAACGTACAGGACCAGACGTAATGCGCGTTGGACAGAAATATTCAGATATCTGGCATTTCAACCACATGTATAATCCACAATCAACATCTCCAGGATCTATTATGCCAGGATATAAATGGTTGTTTGATAATAAGCAAGCAGATTTCTCACACATTGAGAAGAAAATGAATGTAATGAGAACGTTGGGTGTTCCCTATACGGATGAAGATATTGCAAATGCAAGACAATCAATGAAGGAGCAAGGAGAACAAATTGCTTTGAATTTCCAAACGGATCCGGATTATAAAGATTCATATTTAGCTAGTGAAAAAGCAGCTAAAGAAAATGGACAAGAGTTCGTTCCAATGAGCGAACGCGAAATTGTAGCTATGGTTGCTTACCTACAACGTTTAGGTACAGACATCAAAAATAGAGTTGAGGAATAATAAAAAAGGAGCATTATGTTGAAATTTATTAAACATACGATGGAAACTATAGGCGGGATTGAGATTTACCCGATTATCTCCCTGTTAATTTTCTTTACCTTTTTTGTAGGCTTGTTTGTATGGGTATTTACCTATAAAAAAGAGACGATTGAGGAATTGAGCAATATGCCGTTTCTAGATGATGAAAAGCACAATGTTGATCCTAATTCAAAAAAATTATGAAAAAGTATTTTCCAGTATATGTAAGAGTTCCATTACTATTCTTGCTATTTTATGTATTAGTAGAATGGGTAGCAGGCGGAACAGCACAAAGACCTGCTTTTGTAGATCATCCTGCAGTACTTATTTTGTTGGGATTGTTTTTATTCGCTTTAATAGCGGTGGAAATAGTTGCATTAGCAACCAATAGAGTACTAAGACGATTAATGACACCTGAAGAAATCGCAGAGAAAGAAAGAGAAGACAATCTTTCGTTAGCGGATAGACCATGGGTGAAGAAATTAATGCAAAAAATGACTCGTACTAAAGGTATTAGTGATGAAAATGAGTTGTTATTAGAGCATGACTACGATGGTATTAAAGAGTTAGATAACGAATTACCACCATGGTGGGTTGGTTTGTTCTATATTACCGTTATATTCTCTGTTGTTTACTTATTGAGATTCCACGTATTTGGAGGCGACAACCAAATTGTAGAATACGAAAAGTCAGTGGCAATTGCCAAAGAACAAATTGAAGAATATAGAAAGACTGCTGCAGATTTAATCTCAGCGGATGAGGCGCAATACTTAACAGATGAAAGCTCGTTAGCAGCTGGTAAAAAGATTTTCGAAATGAACTGTGTGGCTTGTCACCAAGCTGATGGTGGTGGAGGAATCGGACCAAACTTAACGGATGATCATTGGATTTTAGGTGGAGGAGTTAAAAATATTTTCCACACCATTGCTAAAGGAGGAAGACCTGGTAAAGGAATGGTAGATTGGGAAAAAACATTAAAACCATCTGAAATTGAAAAAGTAGCATCTTATGTTATTTCATTAAATGGAACAACTCCTGCAAGCCCGAAAGAGGCAGAAGGAGATATCATTTGGTCTAAAGCTGAATTGGATGGAGCAAGCGGAGATGCTGCCGAAGCAACTGAAACAGCTACAGAAGCAAAAGATGATGCTTCAACTGCTGATGCAGCTGAAGTAAGTCAAGAATAATCTCTTGACAAAACAAAAAAAACTAATAAACATATAAAAAAAGGAGTTGAGTGAGTATTTTACATGCTCAGCTCCTTTTTATAAAAAGACACAAGGCTATGGAAAATGGAAATAATGAGAGTTTTAGAGACTCGATAAGTACCATTGACAAAGATGGTAAAAGGGCTTGGATTTATCCTAAAAAGCCGTCTGGGCCATACTACAACAAAAGAAAAATAGTTAGTTATTTACTGCTAATTTTTTTAATAGCTGCACCCTTCATAAAGATTAATGGAAATCAATTGTTGTTATTTAATGTTATTGACAGAAAATTCAACATTTTTGGTTTTCCTTTTTGGCCACAAGATTTTTATTTGGTCGTAATTTCAATGATTATCGGTGTTGTTTTTGTAACCTTATTTACGGTTTCTTTCGGTCGTATTTTCTGCGGTTGGATATGTCCGCAAACTATTTTTATGGAAATGGTTTTCAGGCGTATCGAATATTGGATTGACGGGGATAGAGGAGCGCAAATGAGATTAGACAAACAACCTTGGAATTCGGAGAAAATACGCAAGAGACTCTTGAAGTGGTTCATTTTCTTTGTGATTTCTTTTATCATTGCCAACGTTTTCTTATCCTATATTATCGGAAGTGATGCTGTGCTTTTAATGGTAGAAGATGGACCATTTGTACACATGGGGAATTTTATCGGTTTAATTATTTTTACTGGTGCTTTCTATTTTGTCTTCACTTGGTTTAGAGAACAAGTATGTGTAATCGCTTGTCCTTATGGACGTTTACAAGGTGTTTTACTCGACAATAAATCCATTATTGTAGCCTATGACCACGTAAGAGGGGAAAGTACAAACGGAAGAGCAAAACTGAAAAAAAATATCGATAGAAAAGCTGAAGGTTTTGGTGATTGTATCGACTGTAAACAATGTGTGAACGTTTGTCCAACAGGAATTGATATTCGAAACGGAACGCAATTAGAATGTGTGAATTGTACGGCTTGTATTGACGAATGTGATTTCGTTATGGAAAAAGCAGGGTTCCCTAAAGGGCTAATTCGCTATGCGTCTGAAGAGGAAATCGTAGAGAACAAAAAATATCAGTTTACACCGAGACAAAAAGGATATACTGCGGTATTGTCTATTTTAGTTGTCATCTTAATTGGACTGGTATTCTTGAGAACAGATGTTGAAGCAAGAGTATTGCGTGTAGCAGGAAAAACGTTTGAACACAAAGGTGCGAATATCTCTAACGTATATACGTTTAAAATCATGAATAAAACGATGAAAGATTACGATAATTTGAGCTTCAAAGTGAAAAAACCAGCAGGCGCAGAAGTAAAAATGGTCGGTCAAGATGTCATTACAGTTAAAAAAGAAAATTATAGTGAAGGGGTACTGTTTATTGAAATTCCTCAAAAGGACCTCGATGGATATAGTACAAAAGTAACCATTGAGGTATATGATGGAGATCGTTTAATTCAAACAACGAAAACCAACTTCTTAGGCCCACGCTTATTGAATTAAAAATTAAAAAATAGTTAGGTATGAAATTTAATTTTGGAACAGGAATCGTAATCGCCATTGGCTTATTTATGATATTCATTTTACAATATGTTATTCGCGTACAAGTTGATTCGAAATACGACAATCAATTGGTAACGGAGAACTATTATCAGCAAGAAGTTGAGGTGGATTCACGTCGTGAGAGAGAAATGGAAGCACTAAAACTAAAAGAACAAGTGACAATATACAGTACAAGTGAGGGAATTAAATTTACATTCCCTGCTAGCTTTGACTATAAAAAAATACATGGAAAAATATTCCTATACAGACCGTCTAACCAGCAATTAGACTTTGATACTCTCATATCACTGTCTTCTTCCAATTTGCTCATACCTAACACAAATCTGGTAGACGGTCGTTGGGATATTGTGGTTGAATGGAACTATAATGATGTATCGTATCGAAATGTAAAACAACTAACGATAAAGTAGAAAAAATTTGATTTCGGCACTTATTTTTGGCTTAGTAAGTAGTCTGCATTGCATTGGTATGTGTGGACCGATTGCTTTAATGTTGCCAATTAGCCAGCATAATCCAGTTGTAAAAATTAGGCAGATGTTCACCTATCACATAGGGAGAATAGCTGCCTATTCTTTATTGGGTGTTATTTTTGGTTTGTTTGGTAAAGGTTTGTTTTTAGCAGGATTTCAACAACAGTTGTCTATTGTGGTTGGAATTATCATGATTGTACTGGCACTGGTTCCATCCAATAGAATTGGTAATTTCAATGTGTTGAAACCGCTGTATCGCTTTGTGAACTGGATCAAATCTTCCTTGGGAAAACAGTTTAAAAAAAAGTCACCCAAAGCGTTGTTTCTCATTGGTTTTTTTAATGGATTCTTACCTTGTGGAATGGTGTATGTTGCCTTATTTGGCGCTTTAGCAACACAAGATGTCGTGATGGGAATGGCTTATATGGCGTTATTTGGGGTAGGAACAATACCCTTGATGAGTTTGGTGATTTATTTTAAAAATCTGTTCTCTGACAGATTTAGAAGAGGGATTATGAAATACTATCCCGTTGTAATTGTGATTATTGGAATGTTGTTTATTATAAGAGGCTTGGGGTTAAACATCCCTTATCTATCTCCAGATACCTTGAATTTATTTGTACGAGGAGAGGCGATGTGTTAAATAAAACTTAATTAAGTGACTTTTCCCTCAATCTCTTGTCTTAAGTATAGAACAGCAGGAAATACGAAATTTATTAGCTATGAAAAAGAGTATCAACTGATGTTCATATTGCTATAGAAAAAGTTGAAAAAAAAGGAAAGCATACGCTTTCCTTTTTTTTATGTCTTTGGGTTGGCTCAAAGGTTAGAAGAAATGGAGTGATTATTAACTAGAAAAAGAGTTTTTTATCTTGTTTTACTCCTATTTAAACAGTGAAAAATGAATACTATATGTTCATAAATTTCTATTTATAGGTGAATATCATAAAATTTTGAATTATTTGTTTAGTTTGTTACTTTTTACTGTGTTAATTTTTTGATTTTATAATTGTTTATTTTTGTTATTTTTAACGTATATTTCATTATTTAATATAAAATATAAAGAAATGGATGATTGATTCTTATAAGTCTGTGGGATTGCTAAAAATTAGAGACTGTTTTTTAACTTGGGTAATAATGCTTAAATTCACATAGGAAAAAATTAAAATTTGTTGTTTATGAAAGCAAAAGTACAGTATAACGATTTCAAAGGTACTGTAGCTGCAGACATATCAGATATGATTGCAGTTAACAAAGGAAATTACATCAGCAGTATTGGGGAGTACTTCGGTGTAGATCAAGAGCGTTTTAGAGTTGTAGGGGTTTCTCTACAAGGAATTCAAAATTTTGAATTAACGATGCTTTGTGTTGATAAAGAAAAAAGCACTCCATTTAAAGATCATTTAGTAAAAATGCAATTTGATCTTGATGCAGAAGGCCAAAAACAAATGTTAGGTTTGTTATTTAAAAGATTGAATGTTGTTCTTTTCGATTCAGGAGAAGAGGATTTTAACAACGACAATTATGATGAAATTGTAAATTATGCAGATCATCACCAAAAAGAATATTTGGATTAATAAGTGAATTAATTGTATCAAATAAAAAGGTTCTTGTACAACAAGAACCTTTTTTTATTTGTAGTATGTCCTTTGTAACATCCTGTTTCGTTCAGTAAGCAAAGGAACTTTTATTTTTTAGTTGATGATTAATAATTGTCTTTACGCCAAACAGCTACATCTGCTAGAATTTTATCTGTATCAGAATGAACGCTTTCTAAGTAATTCTCTGTATACAACGTATAGGTAACTTTATCTAAACGTAACTTTACTTTAGCGTTGTTGATGACTTTTACGGAGATTTGTCTGGAAGAATCAACAAATAGTTGATGGCGCTTCGAGGTTTGATCTTCTTCTAACGTTAAAAAAACAGGAGCTTGTACTCCATTTAACTTAGTATCTTGTTGATAAACTAACGTTGCTTTACCGTCTTTATAAGTAAAGTAGTAGTTTTTAAACATAAAGGTTTTCGCTGTAAATACCTTTGTTTTGCTTTTATCTAAAGTGTAAGGTGAAGAAACTATAGTTTCAGTAGTTTGACAGCTCTGTACAAGAGGTGCCAAGGCTAATAGGGTAAGAAGAAATAGTTTTTTCATAAGCTTTGGTGTAATTCTATAAGACCAAAATAGAATAATAATTCAATAAAACAAAATATTTTTTAAACAATATTAGTTTTTAGGCTATTTTTTGTCCGAAAGTAGGAGTGTTTCGGATGAAAAAGGTGATAAATTTCTAAAAACTACTTTTTGGATAGAAGTGATATATGTCAGGCTTTATCAAAAAAATGAGATGTAATTTAATACTACAAATTAAAGTAGTGTGAATTATGAGTAAAAAAGTTATTTTATTTGCTGTTTTATCAATGATTATTGGGTGTAAAAAGGATAAATCAAATGCGTTTGAATTTGTTCAAAAAGGTAATACTGAATTGTTTACACAAGCGAAAACGTTTTTTCAGCCCCTTTCATCAGTAGAAGTACCGCCTTTAGATTCGGCAAAAGTAGCCTTAGGAAAACATTTATATTTTGATACCCGTTTATCTAAAGAAGGGAATATCAGTTGTAATTCTTGCCATAATTTGAATACCTATGGAGTAGATAATCTTGCTTTTTCTCCTGGGGATGATGGTTCTTTAGGAGGGCGTAATTCACCAACCGTTTTTCACGCTGCACTTCATAGCATGCAATTTTGGGATGGTCGTGCGAAAGATGTTGAAGAACAAGCAGGCGGACCAATTTTAAATCCTGTAGAGCACAACATCAAAGATGAAAAGGAATTAGAAGAACGCTTGCGTAAAATCGAATTGTATAAGAAGATGTTTGCGGAAGTGTATCAAACCGATCAACAACCCATCACTTTTAAAAATATTACCAATGCCATCGGGGCTTTTGAGCGTACACTTATGCCAGCAAGCCGTTTTGATGCCTATTTAGAAGGAGATCGAGATGCATTAACTGCCCAAGAACAAAAAGGACTAGAAGCCTTTATGACAGTTGGATGTACGACTTGTCATAGCGGAGTAGCTTTAGGTGGTCAAATGTTTCAGAAATTCGGTCTTTATGGTGACTATTGGATAGAAACAAAATCAGAGAAAGTTGATAAAGGATTAGCTGATTTAAGTAAAAAGGAAACGGAAAATTATTTCTTTAAAGTACCTGGGTTGCGAAATATCGCGCATACAGGGCCTTATTTTCACGATGGATCGGTTCAAGATTTAAAAGAAGCAGTTCGCATAATGGCGAGTTTACAAACGAATATAAAATTGAGCCAAGAACAAATAGAGGATATCACCGTATTTTTAGGTAGTTTGTCTAGTGATATCCCAGAAGAGGTGAAAAAATCACCGTTTTAGGTAGTAGTGCACGTTTTGTGTTTTGGTTAAAGTAGGTTGCAAAAGCTGTTCTATTCTAGAGCAGCTTTTGCTTTTTTAGCTAGTTTTAGCCTCTTTATCTGTACGTTAGGTTCTTTTAATGGAAGGGAATTAAAACTAAACCCATGGATTTGTATTGGCTAAACTTTTACATTTGTTATATTTGTAGATAAATAAACCAAGAAATATGGAGTTGAAATTACATAGACCTATTTGTTTTTTTGATTTAGAAACAACAGGAGTAGATGTTGCAAGGGATAGAATTGTAGAAATAGCTATTTTGAAAGTCTTTCCTAATGGAAATAAAGAAAGTAAAACCTGGTTGGTCAATCCAGAGCGCCCAATTCCAGAAGCATCTTCTAAAATCCATGGAATTACGGATGAAAAAGTGGCAAATGAACCTACATTTAAAGAATTGGCACCCTTGGTTTATCAGATGATTAAAGATTCAGATTTAGCTGGATTTAATTCGGATCGATTTGATATTCCTTTACTAGCGGAAGAATTACTACGCGCAGGAGTCGACTTTGATTTAGGCAATCGCGTGACCGTAGACATTCAAACCATATTCCACAAAAAAGAGGAGCGTACACTAAGTGCAGCGTATAAATTTTACTGCAATGAAAGCTTAGAAAATGCACACTCAGCAGCAGCAGATACAAATGCAACCTATGAAATATTAAAAGCTCAATTGGATCGTTATGACGATTTAGAAAATGATATGCGTGTGTTGTCTGAATTTACAACAAGAAAGAAAAGTGTTGATTTTGCTGGTTTTATTGCTTTGAATGAAGACGGACAAGAGGTTTTTACTTTTGGAAAACACAAAGGAGTTTTGGTAGACGAAGTACTTGAAAATGAACCAGGATATTACGGTTGGATTCAAAATGCGGATTTTCCTTTGTATACCAAAAAGGTTTTGACTGCTCTTAAGTTGAGAAAACTCAATAATAAATTATAAAAGAAAAGGAAGATGAAAATTATCTGTGTAGGAAGAAATTATGTCGAGCATATCGCAGAATTAAACAACGAAAGACCAGATGAACCGGTATTGTTTATTAAACCAGATTCAGCGCTGTTAGCGAAAGATTTTCCGTTTGTTATTCCAGATTTTTCTCAAGATATTCATTACGAAGCTGAAGTCGTGGTGAAAATCACGAAAGTAGGGAAGTATATTGATCCTAAATTTGCACATAAATACTATGATGAAGTTTCGTTAGGGATTGATTTTACTGCTCGTGATATCCAAACGAAATTAAAAGAAAAAGGACTGCCTTGGGAAAAGGCAAAAGCTTTTGATAATTCAGCTGTAGTAGGAACTTTTTTTCCTAAAACAGCGTTTGAATCCTTGGTGGATTTGCCTTTTTCGCTTCAACAAAATGGACAAGTTGTACAGCAAGCTACTACGGCACAAATGATTTGGAATATTGATGAATTAATTGCAGAAGTTTCCAAGTATTTTATGCTGAAAAAAGGGGATTTGATTTTTACAGGAACACCTGCTGGTGTAGGAAAAGTAAACCCTGGAGATACATTAGAAGGATTTTTAGTAGATAAGAAAGTTTTTTATTTAACTGTAAAATAGTTAGTTATGGCCCTCTTTTATGATGTGAGATCGCTATGCAAAAAGCATAATAACGCAGGGGAACTCGTTGCAGATGAGCTTGTTTTTTATGTAGAACAAATGACAAAGCGATTAGAAAAGATGAAAAAGCACATTGATGCTAAAAATTATGAAAAGCTTCAAAAACACGTAAAGGTGCTACAACCGATGGTAGAAACGCTAGGCATGGATCAAGCATTTGAAGAATTTAATAGTGTTCAGCATTGGATTGAGCAAAAAGGGAAGACCAAGGAAATTAAAGAAGTGTATAAATCGTTGCGTAAACACATCCGTTCAGCAGTAAAAGAGATTAAAAAAGACTATCATATTGTAGTACAATGAAAGCGAGTATCATAACCATTGGCGATGAAATATTGATTGGACAAATCATCGATACAAATTCTACTTATCTAGCCAAGTATTTGGATAAACTAGGGTTTGAAATTGTTGAAATGCTGTCAATTTCTGATTCAGAAGCAGCAATCAAAGAGGCGATGAACAGACAGTTGAATCGCGTCGATGTTGTGGTGATTACGGGAGGACTTGGTCCAACGAAAGACGATTTGACGAAACAAGTATTTTGTGACTTCTTTGACGATGTTTTGGTTGAAAATGAAGCCGTATTTGTTCACGTTAAAGCGCTGATAGAAGACTATTTTAAACGACCAATATCGGATCTTAATCGCAAACAAGCCCTAGTGCCATCGAAAGCAACGGTTCTCTTTAATGCATTGGGAACTGCACCAGGGATGATGCTACAGCGCGATAAAACCTATTTCATTTCATTGCCAGGCGTGCCTTTTGAAATGAAGGGAATTGTGGAGAAAGAGTTAACCCCGCTGTTGAAAGAGCGATTCACGTTGGGATTTAACGTACACAAAACCATCGTGGTCTATGGTATTGGAGAAAGTTTGTTAGCCGAATACCTTTCAGAATGGGAAGATAATTTACCTGAAACGGTGCAATTAGCCTATTTACCTAGTAGGGGAAGAGTACGTTTGCGTTTATCTTCTACAGGGACGGACAAATTGTCGATGGAACAACTATTAGATAAACAGATTGAAGCCATCCCTTCGTTAGTGAAAGAAAACATTCGCGCATATGAGGATTTAAGTCGCTCAGATGTGGTGATTGAAAAATTAAAAGCAGAAGGTCAGACAATTGCTTGTGCAGAGAGTTGTACAGGTGGGCGTTTAGCTGTATTGTTTAGTGAAAAAGAAGGCGCTTCGGCGTTTTTTAAAGGAGGTGTGGTGACGTATGCTACAACATCTAAAATAGAAGTGTTGGGTGTTAAAAAAGAAACGATTGAGACGTATAGTGTAGTAAGTGAACAAGTTGCTTGCGAAATGGCTGAACAAGCCCGTCAAAAATTTCAATCGGATATTGCTGTTGCTACTACAGGAAATGCAGGACCTTCGAAAGGGGATTCCGAAGCAGCTGTAGGTACCGTATATGTAGGGATTGCCTCTAAACAGGGCACCTATGCCGTAAAGTATGAATTAGGTCAACCTAGAGAACAAGTGATTGAACGCACAATTAGTAGGGCTTTAGAGTTGGTTTATAAGGAAATATTAAAAAAATAGTCAAAACATTTTGTTTAATAAATTTCTTTTTCTTTACTTTGCACCCTGATTTTGAATATTGAAATAAAAGATTAGATATAATGTCAAGAGTTTGTGAAATTACCGGAAAGAGAGCGATGGTTGGAAACAACGTCTCTCACGCGATGAATAAAACTAAAAGAAAGTTTTCTGTAAACTTAATTAAAAAACGTTTTTACATTGCTGAAGAAGACAGATGGGTAACATTAAAATTGTCTACCACTGCATTAAAAACAATTAATAAGAAAGGTATTACTGCTGTTTTGAAAGAAGCAAAAGTAAAAGGATTAGTAAAATAATTCAGACCATAAAAAACAAGGAAAACGATGGCAAAGAAAGGTAATAGAATCCAAGTAATCTTAGAGTGTACTGAACATAAAGCATCTGGTTTACCAGGTACTTCAAGATACATCACAACTAAGAACAAGAAAAACACACCAGATAGATTGGAAATTAAAAAATTCAATCCTATCATGAAAAAAGTAACAGTTCATAAAGAAATTAAATAATTAAGTCATGGCAAAGAAAACCGTAGCTAGTTTAAGAACAACTTCTAAGAAGTTGACTAAAGCAATTAAAATGGTTAGATCTCCAAAGACAGGTGCTTACACATTTGTTGAGTCTGTTATGGCTCCTGATTTTGTAGATGAATTCTTGAGTAAAAAGTAATTTACCATTAAATATCTTGAAAAAAAGCTGCCTGATACAGGTAGCTTTTTTCATTTTTATCTAGTTTAGTTATAGCAACCGCTATAAGATGATATACTTTTATTCTTTATATTTGTACAAACTAATAGGAACATTATGAGTTTTTTTAAAAGAATATTTTCTTCAGAAAAAAAGGAAACTTTAGATAAGGGATTAGAGAAATCTAAAACGTCTTTCTTCTCTAAATTAACCAAAGCAGTAGCCGGGAAATCTAAGGTAGACGACGATGTTTTAGATAATCTAGAAGAGGTATTAGTTACTTCTGATGTTGGAGTAAATACAACATTAAAGATTATTGAGCGCATTGAAGCAAGAGTTACCCGTGATAAATACGTTGGAACAGAGGAATTAAATCAAATTTTAAGAGAGGAAATTGCAGGATTGTTATCTGAAACAGCCTTGGGTGAATCGACAGAATTTGAAATTCCAAAAGATAAGAAACCTTATGTTATTATGGTTGTTGGGGTGAATGGTGCAGGAAAGACTACAACCATCGGAAAATTAGCATATCAATTTAAAAAAGCGGGATTGAATGTGGTTTTAGGCGCAGCAGATACTTTTAGAGCCGCTGCCATTGACCAATTACAAGTATGGGCAGATCGAGTAGGTGTACCTATTGTTCGCCAGCAAATGGGAAGTGATCCTGCTTCTGTAGCATTTGATACGTTGCAATCAGCAGTAACACAAGGAGCCGATGTTGTAATTATTGATACAGCAGGACGTTTACACAATAAAGTGAATCTAATGAATGAGCTTTCTAAAGTGAAACGCGTCATGCAAAAAGTAATTCCAGATGCCCCTCATGATGTCATGCTAGTTTTAGACGGTTCTACTGGACAAAATGCCTTTGAGCAAGCAAAACAGTTTACTGCCGCAACAGAAGTTACTTCATTAGCCGTTACTAAATTAGATGGAACAGCAAAAGGAGGAGTAGTGATCGGTATTTCAGATGAATTTAGAATTCCTGTGCGCTATATTGGTGTTGGTGAAGGAATTGAAGATTTACAAGTGTTCAACAAATACGAGTTCGTAGATTCGTTTTTTAAATAAAAGAAAGAATGCGCAGTTTACACGTTTTTTTTAGCTTATGCCTTGTTATTGTTTTACAAGCTTGTCAATCTAAAGCAGATACAGAAGCTGTCAAACAACACATCTCAGGATATTGGGAAATTGAAAAAGCTCAACTACCTGATGGAACAGAAAAAGATTATACCATCAATTCGACCATCGATTATTTTGAATGGAAAGAAGATCAGACAGGTGTTCGCTTTAAAGTTGTTCCTCAATTTAATGGGGAGTATTTGACGAATGATATGCCAGAATCATTTGTGATGCAAGAGAAAGAGGGGGCAGTTTGGCTGCAGTATAAAACGGATTTTGCAACATGGGAAGAACGCGTCATTACAGTGAGTAAAGACAATATGGTGATGGAAAACGAAAATAAAATCAAGTACTTTTATAAAAGAGCACATCCGATTCAAATTAAAGAATAACCGTGAATAAAAACAATCCTTACAACCGCAATAAAATTAGTCCTCGTATTCGCGAGGGCAAGGGGATATCTGAATTGTTACAGCTGTTTAGAACAGAGAACAACTTGGATCAAGGATTGAATGAGTTTGACGTATACGAAGCTTGGAAAGCTGTTCTTGGTCCTGGTATTATTTCATATACCCAAGATGTAGCTTTTAAACGAGGAACGTTGTATGTCAAATTATCGTCTTCTATTGTCCGTGATGAATTGAGTTACGGAAAAGACAAAATTATGAAGATGTTAAATGAAGAATTGAAACGAGAGCTTATTACAGCTATTGTATTGAGATAAAAAACAAAGCGATAAAGATGAAAATTCTTTGTCGCTTTTTTAAATTTCAAATAAAAGACATTTTTGTCTTTTATTTGAAAAAATAGTTTATCTTTGTATAGTAAAATTGAAGGTATGTTTTCAAAAGCTTGTGAATACGCGATTCGTTCTGTTGTGTTTATTGCAGTATCATCACTGGAAGAAACGCGTGTTGGGTTTAAAGAAATTGCAAAAGAAATAGATGCTCCAGAAGCATTTGTTGCGAAAATTTTACAGAAGTTAGTCAAAGGCGGAATCATTGAATCCATCAAAGGAGCAGGAGGGGGATTTGAAATACCCGTGCAAGAGCTGGAGCACATTATGCTATGTGAAGTCGTCAATGTTATAGATGGAGATTCTATTTATAAAGGTTGTGGATTAGGTTTAGCACAATGTTCCGAGACACATCCTTGTCCAGTGCATTTTAAATTCAAGTCGATTCGCAACGAGCTAAAGCAAATGTTAGAAACAACTTCTTTGAAAGAGTTAGCCAATGGTACCAAATCTGGTGATACTTTTTTGAAGCTATAAGGGTAGGAAGGGAACGTGATTCCCTTTTTTTAAAACTAAATAAAGGATAAAAAAGTCTTCTATTTTAATGGTATGAATATAAGTCAAAGAAAATTATGGATAGCCTTTACGGTAGTAATGCTATTCTCGTTCGGGGTACTCGGTTATTTTGGTATAGAAATTTATCAAGAAGCACCTCCGGTGCCTACAGAAGTTAGAACGAATGATGGACAAGTAGTGTTTGTGGCAAGTGATATTAAAGATGGCCAAAATGTTTGGCAAAGTATTGGAGGACAAGAAGTAGGTTCTATTTGGGGACATGGAGCCTACGTTGCTCCTGATTGGACCGCCGATTATTTGCATAGAGAAGCGCTGTTTTTGTTGGATTACTATGCACAAGAGGTATATGGTAAAACATATGAAGCGGCAAGCAAAGAGGAACAAGCGTTCCTGCAAGCGCGTTTACAAGGCATGATTCGCTCAAATACGTATGATAAAACGACAGGCGTGCTAACAATCACACCCGAAAGAAATCAAGCGCGCTTGTATTTGGAAGACTACTATAGCAAATTGTTTACAGATGATCCTGCTTTTGATCAGCTGCGCAAAGATTATGCAATTCCCAATAACTTGATTAAAGATGTCACTCGAATGAAGCAGATGAATGCTTTCTTCTTTTGGGCAACTTGGGCAACGGTAACCAATAGACCCGATAGCGAGGTAAGTTATACGCATAACTGGCCTGCAGATGATTTAGTGGGAAATAAAGCGACAACGCCTTTATTAGCTTGGTCTGGGGTGAGTATTATTCTTCTAATTTTCGCAGTAGGGGTTCTGGTGTACTATCACGTAGCTTCAAAACGAGAAGAGGAAGAATTAATACCTGTAGATGATCCTGTTTCTAATGGAGTAACCACAAAGAGTATGACAAGACTCAAAAAGTATTTTTGGGTTGTAAGCTTGCTGATGTTACTTCAAGTTGGTTTGGGAATTATCACGGCACACTATGGGGTAGAAGGACAAGGTTTGTATGGTATTCCTTTGGATCAAATATTGCCTTATTCTGTTACGCGAACTTGGCATACACAATTGGCTATTTTCTGGATTGCAACCGCTTGGTTAGGTACAGGATTGTATATTGCACCAGCGGTAGGAGGAAAAGATCCCAAGTATCAAGTGTTTGGCGTAGACTTTTTATTTGTTGCCTTGCTGATTATTGTAGTAGGCTCTATGATAGGGCAGTGGTTTGGTATTATGCAAAAATTGGATCTCGTACAAAACTTCTGGTTTGGGCATCAAGGGTATGAATATGTTGATTTAGGTCGTTTTTGGCAACTCTTCTTATTTGTGGGGCTCTTCTTATGGCTAGCACTTATGATTCGACCTTTAATCCCTGTTTTAAGAGCGAAAGGAAGTCAACGTAACCTCATTGTACTGTTTCTTATTTCTTGTGGCGCAATTGCGTTGTTTTACGGTGCAGGATTAATGTGGGGAAGACAAACCAACCTAGCAATAGCAGAATACTGGAGATGGTGGGTGGTACATCTATGGGTAGAAGGATTTTTTGAAGTATTTGCAACGGTTGTACTGGCCTTCTTATTTGTGCGAATGGGCTTGATTAAAACCAAAACAGCAACAAATGGGGCTCTGTTTTCTACGATTATCTTTATGTCAGGGGGAATTATTGGAACGTTCCACCACTTGTATTTCTCTGGAACTCCAACGGCAGTGATGGCATTAGGAGCAACATTCAGTGCTTTGGAAGTAGTGCCATTAACCCTCATTGGATATGAGGCTTATGAAAATTATAAAATCTCAACGCATAAAGGATGGTTACAAGATTATAAATGGCCTATTTACTTTATGGTAGCCGTAGCGTTTTGGAATTTCTTGGGTGCAGGAGTGTTCGGATTTATTATTAACCCCCCAATAGCACTGTACTATGTTCAAGGATTGAATACAACGCCACTGCATGGACATACGGCTTTATTTGGAGTATATGGTATGTTGGGAATTGGATTAATGCTATTTGTCTTACGCAGCATGTACAGAACAGTACAATGGAATGATAAATTATTGAAAATAGGCTTTTGGGGGTTGAATTTAGGTTTATTGCTCATGGCACTATTAAGCCTGTTGCCTATTGGTATATGGCAGGCAATCGAAAGTATTCAACACGGTATGTGGTATGCGCGTTCAAGTGAGTTAATGCAATTACCTGCGATGAATACCCTAAAATGGTTAAGAACAATTGGAGATGTACTATTCACTATAGGAATTTTTGCAATCGTCCTATTCATATTTAAATTAACATTAAAAAAAAGCAAGCATGAAAAATAGAACAATAGGCTCATTTGTAGCAGAAGATTTTAGAACAGCAGCAGTTTTCAACAAATATGGAATTGATTTTTGCTGTAAAGGTGGACGTACCCTAGATGAAGTATGTGAGAAAAAAGCAGTGGATGCGGAAGAATTGATTGGCGAATTAGAACGTCTATTAAGCCAACAAGCGGAAAACAATATTGATTTTAGACATTGGCCGTTAGATTTATTAGCGGATTATATTGAAAAAACACATCATCGTTATGTGGAAGAAAAGATTCCTGTGCTCTTACAGTTTTTAAATAAGTTAAGCAAGGTTCACGGGGAGCGACATCCAGAACTATATGAAATCAACGAATTGTTTATAGGCTGCGCGCAAGAACTAAGTCAACATTTGAAAAAAGAAGAATTGGTATTATTCCCTTTTGTACGTAAAATGGTATCAGCAACGATTACGGGACAACCGATTGAAGCTCCTCATTTTGGCACTGTTGAAAATCCAGTAGCGATGATGATGCATGAACACGATGGGGAAGGCGAACGATTCAGAAAAATTGCCGCTTTGTCCGATAACTATACCCCTCCAGCAGATGCTTGTAATACCTACAAGGTAACGTATGCCATGTTGAAAGAGTTTGAAGAAGATCTACACAAACACATTCACTTAGAAAATAATATTCTGTTTCCTAGTGCAATTGTATTAGAACATAAAATGAACTAACAAATAAATGAAATAGCAGCAGAAGTGTCTCCCTAAAACGAGGCACTTCTTGTTTTAAAAATAAAATATTCTCCTTATTTTAGTAGGAGTAGTTTAGTTGTAAAGCATACAGTATGAGTGAAATCCATCTTTTATTAATTCTCCATTTACTCGGTGCTACCATTTGGGTAGGTGGACATATTTTATTATGTGTCATTATATTACCTCAAGTTTGGAAGGAACAAGCTGTGGAGAAACTATTTGCTTTTGAAAGTAGATATGAATGGATTGGTATGCCTGCCTTGTTGGTGATGTTGATTACAGGTGTGCGTATGGCGTACCTCTACAATGTGAAAATAGCAAATTGGTTCGCTTTTGAAGCCCCAATTGAACGCGTTATTTCACTTAAATTAAGCTTGTTAATCGGTATTGTTATACTTGCATTAAGCGCCCAGTTTTACGTACTCCCTCGCTTGAAAACGGATATTAAAAAATTGCCGTTAATGGCCTTTCATATGATTACAGTAACCCTGATTAGTTTAGCGATGTTAATCTTGGGCAGTTTTGTGCGATACGGGGGGATTGCATAATTACTTATTTAGTTTCTTCTTGAAACGCTCGGTGTTTCGCTCCCCATTGTTCTAAGGCTGGCCATATCGGTAGTAAATCTTGTGCGATGGAAGTCAAGGTGTATTCTACACGCGGTGGGACTTCAGCAAATACTTGTCGATGAATAAGCTGATCCGTTTCTAATTCTTTTAATTGAAGCGTAAGCATGCGATCCGTGATCCCATGAACTTTTTCTTTTAATTCGCTAAAGCGCAATACTTCATATTCCGCTAGCGTGAATAAAATCATCATTTTCCAACGACCGCCTATTTTACAAATCGTATAGATGGCATCACAATTCGAGGTGATGAAATCTCGATTGATGCTATTGGTTGAATTTTCTTTTCTATTTGCCATGACTTACAAAATTGTTCGTTACTCACATTAGAGGATGGGCTAGCTTCCAAATCCTTCTCGTTTTACTTTTGTCCAAAATCAATACAAGGCAACTAATATGTGAATGGCCTTGTCAGTACAAAAGTATAACGATTATTTTTATGAAAAAATATGCTTACGTAGGAGCTCTGGGTTTATGGAGTATTATTACAACTGAATTTGGTGTAATTGGAGTATTGCCGCAGATTGCAACCTATTATCAAATTTCGATTGATCAAGCCAGTTGGTTATTGAGTGGTTTCGCATTAGTTATTGCCTTGTTTGGGCCTTTGATGACTATTCTTACCGCTCGTATAGATAAAAAGAAAATGATGTTATTCGCTATTGGGCTATTCGCTAGTACTAGTTTCTTTTCTATTTTTTTGCCTTCTTTTGGAATTTTAATGCTCTTGCGGATGATTCCAGCGTTACTTCAACCAGTATATATAGCCAATGCATTAGCTGTAGCAGTAAATACTAGCCCAAAAGAAGAAACTAGTAATAGAATGAGTATCGTTTTTAGTGGTATAACAATTGCCTCATTTACTACAATACCATTAGCTACCTATTGGACCAATGTAGTTGGCTTACAAGCCATTTTTATGATTCAAACGATCATTAGTATCCTTGCCTTTGTCGCTATCTATCTTGTCTTGCCTGCTGTTGCAGGAGAGGAAAAGAAGAGTACTGTCGGAACATTACGCGTTTTGAAACAAGCTTCCTTTCTGCGTAGTGCGCTCGTAAATTTATTTGTTATTGCGATGTGGTTTAGCGTATATAGTTATTTTGCGGATTACCTCAACAAAGAAAAAGGATTGTCCGGATTTGAGGTAAGTAGTATGATTTTACTTTTCGGTGTAGTGGGGGTAGTAGCGATGTATATTGGGGGTAAAATACTGACTAGAGGAGTTGTATTTAGTAATGCGTTTTATGTACTAGGTGCTGCTTGTATAGCAATCTTGCTTTATGTGTCAGGGAGTAATTTATTTGTTGTAACTGGTTTAATCGTTATTTGGAGTTTGTTTTATACGCCTGTTTTTCTACAGGTTACCGCTTTTTTACAACGGACAACTTCTATCCCTTTCGAATTAGGTAGTAGTCTCTCTACCTCTTTGGGAAATTTAGGTATTGCGCTAGGAACTTTTGTAGGCGGAAAGGTTATAGCAAACTATGAACTGCATGATTTGCCCTTAGTCATGCTTGGATTTGCAGGAATAAGTCTGTTTTTTATCTTGTTAGTCTATAGGAAAAACAAATAAAAATAGAAATACTGCTCTTGCTGTATAGATAGCAGTGTAGAGCAGTATATTTTCAACTTAATAATTAACTTCTTATGGAATTAAAGCAATTTGCTTTTCAATTTCTTTAATTGTCGGTTCATAATCAATACCAAGACCTTCCTGTTGATAATCTAGTTCGCCTTTTGTGTTAAATACACTAATAATATTAGAGTGAGAAAAATCAATAGGTGATATTTTCTTGTAATTAACAGCTAGAGTAGCGGCAAATTCTCGTGTATTATCTGCTGAAGAACGGAGGAAAATCCATTGATTACCATCCATTTTATTCTCCTTGGCAAATGCTTTTAATCGTTCTGGCGTATCCACTTCGGGGTCAATACTCACCAAAACATATTTTACTTTCTCTTTGTTTTTACCCGTTACTTTTTCCTCAATATGACGCATATCTGCCACCAATCTAGGACAAGCAGCTTTGCACGAGGTGTAAATCATCACCATGACCAAGACATTTCCTTGAAGTTCTTTGAGTTCCATTGTCCTTCCTTCTTGGGTTGTCCAGGTAGAGGGAAGATTATAGATGGATAAATCAGATATTTTTTCTGTTGAGGTGTTGGTTGTTCTAATGGAATCTTGTTCCACTGTGCTGGCTTTGTTACAGTTGTAAAACAATAACGCGATACAAGCGAGTAATAGGAAG
Organism: Myroides odoratus; assembly: GCF_001549985.1. Classification (GTDB taxonomy): domain Bacteria; phylum Bacteroidota; class Bacteroidia; order Flavobacteriales; family Flavobacteriaceae; genus Flavobacterium; species Flavobacterium odoratum_A. The sequence goes on along the minus strand of NZ_LROZ01000001.1, from coordinate 42,525 downwards.
GAAATTTTTTTCATAAGTACATTTTTTAAAGGTCTTTCGCGCATCTAAAACCTAAGTTTTTAGTTGTAAAATTAGCTCGTAAGCTCCCTCTAAAACCATAGCGCATAAAGGCGGCATAATCCATTAAATCGGAAGCGTTGATAGAGGCACTACCACAAAATAGATTCTCGTCATTGCCTTTGTCTTTTCGACTTTCTCCAGATAAAAAAATAGAGTTGTAATCAAATACCCATTCCCAAATTAAACCGTGCATATCGTAAACGCCCCAGTAGTTTTTTTGTGTACTTCCAACGGGGTTGAGGTAGGTTTTAGGTGTTTCATACCACGCCAAGATATATTGGTTGTAGGCTTCTTTTTCTCTTGCATCCAGTTGCTGTGCATCCGACATGGCTACATACTCCCACTCGTCTAAAGTTGGAAGCCGTTTTCCTAGGCATTCACAGTATTTCTTAGCTGCAAACCACGAGATATTCGTTACGGGGGCTTGCGGATTTAAATCCCCAAAATCCAAATCGCTCTTCCAATGCGATAAATAACTCTTTGAAGCAAATAGAGCTTTGATTTGTGAGCGTTGATAGGAAGGATTTAACTTTAAGAAATCCAAATACTGTGCATTAGTCACTGCAAATCGATCCAATTGAAAGGAACCTACCCGTACATTACCCTCTTCCGTACTGCCATAGAGTGGAATAAATACACCAGCGCGAATGGTTTGCATGGGTATTGCTTGCTGAGCATCTGCCAGCTGTATGGACAAAATGCTCAACAAACAAAGTAAAAAGTGAAGGGGATGAGTAATCATCATATTATCTATTTTTTTGAACCATTTGAGGGGTTACAACAGTTTTATTATTTCCCCAACTATTGTATACATAAGTCAATACATCCGCAATTTCTTGATCACTTAGATTTTGACTAGTCATGATGGAGTTGTATTTAATTTTATTTACCGTAATCTCTCCTTCTAAACCATTAATCACTGTTTTTATCGCTCGGTTGACCTCCGCATTTAAATAATCAGATTTAGCAAGAGGAGGGAAGATCCCTTCAATTCCTTGGCCCTCTGATTGGTGACAAGCAAAACACGTTCTGGTGAATACGTTTTTTCCATCTGCCATTTGCTGAGCCAGTGTTTTATTTTCAATGGGCGCTTTTTTATTCGTATCGGTCGGCATGGTTTGGATGGTTCCTCCTTCAGGTAAATAAATACCTTCTTTAATCTTACCAGCAAAAACCTTTTCATTTTCTTCTCCTTCAACTTTTAGCATTCCCAATGCTCCTTTGTTAAAGGCTCTAAAGATGGAATGATCAACTAAGACAAAAGTACCTGGAGTATTCACTTTAAATTCTACAATGGCAGCACCACCTGCTGGAATCAAGGTAGTTTGTACATTTTCATTGATTAAATCACCTCCTTCTACCTGTACGCGATCAAAAATTTCTCCAATGACGTGAAAAGAGCTAACTAGGTTAGGACCTCCATTTCCAACAAATAAGCGTACGGTTTCACCTACTTTAGCAGTGATGGCATTGTCATTAACCAAGCCATTAACATGTCCATTAAATACAACATAATCAGGTTGTTCTTTGATGGCTTTATTCATATCAAAAGGTTGTAGTCCTTTTTCTCCGTAATTTCCTTTAGTGTAAAAATCTCCTTGCATAATATAGTATTCTCGATCAACAGGAGCAAGTCCACCTTCAGGCTCTACGAGGATAAGTCCATACATTCCATTGGCAATATGCATACCTACAGGAGCCGTTGCGCAGTGGTAAACATAAAGACCTGGATGAAGCGTTTTGAACGAAAATGTTACTTCGTGTCCTGGAGCTACCAAAGAAGAAGCTGCCCCACCACCTGGACCTGTTACTGCATGTAAATCAATATTGTGAGGTAGTTTATTGTCAGGGTGATTTTTAAGGGTAAACTCAACTTCATCCCCTACGCGTGTACGAATAAAACTACCAGGTACTGTACCGCCAAAAGTCCAATACATGTATTTTACACCATCTACCATTTCACCTTCTTGTTCAAGAATTTCTAAATTGACATTTAGTTTAGTTGCTGCTCTTTTTCCTACTGGTTTAGGTACAAATGGAGGCGCGGTTAATTCTGCCTCTCGTTCTCCATGCGCAATTACGCGTTCTGCCCAATCAGCATCCTTGACCAAGTTCTTAGTTTCCTTTTGAGAGCATCCACCCAAACTTAGTAGACCTAAAGCCAAAACAATTGCCCCAAGCCCTCCTTTTAAATTTCGTGATTTTGTATCCATAATCATCACTGTGTTAGTTCATTTTAGTCTATCAAATATAGAAGACATTTTTGTCTTTTATATTGATATTTATCAGGTTTTTTTGAGAGCGGGATTTTTTGTTTTGTGTGTGTTTGCTTTTTTTTTTGAATAGACAATGAATCGAAAGTGTGATTCTTTATTGGTCTACCATTGAAGGTTATCACCTTCGTAAAAGAGAGGGCTATTTCAAAAAGAGAATCTTTCGAAAAAGCAAAAAGCGATTTCAAAAAAGAAAGCACATTCTATTATACAGATGTGATATTTCCTTCGTCAGTATGATATACTGGGTGTAGGGTAAGGTGTGGATAGACAGGATAGCAAAAAAACAAAAAAGCGCCTTCACAAAAGAAAAAACGTTCTATTATATAGATTTTCTCCTAACAAGCGTTGGGTAACAGATGCGATGTTTCCTTTGTCAGTATGACATACAGAGTGTATGGGGTAGGTAAAAGGAATTTCAAGAGATAGGATAGCAAAAAAGAGTAGTGCTCAAAAAAGCAAAGAAGCAAAAAAACAACGGTACAACTAAATCGAAAAATTCTGATCGATTTGTTTCAGGATAATTTCTGCCAATAACTTTTTCGCACGCATAATTTTGATTTTCACATTATTCAGCGGTTCATTGAGAATACTGGCGATTTCATTATAGGAAAGTTCTTGGAAAAACCTCAATTCAATTACTTCTTGGTAATGAGGTTTTAAAAGACGGATGTAGTTTTTGAAGATTTGTAAATTCTGTTCACGGATTAGCTCGTCTTCTATGGTTTCAGAGTCGTCAATAATATTATTGTATGTTTGTTCTTCATCCGTAATATCCACGAAGTGCAGGTTTCGTCTTTTGCGAATTAAGTCGATATGCGTATTTTTTGCAATAGTTAGTAACCAAGTATTAAAAGCAAATTTGTTGTCATAAGACTCAATACTACTAAAGGCTTTCGAGAAAGTTTCAATGGTGATATCTTCGGCGTCCGTTTCATTTCCCGTTTGTTTGAGAATGAAATGATAGACTTCCGACCAATATTGATTTAATAGCGAAGTAAAAGCAGTTTGATCTCCTTTTTTAGCAGCTTCTATCGTGTGACTTGTTGAGCTTGTTTTCAAATTTTCTTACGTGTGATAAAGTGTTTAAACGCAAAATAATGACCCGATAGTATGTGAGTAAATTCAAAAAATGGAATGAACCACACCAAGTCTTTTTCATTGAAATTCTTCAAAAGTTTTGCAAAGTAGAAGATAGTGATAAAATATCGGAAAACAAATACCCCCAATACAATTTCCCACTGATGTAAATTGATAAGGAGAAGTGCAAGCAGGATATAAAATACGAGTACACTGAAATGGTAGAATCTCAATTTTAACTGATTGAAAAGTCCAATTCGCTTAAAAAGTAAATCGTTTTTTCGCTGGAGTTGAAAAGCCGATTTCCACGAAGTCTGTTGGTGCAACGTATTCATACTTTCAGGAGCAAGGGTGATGGCAGTATTTGATTTTGTTCCAATCTGTCTAATAAACTCTTGTTCTTCCCCTTGACTGATTTTCATCTCTTTGATGAAGCCATTCACTTGGTAGAATAGCGTTTTTTTGTAGGCTTGATTTAAGCTATTGCCATATAACGGTTTACCCAATTCTGTCCAAATGAAGTTGTGGAGTGTATGGAGAAACAGTTGAAATCTTTCGTATTTATTGCTGAGGCTTTTTTTCTTTTTTGCCAGTGAGGTATGTGCAATAACAACTTGTTTTTTGGTTGTAAAAAGAGCCGTCATACTAGCAATCCAATGCGGTGAATCAGGAAGTGCTTTCGGTTCTGTGAATAAGAGATAGTCATAGGACGTTGTCTTAATTCCCAAGGTTAAAGCGTATTTCTTATTTCCCCAAAAGGCTTCATTATTCTCTACATTGACCAATTTAGCAAAACGATGTTGTGCAACAAATTGTTCTAAAAGAGGTAAACTCTCATCTTCGGAAGCATTGTTTATGAGGATCAGTTCATAGGAAGAATAGTCCTGTAAAAGCATTGCCTCAAGAAACTGAGGTAGTTCTGCTTCATTATCTTTGATATACACCACGACCGAAACAGCTAGTTGCTGTTCGTTGGATTTGCTCTTTAAGGAGCTATTAAAGGCAATATTGCTGTATAAAACAACATAATAAAGCGCATGAAATAATAGAATACCAATCAGTATGTAAAATAAGATGGTTAGCATGGTGTGTGAACTATATTAAGCAAGAGGCAAAGGTATCAATAATCGCTTTTTTGTGCAATACATCTAAAAGATATTCACTTCAGCTTCTAAGTGAATATTAAAAATCTTAAAAACCTCATGCTGAATTGTTTCGGATAATTTTTTTAACTCGATGCCTTGTGCATGACCGTAGTTAACTAAAACTAAGGCTTGTTTACTGTGTACACCAGCATCGCCAATTCGATAGCCCTTGTATCCACTCGTTTCAATTAACCAACCTGCAGGAATCTTAACATGATCCTCATCAATCGCATACGAAGGCATTGTTGGATATTTTTTCAATAGGATATCAAATAATGCTTTGGATACAATTGGATTTTTGAAAAAACTACCACTATTGCCTAATTCTGCTGGATTAGGTAATTTACTACTGCGAATAGCAATGACCGCTTGACTAATGTCTTGAATGGTTGGAGCAGTGATGCCCATTTGCTCTAATTCTCCCTTAATTGCACCATAATTGGTATGTAAAACGTGATTTTTCTTGGTTAATCGATAAACCACAGAAAGGATAATATATTGATCTTTCGCTGCTTTTTTGAAGATACTTTCTCTATAGTCAAACTGACAAGCGGCATTGGTAAATTCTACAATTTCCAATGTCTCAATGTGTAAAGCTTTGCAGCTTACCATCGTATCTTTAATCTCAACGCCATAAGCGCCAATGTTTTGAACAGGTGTTGTACCTACATGTCCAGGAATTAACGATAAATTTTCTAATCCTCCATAATCTTTTGCAAGTGTCCATTGCACAAAATCATGCCATACTTCACTCGCCTGAGCTTCTACCCAAACAAAATCTTCCTCTTCTTTTATAACTTCAATCCCCTTGATATTTAACTTGATGACCAATTGTTCAACATCATGCGTTAATAACATATTACTTCCTCCACTTAACACAAAGTAAGGTTCTTGTGGAAAGGATTGAATCAGGTGTTGAAGTTCTGTAATCGAATTGACTTGTGTAAAGCGCTTTGCTTGAACATCAATGCCAAAGGTATTGTATGGTTTTAAAGAAATATTTTCTTGAATCATAGCGTATGAATTGAAAGCAGTTTGTTATTCTATGGTAAAGATTTTGAAATCTTGATTAATCGAATTTAAGAGTGATTCTGTTCGATCTAAATGGGTATCCGTAATAAACATTTGCCCAAAAGTATCCAAGTTAACCAGCTCTAAAATTTGACGTACTCGTAGTTCATCTAATTTGTCAAAGATATCGTCAAATAGCAAAATAGGCGCTATGTTATGCTGTTTCTTTAAAAAATCAAATTGAGCGAGTTTGAGGGCAATTAAAAAAGATTTCTGTTGCCCTTGCGAACCAAATTTTTTAATTGGACTTCCCTTGAGTAAAAAAACGAGATCATCTTTGTGAATCCCTACGGACGTATATTGCAAAGCACGATCCTTTTGGATATGTTGATCAAAAAGTTCTCGCATACTATGATGTTCCAATTGCGACTCATATAGTAAATGGACATCATCCTTATTTCCCGTAATTAATTGATGGTATTGGTTAAAAATAGGAATGAACTCATGCAAAAAATCACGACGCGTTTCGTATATAGGTTGAGCAATTGCTTCAATTTGTTCGTTGTAAATCTCAAGTGTATCTCGATCAAAGTAATTGTTGCTGACAAAACTCTTTAATAAAGCATTGCGTTGTGTAATCAATTTTTGATGTTGAATCAGCAATTGTAAATAATTGCTGTTCATTTGAGAAATAACACTATCTAAAAATTTGCGTCTAGTTTCACTTCCTTCAATGATTAAATCACTATCGGAAGGAGAGATAATAACGAGCGGAATAAAACCAAAGTGATCTGAAAAACGCTCGTAGTTTTTGTTGTTGCGTTTGAGTATTTTTTTTTGTCCTTTCTTTAAGCTACATAAAATGTGTTCACGCTGCTCATTTTTTTCAAACAGACCGTCGATAACAAAGAAATCAGCCCCATGTTTGATATTCTGAACAGCAATAGGATTAAAATAACTACGTCCATAGGCAATATAATAGATTGCATCTAATATATTGGTCTTACCAACGCCATTTAATCCAATAAAACAGTTGATTTTAGCGTTAAATTCAAAAGATTTATCTTCAATATTTTTGAAATTGAGAAGATCTAATTTTTTTAAATACACGAGAATATAGGTGTTTTTAACGAGTGAGTGATAGTATTATCTAATTTGGTTGCAAATTATCAAAAATATTAATAGTAAGCACTTTTATATTACAATAAAAATCATATTTTTGCCTTTCATTAAACTTTTTATACATGGCAACTTATAATAAAAGAGGTTATAAAGCTCCAAAACCGGAAGACGAAACGGTAGATAACGAATTTGATCAGTATGGTTCAGTTGATACTTCTAAGAGTACTACGGCAGAGGTATTTAATTCCTTAGATCAAGGAGCAAATAAAATGGAAGGTTGGGTAGCGAGAAATCAAAAAGCAATTTTTGGTATCGTTGGAGCCATTGCTTTAGTGACTATTGGTTATGTTGGATATAATAAGTTTGTAGTTGAGCCTAAAAACGAAGAAGCAGCAAATGAGATGTTTCAGGCACAATCTTACTACAATGACGCTTTCACTAATGAGGCAGAAAGACAAAATTTATTTAACTTAGCCTTGAATGGTGGAGAAGGTAAATTAGGATTTTTAGGAATCATCGATAACTATAAAGGTACTGCATCTGCTAATTTAGCACATTATTATGCAGGAACGACTTACCTAAACCAAGGGGAGTTTAAAAAAGCAATTGAGCAATTAGAACAATATAAATTAGGATCAGAAGCAGTTATTGGTGCTTCAGCATTAGGTGCTATTGGAGATGCTTTCTCTGAATTAGGGCAACATGCAGATGCATTTGATTACTATAAAAAAGCAGCAGATCACAATAAAAATAGCTTCACTACACCTAGATTTTTATATAAAGCAGGACTTGCTGCTTTAGAAGAAGGGAAAAAAGCAGAAGCTTTAAAAATGTTTAACGAGGTTAAGAATAACTATTCAACGGCTGCAGAAGCAACGTTAGTAGAGTCTTTAATCGGTCTTGCTCAATAATATGGCAACAGCGAATAAAAACTTATCGGCTTACGATAAAACAACATTACCTTCGGCAACAAATATGAAAGTGGGAATCGTCGTTTCAAATTGGAATGATACGATTACAGAAGGATTATTTGAGGGTGCCAAAAGAACACTTTTAGATTGTGGTTTACAAGAAGAAGGATTAATTCGTTGGGATGTACCAGGAAGCTTTGAATTGGTTTTTGGTGCAAAACGAATGATAGAACGGTTTGAAGACTTAGATGCAGTTCTCGTAATTGGCTGCGTAATCAAAGGAGAAACCATGCATTTTGAATTTGTTTGTGAAGGTGTTACACACGGAATTAAAGATTTAAATTTAATAGCAGATATCCCTGTGATTTTTTGTGTACTTACAGATAACACAATAGAACAGTCACTCGCTCGAAGCGGAGGTGATATGGGAAATAAAGGGGTTGAGGCCGCGGTCACTGCCTTGAAAATGATTGCTTTAAATAATCTATAAAAGAAAAAAGATAAGCCTGTGTAAAAGCAGGCTTTTTTTTATCATACGAAGTTGAAAAGTGAAAAAATAGTTAAGGAAGTAATTCCCCTATTTATTTAATTAAATTTGTATGGATAGAGTTCAACGTTTTAATCAAAAAAAAAACTTCCTTTTTTAAATGTCTAATATTATTCGATTATTACCAGATCACGTAGCCAATCAAATTGCCGCAGGAGAAGTGGTTCAACGACCAGCTTCTGTTGTGAAGGAATTGATAGAAAATGCGGTGGATGCGGGGGCAACGGAAATCAAGTTGGTGCTAAAAGAAGCAGGAAAAACGTTGATTCAGGTAATTGATAATGGAAAGGGAATGAATGAAACGGATGCTAGAATGGCTTTTGAACGCCATGCTACATCTAAAATATCCAAAGCAGAAGATTTATTCGCCTTAAGTACAAAAGGATTTAGAGGAGAAGCATTAGCTTCCATCGCTGCTATTGCACATGTAGACTTAAAAACGTGTTTGCATCATAGTGAATTAGGAACACACCTCGTGATTGAGGGGTCTAAAGTCATGTCACAAGAAGTGGCAGTAACACCTCCAGGAACGGTGTTCTCCGTGAAAAATCTATTCTTTAATATTCCTGCTCGTAGAAATTTCTTAAAATCAGATAATGTTGAATTTCGCAATATTGTGGATGAATTTGAACGCATTACCTTGGTACATCCGGGGATTGGTTTTACGATGATCCACAATGGCAGTGAAGTATTCAACTTACCGAGCTCGAATTTGCGTCAACGCATCGTTAATGTATTTGGAACGAGAACGAATGAAAAGTTAGTTCCAATTGAAGAAATTACTGAAATTGTAACGATTCGCGGATTCATCGGGAAACCTGAATTTGCAAAAAAAAGTCGAGGAGAACAATTCTTTTTTGTCAATGATCGCTTTATCCGAAGTGGATATTTGCATCATGCTGTTTTAGCTGCTTATGAGGGATTGTTAAAGGATGGCACACAGCCAACTTATTTTATTTATTTGTCTGTACCTCCTAGTTCCATTGATATCAACATACATCCGACAAAAACGGAAATTAAGTTTGATGATGAACAAGCGCTGTATAGTATTTTGCGCTCTGCAATTAAACATAGCTTGGGGCAGTTTAACGTGGCTCCTGTGCTCGATTTTCATCGAGATGAAGGACTAGATGTTCCTTATGAGTTTAAAGATAGAGAGGCAGAAACCCCTTTGATTGAAATCGACACACATTATAATCCATTTAGCAATGAATTGCTAAACCCTGAAGAAGAGATTTTTAATCCCTTCAAACAAACGCCCGCAAGTACAACAAATGGTCTACCTTCGGATTTTGTAGCAAGGGGATTCAATCCTTTTGAAGAGAGTTCCTTTTTGCGCAAAGAGGAAGCTGAAGAACCGATAGCACCAGATGAAGAAGAGCAAGCGGAGGTATTCGAAAGTAAATTGACTACGGCTAAATCAACGATTGATTTTTCTTCGTTTAAACAAGAAGGGAGAAAAGCAGATGAAGCTGTTTTCTTTGCTAGTAAATCCAATAAAACAGAAATTAAAAAGTCTTCAGCTACGGAAGTAGGGGCTTGGCAAGAAGTTTTTGAGGGATTGAAAGGCAAAGGAAGTGATATTGATATTAGTGGCTTGACATTCGAAGAAGAAGAGGTTACTGGGAGTTTATTTGATGAAAGTACAGAAACCACCTTGGCCTCTCGTACGTTTCAGATTCAGCGAAAATATATTGTCAGCCCAATTAAATCTGGGATGGTGATCATCAATCAAGGACGAGCACACCAGCGAATTCTCTATGAGAAGTTCATTGGAAATATTGCCAAATCCAATGCCGTTTCTCAACAGCTACTCTTTCCCTTAACCTTATATTATGCTCCATATGAAGTGGTCTTGTTGAAGGAAATTCGACATTCACTCAAACAAATGGGCTTTGATTTTGAAGATATGGGTGAGGATCATGTAATTTTATCTGGATTACCAGTAAATGTAGCCGAAAGTGAAGCGCAAATTGTGTTAGACGATTTGATTATGAGCTTCCAAGAAGGAATTCCTGAAACGAACTATATTCAAACGGAACGCATTGCTAAAACACTGGCACAAAGTTTGTCCGTAAAATCAGGAACGATTTTAAATGAAACAGAACAAGAAGATATTGTGAATTCTTTATTCGGCTGTAAAGAACCCAACATCTCACCATTTATGAAACCTACTTTTATTACCATGAAAGTAGAAGATATTGAACGAAAATTTATACTGTAATGAGAATATCAGAAGGAGTAAAACAGTTATTGATTATAAATATCCTATTTTTTATAGGGAGCCAGTTTGTACCTGCTACCTATGATTATTTAGCGATGTACTATTTTGAAAATGCCAAATTTCAATTTTGGCAACCGCTGACTTATATGTTTATGCATGGTGGGTATATGCATATCTTTTTCAATATGTTTGCGTTGTTTTCTTTTGGAAGTACATTAGAAATGATTTTTGGAACGAAGCGATTGTATGTCTTGTTCTTATTGTCTGGTTTAGGAGCTGCTTTATTACACATGGGAGTGAATTATTATACAGTAGTATCCAATGTCAATCAACTAGTAGCAGCTGGTTATAACAAAGCAGATATTTATGCGATGTTACCTAGTGGACAATATATAGTTCACTGGAATTCTATAATTGGACCTTCTAATGTAGAATCGATGTTTTCTGCATTCAACAATCCTGTAGTAGGGGCTTCTGGAGCTGTTTATGGCTTTCTAGTTGCGTTTGCTTATATGTTTCCTAATGCGGAATTGATGATGATGTTTATTCCTGTGCCAATCAAAGCGAAATACTTTGTACCTGGAATCTTAGCCATTGACTTAATCGGTGGATTAACAGGCGGATTCAGTATTTTTGGAGGTGGAACTGGAATTGCCCATTTTGCTCACGTAGGTGGTGCATTAACAGGCTTCTTATTGGTGAGGTACTGGAAACAAAACCAGTTCAAACAAAATCGTTGGGATTTGTAAAATGAAAGGATTAGAGGATTTAAAACGAAACATTAAATTGGGGGATAAAGTACAACTACTGATCATCCTCAATATTGTTGTCTTTATCTTGTTATACGGACTCTCTGTTGTTTCTTCCAGTGTGTACCACAGCGTATTCCCTTATCTTGCTTTTGTAGCAGACGGAGTTGCATCACTGGGACGCTTTTGGACATTTATTTCCTATTCTTTTGTACATGCAACCATTTGGCATTTGCTCTTGAATATGATCATGCTGTTCTTTGTCAGCAATCTATTCTTTACGTTTTTTACGACTAGACAATTTTTATTTGTTTACTTGGTAGGGGCATTGGGAGGAAGTATCATATATTATTTGAGTGCTTTTTTCTTCGCGATGGGGGCTGGACTTGTCGGAGCCTCAGCCGCGGTTATGGCTCCACTTATTGCTGTGGCTAGTTTTGCTCCACAAATGGAAGTGCGTTTGGCACTTTTAGGACGTATAAAAATGATTTATATTGCGGGGTTTATTATCCTTATTGATTTGTTTCAACTGTCTTCGAGCAACGTTGGGGGGCATTTAGCCCATCTTGGTGGCGCCCTAGTAGGCTTTGGTTATATCTTCTTGCTAAAAAGAGGCACGGATTTAGCTAAACCGATGAAACGCACTGCAAAAAGTAAATCAACATTTAAAAAGGTTTATGTCAATAAAACAGTAGAGAAAAACGTTACTAAGGAAGCGACCGCACAAAAGGAAATAGATGCCATTTTGGATAAGATCAGTAGGTCAGGATATGAAAGTTTGAGTAAAGAAGAAAAGGATTTTCTTTTTCGTCAAGGAAATAAGTAAATATGAAGAAACTATCTTGGTTTAATAGAGTTATATTTTTCTTTAATGTTCTCGTTGCAATAGGAACATTATTGGGCTATGTATTGCCTTTTTTAGCACCCAAGTTGTTTCCTCTACTATCTGTTTTTACGCTGATTCTACCTTCTCTTTTGTTGTTGAATTTCTTCTTCTTATTGTATTGGGCCATTCAAGTAAAAAAACAGGTTATATTATCTGTGGTGATTCTATTACTCGGCTTTACCTTTATTACGAAGTTCTATAAAATAACAGGAAAAGAAGAAGCTACGGAACAACATGATATTGTATTGATGACGTATAATGTTCGCTTGTTTAACTTGTTTAAGTGGATTCCCGATGAATTTGTTCCGCAAAAAATTAAGGAATTTGTCGATCTACAAGACCCCGATATTTTGTGTCTGCAAGAGTATTCTAAAAGTGCAGGATTAAACTTTAAACAATATCCCTATAAATATGTGGTTTCTCATGGAGATAAAATTAAAACAGGACAAGCCATTTATTCTAAACATCGAATCATTGATAAAGGAGAAATTAATCTTCCTAATTCCAATAATAACGTCATTTTTGCTGATGTATTGATACAAGCAGATACAATTCGCGTATACAGCATTCACTTGCAATCGGTAAGTATTAGTCCCGATATACATGAAAAGTTAGATGAGGAAAAATCAAAACGCATTTTCAAACGCATTGCTAGTGCTTTCAAGGAGCAGCAAATGCAGTCTGAGTTGATTCAGTCTCATATGAAAGACGCCACACACCGCAAGGTAATTTGCGGTGATATGAATAATAGCGCCTTTTCGTATGTGTATAGTAATATTAAGGGAGATTTAAAGGATGCCTTTATTGAGGCAGGAAGTGGATTTGGAAAAAGTTATGATTTTCCGTATTATCCGATGCGTATTGATTACGTTTTTGTTGATCCAAGTATTCAAGTGAAGTCCTTTAAAACCTATAGTGATTTTAAAAATTCTGATCACTTTCCGATTGTTACGCGTTTAGCTTTAAACGAGCGATAACTATCGTTTTTGGGTCATAGTTAAGGCTAGAATAAAAGCAATACTCGAAAATAAGACCAATACCCATCCAAAGTGGTGGAGTAAACTACTGCTGTATAACCCTATACCAATCAAGATATAATATAGTAAACCAAATAAAGCTCCTGCTGATCCAATGGCTGTTTTGTAGGATATTAAGGCCTGACTTAAAATAGTGGGAATTGCGATACCAAATGCAACTACAACCAATGAAACAGGAAGCAAAAACCACATTGAATGAAGCAAGAGGCAAACACATAGGGCACTCACTAAAGCTAATGCTGCGGAGGCAAGAATTAGTCTATTGCTAGAAATCCCCTTGCTGATGCAAATCTTAGTACAGTAACTTCCCACAAATGATCCTAGAGCTAATACAATACCACTATAGCCATAAACGGAAGCATCATATCCATTAGACTCAAAGATAAAAGGAGCAAACGAATAGTAGCTAAAGAGCAAGACATTGTAGCTCATCACTAACAAAGCATAACGCCAAATATCTCGATCGGTGTACATTTGTTTGGCGAGTTGAAGAACCGTTTGAACCGTAATTTTATCTTGTGTTTGTTTGGTTTCAGGCAATTGATAATAGGCTTTGATAACCAAAAATAGGGCGAGTAGAGCAAGTAGAGCAAAAACGCCAACATGCCCAAAAGTAGAAACGGTTATTCCTCCTAATAATAATCCAATAACCGGACTGATGGATAACGCAATACCCATAATTGAAAATACCTTACTCAGCTCTACACCTGTATATACATCGCGCATCATGGTTTGGGTAATCACAGATCCGACAGCAATACCAAAGGCAGCGAGAATACGCGCAGCCAATACCAGTTCGAAAGTTGGAGCCAGTAAAGCCAATAAAGAAGCAATCATATAGGTAGTTAAGCCCCAAATCATCGCCTTTCTTCTTCCGATGTAATCACTTTGAATCCCCCACCAAATTACACCCAATGCAAAAGCAATAAAATAAGTGCTGATGGTAAGTAATGCTTGTGTATCTGTTACTTGATAATATTGAGCAATAGAGGGTAATGCTGGACTATAAATGGTTTCAACAAATTGCGGAAACATCATTAAGAGCACCATAAAACTCAGTTGTACGTTTGTTTTCATTTCTATTGTTATTTGTCGTGCAAAATTCTGATGAATTTCCATTATCTTTATAACAGTATAAAAGCAAAAAATACCAAAAATCGGACAAATGGCGTATTTGAATAAAGAACAAGAGTTGAATTTAGGGCAAATCGACCAAGAAGTAATTGGTTTAGCTTCCGATTTGGTTCAACATGATTCGGGATTTCACCAACATCTAGAACACGCGCAAATTCTCTATGCTCCAAGTGGTTGTATGACGTTATTGACGCGTAACCATCAGGTTATTTTACCTCCTCAAAAATTGCTTTATATTCCTGCAGGATTAGAACATCGTGTTACCTTTCGCAATGTCGTAACCTACCGTTCGATTTACTTGGATATACGCAAGCTTAAACTAGAGCCTATCGCGCTGCAAGTACGAGTGGTGTCTCCTTTATTAGCACAGATAATTGAACGTATTTGCTGGTGGGAGTGGGAGGGAGAACCTACGCAAAAACAACAACATGTTTTAGCAGTGTTTTGGGATGAATTTCGGGAAGCAAAAGAAGAATCGTATGCGTTGGATATTCCTTCAGATTATCGTTTGCAAGCATACATGATGTCCTTTATGTTAGAAAAAAAAATGCCTCCTTTTTTACATGAATTTGCACAATATGTAGGAGCGAGTGAGAAGACTATTACGCGCATATTCAAACGAGAAACCAATATGACTTATCAAGCTTGGCGTCAGCAATGGCGTGTTTATCGGGCGATAGAGCTCCTAGCAGAAAATACTAGTATTTCAGAAGTTAGCTATCAATTGGAATTCTCTTCCAATAGTGCTTTTATTGAGTTCTTTAAAAATCATACAGGTACAACACCCGCGAAGTATTTTTTGTAGGTTGTTTTTTTGCTAGATGCTTTTTTGTTCTTTCGCTATTTCGCTATTTTGTTTTTTTGCTCGTTGTAAATGTGTTCTAAACAAACCCCACAAAAAAGCAACCAACAAAAAAGCAAACCCCCCGTTAGTTTGTTTTGAATTTTCTAGAAAACATATAGAATAAACTCAGCAGAATGATCGCCGAACTGATATACATAATGGTTGGGATGTGCTCAAGATGATCTTTGTAGTACCAACCTGCAGCAAAGGCACCACCACCGATTCCTGCTTCTAAGGCGATATACATGGTAGAAACAGCTCTTCCTCTTTGATCAGGTGTACTGAAATCAATGGTCCAAGCATTTAACGCAGGAGATAAAACTCCCAAGGCAATACCATACATAAAAGCGCCTAAATACAAACCATTCACCGTTTGAAAGAAAGCAATGATAAGTAAAGATATAAGCAGTAAAACCAATCCGATAGTAATGATTAGTACGCGCCCATAGCGATCAGATACTTTCCCCGCAAAGAAGCGAACCAACAAGGACGATATGGTGAAAATCATAAAGAAGATTCCTTTGTTCTCCAATCCTAAATGTCCTGTCCAGTCTGGAATTAATGTTAGAATAACTCCATACGCAATATAAGACAGAAAGGTCACCAAAGCGGCTGGTAAAACATTGAAATCAAATAAATCTTGACGGGAAATTTTAAAGAGGGAAAAAGAAAATTTCTCTTTGACCTTTAATGTCTCCTTCATGTTGAGTAAGATAAGGATGGATAAGAGCGCAAATAAAGCAGAAGTATAAAACAAGAAGTTCATTGAAGTATAAATCTTGATGGTACTTCCAATAGCTGGACCGATAGCCATACCTGTACTGAAACAAATGCCATGTAACCCCAAGGCTTCGCCCCAGCGTTCTTTTGGAACAATATCAGCAACATACGCTGCAGTCGCTGTAGGCTTAAATCCCGTTGAAAAACCGTGCAGTAATCGCAAAAATAAGAAACCAGAAACAGTTGTTAAAATCGGATAAAGCAAGCTACAAATGAAACAAACAATTGATCCAATAGCCATAATGGGGACTCGACCAATTTTATCCGTCAATTTTCCGCTGAAGGGCCTTGAAATTCCAGCTGTAATCGTAAACAAACCAATAATTAATCCTTTGTATTCTGCTCCACCTAAACTCGATAAATAATCAGGTAATTCAGGAATTAGCATATTAAAACTAGCAGAAAATAATAAAGAACTTAAACAAACCAACAGGAATTGTAGGTTGTATATGGGGTGCACGGAGCGGGAGAGTAAAGACATAGTTGAATTCAATTGCTGCAAATTTATTCGAATAAATCGGGATGAGCAATTATTTTGGTTTACAGTTGATGCTTTGTGAGGGGTGTTCTTTGCTCGTTGTTCTTTGTTTTTTGTTCTTTGTTTTTTGCTCTTTGTTTTTTGCTCTTTGTTTTTTGTGAGGTTTATTCTTTTTTGGTTTACAGTTGATGCTTTGTGAGGGTTGTTCTTTTTTTTTGTTCTTTGTTTTTTGCTCTTTGTTTTTTGTGAGGTTTATTCTTTTTTGGTTTACAGTTGATGCTTTGTGAGGGATGTTCTTTGCTCGTTGTTCTTTGTTCTTTGTTCTTTGTTCTTTTTTTTGTTTTTTGCTCGTTGTTTTTTGTGAGGTTTATTCTTTGTTCTTTCATCTCACCATCTATCTCACCTATTTTATATTTTTTTTGGTGTTCGATGAATATATCTCACCTATTTTATATTTGTTTTGGTGTTTGATGAATATATCTCACCTATTTTATATTTGTTTTGGTGTTTGATGAATCTTCACTACGTTTCGATTTTCATTGCGTTTCGATTTTCATTGCGTTTCGATTTCACCACCTTACCACCTCACCAATCTCAACACCTCACCATCTCATCTGTTTTTATATTTTTTTTGGTGTTCGATGAATCTTCACTACGTTTCGATTTTCACTGCGTTTCGATTTCACCATCTCACCACCTCACCAATCTCACCACCTCACCATCTCATCTGTTTTTATATTTGCTTTGGTGTTTGATGAATATATCTCACCTATTTTATATTTTTTTTGGTGTTCGATGAATCTTCACTACGTTTCGATTTCACCACCTCACCACCTCACCACCTCATCCTTTTCCTACAGTAGATATTCAAAATGGGTTTTATTTCCCTCTTCTTTGACAAAAGTGAAATTCATACGTTCCATCATGCGCACCGATTTTTCATTAGCTGTTTGAGCAATTCCTACGATTCGTTGAATCTGCGGTTCTCTTTGTTTAATAAGCTCAAGTAACCCCAAGGTTCCTTCTGTTCCATATCCTCCTTTCCAAAACGATCGACCAATGGAAAAACCAATTTCTGCAGAGGTTGTATCAAGTAGGGTATAAACAGCAGTTCCCATTAATTGATTGGTGTCTGTGTGTACAATAGCACAGCGAAATTTTTTTCCGCTTAGATTTTCTTGTTCGACTTGTTCTAAGTAGGTGTCAATTTCTTCTAACGTCTCAAAGGGAGCGGTTGTTCTATATTGCATAGCGTCTTTATCAGAGTAAATCTCAAATAAAGCCTCTTTATCTGCTGAGTTTAATAGGCGAAAAAATGTTCGCTCTAGTTCTAGTAGTTTCATTTGAATGGGTGTTTCTTACAAAGTTCGGTATTTCTAAATGAAATTATTCGTTTGTATTGTTCTTTATTTCGACCAAGGGTACAAAGTATTGAAAGTATGGATGAAATGAAGTCTAAAAAATGCCCTATACGAAATTTGGGGGGCGTATAGGGCAAAAGTAGTATGAAAAAAAGTTTCTAATAGAAATACAACTATTGTGCCAAATTTTTATTTGTAACAAAAAAAGAAAAGTAAAAGGATGATTATCGCGTTAAAATACTTGACTGGCGTTGGTATAAAAGAGGTCATTTTTTTGAGTAAATTAATGGATATTTTTATAAAATGAAGTACATTTAGAAAGAACAAAACCTAATAAAGCATGACTATACAAGAAGTACAAGGCATTCGCAAACAATTTGAGTACTATCGTACGTTAGCCGACAAAACGATATTACTTCTTTCTCAAGAAGAATTGAATTGGCAATACAATGAAGAAAGTAATTCTATTGCTATGTTGATGCGTCATATAACTGGAAATTTAGCCTCTCGTTTTACAAATTTTTTCACAGAAGATGGAGAAAAAGAATGGAGAGATCGTGATGGTGAATTTGCAACAGGCGTTTACAATAGACATGAGTTAATTACGAATTGGGATAAAAGCTGGACCATTTTGTTTACCGTTTTAGATTCGATTACCGCAGAAAATGTAGAAGCAGTGGTGAAAATTAGAAACCAAGATCATACTGTTGGAGAAGCGTTATACCGTCAATTGGCTCATTATCCTTATCATATTGGTCAAATTGTATTTATTGGAAAACTCATCAAAAATGAAGCTTGGCAATCCTTGTCTATTCCCCGCAATAAATCCAAGGATTACAACCAAGAAAAATTTAATAATCCAAATTCAGACACGCATTTTACTGACGATTATTTAAAAAAATAGAAGAAAAAAAATAGAATTAGGTTTTTTGACGGAGGTAAAAGATGGAGGGTATATCCATATTTTATATATTTGTTGAAAGACGAATAAAGTATTAATTATGAAATTAAACACAATGGCATGTATTGTATTGGCTTCGGCAATGGCATTATCATGTGGAAAAAACAAAGAAAAAGAAGGAGAACATACGGTGGGAGCAGTTGAGAATTTTGAATATAGTGTAGATCAATTTGCTGATATTGAAGTATTGAGATATCAAATTCCTGGTTGGGAAGATTTGACATTAAAAGAAAAAGAATTGGTGTACTATTTGAGTCAAGCAGGATATGCTGGGCGCGATATTATTTGGGATCAAAACTACAAGCACAACTTAGCAATCCGTCAAGCATTAGAAAGCATTTATGTAAACTATGCAGGTGATAAGGAAACAGAAGACTGGAAAAACTTCGTAGTCTATGTGAAAAGAGTGTGGTTCTCTAACGGTATTCACCACCATTATTCAAATGATAAAATCAAGCCTGCTTTTACAGAAGCTTATTTCAATACATTGTTAGAAGCAACTAAAACAAAATTAGATGCGGGTATTGTGGCTATTTTATTCAATGATGTTGACAGTAAAAAAGTAAACTTAGACTTAGCGAAAGGTTTAGTTGAAGGATCTGCAGTAAACTTTTATGGAGATGGAATTACAGAAGCAGAAGTAGAATCTTTTTACAATGCAATGAAAAGCCCAGATCCTTTACGTCCACTTTCAACAGGGTTAAACTCGAAAGTAGTAAAAGAGAACGGAAAGCTAGTTGAAAAAGTTTGGAAAAGCGGTGGAATGTATGGTCAAGCGATTGACAAAATCATTTACTGGTTAGAAAAAGCAGTAACAGTTGCTGAAAATCAAAAACAAGCAGATGCGTTAAAATTATTAATCAAATACTACCAAACGGGAGATTTAAAAACATGGGACGATTACAATGTAGCATGGGTTGGAGCAACGGATGGAAATATTGATTATAACAATGGATTTATTGAAGTATATAACGATCCATTAGGACACAAAGCTTCTTATGAAAGTGTGGTGCAGATCAAAGATTTCGATATGTCTAAGAAAATGGAAGTTTTATCTAAAGAAGCGCAATGGTTTGAGGATAATTCTCCGTTAATGCCTGAACACAAAAAGAAAAATGTGACAGGGGTGACGTATAAAACGGTAATTGTAGCTTCAGAATCTGGAGATTCATCGCCTTCTACACCAATTGGAGTGAATTTACCAAATGCAGATTGGATTAGAGCAGAACATGGTTCAAAATCAATCTCTTTAGGAAATATCATTGACTCATACAACCATGCAGGTGGATCAGGTAAACTAAAAGAGTTTGCACATGATGAGGAAGAAGTGAAACTAGAAGAACAATATGGCGAATTAGCAGATAAGTTACATACTGCTTTACACGAAGTAATTGGACATGCTTCTGGACAAATCAACCCAGGAATCGGTCAACCAAAAGAAACGCTAAAAAGTTATGCTTCTACTTTAGAAGAAGGACGTGCTGACTTAGTTGGTTTATTCTATTTATACAATCCTAAATTACAAGAAATAGGATTGGTAGATGATTGGAAAGCTGTAGGAATGGCTGCTTACGATGGGTATATCCGCAATGGTTTAATGACGCAATTAGTGCGTTTAGAGCCAGGAGCTGATATTGAAGAAGCACACATGAGAAACCGCCAATGGGTAAGTGCATGGGTTTTTGAAAAAGGAAAGAAAGACAATGTAATTGAAAAAGTAGTTCGCGATGGAAAAACATATTTCAATATCACGGATTACGAAAAATTACACGCTTTGTTTGGTGAATTGTTGAAAGAAACGCAACGAATCAAATCAGAAGGAGATTACAATGCAGCAAAACAGTTGGTTGAAAACTACGGTGTAAAAGTAGATCAAGCGATTCACAAAGAAGTGTTAGAGCGCAATGCGAAGTTTAATTCAGCTCCATATAGAGGATTTGTAAACCCTTATATTGTACCTGTTACAAATGATAAAGGAGAAGTTACAGATTACGTAATTAAACAACCTAAAACCTTTGAAGAGCAAATGTTATACTACACGAAAGAATACAATTTCTTACCTGCAGTAAACTAAAGCATATAAAAAAAGCCAACTCAATTGAGTTGGCTTTTTTTATATGCTTATTTCAGATTTGATTCAAAATATTCACTCGGGCGTTTGCCTAGTAATTTGGTGAAAACATTGCTGTATGATTGGGCACTACGATACCCAACGCGAAAGGCAATCTCACCAATGTTGAGGTCTCCTTCACTGAGGAGTTCTAGCGATTTAATTATGCGGACCATCTGAATGTATTTTGCTAAACTGATTCCAGTCTCCTTTTTAAATTGACGCTCTAAGGTGCGGATACTCACAAAACCTTTGGCAGCTAAATCTTCAATAGCAATTGGCTTGCTATATGCTTGATGGATATAAGCGGTTACAGCTAGTAAATTGGTCGATTTAGGCACTGGCGTAATTAAGGGAATAGATTCTTGGATAAAAGAAGGAAGCTCCTCTAAAATAGCAAGTAAAAAGGTTTGCTCACTTTGACGGTATTCCATATTCAGCGACCATTTTTCTGTATACATAATCATCTCTCGCAGTACAGCAGGAACAGAAAATAAATACAAATCATCATAAAAAGAAGGCATACCATCGGTATTAAAATAAAGTGTTCGCAACGAAACAGATTCCGATGCAGAGGTGGTTTTATGGGGAAGATCCGATGGAATCCAAGCAGCATGATATTGGGGCAATAAGAATTGATTGTTTGTGGTGTGTAAGTATTGATATCCCGATTCAACAAAAACAAGCTGTGCTTTGTGGTGCTGGTGGAATTCATTGTTGTGTTTCCAATTTTCTGCATGCCAAACAAATCCATTTTTTTTGACTTGATCGACTAATTCGGGTCCATACATACTTGTCGTTTTAGTTATGATATATGGCGAATATAATCATTTAATTCCGTTTAATTTTGCCCTTGTAAAACAAACGCACAACATTAATATGAGTAATTCAATTGATAAAGAGATCGAAAAAGTTTCAAAAACGAAAGAAATCTTGATGCTGCTAGGGGTTATATTTATTGCGTCTAATCTCCGTGCTCCACTAACTTCTGTAGGGCCTGTTATTGGTGAGATAAGTAAGTCCCTAGCTTTGTCTAATACCACAGCAGGTTTAGTAACCACTATTCCCTTGATGGCTTTTGCTTTCTTATCAGGTATTGTGCCTAAATTCTCTCGAAAATATGGAATGGAAGTGGTATTGCTACTTTCTTTAGTACTGTTGAGTATTGGTTTGTTTATCCGTCCGTTAGGAACTATTGTTTCTCTTTTTTTAGGTGCTGCTTTAGTAGGAACGGCTATTACAGTAGGAAATGTGCTAATGCCAGCTTTTATTAAAAATAATTTTCCTCATAAAGTAGGAAGCATGATGGGGATTTATTCCGTAGCCATGAATTTAACAGCTGCTTTAGCCGCGGGATTTAGTATCAGTTTAGGCTCTTATACCACAATGGGTTGGAAAGGATCCATCGGTATTTGGTTGGTTCTATCTCTGGTGACTATTTTTGTGTGGATTCCACAAGTCAAGAAAAAGAAAGAAGATCCAATCAAAGGGAATTTTGCAGTTGAAGAACAAACCGTGAATCTCTATAAATCAGGATTAGCTTGGGCTGTTACTGTATTTATGGGAGTACAATCACTCTTATTTTACTGTTTAGCAGCATGGCTACCTAAAGTGATGCAAACTTGGGGGATGTCTGTAGAGGATTCGGGATGGATTTTGTCTTATGTACAATTTGCACAATTGCCCATGACGTTTATTGGGGCAATTATCGCGAGTAAAATGAACAATCAAAAATTGTTGGCGCTTGTTGTTGGAGTGTTGTTTATGGTCGGTATTAGCGGAATTCTAATCTTCCGTACAGAATATATCATCTTGTGGTGTGTCCTTATTGGATTAGCAAGTGGTTTAGCTTTTAGCTTGTCGATGTTGCTTTTTGTCTTGCGTACTAGAAGTACAGTACAATCTGCAGAATTATCCGGAATGGCTCAATCTTTTGGTTATCTGATTGCTGCTTGTGGACCTCCTATTTTTGGTGCATTATTTGACTTGTCTAAAGATTGGATGTATTCTTTAGTCTTTTTGTTAGTCATGTCCGCAACGCTTTTAATTTCTGGAATTATAGCCGGAAAAGATACCTGGGTGAAATAAAGAAGAAAAATAGATAAAAAGGAAGCTAATCAGCTTCCTTTTTTTAATCTATAAAGTTGATGGGTTGGTAATAAATAGATGTGGTATAAAAAAGGTATAAGGTGAATTAATAATTAATTTATACACAGGGGTAAATCTAGACAAAATAATTGAAAGATTTATTTTTTCACCTTAAATAACTTGATTATTTTCTTATAAATTTAAAATGTTCTTGCGTTTTCGAGGTTTTGATAGACAGTAAATAAGTTCCTTTTGGCAAATGATGAACGTCAATTTGATATAACCCATTTTGGTGGATTACGGAACTTGTTTGCTTTTTTCCTGCTAGATCAAAAACAGTAAAAGACGCTTCGGATTCCATCTGAACAAAGAGATGGTCACTGGTTGGGTTGGGATAAATAGCAAAATTTCGTTCTTCAAAAGAAGTGCTACTTAAAGTTTCAATATTTACAGTGTCTTTTACAGTGAAGGTTTCCTTACAACTTGTTACGGTTAAGGTTACAGTGAATTCGCCTAATTGCTGGTAGCGATGTAGTGGATTGAGTTCTGTTGAAGTGGTGCCATCACCAAAGTCCCAGCTAATTTGCTGTACATTAGGCGTTGTATTGTTGAACTGTACATTTGGAGCATCTACGATTTCATACGTAAACCCTGATTTATTGTAGTGTACACCAATGTACCATTTTTCAAAATCATTGTACACAATTTCTTTCACCAAGCGTTTGATGTTTTGTGCTTGTTCTGAAGTTAGGGATCCATTGAAGGTGATGGAAGTAGGGTCTTTTCGGAAGATAACGGTGTAAAAAGTATAAGCTGCTACCATCGAACCTAGAGGGGATGGATGTGACTTATCTTGATTATACAATTCATAAGCAGGGTATTGTTGACGTATTTTTCTCCATACTTTTCCTACCGGCGAAACATGCGCCTGATTTTCAAGAGCTAAACGCATATAGGAATCGTAAATTTTGTCATCCATGCCTTCATACGTACACATATAAGTTAAACCAGCATTGCAATTGCGTTCATCTCCTGTTTTGTATCCCCAAGTCATGTAAAACAAGGTTTTAGCACAAGGAGAAGAATTTTTAATGCGATCATTTAGGACAGCTGCATAGGGAAAAGTATAGCTATCATCTAAGGCAGGACGTTGACTTTGGTCCTGTAAAACCACGTAGTCCCAAGCTTTACTATTTATTTTTGCAGTTACTGCTGGGTTATAGAGATGATCTTGTAAAGAAAGACCTCCACCAGTGGTAGATTCGTACTCTAGGACATCTCCAACAGACTGTGCCGTTTTTTGTATTAAACTCGGTAAATCGTTATAGTAGGTATAACTATTGCCAAGAAAGTAAACCGATTTTCGTACCTGACTGTAGGACATGATTACAGTCAATAGGAAACAGGAAAGGAGGTAAAAATGTTTCATAATTTGCAGTTATTTTGGTGGATTAAAAGTATTAAAAAAATGTTAACAACAGTAGGCTGTGTTAAATTAAATGAGGGCAATTTGTAAGGTAATTATTTTATTATAGGAGAATTGATGGCAAGAACCCCGTAGTATCTGTTAAATGTGTAGGGGATAGTCCTACTTAAATTGTATCTTTGAAGAATAGGGTGTTTAAAAATTCCCTTGTATTAATTTAAAAAAGTATAGACATGAAAGTAGAAATATGGTCCGATGTGATGTGTCCTTTTTGTTATGTTGGAAAGAAACATTTTGAAAATGCCTTAGCACAATTGCCTTTTAAAGATAAAATAGAAGTAGAGTGGAAGAGTTTTCAATTGGATCCAACGTTACCTGTAGAAGGTGCTTCCCAATCAACGCTTGATTATTTAGTGAATAGAAAAGGAATGCCAAAAGAGCAAATCGAAGGGATGATGCATCACTTAGATCAATCAGGAGCTGCAGTAGGAATTGAGTTTAGACAAGATATTGCTATTCCAGTAAATACGTTTAGAGCTCATCGTTTGATTCACTTTGCACAAAGTAAAGGCAAAGGAAATGAGATGGAAGAAGCTTTGTTTTTCGCTCATTTTACAGCAGGGAAGAACGTAGGGAATCTTGAGGTATTGACGGATTTAGCCATGAGTATTGGTTTAAATAAAGATGAAGTAGTTGCTTTATTGCAAAGTGAAGAGCAAACACAAGAAGTGAAAAATGATATTGAAGAAGCACAAGCATTGGGGATTTCAGGTGTTCCATTCTTCGTTGTAGATCGCAAATACGGTATTTCGGGTGCACAACCTATTGATACTTTTGCAGAAGCACTAACACAAGCTTACGAAGAAAGTCAGCCTAAATTCGAAATGAAAGGAGATCAAGATGCAAATGCTTGCGGTCCTGATGGATGTGAGATTTAGTTAACAGTTGACCGTTCACGGTTGACTATCCAATGAAAATAAAACAAAAAAGACGAATGAAAATTCGTCTTTTTTTGTTTTATTTCGGGAGATTAGCAGCGGATGATGCACCCAGATTAAAAGGAATTTCTTATTATATAAACGTGATTATTATTTGTTTATCAATAACCAGACCTCGTCGAATGATCGTTTTATATTCGGATTATTCTCATAGTGACCAGTTGTAATAATATTGAATATCGTTTGTTTTTCATTGGTATTGTTTACTTTCTTTAAATCTACCGTTATTTCACTCATTCGCTCTAAACGCAGGAGGATATTATATTTCCATTGATTGTTTTCGTTAATGAATTTTAGGGGAGATAGTGTTGAAGTATTTGCTGTGGCTAAGGAACCACGGACTTCGAGGTCTTCCAAATCAATGGACTTGTTTTCTTTTTTTGGTTTAGAGTCTGACTCAGGTTGCTTATAATAGTCTACTATGACTTGAAGGAACTGTTTGACATCAATCCTTTGTAACTCAGCATCGTACAGAA
This sequence comes from Myroides odoratus, assembly GCF_001549985.1. Taxonomy (GTDB): domain Bacteria; phylum Bacteroidota; class Bacteroidia; order Flavobacteriales; family Flavobacteriaceae; genus Flavobacterium; species Flavobacterium odoratum_A. Next base: position 16,824 of record NZ_LROZ01000001.1, on the reverse strand, counting down.
ACATAAGAGCTACTATACAATCGCTCTTTTCCATATAAGAGCCTTGTATTTTTTTTGTTTTTGTGTTTTGGAGTAAACGGTTATAGTAGGCTATCGATTCTTGATCTAAATGATTATAGAGTAAAGAAGCATCGCTATGTTTAAAAGCATAATATACGGTGTCCATAAGCGAGGTAAAAATCTTTTTATGAGCGTTTATTTCATCTGGATTAGTTAGCAAAGGGGCTTCTTCCACCTTATTTTTACAAGAAATAAAAGAGAGTAAAGAGCACAGGCTAATAATTAAAAATACTAGTTTTTTCATTTTTTGGGTGTTTGAAACAAAAGTAGTGTTTTATTGCCCTTCCCTTGGTACGTCGAAATGAAATAAAAACATTAGTGATTACCTAATTTAACCTGTATCTTTGATAGTTAAACATCAAGGGAAGCATGAAAGTTAAGATATTACATACTGCAGATTGGCATTTAGGCAAACGATTAGATAATTTTTCACGAATAGAAGAGCAAAAAGAAGTATTAGCAGAAATCTGCCAAGTGGCAGATGAACAACAAGCAGATATTATTTTGATTGCAGGTGATTTATTTGACGCGTTTAACCCTCCCATTGAAGCAGAAGATTTATTTTATAAAACTCTTCGCCATTTAACCCGCAATGGACAGCGCCCCGTTTTGGCAATTGCAGGCAATCACGATAGCCCTGAGCGAATTGATGCACCAGATCCTTTGGCCCGTGCTTGTGGAATCCTTTTGATTGGTTTACCCAACACTGTAGTACAACCCATAGAGGAACATGAGGCTTTCACATTAACGCATTCAGTAGAAGGATTTATTGAGCTAAAGCTGGCTCATCTTCCTTTTCCGATTCGTGTGATTCACACCCCTTATGCCAATGAAGTACGATTGAAAAAAGCCTTGAATGTAGCGGATAAAACAACGGCTCTCAATGAAGTTTTGGCTAGTAATTGGCAGACGTTAGCCAATGAATATTGTGATACAGCAGGAGTCAATTTGTTGATTTCCCATTTGTATATGATGAAAAAAGGAGGGGAAGAATTAGAAGAACCTGATGGAGAAAAACCGTTAAAAATCGGAAATGCGGATTTGATTTACAGTGACAGTATTCCAATACAAATTCAATATACCGCTTTAGGACATTTGCACCGTGCCCATCAAATTGGCGAAGCAGATCGCCCGGTAGTGTATGCAGGAAGTCCGTTATGCTATAGTTTTAGCGAGGCAGGACAAGAAAAGTATACAATGCTGGTTGAGGTAGAACCTAATCAACCAGCTACCTATCAGAAAATACCCTTGACAAAAGGACGTCCTTTAACGCGAAAAAAATGCACTAGCGTAGATGATGCGGTTGCTTGGTTACAACAACACCCACATCACCTAGTAGAACTGACGCTTGTTAGTGATACGTTCTTACAGGCGGATGATATCAAGCGAATTCACCAAGCGCACGATGGAATTATTACAATCATTCCCGTGGTGAATTTAGCCAATCAATCCGATGAGAATAGAAGAAAACAAGTCAACTTAGAACAAGATATTCAAGGACTTTTTGCAGATTATTTTAAACAAAAAAACAATGGACAAGAACCCAATGATGAAATTATGGATTTGTTCAATGAAATTATAAATTAAGAAGATTCATGATACCCATTAAATTAACTTTAGAAGGTTTTTATTCTTATCAAGAAAAGCAAGTTATTGATTTTACTCAGTTAATTCAAGCTGGTTTATTTGGAATTTTCGGAAAAGTAGGATCAGGTAAATCTTCTATTTTAGAAGCCATATCTTTTGGATTATATGGCGAAAGTGAACGATTAAATGCCCGCGATAATCGGGCTTATAATATGATGAATTTAAAATCAGACCGCATGAGTATTGATTTTGAGTTTCTGAATTTTAAAGAAGAAAAATACCGTATCTACAGAGAGTTTAGACGTAATTCTAAGCGTTTTGATGATGTAAAACGCGGAGACGCAGTCTTATATCAATGGAAGGAGGAGCAGTGGATTCCATTACCTGATTTAAATATGGAAGGGGTTATTGGATTAAGCTATGAAAATTTCAAACGCACCATCATCATTCCGCAAGGAAAATTCAAAGAGTTTATAGAATTAGGAGGAAAGGATCGAACGAAGATGATGCAAGAAATCTTTGGTTTGGATCGTTTTGATTTAACAGGCAAGACCAAAGCCTTATATAGTGAAACTCGTCAGCGCTATGATCATTTACAAGGTCAGTTGCAGCGTTTCGCTTTACTGACAGTAGAACAGATTGAAGAGAAAAAGACACAACATCAAGCAGAAGAAGCACAACTAACACAACTGGCAGCAACGTTTAAAACAGAACAAGAACTCTTTCAGCAATTAAAAGCTGTGAAGAGTGACTTTGAACTGCTAGAAACAAGTAAAAAAGAAGTAGAAGTATTAAACGCTCAAGAAGTTCAAATTCAGGCACAACAAAAGGAATTAGATCAATATGAGCAAGTAGATAAAGCCTTTCGCTCCGTATTAAAAGAGCAACAACAATACAAAGCGAAGTTAGTTGAGAAACAGACACTCTTAGTAGAACAAATCAAGGTTTTTCAAGAAAAGAAAACACAGCATACCCAGATTGCTGGGGAATTGGTAGCCGTTGAAAAACAATATACAACGATTGAACAAGAAAAGGCAAGACTCCGAGAGCTGCAATTAATTCAGAGTATTAAAGAGACGGAAGAATCTCAAAAAGCCTTAGGTGAACGCTTGAAAAAGGGCAATGAAGTTGTGGTGCAGACCAAAAAAGAACTACAAGAAATTCAACAGGCGATTGTAGGAATTGAGCAACAAATACAAAGTTTAAAAGCCAATCGAATGGATGCCATGCGTTTGATGGCTTTGGATAAATGGTTTACGGATTGGACGTATTTACAACAAAACAGCCAAGAACTACAAAACAAAAAGGCACTAGTACAAGGAGAAATTAAACAGTTGAGTAGTGCCTTGGAAAAGCTGGATTTTACCACAGAAGAAGAATGGCGGATCAACTTGGCTAAACAAAGAGAGCTCAGTCAAGGAATTCAAATGCTGCTTACTCAGGAATTGGATCAATTGCGCGTGTCTCAACAATTGGCGCATTATGCGACTACTTTAAAAGAAGGGGAAGCCTGTCCTTTATGTGGTGCTTTAGAACATCCTACAATTCTAACGAGCGAAGATGTATCGAGTTTAATTGCAGAATTAGAACGTAAACAAGAGAAACTTCGACAAGAAGCGCTGGAGCTAAACCAACGAGAAAGAGAAGTACAAGCCTTAGTGGATAAGCGACATCTTTTGATGGTGCAAGAACAAGAAATCAACCAGCAAATAGGAGAAAAGCAGAACCAATTACAGCAATTGGAAATGACCTTTGTTTGGACTGAAATTGAAAAAGGCAATAAAGCACAACTAGAGCAAGTCAAACAAGAAGCAATTCGAGTGAACGGAATGCTTGAACAGTTGGAAAGTCAACAACAACAAGAAATAAAAAAGGCAGAAAGCACTCGCGCGAATGTAGACTTATACACCGCAAAATTAGCTGCGATCGAATTGGATCAGGCGAGAATGGAAGCAGAGATTGAGGCCAAAGCGAAGCAAATTCAATTGTTGAACCTCAACGAAATCCTAGTACAAGAGAAAGAAAAGATTGCCCAAGAGATTCATAGTAAAGAAGAAGCGATTGCAAGAGTAGAAACAAGTTACCGTTCCTTAACACAGCAAGTGCAGCAACTAACCCCCGTTTTAGCTTCTTTAGAAACCGAACAGAAGAATAGTCAACAGGCAATAGAGGAGTTGACTAAAACAGTAGAAGGGATAGAAGGACATATTTTTCAGTTGCTTCAAACGTTTAATTTAGAGGAGGTAACAGCAGTAGAAAAAATTCTCACTAAAAATATAGACATACAGGCAAGAAGAACCATGATTCAAGCGTTTATATTAAAACTAGAAGTGTTGCGTAATCAAGTAAAGCAATTAGCTGCTAAATTGGAATCACTTGCTTTTGATCCTGTGCGTTTTCAAACCCAAATGACAGTTGTAGCTACCTTAGAACAACAAGTGAAGGAACATACAACTTTGGTTGTAAAACTAGGGGGCGAGATTGAACGATTGGAACAAGAGTATAAAGAGAAAGGTACTTTACTGCAAGCGTTTGATCAAGTGGAAAAGCGATTGAAAAATATCAATCTATTGGATAATATGTTTAAAGGTGCAGGATTTGTCAACTATGTATCGAGTATTTATTTGAGTAATCTTTGTGATATAGCCAATCAGCGTTTTCATCGTTTAACGAATAATCAACTGAGTTTGCAATTGAATGAAAATAATGATTTTGAAATTATTGATTATTTAAATAATGGAAAAGCACGTAGCGTAAAGACTTTATCGGGAGGACAAAGTTTTCAAGTATCGCTATCGTTAGCTTTAGCATTAGCGGAAAGTGTACAGAGTTTATCCAAATCCAATAAGAACTTTTTCTTTATTGATGAAGGTTTTGGAACACAAGATACAGAATCAGTTACTATTGTTTTTGAAACGTTGAGTAGCTTGCATAAAGAGAATCGCATCGTTGGAATCATTTCTCATGTGGATGAATTGCAAGAGCGAATTCCGCTGTCTTTGTCCATTGTGAAAGATGAAGAAAAAGGAAGTAGGGTCGTAACTTCGTAAAAAGAAGTGAAGAAAAGGAGTAGAATCAAAAAAATAAGTACATTTGTTAGAACAAATGAATGAATTAATAGCATCGAGTAATTGATATGAATGTAAAATATACAAAAGAGGAAAAGACGTCGATCGTTATAACCTTGGGAATTACCCTATTGTTTTTCCTTCTTTTATTTTTTATCAAATTTATGGATAGTCACACGTCGTATACCAGTTTTGGTGGAGGCGGAGGTGGTGGAGATGGTGTTGCTATTTCACTAGAGGGAACTCCAGGAGATCATTTGACAACTTCGTCGAAACCCGTTGAGGTTGTACAAGAAGAACAACAAATTGCAAAAGTAGAACCAGTAGAAGACAATAAGGTGTTGGCGTATGAAAAAGGAGAGGAAACTACGGTTGTTGTAAATAAAAAGGACGAAACGAAAAAAGCGAAACCCGTTGTTGAAAAACAAGTGGAGAATGTAACCAAAAAGACGACCGAAAAGAAAGTAGAGACAACAGAGAAAAAAGCGACTGCACCAGCTAAAACAGATGTTTCCAACACGACAAAAGATGCGATTAGTAGCTTTATGAATGGAGGAACTGGTTCTGGAGGTGGAGGAACAACTGGTTCTGGAAAAGGTGGCTTATCTACGAATGGAGGGTATTATGGTACAGGGACTGGTAATGGCACAGGAAGTGGAAGTGGTATAGGAAGTGGCACAGGATCAGGTATCGGAAGTGGATCAGGTGGTGGAGTAGGAAACGGACATGGAGATGGTAGAGGAGATGGTATTGGTTATTCACTGGATGGACGAAGTGCAACAGTAAAAGCCATTCCTAAATACACTTGTAATGAAATAGGAACAGTAGTCGTTGAAGTCTGGGTAGATCAAGCGGGAAATACAGTAGAAGCTAGAGCAGGAGTAAAGGGAACAACCAATACAGCTAGTTGTTTATTAGAACAAGCAAAGATTGCTGCTTTACAAACGAAATGGCAAGCCAATGATAAGGCACCTGCGAAACAAGTAGGAAAAATAGTATATCAGTTTAAACTAACATAAAAAAAAAAAGGAGCGATTTTATCGCTCCTTTTTTTTATTGTTTTTGTGTAGCTATTACAAACTTAATGTTGTTTTTTACACCTATCTGTAAAACGTCTACAAGTTCTTGAATCTGCGAATTAAATGGGATTCGAATAACAACCGATTGGTCTGTATTTCCTCCTAATTCTGCTAATAAAGTCTGTTCTAATTCCTCGTATGGGACTTCAGTCTTATTAATGAAAAAACGTTTATCTTCTGTAACCGATATGGTCAAGTGCTGTTTATTCGTCTTCTCATTGGATGCTGCTTTTGGAAGCATCATTTTTATCACATTGGGATTTGCTAATGTTGATAAAATCAGAAAGAATAAAAGCAAGAAGAACATAATGTCACTTAAAGAGGAAGTCGCAATTTCCGCTTTAAAGCGTTTATTTCTTTTGATTGCCATTTGGTCTTTGTATTGCATTAATAAAATCTAGAATCGTTTGTTGTGTATTCAACAAATAAGTATCAATAGATGAATTCAGCAAGTGATACGCTGCATACGCGATAATACCAACTACTAAACCAGAACCACTACTAATCATTTTCTCATAAAGTCCTCCTGAAATATTAGCAATACTAATATCTTCTGAAATACTAATATTATAAAAAATACGGATAACCCCTAAAATTGTTCCAACGAAACCTAAAGTAGGAGCAATACCAGCAATTAATCCCAGGTGACTCATCTTCTTCTCCATTTTTCCAATTTCAATAGTCGCTAAGCGTTCCATATTGGCTTCGATTTCAGTAATGGGTCTTCCAATGGAATGTGTACCTTCTAGAATGACTTTCGTATACGAATTATTGTCTCTTGACAAGGTTAAATCCACAGAATCTATTTGACCTTTCTCCAATAGGTTGAGCGTATTGGGAAGTACAGTTGCATCGTATTTTGTCTGTTTTCTAATATACAAATACCTCTCAATGGAAAGGTATATCGTGTAGATAAACAGAAGGATAATAGGAATCATAAAGATTCCTCCTTTAAGAACAAAATCTAACGCAGAAATTTGACTTTCTTGAGTTACTACTTCGTTTAAATCAGTTACGGCAGTAGTAATTGCATCTGGTGAAGCTTGCAAAAATGTAAACATTAATGATAGTTTAAAATATGATCAAATATAAAAATAAAAATGAACAATCGTATGAGGTTTAGTGATTCAATTGTTACAGAATTTATAAATTTAGTTCGAAGTATCTAGCTTGATAAAACGATTTAAAAGTGTAATGGACAAACCGAAAAGAGCGATAATGGCAAAAGCAGTCTGTAAGGAAGCCTGCTGAGCGATAAAACCAATCACGGGTGGCCCTAAAAAGAATCCGATAAAACCAATGCTTGTTACTAATGTTAACGCTTGTTGCGGGGGCATTATTGTGCTATTTCCAGCTAAATGATAAACCATAGGGACAACTGCCGAAACGCCAAATCCAACAATCATAAACGATAAAATAGTTGTATAGACATGTGGAAATAAAACTGCAGCACCTAAACCAATAAAAATAAGTAAACCACAAACAGATAATGTTTTGCGCTCTCCATATTTTCGTACCGTATAATCCGAGATAAAACGACCACTTGCCATAGTAAACATATAAGCTGTTAATCCATATCCCACTAATTCTATAGGAGCTAAAGCGATATGCTTCATGTATTCACTAGACCAATCGGTCATAGTACCTTCTGTGACCATTGAAAAGAAGGCAAGTAAACCTAGAACGGTTAAATTCTTATCGGGCCACTGCCATTTTTTTTGTGGTGTAGTTGATTCTTTTTCTAAAGGAGCTGCATCAGGGGTCAAAAATTTAAACAGGAATAGCGAAGCTACAATACCTACGGATGAAAAATAGATGAAATGGTCGAGAGGCGGAACGTAACTGCTAATCATTTCAGCACCTAACCAAGAAGCCGCAAAACCGCCAATGCTCCAAGTACCGTGAAGAGATCCAATAATTTGTCCTTTATATTGTTTGGATACATTAATCGCTTGGGTGTTGATGGAAATATTTGTAAGGTTGCTAAAAACACCAAATAGAACCAAGTTTATTTTCAATTGCCAAAGGATGTCCCAATAACCAATACCAACCAATAGGACAAAATAGGAAAGTAAGAAATACAACGTAGAGCGTTTACTTCCCAATTTAGCAATAATGGAACCTGCAAAAGGCAAAGAAATCAACGTTCCGATTGAAATATACAATAGGACAAAACCCCATGCTGAATCATTTACTTCAAAATATTCTTTAATGGTAGGTATTCGCGAAGCCCATGAGGCAGATATACCACCAAAAAAGAAGAATAAAACGGTGACAGCTATTCGAGCCAAATGTTTGGACATAAATTTGAATTAGAGGATTGTAAAAGCGTTTGTTTTAGGTGACAAAGGTATAAAAAAGAAGAACGACCTGTAGTTCAGATCGTTCTTGTATTATTTTATTTTGATTGCTTGAGCAATGCTAGCTAAATTTTGGTTGAAATCCATTAGCTGATCAACTACTTGGGCCGCCTGATTATCCGGACCTGCAAGACTCAATTTGTTTTGCTTGATGAATATAGTTTTAATGTTCTCCCAACGTTCACGCTCCGTTGCGGAAAGTTGATTTGCCAGTTCTTTTAATTTTAATAAATTCGCTTCTGTATCTGACGTTAAGGTCTGCGATTCGTTTTCATAATGGGTCAATATCAATTCCTCAATTTCTTTCTCATTCATTAATGGAATGATTTTGCTAATCATCTTATTCATATCGCGATAAGAACCTTGTAATTTAAAAGCCGGTTCTGTACGATACGCATTGTCCATACTGGCACTTAGAGGATAAGGTAGGTTCGTCAAAATCAGCATTTTTATACTGTAGGATATCTATGTGGTTTTGCTGTAAGTCAAAATCAGTATCTATATCAACATTGACGTCTACATCCGGTTGGGTATCTAGACCGATTCCATCTAATTCCCCCATAAGGGCTGAAAATAACCAATAGATGACTGATATAATCATCAAAACGGTTATGATAGCATTAGAAATAGGGAGAAATAAGTGGTGAATTATATCTTTCATTAAAAATAGGTGATATACGTATTTTTATACGCTATTTTTTCTAAATTTTCTCAAATATAATGAATATAGTTTTTAATTGTTAATGACAATTTGTTAGAAATTAAATTATAAATAAGAGTATGGGTTATTTGTTTAATTCCTAGTTTAGAGAATAAAAAAAGCGAAAAATTCAATTTTTCGCTTTTTTAACTAGGATATAAAGGATGAGTATTAGCTTAAACCTTCAACTAATCCATCTATTAAGTCAATTTTTGTTGCTTGTGGTACTTTAGGAAGTCCAGGCATACGCATAATATCACCAGCAATAGCCACGATGAATTCAGCACCATTGTTAATCACAAGGTCATTAATAACAATAGTAAAATCATGGGTTACTCCGTATGCACTAGCATCTGCAGAGAAGGAATATTGTGTTTTGGCAATACAAACAGGAAATAAATCTAGTTTTGTTCCTTTGATCTGATTTAATTTTTTATAGGCAATTGGACTAAAAGTAACAGTAGAGGCTCCATAAATTTTAGTTGCAACAGCTTTAATCTTATCAGCAATCGTCAAATCATCTGAATAAGGGAATTGTAAAGGCTGACTAGGATTGGTTTCAATCATCTGGATTACTTCATTTGCTAATGCTATAGCCCCTGTACCTCCCTCAACAAAAGCATTGTTTATTGCAAAACCTAATCCATTTGTACGACAATAGTCCTCAACCAATTGGATTTCTTCTGAACTATCTGTTGCATATTTATTAAACGCGACCACAATACTTTGTCCAAATGAACGCAAGTTTTCGACGTGTTTTTGCAAGTTTTTCAAGCCCTTTTTAATTCCGTCAATATGTTTATCCTTGATGTTTTCTAAGGCAACACCACCGTGCATCTTTAATCCCTGAGCCGTAGCAACTACTACAGTTAACTTCGGTTCTAAGCCAGATTTTCTACATTTAATATCAAAAAACTTCTCCGCACCTAGGTCAGCGCCAAATCCAGCTTCTGTAATCACATAATCTCCATAACTCATCGCCATCTTAGTCGCAAGTACAGAGTTGCAACCATGGGCAATATTAGCAAAAGGCCCCCCGTGAATAAAAGCAGCGGTATTTTCAGTTGTTTGAACTAAGTTCGGATTTAAGGCATCCTTTAGCAAAACAGTAATAGCTCCTGCTACACCTAGATCTTTTACCGTGAACATACTGCCATCGTGACGATACCCTAAAAGGATATTCTCAATGCGTCTGCGTAGATCATCCATGTCAGTTGCTAAACACATAATGGCCATAATTTCCGATGCAGGCGTAATATCAAAACCGCTTTCTTGGGGTATACCATTGGCATTTCCTCTTAATCCTGTTGTGATATGGCGCAAGCTGCGGTCATTGACATCCAATACTCTTTTCCATAAAATTTCCTTGATGCCATTGGCTTCCGCCCTATTTTGATAGATGTAGTTATCCAATAAGGCACTTAAGGTATTGTGTGCAGAAGTAATCGCATGGAAGTCCCCTGTAAAGTGTAAGTTGATATTTTCCATCGGCAATACTTGAGCATAACCACCTCCAGCAGCCCCTCCTTTCATTCCGAAACACGGACCCAAAGAAGGCTCTCTCAACGCAACAATAGCATTTTTTCCAATTTTATTTAATCCAAGGGCTAGACCAATAGATACCGTAGTTTTTCCAATTCCCGCTTTTGTTGGGGTAATGGAAGTAACCAAGATTAAATTTGATTTTTTTTGTTGCTCTTGTTGTTGGGCTTCTAGTTGAACTTTTGCCATATTTTTACCATAAGGAATCACATACTCCTCTGGTAATTGGATATTTTTAGCAATTTCGTAAATGTTCTTTAATTCACTCTCTCTTGCAATCTCAATATCTGTTTTCATCGTATATAGAAATGTGTTGTTATGGAGTAAAGTTAAGTCTTTTGATAGAATATTGAAATAGAGTTGGTGTGGTTTGTTTTGATGAGGTGGTGAGGTGATGAGTGGGTGAGGTGATGAGTGGGTGAGGTGGTGAGGTGGTGAGGTGGTGAGGTGGTGAGATGATGAGGTGGTGAGATGATGAGGTGGTGAGATGATGAGGTGGTGAGATGATGAGGTGGTGAGATGATGAGGTGGTGAGATGATGAGGTGGTGAGTGGGTGAGTGGGGGAGGTGGTGAGGTAAATTATCTAGCTAAAGAGAATTCTTCTTTAATCGACAAATCTTACGACCTCACAAAGAGCAAAGCACAAACCTCACAAAGCAATTGGATAGGGGAAAGGAGAAAAGGGAGAGAAGTAAATTTTCTAATTAAAACAACGTTTCTTCTTTAATCGATAAATCTTACGACCTCACAAAGAGCAAAGCACAAAGAGCAAACCTCGCGATTATCAAATTAGAGGTATTCCAGTGTATTTATTTTTAATATAAAGGGGTTTTATTGGTTTTTATAAATAGATATTTAAAGTTATATTTGCACTTTTAAATTATATTCTATACGTATTATGAAAACAGAAGCGGAGTTAAAAGACAGAAGTGGAAATAAATGTGAACTATGTGAATCTACAGGACCATTAAAGGTTTATGAGGTTCCGCCTGTGGCTGCTAATGAAGCAGATAAAGAAATTTATATTTGTGAGACTTGTTTAGATCAAATTGAGAAAAGACAAGAGTTAGATAGCAACCATTGGCAATGTCTAACGACGTCAATGTGGAGTGAGGTACCTGCTGTTCAGGTAGTCGCTTGGCGTATGTTGAACCGTTTTAGACAAGAAAGCTGGGCTGCGGATAATTTAGAAATGATGTATTTGGATGATGAATTGATGGAGTTTGCTAAAGCAACTGGAGACCATACAGGAGATGGTTCTGTTGAATTACACAAAGATAGCAATGGCAATATTTTGACAGCTGGAGATACCGTTACCTTAATTAAAGATCTAGATGTAAAAGGATCTTCATTGAACGCTAAAATTGGTACTGCTGTTCGCAATATTCGATTGGATCCAAATAACGTAGAGTATATAGAAGGTAAAGTGGATGGACAGATGATTGTTATTCTTACTAAATATGTAAAGAAACAAGGATAGAAAAATAAAAAATCTCAGTGGTTACTGGGATTTTTTGTTTTTTAACCATAGGGGAATACTGAATTCTTCTAAAAGATGAGCCAAGGGAACTTGTTGATAGTTTTCATAGGTCAGCCATTTAATCTCTTCTAATTCTGCATGAGGAGTAAAATGTGTGGGAGTGAGGGTTAATTGAAAGATGGTCGCATGAACCAGGGTATTTGCTTCATTCACTGCTTGGGTTTGATGTGTACCAAGATAATGGATGGCGCTTGCATCGACGGTTAGGTTGAGTTCCTCTTGTAATTCACGGAGCAAGGCTTCTATTGGTTCTTCTCCAGCTTCAATTTTACCTCCAGCCATCATATAATAACGGGATCCTTTTTTTCGAACCGTTAAGAGTGCTCCATCGGTATTAATTATCATCGCTGAAGCAAGATAAATTGTTTGGACAGTTGACATAGTATAGATTTTACCCCCAAAAGTAAGGGAATTCGGGCATTAGAAGAAGAAAGTTACTTGAAGGTTTTAAATGAATATTCACGAAATGACCCCATTAGATTTGTTAAAAGTGAAGAAGTATGGGGTTTTTTTAATTGAAAATCATAATTTTATAGTATGAATAAAGAAAAAAATAAGAATGTTTACAGAATTGTTTTTTGTAAAAGAAAAAATTTTATCTTTATTCAATCAAACAAGATCCTCAACTACGGAAGAGGTTTTGTATAGTTTAATTTAATTTAAGTTGAAAATAGAGCCTATATCCAGGGCGAAAATGAACAGTACAATGGTAAAACAAGAATTTACTGCATTATTTAAAGGATACAAAATTCCTAAGGAATTAAAGAGCTTATTAGAGTTTCAAGTATCCGAAAACATTCCCTCTTATTATTCAAATGCTATTTATTTAATGACAGAAGAAACCCCACTGATTGAAAGTTTTTCAACAGAGGAAGAGTTTCTAAAAGCATTTATTCCTTTTGCTGAAGCAAATAGCTCAGGAAGTATTTATGCTTTTTGGATTAATAACACAGAAGTAGATGATTTAACTCAAGCTCCTATTGTTGCATTCGGCGATGAAGGAGGTGTTTTTGTCGTTGCTAAAAATATTCAAGAATTATTGCAGATAGCTGCTTATGATGTGGAAGCTGTCGTATTTGAAGATGAATTTTATTTTCAAGATAAAGAAGTTTTAGAAGAGGAAGGAGAATTTAATCCTGCTGAATTCTGTACAGAGTATTTGGATTGGTTGCGAACAGATGCAAAGTTAAAACCTATCTTAACAATCGAGGGTGTAGATGCTGTCGTTGATCATGCTCAAACAACTTATCAAGAAAAATTAGAGCAGTATATCAAACGTTTTGTTTAGAAAGACCAAAAAGTAGTATATTGCGTTAAAATTTTAAGAAATGGATCACAATCAGTTTAACCAACAGTTTGATCATGCTGTAAGCAGTCAGCAGAATCAAATGCCAGCGAAGCCTAATAATTATTTAGCTTTGTCTATCGTATCAACAATTTTAGGTTTTTGTTCGTGTATTGGACTTTTACTAGGTATTGTTGCAATTGTAATGTCTGCACAGTCAGGTAAAAAATATGAACAAGGAGATTATGATGGTGCAGTAAAAGCTGCAAAAAATGCTAAAATTATTAGCTTTATTGTATTAGCTATTTTTGTTGTTCACATTGCTTACAGTTGGTACAATATCCAACAGTTAGGTGGATGGGATGCTTATATTGAGTCTATTCAAGAAGCAATGAGACAAGGACAAGCAGCTGGAATGTAAGACTAATAGCATGCAGATTTTTTATCGGATTCTTTTTTACGCTATACTTCCTCTAGCAGTGATAGTAGCTGTAAGTAAAGGACTGAGTTATTTTCCTGCCGTTGTAACGTGCTCAATAAAAGACTATACGGGATGGGATTGCCCAGGGTGTGGTGGACAAAGAGCAGTTGACGCTATTATTAAAGGAAAGTTTAAAGATGCATTCTATTATAATCAACTGATATATCTCTATCTAGGAGTCATCATCTATATGTATGTACTCTTGGTGGAAAGCTATATAATGAAGAATAAAAGATTTATGCAACGATTTGGATTTAGCAATACGTTTGCATTTCTCTTTGTAGGAATAATACTCTTCTTTTTTGTTATAAGAAATGTATAAAAAGGTTCGATTGTTCGCAATCGAACCTTTTTTTATTTAAATCGTGTATATTCGATGATTTCTTTGTGTAAAACCTTTTTTTAGTTAGTTGAACTTGAGCTTTGTGTATCTTTTTTTAATCACATTTGCAATAAAGTAGATTTTTAGTTAAAATTAGCATTATTGTTGGTTTTATGCTTAACTTTCACAACCTAAAATTAGAAACAACCCAAATACAGAGTTTATGAAAAAAAATACCTTGTTGTTATTCAGCTTGTTTTCCTTGTGGGGAGTGAGTATGAATGCACAAACGGAACAAATTCGTAAAAAAATTATTTCTACTTATGATAAGTTAAATGTAGAAGAAGCTAAGGCCTTTGAAAAAGCGAGAATTCAAGAAAGAGAATTCGCCTATCAAATGGCTAAAGAAAACAATAAACCCATTGCAGGAATTACGGAAGATGGTAGAGTGTTTTCTTTACAGCGAATTAATGAAAACGGTTCGTATATATACTATACTACAAGTAATGCAGGAAGTAGAAAAACAACAAGAGTAAACGATGTCGCACCAGGTGGAAGTTTAGGTTTAAACTTAGATGGAACTGGAATGCTTGTTGGGGTATGGGATGGTCAACCAGCTTTGGATACCCATGTGGAGTTTCAAGGTGATGCAGGGGGAAGTCGTATGACATTGAGAAAGCCTTTGCTCAATCTTGGTACAGCTTCACAAGATGACCGTTTGCGTTTTGAAGGTGGACGTTCACATGCTACACACGTGTCAGGAACAATCGCTGCAAAAGGACTAAATGCTGCAGCAAAAGGAATAGCGCCTGCTGCAAAAATAATTAGTTACGATTGGGATAGAGATACACAATTTATGCGTCAAGCAGCAAGAACAGATGCATTATTGGTATCGAATCACTCGTACGGATACACAGCAATCGACGATGGCGGAAATGCAGTGCTTGCAGTGAGCGATTTTGGGACATATGATTTTACGAGTGCAGACTTTGATAATCTTACGTTTGAATATAAATATTACCAACCCGTTGTTGCTGCAGGAAATGATCGAGATAATTATCGAATTATAAACCCTGCTAAAAATGGAAATGATTTACTTACAGGATCTGCAGTTGCTAAAAACACGATTGTTGTTGCAGCAGTTCAAGAAGTAGCGAATTATACTGGGCCAGCAAGTGTAGTGATGTCTGAATTTAGTAACTATGGGCCTACGAATGATTTTCGTATTAAACCAGATATTTCATCTAAAGGAGTAAGAGTATTTTCAAGTACTTATCAATTGCCAACACCAGTAACAGGAGTGCCTAGAAATAATTTATATTCAAATTCTAGTGGTACATCCATGGCCGCTCCTTCAGTGACAGGTGTGATTGCCTTGTGGCAACAATGGGCTATGGAAAAAAACAATAATGCATTCAAGTCAGCTACAATTCGTGCATTAATGGCACATACTGCAGATGAAGCTGGAAGTGCAAAAGGACCTGATCATAAATTTGGATGGGGATTAATCAATGCAAAAGGAGGTGTTCAAATTCTGGAAGGAAGTAAAGTGAGTGGCGTTGTTTTAGAAGAGAATGTATTAGTACAAGGAGCAACATATGAAAAACAATTTTCAGTAGGTGAGAGTGGAATTAATGTAATCGTTACAATAGCTTGGACTGATCCAGAAGGTTCATTAACGAATGGCGATAACTCGGATGAAAATTATGCAAAGAATAATCCTTCTTTAGTGAATGATTTAGATTTACGTGTATTCAAAGACGGAGTAGAGTATTTACCTTGGAGATTAAATAAAGATTTCAATAATCTAATAGCTCAAAAAGGAGATAATAACGTGGATAATATCGAAAAAATTGAAATTGAGGGAGCAGAAGCTGGTATTTATACTGCAAAAGTGACACATAAAGGTGTGTTAAGAGGAGGAAGCCAAGAGTATTCAATTATTATGAGCCGTAGTGATTTCAATAATTTATCTACAGAGGAATTTGATTTGACAGATTTATCTTTTGCTGTTTGGCCAAATCCGGTAGTGGATCAGTTGAATGTAACGATTCCAGAAGAGGTTAATGTGAAAGGTATGTCTATTCAAGTATTTGATATGACAGGTCGTTTGGTACAAAGTTTACCAACGCTTTCTTCTAATGAAGTGAAAGTAGATATGAAAGGATTATCTTCAGGTACTTATTTTGTGAAGATAAAAGGCAATGGCTTTGACAAGACAGAGCGTATTGTAAAAAAATAATACTTTAATAGTATTCCATATAAAAAAAGGAGAGCATCGCTCTCCTTTTTTTGTGGGATGTTTTTTCGCTTTTTTGTTTTTTGTGAAGTTGTTTGATTCTCTCCTTATATATTAGGAGTGTTTTTTTTGCTTTTTTGTTTTTTTGTAAAGTTGTTAGATTCTCTCCTTATATATAGAAGGGTTTTTTTGCTTTTTTGTAAAGTTGTTTGATGCTCTCCTTATATATAGGTAGGAGCAAGGTGTCATTTATTGCCGTATTGGGCCATTTTTTTAAATGATCATCTTTTTTTACCTGGTGTATTGCAGAAAAAACTACTGTTTTAAACCACAAAACCGAGTTTACAGTTAAAAAAACTGTTTTCTATCTAGGGGAAAATCTTGTTTTATTTGCTGTATTGTACAAAAAGGCGACTTACAAAACTGCAAAAAAGCGAACTGTTCCCGTACTCCTTGAAAAAAGCTCAAAAAACTTTTCGATGTAAGAGGCGTTATAGTAGGTAGTTGCGATTTAAATCGAAAATACTTTAAAAAAAAGGATGAATAAAGTTTGGAAGTGG